>NZ_BMGD01000002.1 GCF_014639875.1 Blastomonas aquatica | reverse complement strand
ACTGGCGACCCGCTCAAATCCAGCGTCAGGCTGCCTGAACCGCGGTACTCACCGCAGGCTTACGGATGTCCCCGACGTATTGCAGGCCGCGCTGGACCGCGATGCCGATGCTGCAGCTGCCTGGGGCTGTCTTACACCGGGACGCAAGCGTATGGCGGTTCAGCATGTGCTCTCCGCCAAATCAGCCCCGACACGGCAGCGCCGTTTGGAGGAGGCGCTCGACGCAGTGATCCGCTTCGGCGGAGACCTCAACGCACGGCGAAAAGCGACGAGGGGTGTGCGCCGCTCTATCTCTCGGATCGGCATCCCCTCACAAAATGGAAGACGACGGCTTCTATGCTGGGCATTCGCAAGAAGAGTGCAAAGCTGAATGGGCCGATCGCTACGAACGACTCGAAGCCGCTCAGCCCGCTCTCACCTAGCCGGCAATGCTTGGGCCCGACCAATGCGCTATCTCGATTCCAGCCAGCTGGCCATAGCTCTGACGTGCTTCCCCGACGGACGGGCGGCAAGCAGGAGCAACAAGCCAATGGAGAGCCCAGCCGCCCCTATCAAATAAATAAATCCGCCCAAGAGTTTGTCGGTTATCGGGGAGGCAAAAGCGGCAAACATTACCGGCGGCCCGACAATTGCCCCGAGACTCTGCATACTTGCGACCAGCCCTTGAAGCTGGCCCTGCCTATCTGCCCCAAAACGCGGCGAGAGCGTCGCCTGAATCGCCGGCACAGTTGCGGCGCTTAGGCCTCCTAGAATCAGAAACGAATAGACCGGCACATCCTGAATCGCGACAGCTAGGCCCAGGAATGAGATGATGGCTGGCAAAAGACTCAGGCAAGCCAATCGCCAACTGCCGAAAAGCTTCTCGGCTGGACCCACCAGCACTGCGCTCACGACAGCGAGCAAACAGCCATAGATCGTCATCGAAAGGCCGACTTTGCCGATGCCCCAGTCCAGAATATCAGTTGCATAAAACGGCCATAAGCTGAAATATGCGTGCGAGCTGAGAAATATGACAAAGACCGCAACTAGCATGTAAATGGCAGACCGGTCATGTCTGATTGCGGCAAATTGAACGAATGGGATCAGCTCTTCAATCTGCGGCGTCCTGCGATCTTTCGTATCCAGGGTTTCTGGCAAGAAAAAATACGCGATGACCGCGACAGCAAAAAACGCTGTAGATGAGACGATCATCGGCAGCCGGATAGCGACTTCGCCGAGGATTCCGCCCAGGCCTGGACCAAACACAAACCCTGCGCCGATCGCTCCAGAAGCAAGGCCAAAAATGCTTGCCCGCTTCTCTGGGGGCACGCAGTCGGCAGCTATCGCAATTGCTACAGCATAGGTTGCTGCCAAACCGCCCGATACCGCCCGAGCAATGGTGAGAATCACTATGCTGTCGGTTACACTCATTATCGCATAGTCAAATCCCAAGCCCAGCATCGATGGAATCAAGATTGCCCTACGCCCAAATCGGTCGCTCAACGCGCTCATAACCGGGACAAAAAGAAACTGAAATACGGCGAAGGTCAGCAACAATATGCTCGCGCTAACCGCGATCTGCGTCTCGCTCTCCATTCCCACCAGCCGCAAAAAATCAGGCAAAACAGGCAAAAGGCTCCCAAATGCCATCGCATCTAAAAAAAGCGCGCAGAGCGCGATTCCGATGGCGAGCCTTACCTTTGCTTTGGCCATCAGTTCCCCCCACCCGTTCCTACCAGAATCCTCTCCAACCGATCTTTCGGAACCTGTTCGTAAAACTCATTTGGCGTCACATTCAGGTTCTGACGAACATGGTCGATAGGCGCCCCGACAATTGCAACCCAGTCGACGAGCGAGAAATTCCTCGCCTCGCGACCCTGGCCATATGCCCGGCGAACCATTTTCTGCGCAGATATATCTGGTGCAGCGACCATCGCAGCGAATGAACCAATTCGGGCGAGAAGACCAGCGGCGCGAGAGCCCGATTGAGCGGAAAAAAATGCTTGGACGCAAAGCTCGCCCATGGCGTCGATATCGTAGCCACCCAAGACATGGAAAAAATCGTGGCAAATATTGTTCATCATGAACCACGATTTTTGGGCTTCACTCGTGGGGCTGCTTGAATAGTAGCCCTCGTGCATACGCACGCACTCCTCAACAAACGCGTCGAAGTTGAGTTCATTTTTGTCCATATAGCGCGCGTAGTGGGCGCCTAGCGATTCTTCAGGAAAGCGGCGGAGAGAGTTGATGTCGCTGAGGCATTCCATAAGCGCGTCGAGATCGCCACGCCTCTCCTTTTTCGCGAAATGAAGCTCGTACGCCCGGAAGTGGCCTTCCATGGTTTCGCCGTCCAAAGCGATTGCAAAGCGGTGCGCAGCGGTCGTATCTTCCTTCTCTCTGAAAAGAGACCAGCCAGCGGGTATCGCATCGACGATTTTAACAGGAGACGATACGAACCTCGCAACCTCACCCATGAGCACTTCCCACCTCGAAAACGCGCCGACGGATCCGAGCATTGAAATCTTCGATTTCGGCCGTGTTTTGAATTGTGTGCAACTCTCGGTCGAAACTTACTTTCAATGGCTTCCCTTGCCTGTTGATCAATTGCCGGAAGACCAAGAGTTGTTGGAGAGGTTTGCTGATCCTCCCGGCAGCATAATATGCCCTCGAGTTTCGTGCGGAGATATGAGCCGCAATAACCGGGAGCTTGAAGCGTGCCGCAATCTCCGCGTATCCACTTTGCCAGTAGGGCTCGATCCCATTTGGCCTTGCCGTTATCTGCGCGGCGGGCGTGACTATGATGAGACGGCCTTGCTTAACCGCCCGAAGAATCGCGTGACCCAGTCTACGCGTGTTCCGTCCTCCCTCACTCGATTTCAAAAGATCAACTGGGATGATAAAATCATCAACGCCTCGCAAAAACGATACAGCCTCTGTGCTCGAAATGAAGCTGATGTCGCGTCTTTTGGCTTTGATAGCTGCCCATAGCGCAACCCCATCAGGGGCTCCTGTCGGATGATTTGTCACCAAAAGAGCTGCTCCTTGCTCTGGAACAACCTCCAGGCCAGTTACCTCCACCTTTATCCCGGCAAGGCTCTCCATCGCATCGAAAGCATCCGCGCCTTTAAACCCTTCCAGAGCGGTCATAAGTCGGCGGGCTTCTCGATATCCAAAGATCCGCTTTGCCGTAAAAATGGCCATACTTCCGATGGCCGAATCCGAGCGCAAACCCAACCTGCTCGAAATGATCTCGTCGAGATCAGGCCCTCCGAGAGAGCTATCACTTTGCGCGTGATCGCGATCGATCCGCATTGCCTCCTGCATCATGCGTACTCGCACATCGATATGCTCAACTCAATCGCGTCTTTGTAACCTTGCGGCATGTTGAGCTGCGCAATCAAACCTGCAGGGAACACCCCGATTTCTTTATGCTCGGCACTCAAGGAGAGCGTCGTTTCCGTTGAAATCTTCCGTGCCTTATAGGCAATGATTACGACTTCGCATCCGTTGACCCGGTAGACCCAGCTATGGGCCAGCAATTGGATCTCAATCACCAAACCGGTTTCTTCTAGAATCTCCCTCACCGCGCAGGACCGTAGATCCTCCCCGTTTTCAAGCTTTCCACCGGGGAGTTCCCACTCGTCTCGTTCATTTTTGAGAAGAACAAAGCCATCATTGGTCTCGACGATGGCTTTCACCGAAACAGGGAAATGCGTTGCCAGAGCATCGCTCATAGCGAGTGTCCTTTGCATGCTTATTCGGGCTGAAAATCCAACAGGATCGCGGCGACATCATCACGAGGCTTCAATCGAGGATAGAGATCGCAGCCCTTATCACCGCCCTCTATCTCTCTCATTCTATGGAGTAGATCAGATAGGCGCTCTTGCGAATCTATGCTGGCAACTTCCTGGAGCGTAGCCATTCCATAGCAAGTTACCGCTCGAAACAACCCATCAGTGGTTAGCAAAATTCTATGTGCCAGCCGCTTATCTAAAAATCGCCTCTCGGGAATTCCAACATACGGAGGGCGTAGATCGAGGATCTGATAGCCTCGATCAACATTGCGCTTTTGTCTGTTCTCAACAATCTGCGGAACGTATTTTCGGAACGCTTCTAAATGCTCCGTGCCCGCCCTCTTTTCAGCGGTGACGGCGCGTGTGATTGCATCGTCGAGAAGAGCGACGCTGTTAAAACCGAAAAGTTCGCAACTCGCATCTTCTCCGAGGCTAACGATCGCCTGGCAATCGCCCCAGCTCACTAGCTCGATCACATCGTCGTGCTCAATGCATCCGATGAGGCAGCAGAAGGGCGGATCGGATTTTGAGCTAGCGCCGTCAAGCGCTTGGGCTTGGGATGCGATATCTTCGAGTATCGAATGCATTCCAGCCTCGACACTCGGCCCTTCGAACGCCTCTAGCTTCTTGCCGATCTGCCTCACCAGCCAAGAGGCAGAGGAAAGGCCTTCGATCGACTCTCCCAAGAGAGATGAAGCGCCGTCGAGAATAAAAAAAGCCTTTGGAGATCGGACGATCCAGTCTGCATTGGCATCATCATCCGGGTCATAGACGGAAGCCAGTTCTTTAAGTGGCATCGCTACATTCCTCAAATCCGGCTTCAAGATGTTCGGTGTCGAGCAAGACCCGAAGCACAAGCCGCTCCCCGCAATAATGCCCACGCGAGTGAAGGCAACGGTGATTGTCGATAATAATGAGCTGCCCCGGTCCAAGCCGCACGGGCATTTGGGTCCGATTGATTTCCTGCACCAAGAGCGAAATCAAAGCGCTGTCGACAAACCGATAATAGCCGTTTCCATCGATGCGAAACCGCAGCCGAAATCTGTTCTCCCCCACAGCCTCAAGCATGGGCCCGTGAAAGCTTTGCTCCCCATCGTCGTAACGAATGCGAAGCTGTTCAGTGATGAGATCGACTACCGATGGATGCGCTTTTCGAAGTCTGGGAAGGATCTTGGCGAAGTCATGAACGCTAAGATCACCACCTGCTGACGAGGCAAAGCACCATCCCATTGCAAGGAGCCGAGGGGGAACGGGAAGTGCGCTTCTGTCCGTGTGTGGAGGCAGAGCCTCAGAGCTGAATCCGGCAAATCCCGGCAAATTCGCGATGCCACCCTTCGTCGCCAAGTATGTCACTCCTGTCGACTCTGAATCCCGGTGCTGAACGGTATTGCCCAGTCGACTGAGAAACGCGAGTACGTCCCCTTCCGAATGACAGCCATCAACAATGTGATAGCCATGTATCTCGATATTAGAGATTATGTCGTCTAGGAAAAAGCGGTGCGGCTCTTCCACCGCATGAAGAATTGCCTGCGAAGACCCAAAATCAGCCACAGCTTCACCTCACCCGTTTCAGTCAACCTGAAGATATCTAGAATCGATTTAATTCATATGAACTGAAAAAGCAAACACAGAATAGCTCGTTCGGCTCCGTAGGCTGTATAGTCGCGAATACAAATCGCGGAATGGCCTCTTATGGTATTGCCGTTACGGTCCTGTGAAACTTCCATTACATACTGGCTGCGATGTATCGCTTTCCAGATAGCACTAATGCCAATTTTACCGTCAGACCTATCGCGATTAGGGTCCAAACCCAATCAGTCTCTTGAAAATCCTTGCGTACATTGATTCAATGGGTCTCCACTGAAGCAGGAGGCCCTTTGAGATGTCGCGTTCATTGTTCTGGTTGTCGGACGAAGCATGGTCAGCGATCGAACCCCATTTGCCGAAGAACCAGCCAGGCGCACGGCGGGTGGATGACCGGCGGGTGATTTCGGGGATCGTTCACATGCTCAAGTGCGGCGGGCGATGGGCAGATTGCCCTGCGGAATACGGCCCGGCGACAACTGTCTACAACCGCTGGAACAGGTGGAGCCGCCGGGGCATCTGGACACGCATTCTGGCGGCGCTGACCGAAGAGGGTTGGGTCACCGAGACCGGGCAGATCGACAGCAGCTACATCAAGGCCCACCGCAGCGCCGGAGGCGCAAAAGGGGGGCGCGGGCCAATGCCATTGGCATCTCGCGTGGTGGCAGGACAACGAAGATACATGCCCTCGTCGATGTCCTCGGAAGGCCGCTCCGCCTTGTCCTGACGCCCGGAAACACGTCTGATGTGAAAGGTGCTGACCTGCTGATCGGCCAAACGGTTGGCATGAAGCGGGTGATCGCCGACCGAGGCTATGACGCCAATCGGATCAGGGCCGCGCTGCGTGACCAAGGCACGATCCCCGTGATCCCCGGTCGCCGCAATCGCAAGCGCCCCATGCAGTATGATCAGCGCCGCTACAAAGACCGGTGGCGGGTCGAGGCCATGTTCTGCCGCCTCAAGGACTTCCGCCGCGTGGCTACCCGCTACGACAAGCTCGCCCGCAACTTCCTGTCAGCCGTGAGCCTCGCTGCCGCCATCGCGTTCTGGCTGTGAACGAGTCTGGACCCTAGGCTTAGCGCCGCTTCGGCAGCGCTTCTTTCAATGTGCAAATTCATATGAGTACAATTTGGCGTAGTCCCGCCTCAGGTTCTGTCCTGACGGTGAAAGGACAATCCGGCGGGGCCCCGGTGGCGACCAAGGACCTACGCGGCAGGTAATCATGTGCGGAGACTGACTGCTGCCGATCGCACCGTCTGCGTCACCAACGGGATAGTGTTCACCGCATCACGCTTGAACTCATCACTGAAATTGGGCTTCCCCATCAAATTGGGCTTCCCCATCTTTGCCTCCTGTCCTCAAAATTAGGATCGAAGGCGTCCAGAAATCTAGGGGCTATTCATGCTGCCGGAATGCACAAACATAAGTCGACGGCAGGTTTCAGCGGGAACTGACGTTCGCTCTTATGCGAACGAACGACCGGGTCTGGGTCGCTCTCGGCCGCATCGCTTCGTCTGGATCAACGGCGGCTATCGCATCTGAGCATCCTTAAAGCCGCCAGACCGCAATCCACCCAAAAATGGCCATTCACTGCGGATCGGCGCGCACCCAAAACCGGTCAGGCAGCTATCGCAGCGATTGCGCCAGAACCGGAAATTCTTTTGCCGACCTCATAGCCGAAGCTTTGTGAGTGTCGTATTGATCTCTCATTCAAGCGATCAGGTCTCAGGCTACAGCATGAACACGCACTATGACGATGCCACGATTGAATTTTACTCGACCAAAGCGCTGATTTACGCTGCCACTGCAAGAGAGGGCGTTAGTCCTTATCTTCAACGCTTTCTCGCGCTCCTCAGCCCGGGCGCCTGCATTCTTGAACTTGGTTGCGGGGGAGGATTAGAGGCTGAATTCATGATGGCCTCAGGATTTGACGTTCATGCAACTGATGGAGTGCCAGAAATTGCCGCCGAGGCTGAAAAACGATTGGGCGTTCGAGTGGAAGTTCTCCGCTTCGATCAGTTGAGTGCCGACAGCAGATTCGACGCCGTGTATGCCGCCGCCTCGTTGCTCCATGTGCCGGTCAACTCATTAGCCTCCGTATTGTCCAAAATACACTGTGCCCTCAAACCCGGGGGAAAGCACTTCGCGAGCTACAAATCAGGGGGCGCAGATGGGCGAGACACGTTCGGTCGTTATTTCAATTATCTTTCGCGCGAGCAAGCTGAGCGCCAATATCTGATTGCCGCTCCTTGGTCTCGATTGGTGATAGAGGAAATGACTGGGGGCGGCTTCGATGGCGTGCAGGGGCCATGGCTAACGGTGCTTGCAGAAAAACGTCTGGATTAGGTTTGCTAGGCGGCGTGGACAAATTTGAGCCAGTATCTGGCTGCGGCGATATGGACCATGCTGAGGAAGCTCTCGGCGAGTTGATCGTATCGGGTTGCGATAGCGCGGTTGATTTTCAGGCGACCGAAGAAGCGTTCGATGTGGTTTCGCTCACGGTAGAGCGCCCGATCATGTTCGATCTTTACCCGGCGGTTTGAACGACCCGGGATTACGGCTTCGATTTTGCGGCTGGCGAGGTCTGCGCGGATGGCATCGGCGTCGTATCCCTTGTCGGCCAGCAGCGCTTTTGGTGCCTGCTCCGGCAGTGCGATCAGCGTGTCATAGGCTTTGCAATCGGCCGCTTGGCCGACGGTGAGGTGGAAGGCGAGTGGTCGTCCTCGTGCATCAACCAGGCAGTGAAGTTTACTGGTGAACCCGCCCCGCGAGCGGCCAAGAGCGCGTCGATGAGCCCCCCTTTTCCACCCGCTGCCGAGACGTGGGCGCGAACCGTGGTGCTATCGATGCTGTAGTGCCCGCTGTCTGCCATGATCTCGGCCAGCGTGACTGATACAGCCTCCCAGACCCCGGCCTCGCTCCAACGACGAAAGCGACGGTAGATCGTGTTCCAGTTGCCGTATTTGACTGGGACATCGCGCCACGGTGTGCCGCAGCGAAGCCGCCAGAGAATACCATTGATGATCGAACGGTTCTCTTCCAGCGGTCGCCCACGTCCTCGATTTGCCGCCTCAATCGGCAGCAAATCCCTCAAAACAAGCCATTCTGCTTCGCTAAGATCACCCCGGCTCAACCCTGCCTCCAAAAGGAAGCCTTGAATCAACCACCGAGTCTCGCGTCAACCAATTTGTCCACGCCGCCTAGCTCCCGACTGCGGTCCAAAACAGAAATTCAGCAAGCGACCCAGCTCCAGTCATGAGCGGGGTCGGCTACCGGATCCGAAAGCCGCCGGGCGGCTTCAACGGATTTTTTGCTGGAAGCCGAAATTCTCAAACCGACCCCGAAGCGGACATTTCAATTATGTCTTTATTGTTCGGGCTTTGAATCGAATGTAGAGTAGTCGAGTGAGACTCCTGCCTTACCTCGTCGCGATCGTTTTCCTAGCTGGATGCAGGCCAGACAGTCGGGGAGTGGAGCCCGAGTCACGGATGGGTGTTTCGGACGAGGAAGTCGCTGTATTTGACGTCAGGCCGTATGGCGATATCCCGTATATGGCTTACATCAACCCTATAGATCAGCAGATAGCTTTGTCACGTAGCGCGGCTGATGGTGGAGAAGTGCCTTGCATGCGAGAAAAGATGGTGGATGGTGAGGCCGTAAAAACAAGGCTGCCCATCGATCAATGCGTCTTCATGGAACCCGCAAAAGTCTGGCATGGTCGTTGGTTGAACCAATATGAACATTCGGTGTTCTGCCCAACCGAAGCGGATCAAAAAGAATGTAACGGAGCGAACGCCGATATATGGCTTACACCTCGTCTATTCGACGAGTCCAATGGCAAGAGCTATCGCATATCGTTTATTGGTAGAAAGACACGCTATTCCGGAGAACCCGGAGGGTATGGTCATTTGAGCAGCTACGTATCAGAAATCATCGTGGACCGCGTAATCTCAATCGAAGTAACATTAAGTCCTGTAGAATGAATTATGGGAGCGATTTGCTAGACGGAGATAGCGGCTTCCGACCCAATTTCGGCCATAGGGCAAGCTTGCAGCGTATCCCGAAACCTGATGGGCAGCTATTCGTGCATTGCGGAAAAAAGCTGCCGTTCGGCAAACGACCCCATAGCTGCCGCTGACGTTGCGTGTTACGCCACCCTAAAGCTGACGTACGCTACAATTCTTCATTAGCGAAGTTGAGTTACCTTCCGCATTGGGTGCTGCGGCTCGCAGCACAATTAGAGAGGCAGGGCGATGGGCGTTTGGCGAAGGATCGGCGGCACTATGCTGGCTGCTGCTATTGCGCTGGCATTGCCAGGTTGCGTTGAATTATTCCCCGAGAAGTATCGGTTCCGCCTCACCGTCGAAGTAGACACGCCCCAGGGGCAGCGCAGCGGCTCGAGCGTTTACGAAGTGTGGGCGAACAACAAGACTGCACTTCTTCCCGATGAAGCAAAGCGCGACTGGGGCGTCAGGGGCGAAGCGGTCGCAGTGGACCTCCCGAACGGCCAGACTGTGTTCGCGCTCCTCAAGACGAATGCCAAGCATGGTGACATGGCGGGCATGTCGATGACCGCGCTCGATCCAGCCTATCGAAACGATATCGTCGAGAGCGCCGCGCGGATCGCCTCCGGCGATGGCGTGAGACCGCAAGCGGAGGTCGGGCAGGGAGACTATCCCATGCTGGTGACTTTCCGCGACTTGGCCGATCCGGCCTCGGTCCGGGCTGTGAGCCCCGCTGAATTCGGCTCCGTGTTTGGGCCGGGTTACGCCTTGCGTCGCATTACGGTGAGAATTGCAGATGAGGAAGTGACCACGGGGGTAGAGCGGCGCTTGCCGTGGTGGTCGGAATATCTGCAGCGACATCTGGACGGCACGTCCGCCACCATTGAAGACATGAAAGATGAAAACTTAGCAGCTCATCTATCGGTCGGAGATTTTAGTACGGCGATCGAAGGATGAAGGCTAAGCCGCAAGCAGTAAGGCAGAAAACCACCCAGTTGCGGCCATGGGATGCCCTGCGGCGATTTTCTGAAAGCTGACAGGCGGCTTCAGCCATTTCTTGGCTAGGACCTGCCATTCCGCAAACGGCCCAATTCCAGACATGTCACAGCCAAACCTCACCGAAGTTGGCTGCGAAATGACCAATCGGTCGGGCAGCGGCACATCCTTGATCTAGCTTCAAGATAACGAACCCCCTAGCGGTGACCCTAGCGTTCTCTTTAATCAGCGGCTTGCACGTTTAATGATTGGAACGACCTCCGCACCGACAGAAATCTGATCCAGGTAATCGCTCCACCATTGAGCCATCGCAACACGCTCATCCCAGTGCTGTCCACGGGCATAGGCACCTCGAACAGCATTGCTGTGTCCATGGGCAAGAGCCCGCTCGATTGCATCAGGATGCCATTCCCCGCTTTCGTTCAACAACGTGCTCGCCGTTGCCCTGAAGCCGTGGGAGGTCACTATATCCTTCCCGAACCCCATTCGGCGGTAAGCGGCGTTCATCGCATTCTCACACATCGGTTTCTGTAGCGAGCTTTGGGCAGGGAACATGTACTCTCGCCAGCCGGTATGCTCTCGAAGCGCCTTGAGCAGTTTAAGAGATTGCCGTGACAGCGGTACGCTGTGGGGCCGACGCAGCTTGGTTCGCTCCGCAGGAACGCGCCAGACTGACTCGTCAAAGTCAACCTCGGGCCATTTGCCATATCGTAACTCACCGGGACGGAGGAACACGTGCGGCAGAAGCTGCATGGCAAACTTCACGACCATCCCGCCAGCGTATTCATCGATAGCGCGAAGTACCTGTCCGAGTTGATGAGGCTCAAGCAGTGCGGCATGATGCGTGACAATTGGCGTCGCCAGTGCACCACCAAGCATTGCTGCCGGATCATGCTTGCATAATGCCATCGCGACCCCGTGCCGAAATACGCGGCTGGCGAAGGCCCTGGTACGCACCGCCGTTTCGCGCTTGCCCGCCTTTTCGATCTTTTTGAGCACAGCTAACAGCTCTGCGGGCTCAACGGCGTCGATAGGGCGAGGACCGATGGTTGGCGTCAGATGCGAAAGAAACCAGCGTGCTTTCTCGATGGTGGCCTCAGCCTTTTGGCTGGCAACAAACCGAACTGCAATCAGGTCCTCTGCAACCGACTGAAAGCTGTTGTCAGCTGACAGGCGCGCCCTGATCTTCTCCATTTTGCGGGAATGCAGCGGATCGTCGCCTGCCCTGATCCTTTTGCGGACATCGTCACGGCGCTCGCGTGCGTCGGCTAGCGACACCTCAGGCCAGCTTCCAAGCGACAACCTCTTTTCGGATCCGTGGATCCTGTATTTCACGAACCAGTGCTTCGAACCGTTCGGCCGAATCTCAAGATAGAGGCCTTTGTCGTCGGATTTGCGGTAGACGGTATCAATCGGCTGAAACCCTCTGATTTCTGCGGCTTTGAGAGACATTTGGGGGCACCACGCTTTTTCCTGTCGCAGTGCCCCCAATTGTGCCCCCAAATTAACGAAATCTGGGGGCACAATTTGGAACAAAGCGAGATTCCAGTCACGAGCAAAATAGCTCGAAACCCGCAGAAAATCAACGTTTTGGGACGTTTTGGGAAGGGGTGGTGGTGCCGCTTACGTGACTCGAACACGTGACCCCATCATTACGAATGATGTGCTCTACCAACTGAGCTAAAGCGGCGCAGGGTCGGCGCTGGAGGCGCCGGTGGTGCGGTGCGAGCCGATAACAGCAGCTTGGGCGGGATGCAAGCGGCGTTCAAGCATATGAGTATTGTCACGATCGCGCGTCGCGGCCCCGGCTGCCCTGCCCTAGCCTTCCCTGCTCTTGGCCGGCCAGACCTGCTCAACCCCATGGAAGCAAATTTGCTTTGTGACCTGCCGGTTAACCCAAGTTTTACCCTCTTGAGTGACATTACCGGTCTGTAACACAGGTTGGGACCGATAGATGGATACTCTGCGCGGATATCGCGATGGCATGCACGGCCATGACGACGCAGACGATGCACAGCTTGCGTCTGCAACGCCCGAAGCCGATGATGAAGCACTGATGGATCCGCCCCAGTCGTTTGGCAGCGACGAGAGGCGGATGCACGTGCGTGCCTATAACTATTGGGCCAAGCTGCTGGGAAACCGCGTGTTTCCGTCGATCGAAGACCTTGATCCGGACAACATCGAGGATTTCGGCCCCAACAGCGTGCTGCTCGATTTCACATCAGGCATCGAAAATCCGGCAATTCCGTTTATCGGTAAGGCGTTGCGCGACGAGTGCGATCTGGATGAAGCGGTCGCGTATCTGGACGAGGTGCCGGGCCGCTCGTTGCTGTCACGGATCACCGATCATTACATGCAGATTCTTGCCAACCAGGCACCGATCGGGTTCGAGGCGGAATATCAGAACGATCGCGGCTCCACGATCATGTACCGCGGGATTCTGCTCCCCTTTTCGACCGACGATGACAGCATCGATTTTGTCTACGGCGTCATCAACTGGAAGGAACTGGCGGACAAAAAGCTGACCGACGAGCTGATCCTGCAGATCGACGAGGCTGTGAAGCAGACTCCGCGCAAGCCTGCGCTGCCGATCTGGGAAGACGATCCTGCACAGAATCTGGCACCCGGTGAGCTTGATCTGGGGGCATTTGAAGAGCCGCTCGCGCTTGATGGCTATGCGCTGTTTACCAATGTCACAGATGGCCTGGTCGAAGTCGGCTTTGGCGGCGGCGGTGGCGGCGGCGATGAGCCCCAGACAACCAATGCCTTTCCGGCGGCCGAGATTCCCGGCGGCGACGCCGCTTTGGCCGATCTGCTCGATTTCGCGCGCGCCCATGTCGATGCGGCGCTGGCAACCGAAGAACGTTCGCGCGCCTCGCTGTATGCCGCCATCGGCCGGGCGCATGATTTTGCGATCGCCGCGCGCGGTCGTCCGGACGATTATGCCGAGTTGCTGGCCGAAAGCGGTATCGCGGCGCAGGCCCGTGCGCCGATGACGCCCTTGGTCAAGTTGGTCTTCGGGGCAAGCTACGACAAGACGCGGCTTGCAGAATATGCGTGTGTGCTGAGTTATGCAATGCGGCGCGACATTCCGCGCGGTGGCCTCGCCGATGTGCTGGCCGATCAGCCCGGCGGGCTCAAGGCAATCGTGCAGCAGGAACGCCGCGCGCGCCGCGCGAAGGACGACGGCAGCGGCGATACGGCGCGCAAGCTGGAGACGCGCCGCAAACTGCGCAACACCCCCGCACAGCCGATCGCCAATGTCGATATCGGCGATGCTGAGTTCGTCGTGCTGCTGGCCCGGCGCGATGAGGCAGGGTCGCTCGAGATTGTCGGCTTGGTGGGAGAGGACGACCCGCTGGCGGACAAGATCATGCGGCGTGTTGCGGGTTAGGCTAATTGCAGCCGTGCGGGCTCTGTAACAATTTATCGATTAGCCGAAAGAAAATTACGCGCATCTGTTGTCGCCCCTGTGCTGTGCGCTTGAGAACCAGCGGTGAATGGCGCATAAGCTGGGGCATGAGATCCCGGAACAGATGCCGCAATACAGCGCGCACGCGGGCACGAGGAACACATGGCCGATAACCCGATTGCTCCGTCCGATCTGGATGCGGGCTCCAGCGCATCTTCCGGTTCAACCCCCTTCAGCGATCCTGAGCAGCACGCGCGGTTCTGCGGCGTGCTGGCCGACGCCTTCCAGAAGGGCGCGCTCCCCGGCGAGAACGAAGGCTTTGATGAGGCTGCGTGCAGCGAAGCGGCCGATTTCGCGCTCAAGGCTATGGCGCACCGCCCCTCGCCCGACACCGTATTGCTGATCGAATCAATTCCCGGCCAGGCTGGCCATCGCCACATGCGGCTTGCCATCATCAATGATGACATGCCGTTCCTGGTCGATTCCATCGCGGCTGCTGTCTCGCGCTTCGGACTTGCCATCGACCGGGTGATCCACCCTGTGGTGGCTTTGCGCCGCGATTCCGATGGAATGTTGAGCGAGATCTACACCGACGATGCGCCGGGCGAGCGCCGCGAATCGGTGGTATATCTCGAGATCGAGCGTGCCGATGCTCGCCAGCGCAAGGCGCTGGAGGCAGGGCTGCTGGGCGCGATGGCCGATGTCCGTGCGGCGGTGACCGATTGGCCGATGCTCCAGGCGGCGATGGCGGCTGATGCTACTGCCATGGCCGATGGTGAGGGCGCCGCGCTGCTGCGCTGGTTCCTCGATCGCAACATGACACAGCTTGCGCATCTGCGCGTTCGTCGCGATGGCAACAGCGAAGCTCCGCTGGGGCTTGCACGGATCAACGAACAGCCACTGCTGGCCGCGCACTCGTTCGATCACGCCTTTGCCTGGTTTGAAAGCGGCAAGGCATCACCGCTCATCATAAAGTCGAACTTCATCTCCACGGTGCATCGGCGGGCTCCGCTCGACCTCATCATTCTTCCGATCTGGGAGGATGGCCGGGTCGCCGCTCTTTCGGTACATGGTGGTATCTGGACCAGCGCCGCGCTGGCCGCCGCCCCCGAGCGGGTGCCGGTGTTGCGTGCCCACCTGAAAATCCTGATGGACAAGTTCGGTTTTGCGCCCAATGGCCATGCCGGCAAGGCCTTGTCGCACGCGCTGACCGCGCTGCCGCATGATTTGCTGATTGCCTTCAGCCTCGAGAATCTGGAGCGTGTGGCGCTCACCGCAATGTCGCTCGCCGACCGGCCCCGGTCGAAGCTCGTAACCGTGCAGTCCTCGCTCAAGCGCCATCTGTTCGTGTTCGCCTGGCTCCCGCGCGACGAAGTATCGACCGGACGCCGCGTGGCGATCGAGCGGATGCTGATCGAAGCATCGGGGGGGAAGACGCTGAGTTGGTCGATTTCGCTCGAAGACGGCGAGATCGCGCTGATCCGCTATGTGCTCGATCTGCGCGACGGCGGAACGCCCGTCGATGACGCGGCACTCGACGCAGCCTTGCGCGCGATGATCCGCGGGTGGGAACCGTCAGTCGAAGAAGCGCTGATCGCATTGGGCGAAGATAGCCGCGCAGCCGCGCTCGCCAGTCGCTATGCACCGCAATTCCCGATGGCCTATCGGTCCGATTATGGTCCGCAAGAGGCAGCGCTCGACGTGGTTCGCCTGCGCGATCTCGACAGCCCGGAACAGCACGGCGCGCGCCTCTATCGCAAGAGCCTGGATTCGGCGCAGAACCTCCGGTTGAAGCTCTATAGCCTTACCGGCGCGATCCCGTTGTCGCAAACAGTGCCTGCGCTGGAGAATTTCGGCTTCGATGTGCTCGAGGAAATCCCGACGCTGCTGGGCAACAGCGATTCCGGACACATCCACGATTTTCTTCTGCAGCTTCGCGGTCAGGGGGATGTCGAGGCACTGTTGGTGCGCGCCGGGGCGATCGAGGCGGCCATTTCCGGGACACTTGAGGGCAAGGCCGAAAACGATCCCTTCAACCGCCTGATTGCAGCGACGGGGCTGGAACAGCGCGCGGTGATCTGGCTGCGGGCCTGGTATCGCTATCTGCGCCAGGCGGGCCTGCCATACGGCATCGGCACCGTGGTCGATGCGTTACACGATGCGCCCGATATCGCCCATGCGCTTGTCGCATTGTTCATTGTGCGCCACGATCCTGCGTTCACCGGCGACCGCGAGGCTGCGACTCAGGCCAATCTGGCGGCGATTACAACCGGGCTGACGAAGGTCTCCGCGATCGACGATGACCGGTTGCTACGGATGATCCGCGCACTTGTCATGGCGGTGTTGCGCACCAACGCGTTTGCTCCAGCGGCAAGCCTGGCGATGGTGATGAAGATCGACAGCGCCAAGGTTCCGGGCCTTCCGGCCCCGCTGCCCTGGCGCGAGATGTTCGTCTACTCGCCGCAGGTCGAGGGCATCCATCTGCGCGCCGGTCCGGTTGCCCGCGGCGGCCTGCGCTGGTCCGATCGGCGCGACGACTTCCGCACCGAAGTGCTCGGCCTGATGAAGGCGCAGCGCGTCAAGAACGCGGTCATCGTTCCAACCGGCGCCAAGGGCGGGTTCTTCCCAAAGCAGCTGCCCGATCCCTCGACCGACCGCGAAGGCTGGCTCACCGGCGGCAAGGATGCCTACAAGACCTTCATCCGCACGCTCTTGTCGGTCACCGACAATATCGTCGATGACAAGGTGGTGCACCCTGAAGGCGTCGTTATCCACGACGGTGAGGACCCCTATTTCGTGGTCGCCGCCGACAAGGGCACCGCGACTTTCTCTGACACCGCCAATGGCATCGCTGCCGAGTTCAACTTCTGGCTGGGCGACGCGTTCGCCTCGGGCGGCAGCCAGGGGTACGACCATAAGGCGATGGGCATCACCGCCAAGGGTGGCTGGGTGTCGGTCCAGCGCCACTTTGCTGAAATGGGCATCGATGTGCAGACCGACCCGGTCCGGGTTGCAGGCTGTGGCGATATGTCGGGCGACGTGTTCGGCAACGGCATGCTGCTGTCACGCTCGATCAAGCTGGTTGCCGCGTTCGACCATCGCCACATCTTCCTTGATCCCGACCCCGATTCCGCTGCCAGCTGGGCCGAACGCCAACGGTTGTTCGACCTGCCGCGTTCGAGCTGGGACGATTATGACAAGGCGCTGATTTCGCCGGGCGGCGGCGTGTTCGCCCGCTCGATGAAATCGATTCCGCTGACGGCCGAGGTCAAGGCGATGCTGGGCCTCGATGCCGACGAGATCGAGCCGGCGGCGCTGATCTCGGCGATCCTGCGCGCGCAGGTCGACCTCTTGTGGTTCGGCGGCATCGGCACCTACATCAAGGCCGCGTCCGAGAACAACATCGACGTCGGCGATCCCGCCAACGATCCGCTGCGGATCAACGCCGAGCAATTGCGCTGCAAGGTCGTCGGCGAAGGTGCGAACCTGGGCGTCACTCAGGCGGCGCGCATCGCGTTCTCGATGATCGGCGGTCGGATCAACACCGATTTCATCGACAACTCGGCGGGCGTCGATTGCTCGGATAATGAGGTGAACATCAAGATCGGTCTCGCCGCTGTGACGCGTGCCGGACTGCTCGACGAGCCCTCGCGCAACACCTTGCTCGCATCGATGACCGATGATGTCTCCAGTTTGGTGCTCGAGGACAACCGGCTGCAGGCGCTTGGCCTTTCGATCGCCGAACGTGCAGGCGTCACCGCCCTGCCCTCGTACATTCGGCTGATCGAGCATTTCGAGGAACAGGGCCGTCTTGATCGCAAGGTCGAGGGGCTGGCCGACAATGCGACGCTCAGGCGCCGCGCGCAGGAGGGCTTCGGCCTCACCCGGCCCGAGCTCGCTGTCGTGCTCTCGACCGCCAAGCTGACGCTGCAGGATGCGATCGAGCGGATGCCGCTCGCCGATGATCCAACGATGCGTCCCGAGCTGCTCGCCGCGTTCCCGCCGCAGATGCGCGAGGCCTATGGCGACATCCTGATGCAGCATCAGCTGCGCGGCGAGATCATCGCGACCAAGCTTGCGAACCGCATGATCAACCGGCTGGGGCTGATCCATCCGTTCGAGCTCGCCGAAGAGGAAGGCTGCACGCTGGGCGATGTCGCAGCCGCGTTCATCGCCGCCGAACGGCTGTTCGCGCTGCCTGCGATCTGGGCCGAGTTCGACCATGCCGAAATGGACGAACAGGTCCGGCTGATGCTGTTCGATGCCACCGCCAACATCGTGCGGGTCCACATTGCCGATGTTTTGCGTGCCAGCGCCGACGGCTTGATGCCCGGTGCCATTGTCGCGGCGCTCAAGCCCGGGGTCGACGCACTGATCGCCGGAATGGACGACCTGCTCAATGCCGAGGCTCGGCTGCAGGCGGCGCGCCAGGCGCAGGATCTGGCATCGCAGGGCGCTTCTGCGGTCCATGCCGCGCACATCGTGCGGTTGACCGGTCTCGATGGCGCAGCGGGCCTTGCCAACCTCGCCAGCACCAGCGGAACCGATCCGATGCTGCTGACCCAGGCGTTTGCCGATCTAGGCGCTACTTTGGGCCTCGACTGGACCCAGATGACCGCCACCCGCATGTCGCCCAGCGACCCGTGGGAACGGCTGCTGGTCTCCGGCCTTGCCCGCGATTTTCAGCAGATGCGGCTCGACTTCCTCAACCGCGCCAATGGCGGCGATCCGCAAGCGTTCGTGACTGGCTGGACCGATGCCAACATGCCAAGGATCAAGCAGTTCCGCAGCCTGGTCGCGCGAGCCCAGATGGACACCATCCCCAGCGTTGCCATGCTCGCACAGATCGCAAGCCAGGCACGGATCGTACTGGGACGGTAAACTGCTCACCGAGGTCAGCGCACAGCGACGCAGACCTCGGTGATTGAGAAGGCGATTGAGAGGGCGATCGAGCGGTTGATCTGGCCGCCGATCGCTCTTCAGCCGATGGGTTTACGCCGGATTGTGCCTGGCCAGAAACGCCTCGAGCCGCTTCAGCCAGTCGGTCAGGTTCGCTGGGTCATCAAGACCATGGCCTTCGTCCTTGTAGCTGACGTATTCGACGTCCTTGCGATGAGTTTTAAGTGCGGCCACGTATAGCTTGGCCTGCTTCGGCGGAACGTTGGTATCGTCTTCGCCCTGCGCCACGAGGACCGGGCGTTCCAGCCTTTGCGCCTGGGCGAGCGGTGAGACCGCATCCAGATCGAAGCTTTCCTCGCCCTGAACCTTGTTCCGGAACCGGCGAAGACCGCTGCGGCTGAGAAACTTAGCGTCGTATTTGAGCATTCGCTTCCAGTCGGTGACCCCGGCAAAGCTAGCCGCACATCGATAGCGTTCCGGATTGCGTGTCACCGCCCACAATGCGGCATAGCCACCATAAGACGAGCCCACCATGCAGACCCGCTTGGCATCCACGATGCCTTCCTGCACCAGCCAGTCCATGCCATCATCGAGATCGTCCTGCATCCGCCGACCGATGGCGCCCTCGCCCGCCTTGATATGGGCATCGCCATAGCCACCGGAACCGCGATAGTTAGGCTGCAACACCGCATAGCCCCGGCTTGCGAGAAACTGGACCTCGACCTCATAGCCGATGGAATCGCGAATTCCATACGGACCGCCGTGCGGCAGGATGATCAGCGGCAAGCCCTTGGCCTCGCGCCCGATCGGCAGGGTCAGATTGCCATGAATCGTCAATCCGTCGCGGGTCTTGTAGCTGACATAGGTGCTGGGGCTGAGGCGTGCGGGTTTGAGGTCGGAATTGATCCGGACCAAGACCGACATGACGCCTGTGGATTCACGAAAGATGTAATAGCTGCCCGGATCATTCGACGCACCGACATGATACAGCTTCACCGTGCCATCACGGCTGCGGGAAACCAGCTGGCCATGCTTGGTACCCAGCGCCTTCTCGACGTTTCGATGCATCTCCTGCTGCGCCGGATCGAACCAATGCACGCGCATCCGGTCGTCGGTGAAATAGGCTGCCGAAACGGTGCCATCTGCATTCATGTCAAAATCGGCGATGTCATTCTGATCATGACCGAAGATCCGTTCGCCCACCGCCTGTGTCGCATAATTGTAGCGGTGGAGAGCGTACCGGCCATTTTGCGGTGCAGCCAGGATGTACCCTTCGTCCGATCCGCCGATGACCCGGATCCCCTCGATCAGTCCGGCCCGCTGTTCATCGTCATAGCTAATGGTCGCAAGCTTCTTGAAACCACCTTGATCCGAAGAACGATAATGCAGCGTCCAGTTGCGTGCCCGATAGCTGACCCCGACGCGCACCACGCCGGTGTTGTCGGCATACCATTCCCAGATGCTGTTCGAAGGAGACTGGATTTCGGTCAACCGGCCGGTGTCCAGGCGTGCCTTGAATACCGAAGGATAGTCATAAGGGGTGCGTTGGATCGACAGCAAGGCCCAGTCCCCGCTGGGATCGACGTACAGAAGGTCATCCCCCTCCAGCCCCTGCGATGCCTTGCCGATGAACTCGATTTTCATCGTCGTGGTATCGATCGACATCAGATAGGATTTGCGGGCTTCGTCACCGAACCAGGGGACGGTTTGCGAAACACTGACCAGAATGCGGTTGTTGCCGGCCCAGCGGTACCAGTTGAGGTCCATTTTATCGGGTACCGAAACCGGGTGCAGATCCTGGTTCGAAAGCTCCCGGAAAACGACAAACAAGTTGCCGTTACGGCGCGTGGAAAACAGGATCCGCTCACCGTCGGGCGAAAGCTTGGGCGTGCTCAACAAAGGCAGCCTCGCAAACACCTCCGCGTCATAAGGGGCATCCGCCACCGCTTGCGGCGATGCACTGGCGCTATCCTGGGCGCCAGCTGCCGAAGACAAAAGCCCGGCCACCACGGCCAGCCACTGCCATATTCGTCCCAAACCCATATAAAATGCCCCCCAGCAATCTGGCCGCCGATGTAACCAATACATCCGCAACCCTCTGGTCTTTCAACCAGTTTCTTTCGTCGGCTTTATTCCTCAGGGGGGATTAGGAACACAATGCTAAAGCGCGATGACAATCGGCGGAGGCCATGTGCGGACGGCGACATTGGGCATCGCCGTAAGTTTAGCGCACCGGAAGCGATGCTCCCGGTGCGCTGGTAAACCTTATGCCGCTTCCTTCTTCCGGCCCTGCTTCTTGCGCTCGTTCGGATCGAGGTAGCGCTTGCGCAGGCGGATGGTCTTGGGCGTCACTTCGACCATTTCGTCGTCGTCGATATAGGCGATCGCCTGCTCGAGGCTCATCAGCCGCGGCGGGGTCAGGCGGATGGCGTCGTCCTTGCCGGTCGAACGGAAGTTCGTCAGCTGCTTGGACTTCATCGGGTTGACCTCAAGGTCATCAGGCTTGGCGTTTTCGCCGATGATCATGCCTTCGTACACCGGAATGCCTGAACCCAGGAACAGCGAGCCGCGTTCTTCCAGCGCGTTGAGCGCATAGCCGACGGTATCGCCGGTGCCGTTCGAGATCAGCACGCCGAGCTGACGCCCGGTGATCTGGCCCTTATAGGGGCCATACTTTTCAAACAATCGGTTCATGATGCCGGTGCCGCGCGTGTCGGACAGGAACTCGCCGTGATAGCCGATGAGGCCACGCGAAGGCGCGCTGAAGGTGATGCGGGTCTTGCCGCCGCCCGAGGGACGCATGTCGGTCATCTCGGCCTTGCGCATCGCCATCTTCTCGACAACGGTGCCCGAATGCTCTTCGTCCACGTCGATGACGACGGTTTCGTAAGGCTCTTCGCGCTGGCCGGATTCGGTTTCGCTGGCTTCGCGGAACAGCACGCGCGGACGCGAGATGCCCAGTTCGAAGCCTTCGCGGCGCATCGTTTCGATCAGCACGCCCAGCTGCAATTCGCCGCGGCCGGCAACCTCGAAGCTGTCCTTGTCGGCCGATTCGGTGATCTTGATCGCGACGTTCGATTCAGCTTCGCGATACAGGCGGTCGCGGATCATGCGGCTGGTCACCTTGGTGCCCTCGCGGCCCGCAAACGGGCTGTCGTTCACCGCAAAACGCATCGACAGCGTCGGCGGATCGATCGGCTGAGCATGGAGCGGCTCGGTGACGCTGGTCTCGCAGATCGTGTTGGCGACGGTCGCGGTGGTCAGACCCGCAATCGAGATGATGTCGCCAGCGTTGGCAACATCAACAGGTACGCGCTCGAGGCCGCGGAACGCCATGATCTTCGAGGCACGGCCGGTTTCGACGATGTTGCCTTCGGGATCGAGCGCGTGGATCGCCTGGTTGGTCTTGACCGAACCCGAGAACACCAGACCGGTCAGGATGCGGCCAAGGAAGTTGTCGCGATCGAGCAAAGTGACGAGGAACTTGAACGGGCCATCGGGATCGGCAGAAGGGGCAGGCACATGCTCGACGATCTTCTTGAACAAAGGCTCGAGCGTGCCTTCGCGCACTTCAGGCGTGTCGCCGCAATAACCGTTGCGGCCCGAGGCGAACAGCACGGGGAAATCGAGCTGCTCGTCATTGGCTTCGAGGCTCACGAACAGGTCGAACACCTCATCGAGCACTTCCTGCGGGCGGCCATCGGGACGGTCGATCTTGTTGACAACGACGATCGGCTTGAGGCCCAGAGCCAGCGCCTTGCCGGTGACGAACTTGGTCTGCGGCATCGCTCCTTCGGCAGCGTCGAC
Source organism: Blastomonas aquatica (assembly GCF_014639875.1). Lineage (GTDB taxonomy): Bacteria > Pseudomonadota > Alphaproteobacteria > Sphingomonadales > Sphingomonadaceae > Blastomonas > Blastomonas aquatica. The sequence goes on along the minus strand of NZ_BMGD01000002.1, from coordinate 809,512 downwards.
GAGCAGGATCACGCCATCGACCATCGAGAGGATGCGTTCCACTTCGCCCCCGAAATCGGCGTGGCCCGGGGTGTCGACGATGTTGACGCGGGTCAGGTTGCCCTGCTGGTCGTCCCATTCGATCGAGGTGCACTTGGCCAGAATGGTGATGCCGCGTTCTTTTTCAAGATCGTTCGAATCCATCGCGCGCTCTTCGACGCGCTGGTTGTCGCGGAAGGTGCCCGACTGGCGGAAAAGCTGGTCAACAAGGGTGGTCTTGCCATGATCGACGTGCGCGATGATGGCGATATTGCGAAGGGACATGAAAAAAGAGCCTGTATCAGGGGATTTCTGGGGAGACCGATAACCGGCACGTCCCTCTCGCCGGGCCCATAGCCCATGGCTTGCTGCGGCGCAACAACTAGCGCGTTGGGGGTGTTCCCCAGATCCTCCCCGCCCCGGGGAGGGGGACCATCCGCAGGATGGTGGAGGGGCAGCGGGATTGTGCAACACCTCGAACGGACAGCCCCCAGACGCTTCCCCTCCACCATTCGCTTCGCGAACTGTCCCCCTCCCCTTTGCAGGGGAGGATTTGGGAAGGCGCCATCTCACCACCCCCGTCATCCTGAACTCGTTTCAGGTTGACGGGTTAGCATTCCTATCGGCTTGGCGGATGGTGGCTTTGCAGCGAAATCCGCGAAAAGCCGTCGTTCAGCAAACGGCACCATTGCGGTCATTGGACTTCCGAGGCATCTTTCGGTGATGAAGCGCGCAAATCTACAACCCGAGCTTCGCTCTTTGACTGGTCAGGTTGATGAAGACCTTTCTGATCTGACACCAGTTTCCGGGAGCTTTTGCCATACGCTTCGTGCCGAGATATGCGTGAGGGGAGAAAAAGGCGCCGACGCTTTCGAGTTTGATGTATGCTCGCCGGAATGGCTGGAGAACGAACTGGACAGCTTCCCCATTCTCTCCGGCGGTCCGAGACTGATTACCAAACGGTTCGATCCGGTAGTCGTTGAAGAGTATGTTCGAAAACGGTTGCTTCACGCCACTGGCCCAGATTGGCAGACCGTAGCCACAAAGCTGGGGCAATGGTCTCCCTGGGAGTTTGATAGTTACGAAGCCTGACGGCAACTTCCCACCCACTATCCGTCATTCAACAGAATCGATCGCTGGCCCGATAGCGGATCTCCCAACACCTTGCTCGCAGGAGTCACCGAGCGACGGTCCCTCCCAAAAACCCTCAAAGCCCGCGCCTACTTCCCCGTCCAGTTTGGCGCACGCTTCTGTGCGAACGCCGCAGCGCCTTCGCGGGCGTCCTGCGACACCATCACCTGGCCGACGAGCTCCTGCTGCTTGGCCCACATCTCCTCGTCGCTCCAGCCGCGCGATTCGACGATCACCTGCTTCGACACGCGCACCGCGAGCGGGCCGTTGGCGCTGATCTTGTGCGCCAGTTCGAGCGCGCCGTCGATCGCCGGGCCTTCGACCACGCGGTTGACGAAGCCGATCTCGTATCCGCGTTGCGCCGAAATGAAGTCGCCGGTCAGCGCCAGCTCCATCGCGATGCGCGGCGGCACCTGGCGTGGCAAACGCATCAGGCCGCCGGCAGCTGCGGCAAGACCGCGCTTGGTTTCGGGGATGCCGAACTGCGCCTTGGCATTAGCAACGATCAGGTCGCAGGTCAGCGCGACCTCCATCCCGCCGGCCAGCGCATAGCCATCGACCGCGGCGATCAGCGGCTTCTTGGGCGGGGATTCGACGAACCCGGCGAAGCCCTTGCCCTTCACCATCGGCAGTTCGCCGGTGAGGAAGGCCTTGAGGTCCATGCCCGAGCAGAACGTGCCGCCCCCCCCCTTGATGATGCCGACGCGCGAGGCGTCGTTATTGTCGAGTTCCTCCATCGCCGCCGCAATGCCTTCGGCCACGGCGCGGTTCACCGCGTTCTTGGCTTCGGGTCGGTTGATGGTGATGATGAGGACGCCATTCTCGGCCAGGGTTTGCACTTCAGACATAAGAATTCTCCCAAAAAGACCCTCCCCTTAAGGGGAGGGGTTGGGGTGGGGAATATGCTTCCGGCAACCCCCTCTCCCAACTTTGCCTGGACCGGCTGCGCCGGATCAAGGCTTCGTATCTCTCTCCCCTCAAGGGGAGAGGGCGCTAGAACAACAGATCCGCCAGTTTCGACCGGTGCCAGGCAGCGTCGCCGTACTGGCTGGCGTGCCAGATCGCGCTGCGGCGGTAGAGCCCGGCGTCGCAATCGTGGGTAAAGCCGAAGCCGCCGTGGAACTGCACCGCGCGGTCGGCGGCGAAGCTGTAGGCCTTGTCGGCAGATGCCTTGGCCATCCGCACCGCAATTTCGCCGACGCCCTGCTGGCCGAAATTGTGCGCGGCGCTGAGCATGTGCGAACGCGCTTTTTCATAAGCGACATAGGCGTTGGTGATAGGGTGCTTGAGCGCCTGATATTCGCCGATCAGTTTGCCGAACTGCTTGCGGGTTTTCAGATACTCGATCGTGTAATCGATCGCGCTCTGCGTGCCGCCGCACATTTCCGCCGCTTGCAGCAAGGCGTTGGCGAGCTCGATCTGGCCGAGCGCGCTGCCCGAGCGCCCGGCATCGAGCAGCGCGGATGCGGGGATCGTGATCCCGTCCAATGTCAGCTCATAGCTGCGCTTGGTCTCGTCGATGATGATCTCGCGGCGCAGCGCACCGTCGGGGATCGCCGAACGCTCGATCAGCGCCAACCGCAGCGCGCCATCCACGGTGACCGATGCGATCACCAAAGCGGCGTGCTGCGCATAGACCACGAATTGCTTGGTGCCGCTGAGCACATAGCCCTCGCCCTGCGCCTTCGCGCTCGCCTCAACATGGCCAAGGTTCCAGTCGCCATGCGGCTCGGTCAGCGCCAGCGTTGCCACTTCGCCCGCGACGATGCGCGGCAACCACTCGGCGCACTGCGCCTCGTCACCCGCCGCGAGCAGCGCCTGCGCGGCGATAGTGCAGGTGGCGAACGGCGTGGCGAGCAGCCGCCGCCCCATCTGTTCGGCAATCGGCGCGACCTCGGCCATCGACAGGCCCACGCCGCCGTGCGCCTCGGGCACCGCGATGCCCAGCCAGCCGAGATCGACGATCTCCTGCCAGACGCCGGGGTCATAGCCATGCTCGTCGTTGATCAGCTTGCGCACCTTGTCGATCGGCGACTTGTCGCGGCAAAAGCTGGTGGCGACATCCATCAGCTCGATCTGCTCTTCGCTATACCCCAGCCCGCCGAGATGATCGGCGAGATTGCCTTCACTGAATGCCATGCGTAATCCTTTTGCAGTCGCGCAACTTAATGCGAAAAACCGGTTCCCACTTTTTCGCGTTGCGCTTTAGCGTCCCTTCGGCAGGCCGAGCACGTGCTCGGCTACGATGTTGCGCTGGATCTCGGACGTGCCGCCGCCGATGGTGGCGGAGAAGCTGTTGAGATAGCTGCGGTGCCAATAGCCGTTATCGACCGCGCACGGATCATCGACGTAATAGCCGCCACGCGTGCCCTGGAAGCTCAGCGAGAATTCGGTGAGCTCGCGGATCATCTCGGTGCGCGCGAGCTTGTTCATCAACGCGAGGCCCATCGGGCGGTCCTGCACCAACGGCCCCATCCGGCGGCGCTGGTTGTTGAGGTTCAATGCCTGGATATCCATCATGAAATCGACCATGCGATCCTTCATCACCGGATCGTCGAGCAACGGCTTGCCGCCGCGCTGCGATTCGCGCGCGAGTTCGACCACGCCCATCGCGTCGAGTTCCTTGAGGAAATAACCGCCCGCCAGGTTCACCTTGGCGCCGCGCTCATATTCCAGCGTCTTCATCGCGATCTTCCAGCCATCGCCCTCGTTGCCCATCAGGCATTCGGCGGGAATACGCGCATCGGTGAAGAAGCACTGGACAAAGCCATATTCCCCGGTGAGCTTTTTGATCCGCCGGGTCTCGACACCGGGCGCATCCATCGGCGCAAGGAAGAAGCTGAGGCCCGCGTACTTGTTCGGCCCCTCGTTCGAAGTGCGCGCGAGCAGGATCATGTACTTGGCGCGATCGCCAAGCGACGTCCAAATCTTCGAGCCATTAAGCACATATTCTTCGCCGTCTCGCACGGCCTTCAATTGCGCATTGCCGAGGTCGGAGCCGTTCTCGGGTTCGGAGAAACCCTGACACCAGATATCCTCTGCGTTGAGCATCCCCTTGATGTACTTCTGTTTCTCTTCCTCGCTGCCGATATCGAGGATCAGCGGTCCTGCCCAGCCGATGCCGATCGCGTTCAGCATGATCGGGCCGTCGTATTTCTTCATCAATTTGGTGGCGATCCGCTGGAAATCGGGGTGCAGCCCGCCGCCGCCATATTCGCTCGGCCAGCTCGCGCCGAGATAGCCCGCCTCATAGACCTTGCGCTGCCAGGCGCAGAGGAACTCGAACTGCTGATCGGTGCTGACCTCCATAAAGGTCAGCGGCAGCATGAAGCCTGGGTCCTTGGGGGTATTCTCGCGGAACCAGGCGTCGGCCTGGGCTTCGTACTCGGCCAGTTCGGCTGGCGTGGGGCGGGATGACATCTTCTCTCTCCTGCATGAGCGGACTATGCGGCGCGGCTGGATTCGCGCTCGTTTAATCGTCCGGTTAAATAGGGTATGCAGAGGTGTGCTGCGGTTGTCTAGCCGGGGCGATGATTTTCCTTTCACCGTCACCCCGCGTGCGCGGGGGTCCCGCTTTTGCGCTACCGTTTTCGAAATAGCGGGGTTCCCGCTTTCGCGGGAATGACGGGGTTCAGGATTGTGTCAAAGGTCTGCAATAGGACTGCTTACGGTCCTGCGCCACCGCCTCGAAGTCCGCAGCATCGTTGAGCAGCACGCGCAGCAGAGCGACGCCCTTGGCACTGGGCATAATCACCTTGCGTACCCCGGCAGGCACTGCCTGACCGGCGGTCGCCAGCACGATCTCCACAGGCTGGCCCTTGCTGTCGCGGTCGCTCTCGACAAACGCGACGTTGGTCTGGCTGTCGAACACGGTGAGCGACCAGTAATGGCCCGCCACCGGCTGAGCGTGAACTTCCAGCGGCCCTTTCGACAGATCAAAGGCACACACCGAGTACGCCAGATCGGGGCTGGGGCGGACGATCGTCTGCTTTTCAGCGGTCACCAAGGGCGTGTGCGTCATCCGGTTGACCCCGGCCTGCTCGGCCAGCCGATCCCATGCGCGGCCCATGATGAACTCCGGGGCAAGCGCGAGCGTCCCATACCAGCCCGTCGCCGCCGCGAGCAGCGCCAGCAGCGCAGGCCCGATCCAACGCGTCATGCCTTGCACTCCGCCCGCTCGATCTGCGGCAGATCCACCGTTCCGCGTTCGCGGAGCAGGCGCTGGGAGGGGTGATAGGCGCGCAATGTCAGCTCGAACGGCTGGTCGTCAGGCACTGCGATCCAGTGTGCACTGGTTCGCGCCGGGCCGATATTGACCTGCCAGCGGCTCGTCTCGGCCGGACTCAACGCCGCGCTGCCCAGCGAATGTGCACCCGCCACATTGGGGATGAGATAACCCTTGGCGTCGTACAGCGTCAGGCTCCACCAGCGCGCATCGATCGCGCCGCCGGTGACACGATAGCGGCATGCACCCGTCAGCGCGCGCCCCTCGCTGTCGCTCGCCGCGTTGAAATAGATCGCCTCGCGCTCGGGCAAGGCCAGTAGGCCGCGCAGCGCTATCGAGGCGCGGGTAGCGACGCTGGCATCGGCGGTGCCCACCTTATGCGCGGTACGCCAAGGTCCATTGGCGATGCCATCGGCGGCAAAGCTGTCGCGCAACTGCAGCACCGCGATGCCTGATCCCAGCGCGATGCCTGCAACTAGCATCAGCGCATAGCGAACTCCAGCGTGCATGACCCCTCCTGTTTTGGCAGAGCCTATGCCGGAAAGTTCCGGAGCATGGCAAGCAGGAAGGCGATGGCGGGTCAGCGGGGTGCGCAAACAATCGCCTCCCCCATTGAGGGGGAGGGCTTCATGGAAGGAGGAAGACGCCTCAGCTCTGCTTCAGCGCCGCCTGTGCCGCAGCCAACCTGGCGATCGGAACGCGATAGGGTGAGGCGCTGACGTAATCGAGACCAGTGGTTTCACAGAACGCGATGCTCGCAGGATCACCGCCATGTTCGCCGCAGATGCCCAGCTTGATGTCGGGGCGCGCCTTGCGGCCTTTGGTTACAGCGATCTCGATCAGTTGGCCGACACCCTCGATATCGAGGCTGACAAACGGATCGCGCGCGAAGATGCCCTTGTCGACATATTGCGTGAGGAACCGTCCGGCGTCGTCGCGGCTGACACCGAGCGTGGTCTGCGTAAGATCATTGGTGCCGAAGCTGAAGAACTCGCCGACCTCGGCGATCTCGTCGGCCATCAGCGCGGCGCGCGGCAATTCGATCATCGTGCCGACCAGATATTCGATCCGCATGCCCTTTTCGGCAAACACCATCTCGGCGGCGACATCGACGACCTTCTTCATCAGTTCAAGCTCGCGCCGCGTGGCGACCAGCGGGATCATGACTTCGGGGATCGGTGCCGCGCCGCTCTTGGCCGCGACATCGCACGCCGCCTCGAAGATCGCGCGGGCCTGCATCTCGTAGATTTCAGGATAGGTCACGCCGAGCCGGCAGCCGCGATGGCCGAGCATGGGATTGAACTCGTGCAGCTCGTTGGCGCGGCGCTTGAGCACCTCGACGCCGACGCCTGCGGCCTGAGCCACTTCGGCAAACTCGCTCTCGCTGTGCGGCAGGAACTCGTGCAGCGGCGGATCGAGCAGGCGGATGGTGACAGGAAGCCCCGCCATCACCCCGAAGATGCTGTGGAAATCCGCGCGCTGTTCGGGCAGCAGCTTTTCGAGCGCAGCCCGCCTGCCCGCCTCGTCCTCGGCCAGGATCATCTGGCGTACATTGGTGATGCGGCTCGCTTCGAAGAACATGTGCTCGGTGCGGCACAGCCCGATGCCCTCGGCGCCGAAATCGCGCGCGACCCGGCAATCCTCAGGCGTCTCGGCGTTGGTGCGCACCTTGAGGCGACGGACCTTGTCGGCCCAGCCCATCAGCACGCCGAAATCGCCGACCAATTCGGGCTGCACAGTCGGAACCAGCCCCAGCATGACCTCGCCAGTGCTGCCATCGAGCGTGATCGTATCGCCCTCGCGCAGCTCGCGCTTGCCGATGCGCAGCACGCGCTCCTTGGTATCGATCGACAGGCTGCCCGCCCCCGAGACGCACGGGCGCCCCATGCCGCGCGCGACCACCGCCGCGTGTGACGTCATGCCGCCGCGCGCGGTCAGGATGCCGCGTGCCGCGTGCATGCCGTGAATGTCCTCAGGGCTGGTCTCGATCCGCACCAGGATCACCGCATCGCCCATTTCGTTGCGACGCTCGGCGGTATCGGCATCGAACACGATCACGCCGCTCGCAGCACCCGGGGACGCCGGCAGACCCTTGGTCAGCACGTCGCGCACCGCATCGGGATCGAGCGAGGGGTGGAGCAATTGGTCGAGCGCCATCGGATCGACGCGGCCGATCGCCTCTTCTTCGGTGATCAGGCCCTCATTGGCCATATCGACCGCGATGCGTAGCGCTGCCTTGGCGGTGCGCTTGCCCGACCGGGTCTGCAACATCCACAATTTGCCGCGTTCCACCGTGAACTCGATGTCCTGCATGTCGCGGTAATGCTTTTCGAGGATGTCGAACACCCGCGCCAGCTCGGCATAGGTTTCGGGCATCGCCTCTTCCATGCTCAGCGGCTTGGCATTGGCCTCCTCGCGCGCCTGCCTGGTCAGATACTGCGGCGTGCGGATGCCGGCGACCACGTCCTCGCCCTGCGCGTTGATCAGGAACTCGCCATAATACAGGTTCTCGCCGGTCGAGGGGTTGCGGGTGAACGCCACGCCGGTTGCCGAGGTGTCGCCCATGTTGCCGAACACCATCGCCTGCACGTTGACCGCAGTGCCCCATTCGGATGGAATGTCGTTGAGCCGGCGATAGACCTTGGCGCGGTCCGACTGCCACGATCCGAATACCGCTGCGACTGCACCCCACAATTGGTCGTGCACATCCTGGGGAAACGGCTTGCCCCACTGGTCCTCGACCAGCGTCATGTATTCGGCAACCAGCGCCTTCCAGTGCTTCGCTTCCATCTCAGTGTCGCTGTAGAAGCCGTTGTCTTCCTTGATGATTTCCAGCGCTTCCTCGAACGCGCCATGGTCGAGACCCAGCACCACGTCCGAATACATCTGGACGAAGCGGCGATAGCTGTCCCACGCGAAACGTTCATCGCCCGAGGTCTTGGCGAGGCCTTCGACGGTCTGGTCGTTGAGGCCAAGGTTCAGCACGGTGTCCATCATCCCGGGCATCGATACGCGCGCGCCCGAGCGGACCGAGACCAGCAGCGGATCGGCCGCATCGCCGAAGTTCTTGCCGGTGATCGCCTCGATATGCTTGAGGCCCTCTGCGACCTCGGCTTTCAGGCTGTCGGGAAACACCTCGCCATCAACATAATAGCGCGTGCACATTTCAGTGCTGATCGTGAAGCCGGGAGGGACCGGCAGGCCGATCGAAGCCATGCCATCGAGGTTGGCACCCTTGCCGCCGAGCAGGAACTTGTCACCCGCGCCGCCGTCATTGGCATCGCCACCGAACCGGTACACATATTTGGTCATCAGTTTCAGCCTGTCTGTGTAAAAAGAAAATGTCGGTCGAGATTATCCCTCGATCTTCGAAAAATCGGCAACCCGGTGAACCGCAGCGCGGAACCGCGCGAGCAGCCCCAGCCGCGCGGTACGCTTGGCGGGGTCGGGGTCGTTGACGGTCACGTCGTCAAAAAACGCATCGATCGGCGCGCGCAGCACCGCAAGCGCAGCCATTGCGCCCTCGAAGTCCTCGGCCTCGATCGCGGCGATGGCGAGAGGCTCTGCACCGTCGAGCGCGGATATAAGCGCATCTTCAGCCGGCTCCAACCCATAAGCCCTCTCCCCTTCAGGGGAGAGGGTTGGGAGAGGGGAATGCTCGGAGGTGGGCGACTGCCCCTCTCCTTCCGCCGCTTCGCGGCTCCCTCCTCTCCCCTGAAGGGGAGAGGGCATTTCCTTCTTCAAGATATTCGCCGCACGCTTGTACCCGGCGAGCAGATTGCCCCCCTCGCCCGTCTCGACAAACGCCTGCAGCGCATGAACGCGCGCGAGCAACCGGACGAGGTCATCCTCGCCGCCAAGCGCAAACACCGCGTCGATCAGGTCGTGACGGACCCCGGCTTCGCGCTGCTGGACCTTGAGGCGGTCGGCGAAGAAGTCGAGAATTGAGCTTACAGCAGGCCTTACGCGACTGATGATTAGCTGCGATTTGGCTTCATCGGACAATACATTATCAATGAACGCAGCACGTGCTTCCGCTTCATCGGCTTTGGTGAAAGCTAACCCAGCGGCTTCCTTTGCCGCCCTATAGGCGCGGACCAAGTCAGCCCCCGCAGCACCAATCCGCTTCCCGTGATAAGCGATTGCGAGCGTCAAAACCTGCTGGAGGTGAAGTCTCAGCCCATTTGCCGCTATCGTTGTCAAAACACCCAGTGCTGCACGCCGCAAAGCGAAAGGATCTCGCGAACCCGTTGGGGGCATATCCTCAAAGAAAAACGCAGCAATCGTATCCAGCTTATCCGCCAAACTCACCGCCACCGTCACCGGCGCTGTCGGCACGTCATCGCCCTGGCCGACCGGCTTATAGTGGTCGCGGATCGCAGCGGCGACTTGGGGGTCGAGACCTTCCTTAGCCGCGTAATAACCGCCCATAAGCCCCTGAAGTTCGGGGAATTCGCCGACCATCTCGGTGACCAGATCGGCCTTGCACAGACGCGCGGCCTGTTCGGCGAGATCAGCCAGCGACACACTGCCGTTCTCCGGCGTAAGCCGGAGTCCAGAGTGGGAAGCGCTACCTGACTCCTGGGCTCCGGCTTTCGCCGGAGAACGGGTCGTGACAATGCCTTCCTCAACCAGCCACCGCGCCAGCTTGGCGACGCGTTCGACCTTGTCAGCGACCGTGCCCAGTTTCTCGTGGAAGACGATATTCGAAAGCTTCAGAGCATGTTCTTCGAGCGTCCGACGCTCTTTGCGCTCTCTCGTGACAGGATCATGATGCCACTGATCCTGTTCCCAAAAATGCGCCGCATCGGAAAGCCGCGCTGCGAGCACCTTCTCGTTACCCGCGACGATCGCCTTGCCGCCATCGTGCGCCGAGATGTTCGCGGTGCAGACGAACGCGGGCGCCAACGCCCCCGCAGCGTCGCGCACAACGAAATATTTCTGGTTGATCCGGTTGGTTAGCTGGATCACCTCAGGGGGAACCTCAAGAAACGCGGGGTCATAACGGCCCAGCAGCGGCACCGGCCATTCGGTGAGCCCGGCATTCTCGACCACCAGCCCTTCGTCCTCGACCAGCACGAACCCAGCTTCGCTCGCAGCCTTTGCCGCGCCGTCGCGGATGATCGCGGCGCGCTCGTCATGATCAACGATGACATGCGCGGCGCGCAGCACGCTCGCATAATCCTCGACGCCCGAAATCGTGACCGGGCCCTTGTGATGGAAGCGGTGGCCGACGGTGGTGTTGCCCGCGACCAGCCCGTCAATCTCGCATGGCACGACATAGCCACCCAGCAGCGCGATGATGCCCTGCAGCGGGCGCACCCAGCGCAGCGATTCCGTGGTCTGGCTGGCGGTGCCCCAGCGCATCGACTTGGGCCAGGGGAAGGCGCGGATGATCGCGGGGATCGCGTCGGCGAGGACATCGGCGGTGGCTCGGCCGGGCTTGTTGATCACCGCAAACAGCGTCGCGCGGCCCTTGACCTCGCGGGTTTCGAGCGCGTCGCGGGTCAACCCCGCCTTGCGCAGGAAGCCTTCGACAGCGGCTTCGGGCGCATCGGCGGGCGGGCCCTTGAGTTCCTCGGACACCGCCTGCGTCGTCTCGGGAAGACCGCGCGCGATCAGCGCGAGGCGGCGCGGGGTGGAATAAGTCTGCAGGCTTTGTGCCTTGAGGCCGGCGGCGACGAGCTGTTCAGCGAAAAGCTTTTCGAGATCAGCACGTGCCTTGCCCTGCATCCGCGCCGGGATTTCTTCGGACAGCAGTTCGAGCAGGAAGTCGGTCATCTTAAAATCCTCCCCGTTTCGGGGAGGATTTGATGGGTGCTCGTAAACATCACGCCGCCCACCCCTTCTTCTCCACCCAGGCTTCGCAGCTGCCCTTCGCCAAATCGCGGACGCGGCCCATATAGGCCTGGCGTTCGGCGACCGAGATCACCCCGCGCGCCTGCAGCAGGTTGAAGACATGGCTCGCCTGGATCGCCTGTTCATACGCAGGGATCGGCAGCTTGGCCTCGAGGCAGTTCTCGCACTCGGCGACCGCCTTGCGGAAGGCATCGAACAGGCTCTCGGTGTTCGCCACCTCGAAATTCCACGCGCTCATCTGCTTTTCGTTTTCGAGGAACACGTCGCCATAGGTGACGCCCTGGCCGTTGAAATCGAGATCGTAGACGCTGTCCTTGCCCTGGATGTACATCGCCAGCCGCTCGAGCCCGTAGGTCAGTTCGCCCGCGACCGGCTTGCAGTCGAAACCGCCCATTTGCTGGAAATAGGTGAACTGCGTCACCTCCATGCCATCGCACCAGACCTCCCAGCCCAGACCCCAGGCGCCCAGCGTCGGGCTTTCCCAGTCGTCCTCGACAAAGCGGATGTCGTGCAACAGCGGATCGACCCCGATGGCGGTCAGGCTATCGAGATAGAGCTGCTGGATATCCCCTGGCGAGGGCTTGAGGATCACCTGATACTGATAATAATGCTGCAGTCTATTGGGGTTCTCGCCATAGCGGCCATCGGTCGGACGGCGGCACGGCTGGACGAACGCAGCGTTCCATGGCTCGGGGCCGAGCGCCCGCAGCGTGGTCGCGGTGTGGAACGTTCCCGCCCCCATCGGCATGTCATAGGGCTGCAGGATCAGGCAGCCATGGCGGCTCCAGAAGCTGTGCAGGGTCAGGATCATGTCCTGGAATGACAGGCTTTGCTCGCTCAAAAGTCCGGGCCTTCGCAGATGCAATATGAATGGGCCGCGCTTTGGAGGATGGCGGCGCTTGGGTCAAGTCGGAGGTGAGTCAGGCTTGGTGTGGCAGGCCCAAGTTTTGCTTGTGGCCCGATCCACTCCGTCATTCCCGCGAACGCGGGAATCCCGCTTCTGCGCAATCGATGAGAAAAAGCGGGTCCCCCGCGTTCGCGGGGGTGACGAAAGTTGTAGCGTCGAAAGCGCTACTCCGCCGCCACCATCTGCTCCACCCGCTCCAGCGTTACCGGCGTGCCGTTGAGCACCGCGTTGCCTGAAATCGGGTCCATCGCCTGCGGATCGGTCAAGTCGTTGAGCGACACGCCGGGGCGACGTCCTGCCACCGAGAGCTGCGTCCCCGGCTTGTCATGACCGAAACCGTGCGGGATCGAGATGACGCCGCGCATCACATCGTCGCTGACCTCGGCGACGAGTTCAACCGAGCCGACGCGGCTGGTGACGCGGACGAGCGCGCCATCGGCGATGCCGCGTGCGGCGGCATCCTCGGGATGGATCATCGCGGTGCAACGATCGCGCCCCTTGGCGAGCCGCGGCGAATTGTGCATCCAGCTGTTGTTGTTGCGCACATGCCGCCGCCCGATCAGCAGCAGTGCGTCCGGCGGCGTATCTGCCAGCGCGGCACGCCATTGCTCCAGCGCTTCCACGCACAAGGGGGGCGCACACGCGATGCGCTTGTCGGTGGTCTGTAGCCGTTCGGGCAACCGCTGGACATGCGGGCCGAAGTCCTTGCCGTTGTTGTTCGCCTCAAGCTCCTCGAGCGTCACGTTATAGTCCGATCGCGCCAGCATCGCTGCGAGCACGGTGCGCGGCGGCACGATGTTGGGCACCGCCTCGCCGCGCGCAGACAGGATCGCGCGTGCCATCTCGGCGACGATCTCCCAATCCGCCTTGGCACCTTCCTCCATCGGCAGCGTCGGCAGCGAATAATCGGCATAGTTGCGGATCGCGATCGGGCCGAGCAGAAGCGGGTAATGGTCCTTCTCCAGCGGACCGCAAGGCGGCAGGATGTAGTGCGCGTGCGCGCTTGTCGCGGTCACGTACATGTCCACCGACACCATCAGGTCGAGCAGCGGCAGCGCCGTGCCCCAGGCGCCGGGCGCCGAGAGTACCGGATTGCCCGAGAGCACCACCAAAGCCCTGATCTGCCCCTCGCCCGGGGTCGCGATCTCGTCCGGCAGCAGCGCGGATGGGAATTCGCTGATCACCTCGGGCCGGTCGCCGATGCGCGAGCGGAAACGGTCGTACGTCCCCGGCCCTGCGCCCGCGACCAGATCGACCACCGGCGAGGAAAACATCACCCCGCCCTCGCGATCGAGATTGCCGGTGGCGATGTTGAGCAACTGGATCAGCCAAAGATTAAGCGTGCCGGCCTCGGTGACCGAAACCCCCATGCGGCCGTAGACAATGGCGGGTTCGCCATTGCCCAAGTTCGCCGCCAGATCGCGGATCACCGGCTCGGCGATACCGCAATGCGCAGCGAGGCGCGCGACATCGAAGCCACGGATAGCCTCCCAGGCAGCCGCCCAGCCCTCGTCGAGCATCGGTTGGAGCCTGCCGGGCGCGACCAGCCCCGCCTCATCCAGCGCCTTGAGCAGCCCGAGCAGCAGCGCGGTATCTGTTCCGGGGCGGATGAAATGGTGCGCGTCTGCGATCTTGGCGGTCTCGGTGCGGCGCGGATCGATCACCACCACCTGCCCGCCACGCTTCTGCACGGACCTAAGCCGCTTCTTCACGTCGGGCACGGTCCACACGGAGCCGTTGCTGGCGAGCGGATTGCCGCCGATGATCAGCATGAAGCGGGTGCGATCAATATCGGGGATCGGGAACAACGCGTTGTGGCCATACATCCACATCTGGATCAGCTGATGCGGGATCTGGTCGAGCGTCGAGGCCGAATAGAGCGTGCGCAATTTCATCGCCTTGCGCAGCGTCCCGGTCTGCGTGCCGGTGGCGTAATTGTGCGCGTTGGGATTACCCATGTACATCGCTGGCTGGCCGCCGGTATCCATGATCTGCGCCATCCGCGCACCGATGTCGGCAAAGGCGGTGTCCCAGTTGATCTCCTGCCAGCCATCGGCGGTGCGCTTGACCGGGCGGCGCAGACGGTCCGGGTCCTCCTGCAGATCGGCAAGCGCGGTCGCCTTGGGGCAGATATGGCCGCGGCTGAGTACATGATCGGGATTGCCGCGGATCGAGACCACCTTGCGGCCCTGCACCTCGACCAACACGCCGCAATTGGCCTCGCACAAATGGCAGGTGCGGGCATGCGTGGTGGTTGCCGATTCGTCCGTCATGGCTGGCTCTCTCCCATTATTGTTAGCCGACAAGCTATCAGCGCTGCCGACGGCTGACCAGTCACACAAAACGACGACTTTCCCAAACGGAAGTCACGTGAGGCTTGCACAAAGTCAGGGTCACTGGACATGGTCAATTTCTCGCATGCTAAAGTCAGGGTTGCATGACAAAAAGGCAGCCAACAGCGACAATCGATCGAAAGCCCAACGTGTGAAGAACCGGTTGAAGGTGCTGCGCGCCGAACGCGACTGGAGCCAGGCTGAATTGGGCGCGCGGCTCGATGTCTCGCGCCAGGCGATCAATGCGATCGAGACGGGCAAATACGATCCGTCTCTGCCGCTGGCATTCCGGATCGCGCGGCTGTTCAGCATGCCGATCGAGGAGGTTTTCAATGACGAGTTCAGCGGAGGCAGCGATGGTTGAAGCAGGCTTGCAAATGCGTGAGCCGCAACGCAAACGGCGGTTCTACGTGGTGGTCGGCACGCTTTTCGGCCTGGGGCTTCTGTCCGGCCTTCTGATCGGCTTTTTCGAGGACGAACAGGCGGAGATCCTTTCCCCCAGCAGCATCCCGCCATGGCGCGCCGTGATCAGCGCCGCCATGTTCCTGTTCTCTACCACCTTTGGGTCATGGATTCTGACGCAGGTGCCAGACAAACTCGAACGCGCCATCCACTCTAAGACCACGGTGATGGCGGGCAACGCGATGCTGATCGCCTACCCCACCTGGTTCATCCTGTGGAAGGGCGGCATCGTGTCTGAACCCGATGCGTTATGGCTGTTCATGATCGGCATGGCCGCCAGCGTAATTGCCTATGCGTGGTACAAGCTGCGCTAATTCTTAAGTCCCCAAATCCTAACACGGCAAAGCAAAACAAAGGATACCCCCATCACATGACCATCATCAAATCCCTGCATATCGCCGCCTCCGCCTTCGCACTGACCAGCGTCACGTTTTTCACCTTCGCCAGCGACCCGGCACTGGCACAACAGCCGACCAGCGTCGCCGAGGCGCTCGGCGCTGCGCCCGCAGCGACGACGCAGGACATCAACCCCGCGATGTGGGTCGTGCGCGATGATGACACGACGATCTATCTGTTCGGCACCGTGCATGTTTTGCGCCCGGGGCTCAACTGGCTCAAGGATGAGGTCAAGGCTGCATTCGATGCATCTGACGAGCTTGTGCTCGAGGTGATCGAGCCCTCGGACCCGAGCGTGGCCCAGGGCATCATCGCCAGGATGGCGACCAATCCGCCCGGCACAACGCTGCGCAGCATTCTGCCTGAGGATGTCGGCAGCAAGTACGAAACTACGCTGGGCGCATTGGGAATTCCAGCGGGCGCGCTGGATCCGTTCGAACCCTGGTTCGCCGCGGTCACGCTGACCACCGTTCCGTTGGTGATGGGGGGCTATGACATGAACAGCGGCGCTGAAAAGGTGCTGACCGTGGCCGCCAAGGAGCAGAACAAGCCTCTGGGCCAGCTTGAAACCATCGAGCAGCAACTCGGGATTTTCGACAGCCTGGACACCAAGGCGCAGATCGATTTTCTCAACATCACGCTCGATGGCGTTCCGTTGATCACCAGCCAGATCGATTCTATGGTCGATGCCTGGGGCAAAGGGGATCTGGAAAGGCTCAACTCACTGCTCAACGAAGGCTTTGAAAGCTATCCCGGGCTCTACGATGCACTGTTGACTGATCGGAACGCCAACTGGGTCAGCTGGATCAAATCACGGATGGAAAAGCCGGGAACCGTGTTCATGGCCGTCGGCGCAGCGCATCTGGTGGGCAAGGACAGCGTGCAGGCGCAGCTTGCCAAGGACGGGATCACCAGCACCCGGGTCACCGTGCAAGACTGACCTCGTGCCCCTATCCCCGTCGGTGCGTTGGCGCTGGCGGGGTTATGGGTCCAGTGTAGCAGCGCGGAAGCAGCCACGCACTTCGCCGACGAAGATGTCCGGCACCTCGAGTGCGGCAAAGTGACCGCCCCGGTTGACTTCGTTCCAGTAGATGATGTTGCTGAACCGTTTTTCCGCCCATCGCCGAGATGTCTGGAACAGCTCCTTGGGGAAGATCGTCCCACCCATCGGCAGGCTGATGGGATCGAAGCCCATCGCGGAAAAGCTGTGCCAGTACAGCCGTGCCGAAGATGCCGCCGAGTTGGTGAGCCAGTACATCGTGATGGTATCGAGCAGTGCGTCGCGGTTAAACCCCGAGAAATTGTCGTCGCAATCAGACCAGTTGCGGAATTTCTCGAGGATCCACGCCATCTGGCCGACTGCGGAGTCCGCCAGCGCATAGCCGATGGTTTGCGGCCGGGTCTTCTGGATCGCCGAATAACCGCTTTCCTTGTCTTGATAATATTGCATCCGCGCCGCAGCGCGCTTTTCGAGATCGCTCATATCCGCCATCGTTGCGGGATCGGGCAACGCCAGCACCATGTTCGAATGTACTGCGGCGCAGGCACCCAGGTCCTGCCGTGCGATTTCGAGCGTCACGCCTGAACCCCAGTCGCCCCCCTGCGCGAAGTAGCGGTCATAGCCCAGCGCGAGCATCAGGTCATTCCACGCCTTCGCAATCTTGGTGATGGACCACCCTGCCTCGGATGGCTTTCCCGAAAAGCCGAACCCGGGGAGCGAGGGAATGACGAGGTGGAAGGCGTCCGCCGGATCTTCGGGGTTGGTCAGCGGTTCGATAACCTCCATAAACTCCAGCACCGACCCGGGCCAGCCATGCGTCATGATCAGCGGGCGCGCGGCGGTGTGCGGCGAGCGGATGTGGAGAAAGTGGATGTCCACCCCGTCAAGCTCGATCAGGAACTGCGGGTAAGCATTGACCGCCGCCTCGCATTTGCGCCAGTCATATTGCTTGGCCCAATAGGTCGCAAAATCCTGAACCACGGCAAGCGGGATCCCTTGCTCCCAATCATCAACTGTTTCCTTGTCGGGCCAGCGGTTGGCGCGAATGCGCGCGTGGAGATCATCGATCGCTGCTTGTGGAACGTCGATGCGAAACGGGCGTGGTGTGTTCATCGCCTGAATCTATCGGAACGACAGTGTGCTTGCAAACTATCCGCAGCTTGATTGCGTCGACAATTCTTTCGGGAAGAATGAAACCTTAACCGTCCTGCGCCGTTCGTTCGGCACACGTTCATGTTATGGCATCTGCCATGACGACCAATCAGCGCGTGTTCAAACGCGCGATACGGGGTCGACATCGAACGCTGTGCAAGGAGAAAATTCAATGAAAACTTCACTTCTTACGCCCTTCGTGGTGGCCTCGGCCCTGATGCTCGGCGCCTGCGGATCGGAAAACGTCACCACGGAATCCGATGTCACCGTCCCGGCTGACGCACCGATGGCCACCGATGGAACGGCTGCCAACAGCATGGATGCATCGGGCAATGTGATGGTAGGCGGCGCAGAAATGCTGCCGACGCGCAATATCGTCGAGAATGCATCCAACTCGCCGGTTCACACAACCCTGGTCACTGCAGTGAAGGAAGCGGGTCTTGTTGATACGCTTTCTGGAACCGGACCTTTCACGGTCTTCGCCCCGGTCAACGCCGCGTTTGACAAGCTGCCTGCTGGCACTGTCGATACGTTGCTGAAGCCAGAGAGCAAGGCAAAGCTGGGTGCTGTGCTGACCTACCACGTGGTGTCTGGCCGCATGACCGCAGCCGATCTTGCCCAGGCTATCACCGAAGGCAATGGCACCGCGACGCTGACCACGGTTCAGGGTGAAAACCTCACCGCCCGGATGGAAGGGACCAACGTGGTCCTGACCGGTGAAGGCGGCAGCAGGGCAATCGTTACCCAGGCTGATGTGCCTCAGTCAAATGGCGTGATCCACGTCATCGATGGCGTTCTTCTGCCGAACGCCTGACCGTCGGCTTCGGGCAGTCGGCACTTGCGCCGACTGCCCGAAGCTATTTTCGATGGATCGCGCAGGATATCAGGCGGGCAGCGCTCCCGATCCTTGGCCGCCGCGGTTGGCATAGTCCTGTGTCCCAAGGTGATAGACCTTGTCACCCCCCAGCACCGCCTGGTTGGAATAGGTGAAGCCCGGGTTCAACCCGCGATAAAGATCATCGAAATTGCGCTCGACCGTTTTGCGGAACAATTCTTCGAAGCTGCCGATCACGAAATAGGTCGGCTGCATGTCCGAGATGACGTAATCGGTGCGCATCACCCGGTCGACTTCCAGATGGATGCGGTTGGGCGACTGGCCTTCGACCGAGAACTTCGCCTCGAGCGGCCCTGACAATATGCCCGCGCCATAGGCCTTGATGCCATCGGCCTCGCGGATCAGCCCGAATTCAACCGTATACCAATAGAGCGCCGACAGCGCCTTCAGCCGGTTGTACGCCAGCGCCTTCCAGCCTGCGCGGCCATATTCCTGCATGTAATCGGCATAAACCGGATCGGTCAGCATCGGCACATGGCCGAACACGTCGTGGAAGACGTCGGGCTCGGAGATGTAATCGAACTGCGCGCGCGTGCGGATGAAGTTGCCCGCCGGGAAGCGCCGGTTGGCGAGGTGATAGAAGAACACGTGATCGGGGATCAGCATCGGCACCGGCACTACCGACCAGCCGGTGATCGGCCGCAGCTCTTCGCTTAAGCTGCCAAAATCCGGCACGCCGCCACGCCCCAGATCGAGCCGCTCGAGCCCCGCCATGAAGCTGCTCGCCGCTCGCCCGGGCAGCACGGCCATCTGCTGGG
Source organism: Blastomonas aquatica (assembly GCF_014639875.1). Classification (GTDB taxonomy): domain Bacteria; phylum Pseudomonadota; class Alphaproteobacteria; order Sphingomonadales; family Sphingomonadaceae; genus Blastomonas; species Blastomonas aquatica. Next base: position 790,376 of record NZ_BMGD01000002.1, on the reverse strand, counting down.
CGAACAGATCGTCCCAGATGCCGTGCTCTTCGGCCGTATAGACGCGCTGCTGCGGCTCGAGCCAATCCTCTCCGAGATGCGAAGGGCGCTTGAGCGGCGCAACGCAGGTGCCCTTGGGCACATCGGGAATGACCGAGAAGTCGACGGCGTCGGGCCGGATGAGAAGGTTTTCCATGCTGCGTCCCCTGAAAATTGATAGGCCACTATGTAGCACGAAACGGGCGAAAAATCTTGTCTCATTCTTGCGGGTCATCGACCGAAATGGATCAGTTCTTCCATTTTATCCCGCTGCACGGTAGGCTTTACCGATGATCGATCTTGAACCGGAAGATATCCGCATCCTGCGCGCGTTGCAGGACCATGGCCGCGTTACCAATGCGGAACTTGCCGAAACCGTCGGCATGTCCGCCTCTCCATGCTGGCGGCGGGTGCGGCGTCTGGAGGCTGCAGGCGTCATTCGCGGCTATTCCGCTCGGCTCAGCAGGCGGGCGCTGGGGCTGGGCGTGCTGGCGTATGTCAGCGTCGAAATCGCCGACCATGGCGAAGCTGTAACGCGCGCGTTCGAGGAAGCCATCGCCGGGCTGGACGAGGTCATCGCCTGCCACCAGGTCACCGGCGGCGCGGATTACATCCTCACCGTCGTCAGCCGTGACCTCGACAGCTATGCGGACTTCGCGAACAAGAGGTTGAGGCCGATCGCGGGGATAAAGGCGATCAGCACGAGCTTCGTGCTGAAGGAGGCGAAAGCGCAATCAGGGCTACCGGTTTAGGGGGCGTCCGGGTCGTCACGTGGTGAACCGACTGCATGCTCGCCTAATGACAGTCACCCCCTAAATCTTTAACCGTGCTCAATCGATAGAACAGCACCCCCGCAATTGCTCCCCCAGCCGCGAAAAAGGCTAAGTTATACACGGCAACATAAGCTGTGAGGACTCCACGAGCAGCAATCAATCCGAGAGCAACAGCGATTGGCAGGGCCATGACGGCTGCCCCGCCCAGCGCATGCCCACGTGATGATGGATGCCATCGCTTCTGAGAAAACAGAAGAAGTGGAATGCCGAACACGAGACCAAGCATGTAAAAAAGCAAACAGATGGCTATAAACATCGACAGGGGATGCTCAAAAATACCGGTGCCGTGTTTGGGCCATATAGCCACGACAGAAGCCTGGAAGAAGCCTGCCGGAAAAGGCGCGATTATAAAGGCAAAGATGGAGCGCAACATGCTTGGCCTTATGCGCTATTTGTTCTGCGTCAGCAATTAACCAAACCTTCGATCGCATCAATAAGTTGCATGCAATTCGTCACAACGGCAGGTCGCCCAACCGTCACCCTGAACGCGTTTCAGGGCTCAATTCTTCCCGCGCGGCTTTAGCTGTTGGGACGCGATTGTTGCTGAAACGCATTCAGCATGACGGGGGAGGCATTGGGCAACCGCTTCGCCCCTCACCCTGCATCGACCCGGAAAAGCTCTCCGTCAGCATCGAGGATGAACAGCCGGTTGCGATCATCGACAATGAATGCGACCGGAGACTCTATCCGACCGATATCCGGGACAAAATCTTCGGTGCGGCGATCCAGTTGCGGTGCGCGCAGCAGGGAGGAATTGGTCAGATCATTAGCGGGCACGGACCAGATCGTACCGCTTCGGTCTCCGAACACGAAGCGATTGTTCAAAGTGGCTATTGGCCCCTGATATAGCCCACCAAAGATGATGCCGGTGCCTTCGTCGCGACCGTTACCAAAACCGTAGACGAGCTTTGGGCCATTGACCGAAGCCGGAGCATTGCTGCCAACCCCCTGCGTGCCTTCGCGACCGGGCCAACCGAAATTCAGCCCTCTGGCATTCGTATCGAAGAAGGTTAGTTCGTGCTCAACCGATGCGCCCTGGTCAGCCAGCAGAATCTGTCCGGCAAAAGCCCCTCCCCCGCCCGAATGGCGAATTCCGTTACCAACGATTTGCGGAATAAACCCTGGCGATACGGCAGCCCCTGCATAAGGATCGTTCAGTCCCAGCCGAAGGAGTTTGCCACGCATGGAGTTGGCATTTTGAGCAAAGTCTCCGCTCTCGTCAGAGATGGCCATAAACAGATTGCCAACGGACTGCTGTCCGGCAGGACCCTCGAAAATTTTTGCAGAAACCGGCGGTGAACCGGCAGGCAAAATTACGGTAAAATTGGGGAAATTTCGATTTCCCAAGCCTTGGACAACCACCCGACCTGACGGATCCTGCGCAACAGCCAACATACCGGTGAACAAACCAGTGGACCTTCCGAACGGGCTTATGGCCAGCACGCGCCCGCGCGGGCGATTAGCGAAGACATCCGTAAACAGGCTGCGCTGACCGGTTGTTCCGTCAACAGCGTAGATTTCTCCGTTGGCCTGGGCCACCGCCACCTGCCCCGTCGTGCCATTTTGCGGGGGCAACAGCGGGACCAACAAAGAACCTCCAATGGGCTCAACAAACCCTGTGGCGATCCGGCGGACCACAATGCCCTCCTTTTCGTTGGTGACGGTGATGACGACAGACAGGTTGTTGGTGCCACCACGCCCGTCACTGACCGTGAGCGTGACGTTGTAGACATTGTCACGGTCGCTATCGGCGGGCCGCTCGAAATCCGGGGCATTGCGAAAGGCAAGATTTGTACCGGTCAGCGCAAATACCGCCGCGTCTGGACCTCCCGATATCGAAAATGTGAGTGGGTCGCCATCAGGATCGCTGGCAGCCGCAGTATAGAAAGTGGTTGCGCTGTTTTCGACAATCGAAGCCGTGGCGGGCGAGGTGAATTGCGGCGCGCGGTTGGTAGGCGGCAGCGAGGTCGGGGGCGTGGGGGTCGGCGTTCCACCGCCACCACAGGCCGAAACTATCAGCGGGACGGCACATAGAACGGTGACCAGAACAGCACGGGACACAGCAACGACAGATTTCATTTGGCGACCACTCCTCGACAGGCCTTGAACCTAGCCGACCGCGAGTTCATGACAAGTCACGGCTTCCAATTCGCCTCATATTGACTTCGAAAGTTTTACGCCTTGATATCAACATTTGTAAGCACAGCACGGGGTGGGCGTTTTTTTTGAAAACACCCACTATATGACGTCAATACAGTCAGTATCTGAAGGCTGGCGGGCGTACCGCGACTTCGAACACGAACTGGCTGCGCCATCCTCTGACGCGTCCGATCCACCCTGATTGACGTCCGCGCAGGGGCGTCGACCGGCTCAGCCTGAGCGTGGTGGAGTGCGGGACTGCGCGAGTGCCACCTTACCCCTGCCCGTCAATCACCCCATACAGATCATGCTCGTCCGCATCCTCGACCAACACATCGACGAACGACCCCGGCGCAAGCCCCTCGGGAACGTCGCGCAGGTACACATGGCCGTCGATCTCGGGAGCATCGGCCTGCGAACGCCCGGTCGCGCCGACCGAGCCGTCTTCCTCGTCGGGTTCGCCGATCTCATCGATGATCACCGGCAGCGTGCGGCCGACCTTGGCGGCGAGCTTGGCGGCGCTGATCGCGGCGGTCTTTTCCATCAGGCGCTGGTAGCGCTCTTCCTTGACCTCTTCGGGCACCGGATCGGACAGATCGTTGGCGGCAGCGCCTTCAACCGGCTCGAAACGGAAGCCGCCGACGCGGTCGAGCTGCGCTTCGTCGAGCCAGTTGAGGAGATATTGGAAGTCCGCCTCGGTCTCACCGGGAAAGCCGACGACGAACGACGAGCGGATGGTGATATCGGGTGCGATCTGCCGCCATGCCTTGATCCGGTCGAGCACTTTTGCCTCATTGGCGGGGCGCTTCATCCGCTTGAGGACGCTGGGCGCTGCGTGCTGGAACGGGATGTCGAGATACGGCGTCAGCAGCCCCTCGGCCATCAGCGGGATGACGTGATCGACATGCGGATAGGGATAGACATAATGCAGGCGCACCCAGGGCGTCTGGCCCTCGGGCGTGCGCAGGCCGCCGAGTTCGCGCGCGAGATCGGTCATGTGCGCGCGCACCGGCCGACCCTTCCAGGCGCGCGGCTCGTGCCGGGTGTCGACGCCATAGGCCGAGGTATCCTGGCTGATCACCAGCAGCTCGCGCGTTCCCGCCGCCACCAGCTTCTCCGCTTCGCGCAGCACCGCATCGATGCGGCGGCTTACGAGGTCACCGCGCAGGCTCGGGATGATGCAGAACGAGCAGCGGTGGTTGCAGCCCTCGGAGATCTTGAGATAGCTGTAATGCCGCGGGGTCAGCTTGATGCCGCCTTCGGGCACCAGATCGATGAAAGCACCACGCGCAGGCGGAGCGGCGTCGTGCACCGCCTGCACGACATCTTCATATTGATGCGCGCCGGTGATCGCGAGCACATCGGGGAAGCGCGCGCGGATGACGTCGGCCTCGTTGCCCATGCAGCCGGTGACGATGACGCGGCCATTCTCGGCCATTGCCTCGCCGATCGCCTCGAGACTCTCTTCCTTGGCGCTATCGAGAAAACCGCAGGTGTTGACCAGCACCACGTCGGCGCCCGCATAATCGGCGGACATCTGATAGCCCTCGGCGCGCAGCTTGGTGAGGATGCGTTCGGAATCGACCAGCGCCTTGGGGCAGCCAAGCGAGACCATGCCGACTTTCGGCGGGGCGGGGATCGTGATGGGGGTGGTCATGATGGCTGCGGCAGATAGGCGTTTGGCCGCGATTTGTCATCGTCGAAGTGCAGCTCGCGCCCAGCAGCGCTCCAGCCGGGCTGGCGCAACGTGGTTTGCACCAGCTCGGCTTGCTCGATCGGGATCTGCGCTATGGTTCGGGATGGCGGTCTGATCACCTCGGAACATGGTCAACGGAACATGGTCAACTTTTTGTGAACCTTTAGGCCGCATTCTTGTCCCGATGATGTCACGCCCCGGATTCCTGCCCGTTCTGGCCAGCGCCTTGGTCCTGACCCTTGCGTCTCCACCGGCGCAGGCACAGGAGCCGCTGCTCCAATGCGTGCCTTATGCCCGCCAGGTCAGCGGCATCCAGATCTATGGCGATGCGCACAGCTGGTGGCAGCAAGCGGCGGGGCGCTATGAACGCGGCAGGCGCCCTGTGCCCGGTGCGGTGATGGCCTTCAAGCCGCACGGAGCGATGCAGCTGGGCCATGTCGCAGCGGTGAGCCGGATCATCGATTCGCGCCGCGTGCTGCTCGACCACGCCAACTGGTCGCCGATCAACGGCCGCAAGGGGCAGATCGAGCGAGATGTTCTGGCCGAGGACGTATCGGCCGCAAATGACTGGAGCGAGGTGCGGGTCTGGTACACGCCGATCGGCGGGCTCGGCACCACCCGGTATCCGGTGCACGGGTTCATCTATCCGCAAGGCCGCGCGCCCAGCCGGTTGCAGACCCCGCCGGTTCAGATCGCAGCCAATGACCAGCGCCCGCGCGCGCTCTCGGGCGCCGAACGCAAGGCGCAGCGCCAGGCCGAACGCAGGGCGGAAAAGGATGCGCGCAAGCAGCTCAAGCAGGTCGAGAAGCAGCGCCGCGAATACGCAAAGTACTTGAAGAAGCAGCAAGACGCGCGGCGCGAAACCGTCCGTCTGACCCCGCCCCCACCTCCGCCGCCGCATTTGCAGCCCGATCCGATTGGTGATCTGATCGGTAAAATCGGCGGCTGATCCCAGCCGATCAGCGGATCAGCCTGCCTTGGCGACAGGCGCGTCATCTCCAAGATCCTTGTACCAGGCCTCGACAGGACCGCTGAGCTTGAGCGTCAACGGTTGGCCCTTGCGGTCCATGGTCTTGCCGGCCTGGACACGGATCCAGCCTTCGGAGATCGAGTATTCCTCGACATTGTTCTTCTCGACGCCTTTGAACCGGATGCCGATGCCGCGTGCAAGCAGATCGCCATCGAAATGCGGGCTGCGGGGGCTGATCGCCAGACGATCGGGCGGCACATCGCTTGAGTCGATGGGTGCAGCAGCAACCTGCGCGTCAATCTGTTCTGAAGTTTCGGGCGTGTCGGTCATCGCGTAAATCCATTCTGGCAGGGCATGTCGCGCCCATAGCCAGCCCTAGCGGACATCGCAATAGACCTGCCGGATGATGCCGCGGTCAAGAAGAACGCGAAAAAGCGCGATTGCGCTGGCGGGCGTCGCAAGACTGGTGACTTCGCCCGGCTCGGCAATGACGGTGCTTGCATCCACCAGCCGAAGGATTGCCATCGGGTCGGTGGTGAGCACCCGCCCGCGCCGTGGTGTCGAGGCTGCGTTGACACCGACGACCCTGCCTTGTTGATCGAAGGTGGGCCCCCCGCTGATACCGCCGAGCGGACCATCTGCCGTCGGAAACCGCGTGCCTTCGGCCCAGGCCAGAATGGGTTCGGCCACACCGCCTGGCCCACCGCGCTGCGCATAGGTTTGGCCGATATAACGCGAAACGACGACCGACGGTTCGCCCCCAGGAAAGCCCATATGATAGCCGGTGTTCCCAGACGCTGGCAAATTCTCAGTCAACACGAGCGCGAACTGCGCCTGCGGCCCCTGCCGGATGACCGACACATCAGCCTCGACACTCTGGACCACATCGACCAGCGCGTCGATCCCGCCGCCCGACACCAAACCCAGCCGGTCGCAGCCATTGGTCACATGCTGCGCGGTGAGCCAGGTTCCATCGCGATCGACGGCAAAGGCGGTGCCCTGGCTATCCTGTTGCGGTCCTGGATCGGCGATAACGAAACTCTCGCCGATTTCAGGCATCGGGCGGCGCGGGTTGCGCGGATCGAACTGCTCGACCCTCAACGGCGTATCCTGCCACTGCTCGGTGTCGCCGCTGAACCAGACCCACAAGAGAACGATGCCAAGAATCCAGGGCAGACAACCGCGCCGGTTGGTTGTGCGCTGCTTGCTCATCGAAACTCCAATGTCATGGAACGGAATGCCATCTTACGCATAATGACAAAAGCTAGGCGGAGACACCCGGGATTCAACCATGCGGCTCTTAAGCCGACGAGCCCAGTCGTGAACGGCGTTACCCATTTAATTGGCAGCCAGCCAGACGAAGATCGAGCGGCTGCTATATTAATCTGGCATTCAGCTTGGCTTCCAGATCGACCAGAAATGTGACAAAATGGTCACAATCGGTATATTATGTTATTCGGGTTGGAACCTGTTGGGTCGTCCGTAGGTTTGGCCTGCGTCTGAATTAAAAAAGCAAGGACGCTAAAACCATGACCAACCCCATCAAGATTTCCGCTGTATCAGCGATCGCTATCGCAATGCTGGCGACCCCAGCCTTCGCACAAACCGTCAAGGAAGACACCGATTTCGACGGCGTCTATGTCGGAGGCCATTTCGGCTATTCGGCTCAGTCGAATGATCGCGGCGAAGGCGTTGTGTTCGACACCAACGTTGACGGCGAATTCGGCGACGGCGTGTTCACCACCGGAGGCGCGAACGCGTTTGCACCTGGTTTCTGCCGGGGCGCAGCGCTGGCCAACAACGCTGGCGGCGGTTGCCGTCAGGACCAGAACGGTATCGAATACGGTATCCGTATCGGTGCAGACAAGCGCATGGGCAACTTCGTCGTAGGCGCCCTGGTCGAAGGAAGCCGTTCGGAGGCGAAGGACTTCGCAACCGCATTCAGCACGACCCCTGCCAACTACACGTTCACGCGTGAACTTGATTACGCAGTGTCGGCACGTGCCCGCGCAGGCTATACGCCCGGGGGCGGCATCCTGTTTTATGCAACCGGTGGTGCTAGCTATGGTCGTATGGAAAACAACTTCCAGACGTCCAATACCGCAAACTCGTTCACGCCGCGCAACGGCAAGAACTGGGCATGGGGCTGGCAGGCTGGCGGCGGCGTAGAAGCCAAGATCGCTCAGAACATGAGCATTGGTCTTGAGTATCTCTACAACACCTACACCAACGACAACTATGTTGTGAACGTCGGCCCGGGCACCGCGCCTGCGACCAACCCGTTCCTGCTGGTTTCGAACCAGACCGACATGCGTCGTAGCGACCCCAATTTCGAGTTCCACTCGATCCGGGTGACCACTGCATTCCGCTTCTGATCGGCGGAACATTCTTCGGGCGTTAAATCTCGAAGAACGGGAATAAAGGCGGAGCGCTTCCGGGCGCTCCGCCTTTTTTTATCCGGCAACGGCGGCTGCGTTGAGCGAGGCGAGCGCGATCTTGGTCATCGCGAGGAAGGTTGCGGCTGCGATCTCGTTCTCCTCGATCCGCTTCGACAAATTGCCGATCAGCAGGTCGACCGCGCGGAACGCGATGAGTTGCAGAATCAGCGTAACGCTTCCCCAGATCAGGACATCCCAGACGTTCACCGATGCCGCCAAGCAGAACGCCAGCGGCAACGCCAACCCGATCGCCGCGCCTCCAAGCGATACCGCAGCGGCTATATTGCCATCGCGGATTAGCGCAAATTCGCGGTGCGGGGTGATCCACATATACAGCGCCAACCCGGCAGCCCAGGCCAGGGTTGCGGACCCCAGATGCAGCATGAAGATGGGAAGCCCGGCAAACAGGCTCTGGATTACGGGGGCAGGATCGGTCATGGCGCGAACTGTTGACCCGAAACCGCCGGGCGATCAAGCCTGATCACACCATCCCAACCGAACCCAGCGAGCCTCGCATGACCATCTGCATCCTGATCCCCGATGACGCCGACCAGACCCGGTACGACGACTGGCGTGACCAGCAGGCACAGATCGAGCCGCTGATGGCGCGCCACGGCATCGACGTCGAATGGCGCGCCTGGACAGACACCCGGCCGCTGATCGCCGACCTGGTGTTGCCCCTGATGGCCTGGGGCTATCACCGCGATCTGCTCCGCTGGCATGCACAGCTTCATCGCTGGCAGGGCATCCGGTTCCTCAATCCGCTCTCGGTGTTGCGCTGGAACACGGACAAACGGTATCTGCTCGAACTCGAGAGCGCAGGGATCGCGATTGTCCCAACCCGGTTCCTTGATGCGCTCGATGATCGGGCGCTGACCGACGCGCGATCGGTCTTCTCCACGCGTGATCTCGTTATCAAGCCGCCGGTTTCGGCAGGTTCTGACCACACCTGGCTGCTGCGCGATGGGATTGGCTGCCCCGATGAAGCCCGGGGCCGTGCGATGCTGGTCCAGCCAATGATGCCGTGCATTGCCAAAGAGGGCGAACTTTCGCTGTTCTATCTGGCGGGCACGCTCGCCCACGCAATCGTAAAACGTCCGGCAGACGGGGACTTTCGCGTGCAGGGGCAGTTCGGCGGACGGTCGTCTGCGATCGATCCGCCTGTTGCGGCGACAACCCTGGCGACCGCGACGCTTGCAGCTATCGGTTCCGATGTCCTGTATGCCCGCGTTGACATGGTCGGCGATGGCAAGGGTGGTTATGCGTTGATGGAGATCGAGTTGATCGAACCGTGGCTGTCGCTTGATCGCACAGCGGACGGCGGCAAGGCATTTGCCGCCGCGATCGCCAATGCCTGCGCCGGGGCATCAGCCAGCAGCGGTTAAGGTCGATCCCGCCATGCGCCGTGCCGAACCAACACAGGACCTGCGACCATGCCCCTGCCCCTCTACCCTGCACTGATCATGCTTGCTGCGCTGCAGACCGCACCTGTCGATGCGCCTGCCGCTGCGACATCGATCGGGCCGGCTGCGCCCGCCTTCACTGCTCCGCCCAACGATGAAGCGCGTTTCGATGCCTGCATGGATATGGCCACTGACGACCCAGCCAGCGGTATCGTCGCCGCGAACGAATGGCTGATAGCCGGGGGAGGCTATTTTGCGCAGCACTGCCTGGGCTTTGCCTACGCCAAGGACAGTCGCTGGAGCGCGGCGGCGGATGCGTTCGTGTCGGCAGCGCGCGATGCGGAGCTTGCGCATGACAGCCGCGCAGCAAACCTGTGGACCCAGGCCGGCAATGCTGCGCTCGCTTCGGGCGATGCAAACCTTGCGCTGACCTATTTCGATGCCGCAATGGCAGGCGGGATTTCCGCCAAGCTGCTGCTGGGAGAGCTTCATCTGGATCGGGCCCGCGCGTTGGTGATCGCAGGCAGGCCGACAGAGGCCGAAGCGGCTTTCGCCGAAGCACATCGGCTGGTGCCCGAAGACCCGCTGGCCTGGCTGCTGTCGGCCACGCTGGCGCGCCGCCAGGGCAAGCTCGACCGGGCGCAGGCCGACATCGACATCGCTGCCCGGCTGGCCCCACGCGATCCGGAGGTTGCGCTCGAAGCGGGCAACATCGCGGCGACCGCAGGTCGGTATGACATCGCCCGCAGAAACTGGAACCAGGCCATCGATGTCCGCCCCGATGGCCCGATCGCAAGGACCGCGCGCGCCAATCTCAGCCAGCTGGACGAGGCGGAGGGCCAGCCAGAGTAGCTGACGACCTCTCCCGCAACCGGCGGCAGTGCCGCGCGCGTCAATCCAGATAGAAATCCACGGTCGTGACGACGCGGACCTTTTTATAGGGTGTATCGCTCACTCCCCAGCTTCCGCCGCTGTCGCCATCGCGCGATTCAACCGAGAAATAGCCCTGGGTTGCGCTCTTGATCCCGCCGACACCGGTGCCGCTATCCTGCGCGAACTGTTCGGCCGATGCGCGCGCGTCCTTGGTTGCTTCTGCCACCATCGTGGGTTTGATGTCGTTGAGCTTGGTGAAACTGTAAGCCATGCCCGAGCCTTCCTCGAGCACGACACCACGCTTGATCAGGTCGAACTGGCGCTTCACCGCGGCCTGCGCCTTGGCGATATCGTTGGTGCGCAGCGACATCCGCTGGCGGATGGTGTAGGTGGTGGAGCCGTAATTGTTGTTGAACTGCGAGACATTGGCACCTGTGGGCTGCAGGGCATCGCCGTCGAAGCCCAGTTCGGTGAAGAACCCGCGCAACGCCTTGGTATCGGCGTCGATATCGGTTTGCGCGCTGGCAAGATCTTCGGCCTGCGCCGAATAAGCGATGGTCCAGGTGGCAAGGTCTGCGGTCACGTTCTTCTCGGCCAGCCCGCGCACGGTCACCGATCGATCGGCCTGCTTGGCACGCAACAGCCCGTCACCCAGCAGATATCCGCCGGCGACCATTCCCAGAGCAAGGATGCCGGCACCTGCCAGCAGCACGTTGCCTGCCAGCCAGCCGCGTTTGTCCGTGCCACTGTATTCCCCGCCCTCAACCATGATCATATCCCTTCCAATGCCCTGCGCACCGCCTATAGTCACCGGGTGATGACACCCTGACGGCACACCAGATCGATTAGTCTTGCTGCGATGAACCGTGTCTTAACTGCGACAAACCGAGCAGAGCATAATGACCAAATTTCTCCATACGATGATCCGCGTCACTGATCCGGATGCCACCATCGAATTTTTCGAGCTGATCGGACTGAAGGAAACCAAGCGTTTCGACAGCGAGCAGGGCCGGTTCACGCTGATCTTCCTCGCCGCCCCGGGGCAGGAAGGGATCGCCGAGGTTGAACTCACCCACAACTGGGATCCTGAGGTGTACACCGGCGGGCGCAACTTCGGACACCTCGCATACCGGGTCGAGAATATCTACGAGACCTGCCAGCGGCTGATGGATGCCGGCGTGACGATCAATCGCCCTCCCCGCGATGGCCACATGGCGTTCGTCCGCAGCCCCGACGGTATATCGGTCGAGTTGTTGCAGGATGGTCATCTGCCGCCGGCCGAACCCTGGGCCTCGATGCCCAATACCGGCGTCTGGTAAGCCGCTGGCGGATGAAACGGATCGGGTGTAGTCTTGCATCTTGAACCGGGGGTGGACGAAAGGATGCATGATGCTAAAATTTCCTGCCCTGCTCGCATGTGCGGCGATAGCCTGCACCGCTCCGCTGTTTGCCGAAGAGCGTGACGACGCCGCCGATGTCAGCGAAAAAACGCTGGCGGCGATCGCAGCGCTCGACCAACGCGGGGCGACGATCGCCAACTTGTACCTGAAAGACAGGGTGGCAGGTGCCCCTGTATCCTGCATTCCGCAAACCCGGTTGCGTCGCTCCAGCGCTGCGTCCGACAATGTGCTGCTGTATGACGCTGGATCGGTGGTTTACGTCAATTCGCCCTATCTCGGCTGCCCGCGCGCGCGCGACAACGCCATGATCTCAAGCTCACCGGTCCCCCGGCTTTGCGCCGGAGACATCATATTGGTGCAGGACATGCTTGCGCGCGCGCCTCTCGGTAGCTGCGCGCTGAACAAGTTCGTGCCCTTCCGCAAGGTCAAGCGCCCCAAGTGAGCTTGCACCGACGATCCGGCAGTGCGTAGACTGGCGCGTTTCAGCCTTTGTAGCCAAATGCATCCCGCGCCATCGCCACCAACGCTGGGTCGGCGTCCGGCAGGTCCTTGGGCACGGTAGCATCGAGCCGATCGGCCAGATACGTCAGAGCCGCGATGCGTGCGGCTTTCTTGTTGTTGGCGTCAAACACCGCCCAGGGCGCCCAGCGTGTATCGGTCTGCTTGAACATCGCATGGATCGCGGCGAGATAATCATCCCGCTTGCCCCGATTGCGAAAATCCTCTGCCGTTACCTTCCAGCGTTTTTCAGGCACCGAAAGCCGGTCGGCCAGCCGTTTGTCCTGCGTCGCCTGGGTGACATGGAGGAACAGCTTTATGATCGTTGTCCCGCCATCGACCTGCTGCGCCTCGAACTCGTTGATCTCGTCATAACCGCGCTTCCATTCGCGCTCGCTGGCGAAGCCCTCGACCCGCTCGACCAGTACCCGGCCATACCAAGACCTGTCGAACACGCATACTTCACGGCTGCCAGGCAGTTTCTGCCAGAACCGCCACAGGAAATGCCGGTCCTTCTCGTAGGGCGTGGGCGCGCTAATCGGCCAAACATGGAAGTAGCGCGGGTCCCATTCGGCGGTCATGCGCTTGATGACCCCGCCCTTACCCGCAGCATCCCAGCCTTCCAGGACGATGATCGCGCGGCGACCATGGACGATGTGCCGTGCATGTGCGTGCGAGAGCCGCACCTGCAAAGATTTCAGCGTATCGGCATAATCGCCATCGAGGGACGCGCCTTTTTCGAAATCGGATAGCTGGATACTCATCGGCGGTCCTCAGATACCCTTGTTTCGCGCTCGGCGTAATCGGCTTCTGCCGCTTGGCGCGCATTGATACGATCGAACGCAGCATTGATGCCGCGCTCGCGCGGCAGCAGCGTCTGAGCCTGGCGATAACGCACCAGCGCATCGTCAAGCTCGCCGCGCTGTTCTGCGCACAGCGCCAGGTTGAAGACAATAGAGCTTTGTCCAGGCACCTCGCCATCGAGCGCCTGCCAGATGTCGCACGCACCCTGCGGATTGCGATCGGTGGCCTTGAGCGCTTCCCGGAACCGATTGGATTGGTCCTTGTCAAGCCCCTTGCGCACCTCGAGCACGCGGATGGATTCGGTGCGATAGACAGGCGCAATGTCGAGCCTGACCTCTGCAACCACATTGCCGATCAAGGCATCGACCGTATCGGGGACGCTGCGACTGGCATTCCGGTCAGGACAGATCACGATCTGATCGCGCTGGTAGATCTGTCGCTGGTAGACAATCGCACCGTCATCGATCCGTGCCATGCGTACCGAGGGGTTGAGCGTCACAGTCCGGCGTTGGCACTTGATCTTGACGTCCTCCTTGCGCAGGCACTTACCATTGCCGTCCTCTTCAACGCACTCCTTGCGCGTCTCCTCGATACTCTGGCTTTCGACCACCGCATCCGCAATTCCTGACAGCACCGCATCGGCCGGCGCGGTCGATCGTTCGGCAACCACGCGAAAATAAGGCTGACCATAAACCGATAGTTCCGCGAGCATCCCCTCAAGCGCGAAAGACAGCGCGCGCCCGTCGCGCCCGCCGAAGCGTTCGACAACCAGAGATTCGACATCGGCCGCTGCGCGCGTGCGCGCCGGGTAAAGGCCCTCGATGGTCAGCGTTTCGGCAGATGCAGGAACCGCACTGAGGCCCGCCACCATTGCGAGTGCCGCAGCAACCGCGCGCGCTGTCTCCACCGCCTTTGCCCTTAGGTTATTCACGTTCGCAGCCCCCACAGATCGCCTCAGCAGATCTCCATCCGAATCTGCTGAAATGTAACATGTTTCTGGTCCGAGTCATGGCCCAATGGTGTGCGGATGATCACTGCCAGGTGTATCAGGCGGGGATGCAGCGAACGCCGTATTCAGGAAACATCGCATCGTCGGTAATAACGGCGGCTCGATCACAAAGCGCCTGAGCTATGATCAGGTGATCGAACGGATCGCGGTGGTGGAGCGGCATGGCTTCAAGCACCCTCAAATGCGCTGGCGCAAGATCGACCACAGCCATACCCTGGTCGAGCAAGGCATCCATCACTGCAGCGCCGCTGTCGTCCATCTTGCCAATGCGATGCTTCACCGAAATCTCCCAGGGAGTGGCGATGCTGACCAGCACCTGATTATCCGAATCCGCGATAAGCGCTCTCGCGCGCGGTCCCAGCCGGGCGCTGTCCTGCAACCACCACAGCAGCACGCGGGTATCGAGTATCAGCCGCATGAACGTGGCACCTGCCTACTTGGCCGGCCAAAGCTCGCCGTCATCCTTGCCCTCCATGGCATCGATCAGCCATTGCGGGGTCTCATCGAAATCCTCCGACATCCGGATTTTTCCCCGGAGCGCACCTGGCTGCCGGGGCTTTTTCAGCGGCACGAAATCGCTTGCCGGCGGGAGCGACGGCGCGGGCATGAACGTCTGGGGCATCTCGCGGACTCCGGCTGGCGGCGGCCCGGCAGGCGCATCACCTGCCGCGACACCCTGCAGATACGCCTTGACCATGGCCGATAGCGACGTGCCCAGTTCGGCGGCACGGATCCGCGCCAGCCGATGGGTCTCGTCATCCAGTGCGATGGTCACATTTTTCATGACCGCCGCAGTATCACAGTTTCACAGCCGTCTCAAGCAACGCCCGGCGATCAGCCCTTGGGCGGCTCGGCTACCCTGATGTTGAGTTCGCGCAGCTGCTTGAGGCTGACCGGCGACGGCGCGCCCATCATCAGGTCCTCGGCCTTCTGGTTCATCGGGAATAGCACGACCTCGCGGATGTTGGGTTCATCAGCAAGCAGCATCACCATGCGATCGACCCCGGGAGCCGACCCTCCGTGCGGCGGTGCGCCGAACTTGAACGCATTGATCATGCCTGAGAAGTTCTTCTCGACGTCTTCCTTGGTGTAGCCGGCGATTTCGAATGCCTTGTACATGATATCCGGGCGATGGTTCCGGATCGCGCCCGAGGACAGCTCAACACCGTTGCAGACGATGTCGTACTGCCAGGCGAGGATGTCGAGCGGGTCCATCGTCTCCAGCGCTTCCATCTCGCCCTGCGGCATCGAGAACGGGTTGTGGCTGAAATCGATCTTCTTGGCGTCCTCGTCATATTCGAACATCGGGAAATCGACGATCCAGCAGAACTTGAACACGCCTTGTTCGATCAGGTTCAGCTGCTCACCCACCCGGGTGCGCGCCGCGCCTGCGAGCTTGGCCGCCTGAAGCTCCTTGCCCGCCGCGAAGAACACGCCGTCATTCGGGCCAAGGCCGAGTTCGGCGATCAGCTTGGCGGTGCCTTCCTCGCCATGGTTCTTGGCGATCGGGCCGCCAGGGACGCCGTCGCGGATGTTGATGTAACCCAGGCCCGCATGGCCCTCGCTGCGTGCCCAGTCGTTCATATCGTCAAAGAACTTGCGGCTGATCGCGCCCGCGCCGGGGGCGGGGATCGCACGGACCTTGCCGCCTGAACCCACGATCTTGTCGAACAGGCCAAAGCCCGATCCAATGAAATGATCGGTGACATCGCTGATCACCAGCGGGTTGCGCAGATCGGGCTTGTCCGATCCGTACTTCAACATCGACTCGCGGTAAGGAATGCGCGGAAACGCGCCTTCGGTGACGGCCTTGCCGTTGGCGAACTCCTTGAACACGCCGCCGAGCACAGGCTCGAGCGCGGCGAACACATCGTCCTGCGTCACGAAGCTCATCTCGAGGTCGAGCTGGTAGAATTCGCCCGGGCTGCGATCGGCGCGCGCGTCTTCGTCGCGGAAGCACGGCGCGATCTGAAAATAGCGATCAAAGCCTGCGACCATCAGCAGCTGCTTGAACATCTGCGGCGCCTGCGGCAGCGCATAGAACTTGCCGGGGTGCACGCGGCTGGGAACGAGATAATCGCGCGCGCCTTCGGGCGAAGATGCGGTCAGGATCGGAGTCTGGAATTCGGTGAAGCCCTGATCGACCATCCGCTTGCGCAACGAGGCGATGACCTGCGAACGCAGCATGATGTTGCGGTGCAGCCGTTCGCGGCGCAGATCCAGGAAGCGGTAGCGCAGGCGGATATCCTCGGGATATTCCTGCTCGCCCGCCACCGGCATCGGCAGTTCGTCGGCAGCCGATTGAACCACAACTTCGCCTGCGCGCACCTCGATCTCGCCAGTGGGCAGGTTGGTGTTCACGGTTTCAGCCGAGCGGGCAACCACCGTACCGGTCACCGTGACGACGCTTTCGACGCGCAGCCGTTCGAGCGCGGCAAAAGCCGGGCTGTCGGAATCAGTGACGATCTGGGTCAGGCCGTAATGGTCGCGCAGGTCGATGAAAAGCAGATTGCCATGATCACGCTTGCGATGGACCCAGCCCGACAGGCGAACCTGCTCGCCGACATCGGATGCGCGGAGCGCGGTGCAACTGTGGGTACGATATGCGTGCATGGGAAACCATCAATCCTGATCGTGAAAACAAGCGCCGTGACCCCGCGGTCTGCAGGGCAAGTCGATGGTGCGGCTAACACCGCGCCACCGCCATTTTGTCAAGCTTTGTGCACCTCTGTGGCCCGGCGCGTTGCAAATCAGATCAATCCCAAATGCACCAGGCAGTCACTGCCGAACACCGCCAGATCGCCGGGATCGGGCATTAATCGGCGTTGTGCGGCGCGGAAACGTTGATATTCGTCGCCATAATCCTGCGCCACCCGGGCAGCATCCAGATCGTTGGTCTTGCCCCAATGACGGGTGAACCGGATCCCCATCGCATCAAGCCGCGTGATCACCGCGCGATAGCTGCGATGGCTGACATCGCTGCGCGGTCCATCGAAATCGATCACGACATTGTCCGCAAAGCGTGCGGGCGCGAGCAGCCCGGCAGCGCGTTTCATGAACCGCAGCGTCACTACCGTGCCCCCGCCCCCACTGATGAACGCCTCGATCATCGGATCGAACGCGCGGTCGAGATCGTCCCTGGCCAGGGTCACCGATCCGTTGAACAGATTTGCAATGGGGTTGTGCGGCTCGGTCGTATGGCCCCAGGTCGCCACTGCCTCAGGATCATCGATATCGCGCTGCACCGCATAGCCCGCGCGCATTGCCAGCTGCAATATGTCGGCGCGAAACAGATCGAACCCCGCCATCGCCTTGCCGATCAGCGTCAGCGCATCATAGCCGGCGCCAGCCAATGGGCGCGGCGGCGGCGGGATCGAAGGGTCGAACGCGCGGCGATATAGCATCCGCAACAACGCATCCTTGTCGAACGGATCGAACGGGTTGAGGATAACCTGAACGAAATAAGGGTCTTCATCGAGCGCCATCTCGCGTGAGAAGTCGCGAAAGCCGCCCCGAGCCAATTGGGTGATGTGCCCCCGGGTCAATCGCGCGCGCTTCTGGATGTTGCGCACCATATAGATTGGCTCGCATTCGATCACCAAAGCCGTGACGAACCCCATCGCGCCTACCGCGACAAGGCATGCGGCAAACACATCGTCGTCGCGCAGGATGATGCTCCCGGTATCTGCAACAAAATCTGGCGCCATTACCGCCTGGCTGGGCTCGACCCAGAAGATTCCCGATGGCGTCACCACCTGCAGCGCGCGGATGTGATCCTGGATGCCGCCTGCAGTCAGCACGCTGCCATGCGTTCCGGTGGCCGCCGCCCCCGCTAGTGTCTGGCCGTTACTGGCCCCGCCTGTCGTCAGCGACAGGCCAAGCTCTTCAGCACTGTCGTTGACCTCGTCGATCGTCGCGCCTGCCTGCACCAGCATCAGAGTGGAGACATCGATCCCGGGCGCAACATCGCCCGCCACCAGCTGGAAGCATCGGTTGACCCGGCGGGTTTCGATCAGCCAACCGTGGTCGACGATGCAGATCGGAGATGGCGACCAGCCCGAGCCCAATGGGCGAATCTGAATTCCCACCTCGCGCGCCTGCTGCATCAGTGCCAGCACATCGCCTGCCACCTCGCGCAGCGCTGCCCGAGCACCATCGGCGGTGCTGTTGATCAGTTCGACAAGGTCAGCAAGATTGGCAGACGCCGTGCCGTGATAATTGGTCCAGCGTCGCGCGCCATGGCGCAGAGGTGCCGGCATCACCCGCGCTCCACGGGGCTGTTACCGGCAAACATCCGGTAATCGATGTTCACCCGCCGAACGATGCCGAAGGTCACCACCGACAGCAGGATCTGGCCGAAACTCATCGAAAACCGCATGTCGTTGATGCCGCGTCCAGCCGGATCGTGGATGCACGCGCTGCGCCCGGCGCGGGTGGCAAACCCCCACGCAAATATCGTCAGCACTTCCCGGTCACCACCGACAGGCCGTGAATTGTCGAGCACCAGAAAGGCATCGCCGCCTGCGGCGAGCATCTGACCAATTAGCGCCAAACTGAGAGTAATGATGACCCCGTAACAAACCCACATGACTTTTCCCCCGCGCCGAAGCAGGCACGCATTACATGATCGATCGATGGATGATTGTTCGAACGAGCGTCGCTGATAGCCATCAGCGCGTCGATTCATTATGGACCCGGTCGCAGTTTGCGACATTCACGGCACGCTGTATAGGTTCAACATGCAAATCCATCCATTAATTACCGACACCGATTCCCTGGCCCGCTTCTGCGCGCGACTCGCCAAGTCCGACTTCATCGCGGTTGATACCGAGTTCATGCGCGAAAACACCTATTGGCCCGAACTGTGCCTGGTCCAGATCGGCAATCTGGAAGAAGCTGCGGCGATCGACCCCAAGGCTCCGGGTATCGATCTGACCCCGATGCTCGATCTTCTCACCGAAAATCATGACGTTCTCAAAGTCGTCCACGCCGGACCCCAGGACATCGAGATCATCTTCAACCTGACCGGCAAGACCCCGGTACCATTGTTTGACACCCAGATTGCAGCCATGGCGCTCGGCCAGGCCGAGCAGATCGGGTACGCCAATCTGGTCGAAAGCTGGCTGGGGCTGACAGTCGACAAAGGCGCGCGGTTCACTGATTGGTCGCGCCGCCCGCTCGAGGCACGGCAGATCGATTACGCGATCGGCGATGTGACGCATCTGGCCAAGATTTTCCCCAAGATGCTCGACAAATTGCGCCGCACCGGTCGGGGCGCGTGGCTCGATATCGAGATGGAGAAACTGGGCGATCCTCGCCAGTATAAGCCCGATCCCGATACTCTGTGGCAGCGGATCCGCCCGCCGGGCCGCAGCGCGCAGATCTTGGGCCGGATGCGCGCATTGGCTTGGTGGCGCGAGACCGAGGCGCAGGACAAGAACCTGCCACGCGGGCGCATCATGAAGGACGAGACGCTTGCTGACATCGCCGCGCACCCGCCCTCGCACCAGTCCGAGCTTGGCAAGGTTCGCGGCCTTTCGGCTGCATGGCGCGAAAACGACATCGGCGCGCGTATGATGGACGCCCTGATTGCAGCGCGCCCACTGAGCGCCAGCGAAATGCCCCCCAAGAGCCCGCGCGGCCCGGCGCTGGGAAAGGAAGGCGCGCTCGTCGCTGACCTGCTCAAGCTGCTGCTCAAGATCCGCTCGCGCGAGATCGACGTTGCCGCCCGTCTGCTGGCGCGCAGCGACGATCTCGAGGCATTGGCGGCCGGAGTCCGCAAGAACCTGCCGATCCTGGAAGGCTGGCGGTTCGAGCAGTTCGGCCGCGATGCGCTGGCGCTGGTCGAGGGGCGGATGGCGTTTGCGATTGCCGACGGCCGCATCAAGATGACCCGCACCGAGTTGATCGTGGAGCCTGATGGCGATGGCGATGCCGAAGCGTCCGTGGTCGAAGCGCTGACGGAGCAGCCATGACTTCGTATCTGCCCACGCTCAAACAGCTGCAATATCTCGTTGCGCTTGAAGAGCATGGTCATTTCGGCAAGGCGGCAGACGCCAGCTATGTCACCCAGTCGACCCTGTCGGCAGGTCTGCGCGAACTCGAAACACTTTTGGGCGTGGTGCTTGTCGAGCGCACCCGGCGTGTCGTGCGGTTTACCCCGTTGGGCAACAAGGTCGTTGCCAAGGCGCACCGGATTCTGCGCGAGGCCGAGGAACTTTCAGATCTGGTGCGCTCGTCGGGCAAGCCGCTTTCGGGCGATCTGCGGATGAGCGTCATCCCGACCATCGCGCCGTTCCTTCTGCCCCGGCTGTTGCCTGGCCTTCGGCGTAAGCAGCCCGAGCTCAAATTGTTCCTGCGCGAAGAGGTCAGCAGCGTTGCTGTCGAGTCGCTGCACCACGGCCAGGTCGATTGCGTGCTGCTGGCACTGCCGTTTCCGGCAGGCGACGTCGAGCATGAGACGTTGTTCGTTGATCCGCTGTATGTCGCCTTCCCCAAGGACGATCCACGCGATCCCCCCGAATTTGTTCTACCCGAACTAATCGACGAATCGCGGCTGCTGCTGCTCGAGGACGGCCACTGTCTCAAGGATCACGCGCTCGCCGCGTGCAACCGTCCCGAACTGCGAGCAAGCGCGATGATGTTCGGCACGTCGTTGCACACGCTGGTGCAGATGGTCGATAACAGGTTGGGGCTCACGCTGCTGCCGCAAATCGCGATCGATGCAGGCATCCTTGCCAACACCGATATCGTCGCGCGCCCGCTGCTCGCCGATCATGCCTCGCGCGACATCGCCATCATCTGGCGCAAGAACAGCCCGCGCGCTGAGGAATTCCGCATGCTGGCCGAGATCCTCCGACGGGGCCATGCCGAAGGGAAATGCGCAGGGTAAAGCCGCGTCAAAGCCTGCGTTCATTTCCGGGATTCGCATTCGTGAATCACCCCTGCGAACGCGGGAATGACATTCTGGTCGAGCTGTCAGCTCAATCCATATGCTTCAAGCCAACCCGCAGATAGTCCCAGCCGGTGATCAACGTCAGGATCGCCGCTGTCCACAAAGCTGCGATACCCAGATCCTGCATCCACAGTTGGTCGGGAAAGGCACCTGCGAAGATCAAGGTACCCAGCGAAAGCAGCTGGAGCGTCGTCTTCCATTTGGCGAGATGCGATACCGGCATCGATACCTGCAATCCGGCCAGAAACTCGCGCAGACCCGATACCGTGATCTCGCGCAGCAAGATGACCAGCGCGGCGATAACATGCAACCCGTCGATATCGTTGTTGGCGCACAGGATAAGGATGACCGCGGCGACCATGATCTTGTCTGCGATCGGATCGAGAAAGATTCCCAGCTTCGAGACCGCACCCTGAGCACGCGCGAGATAGCCGTCGAAATAATCGGTGATTCCCATCAGGCTGTAGACGATAAAGCCCAGCAGATAGCCGGTTGCCCATTCCGGCCACCACAGCAGGGCGGCCAGCAGCGGCACAGTGACGATACGCGACAGCGTCAATATGTTGGGCAATGTAAGCATAAGTCGGGAGCCTCTTAACGGCATTTGTTCCGGATGGAAATGGCTTGACCGGTCCTGCTTCGATCCCGATACCCGCCGCGATGATTTGCAGCTGCATTGCCACCCCATCCCGGCGCGATGACACTGCACAAATCGCGGGCAAATCGCAGAGGAATAGACAGAATGGCTTCAGCAGGCGCGCTTTTGAACAAGAGGCGCTTTCTCCCCCTGTTCGTCACCCAACTGCTCGGGGCGTTCAACGACAATCTCTACAAGAACGCGATGGTGCTGTTCGTCGTCTATAGCGTCTATAACGACGAGACCGCAGAAACCTGGTTCAGTGCGATCGCAACGGCGGTGTTCATCCTGCCGTTCTTCCTGCTTTCCGCACTGGCCGGGCAGCTCGCCGATACCCGTGACAAAGCGTCGATCATCCGCATCGTCAAATTTTGCGAAATCATCATCATGCTGGTCGGGGGTGTCGGGCTTTATCTCGCCTGGGCAGGCACTGCGGTGCACAGCCTTGCAATCCCGCTGATGATGGTCGCGCTGTTCGCGATGGGCATCCACTCGACCTTTTTCGGCCCGATCAAATACGCCATCCTTCCCCAGCATCTCAAGGACGACGAAGTGCTTGGCGGCACCGGGCTGGTGGAGGCCGGCACCTATATCGCCATCTTGCTGGGTACCATCCTGGCGGGCTGGATCCCGGTCGAAGTTGCCGGCATTGCTGTCGTGGTGACTGCGGTTATCGGGTATCTGACAGGGCGTCAGGTTCCCCCTGCCCCGCCGATGACCGAGCGCACCAAGCTTGACTACAACTTTATCCGCGCGTCAATCGCGCTGATCAAGGCGACCATGAAGGTGCGCCGGGTCTTCCTCGCGATCATCGCGATCAGCTTTTTCTGGACCATCGGTGCGGTGCTGTTCATCCAGTTCCCGCCGCTCGCCAAGAACGTGCTTACCGCCAGCAAGGAAGTCGCCAGCCTGTTTCTCGTTGTGTTCTCGGTCGGCGTGGCCATCGGGTCAGTCGCGATCAATGCGCTGCTCAAGGGAACCGTGTCGGCGCGCTATTCGCCTGTTTCGGTAATCGTGATGGGGCTGTTCGTGGTCGCGTTCTTCTTCGTGTGCCGCCAATGGGTGCCCGATACCGCAGGTTCGCTGTTCACGGTCGGTGAGTTCATCCAGCATCCGATGGCGATCCCGCTGCTCTTGTCACTGCTGGGCATCGCCGTCGCAGGCGGGATGTTCGTGGTGCCGCTTTATGCGTTTCTCACCACCACGGTGCACAAGAGTGAGGCAGCCCGGACGATCGCAGCCAACAACATCGTCAATTCGGGTGCCATGGTGATCGGATCGCTGATCGCAATCGGTCTGAGCCTTGCAGGGGTCGATGTGATCTACCAGTTGCTGCTGAGCGCGGCGATGTGCCTGATCGCCGCCTGGCTGGGGCATCTGCTCCACCAGGCCAGCCTCGAACCACATGGTGACCACGAGTTCGGAACCTGATCGCCGCCTTTTTCGCTGCAGTCTACTCGACCACCCGCACCAGCTTGCGTTCCAACGGAGCAAGCACGCCCGATAGTTCGTGGCCGCGCTTGAGCACCGCGCCGCCCTCACCGACCAGCGCCCACATTCCCTGTTTTCGGCGCAACGCAGGGCGCTTTTCGATCCTGAATTCAGGGCGTTCGGCAGCACGGCGGAAGCACGAGAAGATGGCGGCCTCGCGGCCCAGTTCGATCGCGTAATCGCGCCACAGCCCCGCTGCGACCATCCGGCCGTACAGATCGAGGATGCGGTTGAGTTCCTGCCGGTCGAAACCGGTCTGGTTCGGCGCCCCGCCTGGCAGCGGAAACACGGAAATGTTGCCGCCGCCGTTCAAGCTGCGGCCTCAAGGGCGCCGATCATCTCAGGCAGCGGTTCCGGTGTCGCGGTCTGGCCCAGCGCCTCGCACCGCTTTGCGGGCCTCGTCGCGCTCTTCCATCAGCTGCCGGATCCGCTCCTGCATCTGCAGGATCTCGCATTGCAGCAGTTCGAGCTTCTGGGTCGAAGGATCGAATGTCTGGCTGCACGGCGTGCCATATTGCACGAACCCGCGCTGCTTTTCGGCCGCGTCGACCGGCGTCGGCCGGGCCGGAATACCGACCATCACCGATCCGGGAGCGACATCACGGGTGACAACGGCGTTCGCGCCGATGCGCGCGCCCTTGCCCACCGTCAGTGGGCCCAGGATCGCAGCGCCCAGGCTAACGATGACATCGTCCTCGATCGTCGGATGGCGCTTACCACCCACGCCATCGGTGGGGTTGCGTCCACCCAGCGTTGCGCCCTGATAGATAGTCACATTATCGCCAATCACCGTTGTCTCACCGATCACGACAAAGCCGTGATCGACAAACAGAAAACGGCCAATCTGCGCGCCGGGATGGATATCGATTGCGGTGAGAAAGCGCGCGATATGGTTGACCAGCCGCGCGAGAAAAAACAGTTCGCCGGTGAACAGCCAGTGCGCCACACGGTGCAGGCCCAGCGCCAGCACGCCCGGATACAGCAAAATCTCCCACCGGGATCGGGGGGCTGGGTCGCGTGCGCGGATGGAATCCAGATATTCGCTCAATGCGCCGAACATGCGCCGTTCCTTCGCCAGTGATAGCTGCCTAGATAGAGGATGGGGGGCAGGTTTACCAGACCCCCGAGCAATCAGCCGAGGCTCAGTGCGGCCTCAAGCCCCAAAAACTGGGCCAGACGGCGCAAGCGGCGTTCGACGACTTCGCCATACAGGGGCGCATCGGTGGGATCGAGCACGAGCTGAAGCGACCCGCCAACCTGATTGAGCTGGCTGCGTTCGAGCACATCGTGCGTTCCCGCGGCCAGCCGCTGCGCCAGCCGCATGGCAAGGCCCCAACCGATCGCACGGTCGAGCATCTCGGGCGAGGCGACGTGCGTTTTGAGCGGGAACGGGCGCGGCCCCCCGCCAAAATTGGTGTAGAGCGCCTGCCCGATCATCGAGCGACCGATGATGTCAATCCCCACCCAGTTTCCGTGCAGTGCGATCTCCAGCCCACGTTCGGCGCGGAAATCGGGGCTGGCCTGCCAGGCGACATCCGACAGATGGCATGCGGCCTTGAGCCAGCGTTGCCACTGTGGCGGATCATCGGGGAACACCCGCGAGATCCAGTCAAACAGCGGCTGCGAATCCTCGCCGAAGCGCGATTGAAGCTGGCCATAACGGTCTGCCGCGACCAGCAGGGGATCACGCTGCCGCACGTCGTCATCCATCCGGGCATAAAGCAAGCCTTCACGAAGGCCATAGGACGACACGATAAACTCACTGGGCTGAACGTGTTCGCGCATCAGCTGGAGCAGAGCAATGGCATCTGGCAGCGTTTCGATGCGCGAAGGCGCAAGCCCGGTGGCGCGGCGCACGGTATCCTTTTCCATCGCGCGAAAGCCCGTCAACACGGCTTCGGGCCGCGAGAGATCGATCCGGTATTCATTCAGCACGCGCAGCGGATAGGCGGTCAGATGCATGTCCAGCCGGGCAAAGGCGCGCCACGATCCCCCAACCAGATAAAACGGCTTGCCCGGATGCGCCCCCAGCCAAGGATAGGGTGCAGTCATCTGGCGGAACGCGCCCGCCAGCGTCATCGCGTCGCCCTGCCGCACGGCCGCCGCACGCAGCACGCCCAAGGGCAGCGTTGCCGTCTCCAGCACCGTTCCGTTGCCGATCCGCGCCAGATCGAGACTGCCCCCGCCCAGATCGCCGACGATGCCATCTGCCTGCGGAATAGCCGACAGGACGCCGAGCCCCGAAATCCGGGCCTCATCGTCCCCCGACAGGATGATGATATCCAGCCCTAAAGCCCGGACCTTGCGGGTAAATTCCTCACCATTGCTGGCATCACGGACCGCAGCCGTTGCAACGCAGACCGTCTCATCGACGTCCATTTCCCGCGCGACGATCCGGAAGCGTTCAAGTGCCTGGATCGCGCGCTTCATTGCGGCCTCGTCGATGGCCCCGGTTTCCGCCAGTAGCCGGCCCAGCCCCGCCATGACCTTTTCGTTGAAAATCAACGCCGGATTGCGGCGGGGACCCGAATAAACGACCAGACGAACCGAATTTGAGCCGATATCGATGATCGCCGTGCGATACAAATGCACCGGCTGGTTCTGCTTACGAACGAAAAAATCCATGGGGTGCCCCGTCAATCCTCGCGTGGGGTGCGGCGATGGAGGCTGAGCGTTGGAACGTCGGCGCTGTGCTTGAGCGCGGTGCCGCGTCCGGACAACGATGGGTTGGTCATGAAATATCGATGCAGGTTGAAGGGCTTCTCGGAGGGCTTGATGCGGATGTACCGACCATCACCCTCAAGCTCCCAGCTTTGTTCATTGTCGAGCAGATTGGCGACCATGACCTGTTCGAGCACCTGATCGTGTACCGTCGGATTCTGGATCGGCAGCATATATTCCACCCGGCGATCGAAGTTGCGTGGCATCCAGTCGGCCGAGCTGATGAACACCTTGGCCTTGTCGTTGGGCAGCGCATCACCGTTGCCGAACGCCCAGATGCGGCTGTGTTCGAGGAAACGCCCGACCACGGACTTGACCCGGATGTTGTCCGACATACCTGGAACGCCGGGGCGCAGGCAGCAGATGCCACGGATGACGAGCTCGATCTGCACGCCCGCACTGCTCGCAGCATAAAGCTTCTCGATCATCGCCGGATCGACCAGCGAGTTCATCTTGGCCCAGATCGCGCCGGTTCGTCCCGCGCGCGCCTCTGCCATCTCGTGATCGATCAGCGCGATCAAATCATTGCGCATATCGCGTGGCGACATCGACAGCAGTTCGAGCTTCTCGGGTTCGACATAGCCGGTGATATAATTGAACAGCTGCGCTGCATCGCGGCTGGCACGCGGATCGGCGGTGAAGAAGCTGAGATCGGTATAGATCCGCGCGGTGACCGGATGGTAATTGCCTGTGCCGAAATGGCAATAGGTGCGGAAGCCCTCGGGCTCACGCCGCACCACCATCGATATCTTGGCGTGGGTCTTCCATTCAATGAAGCCATACACCACCTGCACCCCTGCCCGTTCGAGCGCACTCGCCCACAGCAGGTTCTGCTCTTCGTCGAATCGTGCCTTCAGTTCGACCACCGCGGTCACCGATTTGCCGGCCTCTGCGGCTGCGATCAGCGCGTTGATGATCGCCGACTGCTTGCCTGCACGATACAGTGTCTGCTTGATCGCCACCACCTCGGGGTCCTGCGCTGCCTGCTTGAGGAACGCGATCACGACCTCGAAGCTCTCATAGGGATGGTGGACGACGATGTCCTTGCTGCGGATCGCAGCAAAACAATCGCCGTTATGCTCCCGGATTCGCTCGGGAAACCTGGGTGTATAGGTCGGAAACTTGAGGTCCGGCCGGTCTTCGTCGACCAGCGCCGCCAGATCGCCGATGCCCAGGAAGCCATCGTCAGACGACTTGTTGCCGCCCTCCTGCAACAGATTGTCGTCGAGCAGTTTCGCCAGCCCGCTGTCCATCAGCCGCGATGTTTCAAGCCGGATCACCTGCCCGCGCCGCCGCCGTTTCAACGCGGTGCGGAAATAGAGCACGAGATCCTCGGCCTCTTCCTCTACCTCGATATCGCTGTCGCGGATGATGCGGAACAGGCCAGAGCCTCGCACATCATAGCCCGGGAACAGCTTGTCGGCGAAAGCCACGACCATTTTTTCGAGCGCGACATACCAGCCCCGGTCGCCCGCAAGCCGCACAAATCGAGGCATGGTCGCAGGCAGCATCACCAGCTCGCGCACGGTCTTGCCATCCGACCTGCGCTTGAGATCGAAGATCAGGCTCAAACCCTTGTTGGGGATGAACGGGAAAGGGTGCGCCGGATCGAGCGCCTGCGGGGTGAGGACCGGGAAAATCTGGGTAACAAAATGCTCGCGCAGCCAGGTGAGGCTGTCCTTGTCCATGTCTTCGACATTGGCTTCCACCACGCCATTTTGAGCAAGCTCGGCGCGCAGATCGCTCCACACCTGCTGCTGCTCTGCATTGAGCCGATCGACCGCGCGTTCGATCGCTGCGAGCTGCTGCAACGGGGTACGACCATCGGCCGACCGCTCCTCGACATGCTCGGACACCTGTCCCACCAGCCCGGCAACCCGGACCATGAAGAACTCGTCGAGGTTGTTGCCCGAGATCGACAGGAAACGCAGCCGTTCAAGCAGCGGATGGCGTGGATTGCACGCCTCCTCCAGCACGCGATCGTTGAACGCCAGCCAGCTCAATTCGCGGTTGAAGTACCTGCGGGCTGATTCAGCCGAATCGACCGAGTCAGTAAAATCATGCTGTGTCGGATGAGCCGCCATCTGTTCCTGCCAATATCGCCAGTGCGTCGCGCACCAGTCTTTGGCCGATTGGGCGCTGCATTGCCAGCGCCATCTCGTCAATCTTGCGCGCGAGCAAGCTAATTGCGGGGTAAGACCGCTCCACTCTCAGCGCGGCATAGCCTGCCAGCGCATCGGGCAAGGCAAGCCCTGCCCGCGCCAGCAGCTTCTGCAGCAGCAGCGCCGTCATCTCTTCATCCGGTGGCGGAATCTCCACCAGCAACGAGGCTCCCAGCCGGGATAACAGGTCAGGCAGGCGGATGCCCCAGTCGCGTGGCGGGCAGTCTGCGGCAAACAGCACCGGCGCGCCTTGTATTTGCGCGCGGTTCCAGGCGTGAAACAGCGCCTCGTCACTCTCGCCATCGGCATTGTCGATGAAGCAGCCACCCGATCCGGTGACGAAAGCGCGGCCGATGGTGGTCTTGCCCGATCCTGCTGGCCCGACCAGCACTGCAGCCCCGAACGGCAGCCGGGTCCAGTCGAACAATCGATCGATAGCTGCACGGTTCGAATCGGTGACCAGAAAATCGCTGTCACCATCCGGTCCGGCTGCCGCAAAGGGCAGTACGAACTGGCCCGTCATGGCTGGCTTATCCCCCGCCGCCCGGAGGCGATGCCGGGGCCTGCGCGCGTGAAATGCGCAGCACGCCTGCGCCCTGCTGCACCCGCCATCCGCGGGCTTCCAGGGCACCGCGCAGCGCATCAATATCAAGAGTTGAATTGACCTGCATCACTGACGTCCCGCCCAATGCCAGGCTCGCGGTGCTGGCCGACTGAATTCCTGGGATACCCCGCAAGAGACGCTCACCCGCCTGAACGGCGGCAACATCGGGGGTCTCGAACTGGATCGAGATGATCTGCGGCCCGCTGGTGATGCCGCCTGTCTCTACCGGGACATCCTCGGCCAGACTTTCATCGAGCAGTTCATCGGCGATGACCACCGGCTTTTCGATGATCAGGGAAGAATCGGGGCGCAGATCGCCCGATCGGACGGCACCGGCGTAAATCCGGTCGAGCCGCTGGATCGCCTCGTCGAGCATCGCGTTCAGGCCGTCGCTGTTGCGCGCGCGCAGCGTGAATGTTCCCAGCAGACGGCTGTCGGGACCAAAGCGGGCAGCGAACCGCCCGATGATCGGCCCGCCGGGATATTGCCGTTCGATATGCGCGACGGGCACGACGACGTCTGCCGCGCCGAACTGGTCGAGGATCAGTCGCCACCAGGTGCGGCTGCGACGACCCGACTGCGCGGCGTTGACCAGCAGCGAATCTGCGCCCGATCCATGCGGTCGGATGTAATCGACGATGCTCTCCGACGTACGATAGCGTGCCCATGCAGCCTGCCATGGGGTGCGGTTCTCGAACGTCTGTGCCGAGCCCCCGCTGATATACACCGGGATAACCAACATCGGTGCCGAACGGAGCACCGATCCGCTGACGCCGAGCAGTTCGCCGGCGCGAGCGCGATCGAACAGAACGCCCAGCGTCGCGATGTATCGCCGCGGGCCGATCTGCTCATATTCGACAACGATCGCCGAAACGATGCCGTCGAGCACCGAATCGCTGAGCTTGGGGGCCGCACCCGAGCGGTTGCTTTGCGCCCAGAGCTTCTCCCAGCCCTTGCGCTGTGCGTCGCGCCAGGCGTTCGAGCGCGCTTCTTGCGCATTCTTGCCCGATGCATCGACCTTGACGCCGCTGACCTCGAAATCGCCGCCGCTGGCGACCGGCGGTATCCCGCGATCTCCCTCAATCTGCGCATAGACAATCGCGCCCAGCGCCAGCAGCAGCGGCAGCAGGATAATGGCGATCCACGCGCGCGATAGTCTCGGCGCTGGGCGGCTCAGGGACAGGCTGTTGGTCAAGATATCCTTAGCTTCAATCAACCGTGCAAAATGGTGATCCCCGGCGCAATCATCGCTGGCGGTCGTTTGGCGGCCCTTTTGGCGACAATGGCGTGGAAATCCAAGCGAGAAGTCGCTAACCGCTCTGCCCATGACTGACAAGACCGGCGGTACGCCCCCTCACGACTCCTACAGCTATGCCCAGGCCGGGGTTTCGATCGCGGCGGGCAACGCACTGGTCAAAGCGATCGGCCCGCTCGCCAAGGCGACGGCACGACCCGGCGCGAATGCCGAGCTCGGCGGCTTCGGGGGCTTCTTCGATCTGAAGGCGGCGGGCTTTCGAGACCCGCTGCTGGTTGCGGCGAACGATGGCGTGGGCACCAAGGTCAAGCTCGCCATCGACCATGACCGGCACGATGCGATCGGCATCGATCTGGTCGCGATGTGCGTCAACGACCTGATCGTCCAGGGCGCAGAGCCGCTGTTCTTCCTCGATTATTTCGCCACCGGCAAGCTCGACACCGGCATCGCCGAGCGCGTCGTTGCAGGCATCGCCGATGGCTGCAAGCTGGCCGGTTGCGCGCTGATCGGCGGCGAGACCGCCGAGATGCCGGGGATGTATGCGCCGGGCGATTACGATCTGGCGGGCTTCTGCGTCGGCGCGGTCGAGCGCGATGAGGTGCTGACCGGCGACCGGGTCAAGCCGGGCGATGTGCTGCTCGGCCTCGCATCGTCGGGTGTGCACTCCAACGGCTATTCGCTCGTCCGCCGTCTGGCGGAGGACAAAGGCTGGAAGCTGAACCGGCCTGCGCTGTTCGATCAGGATGTGCTGCTGATCGACGCGCTGATCGCGCCAACACGCATTTACGTCTCGTCGCTGCTGCCCGTGGTCAAATCGGGCCGCATCGCGGCGCTGGCGCATATCACCGGCGGCGGACTGCTCGAAAACATCCCGCGTGTGCTGCCCGATGGCGCACATGCACATGTCGATGCCGATGCCTGGGTCCAGCCCCGGCTGATGGCGTTCCTGCAGGCGCAGGGGCGCATCGAGCCCGAGGAAATGGCGCGCACCTTCAACTGCGGAATCGGCATGGTGCTGGTGGTGGATGAAGCCGACGTCGCGTCGGTGACCGCCGACCTCGAGGCCGCAGGCGAGACCGTCCACCGCATCGGCCGCATCGACGCAGGCGACAAGGGCTGCACGGTTAGCGGATCGGTCGAGACCTGGAGCGCGAAGGCGGCGTGGAGCGCCACCCATGCGGGGTAAAGCCCGCGTCGCCATCCTGATCTCGGGAAGCGGCACCAACATGGCCGCCTTGCTCTATGCCTCGCGCGCAGCGTCCTGCCCCTATGAGGTCGTGCTGGTCGCCTCGAACAACCCCGATGCGGGCGGGTTGAAACTCGCAGCAGCAGAAGGCGTTGCGACCTTCGCACTTGCCCACAGGGGCATGGACCGTGAGGCGCACGACGCCGCGATGGATGCCGCGATCCGCGCTTCGGGAGCGGATCATGTCGCGCTCGCGGGGTACATGCGCATTCTCACCCCGGATTTCGTACGTGGATGGGAGGGGCGCATGCTCAACATTCACCCCTCGCTGCTGCCTAAATACAAGGGCCTGCACACCCACCAGCGTGCGCTCGACGCGGGCGATGCGCAGGCCGGATGCAGCGTGCATCTGGTGACGGCAGAGCTCGACGACGGCCCTGTGCTGGGCCAGTGCGCGGTTGCGATCCAGCCCGGCGACACGCCCGATACGTTGGCATCGCGGGTGCTGATCGCAGAGCATCAGCTCTATGCACGCACGCTGAGCGAGTATGTCGCGCGCGAGACCGATCCCGACTGGATCGTCGCCAAGATCGGCGAACTCGCGCTCGCGCTGCCCGAGACCGACGCCCGCCCCTCGCATGGTGCACCCGGCTGGCGGGTCGGCGGCGAGAAGACCGGCAAGTACTTCGCTTATGTTTCGATCCACCATCACGGCGAGGACGCCATTGCCCTGCTCGTCAAGACCAGCGGTGCCGACGAGCAGGCGACGTTGGTCGATCAGGAGCCCGAGCTGTATTACCTACCCAAATTCTACGCGCCTTCGGGCTGGATCGGCATCCGGCTCGATACCGGGCGCACAGACTGGGACCATATCGCCGACTGGCTGGCGCGGAGCTGGCGCAGCGTCGCGCCCAAAAGGCTGACCAAGATGATGGACATCGCAGCGGAGTTTTGACGCGCGAATCAAGCCCGGGCTTCGGCCCACAGCCTCCCCAGCATCGCATCGAGCGCAGGTGGATCGAACGGATCGAGACCGGAGCCCGGATAAAAGGTCATTTCGCCGAACCGGGGCTGGCCAGCGATCTCGTAGAAATCCACACGCACGAAATCGAAGCCCTGCGCCAGCGTCTCGGCGGCCTCGATCATCTGCTGTAAAGAAGCCGGCGCAATCGGATCGGCGTCGATGCTCGCTGCAGACAAACGCCTCCAGTCGCGATCGAACAGCATCCATCGATGCCGGGTCTCACGCTCAAGATGGACTTGAGCGCAGGCCACCTTGCCGCCGAAGACATACAGCTTGTAATCAAGAGGAAGCTGGCCGTTGGTGCCAATGAACGGCTCGACCAGAAGACCGCGCGGGATCTGGGTGTACAGCCACTCGTCGAGCCAAAGGCCGTAGGGATGCTCCATCCATCCTGCGCTGCGCTTTCGGACTGTTTCCCAGTCGTCGTCATCCACGCGAACGAATGCGCGCTGATTGCAGCCGTGGCGGGATTTGACGACGAACGGCCTGGGCCAGGGGGACTGCTCGGGCAGCACCGTGCCATGCCATAAAGTCGGCGTGATCCAATTGGCGCCAATGCGATCGGCGACCAGTTGTTTGGCAATGACCTTGTCGGAAAAGCTCGCAATCCGGGGGTCACGGTCGAACAGCTTGCGGTGCTGGACGAACTCGGTGAACCGCTCGGGCTGCCCTATCCGTGGCAGCCGGTGATGGCGCCACAGATAGGTCAGTGCGATCCTGAGCCGGGCCAGGAGATCACCCCGAAGAGTGCATGCCCCCTCGCCCGTATCGGTAATCGTCGATGCTGCGAGCGCGGTCTGATCCATCGATCGGACATGGGCCGGATGCGCTGTGTCTTCAACAACACAGCGCAACGCCGGCACGCTCGCAGCGCCGATTAACCGACAATTTCTTCGGGCTTGAAGAAGTACGCGATTTCGATCGCCGCGTTCTCGTCGCTGTCCGAACCGTGCACGGTGTTGGCTTCGATGCTTTCGGCCAGTTCCTTGCGGATAGTACCGGGCTCAGCATTGGCGGGGTTGGTCGCGCCCATGATGTCGCGGTTGCGCTGCATGGCGTCTTCGCCTTCCAGAACCTGAACGACGACGGGACCCGAGATCATGAAGTCGACCAGTTCACCGAAGAAGGGACGCTCGCGGTGCACCGCATAGAAGCCTTCGGCCTGTTCGCGGGTCATGTGGATGCGCTTGGAAGCAACGACGCGCAGGCCTGCCTCTTCCAGCATCTTGGTGACAGCGCCGGTCAGGTTGCGACGGGTTGCATCGGGCTTGATAATCGAAAAGGTCCGGGTAACGGCCATGAAAAGTGCTCCTGAGGTTTGACAATGTGCACGCGCACGGACGGCGCGTTTCGTCGCCGCCCCTAGACGGACCGTTTGTGCGCTGCAAGAAAAACCGAATCAGGCGAGGATGGCCCGGTTTTTTCAGCCTTCGCCAGCGATCAGCGTGATCGACGATCCGCTGTCGGCTGGCGCGACCTGCAGGCTGAACGATCCGCCATCCTTGGTGCCTGCAATCGCGCGCATGTCCTGCGTGGTGATCTCGCTTTCGATCTTGAAGCCCTTGGCCTCGACCGCCTTGCGATACCAGGCAACGACGGTGTCGCGATCAGCGCTGCTTTCCATCACCACCATGCCGCCCGATTTGCCATCCGAATTGGTCATCATCGTCGAGACCACCTTGGCACCGGGATAGACCGCGAGACCCAGTGGCAGCTTGGCATCCGCGCCAGCGCCATTAACATTGATAGTCGCCTTGCCGTCCGCGCTGGTAATCTCGATTTCGGACGCATCGCCATCGCCTTCGCGCGTGACCCTGACCTCGTTGCCTTCGGTATCGCTGTAGACGGTCTTTTCGCCGCCACAGGCAGCCAGCACCAGACTTGCAGTCGTGATGATCAGGAAATTGCGCTTCATTCGGTGTTCCCCCATTGGCATGGCAAAACCAATCACTGCGGCCCGTCGGCATCCTGCCGCTTGCCGGGCGTCTGTTCAACCCATTTGC
The DNA here is from genome assembly GCF_014639875.1 of Blastomonas aquatica. Lineage (GTDB taxonomy): Bacteria > Pseudomonadota > Alphaproteobacteria > Sphingomonadales > Sphingomonadaceae > Blastomonas > Blastomonas aquatica. Next base: position 756,257 of record NZ_BMGD01000002.1, on the reverse strand, counting down.
CGCCGTCCTGCTTCCAGTAATGCCGGGCAAGACCTTCGCGGGCGCCCAAAGCCACCCAGGCCTTTCGCGCGTCGGCAATCGTCGTATCACTGAACAGCAGGAATATGCGCGCAAAGCTCAAAGCCTCGTCACGCCAGATGCCATCGGCGAGCGCAATGAAGCCGGCGCCGTTCGCGGGCTCGACCCTGTCGGCCAGCAGCAGCGGCTGGACCTGCGGATTGGGTGCATCCAGATCGCCATGCGCCAGAAAGCTCTCGGGCGTGTGTGTCCACAGCGCTTGGCTAAGAGTTGCGCGATGCCCGGTGTGTGCCGACACGATCAGCATCCGCTCGCCCAGCCCTAGCGTGCGGGTGGCCAGAACCGGCAGCACCCGTTCAACTGGGTCGCGTGTCAGGTGATAGAAATCGACCTGCATTCGGTGCCCCCTAAGGTTGTTCCGTCAGTCCCGCGAACGCGGGATTCCCGCTTTTGCGCTTTGGTCGTCAAGTAAGCGGGACCCCCGCTTGCGCGGGGGTGACGATGAGGTCTGCCCGTACGACATCACCCCCCGGTCAAATATTCCTAGAACTAGCCTTCAAAGTTGTCTGCAATCCACTGATTCAGCAGCCGAACTCCAAATCCGGTCGCGCCCTTGTCCCACACCGGGCCGGGCTTGTCGGCCCAGACCATGCCCGCGATATCAAGGTGAGCCCATTTCACGCCAGGCTTGATGAACCGCTGCAGGAACTGCGCTGCAGTGATTGATCCGCCGCCGCGCGGGCCGACATTCTTGATATCGGCGATCGGGCTGTCGATCAGCTTGTCGTATGCCTTGCTCAGCGGGAAGCGCCACAACGGGTCGCCCGCAGTCTTGCCAGCGGCGGCGAGCTTTTCTGCAAGACCGTCATCATTGCTGAACAACCCGCCATACTGGTCGGCCAGCGAAATGATGATAGCTCCAGTCAGCGTCGCCAGATCGACGATGTATTCGGGATCATACTGTTCCTGCGCCCAATGCAGCGCATCGCAGAGCACCAAACGACCCTCGGCATCGGTGTTGATCACCTCGATGGTCTGCCCCGCCATGCTGGTGACAACGTCGCCCGGGCGCTGTGCGTTGCCATCTGGCATGTTTTCGACCAGCCCGCAGATGCCGATGACGTGCGCCTTGGCCTTGCGCCCGGCGAGCGCCTTCATCGTGCCCGCGACCGCACCGGCGCCGCCCATGTCCCACTTCATGTCTTCCATGCCCGCAGCAGGCTTGATGGAAATTCCGCCGGTATCGAAGGTCACACCCTTGCCGACCAGCACCACCGGCTTTGAATGCGCATCACCCGTGCCGTTCCAGCGCATGGCGATCATCCGGGGTGGCCGCACCGAACCCTGCGAAACGCCGAGAAGCGCGCCCATGCCCAGCTTTTCCATTTCGGGCTGGCCCAGGATGGTGATCTCGACCCCCATCGCCTCGAGCGGCTTGCAGCGTTCGACGAAGCTTTCAGGGTAGATGATGTTGGCAGGCTCGGTCACAAGCTCGCGGGTCAGCGCCACGCCTGCGGCAACCGCGGCATGATCGCTCCACCCTGCCTGCAACCCCTTGGGTCCGCCGATGACACCGATCTGGGTCAAGGTGACCTTGGATTTGGCGGGCAACTTGGTGCGGTACTGATCGTGCGACCAACCGCGCAGGTCCGCACCGAACAGGAGCTGCGCAGCGGCATCGCGGTTGCTGGCGATCGCGCCGTTGGTCATGTCAACCGCAAGCGATTCGACGCCCGAGCGCTGGTATTTGGCGACCAGCTGGCCGCCTGCCCGCTCCATGTCGGCGCGCGCTCCGGCACCGGTGCCGACCAAGACGACGCGGAGCGTCTTGCCGCCCTGGCTGACGAAAACGTCGAACACTTCGCCTGCGCCCGCTTCGAACCGCGCCGCCTTCGCGCCATCGCGAACCAGTTGGATCGCATCGAGCGGCAGCGCGAGATTGGCGAGTTCATCCTTGGCCACAGGATAGGCGATTACGGCGTAAGTGTCGGCAGAAGCGTCAAAAACAATATTCATCAAGGGATCCCCGAGCGGCAGGCGGTGCTGCCTGGTTAATCGATTATGCACCATATTGTCTGTATGCGAGGACTTTACGGCGCGAATTGGCTTGGCCCGACATATCGGTGCTGGGGCCACACATGCAAGCGATAGGACAGCTCAACCGTGTTTGCCAGCATTTGCCGCAGCGTCGCGCGAGCCATCGAAAGCGGTTTGCAGTTGGCCGTTCGGAGTGCGATAGCGCCGGATCTGACGCGGGGGCGACCGGTGATTCTTGCCCGCAAGCCCCACCGGACAGATCAATGGATAAATGGCTTGCGCGTTAATAGAGCATATCTCCTGCTGGGAACAGCATTGCTGGCGGCCAACACGGCCCCTGCCCTCGCGGCTGATCAGGCGGTGTGTACGCGCACCAGCTACCTGCTGGGTGAGAACCTGACCTTCAATCGCAAGGACATCGTGCAGTATGCTGATGTCCAAAATGGCGCGCAGGGTGCCAACGGCGAGGCGGCGCAAACCGATCCGGTCATCGAGTTCACCGCCGACCAGCTCGATTATGACAGCAACGCCGATGTGGTAACTGCGACTGGCAATGTTCTGCTGGTCCGCGCGGAACAATCCCTGGTAGCTGATAGCGTCACCTGGGACCGCAAGTCTGGCGAGGTTCGCGCCAATGGCGCCGTCCAGATCATCGATGAGGAAGGCAACAAGCTTTACGGCGATTCGATCGAACTGACCGAGACGATCCGCGATGGCGTCATCGAGAACATCCTGGTGGTGCTCGATGCCGGTGGCCGCATGGTTGCCACCCGCGGCACCCGTGATGATGGCGTGATCACGCTGGAAAACGCTGCCTATTCGGCGTGTCTCGTCGAAACCACGACCGGCAGGCCCAAAAATCCAAGCTGGCAGCTCCGCGCGATCAAGGTGGTCTACAATCCCGCCGACAAGCGGGTGCGCTATGATGGCGCGCGGCTCGAGCTGTTCGGGCTTCCGGTGATCCCGATGCCCGGCCTCAGCCACCCCGTCGGCGAAGGTAGCGGCGGTGGGCTGCTCTTGCCCGATATCCGTTTGAGCCGAGCCAACGGCATGCAGCTGAGCGTGCCGTATTATTTCAACATCGCTCCCAATCGCGACCTGACCGTAACCGGATCGGTTTTCACCCAGGTGCTGCCAATGGTGAGCGCCAACTATCGCGCGCTGACCGATCGCGGAGCTTATCAGATCACCGGCTATGCAACCGCAAGTTCGCGTATCCCGGTGAGCGCAGGTGGCATCGGCGCCGATAGCCAGGACGATTTTCGCGGCTATCTCGACGCCGTCGGACGCTTTCAGCTGACCGAGGCATGGACCGTCAGCGGATCGTTGAGGGTCGCGACCGACCGCACCTTCCTGCGCCGCTATGATATCACCCGCGAAGACCGGTTGCGCTCGACCATCGAGGCCGAACGGATCGGCCCCAACAGCTATTTCTCACTCGCCGGATGGGCGACGCAGACGCTGCGCGTCAACGATCCGCAGGGCCAGGTGCCGATTGCGCTGCCCGTAGTCGACTGGCGGCTGCGGCTGCCCGACAGCATCGCTGGCGGCAAGGTCGAGTTCCAGGTCAACACGCTCGCCATCACCCGCACCGCCGGGCAGGACACCCAGCGCGCATTTGCACAGGCCCGCTGGGACATGCGCCGCCTGACCGGGATGGGGCAGGAGTTCACGCTGACCGCTCTGGCGCGCGGCGATGTCTACAACAGCAGCGAAAATGCGCTGACCAACACGCTGATCTATCGCGGCGAGTCCGGCCTGCAGGCGCGCGCCAGCGGATCGGTTGCTGCCGATGTGCGCTGGCCATTCGTGGGAGAAGCCTTTGGCGGCACCCAGGTGATCAGCCCGCGCGTCCAGGTGGTCGGCACACCGACCACGGGTAATCTGGCACTGCCGAATGAGGATTCGCGCGCGATCGAGCTTGAAGACAGCAACCTGTTCGCGCTCAACCGCCTGCCCGGCTATGATCGGGTCGAAGAGGGCGTGCGCGTCGTCTATGGCGTCGAATGGTCGCTCCAGCGCCCCGGGATGCAGCTGAACGCGGTTGTCGGCCAGAGCTATCGCTTCGATGACCAACGCGATTTCTTGCCCGCAGGCACAGGCCTTGGCAACCGCACATCCGATGTCGTCGGCCGCGTCGACCTCAAGCTGCGCAACTTCATCCGTTACACCCACCGATTCCGGCTGGACAAGGACAACCTGGCGGTGCGCCGCAACGAGGTCGACATCACGCTTGGGGGCCGCCAGACCTATGTGCAGGTAGGATATCTCAGGCTCAACCGCGACATCGGCCCTGAGGTCGAGGATCTGCAGGACCGAGAGGAGTTGCGCGTGGCAGGGCGCGTCCGTGTCGCGCGCTATTGGTCGGTGTTCGGGGCAGGCGTTGTCGATCTGAGCAATGCCAAGGAAGACCCCAGGCTGCAGTCCGACGGGTTCGAGCCGATTCGTACCCGATTGGGTGTCGCCTATGAGGACGACTGCCTTGAACTGGGGCTGACGTGGCGCCGCGACTTTATTCCTGTGGGCGATGCCCAGCGCGGCAATACCTTTCTGTTGCGGGTGGCCTTGCGCAACCTTGGCTTTTGATCCCAAAGGCGATATCCACCACCGCGCTCATCCCCGGTTAACGCGGCGAAGGGCAAAGGATCGCTTTTCCACAACCAGGAAGATATGAGTTTGCACGCATTGAACACCATCGCGATCCGTACCCGTCAGCTGGCGAAAAAGACGCTTCTGCTGTCGCTGATTGCGGGGCTATCCATGCCCGCGCTTGCCCAGACCGTGGGCGATGACGCTGCAATGCCGGAGACCTCGCTCAACGTGCCCGAGGGCCTGACCATCTTTGGCAAGCAGGACCCCAACGTCCGCCGCGCCACTGCGATCGTCAACAGCGAGATCATCACCGGAACCGATATAGACCAGCGTGTCGCGTTGATTTTGGCTGCCAACGAGGCGCCTGTCTCCGATGAGGAACGCGGCCGTTTGCGTTTGCAGGTGCTGCGTAACCTGATCGATGAGACACTGCAGATCCAGGAAGCTGCAGCGAACGACATCTCGGTCGACGAAGCTCAGGTCGAGCGGACCTACACCCAGGTCGCCGCGCAGAACTTCCGCCGGGATACCGCAGCACTCGACAAATATCTCGATAGCATCGGTTCGTCGTCGCGCTCGCTCAAACGCCAGATTCGCGGCGAGCTCGCCTGGCAGCGCCTGCTTGGTCGCAACGTGACGCCGTTCATCAACGTGTCCGAAGAGGAAGTGAAAGAGGTCATCGAACGGCTGAAGGCGTCCAAGGGCACCGAAGAGTTCCGCATTGGCGAAATCTATCTTTCAGCCAATTCTCAGAACAAGGCTGAAGTCGCGCAGAACGCACAGCGGATCGTCGAGCAGCTGCAGCAGGGTGGTTCGTTCGTTGCTTATGCCCGCCAGTTCTCCGAAGCATCGACCGCCGCTGTGGGCGGTGATCTGGGCTGGCTTCAGCTCGGGCAGCTTCCGCCGGCACTGGGCGTTGTCGCTCGCGACATGCAGGTTGGCCAGCTGGCAGGACCAATCGAGATACCGGGCGGTTTCTCGCTGATGTACATGATCGACAAGCGCCAGATCCTGACCGCCAATCCACGCGATGCACTGCTGGGCCTCAAGCAATTGTCGATCGCCTTCCCTGCTGGCACCACCGAGTCCGAAGCGACCCGGCGGGCTTCCGAATTCGCCACGGCCACCCGCGCCATCAAGGGCTGCGGATCGGCTGATGAAGTTGCTGCGCGGCTTGGTGCAACCGTGACCAACAACGATCAGGTCGCGGTGCGCGATTTGCCTGCACCACTGCAGGATACGCTGATTGCGCTCTCGATCGGCGAGGCGACCCAGCCTTTCGGCTCGGTTGCAGATGGCGTGCGCGTGCTGGTGCTGTGTGGCCGGGACGATGCACAGGCAGAGGGCGGCCCCAGCCCCGAGCAGCTGATGGCGAACATGGAGGAAGAAAAGGTCAACCGCCGGGCGCAGATCTATCTGCGCGATCTTCGACGGGATGCGGTGATCGAGTATAACTGATGCGGACAATGGACTTCGTCCGCGCGTGAGCGGTTTGCTGGCCATATCCTCCGGTGACCCTGCCGGGATCGGCCCCGAGATCATCGGGAAAAGCTGGCAGGCGCGCAAAGCCGAAGGATTGCAGCCTTTCTTCGCGATTGGTGACCCGCGCGCCTTTGCCAGCGTCTGGGACGGACCCGTTACGGTCATCGAAACGCCATTGGATGCGCTGAGCCAGTTTGCCACCGCGTTGCCCATTCTCCCGGTGATCGACAGCGGAAACGTTACCCCGGGTGCGCCTGATCTGGATGGTGCGCGCTGCGCGCTTCAGGCGTTGGAAATGGGCGTCGGTCTGGCACGGGCCGGCACTGTGCGGGCCATCGTCACCGGCCCGATCGCCAAGATTCAGCTGCAGAAGGTGGGCTTCAACTTTCCGGGCCAGACCGAATTCATCGCCGAGGCCTGTGGTGTCGACCGGCAGAATGTCGCGATGCTGCTCGCTGGACCTGGCCTGCGTGTCGTGCCGATCACGGTGCACATCGGCATTGCGCAGGTCCCCGCCGCGCTGTCGATCGAACTCATCGTCAACCGCGCACGTGCCGCCGCCAAGGGCATGGCGCGCAATTTCGGGATCGAGCGCCCCCGCCTCGCCATCGCCGGGCTCAATCCGCATGCCGGTGAACAGGGCAGCATGGGCAGTGAAGAGACCGAGATCATCATCCCGGCGATCGAGATTTTGCGCGCCGAAGGGTTTGACGTTGCAGGCCCGCTGCCTGCCGATACGATGTTCCACGCGGCGGCCCGCGCGCGTTATGATGTCGCCTTGTGCCAGTATCACGACCAGGCGCTGATCCCTGTGAAGGCGCTGCATTTCGATGACGCTGTCAACATGACCCTGGGACTGCCGATCGTGCGGACATCGCCCGACCATGGCACCGCATTCGACATCGCAGGCAAGAACCTGGCCAGTCCCAGTTCGATGATCGCCGCGATCCAGATGGCGGGCGCAGCGTGGCAGCACCGCCAGACCCACGAAGGCTGATGCGTACTCCCGTCACCGCCGTGCCTCCGCTGCGTGAGGTGATCGCCCGACATGGCCTGGCGGCCAGCAAGGCGCTGGGCCAGAACTTCCTGCTCGACGAACAGCTGCTCGACCGGATCGCTGCGGTTCCAGGCGATCTCGAGGGCGCAGATGTCCTCGAAATCGGTCCCGGCCCCGGCGGCCTGACCCGTGCGTTGCTGCGCGCAGGCGCCAACGTCACCGCGATCGAGCGTGACCGTCGCTGCCTGCCAGCTTTGGCCGAGCTGTCAGATGCCTTCCCCGGACAGCTCACGGTGATCGAGGGCGACGCGCTCGAACTGCCGCTCGCGCAGGTGATGCCGGGGCCGTGCCATATTGTCTCCAACCTGCCCTATAATGTCGGCACCGCATTGTTCATCGGCTGGCTGGGGGGCAAGACCTGGCCGCCGCAATGGCTGTCTTTGACGCTGATGTTCCAGCGCGAGGTTGCCGAGCGCATCGTCGCGGACACCAATGCCGATGCCTATGGCCGGCTGGCGATCCTGAGCCAGTGGCGCTGCCATGCCCGGCTGGCGATGAAGGTCCACCGCAGCGCGTTTACCCCGCCGCCCAAGGTGATGTCGGCGATCGTCCACCTTACCCCTGCCCCTATGCCCGAGGGCGTTGCACCCGCGCGGCTCGAGGCGTTGACCGCTGCGGCATTCGGCCAGCGCCGCAAGATGTTGCGTCAGAGCCTCAAGGGGTTGGCGGGCGCGCTGGCGGCTCTTGAGGCGGAAGCGATCGATGCCTCGCGCCGGGCCGAAACGCTGAGTGTGGTGGATTTCGTTCGAGTGGCGAGGGCGATAGAGGCGGGTTAGGGCGCGTTAGCTGCACAACGTCCCTCTCGCCCGCAATTCCCTCACAATCCCCTTCCCTTTCCCGGCGTGTGCGTTAGCATCCCTCAAACCCGCAGGCAGCCTGGCACCAGACCTGGGCGCGGCGGACCGGACGAGGAGCTTGAAGCATGTACGATCTGATTATTCGCGGCGGCACCATTTATGATGGGCTGGGCGGCGCACCGTTCACTGGCGATATCGCGATCAGCGGCGATACCATCGCGGCGGTGGGCACGGTCAGCGGTAGCGCGCGCGAAGAGATCGACGCCAGCGGGCATATCGTCACCCCCGGTTTCGTCGACATCCACACGCATTATGACGGCCAGGCGACGTGGGATGACGTCATGGCACCATCGGCCTGGCATGGCGTGACCACCGTCGTCATGGGCAATTGCGGGGTCGGCTTTGCGCCCGCTGCGCCTGACAAGCACCAGTGGCTGATCGGCCTGATGGAAGGTGTCGAGGACATCCCCGGCACCGCGCTGGCAGAGGGCATGACCTGGGACTGGGAAAGCTTCCCCGAATATCTCGACTCACTCGAGAAGCTGCCGCGCACCATCGATATCGGAACCCATGTGCCGCATGGCGCGGTGCGCGCCTATGTGATGGGCGAACGCGGCGCACGCAACGAAGAGCCGACCGATGCCGATATCGCCGCGATGTCGCGGATCGTCGAGGAGGGCCTGCGCGCAGGAGCCTTGGGCTTCTCGTCGTCACGCACCGTGCTGCACAAGTCGATCGATGGCGAGCTCGTCCCGGGTACAACCGCCACCGCAAAGGAACTGATCGGCATCGGCCGTGCGATGGGCAATGTCGGCTATGGCGTGTTCGAAATGGCGTCCGATCTTGTCCCCGAGTGGAACGAGTTCGACTGGATGACCGCTTTGTCGAAGGAAACCGGACTGCCGGTGACCTTTGCGATGCTGCAATCGCCGATGAAGCAGATGACCTGGACCGAGCAGATGGCCGCGTGCGAGGAGGCCAACCGCACCGGCGGCAACGTCGTTGCGCAGATCTCGCTGCGCGGTACCGGGGTGGTGATGAACTGGCGCGGCACGGTGCATCCGTTCGTCCAGCGCCCCAGCTGGCGCGCGATTGCGGAACTGCCATGGGACGAGCAGCTCGCCAGGCTCCGCGACCCCGCATTCAAGGCGCAGTTGCTGAGCGAAGACAACCTGCCGCCGCCCTCGCCCGATATCGCCGCGTTGTTCATGCTGGTGACCTCGGGCTTCGCGTTGCAGTTCGCGATGCACGACGATTTCACCTACGAGCCGACCCGCAACGAGAGCATCGCGCTGATGGCCGATGCCGCGGGCCGCGACGGCGCCGAATACGCGTATGACGCGCTGATGGCGGATGATGGCAACGGCTTCATCTATCTGCCCATCCTCAATTACCAGGACGGCAACCTTGATTTCATCAAGGGTCTGCTCGAGCGCGACGACACCGTGGTCTCGCTCTCGGATGGCGGCGCGCATTGCGGGACGATCTGCGATGCGGCAGCGCCGACATTCCTGCTGAGCTACTGGGCGCGCGACCGCAAGGCAGGCACGATTCCGGTCGAGCTGGCGGTCAAACGCCAGTGCCATGATACCGCGCGGCTGTATGGCCTCAACGATCGCGGTGTGCTCAAGCCGGGCTATCTTGCAGATCTGAACATCATCGATTTCGACAAGCTGCGGCTCAGCCGGCCCTGGCTGGCGTTCGATCTGCCCGCAGGTGGCAAGCGCCTGTTGCAGACCGCCGAGGGCTATGTCGCGACGATTAAGTCAGGCGAGGTCACCTTCCGGCACGGCGAAGTGACGCAGGCGCGGCCCGGCGGGCTGATCCGCGGCCCGCAAAATGTCGAACACAGGGTCGCTGCGGAATAACCGATCAGCCGGCAGGCGGGCTCCAGTCGCGCACCGCTGCATTCAGGACCGTCATCGGCATCGGTCCTGATTGCAGCACCAGATCATGGAAGGCGCGGACATCGAACTTGCTGCCGTGTGCGGCGCGGGCGCTCTCGCGCGCGGCAACGATTGCGTTGGCGCCAACCTTGAAGCTGCACGCCTGGCCAGGATAGACCGCATAACGCGTGACCTCGCGATCGGTCGACTCGGGCTGCTCGCCGGCGTTCTCGACCATCCAAGCCACAGCCTGCGCCTTGGTCCAGCGATGGTGGTGCAGTCCGGTATCGACGACGATCCGCGCTGCGCGGAACAGGCTGGACTGCAGATAGCCGATCCGGCCGAAGGGATCGTCCTGATAGACACCCAGTTCGTCGGCGACCTGCTCTGCATAAAGCGCCCAGCCCTCGGTATACGCAGAGAAGCGCACGATCCGACGGAACAAGGGCAGCGCCGGGGCATGCGAGAGCGCACTGGCCTGATAATGGTGCCCGGGAATACCTTCATGGTGGCTGAGCGTGGGCATTCGCCAGGTGACATGCTCGGCAGGATTCTTGAGGTTGAGCGAGTAGACCCCGGGTTCGCCCGGGCCACCGCCGGAATAGAATGCACCTGGTGCACCTGCCTCGATCGCAGGCGATATTCGCCGCACGACGATCGGATCGACGGTGGTGGTATTGAAGCCCCCCGGAAGCAGCGCGGTCACCTTCGCCAGTTGCTGCCGGGCAAGCGCAAGCAGCTTGTCGCGCCCGGCGTCATCGGGGAACACACGGAACCGGGCATCGCTGTTCAGCGCTGCAACCCGCGCCATCACGCTGCCCTGGGTCAGGCCTTGCGCCCGCAGCAAACCATCGATCTCCGCAGTGATCGCGCGGCATTGCTCCAGCCCGATGCGATGGAGTTCGGCAGGCGAGGTATCGACCGTGGTGTTCGCGCGCACCGCTGCGGTATAATAGGCCTCGCCATCGGGGAGCTTCCAGACGCCCGCGCGGTCGTCGGCCTGCGGTGCCAGGGCTTCGAGCGCGGCGATCTGGCGGCTGAGCGCAGGCTGGATTTCGTCGCGGAAAATGGCCAGGGCGCGGTCGCTAACATCGCCCAGACCCTTTTGACGGATCCGCCGCAGCGCAGGAGCGATCATCCCGGATTGGGCCGGGTCGCCATCACGCAGCCCCTTGATCTGCGTGATGGTGCGGACAAGCACGAAATCGGGCGGGATCACACCGATCCCTGCATCATGACGGATCCGCTCGCTTTCCTGATCGAGCGCGACCGCAAACGCCGAAAGCCGCTGCAACCAGGCCTCGACATCGGCCTCGGTCTCGATCGGATGACGGCTCCCGATAAAATCGGGCAACCAGTAATAAGCGCCGTTCATCTGGCTCACGACATAGGGGCTGGGGCGCAGATTGCCGTCGACATAGCCATAGCGCCCGAGCATGTCCGCCAGCGTATCATAGACATAGCGTGCTACGCCGTAGTCCAGCTTCGCGCGGGGCGACAATGCTGCGACATCGATGCTGTCGAGATTGGCGAGCGCGGCCTGGATTGCGGCACGATCGGTGGCACGCGCTGCCATCGACCTGTCATCGAGTCGGCCACGCAGCGCGGCATTGGCGCCGGTATCGTAGTTCTCGCCCGTTGCCTCTTCGGGCGAACGGCGCAGATACGCCTCGACGTGCCGCTGCAGCAGCGCTGCCAGCGCGCTATCGGCGCTCATCCCCTGCGCCAGCAGCGCATGGGGCACGAGGCCCGACAGACCGCCTGCCGCAGCCACTCCCATGAAGCTCCGGCGATCGATCATGTTGTTGCTCCGTTACGCTTTTCATCTGCGTCGCTGAATACGGTATGGGGACGGCCGCGACCAGAGCCGTCCCCAATTTCGTGTCAGAACTTGTAGCCCAGGCTCGCCCCGAACACCCGGAACGATGGCTCGACCTGAACGCCGCTGTAGAACGCCTTTTCATAGGCGTTGGCGTAGAAGTCCTCCTTGAACAGGTTCTCGACGAACACCACCGCGCGGATGTTCTCGTCCTCGATCCCGAGGCGCAAATTGACGTTGTGATAGCTCGGACTTTCGAACGGCTCACCCGCCACGTCCTTGTAGAGATAGTAATATGGGTTCGAGATCATCGAGGAACGGAAGGTCCATTCGGCGCGGGCAAACGCTTCGAAGCGATCGCTGATCGGCACTGTGTACTGGGTCTGTGCACCCAGCGTCCATTGGGGCGCATTGGTCAGTTCTTCGCCCGAAATATCGATGACGACCCCATCGATCAGCGCGCTGGGATAATCATTGTACTTCGATTTGTTGAAGCCGACGTTCCCGCTCAGGTTCCAGTTGTCGGTCAGCCGCGCATCAAAGCTGGCTTCGACACCATAGCTTTCCGCCGAGGCCGCGTTGTCGATGCCGCTGACACCGCGCAGCAATCCGGTGACCGGATCGATGAACTGGAAACGGATCGTCTGCTGGACATCCTTCCAATCCATATAAAAGCCGGTGATATCGACCCTCAGGCGGTTGTCGAACAGGTTGAACTTCGCCCCCAGTTCATAGTTCCACAAGGTTTCAGGCTGGAATTCGTTGCTCAGCGCCGCGCTGTTGGTGGTCTGCGTGCCACCCGACTTGAACCCACGCGAGGCGGTTGCAAAGACCATGAGGTCGGTGTTCGGCTTATACGTCAGGGTCACCTTGGGTGAGATATCCTCAAAGTCGGCGACGCGATCATTGTTGCCGGTGATCACCGTGTTCGAGCGGGCCTGCGAGACATTGGTGACCTTCTCCCACGAATAGCGCAGGCCTGCGGTTGCGGAGAACTGTTCGGAAAAGTTGAGCGTGCCCTGCGCGAAGATCGCAAAATAGCGGCTCGAACTGTCGCCATCGGCGCCGGTGACCTCAAGGCCGTTGCAGTTGCCCGCCAAGGCGGCGGGGCAAAGCGGGCTATCAGCACCATGGAACGTCGATTGGTCGCTGACCCCGGTATCCTTGCCCAGTGACGTTCCGAAGCTCCAATCGAGGAACTGGGTCCCCGTCGATTGCAGCCGGATTTCACCGCTGGTCGATTTGCGCCGCAGCTTGAGGTCTTCGTAGAAGAAATCGCGGCTGCCACCATCGACATCGCCGAAGTTGAAGACATCGGAGACCAGATGGCCGCCGACCGCTGTCAGCTCGACAGGTCCGAAGTCCCAGACCGCACGGCTGCTGAAATATTCGAACTTGCTGCCGACGCGCTGGTCACGGTTGAAGTTCACGCGGCTGTTGTTCTGCGGAAAGAAGCCGACGCCGTCGGGGTCGCCGATCAATCCTGCGGGCCGCCCATAATATACCGATGCCCAGGTGCGGGTGACGAACCCGGTCGGCACACCGTTGCGCATACCCACCTCTTCATCCGAGTAATTGTAGATGAAATCCCAGGTCAGCGCATCGATCGGGGTGAACCGCACCTGGACACGCCCTGTGTAATATTCGCTGTCGTTGCCGCCACCGATCGCGTTGATGTTGCGGATGTTGCCATCCGACTTTTCGATCTGGCCCGACGCGCGCAGCGCCAGTACGCCAGGCACGATGGGAACGTTGATCACGCCCTGCGCGCGCTTGGTGTCAAAGCTGCTATAGCCGATCTCGACTTCACCCTCGAAGGTATCGACAGGCTTTTTTGTGATCACGTTGATCGCACCGCCGACCGCGTTGCGACCGAAGTACGTCCCCTGCGGACCGCGCAGGATCTCGATCCGCTCAAGGTCGACGATTTGCGGGTTGCTTGTGCCAGCTGCGACGTTGAATTCGTCGACATAAAAGGCATAGCTCGACTGGCGCACGTCGGCATACGGGTTGAGCTGGTTAGAGATACCGCGGATCGCAAGGTCCTTGCGGTCACGCGAACCATTCGACTGGAAGCTTACATTGGGCGTCAGCGCGAAATAGTCTTCGACGCTCTGGATGTTTTGGTTCTTGATCGTCTCGGCGCTAACCGCAGTGATCGCGATCGGCACATCCTGCAGGCTCTGCTCGCGGCGCTGTGCGGTCACGACGATGTCGTTTGCACCGACAGAATTTTCCGCTTCCTGCGCATAGGCAGGCATCGCTGCCAAGCCTGCGATAATTGCCGCTCCAGCAACGCTGATCGAAAACCGGCCGATGCTGCGCTTGTGATTGATGCTGTTTTTCATATCAAAACCCCCTCTTCACCGGCGGTGATGTCCGCCGGTTCCAGTGATCCAAACCTCTCCAAAGTCGCCGTTTTAGGGCGTCAGTCTGTCCAGCATTGCGCGTCGAGCGGGTCTTTGCCTGCTTCGAGCGTGTGCCGGACGAGAACGATCGATGCGATCTTGCCGCCTTTCAGTTCGGCATGACCTGCTGCCAGCGAGCAGCCGAGCTGGCCGTCACGCCGCGAGCGGATGACGTGATAGGTGTAGACCCGGTCGCCCACTTCGAAGACGTCCTTGAACGGGACGACGATCTCGACATCGCCGCCGCCCGACTGGATCTTCTGGAAATGGGTCGCCCACTGGTCGACACCGTTGATCACCGTGCGGCCTTCAAGCACCAGCGTCGCATCGGGCGTGAAGAACTTGGAGAAGTTTTCCGGAGTATAGGCGCCGGGCGTCTTGAATGCCTGGTTCCACCAGGTGAACATCTTCGAGACGACGTCGTTTGCCGGCTTTTCCTGCGCGGTGGCCGGCGCGGAAAGCGTGAAGGCGGCGAGGACGGATGCGATGAGCAGCGTTTTTTTCATTGTGAGGCTCCCTGTCATTATGTTGCTTGATCGGCGGTTGTTGCACCTCGCCGTTGCCCAAAGTGTCCGTCAGTTGAACTGTTGTTTCAACAACATTGTAAATCCGCGTTCATTGCGCCCAGCGCAAACTAGCGAGGTCAGGTGCACCGGCCATTGGTGATTGAATTGCACGCGATCACCGTCGCGCGCGGCAACACGCAGGCCATCTTTCGTGTTCTATCAATCCGTTATCAGTGCGGTGTGAAACGCTACCCGGCAGGCGCGGTGCCCAGCGCTGGGCCAGGAGCGTTGTCAGAGCGATCATTTACCCAGCCCGACCAAGGCGTCATTGCGCGACACAGACCGTACAGGCGCTGATCCGAGTCGCGGATCAGGGCTGAATACGGTCGTCGCGGATCACCTTGCCGCCCTTCATCACGAAACCGATCGTGCGCAGCGCGGCGATGTCGGCGATCGGATCGGCATCGAGCGCGACGATGTCGGCGTAATAGCCAGGCTTGAGCACGCCGACTTCGTTATCGACCCCGAGCATCCGCGCCGGTTCGATCGTGGCAGAGCGCAGTGCTTGCGCAGGCGTCATTCCCGCATCGACATAGATCTCCGCCTCGCGGACGGTCGCGGTCGTGCCCTCATTGGGCTCATACGGGTACTGGTCGGTGCCCAGCGCAATGCTCACCCCGTTGGAGATCGCATCGCGCAGCGCCTGGATATGCGCCTTGCCGACCGAATCCACCCGGTGAAGATACCAGGGAGGCGAGCCGATCTTGCGGTAGAATTCCTTCGCCCCGCTCTGGCTGACGACGATCGTCGGAATGAACCACACGCCCTTGAGCTTCATTTTCTTGAGCACCTGAGGGGTGAGGAAATAGCCGTGCTCGAACGCGTCGATTCCCGCATCGATTGCCGCATCGGACGCGATCGGCGAGCCTGAGTGGCCGGTGACCTTGACCCCGTTGCGATGCGCTACCTCGATCGCGGTGGTGAGCTCGGCATCAGTGAACGGCGATGCCCCGATGTCGCCATGCGTGTCCGAAATGCCCCCCGAAATGCCGAGCTTGATCCAGGTCGCACCCGCCTTCACCTGCTCGCGCACCGCGCGTGAGAATTCGGCAGCACCATTGACCTCGGTCTTGCCATGGCCACCGGTGGCGACGATCGAAGACCCCGCGGTGTGGATGCGCGGACCATCGAACAGGCCTGCGTCGATCGCGCGCTTGAGCGTGAAATCGACCCCGGCATCCGAGCCGGTCAGCCGGATCGTCGTCACCCCGGACTTCAGCGACTTCTGCGCATTGTCGAGCGAACGCAGCACCATCGAGTCTGGCGTCTCGTTATAGATCCGCGATGCGCCGGGCAGGTTGAGCGCCAGATGGACATGCATGTTCATCAGGCCGGGAATCAGCCACTTGCCATCCATCGCGATCACTTTGGCATCGGGCGGCACCGGCGTGCTGGCGCGGCTGCCAATTGCCTGGATGCGCTCATCTTCGATCAGCACGACCGCGTCGCGGAGCGGTGCCTTCCCGTCCAGATCGACGACGTTGCCGCCAACCAGCGCGACCGTTTCGGCCAGCGCAGGTGCAGGCGGCAACGCGCAGGCAGTAGCCAGAACGAGCAGGGCATGTTTCATGGCAGAACTCCTGGAGGTGCGCGTCATTGGACGATCGTTTCGGGTGCGGTGTCGTTGCGGTAGATCACCCCGCCCTTCATCACGAAATCAAGCGTCCGCAGCGCCGAGATATCCTTGGTCGGATCGGCAGCCACTGCCACAATGTCGGCATACTGGCCCACCGCGATCCGTCCGACGGTCTTGTCGATGCCCAGCATTGCTGCCGGCTTGATCGTCGCGGCCTGCAACGCCTGCAGATGGGTCATCCCGGCCTTCTGGTAAAGCTCGGCCTCTGCGACCGTCGCGGTCGTTCCACCATTGGGCTCGAACGGAAACTGATCGGTGCCCAAAGCGACATTGACCCCCATGCGGATTGCCTTTTGCAGCACCGCCCAGTGGTCCTTGCCGGTCGAGGCCACCCGCTCGAGATACCACTCGGGCGATCCGATCTTGCGATAGAATTCATACGCGCCAGGCTGGCTGACCACGATGGTCGGAACCAGCCAGGTGCCCTGCTTCTTCATCTCGGTGAGGACCTGATCGTTGAGGTGATAGCCGTGTTCGAAACAGTCGACTCCGAACTTGAGCGCCTGCAGCGCCGCCTCGGACGAACCATTGTGCGCGGTGACCTTTACCCCGTTGCGGTGCGCAACCTCGATGATCGTAGAAAGCTCCGAATCGGTCATCGGTGCGGCGGAAATATCGCCATGCGTGTCCGAAATGCCGCCCGAGATCGCGATCTTGATCCAGCTTGCGCCGCCCTTGATCTGGGTCCGCGCCGCCTTGCTGAGCTCTGCAGGACCATCGGCCTCGAGCGAGCCGTGGCCGCCGGTCGGCACGATCAATTCGCCTGCGGTCTCGATCCGCGGTCCGATCGCCTGGCCCTTGCCGATCGCGCGTTTGAGCATGAAGTCGAGCCCGCGATCCTCTGCGGTCAGCCGTACTGTGGTCACCCCCGCCAGAAGCGTCCGGCGGGCGTTGGCCGCCATGCGCAGCGACTGCTCGCCATCCTTCTCGTTGATCAGTTCGGCGCCCTCTGCGCCGGGCAGCTTCAACCCGAAATGGACGTGCATGTTCATCAGGCCCGGGACGAGCCATTTGCCATCCATCCGGACGACCTTGGCCGCAGCAGGCACCTCGATCGACGCAGCGGGCCCGACCTTCACGATCCGCTCACCCTGGACCAGCACGACCGCGTCGCGGATCGACGCGCCGCTGTCGACATCGACCACCGATCCGCCGACCAGCGCGGTCATCGGGGGTTGCGCTGGCTGGGCGGGAACCGGCTGGGATTGCGCTGCGATCGGGGTGGCGACGACCCCGATTATCGCAGCGAGCGTGGCCATTGTGTGCGATCGTTTCATCTGTGTGCCCTCCAAAATTGCTGCGGCCAAGCCTGAGGCAACGGCCACGGAAAACAATGAACACCATCGCGCAAATTCGTTGCGCAAAACGCAACATTGCCGCCGAAACCACTCGCGAAAAGCAACAAAAATGCGGAAAATCGCGGAGTTGCCGAGGGTTTGGCTGATTTGCCGGCATTTCGGTGTAGCCACCACTTCGGGTTGCATTATTGCGGTTGTGCGACACGATCGGCAACAAGCGAAAAGCAATACGGGGACCAACGCCATGCAAAATCCATCTTTCCAGTTATCCCGGCGATCGGTGATCGGGATGATGGCGGCAAGCGCGCTGACCCCGCTGCCGGCCCTCGCGCAGGGAGCGTCGGCTTCACAAGCGTTGCGGGCCTTGCTCGAACGCAGCGAGGCTGCCGATGCCGCACTCAACCCGCTGCGCGCAGCACGCAATGGCCAGACCGGCGGCGCTCTGTTCGTCGATCCGCTGGGCGACGCCTATGCAACCGCACTGCGCGCCAACAAGGCCACTGCGTTGGCCGAGCTTGGAACGATCAACCGCGATGCGCTGCCCGCCGCCGACCGGATTGCCTATGACGTTTTCGATTACCAGACGCGCCAGACGCTCTCCCTGTTCGATACCGGACTGTTCGATGTCCAGCGCATGGCACCGCTCAATCCCTCGTTCGGATTGCACATCGAGTTCCCCGACTTCCTGTCGAGCGGGGCAGCGCCATTTGCGACGCCTCAAGATTATGACGCCGCACTGGCACGGATCGACGGCTTTGTCGGCTATATGGACAGCACCGTCAGCCGCCTGAAGGAAGGCCGCGCACAAGGCTATCTCCAGCCGCGGGTAATCGTCGCCAATGTGCTGGCGCAGGTCGATGCGATGCTGAAGCTGCCGACTGAGGGAAGCCCGTTCTGGGCCGGGATCAAGCGGATACCGGCATCGTTTGCACCACAGGAACGCGAGCGGATCACCGCCGCGTTCCGCTCCATCATCGAGGACAAGGTCTATCCCGCCTATCGCGGCTGGGCGACCTATCTGCGCGACACCTATCTGGCCGATGCGCCCGAAGCGCCCGGCCTTTGGGCGATGAAGGATGGCGATGCGCTGTATGCGTGGAATCTCGCGCGGCACACCACTACCACCCGCTCGGCTGACGACATCCACCGCCTGGGCCTGTCCGAAGTCGCACGGATTCGCGCCGAGATGGAAGCGGTGCGCAGCAAGGTCGGGTTCGATGGGGATCTCAAGGCGTTCTTCGAGCATGTTCGCACCGATCCGCGCTATTACTGCAAGACCCCCGAAGAGCTGATTGCCCGGTTCGAGGCGATCGAGGCCAGGATCTGGCCCGCGATCCCGCGGCTGTTCCATAGCCGACCCAAGGCGCCTTTTGAGGTCCGCCCCCTGCCCGCGCTCGGCGACCAGCGCGGTACGGGATATTACCGGGTCGGGCCGCCCGATGGCGTATCGCCGGGCATCCTGTTCTTCAACATGTCGATGCTGGGCACCCGCCCGATCCCGACGCTCGAGACATTGACGCTGCACGAGGGCATTCCAGGCCATCATTTCCAGCTGACGCTCGCGATCGAGAACGACGCCTTGCCTCCGCTGCTGCGCCACGGCCAGGCCACGGCCTACTCCGAAGGCTGGGGGCTGTACGCCGAATCGCTGGGCACCGAACTCGGCATGTTCACCGATCCTATGCAGCTGTTCGGGCATCTCGATATGGAGATGCTCCGCGCGGTGCGGCTGGTTGTCGATACCGGGCTCCACGCCAAGCGCTGGGAACGCCAGCAGGCGATCGACTATATGCTCGACAACACCTCGATGGCGCCGCGCGATGTCGTCGTCGAGATCGATCGCTATATCGCCTATCCGGGCCAGGCGTGCGCATACAAGATCGGCGAGCTCAAGTTCCGCGAGCTGCGCAATGCCGCCGAAAAGGCGCTGGGGCCGCGGTTCGATGTGCGCGACTATCATGACCAGGTGCTCTCGACAGGGGCGCTGCCGATGGACGTCCTCGATGCGAAAATCCGCAGCTGGATCGACGCTGGCGGCGGCAGGGCGTGAGCATGACGCAACCCGTGCTCTCTTCGAAGCCCGTGTCGCGGCGTCACCGATGGCTGCTGCTGATCCCGTTCCTGTGGCAGATCGGCGGTATCCCGCTGGTCAACGACGTCGCGTGGCGTCCGTTTTCGCTGCCGTTTCCGATGGTGTGGCAGATGGCGGGCATCGTCATCACCTCGCTGATCATCGCCTTCATCTTTTCGATCGATGCCAGACACCCCGAATTTGACGAGCCCGAAGACGGTGTGCCCGCCGCAGGAGATGCGCATTGATCCTCGCCCTCACTCTGGCGGTCGTGCTGGGCACGATGGCGGGCGCCCTGCTCTCGGCACGGCGGCACGCCAAGGCGCGGACACTGGCCGATTGGGCGGTCGGTGGCCGCAGGTTCGGGGTGCTGGTGTTCTGGTTCCTCAACGCGGGCGAAATTTACACCACCTTTGCGGTGCTGGGGATCTCGGGCTTTGCCTGGGCCCACGGGGCCCCGGCGTATCTCGCACTGACCTCGGTTTCGCTGTCGGCGACCATCGGATACTGGCTGATGCCCAATATCTGGAATGCCGGCCGCAAGTTCGGATTGGTCACGCAGGCAGACTTTTTCGCCAAGCATTACAACGCGATCTGGCTGGGTGTCGTGGTCGGGATCGCGGGCATCATCGCCCTGATCGTCTATGTCCAGATCCAGATCGTCGCGCTCAGCCTGATTGTCCGGCTGACGCTCGGGACCGATGTCTCGGCAGTCGCCGCCGCGATCATCGCTGCGGTCGTGATGCTCGCCTTCGTCTATTTCGCCGGGCTTCGGTCGGCAGCGTTTGCCGCTGGCGTCAAGGACGTGCTGATGGTGGTGATTGTCGTCTCGCTGTGCCTCACCGTAGCCTCCAAGGTCGGTGCGGCATCGATGCTCGACGTCTATCGCATGGCACAGGACCAGTATCCTGATATCGGCCGCCTCCCGGGGTTGCAGCCCGAGGCAGGGCTTTCGACCGTCTGGCTAATGACCGCCGCGCTCAATGTCGCGCTGGGCAACTGGATCCTGCCGCATCTGTTCCAGCTGTGCTTTTCGGCCGGAACCGAAGCCACGATCCGTCGCAACGCGATCTGGCAGCCGCTGTATTCGCTATCCTATTTCTTCATCATCCTGCTCGGGCTGGCGGCTTTGCTGGCGGGGACCGAGCCTGCAGGCGGCGATACCAACGCGGTGCTGCTGCAGTTCGTCTCGGATCGCTATCCATCCTGGGTGATCGGCATCTTTGCGGGCACCGCGTGCCTGCTCGCGCTGGTTCCGGGATCGGTGCTGCTGCTCACCGCTGGATCGATCTTCAGCCGGAACATCCTGCTGCCGATCGTCCCGCGCCTGTCCGACCGCGCATCGTTGCTCGCCTCGCGGTTGTCGATGATCGTGTTTGCCGCAATTGCGGTCTGGCTGACATTGGGCGGATCGCGCTCGCTCGTCGAGATCGGACTGTCCGCCTATGCCGCGATCGGAATGCTCGCCCCGGGGGTCTATTTCGCCTTCCTGTGGAAGCGGGCACATGCCTGGGGCGTGCTGACCGGGATCGTGATCGGCTATTGTGCGCTGCTGCTGCCGCAGGCGCAGACGCTCTGGAACACGCTGCTGCCGCACTGGGACCATGGCCTGATTGCGATGGCGGTCAACGCCAGCGTCACTGCAATGGTCTGCATCGCGTGGCCCCGGCAGCCTGCTCTGCGAACACAGGCCGCCTGAACGGCTGGCGAGCGGTCAGCTCCAGCTTTTCAGCCGCGCTTCAAGCACACCCATCAGCCGGGCGGGCGCACCCTCCAGCTGGCGACCCAGCCGGTGGATCAGGCTGACCGTGCTGTGCTCGATCGCATCATCAAGCAGCGGGCGGGCAACAAGGCTGCCCTCCTCGAGCTCGGCGAGCGCTGAAATCCGGGGCAGCACCGTCAGCGCGCGCCCGGCCTTGGCTGTCTCGCGCATCATCTGGATCGAGGTGGTGACCAGCCGAGGCTCGAGCCACACCTGTGCGCGCTTTTCGGCATGGTTCAACGTGCTGCGGATCCGGAACCCCTGCGGCGG
The DNA here is from genome assembly GCF_014639875.1 of Blastomonas aquatica. GTDB lineage: Bacteria > Pseudomonadota > Alphaproteobacteria > Sphingomonadales > Sphingomonadaceae > Blastomonas > Blastomonas aquatica. Next base: position 734,558 of record NZ_BMGD01000002.1, on the reverse strand, counting down.
CAGGCACAGGTCGAACTGGCTGATGTCAGCGATGGTCAGCGCCTCCATCGCCGCGGCCGGATGCGTTGGTGCGCACAACACCATCAGCGGCTGTTCGACCGTCGTCCGGGTCCGGATTTTGGGTTCGCTGGTGGTGTGCAGGATCATCCCGATATGCGCCTCGTCATCGAGCACCATGCGGATGATCTCGGAGCTCGCGCAGCTGGTCACGGTGATTGATATCCCCGGATTGCGCCGCTGGAAGCCTTCGATCAGCGAGGTGAACGAGGGCCCGAAGAAGCCCTCACCGATCGCCAGATCGATTCGACCCGATTTCACCTCGCGCAGTTCCTGGATCCGGTTAAGCAGCGCCTCGCGGTCGGCGACCTGATTCTTGTGGTAATCGAACGCCAGCTGTCCCGCTTCGGTCAGCCGGATCGATCGGCGACCGCGCTCGATCAGTGCGATCCCCATTTCGCTTTCAAGCTGTGCGATCTGGCGACTGATCGACGATGTCGCCACCCCGATCTTGTCGCTCGCCAACCGCATCGAACCGAGGTTTGCCGCCTCGTAGAAGTAATGCAGCGCGTTGTCCCACATCCCGGTTTCTCCCTGCGATCCGTTGCTGTCGTGAGAACAAAGAATGCCATCCGTTGCGGTAAACGCAACCAATTTCGTCTTTTGATGTTCTTGCTGCGAATGCACCTTGGCCTCACGGGACATCGTGCTGTATGTCCTGCACAGGGGGAGCCGAGTTGATGACCAAAAGATCGCGTGCCAATTGGCAGGGATATATCCCGGCGATCACCACGCCGTTCGATGCGGATCACGAGCTCGATCTGCCGGCGCTGGGCATATTGCTCGAATGGCTCCACGCCGAAGGAATGCATGGGCTGCTGATTGCAGGGACCACCGGCGAGTGGCCCAGCATGACCGCTGACGAGTGCAAGGCGCTGTTTTCTGCAGTGGGCAATCAATTGAGCGGCAAGCTGCCGCTGCTTGCCGGGTGCACCGCGTTCACCGCCAAGCGCGTGCTCGATCTTGCCGACCATGCGGCCGCGAGCGGCTTCGACGGCATCGTCGTGACCCCGCCGCCATATTATCGCCCGCTGCCCGACGAGATCTACGGCTTTTACTGCGATATCTCGGACCGCACCCGGCTGCCGATCTGCGTTTACAACTGGCCACCAGGGACCGGCATCGACATGCCGCTCGATCTGCTCAAGCGGATTGCTGGGCTCGATAATGTCGTCGCGATCAAGCAATCGACCAGTGACCTGCGCCGGTTCGTCGATACCTTTTTCGCGCTGAAGGACGAGGTCCGCATCTTTGGCCATTCGATGGACGAGCATGGCCTTGCGCTGCTCGAATCGCGCGGTGGTGACGGAACGATGGGCGCTGGCGCGGTGCTCGGACGCACCCATCCCGATTTCTACAACCGGCTGTGGGCTGGCGACATTGCCGGTGCGCGCGAATGCGGGCGACAGGACCGGGTGATCCTCGATGCCTGGTACACCCCCGAACTTGTCGGGCGCTTCGGATCGGGGCCTGCCATCCTCAAGGCCGCACTCAACGCGCAGGGGCTTCCGGGAGGCTATGTCCGCCCGCCCTTGCGCGATGTCGCCCCCGAGGACGCCGAAAGAATCAAAGAGACTTTGGTCCAGCTCGGGCGCATCTAGGATCGATGGAGCGGGCAGACGTAGCGATCATCGGGGGCGGGCTGGTCGGCTGTGCAGCGGCCTGGCAGCTTGCGCGCAAGGGTGCCTCGGTGGTGCTGATCGAGGCCGGCGACATCAATGCGGGGGCTTCGGGCCAGAATGCGGGCTCGCTCCACTTCCAGATCGAACGGCGCTTCCTCGAAAATGGCGATGATCTTGCCGAACAGGGCGCGCAGATCGTCGCGCTCAGCCGCCACGCGGTCACCGACTGGGCCACGATCGAGGGCGACCTGGCCGCTGACCTCCATGTCGCGATGGACGGGGGGCTGATGGTCGCCGAAACCGCCGAGCAGGTCGCACTGCTCGAGCGCAAGGCGGCGCGCGAAAGCCATGAGGGCCTGGCGGTGCGCACGCTCGATGGCGAGCAAGCCCGCACGATTGCGCCCTATCTCTCGCCGGGCATACTCGCTGCAAACTTTTCCGCCGATGAAGGCCATGCCGATCCGCGCGCTGTCACCCCTGCGCTCGCCGATGCCGCGCGCCGCGAGGGCGCATCGGTCCGCACCGCAACCCGTGTCCGCACGATTGAACGCGATGCGGGACGCTTCCGGGTCGAGGGCGAAGGGCTCGCGCTGTCCGCAGACCAGTTGCTGGTCGCAGCCGGCGCTTGGAGTACGGAGATCTGCGCGCTGGTCAACATCCATATGCCGCTTTATCCGGTGGCGCTGCTGATGAACGCGACCGAGCGTACCGCGCCGATGGTGCCGCATCTGGTGCAGCATGTCGGGCGCAGGCTCTCGCTCAAGCAGACGCATGCAGGCAACCTGCTGATCGGCGGCGGATGGCCCTCGCGGCTCGCCCAGACACCGAACGGAGGGTTCGATCTCTCGGCCAGGGCGCAGATGATCCCTGAATCGCTGACCGGCAATCTGCTCGCGGCGCGCGACGTGGTACCCGGGGTCACCCAGCTCAACCTGATCCGCAGCTGGACCGGGGTGACCGCGATTTCATCCGACCAGTTGCCGATCGTCGGACCGGTGCCGCGCGTACCGGGGCTGTGGGTCGCGGCAGGGGGATCGGCGTTCACCTTAGGGCTGACCTTCGCGCGGATGCTGGCCGACGCGATGACAGGAGGTGACGCCGACGAGCTTGCACTGCTGTCGCCCGCACGCTTCGAGCATCTGAACGGGTTCATGGGATGAGCGCGGACCGGATCATCCATGGCGTGGTGCGCGGCGAGCCGATCACGATTATCGTCGATGGCGAGCCGCTGGCCTGTTTTGCAGGCGAGACCGTCGCTGCGGCGATGCTCGCGGCGGGTGTTGACGCGTTCCGCTCCGATCGGCGCGGCAAGCCTCGCGGCCTGTTCTGCAACATGGGCAGCTGTTACGAATGCCAGGTGACGCTCGTTGCCAGCGGACGCCGGGTGCGCGCGTGCCTGACGCAGGCCGTCGATGCGATGGAGGTCGTTACCCGTGGCTGATCTACAGCACTTCGATGTCGCGATCATCGGCGGCGGTCCTGCCGGGCAGGCCGCGGCGGTTGCACTCTCCGGTCATGGCCTGTCGATCGCCGTGATCGACGAACAACCCCGCCCCGGCGGGCAAATACTACGACAGCCCCCTGCCCGCTTTGCAGTGCAAGCCTGGCTCGAGGGTCGCAGCTACGCACCGCTCAAGCAGTTGCTCGCACGGTTCCAGGCACTCAGCGGAATTACCTGGCTGGGCGAGCATTCGGTGATTGGCGTGCAGCAGGGCTCGGTCATGGCGATGGGACCCGAGGGCGTCACGACGATCAGCGCCCGCCATATCCTGATCGCGGCGGGCTGCCAGGATCTGGCGGTACCGGTCTCTGGCTGGACGCTTCCAGGGGTCTATGCTGCGGGCGGAATCCAGGCGTTTCTTAAGGGCCAGCAATTGCTCGTCGGCAGCCGCGTGCTGCTCGCCGGAACCCACCCGCTCCAACTGCTGATCGCGGCGCAGATCGTCGCTGCGGGAGGTACGGTGGCGGCGGTGATGTTCGCTCAGCCGCGCAGCGCGATGATCGGGGCGCTGACGAAGCACCCACTGGCGGCTTTGCGGCGTGCGCCCGATCTGCTGGCGACCGCCGGTGCGCTTCGGACGCTTGCTCGGGCGGGAACGCCGGTCCTTTTTGGCGCGAAGATCGAGGCGCTGACCGGCAACGACCGTGTATCGGGCGCAATCACCAATCAGGGCCAGGTCGCGTGCGATGCTGTGGGACTGTGCTACGGCTTTGTGCCGCAATCCGCAGTGCCGCGCATGGCAGGTGCGCAGATGAAGCCTGCGGGGCCTGCGGGGGGCTGGGCGTGTGTCCATGATGAATGGATGCGCACATCGGTACCCGGGATCGCGGCGGCGGGCGAAGCCGTAGGTGTTGCAGGCGCTGCCGCTGCAGCGGCGGGCGGCTCGCTCGCCGGGATCGCCATTGCGCTCGATTTGGGATTGATCGATGCCGACGCCGCTGATCGCGCCGCACGCCAACCGCGCCGTGCGTTATTGCAGCACCGTGCCTTCGCCGCGCTGCTCGACGCTGCGGCCGATCCCACAGATCATTTCCCGAAGCCGGCGGGCGATACGATCATCTGCCGCTGCGAGGATGTCGATCATGCAACGCTTACCGGTCAGGTGTCAGCAGGCGGTTCGGCCAACGCGATCAAGCTTGCCACCCGCTGTGGGATGGGGGCCTGCCAGGGGCGCAATTGCGAGCCCAGCCTTTTGCGGATGATCGCTGAAACAGGCCCCGGCTCCGACCCGGGGTTTACCGCGCGCTTTCCGGCACGCCAGGTCTCGATCGCCGACCTGCTGCCACCCGAATGATCCGCCCCGCCCCAACATTGCGCTGTCGGCAACAACTTTTACGCATCCGTTGCGTTGCAGGCTCGGCCCGCGCCGCGCACTATGACGCTCCAGCATCAGGGAGCAGCAGATGACCTCAGCACCGGACAAGCCCGTTTTTATCTCGGTCGATCATATCTCGTGGACCGTCCCCGATCTTGACGCGGCGCTCGCCTTCTACCGCGATGTCATCGGCGCAGAAGAGCTGTTTCGCATGGGGCCGCTCGATGCCGCCGATATGCCGGTCGATGACCAGGGTACCGACTGGATGGCAAGCCATGTCGGGGTGCCCGGCGCGCGGATGACGCTGGTGATGATGAAGCTTACCGACAACATGAATTTCCAGCTGGTGCAGTACGACAAGCCCGACGACCGCCGGACGGATCTTCCGCGCAACTGCGATCGCGGCGGTCATCATCTCGGGCTCAAGGTCGACGATGTCGACAAGGCGCTAGCCTATCTGACCGCGCACGGCTGCACCCCGCTCGAGATCATCCACATCGATTCAGGGCCACTGGCGGGCAAGAAGAATGTCTATGTGCTCGACCCGTTCGGGCACCAGCTCGAGATCGTCGACTGACACCCGCAGCAAAGGAACAGCACATGACCAATACCAAGATCAATCCCACCGGAATGTATGATGCCGTCGGCTATGGCTTTTCGCACGCGGCGATCCATACAGGCGGACGCACGGTTCACCTTGCCGGACAGGTCGCCTGGGACAAGGATTGCAACGTCATCGGCGGCGATGATCTCGGCGCGCAGACCCGGCAGGCGCTGGCGAACCTCAAGCAGGTGCTCGCAGAGGTCGGCGCGACGCCTGCGCATATCGTCCGCCTGCGCACCTATATCGTCGATCACAATCCCGAAAAGCTCGGCCCCGTATTGGGCGAGGTCGGTGCGTTCTACGATGGCGACACCCCCGCACCCAATACGGTGATCGGGGTCCAGGCGCTCGCCCTGCCCGACTTCCTGATAGAGATCGAGGCGACCGCGGTCATCGACTGACCCCGGTCGCCCGGCGTCAGCGCAGGGCCTTGATCTCGTCGTCACGCCCGGTCATTTCCCAGCGGATCAGCGAAATTGGGATCGATCCGGCAGCGCGGAAGCGGTCGTGGAAATCCTTGATGTCGAACGCCTCGCCCTGCTGCATCGCGACATCGGCCAGCAGCTTTTCGAGTTCGACCTTGCCGATATAATAGCCGATGCCATAGCCCGGCTGACGCAAATACAATTCGATATCGAACTGCGCGACCGCATCGCCGGGTTTCATCCATTTGGGCGTGCGCGCGATCAGCGATTCATTGGCCTGCTGCCAGGTCCATTCGTTGGCCTGCATCTTGAGCTCGGGCATGATCCGCGCTGCGCGCTTGGCGCCCAGGATATAGTCGATCTCGCGCGTCTTGGGGCGATCCTCGAGCATGCCGGCCTGCAGGATCATTTCCTCCAGATAGAACGCCCAGCCCTCGTTGCGCAGCCCGTTGACGAAGAACAATCGGGGCTTGCCGCGAACAGGCCGCGTGTCGCGTGCGGCCTGGAGCGAATCGAACATATGCCCGGGCAGGTTGTGCGCGCGCAGCGGCAGCCCGTCGCGGAACTCGGCCTGGAAGAAGAAATGCAGGTTGAGCGGCGGATCGAACAGCCCCGGCTTGGAGGGATCCCGCTCGAACGGAAACTGGTACGGTCCCTCTTCGGGATCATGCTCGACATAATCGGGGATCGTCACCCACTGCCCGTCGCGCAGCAGCTTGAGCAGGTGCTCGTCCTCGGCCTTGCGCTTGGCATCGAATTCAGCGCGCGTTTTGACCGGTTCAGGCATCGCGATATCACGGTTGCGATGCTCCTCGATCTTGAGGAACGCCACCTGCCGCTGGTATTCGCGTTCGCCGATCACGGCGACCTCATCGGGCGTATACGGCAGCAACAGCACGTTCCTGAGGTACCAGGCGTAGTTGTCCTTGCCGACACCGCCATGGGCGGGAAGCCCCGCTTCGATCGATTCGAGCCAGGCCTTGAAGTTGGCGGCGGCCGTCTGCGCGCGTTTCGCGGGCTCGACCAGTTCGGGCTGCAGCCTGGCGGCAGACTGTGCCAGTTCGCCGAACACATTGATCTCAACCTGCTTCTGCACGATCGCCAGCCGGGCAAGGTCGCCGCGCGGTGCGGTCAGGTTGGCGCGGGCCTGCGCGAGCGCCTCGGGCACGGCCTCGAGCTTCGCCTTGAACGGGGCCAGCCTGTCGGCATCGAGCGGCAGCCTGGGTATGCCGAAGGCACCGTGCATCTTGGGGCCAAAGCCCAGGTTGGTGGTGCTGTAGAATGCCGGGTCATGCTTCCACGGCTGCATCACGCGATGCTGGAATTCCAGCCCGTGCATCTCGGCTTTGACCACCATGTAATCGACACGCTCGCTCACCGGCCAACCGCTGTCGTCGATCGCGTTCAGCCTTGCCTGCAACTTGCGCAGACCGTCATACTGGCGCGCCATCGCCGCTGGCGAGTAATCGGGAACGCCATCCACCATCGGGGGCGCGACGAACGCCCGAAATTCGTCGTACAGCGCCACAAGATCGGCATGGCTTGCCTGCGCGGCTGCGGTCTGCGCAGACAGAGGCATGGACGGCGTCAGTGTCACGACAGGAAGGGCAAGCAAGGCTGCCACCAGACGCATTTTCAGTTTCATGCCAATTCTCCCTGTCGTGACGGCGCGTGTGATCAATATCGGCTAAAGCGCGTTGAAGAACCGGCTCAGCCGCTCCATCGCCTCGGTCACCCTTGCCTCGGATTCCGAACCGAAACAGACCCGCAAATGGCCTTCGCCCGCCGGACCGTAAAAGCTTCCCGCCTCTACCACGACATGCGCTTCCTTTAGGATTGACATGGCGATATCCTGCGAGCTGCGCCCGGTGCCGCTGATGTCGGGAAAGGCATAGATCGTCGCTTCAGGCGCGGCACAGGTGACCCCGGGCATCTGGTTCAGCGCCTGGACGACAATGTCGCGCTTGCGCCGGTCGGCCTCGACCATCGCCAGCATCGCATCCTGCGGACCTTCGACCGCGGCACGCGCGCCTTCCTGGATGAACACGTTGACATGGGTCACGTCGGTCATCGCTATGGTCAGGATCGCGGGCATCAACTTGGCATCGGCGGTGACATAGCCGATCCGCCAGCCATCCATCGAATAAGCCTTGGTGAAGGCAAAGCAGGTGATCGTGCGTTCGCGCATTCCCGGCAGGCTGGCGATGCTGATATGCTGCGCCTGGTCATAGGTGATGTATTCATACACCTCGTCGGACAGCACCAGCAGGTCGTGCTCGATCGCAAGATCGGCGATGTTCTGCAGTTCCTCGCGGGTATAAACCCGGCCCGTAGGGTTGGCCGGATTGATCAGCACGATCATCCGGGTGCGATCGGTGATCTTCTCGGCGATCTTCTCTTTCGAGATCGCAAAGTTGTTGGCCTTGTCGAGCCCGGCGATCACTACCTTGCCACCGGCGAGCTCGGTCTTGCCGATGTGCTGCGGATAATAGGGATCGAGCAGGATCACCTCGTCACCCGGATCGATCGCCGCCATGAACGCGGCGAACGAAGCGTGGGTCAGCCCGTTGGTGACCAGAACCTCATCGACTCCATAATCGAGCTTGTTGAAATCGCGCAGTTTTTTGACCAGCGCCTGGCGAAAGGACAAGGTGCCGCGGAAGTCGCCATAATGCACGATCCCGGCATCGAGCGCGTCCTTGGTCGCCTGCTTGATATGGGCAGGCGTATCGGCATGGGGCCGCCCGAACTCGAGATGGATCAGGTCCACGCCTTGCGCATCGAGCTTCGAGGCCTCGTCGTACATCCCGAAGCTCTTCTTCGATCCCGACATCAGGCGCTGTGCTGGCCACTTCATAAGATTCCCTCCGATGATTCTTCTACACGTGAATAATTGCGTGATATACGATATTTCAAGCTTAAATTTTTAAGCTTGAAGCAAATAGGAGCGCGGCGTAGGTTTTGATGAATCGAGTCTCAGGCGATGGAGAATGAAGCGGTGAAGATCGGATGCGTCGGCGGTGGGCCAGCAGGCCTCTATTTCGCGATATCGATGAAGCTGCATAACCCCGAGCATGTCATCGATGTGTACGAGCGCAATCGTCCCGATGATACCTTTGGCTGGGGCGTGGTGTTTTCGGACCAGACCGTCGACAATCTGATGGCAAACGATCCCGTCAGCGGCGCCACTATCCGTGACGAGTTCACGCATTGGGACGACATCGACGTTCATATCCACGGCGAATGCATCCGTTCGAGCGGGCACGGATTTATCGGTATCGGGCGCAAGCGGCTGCTGGCCATCCTGCAGCAACGCGCGATTGATCTGGGGATCGGGCTCCACTTCGAGCATGAGGCGAGCACCGATCCTGCCGACTGGGCCGAGTTCGACCTCGTCATCGCCGCCGATGGCGCCAACAGCCGCATCCGCACCGCGCATGTCGACAAGTTCGATGTCGATATTCAGGTCAAGAAGAACAAATTCTTCTGGTTCGGCACCACCAAGCAGTTCGACGCGTTTACCTTCGCTTTCGAGCAGACCGAGGCGGGTTGGGTCTGGGCGCATGCCTATCGTTTCGACGATACGCTTTCGACCTTCATCGTCGAGATGGCACCCGAAACCTGGGCAGGCCTGGGCCTCGACAACATGGACCAGCCCGAGGCGATCGCCTTGTGCGAAAAGCTTTTCGCCAAATATCTCGACGGCAACACGCTGATGTCCAACGCCACCCACTTACGCGGACCCCAGGCGTGGCTCAATTTCCGCCGGATCATCACCGGCCAGTGGTCGTACGACAAGTTCATCCTCCTGGGCGATGCGGCGCACACTGCGCATTTCTCGATCGGGTCGGGCACCAAGCTCGCGCTCGAGGATGCGATCAAGCTGGCCGAGGTGCTTAACCGCCCCGGGCTGTCGCGTGCCGATGCGCTGGCGGAATATCAGGCCGAGCGCAGCATCGAGGTGCTCAAGCTGCAGAACAGCGCGCGCAACTCGACCGAATGGTTCGAGACGCTCGACCGCTACCTGCCGTTCGCACCGATCCAGTTCGCTTATTCGCTGCTCACCCGCTCGCAGCGCGTCAGCCACGAGAACCTGCGGCTGCGCGACAAGGGCTGGCTCGAGGGCGTCGAGCGCTGGTTCCAGTCGCAGGCCCCGGGCGGGCGCGACACCGGCGCACCCCCGATGTTCGCGCCGTTCAAGCTGCGCGAGATGACGCTGGCCAACCGCATCGTGGTCTCGCCGATGGCGATGTACAGCGCAACCGATGGCACACCGGGCGACTTCCACTTCGTCCATTACGGCACCCGCGCGCAGGGCGGCGCAGGGCTGGTCTATACCGAGATGACCTGCGTTTCGCCCGACGGCCGGATCACGCCGGGATGCCCCGGAATGTACGCGCCCGAGCATGTCGCCGCGTGGCAACGGATCACCGGCTTCGTCCACCAGAACAGCAAGGCGAAGATGTGCCTGCAGCTGGGCCATTCGGGCGCCAAGGGTTCGACCAAATTGGGCTGGGAGGGGATGGATGAGCCGCTCGACAGCGGCAACTGGCCATTGATCGCGGCATCCGACGTCCCCTGGAGCGCCGGAAACCAGACCCCGCGCCCGATGACCCGCGCCGATATGGACATGGTCCGCGACCAGTTCGTTGCGGCGACGCAGATGGCGATCGACGCCGGGTTCGACATGGTCGAGATGCACGCCGCGCACGGCTATCTGCTCTCGAGCTTCATCACCCCGATGCAGAACCGCCGCATCGACGAATACGGAGGCGCGCTTGAGAACCGGCTGCGCTTCCCGCTCGAAGTCTTCACCGCGATGCGCGCCGCATGGCCCTCGCACAAACCAATGTCGGTGCGCATTTCGGCGACCGACTGGATGGGCGAACAGGGCGTGACCCCGGAAGAGGCCGTGCTGATCGCCCAGGCCTTCCACGAGGCGGGCGCAGACCTCATCGACGTTTCGGCGGGCCAGACCTGGGCCGACTGCCAGCCGGTCTATGGCCGCATGTTCCAGACCCCGTTCGCCGATCAGGTCCGCAACGAGGCGCGGGTCTCGACCATGGCAGTGGGCAACATCTACGAGACCGATCATGTCAATTCGATCCTCGCTGCCGGTCGAGCAGATCTTGTCGCATTGGGCCGTCCGCACATGATCGACCCGATGTGGACGTTGCGCGCGGCGGCGCAGCATGAGTATCGCCACGTCGCGGTTCCGCCAGCCTATCTCAGCGGCATGGGCCAGCTGGCGCGCAACATGCAGCGCGCAGCCGAGCAGGAAGCGGCGTTGAGGGGCTGATATGCGACTCGAGGGACTTCACGCGGTCGTCACGGGTGGCGGATCGGGAATCGGCGCGGCCATCGCGCAGGCGCTGGCAAACGAAGGCGCCAGGCTGACCCTGGTCGGGCGGCGGCGCGATGCGCTCGAGGCGACCGCGGCCGGACTGGCGGGCGCGGTCGTCGCGCAGGCCGATGTCACCGATCGCGCTGCGGTCGATCGTGCATTTGCGTGGGCGCGCGACACGCACGGCCCGATCAGCATCCTCGTCAACAACGCCGGCATCGCACCCAGCGCGCCCTTCGCCAAGGTGACTGCAGACGCCTGGCGCGAGACGATGGCGGTCAATCTCGACGCGTTGTTCCACTGTTGCCAGGCGGCGCTGCCCGATCTGCTCGAAGCGCCGGCGGGCCGGATCGTCACGGTGGCCTCGACCGCCGGGGTCAAAGGCTATGGATACACCGCGCCTTATGTCGCCTCCAAGCACGGCGCGATCGGTCTGATGCGCGCGCTCGCAACCGAATTCGCGACCACGGGGCTCACTGCCAACGCGGTGTGCCCGGGCTTTACCGATACCGATATCGTCGGCGATGCCATCGCCAACATCCAGGCCAAGACCGGACGCAGCGCCGAGGACGCGCGCGCGCAACTCACCCGGTTCAATCCGCAGAAACGGTTGATCGAGCCTTCCGAGGTCGCCGAGGCGGTGCTGTGGCTGTGCCTGCCGGCCAGCCGCTCGGTGACAGGACAGGCGGTCATGGTCGCAGGTGGAGAAGTGATGTGACAGGTGCGACCGCAATCCGCGAAAAGCATGACGGCGAAATGGTCGATCGCAGCAACGTGCGGCTGTGGCTTCGGCTGCTGACCTGCACCACGGTGATCGAAAAGCGGCTCAAGCGCCGCTTTGCCGATCAATATGGCATCACCCTGCCACGCTTCGATGTGATGGCCGCGCTCGATCGCAACCCTGCCGGGATGACGATGGGGCAGCTGTCGCAAGAGCTGCTGGTCTCGAACGGCAACGTCACCGGGGTCGTCCAGACGCTGGCGCGCGACAATTACATCAGCATCGCCCCCTCGCCCACCGATGGCCGCGCCTCGATCGTGCGGCTGACCCAGCTGGGCCGCGAATGCTTTGCCGGGATAGCCGAAGCCCATCACGAATGGATCGACATGATGCTCGACGGCCTCACCCGCGACCAGCGCACCGCGCTGTATGATCTGCTCGGCGCGCTCAAGGTCTCGCTGGCCGAAGACAAAGGAAAGGAACAGCCATGAATCCGCAGGACTTTTCACCAGAACATTTCAGCTGGCATTTCGAGGATGGCGTCGGAACGGTCACGCTCAATCGCCCCGACCGCAAGAACCCGCTGACCTTTGAAAGCTATGCCGAGCTGCGCGATACGTTCCGTGCGCTCGTCTATGCGCCTGCGGTCAAGGCGATCGTCGTCACCGGCGCGGGCGGCAATTTCTCCTCTGGCGGCGATGTGCACGAAATCATCGGCCCGCTGACCAAGATGGCGATGCCCGAACTGCTGGCATTCACCCGCATGACCGGCGATCTGGTCAAGGCGATGCGCGGCTGCCCGCAGCCGATCATTGCTGCGATCGACGGCATATGCGTCGGCGCAGGCGCGATCATGGCGATGGCATCGGACATGCGGCTGGCGACTCCTGCCACCAAGACCGCGTTCCTGTTCACCCGGGTCGGGCTGGCCGGCTGCGACATGGGCGCCTGCGCCATCCTGCCGCGGATCATCGGCCAGGGCCGCGCATCGGACCTGCTCTATACCGGCCGGATGATGAGCGCCGAGGAAGGCGAGCGCTGGGGCTTCCACAACCGCCTGTTCGCATCCGAAGACCTGCTCGAAGAGGCCATGGGATTGGCTCGCTCGATTGCAGCGGGCCCCACTTTCGCGCACGGCATCACCAAGACCCAGCTGGGAATCGAATGGGCGGTGTCGGTCGAGACCGCAATCGAGATGGAAGCGCAGGCGCAGGCAATCTGCATGGCGACGAACGACTTCCGCCGCGCGTTCGAGGCGTTTGCCGAAAAGCGCACTCCAGAGTTCAAAGGTGATTGATGGCAGACCGCAGCTTTCTTGACTGGCCGTTCCTTGATGATGGTCACCGCACCCTCGGCGCAGAGCTCGACGCCTGGTGCGCCGCGAACCTTAGCGACGATCATCCACACGACATCGACGCCGCCTGCCGTGATCTGGTCGCGGCATTGGGCGCGGCTGGCTGGCTGCGCTATTGTGTACCGGCAGCCTATGGCGGTGTGCACGAACAGCTCGACATCCGTTCGCTGGCGCTGATCCGCGAGACGCTGGCGCGCTATTCGGGCCTCGCTGATTTCGCCTTCGCGATGCAGGGCCTGGGGTCGGGGACGATCAGCCTGCTGGGTACCGAAGAGCAGAAGCGTGCCTATCTGCCCGAGGTCGCTGCTGGCCGGAAGATCGCAGCGTTCGCACTGACCGAGCCTGACTCGGGCTCGGACGTTGCATCGATGGAGACCACCGCCGAACGCACCGCAAGCGGCTATATCGTCAACGGCGCGAAGACCTATATCTCCAACGGAGGCATTGCGGACTATTACGTGCTGTTCGCACGCACCGGCGAGGCACCTGGCGCCAAGGGCGTATCGGCGTTTATCGTCGATGCCGACACCCCGGGGCTGGCGGTGACCGAACGGATCGAGGTCATCGCGCCGCACCCGCTCGCCACGCTGACCTTCACCGAGATGGCGCTGCCCGAGACCGCGCTGCTGGGCGAATCGGGGCGCGGCTTTGCTGCTGCCATGGCGACGCTCGATATCTTCCGTACCACCGTGGGCGCGGCTGCGCTGGGCTTTGCCCGCCGCGCGCTCGACGAGGCCACCGCGCGCGCCAAGGTGCGCAAGCTCGGCAGCGGAACGCTCGCCGACAATGCGATCACCCAGGCAAAGCTCGCCGAGATGGTGCTCGATGTCGATACATCGGCGCTGCTGATCTATCGCGCTGGCTGGCTGCGTGACGTGATGGGCCAGCGCAACACCCGCGAGGCCGCGCTCGCCAAGCTCCACGCGACCGACAGCGCGCAGCAGGTGATCGACAAGGCGGTGCAGATTTTCGGCGGCATGGGGGTCACCGTCGGTGCGCCGGTCGAGGCACTGTATCGCGAGGTTCGCGCGCTGCGGATCTATGAGGGTGCATCCGAAGTACAGAAGGTCGTCATCGCGCGCCAGCATCTCGCCAAAAGCGCCAACTGATGTTCCGCACCAGCCTGCCTTTGCGCTTTGCGCACTGCGACCCTGCGGGCATTGCGTACTACCCGCGCTATTTCGAGCTGTGCGATGCCGCGATCGAGGACTGGACCGCTGCGGTGCTGGGGGTGACCAGGCGCGAGATGCACTTCGGCCAAGGCCTCGGCCTGCCGACGGTCACATTGAGCGCGGACTTCGCGATCCCCAGCCGGCTCGGCGATGTGCTCGATTTTGCGGTTGTCGTCACCCGGGTCGGGCGCAGCTCGGTCGATCTGACGGTCGATATCGATTGCGGCGCCGAGCGGCGGTTTTCCGTCCGTTACACCCAGGTGCTCACCGTCCTCGCAGAAGGCAAATCGCACCCCTGGCCCCCTGAATTGCACGAACGATTGATCAAGGAACTCGCATGACTGCTCATCAAACCCTGTTGCCACCTGGCTGGCCGAGGCCGCGTGGCTATGCCAACGGCGTGGCTGCCACCGGACGGCTGGTGTTCACTGCAGGCGTCGTCGCCTTCGATGCCGAGGAGCGGATCGTCGGAGCCGATCTTGGCAGCCAGTTCCGCCAGGTGCTCATCAACACGCTCGCAGTGCTCGCCGAAGCTGGCGCAGGGCCCGAACATATCGTGCGGATGACCTGGTACGTCACCAACCGTGACGAATACATCGCCAGCCTGCCCGAAATCGGTGCGGCCTACCGCGAACTTGTCGGCAAGCATTACCCGGCGATGGCCGTGGTCCAGGTCGCCGCACTGGTCGAAGCCGACGCCAAGATCGAGATCGAAAGCACCGCCGTGGTTCCGGCCTGACGCGGGATTCGCCAGCGTCGCGCGACCGCGGGACGCTGGCGACCGGTTATTTGACCAGCAGGATCCGGCTGTTGACGGGATAGGACCATTCCAGCCCCCGCTCGGTCACGATGCCATTGTCTTCGAGCGGGATCTTGATCTTGCGTGTCCCCCATTCGGGCACCTGCGTATACAGGAACAGCTCGATCGACAGGAAATTGCTCGGGCGCAGCGTATAGGTCATCCGCAACGGATTGAAGTCGGCCATAGACGGCCCCGATCCATGCCCCAGATCGCCCACCGAGTGGCTGCCGATGACGACATCGGACACCTTCCCATCGGCGCTCGGATCATCATACCGGCCCAGCACGAGACCGGGCGTCTGCGCCACCTGCCGGTTGACCGCCGCCAGCGCCTCACCTGCAGTAATGCCTGGCTTGATCACATCGAGGATCATCTGCCTGATCGCAACTGCCTTTTCGAAGGCGCGCTGCACGCCCGGCGGCGGCGCGTTTTCACCGGCCTTGAGGACATAGGCCATCCGCTTCATGTCGGTAAAAGCGGTGAGGAAATTGACCCCCCAGTCCATCGTGATCAGGTCACCCGGCTGGATCACATGATCCCCCGATACCGGCCCGCGCGGGCCCGGACCCAATATATAGATACTGGGAATACCAAAGCTGTTGCCCAGTCCTTCCTTGTGCAACTGCTCCATCATCCACCACGCGACATCGCCGGTAGTGGTCTGGCCCGGGGTTATGACCTCGCTCGACAGCGCGCGTTCGGTAATCGTTCGCGAATATTCCCCGGCGCGGGTAAAGGCTGCGATCTCGGTGGCAGTGTGCCGCGAGCGGAAATCGGACACCAATTTTTCGGCAGAGACCAGCCGCGCTGACAGGTCAGCGCCCAGATCCGCGCGCAGCTTCTCGTGCAGCGAGTGGCTCAGACCATCGGCGGTTCCGATCTCGCTAGCGACATTGATACCGATCCGCTTGGGGTTGCGGGCTTCTACGAAAGCACGCAGTTCGGCAGGCGAGGCCTTCAGATCGTACAGCGGGCATTGATCGAACGCCGCACCGCCGACGCCCATCGTGCCACGCTCGATGCGACCGGCACCGCGATCGGTGAAGACATAGTATCCGATATCGCCGACATAGCCGCCACCCAGAAGCACGGCGTTGGGATCGTCGTGTCCCTCCCGAGAGGCGACGATCCACATATCGATGCCGTTCTCGCGCATCGCTTCAGGCAGGATCAGATCGAGCTTGTCCTTGCGGATCTGGCACAATTGCTCCCAACGCTGGCGCGCTTCGTGCGGGTTCGCAGACGCCGGGACTGCGAACGCGACCGCAAGTGCCATCGGAGCCAGAGCGAGCGCTCTCGAACCAAACCGTTTCCACTGCATGCCGGCACTCTCCCCTTGCAACTGCACGCCCGACCGGATTGGGCGGACCACAAAACACCTTTTCCAATGTATCCATCTTCACGCGATTATTGTCAATTTTGATATACGTGACATACCGCCACGAAACCCGCGCCGCGTCTCTGGCAATGGGACGCCACCGTTTTGCCCATCGGCGTGGTCATGGCTGGCCTGACAATCGGCGGTGCTTGACGGATGGTGCATGCGCTATATCTCTCGAACAGGGCGATCAACGCTGCATTCATTTCGGTGGAAACTGGAACTAAACAAAGTGCAAATACATATGTATTCGGCTAATTCGCCCTCCAACCCCGGTCTGCAATGGCGGAACCGCTTGATCACTCGAGGCTTTTGAGAAACACATGACCGGAAAGTCGAAATCAGAATCGACACAGCAAAAGGGGGAGAAAGTGGAAAATCGCGGTGACTATGACCCGAGCAGTCCAACATTCCGCCTGGAAAACTCGCCATTTTATCTGATGGCGCATGCCGATTTCAAATATCACGAAGACATGGACAAAGTGCTGCACAAGCACGGTGTTTCCAAGCCGATCTATCGTGTGATGACCGTACTGCGCGAGCACCAGCCTGCAAGTATTGGCGCGATCGCCGAGGCGGCGCTGACCAAGCGCTCGACGATCAGCCGGATCATCGACCGGATGGTCGAGCAGGGTCTGGTGTCGACAGAGTCCAACCCCGAGGACAACCGCATCACCGAGGTTACACTGACCCCTGCCGGACAGCAGACGCTGCGCAAGCTCACCCCTATCGTCGGACGGCAGTTTTCACGCGCAATGGTCGGCATCAGCAACCGCGATATCGCGCATCTGCTGCGCACATTGAAGATGATCAGCGACAACCTGGGCAAGCTGCCGATCGAATGACCCGGCGCTCAGCGCTGCGGGGTTTCGACCACCAGCCTGCCGTCGGCAATCACGTAGCGGACATCGCGCAGGTTCTCGAGCGAATCAAGCGGGTTTGCGCCCAGGATCAGGATATCGGCGATCTTGCCCGGCTCTAGCGTGCCGAGCTTGTCGCCCATCTTCATGATATCCGCGCCCACCCGTGTGGCCGATGCCAGCACATCGGCGTTGGTCATCCCGGCCTCGCTCAGATACGCCAACTCGCGGAAATAGGCGTCGGGGTAGCGGACCTCGTTCTCGAACGGAATGTCGGTGCCGACGCCGATCGGCACCCCGGCGCGATACGCCTGCGCCACCCGGCCCAGATGCTCCTTCTGATCAATCACGAAGCGCCGCGAATGGGTGTGGTAAAAGCCACCGGTTGGAATACCCGCAGTCGGATATCCGCCCGTCAGCAGATTGTCGAACGCGCCGATCGTCGGCACGAATGCGGTCCCGTGCTTCTTCATCAACGGCACCGCCTGGTCGGTCATCGCCAGCGGGTGCTCGAGCGTATCGACCCCCGCCTCGATCGCCCAGTCGGTGTACTGGCCAAAGCTGTCGATTGCGACTGGAACGCCCAGCGAATGCGCCTCGTCGATCGCTGCTGCGATTTCCTCGCGGTCGGCAGGCGCCCCCAGCTTGATCCAGTCGGCAAGCCCGCGCACCTGCTGGCGGACCGCAGTGCGCCATTCCCACGGACCGTTGAACCCCTTGCTCGGGCCGCCCATCGCGGGCTTCTGGCGGCCGGTAGCGGTCGAAGTCACCTCGTCGCCGTGCCCGCCGGTGGTGGCGATGATCCGCCCGCTCCACAGCACGCGTGGCCCCGGGATGATCTGGCGGTCGACCGCCTCCTTGATCCGCAGCGCGACATCATCAACCGTGCCGACATCGCGCGCCGCCGTGACCCCGGCGCCAATCAGCTGCTGCGCCAGCGCAACC
Organism: Blastomonas aquatica; assembly: GCF_014639875.1. Classification (GTDB taxonomy): domain Bacteria; phylum Pseudomonadota; class Alphaproteobacteria; order Sphingomonadales; family Sphingomonadaceae; genus Blastomonas; species Blastomonas aquatica. Next base: position 716,458 of record NZ_BMGD01000002.1, on the reverse strand, counting down.
CCGCGGATCGCGGCACCTGCCGGGCTGTCAGAATACTGGCCGAAATCATGGCAGCGCTGCTGAGTGAAGTGGACGTGGAGATCGATCAGCCCCGGCATGATATACATCCCGGTAGCATCGACCACCCGCGCCGGATTTGCCGGAACAGCAATCGTGCCTGCCCGGCCGGCGGCGACGATCCGGTCACCCTGCGTCACCACCACCGCATTGGCGATCGGCGCACCGCCACGCCCATCGATCAACATACCGCCGGTAATCACCACCACCGGGTGCTGGCTGCGATCGACCGGTGGGATCGGCAGTCGCCGCGCATCATCGGTGGTTTCAGGAATGCTGGACGGTTGGGCAATCGCGACCCCCGGCACCACGATCGCACCCAGAAAGAGCGCCAGAACAAAGGCACGCATGCGGGTCGCTCCCGAAGGATCATTGCTGTGTATCCGCGCCATGTCGATCTCCACAAAATGTGACTTTACATATGATTTAAAGCGCGATTCGCTTGACGATACAAGACGAATTTGCTTCGATGGGCTGCGCTGGCCGTCCGGGCGGGCGATGGCGGCAGCGGGAGCGCGATGTGGAGCGGTCACGACCACAACCAGGCGTCGGTGGTTCGCTGAACCGGACGATGGAACTCGCGCGGTCGGGTCGGCTGAATGACGCGCAGGGCCTGCTGGCACAGATACTCGCTGCCGACCCACAGCAGCCCGATGCACTCCAGCTGCTGGGAATGGTGGCCCGCCAACGGGGTGACCAGAGGGAGGCTGCCACGCTGTTCCGCCGCTCGCTCGTGGTGCAACCGGCCCAGCCGCATGTGCACAACAATCTTGGCAACTGCCTGACCGCACTGGGCGATAACGCCGCCGCGGTAAACGCCTACCGCGAGGCGCTCGCGCTCAAGCCTGATTATACCGACGCGCGGATCAATCTGGCACTGGCGCAGATCGCCCTGGACCAGCCCGAACAAGCCCGCGCCACGCTGCAGCCTGTGCTGCGCGGCCAACCCAATCTGGCGCGCGGATGGGCGGTGCTGGCTCAGACGTTCAGCGCACGGCACGATCACGAGCAGGCAATCGCTGCCTATCGCACCGCGCTCAGGTTGCAGCCAGGCCATGCCGGGTGGTCGCACAATCTGGCGGTTGCATTGCGGATGGCGGGACACGCGGCAGAGGCGCTACCGTTGCTGCAGACCTGCGCAGCCCAAGCACCGGCCGATGCGCGGATACACTATAATCTGGGACACTGCCTGCAAGATCTGGCGCGTATCGAGGACGCGGCAACAGCCTACCGCCGCGCGATCGAAATCACCCCCTCCGACGCTGCTCTCCATGAATCGCTCAGCCGCCTGCTGTGGCAGCAGGGCGATTCCGAGGGGCACCTGGCCAGCTATCGACAAGCGCTTGGGCATGCTCCGGATGACCCTGCCCTGCTGGCTGGCCTGGCCAACCGGCTGACGCTGTGCGGACGCCCCGACGAGGCCGCCGCGCTGCTTGCGGGTCCTGCGGCGCGCGGGATCGGCGGAGCCGATCTGCAATACCGGCGCGGCCAGGCCTGCTGGTCAGCAGGCCTGGTGGATCAGGCTATGGCCGCCTATGACACTGCGCTGACGATCGATCCGCGCCATCCGCCGGTCTTGCGCGAATCCGCGCGCTGCCTGATCATCTCCGACAGGCTCTCCCATGCAGCCGAACGGCTTGAGCAGCGTCTCGCCGACGATCCGTCGGATCAGCAGGCGCTGGCGCTGCAGGGACTGGTGTGGCGGCTGTCCGCAAGCCCGATGGCGCGCTGGCTGATCGATCCCAAGTTGATCGGCACTGCGCTGCTTGCACCCGAAACCGGAGATGTGGCTACGTTCCATCGCGATCTCGACGCTGCGTTGGCCGCGCTCCACAACGGGCGACAGCACCCGCTCGAACAAACATTGCGAGGTGGCACGCAAACAACCGATGATCTGCTCACCCGCGATGTGCCGCAGATAAAAGCGGTGCGAGCGATGATCGAAAAGGCTGTAGGCGATTATATCGCTGCGCTGCCCGATGACCCGGGCCATCCCTTCCTTGCGCGCAAATCACCCAGGTTCGCATTTTCCGGATCGTGGTCGGTGCGGCTCGCCAGCGGGGGGCATCACACCAATCACATCCATCCCGAAGGCTGGATCAGCGCGGTCTTTTATGTCGCGGTGCCCGATGCGGTTGCCGACGGACAGAGCGGCTGGCTAAAGTTCGGCGAAACCGGGCTTCATCTGGGCGCGCGTGAGCAGATTCTTCACACCGTCCGTCCGGAACCCGGGCTGCTGGTTCTGTTTCCCTCCTATTTCTACCACGGAACCATACCTTTCGCTGACGATGGCCATCGCACCACCATCGCCTTCGACATCGTTCCGGGGGAGCATTCAGCTCGACAATAATTACTTGCATATGCAAGTTTAATGAGTCACATTTCACCAGGATAAGGGGACCAGCATGACACAAGCCATTCTTCAGCAGCTCGCCACCGCCGTCGCTTCGGGCACCATCCGCACCGTCGATCTGACCCAGACGCTGTCCCCCGACACCCCGACATTGGTGCTTCCCCCCGAGTTCGGTCAGTGCGCCGGGTTCAGCCAGGAAGAGATCTCGCGCTATGACGAGCGTGGTGTCGCCTGGTACTGGAACAACTTCACCGTCAGCGAGCACACCGGCACGCATTTCGATGCTCCGGTGCACTGGATTTCGGGCAAGGACCTTGCCAACAATGCGGTCGATACCGTGCCGCCCGCCGATTTCATCGCGCCTGCCGTGGTGATCGACATATCGCAGCAGTCCGCCGCCGATCCCGATTACCTGCTCACCGTTGCCGACATCGAAGCCTGGGAGGCCGAGCATGGCCGCATCCCGCCGCGCAGCTGGATCATGCTGCGCACCGACTGGTCCAAGCGCGATGTCGATGCCTATACCAATCGCCGCGAGGATGGCGCGCATACGCCGGGGCCCTCGTCCGAGGCGGTCCGGTTCCTTGTCGATGAGCGCGATGCGCATGGTCTGGGGGTTGAGACGATCGGCACCGATGCCGGCCAGGCGCACCTGCTCGAGCCCGCCTACCCTGCGCACACCTTGTTCCACGCTGCCGGCCGCTATGGCCTGCAGTGCCTCGAGAACCTCGACCAGTTGCCCGCCACGGGAAGCGTGATTTTCTCTGCGCCGCTCAAGATCAAGGGCGGATCAGGCAGCCCGTTGCGCGTCCTCGCGCTCGTGGCCGAGTAAGCGCAGATGGCCGAGCGGTCCTTCAAGGCGGAAGTCGAGCGGCTCAAGGCCGGCGAGGGCGAGGTCTTCGAAGGCGAAGGCATATTGGCGGTGACCAAGGCGCTGCTGCAATCAGGCGTTGCCTATGTCGGCGGCTATCAGGGCTCGCCGATCAGCCACCTGATGGATGTGTTCGCCGACGCCAGCGAGTTGATGGCCGGGCTCGGCGTGCATTTCGAAAGCTCGGCGAGTGAGGCGACCGCAGCGGCCATGCTGGCGGCTTCGGTCAACTATCCGCTGCGCGGCGCGGTCGCGTGGAAATCAGTGGTCGGGACCAATGTTGCCTCGGATGCGCTCTCCAACGTCGCCTCGGGCGGGGTCACCGGCGGCGCGCTGATCATCGTCGGCGAGGACTATGGCGAGGGTTCCTCGATCATGCAGGAACGCACCCATGCGTTTGCGATGAAATCGCAGATGTGGCTGATCGATCCACGCCCCAGCCTGCCGCTGCTGGTCGATATGGTCGAGCATGGCTTTGCGCTGTCCGAAGCATCGAACACCCCGGTGATGCTCGAGCTTCGCGTCCGCGCATGTCACATGACCGGAAGCTTTATCGCACGCGACAACCGCAGGCCACCGCTCACGGTCGCCGAGGCCGCGCAGTCGCCCCACCGCGACACCAGCCGCATCGTGCTGCCACCCGCAAACTTTCAGCACGAGGTCGAGAAGATCGAGAAGCGCTGGCCGGCGGGGATCAAGTACGTTCAGGACCACAAGCTCAACGAGCATTTCGGAACCACCCACGATGACATCGGGATCATCGTTCAGGGCGGGCTGTTCAATTCGCTCAATCGCGCACTTGAACTGATCGGCCTGTCGGATGCGTATGGCAACGCGGCGCTGCCGGTCTATGTACTCAACGTCGCCTATCCCTTGATCCCCGACGAGGTTCAGGCGTTCTGCGCAGGCAAGAGCGCGGTGCTGATCGTCGAGGAAGGCCAGCCCGAATTCATCGAGCACGAGCTCAACACGCTGGTCCGCCGCGCCGATCTCAACACCCGGATCGCGGGCAAGGACATGCTGCCGCGCTCGGGCGAATATACCGCTGACGTTATCAGGCAGGGTGTCGCCAAGTTCTTGCGCGCGCACGCGCCTTCGCGCGCACCTGAAGAACTACCCGCCCCGGCGCCCGCCCTGCCCGCCTCCGCGGTGCCGCAGCGCCCCGCAGGCTTCTGCACCGGCTGCCCCGAACGCCCGATCTTCTCTGCGATGAAGCTGGTGCAGAAGGAAATCGGCGAGCTCCATGTCTCGGCCGATATCGGCTGCCACCTGTTTTCGATCCTGCCGCCCTTCCACATCGGCAACACCACGATGGGCTATGGTCTGGGCACCGCGGGCGCGTCGGCGTTCAAGCCCGAGGGCAAGCGCGCGGTGGCGATCATGGGCGATGGCGGGTTCTGGCACAACGGTCTGACATCGGGGATCGGCAATGCGGTGTTCAACCAGGACGACAATTTGACGATCATCGTCGACAATGGCTATTCCGCCGCGACCGGCGGCCAGGACATCCTCTCGTCCAAGGCGACGACACCCCAGCGCAGCACCAACAACCCGATCGAAAAAGCCGCTCGCGGCGTCGGCATCACCTGGGCGAAGACCCGGACGCGAACCTATGACGTCGCAGGCATGCGCGATGCGATCCACGATGCGCTGACCTCGCCCGAAAAGGGCCCCAAGGTGCTGGTCGCGCAGTCCGAATGCCAGCTCAACCGCCAGCGCCGTATCAAGCCGCAGATCGCCAAGGCGATCAAGTCCGGCCAGCGTGTGGTGCGCGAACGCTTCGGGGTCGATCCCGACACCTGCACCGGCGATCACAGCTGCATTCGCCTCTCGGGCTGCCCATCGCTGACGATCCGCGCCAACCCCGATCCGCTGCGGCAGGACCCGGTGGCGCATGTCGAAAACAGCTGCGTCGGCTGCGGCGTGTGCGGCGAGGTCAGCCATGCAGCGGTGCTGTGCCCGTCATTCTACAAGGCGCAGATTATCTCGAATCCCAACCGTGCCGACCGCATCCGCCAGCGCCTGCGTGGCTGGGTGATCGGTGCCCTGCAGCGCCGAGCCGCGCGCAAACTCGCCGCGAGGGCCTTTTGATGAGCACGTCCGGACGTATCTCGATCGCGGTTCTGGGCCTTGGCGGCCAGGGTGGCGGCGTGCTCGCCGACTGGATCGTACAGCTGGGCGCCAACAACGGCTTCGTCACGCAGGGAACCTCGGTTCCCGGTGTTGCCCAGCGCACGGGCGCGACGGTCTATTATGTCGAGATGATCCCCAAAACCGGCACCGCGCAGCCACTGCTCGCGCTGATGCCGGTTCCCGGCGATGTCGACATTGTCGTCGCATCCGAACTGATGGAAGCGGGCCGCGCGATCCTGCGCGGGTTCGTGACCGACAAGACGGTGCTGATCGGATCAACCCACCGCGTCTATGCGATCGACGAAAAGTCGGCGATGGGCGATGGCCGCGCCAGCGGCGAGAGGATCATCACGGCGGCAAAGGAGCGCGCGCGACGCTTCATCGGTTTCGACATGGATGCGGCTGCCGATCGCGCGGGCAGCGTGATCAGTTCGGTGATGTTCGGTGCGCTTGCCGCCAGTGGTGCGCTCCCCTTCCCCCGGGCGGCGTTCGAGGCTGCGATCGTTGCCGGCGGCAAGGCGATTGAACCGAATTTGCGCGGCTTTGCTGCAGGTTTCGATGCAGCATCGCGTGCATCGGAAACACCGCGCCAGGCGAGGGTCGACCGCGCCGCGACCACCGCTGCGGGCCTTGCGCTGCAGGTGCGCGTTGACGTCAAACTACCGCGCGCAGCGCATTCTTTCGCCATTGAGGGTGTTAGGCGGCTGATGGATTATCAGGATGCCGACTATGCAGACCTCTATCTCACCAGGCTGGAAAGCCTGTCCGGCAGCGCGGATCTTGTCACGGAGGCAGCCCGTCATCTTGCCCTGTGGATGTCTTACGAAGACACGATCCGCGTTGCCGACCTCAAGGTACGCGAGACCCGGTTTGCGCGGGTTCGCGAAGAGGTGAAGGCCGGGGATGACCAGATCGTCCAGCTCATCGAATATATGCATCCCCGGTTGGAAGAGGTCTGCGAGACCCTGCCCGCCACAATCGGCCGCCGCATTCTGGCAAGCGACCGGCTCTCGGGCCTGCTCGGCCGGTTCTTCACAAAGGGACGGCATGTCGAGACCACCAGCCTGCGCTGGTATTTGACGCTCTCGCTGCTGGCGGCGGGGCGGCGCTGGCGGCGCAGCACCTTGCGCTACCAGACCGAACAGGCGCGGATCCAAGCCTGGCTTGACATGGTCCGGACCGCCGAACCCGATGTCGCGCTCGAACTGGTCAAATGCCAGCGGCTGATCAAGGGCTATGGCGACACCTTCGAACGCGGGCTGGACAACTTCAACCGGATCGTCGCGCGCTACCGTGCTGGCGGGCTCACCGCTGCAGCGATTGCCGGGTTGCGCGAGGCAGCCTTGGCCGACGAAAATGGCGAGGCTCTCGAGGTTGCGCTCGCCGGCTGACGCTCAACGTTTTGCGGACTGATCTTCGATCCACGTGTCCACCCTCGCCTCGAGCAGTGTCATCGGCAGTTGCCCCTGTGCAAGGATCAAGTCGTGGAAACCGCGGATGTCGAACCGTTCGCCCAGCGCCTGTTCGGCGCGGCGGCGCAGTTCGATGATCTTGAGTTCGCCCACCTTATAGGCCACTGCACCTGCCGGTGCACCGATATAGCGTGCAAGCTCGGTATCGATGTTGATATCGGCCAGCGCGGTGTTGTCCTCGAAGCACTGGCGCGCACGGGCATAATCCCAACCCATCACATGGATCCCGGTATCGACCACCATCCGGCACGCGCGCCACATCTCGGTCGAAAGGCTGCCGAAGCGTTCATACGCATCGCGGTATACCCCCATCTCATGTCCGAGCCGCTCGGCATACAGCGCCCAGCCCTCGCGGAACGCGAGCAGATCGCGCGACCGCCGGAAAGAGGGCAGATCCGGGTTCTCGTTGTTGAGCGCGCCATGCGTGTGATGCCCCGGCGCCGCCTCGTGCAGGCTGAGCGCGGTCACCTCGTACAACGGCCGCTGGTCGAGGTGCGAGGTGTTGACGACGAACGTCCCGGCAAAGCCCTTGGCAAAATCCCCGCCACCACCGCCGCGCGCAGTGGTATAGCCTTCCTCGAGATCGCGCGGCACCGGGACGATGGTGAACGGCTGGCGTGGCAGCGCCGAGAAATAGCGCGGCAACACCCCGTCGATCCGCTTGGACGCGGCGGCATATTTCTCGATCAGCCCCTCGCGGCTGGTCACATAGAATTGCGGGTCGGTACGCAAAAAATGCAGCCATTCGGCAAAGCTGCCGTCAAATCCGGTCGAGGCGATAACCATGTCCATCTCGGCGCGGATTCGCTTGACTTCGGACAGTCCCATTGCGTGGATCTGCTCGGCGCTGAGATCGGTGGTCGTGTAATAGCGCAGCAGGAAATCGTAATAGGCACGGCCCCCAGGCACCGCTGCGACGCCCAGATCGGCGCGTGCCTTGGAGCGGTAAGCACCGTCGATATACTCCAGCATCGCGCGCTGCGTCGGGCGGATCTCCTGCTCGATCAGGCGTTGCGCTTCGGCCTGCGCCGATGGATAGGCCTTGAGCGCCACCAGCATAGGATCCTCGGCAACCGGAACCGCGATCTGGTTGCGCAACACCGCGACGGCGACGTCGATGACAACCGCAGGGTGGGTCCAGCCGGTCGCAACCCCGCGTTCGAGATTGGCCCTCTGATCGGCGAAGTATCCGGGAATACCGCGCATCCGCTGCACCCACGCCTGCGCCTCGGCTTCGGAGCGCAGGTCCAGCCCGCGCGCGAGCGCGTAGGGCGTGTTGTAGAAGCCTTCGTGCGCGACAAATGCAAAGCGGCGCTCATCGAAATCGATCCCCTCGATCCGCCAGCCGACCAGTTCGCGCAGATAGTCGCGGTTGACCCGGTCGTCGCCGGCAAGGCTTTGAGGATCCAGCCTGTCGAGCGCAGCGGCGATGCGGGCCAGTTCGGCGCGACGCACGGCCATCGCCGCCGGTGTCTCATCGGGCCAGCCCTCGCGTGAGCGTGACGGATCGGATCGTCCCGCCTCCATCGGGTAATCGGCAGAGAAGCTTTCATAGCGCTCGACCAGCCCGGCAAAGCTGGATGGGCTCGCGGCGGTCAGCAGCATCGCGGCGCCTGCAAGGACCAGTGCGCTGGCCCGGCGGCGACCTGAAGCTTGGGTTTGCACGTTCATCAGCCAGGGCCTTTCATCGAATATCCGCAGGACGCGCTGTGCGCCCGGCGATGGATTGAATCGCGCCGGATTTCGGCTAAACCGGGCGCATGGACGCCTTCATGTCGGGAAACCCCGGCGATTCCGCTTTTCGGGTCAAACGATACCCGTTCTATCTGCTCAACCGGCTGGTGAGCCGGTACAACAGCATCATCGACCAAAGGCTGCGCGCTATCGGGCTCGACATTCCGAGCTGGCGCGTGCTGATGATTCTGGGCGAAAGGTCGCCGCGCGGTGCACGTGAGATCGCCGAGGCGGCGGTGATCAACCTGTCGACGATGACCCGAATCATCCAGCGTATGGTCGCCGCCGGGCTGATCACCACGGCTGCCAGCGAAGACGACGCGCGGGTCACGCTGGTGGCGCTGGCCCCGGTGGGCGAAACCCGGCTCGCGCAGGCGCGGCAAGCCACCGCACCGGTTTTCGAGCACCTGATCATTGGGCTGGAACCTGACGAATTCGAAAAGCTGATTGGGCTGCTGGGGCAGCTTCACGACAATCTCGAGCCGCTCGCGCCCAAGCCTGGATGATAGCAATCCGCTCAATTTGTCAGGTAAGCCATCGACATCAGCAACCGGGGCAAAAGCGCAGCGCCGGCATGGAAGCGGACCGGAACGGGTGCACGCGGCCGCACCGATAGGGCATCGCGATCGCCCGTCGCGAGCATCGTCGCGACCTCCGATCCGATCACCGTATTCGTCGCGATACCACGCCCATTGCATGCCTGAATGGCGATCGCGTTGTCCCCGAGATCATAGATTTCAGGAAGGAACGAGGTGTTGACCCACGCCAGGCCGCGCCACAGATGTGCGATCTGGGGATCGGGCATCACATCGAAATGCTGCTTCAGCCGCCGCCGCGCCTCGCGGTAATAGCCCTTGTCGCCATTGACCATGAACGACATCGGAAACGCCGAGATCAGATGGCCCAGGCCATCGAGCCTTGCGGTGAACAGATAGGGCAGCTTGTCGGTGAACCCGCCGCCATCGGGCAGGATTACCTTGCGCTGCGCAGGATCGAGCGGGAACGATGCAAACTGGAAGACATGCAGCGGCAGCGAGGTGCGCTGCATCGCAGGGTGAAGCGCGGCATTGCCGCCGTTTGCGGCCAAAACCAGGCGCTGCGCACGCACGGTACCGATCGGCGTCCGGCACAGCCAGTATCCATCCTTGCGCTCAAGCCTCGATACCGGACTGTTGGTATAAAGCCGCGCACCATTGCGCTGGGCAGCGCGTGCAAGCCCGCGCACGAACGCCAGCGGGTTGAGACCGCCGCCGTCTTCGAACCGCAGCGCACCGCAATAGCGGTTTGCACCAAACAAGGGGCGCGCCTCTGCGCCTTCGACAAAGCTGACATTGTAACCGCGCGAGCGCCACTGCGCAGCATAGCCGCGCTGCTGTTCGGCAAGCGCCTCGGTATGCGATGGAGTGTAGAAGCCGTCCTGCCGCGCATCGCACTCAATACCTTGGCGATCGATCAGATCGAACAAATGCTGACCCGATCCCCCGATCATCCCGGTCAACCGTTCGCCCGCAGGCTCACCCAGCACCGCCCCGATCGTCTCGGGAGAATGGCGGATATAATCGGGCGCGACGATCCCGCCGCTCTGGCCGGTCGCCCCGTCACCAAATTGCTGCGCCTCGACCAGGATGACGCTGACACCCTTTTCGGCGAGATGGAGCGCGGTCGTCGTACCGGCGATACCGCCACCGATGACCAGCACGTCAACCTCATGCGTACCCGAAAGGCAATCCGTCTGCGGCGCAGGGCCGACATTCACCGTCCAGACCGGGCTGGTCAAGGTGTTCGGCCGATCGGGGCGCGAAATCTTTTGGTGCTGCATTATCGGTCCGCCAGAAAGTAGACGAAAATGGACATATTGCGGTGGAAGCGGTGCCTCCCCGCGACGCCCACCGATTTGGACAAAGTCATGTTCGCGATTATCCTGTTCGCCCGTTCGGGGCGGTGTAGCTTTGAAGGTTCAGACGACGGCTTCCGGCTGGCGTGCGCCCCATCCCGTCCGCCGCGCCATGGCGACGAACAACATGACAACGCACAGCGCGACCGGTGTGTTCATGATCATCGGCAACGACATCTCGTTGTTGCCGACGATCGAAACGGCGATAAATATTGCGGTGCCTTCCTGCCGCATCAGATGCTCGACCCCAATCGCGACATTCTCGCGGTGGGTGAACCCGGCAAAGCGCACTATGGTCATCACGACCGCGACCATGATCACGTTCAGCGCCACGGTGATCCAGAACAGCGCACCCAGGTTTTCGCGCAGGACGGGAACCTGATCATACAGGATCACCGCAAACGAACTGAACAGAACGATCGTCGCGATGTTCTTTAGGTAGCGCTTGAACCAGATTGCGAACTCCGGCTGCCACGCGCGCACCGCAAAGCCGATGGTCGCAGGCAGCACCGTGATCGAGAAGATATCCCAAAAGAACGAGGCCAGCGGGACGTTCACATCGGCTTCGAGCCCCATGAAGTGGAGCAGCGCGAAATGCGCATAGAACGGCACCACCAAGATGTAGATCATGCTCAGGATCAGCGTCAGCGACATCGAGAGCGCAAGGTCACCTTTGGCCATGTCGGTAAACAGGTTGGAGAGCATGCCGCCGGGCGTCGTCGCCAGCAGCACGAAACCCACCGCCAGCGCCGCGGTCGGAGCGACGGTGAGCGCCAGCGTAATCCCGATGGCGGGCGGCACGATCAGCATCGAGCAGACACCGAAGATCAGCGCACGGCGGTTGCGGAATACTTGGCGGAAATCATCAGCGGTCAGCGACAGGCCCATCGAGGCCATGATCGCGATCAGCGATCCTGGCAGCAGCCAGTTGCCCAGCAGGCCCATCAGGTCGGCATAGGTCATGCGCCCACGTCCTCAGGCGACTTCGAGCGACAGCGTGCAGGCGCCGTTGCGGCGGATCGTGCGGCAATCGGCCTGCGCCTTGGCGAGGTCCTCGTCGAGGATCCGCGCGCAGACGTTCGCCTGTATCCAGCCAAAGGGCATCATCAGGCGACCGCCGCTGCCATAGAACAGACCGATGTCGTAAAAGTCTCCGGGCGGAAGCCCCTTGGTGCTGCCGGCCGCGAGATAGGCGAGCACGATATCGCCGCAGTCGGGATAGGATGTCGCGTTCTCTGCCGGGATCGCAGGCTGCGCCATTCCCGAAGGCAGCGTGCTGGCGGGCATCGGTACCGAGATCTCAGGACCGGTCCAGATTGCGTGGATTGCCTCGAATCCGGCCTTGCGTTCGGCCAGATCCCACAGGAATGCAGCCGATTGCGGTGCGGCATCGTCGAGCAGACGACAGCGGGCAGAGAGCCCCGATTGCGGCTCAACCAGTTTGATGATGCGCATGAGGTCCCCTATTGTCCTGCAGCCATTGCCAGATACTCTTCCTTCTGGAGAGCGATGGGAACGTTGCCATTCAGCCAAAGATAATCATGAAAGCGTTTGAGGTCGAAGGCCTTGCCCTCGTGCACCCGCGCCTCGGCGAGAAACTCCGCAGTCTGGAGCTTGCCGATCTGATAGCTGATCGCCTGGCCCGGCGAGGCCGCGAAGAACACCGCCTCCTCGTGCGCGGTTTCGCGGTCCATTGGCACCATCGCCTGCAGATAATCGGCGGCCTGATCGATGGTGAAGACACCGGTCGCAAGCTTCACATCGACCTCGACCCGCAGCGCGCGCAGCCGGGCGAAGTTGTAGATCACCTCGCGGGTCTTGGGCGCATCGGCCCACAGCCCGGCCTGCAGCATCATCTCTTCGGCATAGAAGCCCGTGCCCTCGTTCGCACCGCTATCGTAATAATGCCGCCGCAGCGGATTGGGATGCTTCCAGCCCAACGCCAGCTGGAAAAAGTGTCCCGGAACGCCCTCATGCACGATGATCGGGCGCGGATCGCGGGTGATCGAGAGATTGAAATAGCCAAGGTTGGGCGAAGGCTCGGGCAAATAGACCGTGGCATCCTGACCTACCCTCGTCCGGTCGGTCAGATCGAAGGTCCGGCCCAACCATCCGATCGGCGCAAGATACGCAGGGAACGCCAGCGCGTTGTAATGCCCCGCCCAATCCGGCACCGTCAGCAGGTTCTTCTCGCGCAGAAACGCGCGCACATCGCGTTCGTCGGATGCGAGCTTGCCGATCACCGCATCGATCGATGGTCCGATCGGAAGGTCGGGGACGCCGGCATTGCGATTGCGCTCGAGCTCCTCGAATAGCACTGCGCGCGCCCATTCCTGGCGGCCCATCTGCTGCAGCTGTTCGGGCGAATAGGGATACAGCGCGACATTGCTGAGGAAATACTGATAGCTCTGCTTGCCGACCGCGGTGTCCTCTGACAGTCCCGCGCGCTTGGCCTCCAGATGAGCCGCAAAATCTTCAAATGCCGCAATCGTGCGCTCCGACGCCGCCTTGAGTTGCCGCTTTTGCGCAGGCGTTGCGTGGTCGTTGAGCCCGGATACCATGCCGCGCAGACTATCCGGGACCTGTGCGATCTGCCCGAGCGCCGCATCGACAAAGGGGCCGCGCATGTCATCTAGGTTGGTCTTACCCGCGCGCAGGACTGCAGGCGCATTGCCCAGCAGACGGATAACCTGATCCGCCCGTGCAGTTTCGACCGGCGGTGGGGGCAGCAGCACCTCGAAAACCGGATTGAGTGCCTGTGCGACGTAGAAATAGGGCTGCCGACGCCACGCGGCGACATGATCAAGCTCCCAGTGCACCCGCGCCAGAGCCGACCCGATCAGGCGGTAATCCACCTTTTCGCTTACGGTCTCGGGGCGCTGTGCAAGCGCTGTCCACTGTGCATCGAACGCCGCCAGCGCCTGGCGCTGTTCGGCAACACCGGACGCGGACCAATCGGGTGTCCATGCCTGGGGCCGAACGATCCGCGGGATGTCGTCGCTGGTCGCAGGCTGCGTGGCCGCGCGCCAGGACCAGAAATCGGCGCCGAGCTGCTGCACTTCGGCCTGCGCAAAGGCACACGGCGCCGTTGCGAGCAGCGCTGCGCCCAACATCCCGGAAACGGCCTTCCTCAACATCTTATTTCCTGTTCTTGACGTTGCGGTCAAAGAATTCGGCCATCTTCTTGAAGGCGAAACGCGTCTGTCGCAAGTTATCGCTGGCCCAACCATGGTTGCCGCCCGGAAGCGTTACCAGCTCGAACAATTGCTCGCGGTCGATCATGCCTTCGGCCAGCGCGATCGTGTCCGAATACAGCACGACCGGATCGCGGGTGCCGTGGATGATCATCAAAGGATCCTCGATGCCCTTGGCTTGATACAGCGCCGACTGCGCTTCATAGCGTCCTGGCATATCCGGGCCTTCATGCGGACCCATGATCCACATCTGCGCAGGATAGGCATGCCACACATTGGTGGCCGGAGCGCCCGCAATACCGGCGGCATAGACGCCGGGCTTTTTCGACAACGACATGATCGTCATCAGCCCGCCATAGCTAGATCCCCACAGGCCGATCCGCTTGGGATCGGCATAGCCCTTTTCGACCAGGAAGCGCACGCCGCTTTCGAGATCGTTGATGTCGGTCTCGCCATAGCTCAGATGCTGGGTCTGGTTGTGATCGCGCCCCTGCCCCCAGGATCCGCGGACATTGACGTTGAGCACGATATAGCCCTGCGCGACGAAATACTGGTCGAGCCCCCAGGTGGGGTGCGCACGCCGTCCACCCCACTGGTTGCGCACTGCGTCGGAATACACCGAGCCGACGATCACGGGATATTTCTTGGCCGGATCGTAATTGGCCGGCAGGCTCATCCGCGCGACGAGGTTGACCCCATCGACATGGCTGGGAAACTCGACATAGCCGATATTCGCCCAGGTCTGCTTGTAGAACGCAGGCTGCGGCGACTTGGTCACCTGTGCGGCCTTCGCAGGCTTGGCGGTATCGATCAGGTACATTTCGCCCGGAGTGGTATCGTTGCTGTACCAGTCGGCGATATGCTTGAAGTCGGGCGAGTAGACCGGTTCGTGCGTCCCCGCCGCCTTGCCGCTGACCTGCTGAACTTCGCCGCCTGCCACCGGCACGCGGTAAATCTGGCGATCGGACAGATAGGACTTGTTGGCCGTGAAGTAGATCTGGCCGCGCGCCCGATCGAGTTCGAACGCGGCAATCTCCCATTCGCCGCTGGTGATCTGGCGCGGTTTTTCACCCTCTGCGCGCTGGTGATACAGGTGCAGCCAACCATCGCGATCGGTGAGGATGATCAGACCATCATCGCCTGGCGCCCAGGCGACCTTCCAGTCGGGGCGAAGATGCTTGGGCTCGCGCAGCTGATAAAAGGTCTCGCGCGCACCACTGGCAACGTCATAGACGTAGATCGTGTGCTCCTTGGCTTCCATGTCGGAGCCACTGACGAACATCCGCTTGCCATCATCCGAAAGACCAAAGTCCCAGATATGGTGCTTGGTGTCAGGCCGATCGAACATCCGGGTTGTACCCGAAGCAAGATCGACGATACCGACGCTGGCATTGGTGGTCTCTTCGCCCGGAAAGGCACGGATCACGCGGTTGTTCTGCAACCCACCCTTGGCGTAGTAATAGATATCGCGCTCAGGCATCGCGCTATCGTCGGATTGCTGGAAGGCGATGGACTTGCCGTCTGCCGACCAGTGATAGTCGTCGATATAGATTTTGGGATCATCGTTTCCGGCGACGCGCACTGCGGCCATGTCGCCGGTGGCAGCGACATCGCGGACCCACAGCACCCCGCCCAAAGTCACGCGGTTGCGGCTATCAGCAGTAATGCCCGCAATGAACGCCAGCCGGGTGCCATCGGGCGAGACGATCAGCTTGCGGATCGCCTGCTTGTCGGTCTCGACCTTGGTGATCGTGCCATTTGCGCTGCGGATATGCAGTTGACCGCCAAGGGTGAAGGCAACCCGTCCATCGCTGAGCGGTACCGCCTGCGCGACGCCTTTTTGCTCGGCTTCGGGCTTGCTGTCAGGCGCCAGCGAGGTCAGCCGGACCTTCTTGCCGGTAGCGACCGTGTAGGACCATACATCGCGGAAGCTATGGCCCTCGTCATTCCACAGGAACAGCACGGTCTTGCCATCGCCCGACCAGCTATAGCCGTCTGGCGTCGTGCCGATCAGGCTTTTGGGTTGGTAGAGTTCATCGATAGAAAGCGATGTGCCCGCTACGTCCGAACCACCATGGATGGGTGCATGCGGCCACGGCCGGTCTTGAGCCATGACGACCGAAGACGCGCACAGCGCAACCACGGCAGTGGCCATCCGAAAGACAGAAGAACCCATCATGCAACCCAACCCCAGCCTGGATTAATTTAAAACGACCCGCTGGCCGCGACGGCACGATGCCGCCGCGACCAGCGCGTTACCACTTAAAAGTTGGCCCTGAAGCCCATCGTGAAGCGGCGTCCGATCGCATCGAAGGTTTCCCGCTCGAACAGATAGAACGGCGGATCGCGATCCAGCAGGTTGTCGACCGCCCCGAAGAAGCTGAAGTTTTGGGTCACGTCGAGGTTGAAGCTGAGATCAACATAATGCACGTCGCCGGTTTCCGGACGCGCCAACCTGGGCAGAGCAGCGCCCGATGCTAGGGCACCGGCAATACGACCATCGGTGGTCGACTGCAGGAAGCGATGCCGCAGCGAGACCTGCAGATTGTCCAGCGCCCAGGTCAGACGCTGGGTAAAGCGCCAGGTCGGGTTGGCGGTGGTGCAACTGCCGCCGCCGATGTAGCCTGCGCAATTGACCGGATTGACCGCCGGACTGCCTTGGGTGATCGCATCGATCAAATAGCTGCCTGCAATGAAGTAGTTCAGGCTGCTGTTCTCGGCGAGATCGTACCGGTAATCGAGGCGAAAATCGACGCCCGAGGTTTCAAGCTTGGCGATGTTGGCATTGAGCAGCGGAACATCGATCAGCTGACCGTCTGGCGTACGGTTGGCCAGCGGCTGGCAGAAGATGTTGGTCGTCGACAGGTTGGCGTTGCACGCGGTGATCACTGCTTGCAGGCCGCCACCGAACGAGCCGATCGCATCGTCGATCTTGATGTTGTAGTAATCGACTGTCAGCTGCAGGTTGGGGATGAAGTCCGGACGGATGACAGCACCGACAGACCAGGTGTCCGACGTTTCTTCCTGCAGATTGGGGTTGCCGCCGGTGACAGCGCGAATCTGCTGGTTTTCCTGCTGGAACACGTTGATCACGCTCGCCGGAACGCCCAG
Organism: Blastomonas aquatica; assembly: GCF_014639875.1. Classification (GTDB taxonomy): domain Bacteria; phylum Pseudomonadota; class Alphaproteobacteria; order Sphingomonadales; family Sphingomonadaceae; genus Blastomonas; species Blastomonas aquatica. The sequence goes on along the minus strand of NZ_BMGD01000002.1, from coordinate 699,639 downwards.
CGCATTGACGCAGAAATCGCGTTCTGCGGTGGTGCGGTCAGGGCCGGCATTGCAGAAGTCGAGCGCCTGGGGTGCTGTGTTGGTGGCACCGGAGAACAGCTCGACCACGTTCGGCGCACGCACCGCACGCTGGTACAGGCCGCGGAACTTCAGACCGCGGAACGGCGAATATTCGCCGCCGATCTTGTACGAGTAAACCTTGCCTGCGGTCGAATAGTCGGAATAGCGCGCGCCGCCTTCAAAGGCGAGCAGCTCGAAGCCCGGAGTGTCGGCGAGAATAGGAACATAGACTTCGCCATAAACCTCAGCGACATCGAACGAACCACCTGTCGGACTGAGACCTGCAGAGCGCGACAGCGCCTTGCCCTGCACGTAAAGCTGATCGGGGTCGAACTGCGAGCTTTCCTTGCGGTATTCGGCACCCACCGAGATACCGACATCGCCTGCAGGCAGCGAGAACAGCGATCCGGTGACACTGCCGCCGATCTGCTTCTGCATAACCGTGGTGATGTTTGTCAGATCGGTCGAGATATAGTCGATCATTTCCTGCGTCAGCGAGCCGAAGCCGAACGGATTGATCGTGACGCACCGCGGATCGGCGACCGCGCAGTCGAACGGATTGGCGGGATTGGTGAGGAAGGAATTGGCGAAATTGTCGATCAGCACGCCGCCACCCTGGACGTCGGTGATCTTGTTCTCGCCCTGGTTATAGAACACTTCCCACTTCAGTCGCTCGGTCAGATCGCCCTTCAGCCCGACCACGAAGCGATAGAAGTCGCGGGTCTGGTCGCTGGTACGGTCGCCAGCATCTAGCAGACGACGGTTGATGTTGACCGGCACCAGATTGTTGCCGTCCTGGTCCATGTTGACGCGCAGGAATTCGCGCAGCGACGGATCGAGATAGGGGTTGCGCAGATCGAGCTGGAAGCCGGGGATGAAGCCCGAGCTACTCATCGGCACCGCACCCAGGGTCGAGTTGATCTTGCTGCGGACGTACGATCCTTCCCAGAACGCGGTTATCGCATCGTTCATCTCGTAATGGCCCAGGACCGATGCAGACCAGCGCTGCATCGGCATCTGCAGGTTGGTAAACGGACGGTCGTTGAAGCCGTCGCTGGGCTGATATGCACGCCAGCCTTCGGGCGCAAAGAAGATGCCTGCCGTACCGATCGCGGTTCCGGCGCGGTCGCGCAGACCGACGAGCTGCGGGGAGAAGATCGTTCCCTGCGGGGTCACGCCATTGCCTGCGGGAACCAGCGTGGGCTGGCCGTTGACGATCGCGTCGGCCAGGAACACCGTCGCGTGATCACGCTTGGCGCCCGTTACCTGCGCGCGATCGAAATAGCTGCCATGGAAAACGATGTTGCCGCGGCCGTCTCCAAAGTTACCACCTGCGGTAAACTCCAGATTGTAGCGGGCAGCATCACCTTCATCGGCGAGGCCGTAGAAACCGCCGATCTCGAAGCCTTCAAAGTCGTCCTTCATCACGAAGTTGACGACACCAGCCATCGCGTCCGAGCCGTACACCGCCGAAGCGCCGCCGGTTACGACTTCAATCCGCTTGACCAGCGAGGGTGGAATCATGTTGAGATCGACCACGCCATCCTGCGATGCGCCAACGACCCGGCGACCGTTCTGCAGCACCAGCGTGCGGACGGGACCAAGTCCGCGAAGGTTGACGGTAGCGGACAGGTTGCCCGAATTCGACTGCGCGCCCGCTCCGGCAACCGCCTGCGGCAATGCATTGAGCAGCTGCTCGGTTTCGACCGTGACCGAAAGCTTGATTTCTTCTTCGCCGATCACGTTGACCGGGCTGTTCGATTCGACGTCCGGACGCGGAATGCGCGATCCGGTCACGACGATCGACCCTCCGGTTTCGTCTTCGGCCTGGTCCTGCGCGAACGCAGTCCCTGTGACCAGCATCGTGAGGAGAAGCGCGGATCCGCACTTCAATGCTGCCTGATGAATTCCAACCCGCCTCAAAGCCATTTTTATCACTCCCTGATTTGAACGCCCACCTGCGAACGTCACGGTCGCCGACATTCAGTCGATCATTCCCGTGAACAGTTGCGTGATTTTGATCATATTGGGGCCGCGGCGTCAATTCCTTGTCACAAAAAAATATAATGTCTGTCTTTTTGACACTTTTGCGGCTGTCGCCCGTTCCATCTCTCTGGGCGACGGGGTAGCAAATATTTTCCCTTAAATATCTGTTATTCCGTGCTTTATTTCGTTCTGCCTGATCGATCCTGGTAGGATCACCAGGCGGTCGTGGGCCGAGAATCGGGCATATCGCTTGATCACGGACCACCCCCAAAATCAAGCAATTGTGGCCTTGACCCGCACAGGCCTACGGAACACTATATTCAAATTCACGCATTTTTTGTTTGAAAAGAAAAGTCTGGGGCGCTGATTCGTTATCAAAGACGCACGGCATCTGCGGGTAAAAAAGGAGAACGGTTACATGCGCATGGCATCACTCGCAGCAATGGCGGTCCTGCTCGCCGCTTCCGGCAGCATAGCCCAGGCTGCTGACGCGCCAATTGCCGCGACCGCATCCTCGCAGCTTGCAGGTCCGCCTGATGGGCCGCGCGCGTATCAGGATCTTGTCGCGATGTTTGCCGAGTTCAACGAATGGAAGACCCCAAAGGCGGTCGATGGCATTGTGGATTACAGCCCGCAAACCGTGGCCAAACGCCGCGCCGAGCTTGCCGCTTATCAGGCCCAGTTGCCTGATTTCGCGGTCGCGCGCTGGGACCGGCATCAGCAGGTCGATTATCTCGCGGTTCGCGCGCAGATGGACCTGCAGGACTTCACCCTCAATATCACCAAGCCCTGGGCGCGCGACCCTGGGATGTATGTCGATGAGCTGCAGCGGCTGGCCTACACCGAGCTGCCGCTCGACAATTCCAAGCTGGCACCCTTTCAGGCACGCCTGCGCACCATCCCCGCCTATCTTGCGCAGGCCCGGATCAACCTCGACTCGGTCGCCGCCGATTATGCCGATCTTGCGATCCACAGCCTGTCGAACGGCGATGGCGTTGGCCATGGAATGCCCTATCGGTCGGTCGAGCCTGCCGGCCTGATCGGCTGGTTTGCGGATCTGCGAAGCCGGGCCGAACAGCAGCAACCCGAACTGCTCCCCGATATCGATGCAGCGCAGCAGGCGATTGCCGGGTTTCGCGACTGGCTGGTCGGTGCGCGCCCCCAGATGACCAGCGCCGCCGGGGTCGGCAAGCCTGCGTATGACTGGTTTTTGCACCACGTCCGGCTGATGCCGTACAACTCGGACGAAATCGTCACGCTGGGCGAGCGCGAGCTGGAACGCCACTGGGCAAACTACGCCACCGAACGGCACCGCAACCGCAATCTGCCCGAGCTTGAGTTGCCGAAGTCCGCCGAACAATATGAAGCCCAGCTTGCCGGCACCGATGCCAAGATCCGCAAGTGGCTGAAGGACGAGGAGATCATCACGATCCCCGATTATATCCCCGAAAGCTATCAGGAGGTCGGTTTCAACGCCCCCTGGGTGGTGCGTCCCGATGGCCCGATGTTCTGGGAGCAGGTCCAGTTTCGCGATGTGTCACCCGATCACCTCCACGCAACCTTTCCCGGCCACCGCTTCGACGGGATGACCGGGCGCCGGGTAACGCATCCGATCCGCAAGCTGATAAACGACAGCGGCCGCACCGAAGGCTGGGGCTTCTACCTCGAGGAAAGCGCGCTCCAGCTGGGGCTGTTCGATGATCGGCCGCGCACCCGCGAGCTGATCTACATCTTTGGGCTGTTCCGCGCCGCGCGCACGATCGGGGACGTCAAGATGCAGCGCAACGAGATGAGCGTCGAGCAGGCGATGACGTTCTGGAAGGAGTGGACACCCTATTTGGACGACAACGTCGCGCGGGTCGATGCCGGCATCTACATTCGGCGTCCCCCGGGATACGGCATGACCTACACCATCGGATCGATACAGCTGCAAAAGCTGCTGGTCGATCGCCGCCGCCAGCTCGGCGACACGTTTTCGATCAAGGATTATCACGACTATCTGATGAACACCGGACGTCTGCCGGTATCATTGCTGCGCTATGATCTGACCGGGCATGACGACGAGATCCACAAGCTTTGGGCGCATGTGCCATTGGCCAGTCTGACCGCGAATGCGGGGACCGGCGCGGACTGAACCAGACCTATATCCGGTAGCAGCGGGCCCAAAAACCGGCCCGATTCTTGTGGCGAGGGGGGAACGATGTCGGGGGGGCGGCGGTACAGTGAGGATACTTAGCCGCAAATAAGGATCCCTCACCGACATGGCCCCCCTATGTTGACCGCCTGTGTCAACGGCACGGACCATCCGCTGCCGTCCGACCCCCGCCGCACCCTGCTCGACTGGCTCCGCGACGACCTCGCCCTTCCCGGTACCAAAAAGGGTTGCGATCACGGCCAGTGCGGTGCCTGCACGGTGATCGTCGACGGCCGCCGGATGAATTCGTGCCTTTCGCTCGCACAGTTGCACCATGGCGACAGCATCGAGACGATCGAATCGATCGGCAGCGCAGACAAGTTGTCGGTGCTGCAAAAAGCGTTCGTGACACATGACGGGTTTCAATGCGGCTACTGCACTCCGGGGCAGATTTGCTCGGCAAAGGCGCTGATGCAGGAACTCTCCGATGGCTGGGCAAGCGCGGTCAGTGACGATATCACTGTCACGCCAGCGATCACCAAAGAGGAACTGCGCGAGCGGATGAGCGGCAACCTGTGCCGCTGCGGTGCCTACTCCAACATCATTGCAGCGCTCGAAGAGGTACTGGCCGATCACCCGTTGCATGAAGGTGCTTCGGCATGAAGGCCTTTACGCTCGACCATGCCGACAGTTCGGCATCCGCCATCACCGCGATGGCCGCAGGCGCCAGAACGATCGCGGGAGGCACCAACCTTGTCGACCTGATGAAACTGCAGGTCGAGGTGCCCGATAAGCTGGTATCGATCCGGAGCATCGGCCTCAATGACATTACCCAGGATGACGATGGTCTGCTGATCGGTGCGCTGGTGAGCAATGCTGACTGTGCAGCAGACACCCGCGTTCGCCAATCCTGGCCGCTGCTCGCCAAGGCAATCCTCGCCGGAGCCAGTCCCCAGTTGCGCAACCGTGCCACCACCGGCGGCAATCTGTGCCAGCGCACCCGCTGCGGCTATTTTTACGACACCACGCAGGCGTGCAACAAGCGCGAACCGGGACGCGGCTGCGCGGCACGCGAAGGCTTCAACCGCATCCACGCGGTGCTGGGGACGAGCGAAGCATGCATCGCCACCTATCCCGGTGACATGGCAGTGGCGATGTTGGCTCTCGACGCGGTGGTGCTGGTCGATGGTCCCGGCGGAGCGCGTGAAATTCCGATCGCACGTTTTCATCGCCAGCCCGGCGACGATCCTTCACGCGACAATGTGCTCGAGGACGGCGAACTGATCACAGCAGTGCGCCTGCCCGCGCCGACCGGGGGGGTGCAGGTGTACCGTAAGGTGCGCGATCGTGCGTCTTATGCCTTCGCGCTAGTATCGGTCGCTGCGGATGTGACGATGGTGCAGGGGCGGATTGCGCGCTGCGCGCTGGCATTTGGCAGCTTGGGCACTGTCCCGTGGCGCGACGCGGCGGTCGAAGATCTGCTTGTTGGTGAGACCCCCTCGCCTGCGCTGTACACCAGGGCCGCCGAAGTCCTGCTCAAGGATGCACGCGGGTTTGGCGCGAACGATTTCAAGATCCCGCTCACGGCTCGCGCGCTGGCCGCAACACTCCACGAAGCAACAAAGGGCTGATCCGATGCGCCTCCCCCAGGACGACACCTTCAACAGCCCCGACACGACCAACCTGCTTGACCGCGGCAGCCAGGGCGTGATCGCCAAACCGCTCGATCGTCCCGAAGGACCGCTCAAGGTGAGCGGCAGCGCGACCTATTCGGCCGAGTGGAAGTCCGACCACTGCGCCGAGGGCGTGCTGGTTCTTGCAAGCATTGCACAGGGCACCGTCAAGACGATCCACAAGGATGCGGTACTCTCGATGCCCGGCGTGCTGGCAGTGCTGGCCGATGAAGCGATGACCCGTCGCTCGACCCAGGGGACCGCGGGTGAAGCCCCGGTGCAGGGCGTGCAGACGGTCGAGTACTTCGCCCAGCCGATCGCGCTGGTCGTTGCCGAAAATTTCGAACAGGCCCGCGACGCGGCTTTGACGCTCGAGGTCGAGTACGCGCCCAGCGATACGCCGGTCGCGTTCGACCCAGAAAGCGCAGATGCCGAGGTCGAGCTGGCCCCTGATACCGAGCCGGTCGAGGGCGGCGATCTCGATCAGGCGATGCGCGATGCAGCCTTTGCGATCGATGTCGAATACGAAACGCCGGGCCATGCCAGCGCGGCGATGGAGCCGCATGCGACGATCGCCCAGTGGAAGGGCGATGATCTTGTGTTGCACGGCAGCTATCAGATGCTGTCGTACAATGTGAAGGAGATCGCCGACTGCCTTTCGATGGCTCCTGAAAATGTGCGGATCATCGCGCCCTATGTCGGCGGCGGCTTCGGATCGAAGCTTGGCATCACCCATGAAGCCGTTGCAGCTGCGATCGCATCGAAGCAATTGGCTCGCCCGGTCCGCGTGGTGATGACCCGCCAGCAAGTTTTTGAAACCGTGATGCGCCGCTCCGAAACCCGCCAGCGCATCCGGCTGGCCGCCGATGAAACCGGCAAGCTTATCGGGCTGGGCCACGAAGCGCTGGTCTCGAACCTTCCCGACGAGGAGTTTGCCGAGCCGGTGACCCAGGCCACCGAATTCCTGTATTCAGGCGAGAACCGCCTGCTCAAGGTCGATGTCGCCAGGATCAGCCGGATGACCGCGGGTTCGGTGCGTGCGCCTGGCGAAGCTGTTGGCATGCAGGTGCTCGAGGCCGCGATGGATGAATTAGCGCAGGCTACCGGGATCGATCCGGTCGAACTGCGCAAGCACAACATCGCCGACAAGGTTCCGGTCGAAGGCACCCCCTATTCGTCACGTATGCTAGCAGAGGCGCTCGATCAGGGCGCCAAGGCGTTCGGTTGGGACCAGCGCAGGCCAAAGCCATGCCAGACCCGCGAAGGCGACTGGTGGATCGGCATGGGAATGGCCAGCGCCGCGCGAGTCAACATGCTGGTCGAGGCCGAGGCCCGCGTCACGCTCAAGGCCGATGGAACCGCACTGGTGGAAACCGACCAGACCGATATCGGTACCGGGTCCTACGCCATATTGGGCCAGATCGCCGGCGAAATGCTCGGGCTGCCGATCGACCGGGTCAAGGTTTTGCTCGGCGATACCAGCCTGCCGGCAGGTGCCGGTTCAGGCGGAAGCTTCGGCGCGATTTCGACGGGATCAGCGGTGCTTCGCGCGTGCGAAATGATCCGTGAAAAACTGGCCAAGGCGCTGGGATGCACCGAGGATGCGCTCGAGCTGAAGGACGGTTTGGCCAGCGGTGGCGGCAAGAGCCGTGCTTATCCCGATCTGCTCGCGGGCAAAGACCTGGCCGAAACAGGATCGATCAAGCCCGGCGATACCGCCGACGATTTCTCGCAGGCCAGCTACGGCGCGTTCTTCGCCGAGGTCGCGGTGAACGCCTTTACCGGCGAGACCCGGGTCCGGCGGATGACGGGTGCGTTCGGCTTTGGCCGGGTGCTCAACGCCAAGACCGCGCGCTCGCAGTGCCTGGGCGGCATGGTGTGGGGCATAGGCAGCGCTCTGACCGAAGAACTCGCGTTCGATCTGCGCGATGGACATCTCGTCAATCATGATCTGGCCGAATATCATGTGCCGGTTCATGCCGATGTCCCGGCGATCGAGGTCATTCTGCTCGAAGAACGTGACGCCGCCGCCAGCCCGCTGCAAGCCAAGGGCGTCGGCGAACTGGGCATTTGCGGCGCTGCCGGATCGATCGCCAATGCGGTCTACAACGCCTGCGGCGCGCGCGTTCGCAGCTTTCCGCTGACGCTCGACAAGATCATACCCCATCTTCCCGATCCGTTTACCGAGGCGGGCTGAGACTTTGCGGCTGACTATTCGTGTGAGGGCCTGACGTATCGGTAGACATGACTGATAACGACAGAGCCCTCGCCGACCGCCGAGGCGACGCGCTTGACTGAACCTGAGCGGACATCACCCACCGAGAACACCCCAGGGCACGAGGTTTCATAGGGCGAATGCGCCAGCCCGCAGTCGGTACCCGTACAGATAAAGCCCTTGTCGTCGAGCTTGACCATCCCGCCCAGCCAGGCGGTGTTGGGTGCAGCGCCCACCATGATAAACAGCGCCCGGCTTTCGATGGGCAGGCGCGTTCCATCCGCCCGGTTCACGATATCGAGCCCTTCAAGTCGGTCACCACCCTGCAGGCCCTCAACCTCGCTGCTGTAATGGATGGTGATCTTCGGGTCGGCCTCCAGCCGATGCAGCAGATAGCTCGACATCGATGCCGCCAGCGTGGCACTGCGGACGACGACATGGACGTGGTCGGCGTTGCGGCTGAGATACATCGCCGCCTGTCCTGCACTGTTGCCGCCGCCGATGACCACCGCCTGCGTCCCGCGGCAATAGCGCGCCTCGATTTCGGTGGCGGCGTAATACGCGCCATTGCCTTCGAAATCCTCGAGCCGGTCGAGCGGAAGCCGCCGGTACTCGACCCCGGTTGCCACAACGACAGAGCGCGCGCACACCGATTGGCCGCTGTCGAACCCGACGCAAAACAATCCGTCGTCGCGCCGTTCAAGGCTTGTCGCGCGCAGCGGCACCGCAAAGCGGGTACCGAACTTCATCGCCTGGACCTCGCCGCGCCAGACAAGGTCGGCTCCCGATATTCCGGTGGGAAAGCCCATATAGTTTTCGATCCGGCTCGACGTTCCGGCCTGCCCGCCGATCGCCAGGTCTTCGGACACCATCGCCCGCAAACCCTCGGCGCCGGCATAGACCGCGGCTGCAACACCTGCCGGACCGCCTCCGACGATCAGCACATCGACATCTTGCTCGGCATCGATCGTGATATCGAGCCCGAGCAGCTTGGCGACCTTGGCAGGCGTCGGGTCGGCAATCACCTCGCGTTCGCCGAAAATCACCGCAGGGGTGGCAGCCGCAATGCCGCATTGCTGCGCGGTGGCGAGCGATTCCTCACCGGTCAGCGGCAGGCTGCGATAGGGAATGCGATTGCGTTCGGCGAACTCGGCGACCCGGCGGATCGGCAGGCTCTGATCCTCTCCGATCAGCCGCAGCGCGCCGTCGCGATCGTCAAGTTGGCGCCGACGCCGCGCTGCGAACACGCCGATGATGATGTCCGACATTTCGGGCACCCGGCTCATGATGCCCAGCATCACCTCGCGCTCGACCTCGACCACCTCGGTGTCGCGGGCGGCCCGCATCGGCAGGGTCCAGCGGCCCCCTGCCAGAAACGCGATTTCTCCCAGATATTGGCCGGGGCCCAGCGTAGCATCGACCTTGCGCGCGCCGCTGACCACATCGACAACCTCGATCTGGCCGACCTCGACCAGAATAAAACGGTCAATCCGCTCGCCCTGCCGCGCCACCATTGCCCCGGCGGGGTAGTGTTTAGATACCCCTGCTGCCCGAATGGCAGCGATGTGCGAATCGGCGAGCGGCGTCCGCTGTGTCTGGCGCAGATCAAAGGCGATCGTTTCCATGGTGAGTCAACGATACGCAAAGCGAAGCGCGCTGCAAGCGGTGATAATGGACCCACCGCAGACCTGCTCTCATATTCGGTCCGGATTACAAAGAGCCTACGATCATTACTTGGACGCAAGCCGAACAGAAATGGTGCGCCCGACGGGATTCGAACCCATGGCCCCCAGATTAGGAATCTGATGCTCTATCCTGCTGAGCTACGGGCGCGCCTAGGGGGTGTTTAGCCAGCGTGAGCACGCAAGGCAACGGCGATTGCAGCGCATGAGGTACAGGTGCCAGGCGCGGCTCAATTTTGCGCTTCGGGAGGGATCACTGGGAACGGCAGCGGGGCGACCGCAACGCCCTCCTCGATCAGTGCAGCGGCCTCGTCGGGGCCGGCATGGCCGTGGATCGGGGCGTGCTCATCCTCGCCATAATGCATCGCGCGGGCCCGATCGGCAAAGTCGCTACCAACCCAGGTCGATTGGCTCAGCGCCTGGGCCTGCGCCTGGGCGAGCGCGGTGAGTACCGCGCGCATCTTGGCGACATCCACGGGCGCAGGCGCATTGCTGACCGCGACAGGAGCAGTTGCAGGTGCAGGTGTGGACGTTGGAGTTTCCTGCGTGTCCTGTGTGGCTGTTACCGCAACCTGCTGGTTGCCCTTGGCATTCAGACGCGGAGCCATCACCGCCTTGCCGACATCGGTCGATCCGCAATATCCGCAGGCGACGAGCCCGCGTGCGCGCTGGTCCTCATACGCATCGCTGGAGGCAAACCAGACCTCGAAGACGTGCTCATTGGCGCATTTGAGATCGAACACGATCATGGCGTGACCTCTTTCACCGGCCGCCGGTTGGCAATCACGGGTACGCGCGCGCGCACCTCGGCGATCCGTTCGAGCGGCAGATCGACAAACGCCAGCCCGGGTTCCTCGCCCATGTCGAGCAGGACGTCGCCCCACGGATCGACCACGAGGCTGTGACCGAACGTGCTGCGACCATCGGCGTGGGTCCCGGTCTGTGCGGCGGCGACGACGAAGCAAGCGCTTTCGATCGCACGCGCACGCAGCAGGACGTGCCAGTGCGCTGCCCCGGTGGGCACGGTGAATGCGGCAGGAACCGCAACAATGTCTGCCCCTGCACGGCTAAGCGCGGCGTAGACTGCGGGAAAGCGGATATCGTAACAGATCGAAAGCCCGAGCTTCGCCTGCGGCAATTGCACCGCTACCACCTGCTCGCCGCCTGCATAAACCGAAGATTCGCGCCAGCTTTCGCCTGAGGCCAGGTCGACATCGAACAGGTGGATCTTGTCATAGCGCGCGGCGATGTTGCCATCGGGTGCAATCACGAATGCGCGGTTGCGCCACTTCGCATCCGGCCCCTCGCCCTTCACTGCAAGCGAACCCAGATGCACCCACAGCCCCGCGTCCGCCGCAGCAGCGCTTACCGCTGCCAGCACGACATCGTCGGTCTCGTGGCGGATCGTCTCGGTCGCACGCGCACGGTTGCGATCAAGCATGTTCGACATCTCGGGCGTGAACAGAATGTCTGCGCCGCCCGTCCTGGCCTTGGCCACGGCGTCGAGCAGCACGGCAGCATTGGCGGCGGGGTCGACACCCGCAGTCATCTGGAGAACAGCGATTTTCATGCGCGTCTAAAGACCCAGCAGAGGGTCGAGCTTTCCTGCACGATCCAGCGCAGCGAGTTCGTCCGACCCACCGATATGATCGCCGTCGATGAATATCTGCGGGACCGTCATCCGTCCGCCAGCGCGGCGGATCATTTCGGCGCGGGGCTCGCCGCCCATTGAGATTTCGGTTTCCTCGAATTCGACACCCTTGCCGCTCAGCAGCGATTTGGCCCTGAAGCAATAAGGGCATGTGAATTTGGTATAGATTTCGATCCGGGCCATGTTTCCATCCTTGGCTTCATATTTGGGGCAGTTTCGCAGAAATGCAACACTTGTGGCCGCAGAAGCAGCCGGCTTCATGGCGTGTCGGCCTCGTCGCCCTGGCGCAGCACCCGCGCCCAGCAATAGATCGTCACCCGCGCCGCGCCTGCCTTTTTGAGCAGCCGCACACAGGCATTGGCGGTGGCGCCGGTGGTATAGACATCATCCACCAGCAACACATGGCGCCCTGCGATCCGGCCCCGCTCGCTGACAGGAATTTCGAAAACCCCGCGCACGGCAACCGACCTTTGCTGGCGGGTCATGCCCTTGAGCGGCGGGGTCGCACGGATCCGGCGCAGCACATTGGTTTCAACGCGCAGCGCGCGCTTTGCCGCCAGCGCGCGCGCGATCAGGATCGCCTGGTTGAAGCCGCGCCGCCACAGCCGCCAGCGGTGCAACGGCACCGGGACCAGCACGACATCGCGCATATCCTCGGGCAGATGGCGCTCGAGATGCCGCGCCACCAGCCGGGCAAGCCCGATCTTGCCGCCATGCTTGAGCCGCAGCACAATCGAACGCGACAGATCGTCATAGAGCACCACCGCCTTGATGCCATCGTGCAGCGGTGGCCTGGCAATACATTCGGCACAGACCAGATCGGCATCGCGGCCCTGCGCAAAAGGCTTGCCGCACGATGCGCAGGCCGGATCGCTGATGAAGCGCAGCGTGTTCCAGCACGCGCCGCAGAACTGCAGATCGTCCTGTACCAGCACCCCGCACCCCGGACAGCGCGGTGGCAGCACCAGATCAACCAGGGGTTTGAGGAAAGCGGCAAGCTCCATGCCCACTTGTCGCGCAGGCAATGCCCCGGCACAAGGCCGCGATGACCGACGATTCCGCACCGCGCATGCTGTTTTCATTCCCCCGACGGCGCCTGGCGATGGCGCGAGGCGTCCGCATGGCGGCGCAGCATGGCGGCGCGTTCCTGGCCGAGCATATGGCCGAGGAGATCATCGAGCGGCTGGGCTGGGTCAACCGCAATTTTGCCGACGCGCTGGTGATCGGCCATGCGCCGGATATACTGATGGCAGCGCTGGCGGCACGCGGGGTGGCAGTGACCCACGCGGGGCCGGTTGGCGCGGACCGGGTTTGCGAGGAGGACGCGCTCCCTTTCGCGCCCGCCTCGTTCGATCTGGTGATCGCGCTGGGCACACTCGACAGCGTCAACGATCTGCCTGGCGCGCTGATCCAGATCAACCGCAGCCTGCGCCCCGATGGGCTGATGATGGCGGCTTTGATCGGCGCGGGATCGCTTCCAAAGCTCAAGGCGGCGATGCTCGCGGCGGACGAGGCGACCGGGCGCGGGGTCGCAGCGCACATCCACCCGCAGATCGATGTTCGCGCAGCCGGCGACTTGTTGCAACGCGCGCGTTTTGCGATGCCGGTGGCGGACAGCGACACGCTGAGCGTGCGTTACTCTGCGCTGACGGGCCTGGTGCGCGATCTGCGCTGCCATGGCTGGACCAATGTGCTGGTATCAGGCGCGCCGCCGGTCGGCAGGACCGGGCTGATCGCGGCGCTGCAGAGCTTCGCCGAAGCTGCTGACGCTGACGGCAAGACGGCAGAGCGGTTCGAGATCGTGTATCTCAGCGGCTGGGCCCCCTCGCCCGACCAACCCAAGCCCGCAAAACGCGGCAGCGCGACAGCTTCGCTCGCAGGCGTGTTGGGGAAACCGCCGCGAGCCGAATAGCCGGGTCTTCGACGGGTTGAGGCTGAGCGGGGGTAGGTTCAACCCTTTCCCCGCCTGCCTGCAAAAAATGCCTCGAAAGCCCTCCCCCTTGATGGGGGAGGGTTGGGTGGGGGTGATCTCTCCGGATTATGCTGAGGGTGTAACAACGCACCACCCGCTCCCACCCGCACCATCACCCTCACCGCTGCGACTAAGGCAGCAAGCTGCCAAGTCTCGCAGCCTCTCCCATCGAGGGAGAGGCGGTAAAGCCTGCAACCTGTCTCGACTCACACCGTCGGCAGCACGTAATCCTTGAACTGGTCGCGCAGTGCGGTCTTGAGCAGCTTGCCGGTCGCGGTGTGCGGCAGCTGGTCGACGAACACGATGTCGTCGGGCAGCCACCATTTGGCGACGTGCTGTGCCAGATAGTCCTGGATCGCCTGCTTGCTGGGGTTGGTGCCCGGCTTGGCAACGACCAGCAGCAGCGGGCGCTCATCCCATTTGGGGTGCGGCATGCCGATTGCGGCGGCCTCGGCGACTTCGGGCATGCCGACAGCCGCATTCTCCAGATCGACCGAGCTGATCCATTCGCCGCCCGATTTGATCACATCCTTGGCGCGGTCGGTGATCTGCATGACGCCATCGGGGTGGATCACCGAAACATCGCCCGTGTCGAACCAGCCATCCTCGGTCAGCGCGTCGGCTTCCGCCTTGAAGTAGCGCTTGATGATCCACGGGCCCTTGATCTGCAGCCGTCCACTGGTCTTGCCATCGCGGGGCAGCTCGCTGCCATCCTCGCCGACAATCCGAAGTTCCACGCCGAACGGCACCCGGCCCTGTTTGGTGACCAGATCGAGCTGCTCATCGAAGCTCAGATCGTCCCAGTCGGGCGAGGGCGCGCCCATCGTGCCGATCGGCGAGGTTTCGGTCATGCCCCAGGCATGGTTCATCCGCGCCCCCATCTTCATGATCCGCTCGCACATCGCGCGCGGCGCGGCAGAGCCACCGATGGTGACCACCTGCAGATATTCGGGCTTCTTGCCGGTGCTGTCGATATGCTGGAACATCGCCAGCCACACCGTGGGAACGCCCGCCGAGTGCGTGACCTTCTCCTCATTCATCAGATCGCACAGCACCGCAGGATCGTTGACCGCCGAGAACACGAACTTGATTCCGGCAGCGGCCCCCGCGAACGGCAGGCCCCAGGCTGCGGCGTGGAACATCGGCACGACGGGCAGCGCCACCGATTGCGGTGACAGGCTGAACACCGCAGGCTGCATCTCTGCGAGCGCGTGAATCACCGTCGAGCGGTGCTCGTACAGCACGCCCTTGGGGTTGCCGGTGGTGCCCGAGGTGTAGCACAGCATGCACGGATCGCGTTCAGGGCCCTCGTGCCAGCGATAGTCGGCATCGCCGGACTCGAGCAGCGCTTCAAAGCTGGTCGCGGCAGAACCTGCGGGCGGATCGAAGCAGATATAATGCTCGATTGTGCTCCAGCGGTCCTTCATCTTGTCGATGATCGGCTGGAACGCTGCGTCATAGCACAGCACTTTGTCTTCGGCGTGGTTGGCGATGTACTCGAGCTGCTCTTCGAACAGCCGCGGGTTGATGGTGTGGATCACCCCGCCCATGCCGATCGTGCCATACCAGGCGACCAGGTGGCGGCTGTGGTTCATCGCCAGCGTGGCAACGCGGTCACCGGGCTTGACCCCCAGGGCTTCCAACGCGCTGGCGAGCCGCCGCGCATCGCGGGCGATGCCGGCCCAATGGGTGCGGGTCTGGCTACCATCGGCCCAGTGGCTGACGATCTCACGGCTGCCGCTTTCGCGCTCGGCATGATCGAGCAACCGCATGACGCGAAGTTCATAATCCTGCATTCCGCCGATAATCATCTGTCTCTCCTGACCCAAGGCCCCCGTTGCGGGGCGCAATTCTGTTGGATCAGAAAGCCCGAAGCGGCGCTTAAGTCAACTCACCAAGCGCAGATCGGGGCGCGGGGCGGCAAAGGACTCGACATCGCGCAGCATGATGCCGTCAAGCGCGCGCAACGCGTCGATGGTTTCGGCGTCGAGCCGGAAGCGGTTGCCCAGCTTCACCGGCATCACCCTGCCCTGCCCCATGATCAGCCGGGCGTGCAGCTCGTCCTGCCCGCTGCCCGGATCGCCGACCAGCTGCGACAGCTGGGTCAGCGCCTCGGGGCGAAGGATGTCAATCTTGGCACGGTGGCGCAGCGTGACCTTGATCTCGTCGAGCGGCCTTGCCCGGCGGATCGTTGCGCGGGGCGCTTGGTCCTCGCTCGACCGGTCGAACTCGAGCTCGATCAGAAGGCAGGCCGACTGGCTCGCCCATTCGGGCATGGCCGCGACGATATCGTCATCGAACGAACTGGCCGAGAACTGGCCGCTTTCGTCCGACAGGTCGACCATCACAAAGGCGTTGCCGCGCTTGCTCTGGCGTCGGTTGCAGCCTTCGACCAGCGCCGCGATCTTGGCGGTCTTGCGGTCGCCGACGCGGACATCCATCGTTTCGAGCACCTGCTGATAGGGGCGCGCCCCCTGCGACCGCGCGGTTGCGGCAAATTCGGTGACCGGGTGCGCGGAGAAGAAGAAGCCGAACGCGTCGCGCTCGCGGGTCATCCGTTCGCCCATCGCCCAGGGCTTGGATGCGGGCAGCCGCAGCGACTGGCCGGGCTGCTGGACATCGCCAAACAGGCCGCCCTGCCCGCTGGTCCGCTGACGATGCGCGTCGGCCGCCACCGCCAACACCATGTCCGCGCCCCCATGCACCGCCGAGCGCTCGATCTCGAAGCCGTCAAAGGCGCCTGCTGCAGCCAGGCTCTCGATCTGACGCTTGTTGACGAGGCCGGCATCGACCCGGTCGGCGAACTCGCCCAGCGAGGCGAACGCGCCGCCGGCAACGCGCGAGGCGACCACCGCCTCCATCGCCTTCTCGCCGACGTTCTTGAGGCCTGCCAGCGCATAACGTACCGCAAGGCCATCTGCCGTCTCCTCGACCGAGAACTCAGCTTCGCTGGCGTTGATGCATGGCGGCAGGCACACCACACCCATCCGGCGCATATCGTCGACGAAAATGTTGAGCTTCTCGCTCTGGTGCATGTCGAAGCACATCGACGCTGCGTAGAACTCGTGCGGATAATGCGCCTTCACCCACGCGGTCTGATACGCAAGCAGCGCATAGGCCGCAGCGTGGCTCTTGTTGAAGCCATAGCCGGCGAACTTGTCGATCAAGTCGAACAGTTCGTTGGCCTTCTTGGTATCAATGTTGTTGCGGCCAGCGCCTTCGACGAAGCGGCCGCGCTGCTGGTCCATCTCGGCCTTGATCTTTTTGCCCATCGCGCGGCGCAAAAGGTCGGCATCGCCGAGCGAATAGCCTGCGAGCACCTGGGCTGCCTGCATCACCTGTTCCTGATAGACGATGATGCCGTAGGTTTCCTTGAGGATATCCTCAAGCAAGGGGTGCGGATAGGTGATCGTCTCGCGGCCATTCTTGCGCGCGCCGAAGCTTGGAATGTTGTCCATCGGGCCAGGGCGGTAGAGCGAGACCAGCGCGATGATGTCGCCGAATGCGGTCGGCTTCACCTGCGCCAGCGTGCGGCGCATACCTTCGGATTCGAGCTGGAACACGCCGACGGTGTCGCCGCGCTTGAGCAGCTCGTAAACGCCAGCATCATCCCAGGGTAATGTGCTCAGATCGACCGTGATGCCGCGACGGCAGAGCATCTCGGTCGCCTTGTGCAGCACCGACAGCGTCTTCAATCCCAGAAAGTCGAACTTCACCAGCCCCGCGGTCTCGACATATTTCATGTCGAACTGGGTCACCGGCATGTCCGAACGCGGATCGCGGTACAAAGGCACCAATTGCGCCAGCGGACGGTCGCCGATGACGACGCCGGCAGCATGGGTGGAGCTGTGCCGCGGCAGGCCTTCGAGCTGCATCGCCAGATCGAACAGCCGCTTGACCTCGGCATCGTCGCGATACTGGTGCCGGAGTTCCTCGACGCCGGCGAGCGCGCGGTCGAGCTTCCACGGGTCGGTGGGGTGGTTGGGGACCAGCTTGCACAGGCCATCGATGCGGCCATAGCCCATCTGCAGCACACGGCCGGTATCGCGCAGCACCGCGCGTGCCTTCAACTTCCCGAAGGTGATGATCTGCGCGACATGATCGCGGCCGTATTTCGCCTGAACGTAGCGGATCACCTCGCCGCGCCGCGTTTCGCAGAAGTCGATATCGAAGTCGGGCATCGAGACGCGTTCGGGGTTGAGGAAACGCTCGAACAGCAGCCCCAGCTTGATCGGATCAAGGTCGGTGATCGTCAGCGCCCAGGCGACAACCGAGCCTGCGCCCGAACCACGCCCCGGCCCCACCGGAATGTTGTGATCCTTGGCCCATTTGATGAAATCGGCAACGATCAGGAAATAGCCGGGAAAGCCCATTCCGACGATGACGTTGACCTCGAACTCGAGCCGCTCGAAATACGCCTTGCGCTCTTCCTCGCTCTGGTCGGTGTACGTCGACAGCCGCATCTCGAGCCCTGCGAACGCATCCGCGCGCAACTGTGCGGCCTCGCCCTCGAGGTCGCCTGCCAGGCTGGGCAGGATCGGCTTGCGCTTGGGCGGCGCGAAGGCGCAGCGTTGCGCCACGACCATCGTGTTGACCAAAGCCTCAGGTAGATCGCTGAACAATTCGCGCATCATTGGCGCGGACTTGATCCAGGCCTCGGGCGAGCTGCGTTCGCGGTTGGCCGCGCCGACATATTCGCCGCGCGCAATGCAGAGCATTGCATCATGCGCGGCGTGGAAGCCGGGGTCAGAATAGCATGCGGGGTTGGTGGCGACGATCGGCAGGTTGCGTGCATAGGCCAGATCCAGCAGAGCGGTCTCGGCCAGGGTCTCGGCCTCCTCACCCCGGCGGCACAGTTCGATATACAGCCGGTCGCCAAACAAGGCCTGCAGCCGGTCGCAATACGCCTCTGCAGCGTCAGACTGTCCGGCGGCGAGCAACCGCGTAAGCGCACCCTCGCCGCCTGCGGTCAGTGCAATCACGCCCTCGGTGCGGCCTTCGAGACGCTCGAACGGGACGTGGGCGGGAAGCTCAAGCGGGCGATCGAGATGTGCGTGCGACACCAGATCACACAGATTGTCATAGCCGGCGGCGTTCTGCGCATACAGCGCGATCCAGTCGAGCACCGGCACCGGTCCTCCGACATCGGGACGGGCGACGCACAGCAGCGTGCCGATGACCGGCTGGATTCCACCTTCGAAGCACCCTTCGGCAAAGGGCATCCCGGCGTACAGGCCGTTGCGATCGGCTAGCGCGATCGCCGGAAATCCGCGCGCGTGTGCGGTCTTTGCAATCGCCTTGGGCTCAATCGCGCCTTCGAGCATGGTGTATGCCGAGAACACGCGAAGCGGGACGAAGGGTTCATAGGCCATGGGGAATTGCTATCGCCTTTGCCGCGATTCTGGAAAGCGGGATCACTCGCCGGTGGATAAATCCTGCGCGGCAATCTTGCGCCGGACATCGCGCACCGTCGACCAGATACCGTAGAAGATCAGCGCGCCGAGGAAGAACCACACCCAAAGCGGGATATCCTTGCCGACGATCGCCAGATAGACATAGGCGGAGACGAAGCACGCGCCTGCACACATCACCGGCAGCAGCGTCGGTTTGCCAGCGCGCGCGTTGCGCACCAGCCAGGCAATACTGGCGAGGAACAGCGGGATCGCGCCGACATAGATCGAGGCGAAGATCCACGGGTTGACGCCATACTGCGCCCCAAGTTCATTCGCCCAGGTGCTGATGGCTTCGATCATAGGGGAACTGTCCTGCTAGTGCGGTGATTCGCGCGATTTACCCTAGCCGTTCTCCGGCGAAAGCCGGAGTCCAGGAGCCAGATTGCACCACGACGCTCTGGATTCCGGCTTTCGCCGGAACACGACACTTTGCCATTCGGCCGCTATCGTTAACCCGTTACAGCAACTTTTCGATATCCGCCTTCAATTGCTCGGGCTTGATCATCGATCCATAGCGCGCCACCACATTGCCCTTGCGATCGACCAGGAACTTGGTGAAGTTCCATTTGATCGTCCGGCTGCCCATCAGGCCGGCCTGCTGGCTCTTGAGGTATTTCCACAACGGATCGGCCTCTTCGCCATTGACCGCGATCTTCTTCGACAGCGGAAAGGTGACGTCATAGGTCAGCGAGCAGAAGTTCTTGATTTCCTCGGCATCGCCCGGTTCCTGCGCACCAAACTGATTGCAGGGATAGCCCAGCACCTCGAACCCGCGGTCGCCCAATTCGCGGTGCAGCGCCTCAAGCCCTTCATATTGCGGGGTAAAACCGCATTTCGACGCGGTGTTGACGATCAGGAGCACCTTGCCTTCATAATCGGTGAGGGGTTTGCTGCTGCCATCGGGCAACGGCATGTTGAAATCAAAAACGGTCATGCGATCCTTCCATCGTGCAGGCGGACAACCCGGTCCATGCGCGTGGCCAGTCTTTCGTTATGGGTGGCCACCAATGCCGCGCTGCCTTCCTCCCTTACAAGATGGAGGAACTCTGCGAACACTATGTCGGCGGTCGCCTCGTCCAGATTTCCGGTCGGTTCGTCGGCCAGAACGACCTTTGGACGGTTGGCCAGTGCCCGGGCGACGGCAACCCGTTGCTGTTCCCCGCCAGACAATTGGCTGGGCCGGTGGTCGAGCCGCTGGCCAAGACCCAGCCGCGAAAGCAGCTGGTCAGCACGCTCTGCAGCCTCATCACGGGTCTTGCCCATGATCAGCTGGGGCAGCACGACATTCTCGCGCGCGGTGAAATCGGGAAGCAGGTGGTGAAACTGGTAGATGAACCCCAGGGCCGTCTTGCGCAGCAACGTGCGGCCGTTGCTCGAAAGGTTGGCGGCTTCCTCGCTGGCGATGCGTATCGAGCCGGTGAACCCGCCCTCGAGCAAGCCCACCGCCTGCAGCAGCGTCGATTTGCCAGAGCCCGACGGTCCGAGCAGCCCAACGATCTCTCCGGGCTGAACCGCCAGATTGATCCCCTTGAGCACATCAATGGTGACCCCGCCCTGCGCAAAGCTGCGGCGGACGTCGGCAAGATGGATGACGGCCTCACTCATAACGCAGCACCTGCACAGGATCGGTACTCGACGCCTTGAGCGCCGGATAGAGCGTGGCGAGGAAGCTGAAGATCATCGCCATCGCGGTGATACCGAGCACCTCATAGGGATCGGTACGGCTGGGCAGCTCGGTCAGGAAGCGGATCGATGGATCCCACAGTTCCTGCCCTGTCACCATCTGCACGAACAGGACGATGTTCTGGCGAAAATACAGGAACACAAAGCCCAGCCCAAGCCCGGCCAAGGTGCCCAGCGACCCGATGATCAGCCCCACGGTGATGAAGATCTTGAGCAAAGACTTTCGGCTGGCCCCCATCGTGCGCAGGATCGCGATGTCGCGGGTCTTGGCGCGCACCAGCATGATCAGCGACGACAAGATGTTGAACACGGCCACCAGGATGATGATCGACAGCACGATGAACATTGCCACCCGTTCGACTGCCAGCGCCTCGAACAACGATGCGTTGATCGTGCGCCAGTCCGCTATCTGGGCCTGGCCGCGCAACCGCTCTGCCAGCGGCGCGAGAATGTCACTCACCCGGTCGGCATCGCGGGTGGTGATCTCGATCATCCCAACCTGATCACCCAGCAGCAGCAAAAGCTGAGCGTCGCGGATCGGCATGATGACAAAGGCCTTGTCGTAATCGTAGATTCCGATCTCGACGATCGCGGCAACCTCATACAGGATTTCGCGCGGCACCGTACCAAATGGCGTCGAACGACCGGTAGGGTTGATGATCGTGATGCTGTCCCCGATCCGCACGCCCAGATTCTGCGCAAGGCGCGAGCCGATCGCGACCTTCGATGCACCAGCCTTCAGCGCGGTGATCGATCCCAGTACGGTCTTGCTCTGGAGGTCGGCAATGTCGGGGGCATCGGTCCCGCGCACCAATATCGCCTCCACCCGGCCCTCGTAATTGACCAGCAGCGGCTGTTCGATCAGCGGCGAGGCTGCAACGACGCCGTCCATCTTGCGTGTTTCAGCCAGGATTTCCTGCCAGTTCTTAAGCCTCCCACCATAGCCCTGCACCACCGCATGGCCATTGAGGCCGACGATCTTGTCGAGCAGTTCAGCGCGAAAGCCATTCATCACGCTCATCACGATCACGAGGGCAGCGACGCCGAGCATCACTGCGATCAGGCTGATGCCGGCAACGAGGAAGATAAACGCCTCGCCCCGCCCGGGCAGCAGATAGCGTTTGGCGATCGTCCATTCAAAAGTGGACAGCATAAACGTGGACCGGACCTTTCGGATGGCTGGAAGATGCCTTTGCGGTGAAAAGGCACCAAGGCTTACGCTCTAGCCAGCCGCCGGTTCGCTGACAATGGCGCATCATCCGCACACCTGTTGCAGATAGATCACAGAATAAACCAAAAATGACGGGAACCCGCTAATAATCCTAGCTTAAGGGAACGCATTACGGAATCATGACAACGCGGATCAAGCGGCTACGGCCATGGGTTCGGGGATAGTTTCCGTCGTTTTGGGGAAAGCGGCGGTGACCAGGGTCCCAGACGTTGCGAGCATGGTCAATCGCCATCTGCGCGCGACAGAGGGACTTGATAAAGAGCGTCCGGGTCTTGGGGGCCGGACGCTCTTTTTTCGTCTCGCGCAGATGCAAATTCGACCCCGCATCATCAAAAAATCCATCTTGAAACCGGTTTGTGCAATCCTAAATTTCCGATGTGAGCCACGCCTTAGGGGTGGTTCACCGCTACCGAGGCGCCACGTCTGTGGGCTTCAAACCTATGAAATCGCTTATATAAAGGATTTTGAAGATGAACCGTTTTGACTTTACCCCTTATCGCCGCACCACTGTTGGCTTTGACCGGCTGTTCGACTTGCTGGAAAATCAGGCACGGGCTGCACAGGGCGATAATTACCCGCCGTTCAACATCGAGCGCAACAGCGACGACGCCTACCGCGTCACCATTGCGGTCGCCGGTTTCAAGGCTGAAGAGATCGACATCACCGCGCAGCAAAACCTGCTGGTGGTGTCGGGCCGCAAGCCTGCCGAAACCGAATCGCGCGGCAACTTCCTCCACATGGGCATCGCCAACCGGAACTTCGAACGCCGGTTCGAACTGGCCGACTTCGTCCGGGTCAGCGACGCTGGGCTCGAAGATGGCCTTTTGACCATCGATCTGGTCCGCGAAGTGCCCGAGGCGATGAAGCCCAAGAAGATTACTATCAGCGGCGCCCCAAAGCTGTCGGTGGTCGAGGGCAAAGCCTCTGAGGAAGGTGATGTGAAGGCGGCCTGACACTGGCTCGTTTCACTGTGGGTAAAACTGCAACGGGGTGGGTCGGCAACGGCCCACCCTTTTTGCGTTAAGCGCATCTTTCTCCCCTCCTGCAAGCGGTAGGGGAAACAGCAAAGGCCACCAAACAGAAGAGGGCGAGCCTTTGCAGGCCCGCCCTCCGCGCCCGCTCAGGACGCTGCTTTCTCCAGGAGAGGGATTGGCCGGGTCGCATTTACCGCACCCTTCCCCGGAAAAAATGTGAAACTCGTGACCCCGCGCCACTCAGGGCGCGGGGTTTTCTCCGGGGCCAGGTTCGGTAGGGTCGCATGAACCTTGCCCAGCCCCGGAAAACTCGAAACTTGTGCGTCACCATATCCCGTCACGCTGCTTCGGAAATCTCCAGCAGCGTATCACGGTCGATGATCTTGACCCTGCCCTGTTCCAGCTCGATCAACCCGGCGTCGGACCAAGCAGAGAGCTGTCTATTAATCTGTTCGCGTGACAATCCCGCGAAGGTACCAAGCTCGCTCTGGCTCAGGTCCAACTTGAGCTTGCCCTCGTTTGCCCCCGAAACCATCAGGCGCAACAAATAGCGCGCCAGCCGGGGTCCGGATGTGAACGCCCGGTCCGCCTCAATGACATCGTTGGCCTGCCGCAGCCTTTTGGCCATCACCCGCAGCATCCGCCGCGGCAAAGCCACATGCCGTTCGGCGATCTCCTCGAACGCGGGACGCGAGAGCGACAATGCCGTCAGCTCGGTCAGCGCCTCGATCGAGGCCGTTCGCGATCCGCCATCCAAAAATGCGATTTCACCGATCACATAACCGGGCTCGGCATAATCGAGCACAATCTCGTGGCCGTTGCTGGCAACCATGCTGACACGGGCAAATCCGGTCAGGATGATCAGCAGGTTATCGCCATCATCACCCTGGCCCATGATTTCCTGGCCTTTGCGAAAGCGCACAAAGTGACCCCGCAGGATGATGTCGGAAAGCTCATCGGTTTCGCAATCGGCAAACAGGCTGTGGCTAGCCAGAAGTGCGGCAAGCTCATTGGCGTGCATGATCGGATCTTCCCCTTCCTTTCTGTCAGCAGTCGATCCGATCGAGCAACTTTGCTTCAACCGCCCCGTCGCTGCCGACAGATGTTTCTTCCCACGAAACCCATTACGCCGCTGTGCGCCACCGCACAACAATGTCAAATAGCGTAAAAAAGTCGTTATGCGGTGTGGTAAATTGGCGCATCACGCGGTGTTTTGCGGCCGATCTTCGCCGCATTTAACCTGCGTCACTAAAAAGGGGGCGTGCTGGCTCTGGGCCAGCTACGCGCACCGACTCAAACCAGGCGGCTCTGCGCGACAGCTGCCTCGATGAAGCTTGCGAACAGCGGGTGCGGATCGAACGGCTTGCTCTTGAGTTCGGGGTGATACTGTACCCCGACAAACCAGCTGTGATCAGGTCGCTCGACGATTTCGGGAAGCACGCCATCGGGCGACATACCAGAGAACACCAGGCCGCCCTGTTCGAGCCGGTCATGGTATGCGGTGTTGACCTCATAGCGATGCCGGTGGCGCTCGCTGATCGTATCGCTGCCATAGATCCCGCGCACCCGGCTGTTGCCCGAGAGCTTGGCGGGAAATGCGCCGAGGCGCATGGTACCGCCCAGGTCGCCTTCGGCGCTGCGCTTTTGCAGGCCGGTTTCGCCCATCCATTCGGTGATCAAGCCGACGATCGGCTCGTTGGTCGCACCGAACTCGGTGGTCGAGGCCGACATGATCCCCGATGTGTTCCGGGCCGCCTCGATGCACGCCATCTGCATGCCCAAACAAATCCCGAAGAAAGGTACATCGCGTTCGCGTGCGAAGCGGACCGAGGAAATCTTGCCCTCGCTGCCTCGCTCGCCAAAACCGCCGGGAACCAGAATACCGTGCATTGGCTCGAGCAACGCGGCAAGCTCGTCATCGGGTAGCTTCTCGAACAGCTCGGCGTCGAGCCATTTGACGTGAACCTTGACCCGGTTGGCAAGGCCGCCATGGACCAGGGCTTCGTGCAGCGACTTGTAGGCATCCTGCAGGCCGACATATTTGCCAACCACACCGATGGTGACTTCGCCTTCGGGGTGTTCGTGCCGTTCCATAATGTCGGTCCAGCGCGACAGGTCAGGCTCGGGCGAATCGTGGATGCCAAAGGCGCGCAGTACCTCGTTGTCGAGGCCTTCGGCGTGATATTGGGTGGGCACCGCATAAATGCTCTTGGCATCGAGCGCGGGGATCACGGCTTCCTTGCGGACGTTGCAGAACAACGCGATCTTCGCCCGATCCGAATCGGGCAGCGGCTTTTCGCAGCGGCACAGCAGGATGTCGGGCTGGATGCCCAGCGAGGTCAGTTCGCGCACGCTGTGCTGGGTGGGCTTGGTCTTCAGCTCGCCGGCAGCAGCGATATACGGCACAAGAGTCACATGGACGAAGACGGTGTTTTCACGCCCGATATCGTTGCGCAACTGGCGGATGGCCTCGATGAACGGCAGGCTTTCGATATCGCCGACGGTTCCGCCAATCTCGCACAGGACGAAATCGAGGTCTTCGGTTTCGGCCTGGGCGAATTCCTTGATCGCATCGGTGACGTGCGGGATGACCTGAACGGTCGCACCCAGATAATCGCCGCGGCGCTCGCGCTGGATGATAGTCTGATAGATGCGGCCCGACGTCACGTTGTCCGACTGGCGTGCAGAAACGCCGGTGAAGCGCTCGTAATGGCCAAGATCGAGATCGGTTTCGGCGCCGTCATCAGTTACATAGACTTCGCCGTGCTGATAGGGCGACATCGTGCCCGGATCGACGTTGAGATACGGATCGAACTTACGGATGCGGACGCGATAGCCGCGTGCCTGGAGCAATGCGCCAAGGCTGGCGGCCATGAGGCCCTTGCCAAGCGATGAAACCACGCCGCCGGTGATGAAAATGAAACGCGCCATGGGAACAACCCGTTACTCGGTCGCGCGCAGGGCTGACAAGCGCGCGAATCCGTAAGGAAAACAAAAAACTGTGCACATACCGCCCAAATGCGGCGGGCAGATCAGTTGGCGGGGGCCTCGCCTGCAGGCGCAGCGGGTGCCGGAGCGGTCTGCATCGGGGCGCTCTGAGCAGGAGCAGCATCGGCCGGAGCGGTGTTCTGCGCACCGGCAGCCGACAGCGGATCACCGCTACCGGGCATGCCAGGAGTCGCAGGCGCTGCCAGCGGATCGGTGAGCGGAGCCGCAGCGCCGCGCTGCAACGAGGTATCGATGTCGCCGGTCGAGTGGATATTGGCTGCCATTACGGCCAGGACGATGCTGAGCACTACAAACAAAGTCGCCAGCACTGCAGTCATCCGGGTCAGCAGATCGCCCGCGCCGCGCGCCGACATCAGGCCATTGGGGCTTCCGCCCACGCCCAGCGCGCCGCCTTCGGAACGCTGCATCAGGATGACACCCACCATGGCAGCAGCAATCAGCGTCTGCACGATGGTGATGAACAGGAATATCGACGACATGAACGGTCAGACCCAGACAAAAGGAAAAGTGTTGGCGCGCACATAGCGAGTGGATAGCGCCAGCGCAACTAGCTGGCAGGGGCGAGTGGATCGCGCCAGCGCAACTAGCTGGCAGGGGCGAGTGAATAGCGCCAGCGCAACCAGCCGCGCACCACGTGTCACCGCGGGGCGGCCTGGATGATCGGGAGGAAGGTCTCCGACTTCAGACTGGCACCGCCGACCAGCGCACCGCCAACATCCGGGATCGCCAGGATTTCGGCCGCGTTGCCCGGGTTGACCGATCCGCCGTACAAAATGCGTACGCCAGCGCCTGCAGCGCCCAGCCTGTCGGTCAGGGTTGCCCGAAGCGCGGCATGCATCGCAGCGATATCTTCAGATCGCGGCACACGGCCGGTGCCAATCGCCCAGACCGGCTCATACGCCACCGACAACCAATCCGCCGATGCCGCGCCAGGCAAGGATGCGGCAAGCTGGGCGGTGACCATGGCGATCGCATCGCCGGAATCACGCTGTTCCAGGGTTTCACCGACACACACGATTGCGCCAAGCCCTGCCTCGTGCAGCGCCTGCGCCTTGGCGGCCACATCGGCGTCGCCCTCGCCCTGATCGGCGCGGCGTTCGGAATGACCCACTATCGAGAAGGTCGCACCTGCTTCCTTGAGCATCGCTGCAGACAGGCACCCGGTGTGCGCGCCCGATGACTTGGCGTGGCAATCCTGCGCCCCGATGCGAACCCCGCCGGCGCGTTGCGCAAACGCCGCGATCAGCGTTGCGGGCGGGCAGATCGCTACTTCGACCCCCGCATCGCTTCCGGAGCCATCGGCAATCGCCTGTAATTTTGATATGTCGGCCTGATAGCCATTCATCTTCCAGTTGCCGACGATATAGGATTTATGCTGGCTCACGCTGGTCTGTCCCTTGATGTGCGTTTTGCAATTACGACTGGCGGCTAGCAAATCGTACCCGGCTTGACCAGTGGCGGTCACGGCATGCTCGCGGGAGGGTTGATGCCCGCGCCAAAGCCCCCTAAAGCTCGCGCGCATTTTCACCCCGCGTCTTAACAGGGCAGGCCCCTTTCCGGCCCCGCCTCACATTGCAGGCCCTTCGATGATCAGCTTCTTTCGTTCGTTCTTCCAGTCCAAGATCGGCCTTGCGATCAGCTTTATCTTTCTGGCGCTGATTGCGGTCGCTTTTGCCGCCTCCGATGTGACCGGCGGCGCAACCTTTGGCGGAGTGAGCAGCGAGAGCGTCGCCGAAATCGACGGCGATGGGATCGGGACGGCCGAGTTCTCTGCGACTGTCAGCAATGCCTTCAACCAGTATCGCCAGGACAATCCGCAACTCGACATGACCGCGTTCGATGAACAGGGCGGGATCGACGGCATCCTCGAGCAGATGATCGGCAGCTACGCTGCGTCGGCGTTTGGCGACAGCATCGGCCTGGGTGCGAGCAAGCGATTGGTCGATAGCGAGATTTCCGGAATTCAGGCCTTCAAGGGCGCCGATGGCCGCTTCGACGAGACGCTGTTCCGCAATGCGCTCGCCCAGCAGGGCCTCACCGAAGCGCGTGTCCGCGCCGATATCGAGCGCGGTCTGATGACCGACCAGCTGGTGGTTCCGGCAACCTTTGGTGCCAAGATGTCCGAGCAGATGGCGCTGCCTTATGCCGGTCTGGTGATCGAAGGCCGCGAGGGCGAAATCGCGTTCGTGCCGTCGGGGGCGTTCGCGCCCCGCACCGCACCCACCGCCGAGCAGCTTCAGACCTTCTTTACCCGCAATTCCTCGCGCTACCGCATTCCCGAGCGCAGGGTGCTGCGGTTTGCGACCTTCATGACCGACCGCTTTCGCGATCAGGTGAAGATCAGCGATGCCGAGATCGCCGCGCTCTACAAGCAGCGGTCGGCGGAGTTCGCCGCCACCGAAAAGCGCGACCTGGAACAACTGATCGTTCCTACCGAGGCTGCCGCAAAGGCGATTGCCGCAAAGATCAACGGCGGGACCAGCATGGCCGCAGCCGCAAGAGAGGCCGGGCTTGAACCGGTTGAACTGGGCCTCCAATCAAAGGCTGAGGTTACTCGGGTGACATCACCTGCAGTGGCCAACGCGGTGTTCAGCACAGCGGCAGGCAAGGTCGCGGCCCCTGCCCGATCCGCATTGGGATGGCACGTGGTCCGTGTCGACAGCGTTACGGCAATTGCCGCGCGCAGCCTCGCCCAGGTCCGGCCCGCGCTGGAAAATGAGCTCGCGCAGGAAAAGCTGCGTCAAACGGTGTCGGACTTTACCGCCGATCTGGAAGACCGCATCGCCGATGGTGCTTCGCTGGCCGATATCGCCAAGGACGAAAATCTGACGCTTGAAACCAGCCCCGAACTGCTCGCCAACGGCCAATCACCTACCAATCCCGATTTCGCGGCGATTGGTGCCTATCAGGCGATGTTGCCGGTAGCGTTTTCGCTAGAGGAAGATGCCGGGCCGCAGCTGGCCGAGGTACAGCAGGGTACGGAGTTTGTGGTCTTCGAGGTTCAGGAGATCAAGCTTGCTGCCCCGCCACCACTCGCTTCGATCCGCGAGCGGGTCGCAAGCGACTGGGCAATTGCGCAGGGCCTGAGCGCGGCTAAAGCGCTTGCGGACAGCATTGCCAAGACATCGCGGACATCGGCTGCGCTGGCCAAGGCGGTCAGCGAATCCAAGGTGCCGCTGCCGGGGATCGAAAAGATCGCCACCAATCGCCAAACAATCACCCAACAGCAGGGCCGCGTGCCGCCGCCGGTAGCGTTGCTGTTCAGCATGGCCGAAGGCACCACCAAGGTGCTTGAAGGGCCCAACCGGAGCGGCTGGTTCATCGTCCACCTGACCAAGATCAACCGCGGCGATGCGACCAAGGTTCCCGAGCTGTTGCTCGCCACCCGCACCCAGCTGGGCCAGGTTGTTGCAGAGGAATATGCCCAGCAGCTGATGGCCGCGATGAAGTCCGCTACCAACGTGAAGCGCAATCCGGCGGCGATCAAACGCGTGAAGGACCAGCTCACCGGCCGCACCCGAGAGAATTGATGCCCGGCACCACGAGCCAGAATGTCGCTCAAGCCGCAAAGGCCCTGGCAGAC
Organism: Blastomonas aquatica; assembly: GCF_014639875.1. Classification (GTDB taxonomy): domain Bacteria; phylum Pseudomonadota; class Alphaproteobacteria; order Sphingomonadales; family Sphingomonadaceae; genus Blastomonas; species Blastomonas aquatica. The sequence goes on along the minus strand of NZ_BMGD01000002.1, from coordinate 670,333 downwards.
GGCCGATCGGCGCTGATCTGGCGGCGGCGTATTGCCGATACCGAAACTCCGGTATCGGCGGCGCTCAAGCTGATCGAACCCGAGCGCGGCGATTTTCTGCTGGAATCGGTCGAGGGTGGCGAGACGCGCGCACGTCACAGCTTTGTCGGCATCGCGCCCGACCTGGTATTCCGCGCCTCGGGCGAGAGCGCCGAGATCAACGCAAACTGGGCGATCGACCGCACCGACTTCGCGCCCTGCGCCGAAGGATCGCTGCAGGCGCTGCGCAATTTGGCCGCGCGCTGCCGGATGGATGTTCCCGCCGAACTGCCGCGCGCGCTGGCGTTCCTGGTCGGCTATTTCGGCTATGAAACCATCGGCCTGGTCGAGCATCTGCCACGCGCGCCGCAGTCCGAGCTTGCGCTACCCGACATGCTGTTCGTTCGGCCCACGGTGCTGCTTATCTTCGACCGGCTAAAGGACGAGCTTTTCCTGATCGCTCCGGTCTGGGCCGAGGGCGAAATCGATCCCGAACGCCAGATCGCGGCCGCTGAAGAACGGCTCGATGCCGCCGAGCGCGCGCTGCAGGCAGCGCTGCCTGCGCCGTCGCGCGATGGCGATGCCGATCCGCTGGCGCTTGTCCCCTCGCCCGTGCTGGCGCCGGGTGCCTATGGCGAGATGGTACTCAAGGCCAAGGCCTATATCGAAGCAGGCGACGTGTTCCAGGTGGTGCTCGCGCAGCGCTTCACCGCGCCGTTCACGCTGCCGCCGATCGAGCTCTACCGCGCGCTGCGCCGGGTGAACCCCTCGCCGTTCCTCTATTTCCTCGATCTGCCCGGCCTCGCGCTGATCGGGTCCAGCCCCGAGATTCTGGTGCGGGTGCGCGATGGCGAGGTCACGATCCGCCCGATCGCGGGAACCCGTCCGCGCGGCAAGACACCAGCGGAAGATATCGAGAACCGCACCAGCCTGCTCGCCGACCCCAAGGAGCTCGCCGAGCACCAGATGTTGCTCGATCTGGGGCGCAACGATGTCGGACGCGTGGCCAAGGCCGGAACGGTGCGCGTCACCGACAGCTTCACCGTCGAGCAGTACAGCCATGTGATGCACATCGTCAGCAATGTGGTCGGCGAACTGGTGGAAGATCGCGACGCCATCGACGCGCTGTTCGCAGGCTTCCCCGCAGGCACTGTCAGCGGCGCGCCCAAGGTACGCGCATGCGAGATCATCGCCTCATTGGAGCCTGAGACACGCGGCGCTTATGCGGGCGGCGTCGGCTATTTCGCCCCCGATGGCTCGGTCGACAGCTGCATCGTGCTGCGCACCGCAATCGTTCGCGATGGCACGATGCACGTCCAGGCGGGTGCAGGCATCGTTGCCGACAGCGTTCCCGAATATGAACAGCGCGAATGCGAGGCCAAAGCCGGCGCGTTGTTCGCGGCCGCGCGCGAGGCGCTGCGGCTGGCCAGCGAAACGGGGTACGGGCAGTGATCCTTGTCATCGATAACTACGACAGCTTCACCTACAACCTCGTTCATTATCTGATGGAACTCGGGGCAGAGGTCCGCGTCGAGCGCAACGATGCGCTGAGCGCGCGCGAGGCGATTGCAACCAACGCGCAGGCGTTCCTGATCTCGCCGGGACCGTGCACGCCCAACGAGGCGGGAATTTCGCTCGATCTGGTCGCGGCCTGCGCCGATGCTGGCAAACCTTTGCTCGGTGTATGCCTGGGGCACCAGTCGATCGGCCAGCATTTCGGCGGCGAGGTCATCCGTGGCGGGCTGATGCATGGCAAGACATCGCCGGTGAAGCACGATGACAGCGGCGTTTTCGCAGGGCTCCCCTCGCCGTTCCAGGCGACGCGGTATCACTCATTGGTTGTGCCCGAAGCGAGCCTGCCGCCCGAGCTGCAGGTTAATGCGCGCGTCGCGGTGAATGACAGCACGACCCCGCACGTGATGGGCTTTCGCCACGCGACCCTGCCGATCCACGGCGTCCAGTTCCACCCCGAAAGCATCGCAACCCAGCACGGTCACCGGATGCTCGCCAATTTCATGGAGTTGGCAGGGATCGACGTCCGCCCGATGCGCGCGGAGTTGCTCGCATGACCCGTCTGCCCGATACCACCCATCCGCTGAGCCGCGACGATGCCGCACAGGCTTTCGCCGCGATCCTCGACGGAACGGTCAGTGACGGCGCGATCGCGCAGTTCCTTGTTGCCCTGTCAGAGCGTGGCGAGACCGCAATCGAGATCGCTGCCGCTGCCCAGGCCTTGCGCGACCGGATGATTGCAGTGCCAGCGCCCGGCAACGCCATCGACGTCTGCGGCACCGGAGGCGATGGCCACCACAGCCTCAACGTCTCGACCGCAGTCTCGCTGGTTGTCGCCGCGCGCGATGTGCCGGTCGCCAAGCATGGCAACCGCGCGGCATCGTCCAAGGCAGGCGCCGCCGATACGCTCGAGGCCTTGGGGATGGACATGGCCGCCGCTGGTGCGACCGCCGAGCAATCACTCGCCGAAATTGGCATCTGCTTCCTGTTCGCGGTCAATCACCATCCCGCGATGCGTCGAATCCAGCCGATCCGCCAGCAGATTGGCAAGCGTACGATCTTCAACCTGATGGGGCCGCTCGCCAACCCGGCACGGGTCAAACGCCAGCTGATCGGCATCGCACGCCCGGGCTATGTCCATGTCTATGCCGAGGCGCTCGACATTCTGGGCACCGAGCATTCGCTGATCGTCTCGGGCGATGAAGGGCTCGACGAATTGTCACTGGCTGGTGGCAACGAGGTTGCCGATATCGGCGCGGACGGCGTGATCATGAAGCGCTGGACCGCTGCGGACGCCGGGTTGCCTGTCCACCCGATCGAGGCCATTCGCGGCGGCGATGCGGCATTCAACGCAGCCGCGTTGCGCCGCCTGCTCCAGGGCGAAACCGGTGCCTATCGCGATGCGGTGCTGTTCAACGCTGCCGCTGCGCTGCTGATCGCGGGCGAAGTCGAAAGCCTCGCGGATGGCGCGGAAGAGGCAGCAGAGGCGATTGACAAGGGGCTGGCCAACGCCCTGCTCAATTGCTGGATAGACTTTACGAAAGCAGCTGCATGAACAAGCTCGAGGAAATCTGCTCGGTCAAGAAAATCGAAGTCGAGCGGCGCAAGGGCCTGACCAGCCTTGCCGAGTTGGAGAAACGCGCCAGCGACGCCAGCGCGCCGCGCGGCTTTGCCAAGGCGTTGGTCCAGGCTTCGCTGGACGGCTTCGGCCTGATCGCCGAGATCAAGCGCGCCAGCCCGTCGAAGGGCCTGATCCGCAGTGATTTCGATCCGGCGGCGCATGCAGCTGCATATCAGGAAGGCGGTGCAGCGTGCCTCTCGGTGCTCACCGATGTGCCCTATTTCCAGGGACATGACGATTACCTGCTCGCCGCGCGCGCCGCATGCGACCTGCCCTGCCTGCGCAAGGACTTCATGGTCGATGTCTGGCAGGTCGCCGAAAGCCGCGCTCTCGGCGCCGATGCGGTGCTGATCATCGTCGCCGCGCTCGATGATGCGACGATGGCGGATATTGAAACCGCCGCGCTCGACTACGGCATGGATGTGCTGATCGAAGTCCACGACGAAGCCGAACTCGAACGCGCGCTCAAGCTGCGCTCGCCCCTGATCGGGGTCAACAACCGCGATCTGCGCAGCTTCGATACCGACATCGCCAACACCGAGCGGCTGGTGAAGCTGATCCCCGAAGGCTATATCCCGGTCTCGGAAAGCGGCATCGACACGCATGACGATTGCGTGCGCCTCAGCCAGCACGGGGTGCGCACGTTCCTGGTCGGAGAATCGCTGATGCGACAGGATGACATCACCCGCGCCACCCGCCTTCTGCTGACCGGATCAGCCGACTGATGGCCGACCTTACCCACCTCGATGCCAGCGGTGCGGCGCACATGGTCGATGTCTCCGCCAAGCCCGACACTGTCCGAGAGGCGGTGGCCGAGGGCGCGATCAGCATGGCGCCAGCAGTGATCGCCGCGATCCGCGCGGGCGATATCAAGAAGGGCGACGTGCTGGGCACCGCGCGTATTGCAGGCATCATGGCGGCCAAGCAGACCAGCAGCCTGATCCCTTTGTGCCATCCCCTGCCAATCAGCAGCGTTTCGGTCGAATTCGATTATACCGACACCGGCGTGCGGGTCGAAACACGGGTGCGCACCTCGGGCAAGACCGGGATCGAGATGGAAGCGCTGACCGCTGCCAGTATCGCGCTGCTGACGATCTACGACATGGCCAAGGCGATGGACAAGGGCATGGTCATCGGCCCCGTGCGGCTGCTCGCCAAGAGTGGCGGCAAATCGGGCGAATGGGTGGCGGGATGAACGGGTCTGGCGGCCTCATCCCGCTGGACGAGGCCCAGGCGCGTCTTTTTGCGCTCGCGCGGCCTAAGCCCCCGGTCGAGATCGCACTCGTACAGGCTTGCGGCCATGTGCTCGCGCAGCCACTGTTGGCCACCCGCAACCAGCCCGCCGCTGATCTGTCCGCAATGGATGGCTATGCGGTGAGCGCTGACGACATGCCCGGCCCCTGGACGCTGATCGGCGAAAGCGCGGCGGGGCGACCCTTTAGGCGCGCAGTCAAACGGGGGGACGCCGTACGCATCTCGACCGGCGCGATCGTTCCTGCCGGGGCCGACACCATCGTCGTGCAGGAAGACATCCGGGTCGATGGCACCACGGTTGTCCTGACTGGAGATGGTCCCGCAACACCGGGCGCGCATATCCGCCGTGCGGGGCATGATTTCGCCGACGGGGCCTTACTGGCACCTGCAGGTACGTGCGTTGACGCTCGCGTTATCGCACTTGCCGCGATGGCGGGGCATGGCACGCTCAGCGTGCACGCACCGGTGCGTGTGGTGATCCTGAGCACTGGCGATGAACTGGTCGCACCAGGGACACCGCTTCCCAGCCCGGCGCACATTCCCGCAAGCAATGGCGTCATGCTGTCGGCCATGCTGCACCGGCTCCCGGTCGATATGAATATGCCCGCGCTGCTCGCCGACCGGCTCGATGGCATTGCCGCCGCGCTCGCGGACCATCGCGACGCCGATATTATCGTCACCACCGGTGGTGCATCGGTGGGCGATCATGACCTGATCCAGCCTGCATTGCTCGAGAGCGGTGGGTCGGTTGACTTCTGGCGGATCGCGATGCGCCCGGGCAAGCCGGTGATGGTGGGGCGGTTGGGCAATGCCATCGTGCTGGGCCTGCCGGGCAATCCCGTCTCGGCCTATGTCACGGCGCTTCTGTTGCTGCTGCCGCTGGTCAGAACTTTCGCGGGATATCAGGAAGTTCTGCCGCATATTCGCCAAGCTGCCGCAAGCGTTCCATTTTCTGCCAATGGCGCGCGGCAGGACTTCATGCGCGCGCGGTTGACCGATTCCGGGCTGGTACCCGTTTCAAGCCAGGACAGTGGCGCGCTCTCATCACTGCTAGCCGCCGATGCGCTGGTCATCCGCGCCGCGCATCAGCCCGAGACGCTCGCAGGCGAACCGCTCGACTATATTGCGCTTGGCTGATGCCGCACATACAAGCCCTTGACCTGACCGGGTTTGTTTCGTAATTGTTCCGCATTCGTTCGACCGCCGACCCACCGGCGCAGAAAGGAACATTCGGAATGCTGACCCGCAAACAACACGATCTCATCCGCTTCATCCAGGTCCGGCTGGAGCAAGACGGCATTTCCCCCTCGTTCGAGGAAATGAAGGAAGCGCTGGATCTCAAGTCCAAATCGGGTGTGCATCGGCTGGTCAGCGCGCTCGAGGAACGCGGCTTCATCCGCCGCCTGCCCAACCGTGCCCGGGCGCTTGAGATTCTCAAGCTTCCTGAAGCCAGCGTCAAGCCGCGCGCCAAGGAACTGGCCGCCGCTGCGGTTGCCAAGAGCAACGTCGTCAGTCTCGAGACCGCGCGCAAGGCGCAGGTCCCGGCGCCGAAGCCCGCGAACAACAACGTGCTGGAAATTCCGCTGCACGGTCGCATCGCCGCAGGCGCACCGATCGAGGCGTTCGAAGGCACCGAGATCCTCCCCGTTCCCGCCGCGCTGCTGGGCAGCGGTGAGCATTACGCGCTTGAAGTGTCGGGTGATTCGATGATCGAGGCGGGGATACTCGATGGCGACTATGCGCTCATCCTGCGCACGGAGTCGGCACGTGATGGCGAGATCGTCGTCGCGCTGGTTCGCGGCGAGGAAGCCACGCTGAAATACCTGCGCCGTGAAAATGGCCGGATCCGGCTCGACCCCGCCAACGCCTCGCACGCACCGCAATTCTATGCGCCGCACGAGGTGCAGGTCCAGGGCAAGCTCGCAGGCCTACTGCGCCGCTACCACTAACCGGCCCGGGCGCGCCCGAGGGCGCTGTAATCGTTGAATTTGATGAAGATGGTCGGGGAGACAGGATTCGAACCTGCGACCCTCTGCTCCCAAAGCAGACGCGCTACCAGGCTGCGCCACTCCCCGACCCTGGACTTCTCGGCATAAGCCGCTCGATGGACCGGCGCAGTGCACGGGGCACTTCACCATCACTCGGAATGCTGCATACTAGGATGCCGCGTCCGCGCCATATCGAGCGGGGTGTCTAGCCCGTTGGCCCGGGATTGCAACCCATGAAACGCCTGAGAGGCCAGTTTCGCACCGTTGCACGCCAACATCCGCTTTTCGAGCCGGCGTAGCGGGCTGAGGATCGCTCAGCGCGCCTTGGCGGCGGTCGCTTCGATCTCGATCAGGAAATTGGGACCCGCGAGCCCCGCTACCTGAACAGTCGAACGCGCGACGAGATTGGGGTTTTTGGCGGTTCCGAAGAACTCGCGATAGCCCGCATTGAAGCCGGCAAAGTCCATCTTGCCACCGAGCTTGGGATCTCCGACGACAAACACGGTCAGCTTGACGACATCGGACATCGCATACCCTTGCTTGGCCAGCGCCGCTTCGATCTTTGTGAAGGTGCTGATCGTCTGGGTTTTCGTATCGCCATACGCTTCGATACCGTCTGTCTTGGTTGGGTCGATCGGGCTGGCGAGCTGTCCGCTGAGCATCAGCACCTCGGCGCCAGGCGGAATGGTGACCCCGTTGAGGATGATAGCCGGAGCCGGGTTGGCGTGGCGAACGATCGACTGGGCCTGCGCGGCTGTGGTGCAGGCGATCAGGGCTGCGGCCGAAATGAGAGCTTGGTGGATCAAGGAGCTGTCCTTTCTAAGTTTCATGACGCGGTGCAGTGTTGAAATCGACGATGGCGGCAACTGCAGTTGCGGGGCCCGGCGCAGTGAACAGCTTTTTGGCTGGCTGGGCAATGCGGGATGCGTGTTCACCATTGCAGCCGGGCATCGCTAGACCATCGCGCGGCGACGTTCGGTGACATTGCGGTCGGCCATCTGCTGGACAAGCGCTGCCACGCCGGCATGCGCGGATTGCAAGGCACCTTCCTGCCATCCCGGCGTCTGGCTGAGCGCAGCGCTCGCAAAGAGGATACGCCCCTCGGGCTGGCACAGCAGGCGATACGCGGGGGTGTCGGTCGCAGCATGCTCCCGCGGCCTGCGATCGGGTGTCCAGTTGGGCCACGGGCCCAGGCTGTGCGGCACCTTTTTCCAGTTGACGGCCAGCGGCGCGCTGCAATCGGCGCCATGGCCGGGGTGAACCCGCTCGATCGCGGCGCGGGCCATCGCGATCTGTTCGGCAATCGGACGCCTGGCAAACGCCCTTCCCGGCTCGCCCGAACTGTAACAGCCCACGATCATGCCGCGTTCACTGTGCATCCCCCACGAAGGGTACCAGATAAGGCTGGTCTCACCGCCGACAAAGGTCAGCCCGCCATAGATCTGATCTTGTTCCCAAAAGCGCGGTGCATCGAATGCGATCTTATTCGAATCGTCATAGACCACACCGGCGATCGCCTCTGCGACCGGCCTGGAGAAATTGGCGTCGATCTTTGCCAGCACCGGAAACGGAATCGTGCACACGCAGTAGTCCGCGCTAATCGTCTGGGCGCTGCCGGACCTGGTATCGATATACGCGGTATCGACACCCGTCGGGCTCTGGCGAATCTGCCGGACCTCGGCGTCAAGCACTACGCGCCTTTTTAGGTTTCGTTCGATCCCCAAGGGAATCTGGTCCATTCCGCCAACCGGCTGGAACATCGTCGCCTGCATGTAGAGATTGTCGTCGAAGCCCATCATCGCAAGCTGCTCGTTGGCGAGCAGATCGGCCAACGGAACCGGTTCAGATGGGGTTTCGAAGCTGGAAATACCTGCGCCCGGCCCGGTTTTGAAACCTGATCGGGTGGTGCCCTTGAACGCATACCCGTCCTCAAGATCGCCATAGGCCTTGAGGAACGGAAGCAGCTTGGCTTTTTCGTCTAAGCTCAACGCCTGGTCGAGCGCGCCCTGGTTGACCGCCTTGGCGAGCAGTTCGGCGACATGCCCGCGCATGTCGTTGACTGCGGTCCGCATCCGCAGCCTGCTGCCGTTCCTTGCGACCAGATAGGCCGAGCGGCTCGAATTGACCTCGACCTCGAGCGGTACGCCAAAGCGTTTGGCATAGCCCAGCACGCCCTGGTGAAAACTGGGCAGCCGCGCAGGCCCCGCGTTGAAATACAGCCCTTCAGAGAAACGCGCCGTCTGCGGCTGTTCGCCGACCATCTCGACCGTATCGCCATCGCGCACCGTCCAGGCCTTGCCGCCGACCCGGTTGCGCGCCTCCAGCACGGTGACTGAAAAGCCGCGCTGTTCGAGCTCATACGCCGCCACCAGCCCGGCAAAACCTGCTCCAAGGACGACAACGGTGTGGCCTCGGCCCAGATCCGCGGGCATATCGGGCAAAGGCCTGGCATTGGCGACGCCAAACCATCCCATCGATTGCATCGCGCCGGCAGCGGCTGCAATGCCGCCCACTGCGCCAATGCGTTGCAGCATGCTTCTGCGTGTAATCATCCCCGAATGCCCCCATTCCAGTCAATGCAGGCCTTCAGTTCATCCTATCCCAAAAAGCGGTTCTTGTCCGGAACGCAGGCGCGCACGCGGGACCGCTTTATTGTACAGTGAAATACAAAATGGTCGCAAAGAGACACGATCGAAGCCGTGACTGACGGTATCGACGCGACCTTCGCAGGTTGCAAAATTTCCAAGCTCGACTGACTCGAGATTGAAACATTGTTCATTTTTTTCGGCAAGCGAAATATTGTTCCGGCAGGGTTTCGGCGTGCGACGCAGCATAGCATTGCCCGCAGCGATTAAGCCCGTGCCACCGCACGTGGCGCGATGAGCGCAAAGCTGCCTTGCCTGAATGCTGGGGAAAGTGGTGGGCCCGGAGGGACTCGAACCCCCGACCTAGCCGTTATGAGCGGCCAGCTCTAACCAACTGAGCTACAGGCCCGTCCCGGCTGTGCCAATGGCGCGGTTAGCCCAGCCATGGGCGATGATGCAAGAAGGAAAAACGGTGTGCCGCGATCTGCGCTGAAGACGAAGCATTAGCGTCCGATGGCAGCGTCGATTTCCGCAATGCTGGTCGGTTGGACGTCGCGGGCGGCAAGATAGGAAAAGACCTGGTGCCACCACTCGAATAACGCATCGACATCCGCTTGCGCCCGAACATAGGGCGTGTAGCCCGGACGAAGTGACGGCGAATGAAACGAGAAATTGAGGATCGGCAATCCGTCGTCGAGCGCGATGTCGATGCCGCGGATCACCTCGGTGACAGAGATCCCTTCAGGTGTCAGCGAAATCCGTTCCAACAACCGTCCGCGTGCCATCAGCGATTTGGTCAGCCCGGCCATCTGCGCCAGCGGAAACACGGTACCCTGACGTCGTAAAAGGCCCCAATAAACCGAGGTTACCGGCAGCTCGACAATGCCCAGCGTCCTGTCCAGCCAGTATGGCTCGAGCGGGAAACTCGAGAAATTCGGTCCATCGGCTTTGCTGTAATCGAAATTTGCGCGCACCGAGGTGTCGAACCGTACCCCTGCATCTCGCAGAAGGTTGAGGGTTTCAGGTCCGATGCCGTAACGCCCGGCACGATAAGCGATCGGTTGCTTTCCTGTTGCCTGGGTGATCGCGTCGCGCAGCGCGAAGAATTTTGCCCGTTCGAGCTCTGGTGGCAAGTTACCGGCGTAGCTGTTGCGCTGTGTCACTTCCTCATCGAACGGTGGATTGACCCAAGGGTGCAATTGGATGCCCACTTCGGCACGCCCTTCACGGACCAGTGCGCCGTAGATATCTCTCCCCCGCGGATCGGAAATGACCGGCCAATCGACCAGATACAGAGGCGTTACGCCATATTGCTCGCACAGTTTCTGAAAATCGGTAATGGCTTCGAGTGCATCGAGCGAATAGCCTTCGCGCTGGATCGGCCGGGTCCAGTCAAATTCTTCCTCTACGTCGATTGTAATCAAATAGCGCTGACCGAAACCAGGGGAGAAGCGGACGAAATCGTCCTTGCCCGGCAGTCTTGCAAAGGTCATTCACGCCGCCTTGGTTGTACGGGGTCGCAGTCTGCCAGCCGGTGCCCCCAAGCCCTAGGCCCGCCTGCGCTCGGACAGCTTAGGATCGCACCGCTTCTGCGCTAATCCCGGCGCATGGCAAGGTCAAGCGCAGAGCATGGGCGTCGATTGACAGTTCGCCGCCCTGCGCCGCCAGCAGGTTTCGCACCAGACGCAGACAAAAACCCAGACCCAGCAACGGACCGCCATCGCCCTGCCCGGCCCCGGACCGATCGACATCGAACAAACCGTCCTCATCCATCCCCGCGAGCGACAGCGGACGACCAAAGCTCAGCTCGATCGCTTCTGCCCGCTTGGTGAACGACAGGTGGAGAGTCTCGCCTGGCGCACAGCTGCCGATCAGGGCACCCGCCAGGCGGGGGACGATACGGTCAATCGCTTGTGGTGACATCGTGACCACGCTTCCTGTGGGGGTAGCGCCAAGCGTGAGCTGGGCACCCGACTGGTCCAGCAACGGCTGCACCCGTCCCCTCAAACGTTCAATCACGTCATCCAGCGAAACATGTCCTGCAGGGTCATCGATCGCGTTGCGGTCAAGGCGAAGCGCGGTGTCCAGATCGTCGAACCCGCTCAGCAGCTGCCGTGCATCCTGGCGGATGCGAAGCGCCATGTCGCGGTACTCTGCAGTGACCGGGCCGAACAATTGCTGCTCGATGATTTCGGAAAATCCCATGATCGCGTTGAGCGGGGTGCGCAGTTCATGAACGATCTGGCGCAGACCATCGCGCCCAGAGAGCATAGCGCTGTCCTCTTGCGGACCGGCGCTTTCCCACGCCATCGGACGGCGCATGACACCGTTGTATCCGATGAAACGACCGGTGGCGCGGTCGAACGCAGGGTCGGCATCGATCCGCCATTCGCCCGAGAGGCCGGCTGCATTGCCCAGATTGGCGCGGCCCCCGCGCACCGGCATGCGGCGGCTGAAGGCGGTCGCGACCGAGGCATCGACCCCGCGAAAGCCAGCCATCGCAGGAAGCGCAAGCGAAAGTCCGTAAACCGCTCCCAGCGCAACGCCGGTTGCACCGGACACTGCACCATCGACCCCGGTGGCAAACCGGAAATGCTCGTGCGCTGGGGCCTTTGGCTCTTCGATGGTCGGGGCGGCGGCGGCATCAACCGAGGCAATCTTCGCGGTTTCCGGCACGCGATCACGAGGTGAATCGTCCCGACCTGTATCATCATTTTGATCTGCTAATTGCTGATCTGCGGCGTCCCGTTCATCTTGCCCCAAAGCCGCACCCAGACGATTCCAGTCCTGAACGGCGGGAACCGGCCGATCTTCGAGCGCCTGCTTGAAGCGCACTTCCTGCAATGCCTCAATGCGCTTGACGATGTCGCCGATGCTTTGCGGGCCACCGACTTCAGCAACGGCTGCATCAATCACGCTAACGTCGCCAGGATGATCCTCGGCTGGCTCGCTGGCGATTACCGGTGCGGCCGCATCGGCTTGCCGGGCGAGGACTGCACCTGATTCATTGACCTCAGCCAGGGGCTGCGGAGGGGGCAATGCGACCGGCTCGGCGATCACTTCGGCGTGGCGTGCTCCGTCTGGAAGCGCAGTGTCGTAAAGACCCAGTTGCTCGAGCAACCGGCGCGTCCGGGGCCCAAGGTCCCTTCGATGCCGCAGAAACCCGCGCGCCCGCGTGGGAAGGGCTGGCACCAGCGCCGCCCATTGGTCGTCATCAAGCCGCGCCGCCCGGATGGCAGCGCTGGCCACAGCGGGTGTTTCCGACGCCAGATATTGCACCAGCACAGGAGACACTAACCGCCCCGACAGACACTGTATCGTCGAAAGCCGGTCGGAGTCGTCGATCGCGCTGCGCAGCATATGAATACGCGCTAAGGCAGGCGCGTGCCGCTCGTCCACCGCAGCGCCGCCGATCTGGCCCAGAATGTCGACCAGCTGCCGATATTGCGCGACCGCGCCGGTTCCGGCGGGAACTGCACCAGCGAGAACCGTGCTCAGGCGATCATCGAAGTGCATAGCGTCCAGAAGTCCTCGGGCGGATTGAAGATAGAGCCCGAACGGGCACCGGCGTTACTTGCCTGTATCAACGCTCGGGCCATAGGGATAGCCAGTGCGGGTGCCCGACGGAAGTAGGGTTTTTGCTACGTCGCAATGTGGGACAATTGCGTTACCGCACAATTATATTATAGGTGGGCTTCGACTTGTTGCGGAAAATTTCTGCAAGGGTCGGTTTTCCCGCTGGTTCCGCGCATTTGCCTCGATTCAACGGCAGCTGCGAATGGATCCACGGCATGACAGGGGATCAAGTGTGTCAAGTCTGGACCAAATCGACCGGCAATTGTTGACCAAGCTGCAGGACGAGGGGCGTATCACCAATGTCGAACTGGCCAGCCGCGTGGGGCTGACCGCGCCGCCCTGCCTGCGCCGGGTGCGCGCGTTGGAGGATGCCGGGATCATCCGCGGTTATCATGCGGATTTAGACCCACAAAAGCTCGGCTTTGCGATTACGGTGTTTGCTATGGTCAGCCTGAAAAGCCAGGCAGAAAGTGACCTCAAGGCATTCGAAGACCATGTCAGCACGCTCGCCGAGGTGCGCGAATGCCACATGTTGAATGGTGAAATCGACTTCATCCTCAAGATCGTGGCGCGCGACCTTCAGGAGTTTCAAGCTTTCCTGACCTCCAAGCTGACACCGGCAGCAAACGTCGCCAGCGTCAAAACGTCGTTGACGATCCGGACATCGAAACAGAAGCCTGGCGTCCCGCTCGACGAGTAACCGCCATACCCAATAAGAAATAGGCGGGGCTGGATATCTCCAGCCCCGCCCATTTTCCATGAGATAAGCTCTAGGTCAGGCAGCCGGGGCTGCTGCAGCGCCTCCGCCAGACTTCTGATCGATGTACACCGTCCAAAGCTGGGCGATCGGAGCGCGAGCACCGGTAACGCCGCCGAGGGTCTGACGCGCAGGCTCATATTTGCCCTGGGCGACCTGCGAGATCGCCTGGACCATCATCGCGCGCTCCTTGTCCTCGACATTTTTGGTGAGCGCAAGTGCTGCGAGTTCCTCGGCCTCGGCATACTGCTTGTTGGCAAGCAGCGCATCGGCGGTTGCGAGCGTTACCGTCGCTGTAGCCTTGCCGCGCGAATCGCGAACCGAATCGGGCAATGTGGCGACATATTCGGCGCGGCTGTTACCGGCCAAGGTCGCCTGCTCTTTGAAGTACGCGTCGCTGGACGAAATGACGCCAGCAGCCTTGCCTTCCTCGATCAGCGCGAGAACCTCGGTCGGACGACGCGCTGCGCCTGCCGATTCGATATACTCACGGTAGTCGTTGGCGCTCGACAGGCCGCCAGCCATGCGCAGCAACCGCATCGCATCCAGGCTCTGTTCGGTGGTGAAGCCCCTGTTGTCGCTTTGCATGGCGCGAACGACTTCGTTCCATGCGCCGTTGCCGGTATCCGCCCGCATCAACAATTGCGCCCAAACCGCGCTATCGGTCTTGGTCGCGCGTGCGATCTGAAAACCGCGCTTGGCCCAACTGGGCGCATATTGCTTGTCGCCTGCCAACTGCGCTTCCACCGCGCGTTGAAGATACGGCAGCCCCTGCGCCGCAAGCGGGGAATTGGCGGCGTCGATGCTGCGCCCACCCGACTTTTCGATTGCCTCGCCAAAGTGCGCCTCAGCCAACTGGAAGAGGTTCACCGGATTGTTCTGTCCACCTTCGACTGCGGCGGTCAGATGCGTACGTGCGCGACCAAAATCCTTGGCAACCAATGCACGTTCGCCGATGAAGCTGTTGAAGGTCTGGGTTTCGGCTGCGGTCGCTTTGCCGCTGGCCAAGGCATCCTCGATGCCTTTGGTCTGCATGGCTTCATTCTCGGTCTTCAGGCCGATCTGCAGCGTCATTTTGGCGGTGAGGTATTTTTCGTCGGGGCTTGCCGCCACCGCAGCCGCTTCGTTCAGCTTAGCCTCGGCGGTTGCGAAATCATTGGCGCCGAACGCGGTCTGCGATTCGCTGAATGGCGTGCGGAATGCCGGGCTCAGCTCCAACTGCGGGGCTTCGTCCTTGCCCTTCTTGGACTTTTTCTGGGCATAAGCGGCATCGACAGGGAGAGCCAGCGAGACCGCAGTGGTAGCGGCCAGCGCCAGCACCAGGGCCATGGGGAAACGGGAAATGCGACGCATGGTATCCTCCGAACTAAAATTCCGGCCTTGAAATCGCCGGCTGTTACGACCGTTTGGCGGTCGGCTGATGAAGCCGTCCTTAATGACTATGGCAGAAACGAACAACCGGGCTTTGCGGTTCCGGTGTAAAAAGGGAGACCATGCCCCGACTGCGCCTTTGCATGGCATCGGCCGCTCGGCTATGCGCAACCACCTATGATAATCCTGTTGTCGCCCGCCAAGTCCCTCGATTTCGATTCGCCTGCGCCCGCTGTGGAGCCCAGCCCACTGCGTTTCCCGACCGAGACGGACCGCCTTGTTACATCTGCGGCGCGGCTATCAAAAGCCCGGTTGAAACAGATCATGCCGGTCTCCGATGCGCTGATCGACCTCAATTATGGCCGATATCGGGGTTTTCACGATCAGCCCGAACGCCCGGCCGCCTTCGCTTTCAATGGTGATGTTTATTCGGGCCTGGCCGCCCGCACACTCGAAGAGCCGGCGCTCGAATATGCGCAGACGCACTTGCGGATCCTGTCGGGACTGTACGGCTTGCTGAGACCCTTTGACAACATGCGACCCTACCGGCTTGAAATGGGCACGCGCTGGGCGCCGCGACATACCTCGCTTGTGGCGTTCTGGGGCGACCGTATCGCTGAGGCAATTGCAGAGGACCTTGGCTCCACCGGCGGCGACACGGTGATAAATCTTGCCAGCCAGGAGTATTTTGCCGCAGCCGACAAGGGCCTGAAAAAGCGTGGCCTGCGGGTGATCACCGCAGATTTCCGCCAACAGGGACCAAATGGTCCTCGCTTCATCAGCTTCGAGGCCAAGCGCGCGCGTGGCATGGCCGCGCGGTTCCTGTGCGAACATCGCCATACCGACCCTGCAGCGCTCAAGGGTTTCGACAGCGATGGCTATCGCTACGATGCGGACGCCAGCGATGATACGACCTTGCGGTTCATTCGCGCATGACCGATTGCACGGTGATCATCGGCGCGTCGGGTGGCATTGGCGCGGCGATGGCGCGCGAGGCCCAAGCCCGCGGCGCGAAGGTGATCGCTTTGGCACGAAGCTTCACCGGCGATGCGCATATTGATCTGGAAAACGAGCCCAGCATCGTGGCAGCTGCGCACTATGTTAGCAGCCAAGGCCTGGTGCCCACCCGGGTAATCTGTGCCACCGGCCTGCTGCACGCCGACGCGAAAGGCCCCGAAAAGAGCCTCAAGGACATCGACCCCGCCTGGATGGCGCGCAATTTCGCGGTGAACACCATCGGCCCCGCGCTGGTCGCCAAGCATTTCGTGCCGCTGATGCCGCGCAAATCCCCCGCCCTGTTCGCCGCGATCGGAGCGCGCGTTGGCAGCATTTCGGACAACCGGCTGGGAGGCTGGTATGGCTATCGTGCCGCCAAGGCCGCGCTGCACATGACGATCCGCAACATCGCGATCGAATGGTCGCGCCGGAACGACATGTCCATCTGCGTCGCACTACACCCCGGAACAGTCGACACCGGCCTCAGCAAGCCGTTTCAGGGCAATGTCGCCGAGGGTCGCCTGTTCGATGCTGCGTACAGCGCAAAGTGCCTGTTGGACGTGCTTGCGGGGCTCGAGCCTGCCGATTCGGGTGGGATATTCGCCTGGGATGGAGCCGCCATTCAGCCATAAGGGCAGTTGCCACCCAAACGCCTGATTTTGTTGTTGAAAAATCCGCCCTTAAAGCCCGCAAAAGCTGGCATTTTCGTGCCCTCTGGCCTAGAGCCAAAGCCAGACGCAAAAGCGTCACAAAGGCATAAAAGGCGCATGGAATGAACGACCAGACCGCAGCAGCGGAACCCTCCGAAATCGAACGCGTCGACATCGTCGACGAGATGCGGTCCAGCTATCTGGACTATGCGATGTCGGTCATCGTCAGCCGCGCCCTGCCCGATGTCCGCGACGGCCTCAAACCCGTCCACCGCCGCATTCTTTACGCCAGCCATGAAGGCGGCTTCGTCGCCGGCAAGCCCTATCGCAAATCCGCCAAGATCGTTGGTGACGTGATGGGTAACTATCACCCGCACGGCGACAGCTCGATCTACATGGCGCTCGCCCGCATGTCGCAGGATTGGGCGATGCGCGTGCCGCTGATCGACGGTCAGGGCAATTTCGGTTCGATGGACCCCGATGCGCCTGCATCGATGCGTTACACCGAAGCACGTTTGAGCAAAGTCGCGCTCAAGCTGCTGGAAGATATCGAAAAAGATACTGTCGATTTTATCCCCAACTATGACGGCTCGCGTCAGGAGCCGCAAGTGCTGCCCGCGCGCTTCCCCAATCTGCTGGTCAACGGAGCAGGCGGCATTGCGGTGGGCATGGCGACCAATATCCCGCCGCACAATCTGGGCGAGGTGATCGACGGGTGTCTGGCTTGGATCGCCGATCCGATGATCGAGCTCGACGATCTGATGAAGATCATCCCCGGCCCCGATTTCCCGACCGCACCTCTCATTCTGGGCCAGTCGGGTGCGCGCAATGCGTATCAGAAGGGTCGCGGCTCGATCATCATGCGCGCGCGCCACACCATCGAGGAAGGCCGCGGTGACCGCCGTTCGATCGTGCTCACCTCGATCCCCTATCAGGTCGGCAAGAACGCGCTCGTAGAAACCATCGCCGAAGCCGCCAAGGGCAAGGAAGCGCGGATCGAGGGTGTCAGCGACATTCGCGATGAATCCAACCGGCTCGGCGTGCGGATCGTCATCGATCTCAAGCGCGATGCCTCGCCCGAGGTCGTGCTCAACCAGATCTGGCGCTACAGCCCGGCGCAGTCGAGCTTCCCGGCAAACATGCTGGCGATCCGTGGCGGCCGCCCCGAGGTACTCGGCCTCAAGGACATCATCGAGGCGTTCGTCCAGTTCCGCGAGCAGGTCATCACCCGTCGCACCAAATACGAGCTCGCCAAGGCGCGCGACCGCGCCCACATCTTGCTCGGCCTGGTGGTCGCGGTCACCAACATGGACGAGGTCGTCAAGATCATCCGCGGTTCGATCTCCCCTGCCGAGGCACGCGCTGCGCTGCTGGCGCGCGAATGGCCGATCGGCGAGATCGCGCAGTACATCAAGCTGGTCGAGGCGATCGAGGGCGAGCTGGAAGGCGATGTGTACAAGCTGAGCGACCTTCAGGTCCGCGCGATCCTGGATTTGCGCCTGCATCGGCTAACCGCATTGGGCCGTGACGAGATCGGCAACGAATTGAAGGCGCTGGCGCTGGCCATCGAGGAGTATCTTGCGATCCTCGGCGATCGGGCGAAGCTTTACGAAGTGCTGAAGGAAGAGCTCATCGCGGTGCGCGACGAGTTCGCCACCCCGCGGCTTTCGGTGATCGCGCCCGCGTGGGACGGCATCGAGGACGAGGACCTGATCGAGCGCGAGGAGATGGTCGTTACCGTCACGCTGCAGGGCTATATCAAGCGTACCCCGCTCGACGCATTCCGCGAACAGGCGCGCGGCGGCAAGGGCCGTTCGGGGATGGCAACCAAGGACGAGGATGCCGTCACCAGCATGTTCGTCACCTCGACGCATACCCCGGTGCTGTTCTTCTCCACCCACGGCAAGGTCTATCGCAAGAAGGTGTGGCGCCTGCCAGAGGGCGGCCCGGCGACGCGTGGTCGCCCGATGATCAACCTGCTGCCGCTGGCGCAGGGCGAAACCATCCAGACCGTGCTGCCGCTGCCCGAAGACGAGACGAAATGGGCGGATCTGCACGTGATGTTCGCCACCGCCAACGGCACGGTGCGCCGCAACTCGATGGATGCGTTCACTAACATTCCCTCGAACGGCAAGATCGCTATGCGGTTCGACGAGGGATCGGATGACCGGCTGATCGGGGTTGCGCTGCTCACCGAAGGCGACGACGTGCTTCTCGCAACACGCCAGGGCAAGGCGATCCGCTTTGCCGCCACCGATGTCCGCGAGTTCCAGAGCCGCACCTCGACCGGTGTGCGCGGAATGACGCTCAAGTCCGGCGACGAGGTGATCTCGCTCTCAATCCTCTCAGGCTTCGACGCCTCGACCGAAGAGCGCGACAATTACCTGCGCGCCGCTCCCTGGAAGGGCAACGAGGCCGAACCGACACTGCCGCCCGAGCGGGTCTCCGAGTTCGCGCAGGCCGAGCAGTTCCTGCTCACCGTGTGCGCCAACGGCTATGGCAAGCTCTCGTCAGCCTATGACTATCGCCGCACCAATCGCGGCGGCCAGGGCATCACCAACATCGACAATATCAGCCGCAACGGCCCCGTTCTCGCCAGCTTCCCCGCGCATCGCAGCGATCAGCTGATGCTGGTGACCGATCAGGCCAAGCTGATCCGGCTGGGCCTCTCGAGCATGCGCGTCATCGGCCGCAATTCGGCGGGTGTGCGGTTGTTCAACGTCTCGGACAACGAACACGTCGTCAGCGCCGCGCGCATCGCCGAAGAAGAAGCGGCCGAAGATGCAGCCAGCGATGCCGAGCCCGCGCCCGATACGGCCGAGTAACCTTAGCCCTTTGCCACGATGTGATCGCGAAACCAGCGGGCGACCTCGCCTTCGGACAGGTCGCCTGCGGCGAGCGCAAGTGTCATCACGACAAGCTCGGCCTCGCTGATCCGGAACTCCACGTTATTCAGTAGCAGGAAAGTCAGCGACACGACGGCTGCCGTACGCTTGTTGCCATCAGCAAACGGGCGATTGCGCGCAAGTCCGAAGGCGTATGCGGCGGCCAGACTGGCTGCGTCTGGTTCGCCATAAGCAGCGAGGTTCATCGGACGCCCTAGCGCGCTTTCAACCAGCGCCAGATCGCGGATTCCGCTCAGCCCGCCATGCTCGGCGATTTGTTCATCATGCAGCGCGAGGACGACGTCCTGCCGCAACCAGATCCAGTCGGGCATTCACTTGGCCAATTCGCGCAGAGCGTTGCGATAACGGTCCATCACGTCACGCGCGGTCGCCATTTGCTGGTCGAAATCCGGATCTGCCGATTTGAGCGCGATGCCGTCGGCTTGTTTGACCACAGACACCTCATCGCCCTGCGCAAGGTTGAGGTGCGCGAGGACGTCCTTGGGGAGGATCACTCCGGTCGAGTTGCCGATCTTGATGAGCTTGAGGGGCTTGTTCATACAAATGTTATAACAGATTCGGTAAGGCGTCTCAACCCGCCGCGCGCGGATCGCGGTGGCGCAGCGACTGGATCACGCCGGTGCAGATCAGGAACTGGCCGAAATAATACAGCGGCCAGATCAGCCAGTCGGGCAGCACCGATCCCTCGAGCGGTCCGAAGCGCGCGAAGATCAGCAGGTCGGAGGCGACAAACATCAGCGCGCCCGTGCCGACACGATAGCGGGGAAAATCGCTGGTCCACGCCATCGCCGCCATGACGGCGAGGAACAGGCTGTAGAGCGCGATGCCGGGTGCGCTGGCGCGGTCGATCGGTAGCGCCCAGGCGATCAGCACAACGGCTGGGACCAATATGATCGCGAGCATCCGCTGGCTGGGGGTCACCATCCGCCGCCGATGCCGCGCATACAGCACGATCGCGACAATATGGCCGAGCAGGAACGCGATGGCGCCGTAAATGAGGTCGATCTCGATCAGCATATCGCCGATTGCGCCCAGAGCCATGATGCCGCCCAACAGCCGCCCGTCGAGCGAATGGTGCCGCGCCAAGGCGAATACGCCAAGGAACGCCACCCCCAGCCCCTTCCACAGCATCATGTACAAACCAGGGATCTGCGCGTCGCTGACGAAATAATAGCTGATCGCAGCAATGAGGCTAAGCAGCAGCCAGGGCCGCGATTCGACCAGTGCGCGTTTGACGACCATGATGCCCCTGCCCTTCGTGAATTGGGTTGCGTGATGCCATTGATCGCCGCGCGAAGGCAAGCCGTGCAACGCACCCTGTGCAAAAGCCGTCGCCCGCGCTATTTGCACCGGTATGACCAACACACAGACATTCGAACACCAGATTCACATTATCGGCGGCGGGCTCGCCGGATCCGAGGCGGCATGGCAGCTTGCCGAGGCCGGCATCAAGGTAAAGCTGTCCGAAATGCGCGGCAGCGGCGAGATGACGCCTGCGCACCAGACCGAAGGCCTCGCCGAACTCGTCTGCTCGAACAGCTTCCGCTCAGACGATGCCGACCGCAATGCCGTCGGCCTGCTGCACCAGGAGATGCGGACCTTGGGATCGCTGATCATGGCGTCAGCGGAAAAATCCAAGGTGCCCGCCGGATCAGCGCTTGCCGTGGACCGTGATATCTTTTCAGATCATGTCACCAAGGCCTTGGAAAACCATCCGAACATCCAGATCGTGCGCGAGCGGGTAGACAATCTCCCCGAAGCGGGGCCGACGATTATCGCCACTGGGCCGCTGACCGCAATGACGCTGGCGCAATCGATCGGTGCGGCGACCGGCGAAGATGCTTTGGCGTTCTTTGATGCGATCGCCCCGATCATCCACCGCGACAGCATCGACATGGACATCTGCTGGATGGCGAGCCGCTGGGACAAGGTCGGGCCCGAGGGTGACGGCAAGGACTATATCAACTGCCCGATGGACAAGGAGCAGTACCTTGCCTTCCACCAGGGTCTGATGGATGGCGACAAGACCGAGTTCAAGCAGTGGGAGAAGGATACTCCCTATTTCGAGGGCTGCATGCCGATCGAGGTCATGGCGTCACGCGGGGTCGAAACGCTACGCTACGGTCCCATGAAGCCGGTCGGGCTCGACAATCCGCGTACCGGGCGCTGGCCCTATGCAGTGGTGCAGCTGCGGCAGGACAACAAGCTTGGCACCTTGTGGAACATGGTCGGCTTCCAGACCAAGCTCAAGCACGGCGCGCAGGTCGAGCTGTTCCGCACCATCCCGGGGCTCGAGAAGGCCGAGTTCGCCCGGCTTGGCGGTCTCCATCGCAACACCTTCATTAACTCTCCGCGCCTGCTCGACGAACAGCTTCGGCTCAAATCCGCGCCGCACATCCGCTTTGCCGGGCAGATGACCGGGTGCGAGGGCTATGTGGAGAGCGCCAGCATCGGGCTGCTCGCGGGGCGCTTTGCCGCGGCGGAACTGCAGGGCCGCACCTTGGACTCCCCGCCCATCACGACTGCGCTGGGTGCACTGCTGGGCCATATCACCGGCGGCGCCGAGGCGAGCGACTTTCAGCCGATGAACGTCAATTTCGGGCTGTTTCCACCGCCCGAGGGCAAGGTGCACAAGAAGCAGCGCAAGGAGGCCTATACCTCGCGCGCCCGCGCCGACCTGCAGCGCTGGATCAACGGCGAACCCGAAGCCATCGCCGCGGAATGATCAGCATTTGCAGCGGGTTACGGGCCGCTTTGGCTTGGTCGTGGCAAATTCTTCGGGTGACAGCCTACCATTGCCGTCGCGATCTGCAGCGGCGAAGCGATCCGAGGTGGCGACCGCCCACTCCTCAAATGTCAGCAGGTTGTTGCCGTCGGTATCGAGCGCCTTGAACGCCTTGGTGCGGCTGGCGAGCAATTCTTCGCGGGTGATGATGCGGTCGCCGTTGCGGTCATAGCGCGCAAAGCGCCGCTGTTCGCGAGTCATCTCGGTTGCCTCTGGCGGGGCCGGGCCGCGCAGCATGCCGGGGTCGGCCAATGGCAGCGCTGTATCGTCAGCATCGGGCGGCGGCGGCGCTGCAATTTCCGCCAGATCATCGTCCTGCTGCTGCGCTCGGATTGCGAAGAAGCCGCCGATGATCAAAGCGATCGCCGCCAGACCGCCAAACAGCATGCGCATCGTCCGCCCCCTTCCCGCCTGCAACGGGTCGTGGTTACCGACCCGTCAGACCATGCCAGACCAAGCCGATAAAGACGCCGGGGCTGCCCCACGGACGATCCAACTCGCCCCGCGCGATGTCAAGCTGCACCGCACGTGCGATCACCGATATGGGCCGCAGCTTGCGGGGTAACCTCGTCCCAGCCAGCGCGGCGGCATCGAGGGGCAGCAGGGCACTATCGAGCGCAGATGTTCGCCTGTGAAAGCGCACCATGTCCCAAAGCGCCCAGGCGCGCCCTGTGCGGTCCAGTTCATCGCGGCCAACTTCGGGTGCCAGTGGGTGAAAAGCGCTTATCAGCGCGCCCCTGCCCGATGCAAAATCCTGGACCGCCTCGGCATCGTCCAGTTCAAGCGCTGCCTCCCAGCCGCGGATCACCGGGCCGAGCGCAGTCTGCAGATCAAGCCCCTGCGCCTCCAGCGGCAGCAGTGCAGCGAGCACGGGGTTGGCCGAGGGCCGCTCGGCGGCGCTTTTACTGATGACGTCATGCCACCATTGGAGGCGGATGCGTGCCAACATCGGTTCACGGGCCTGCAGAACGATCCCGGCAATCTGAGCATCGAAGGCGAAAAGCGCGTGGCACCAAGACCGCATCTGCGCGTCGCCGTAGCTGCTGGCGAGCGTCACCAGCGGTGAAACGGGGATATCGGGCGCGTTCATGCCCGCGCGATCCACTATAAACCGGGCCGGATCAAGGTAAAGATCAAGGTAACCATCTCCCTTTTAAGGCTGCTTACCATTGGCCGCGTAGAAGGCCCGATACGCGACAGGGGCATCCATAAACCATGACGATCCGCAGCATCGATACATCGCCTGGCGTCGACGCCATGGCCGCACACTTTGTTGTACCCGGCAAGGTTGCTTGGCTTTCGCACTCCCGCCCGGCGCTCAACCGACTGATCGCCTCGAAGCGCGGCAACGTGCTGCCGATCGTCGCAGCCAGCATCTTGCCGATGGCGGCGATGATCGGCGGCGCGGTCGACATGAGCCGCGCCTATATGGTCAAGTCACGGATCCAGCAGGCCTGCGACGCAGGGGTTCTCGCCGGACGACGCGCCATGCAGCAAAGCAACTATTCGGAGGCTGCCAAGGCTCAGGCACAGGACTTTTTCGACATCAATTTCAAGGAAGGGTATAATGACACAACCGACGTGTCGTTCGTTACCACCAATCCTTCGGGCACCAGCAAGGTGCTGGGCACCGCCTCGACGATAATGCCAACCGCGATCATGGGAATGTTCGGCAAGGAAACGATCCCGATCGATGTCGCCTGCGAGGCCGAACTCAACCTCAGCAACTCGGACGTTACCTTCGTGCTCGATGTCACCGGATCGATGAACGATTCCATTCCGGTCGGTGGCGGAGGCTCGATCGTCAAGATCACCGCGCTGCGCAACTCGGTCATGAGCTTTTATGACACGCTGGCCAACGCCGCGACTGGGAGCCTTGCGCGTATCCGCTATGGGTTTGTGCCCTATTCTACCAATGTCAATGTCGGCGAGATCCTGTACGACACCAACCAGACCTGGATGAACGGTGGCAATACTGCCGATAGCTGGAACTATCAGTCGCGCCGCGCAATATGGCGCACCACCGCAGTCGATTGCCAGGTGTTTGGTGGCAACCAATCGTTTAGCTGTCCGACCCGGAACCACAGCACCGTGTCTGGCGGAGGAACCAACATCTCCCTCCAGAACTGCGTCAACTATGGAGATAACAGAGGTGGCTGGGGCTATGGTTTTAATCCCAATCCTTCAGGCACTCCGATTGAATCCACGTCGGGGGGTTTGACGACAAAGACCAGCTACACGGCTTACAGCTGGGGTGGGCGGGCATCGGGCTGGAGCGACTACAACGACAAGCAATGCGTGCGGCAGAGGACGGTGGAAACCGAATCCACCACGCAGGAACCGGGCTCGACATTCGTGCGCTGGGAATACATGCAACGCACTTACCCGACCTATGATTTCGTGCGCTCGATCAAGACCGCCAATCCGGCTGTGCTGACCCCAAGCGAAATCAACAATAGCACCAGCCGTTGGGCCGGATGCATCGAGGAACGCGACACCATCGCAGGAAGCGTGATTGCTTATGGCTCCAACGGCATCACGGTCGATGGCAGCACCAACGCACATGATCTGAACATCGATGCCGCCCCCAGCAGTGATGCCACCAAATGGCGCCCCTATTGGGAGCAGGTCTATTTTCAGCGAAATGGATCACGCTCGACCGCCTGCCCCAGCAAGGCCCGCCTGCTCTCGACGATGGCGCGCACCGAGGTTCAGTCATACGTCAACTCACTGGTCGCAGTGGGTGGCACCTATCATGACGTCGGACTGCTGTGGGGCGCGCGCATAGCCTCGCCCCAAGGGATCTTTGCATCGAACGTCAACGCTTCGCCCGGTAACGGCGGGTCGGTCGGTCGCCATGTGATCTTCATGACGGACGGCGAGCTGACCAGCTATGACTTCGTCGCCAGCATGTATGGCACCGAGTCGCTGGACCGTCGCGTGACCGGCGGAAGCAACAACCCAACCCAGCTGGAGCGGCAGCGCCGCCGCTATCTGGCGATCTGCGAGGCGATCAAGGGCAAGGGCATCCGGCTTTGGGTGATCGCGTTCGGAACCACGCTGACCAATGATCTGCAGACCTGTGCCAGCACGGGCAGTGCCTATACGGCGGCCAATAGCACCGCGTTGAACACTGCGTTCCAGAACATCGCCAAGCAGATCTCCGAACTGAGGCTGACCAAATGATGGGACATCTCGGTTTCATCAAGCGGGCGACGCAGGACCGGCGCGGGGTGTCAGCCACCGAATTCGGCCTGATTGCACCGACCTTCATCATGCTGCTGCTGGGCGTATTCGACCTGGGCTACAACGTCTATGCGCGCGCCATATTAGACGGCGCAGTGCAGAAAGCCGGGCGTGACTCCGCGCTCGAGACGGGGACCAGCGCGGTCAACACGCTCGACGCCAAGGTGACGGAAAATCTGGGCCCGATCGCTACCGGAGCCGACTTCACCTACGAACGCCGCAACTATCGCGACTTTGCCAAGGTCGGTCTGCCCGAGGATTTCGAAGACAAGAACAGCAACGGCGTTCGCGATGCAGGCGAGTGCTTTACCGATGAAAACGGCAACGGCACATGGGACGCAGACCTTGGCAAGGACGGCGTCGGCGGCGCGCGCGACGTCGTGCTCTATACCGTGCGGATGAACTATGATCGCAAGTTCCCGCTCTACAACCTGATCGGGATGAGCGGGAGAGCAACCATCGCCTCTGCAACCGTGCTGCGCAACCAGCCTTATGGCGACCAGGCATCCGAAACCAAGGAAGTGATCTGCACATGACCGCTGTCCAGCTCCCGTTCCACCAGTCCGGCATTCTGGTGCGCGGCAAACAGTTCGTCCGCAAGCTGCGGCAGGACCGGTCCGGCCTTGCGCTGATCGAATTCGCCTTCACCTTGCCCATCTTCATGGGGCTGGGATTTTACGGGGTCGAGGTATCCAACCTTGCGATTACCCAGATGAAGATGAGCCAGATCGCGCTCAACATGGCCGATAACGCCTCACGGATCGGAACGCTCAACGCAACGCTCGGCGCCAAAGTGATCAGCGAACAGCAGATCAACGATGTTTTTCAGGCTGCAGCGCTGCAGGCCGGGGCTACCGATCTGTATCAGGATGGCCGCACCATTCTCTCGAGCCTTGAAGTCAATGCACAGGGTGGCCAGACGATCATGTGGCAGCGCTGCAAGGGGATGCAGTTCGACGAGCCCAACTACGGTGCCGAAGGCACTGGAAAGACCGGTACCGGCTTTCAGGGAATGGGCCCTGCAGGCGACCAGGTGAAAGCTACGCCCGGCACTGCGGTAATGTACGTCGAACTCAGCTATACCTATTATCCGCTGTTCGGCAGCATGTTCATGGAAGAACGCGCGCTCCAACAGGAAGCTGCCTATATCGTGCGTGACAGCCGTGAGATCGGCAAGCCACCATCGGACAATGTGTCCTCCGGTCGCAAGTCGACATGCGACAAGTTCGATGCAATCCTGCCGCAAACATCCGATGCAGCCATTGCCTCAGCGCAGGCTGCATCAAACGCTGCCGCAGCCAATCCCAGCGCATATCCGGGTCATAGCGGAGGTACGAACCCCAACAATCCCGGCAAGGGACTTTGTGTTGCGGGACTGATCTGCGTCAAAGTCTGACGGTGACCGGATCGGGTGATCCGGTCACCGATCAGACTCAATCCCGGTAGCAGACCTTCTTGACCGCCTTGATCACGCGGGCACTATCAACCAGCGCCAGCTTTTCCAGGTTCGCTGCATAAGGCAGCGGCACGTCCTCGTTGGTGACGCGCAGCACCGGTGCATCGAGATCATCGAAGCCCTGCTCCATCGCTACCGCTATGATTTCGCTGGAGATCGAGCAAACCGGCCAGCCCTCTTCGACAACGACCATGCGGTTGGTCTTCTTCAGGCTTTCGAGCACCGTTACGGTATCGAGCGGGCGCAGCGTACGCAGATCGATGACCTCGGCCTCGATGCCCTCGCCTGCCAGCTTTTCGGCAGCGTCGAGCGCAATCGCAACCCCGATCGAATAGCTGACCAGCGTGACATCGGCCCCGGCGCGCATGATGCGCGCCTTGCCGATCGGCAGGACATGGTCGTCGAGCGCAGGCACATCGAAGCTGCGGCCATAGACCAGCTCGTTTTCGAGGAACACCACCGGATCCTCGGTGCGGATCGCGGCCTTGAGCAGGCCCTTGGCATCGGCTGAGTCATAAGGCGCGATCACGATCAGACCCGGAACGCTGGCATACCAGGGACCGAAGTTCTGGCTGTGCTGGGCGCCGACGCGGCTGGCCGCGCCATTGGGTCCGCGGAACACCACCGGGCAGCGCATCTGGCCGCCCGACATATAGTTGGTCTTGGCCGCAGAGTTGATGATGTGGTCGATCGCCTGCATCGCGAAATTGAAGGTCATGAACTCGATCACCGGACGCAGGCCACCCATCGCCGCGCCCGCGCCGATACCGGCAAAGCCGTATTCGGTGATCGGCGTATCGATCACCCGGCGCGCGCCGAATTCCTCGAGCAGTCCTTGGGTGACCTTGTACGCGCCCTGATACTCGGCAACTTCTTCGCCCATCACGAACACGCGATCGTCGCGGCGCATTTCCTCCGCCATCGCATCGCGCAAAGCCTCGCGCACCGTGGTCGAAACCATCTTGGTGCCTTCGGGGATCGCAGGATCGCTCACCGGTGCGCGCTTGGGGGTTTCAGGAACGATCTTCGAATCCTCGGTCGGCGATTCGGACTTGCCAGCCTCGGGCTCGGCCTTGGGCTCTGCGGCTGGAGCGGGTGAAGCTTCGGGCGCTGGCGACGGTGCGTCCTCACCCTCAGCAGCGATCATCGCGATGACCGCGCCGACCTTCACGTTGTCGGTGCCTTCGGCGATCAGGATCTTGGTGATCGTGCCTTCGTCGACCGCCTCGAATTCCATCGTCGCCTTGTCGGTCTCGATTTCGGCCAGAATGTCGCCAGAGGCAACGATGTCGCCTTCCTTGACCAGCCATTTGGCCAACGTGCCTTCTTCCATGGTCGGCGAAAGCGCGGGCATTTTCAGTTCGATGGCCATCAATATTGCTCCACCAGCACATCGGTATACAGATCGGACGGGTCCGGTTCGGGCGAGGTTTCGGCAAAGTCCGCCGCCTCGCTGACCGTCTTGCGGATGTCCTTGTCGATCGACTTCAGCGTCTCTTCGGTGACGCCCATCTTGAGCAGCTCGGCCTTCGCCGCCTCGATTGGATCCGACGTGTCCTTCATGTTCTGCACTTCCTCGCGGCTGCGATACTTGGCAGGATCGGACATCGAATGGCCACGATAGCGATAGGTCTTGAGTTCCATCAACAACGGGCCGTTGCCGCCGCGGACATATTCCAGCGCCGCCTCGGCCGCGCCGCGCACTTCAAGCACGTCCATGCCATTGACCTGCATGCCGGGTATCCGAAAGGAATCGCCGCGCCGATAGAATTCGGTCTCGGCGCTACTGCGCGATACCTTGGTGCCCATCGCATAGCCGTTGTTCTCGATCACGAAGATGATCGGAAGCTTCCACAGCGCGGCCATGTTGAAGCTTTCATACACTTGGCCCTGGTTGGCCGCGCCATCACCGAAATAGGCCATGCACACGCCGCCGTCCTCGGTGTATTTATGCCCGAAGGCGAGCCCCGCGCCGAGCGGGACCTGTGCGCCGACGATGCCGTGACCGCCGTAGAACTTGTGCTCGGTCGAGAACATATGCATCGACCCGCCCTTGCCGCGCGAAATTCCCGCGCCTCTGCCGGTCAGTTCGGCCATGATGACCTTGGGATCGATACCATAGGCCAGCATGTGGCCATGATCGCGATATCCGGTGATCACGCTGTCCCTGCCTGGCGTCAGCGCCGATTGCAGCCCGACCGCGACGGCTTCCTGACCGATATACAGATGGCAGAAGCCGCCGATCAGACCCAGGCCATACAGCTGGCCGGCGCGCTCTTCAAAGCGGCGGATGAGCAGCATTTCCTTGTAGAAATGGAGCAGCTCGTCCTGTGTGGCCTCATGCCGCTGCGGATCGCGCGGGCGGGGATGATTGCTCCCTTCTTCGGGCAAAACGGCAGATACGGATTTTGCAGGAGGCTTGCGTTCGGGCTTTGCAGCGGGTGTCTTGACCAAGACGGGAAACCTTTCGCGATGAGGATCGCTGCCGTGAGGCAGGGGGGAGGAAACGACCGGAGCGCATATAGAAGCAAGCGCGCCGTTTACGCAACGGCCAACGCGGTTTTTGCGCAATAATCCGCAGCATTCCGCGATCCGCCGGCGCGGCGGGTCGGCACGCTATTTCAATGGAACGATGATTTCATCGGGATGCGCGACATTGAGGTCACGACGAACGAGTTCGCTCACCAGATCGGGATCGACCGCGCGCGGATCAAGCAGCCTGACCCGGTTGCGAAGGGCGTCACGCTGGTCGTGAAGCCGCGCTAATTCGACTTTCTGCACCTCGAGCCTTTGGCGGTAATCGCCCCAGGCGAGCACGCCGGTGGGGCCCAGCAACGCGTACGCCGCAATCACCAGCAGCGCGACGAGCGAGATGCCCGGAGCGATTGCCTGCTTGGCTGGCTTGATGACGGGTTTACGTTGCGGCATTATCCCGTTGAATCACAATTGATTCGGGCTGACAAGCCGAAACCGCCTACCCGAATCAAATATGCGATCAGTAGATGTCAAGATCAGCGAAAGATGCCCATTCCGGCATAATATGCGCTGGGGCCCAGCTCTTCTTCGATGCGGATCAGCTGGTTGTACTTGGCCAACCGGTCCGAACGGGCAAGCGATCCGGTCTTGATCTGACCGCAGTTGGTGGCAACCGCCAGATCGGCGATGGTCGCATCCTCGGTTTCACCCGAACGGTGTGACATCACCGCAGTGTAACCCGCGCGGTGCGCCATGCTGACGGCCTCAAGCGTCTCGGTGAGCGTGCCGATCTGGTTGACCTTGACCAGCAAGCTGTTGGCCAGACCCTTTTCGATGCCCATCGCCAGCCGCTCGGGGTTGGTGACGAACAGATCATCGCCGACCAATTGCACCTTCTTGCCGAGCAGTTCGGTGACCGCGAGCCAGCCTTCGAAGTCGTCTTCGCTCATGCCGTCTTCGATTGAGCGGATCGGATATTCATCGCACAGTTTGCCGAGATAGTCGGCCATTTGCGTGGGGCTGAGCGAAAGGCCTTCGCCGCTGATCTCATACTTGCCGTTGCGGAAGAATTCGGTCGCGGCGCAATCGAGCGCCAGCACGACGTTCTCGCCAGGCTTGAAACCTGCCTTTTCAACCGAAGCCATGATGAAATCGAGCGCGGCGCGGGTCGAAGCGAGGTTGGGGGCAAAGCCGCCCTCGTCGCCGACCGCGGTCGCTAGACCCTTTTCGTGCAAGCCCTTCTTCAGCGTGTGGAAAATTTCCGAGCCCCAGCGCACTGCTTCGGCCAGGCTGTCCGCGCCGACCGGCATGATCATGAACTCCTGGAAGTCGATCGGGTTGTCGGCATGTTCGCCGCCATTGATGATGTTCATCATTGGCACTGGAAGTACATGTGCCGAGACACCGCCGACATAGCTGTACAAGGGCATGCCGCGCGCATCGGCGGCGGCCTTCGCGACGGCAAGGCTGACACCCAGGATCGCGTTTGCGCCCAGCCGCGACTTGTTCTCGGTGCCGTCGAGGCCGATCATCACCATGTCGATGTCACGCTGGTCTTCGGCGTCCAGCCCGACGACCGCCTCGAAGATTTCGCTGTTGACCATGTCCACCGCCTTGGTGACGCCCTTGCCCATATACATCGACATGTCGCCATCGCGCATTTCCACGGCTTCATACGCTCCGGTCGATGCGCCTGAAGGCACCCCTGCCCGGCCGAAGCTGCCATCCTCGAGCAACACATCGACTTCTACCGTCGGGTTGCCGCGGCTATCGAGAATCTGGCGGGCGTGAATGTCCATGATCGCGGTCATAAGCAGCACTCTTTCAGGGATTGCAGGTGGAATAATTAGCGCATGCCCTAGGGCGTCGGCTGCGGCATTGCAACCATACCGAGGCTCAGTTTCACCGCGATGCTGCACAGGCGAAATCGCTTGAAAATGTGCACGGACTGGCCAGAATAGTGCACGAGCAAGGGGAACTTCGGCAGCGCCTCATGCGTCTGCTGCATTGCTTGAGGAGGAAATCATGTCCGACGAAGAATTTAAAGCTGAAGCCCCGGCCACTGCTGCTCCCAAAAAGCCGCGCGCCAAGAAGACGCCGAGCCCTGACAGCACAGTCGAGCGTGAGATTGCGTCGCCCGCGCCCGCCGCCGGCGATGCGACCCCGCCTGTGTCTTCGCCCGGAACAGAACTTGCGGTACAACCCGATGCGTTATCAGACGCTTCATCGACAT
The DNA here is from genome assembly GCF_014639875.1 of Blastomonas aquatica. GTDB lineage: Bacteria > Pseudomonadota > Alphaproteobacteria > Sphingomonadales > Sphingomonadaceae > Blastomonas > Blastomonas aquatica. The sequence goes on along the minus strand of NZ_BMGD01000002.1, from coordinate 638,904 downwards.
CTTCCACAGACGCCAGCGCCTTTGGCGCCGCCGCAGCCAAGGTAAGCGCCATGATTCCTGAAAACGTGACTGTCAAAGCGCGCGAAATCGCTGTCGATGTCAAGGACAAGACCAGCGACGCAGTTCAGGGACTTGCGCGGATTATCAACGATAGTGCAGGCGCGATCGATGACAATGTCGGCCCGAAATATGGCGATTATGCGCGCACTGCGGCCCAATCGGTCAGCGACGCTGCCGATCGCTTGCGCGCCAAGCCTGTCGATGAGATTGCCGCCGATACCCGCGAATTTGTTCGTGCCAAGCCAGGCGCTGCACTTGGCATTGCTGCGGTGTCCAGCCTCGTTCTTGCCAAGATATTTGGATCGGTGTTCGGCAAGAAACGCTGAGCGGCGTTGATACGCTGGCTGTTGAATGCTCATGACCCAAGTATATGAAACCGCACCCGTTAGCGACACTGAGCCCCCGGTCGAAGAGGCGCCCAAACCCGGCATGATCGCGCAGCTGCGCGGTTTGTATGCTGATGGGCGTGAACTGATCGATGCCGAAATCGGGTTTCAGAAAGCGCGTATCGCTGCGGTGGGACAGCAGGTCCGTGCGATGGCAATCCTTGCCATCATCGGTCTGGTTCTGATCAGCTGTGCGCTGATCGCGCTGGTTGTCGGGACGATGATAGCGTTAATCCCGGTGCTGGGAGCCTGGGGAGCTATGGCAGCGACCGTTGCCGGATCGCTGCTGCTGGCCGTTCTGTGCTTATGGGCCGCGGCCGGGCGGATCGGCAAAATCAGCGCTATGTTTGCGGGCGATCCCGAGCCTGATGCCGGCCTCCCCCCCGAAACCGGCGCGAACGGAGCAGTCGCATGACCGATAAGATCCGGGCGTCCGATGACCCTGTTTCGGTTGAGCATGAGCCAAGCTTGGCTGAGGTCGCTGCACGGAGATTGGCTGCTCGCAGCCAGTGGCAACAGGCGCTGGCCCGCGCCCAGGTTCGGTTCAATCCGGTCAATATGCGCAACGAGGCCGTTGAGACGGCGGCGGACGCAATCGGTGGCGCAGTGGATAAGGTGGGGGCCACCGCCTGGATGCACCGCGGCAAACTAGCGATGGCAGGCGTCCTCAGCGGATTGTTCTTCGCCCGCAAGCCTATTTCCCAGGCATGTGCGCCGGTGATAGAGAAAACCAAGGTGTCGATCGATAAAGCCGCGGCCAGAGTTCGCGCCAAAACCAAGGGTTGATCGCCAGCGCGACAGCCTGCGCGCGACAGGGCTGGAAAATCGTTTCGATTGCGACTATGGCGCACCCCAATCATACGGTGGCCTGCAGGGCTCCGGCGGGGAGAGGATGCCAGCAGGTGTCCCGTTCATCGATCAAGGAACGCGCAATTCAATGAGCAAACTTCATCTCGTCATGGGCGGACGCGTCAGCGATCCGCAGACCCTCGATTTCTGCGAACTCGACAAGATGCATCTTGTCGGAGTGTATCCCGATTATGCCAGCGCCGAGGAAGCCTGGCGCAGCAACGCCCAGCGCACGGTGGATGATGCCGAAATGCGCTATGTGATCGTTCACATGCACCGTCTGCTAGATCCTGAAACCCCCGATCAGGCCTGACCGCCTTTAAAACGTCACGGGATATCGTGTCGCGGTCTGCGGGTGCCATGGCTCTGCGCCAGCGGCACCGCCAGCAGCAGGCCTGCGGCAAATCCGCCAATATGGGCCCAGATCGCGATACCCAGAGCGGTCCCTGCAAAGGCGAACTGACTGAGCAGGTTGATCCCTGTCCAAGCAACGGCAAGCCAGGCAATGTGAACCACGAGCCCTGAAAACGGCCCGACCGCGCGCGGCTTGCGCGGCGAGAACAGCAAGAAATACGCGGCGAGCAATGCCGAAATCGCGCCGCTCGCACCAACCACCGGGGTGGTCGAGGCAGGATCGACCAGATAGTGCACGCCCGCAGCGCCAATGATCCCGGCGGCATAAAGCAGCAGGTACCGCTCGGTCCCCAGCGCTGCCTCGATCAGCCGTCCGATAAACAGCAGCACGAGCATGTTCATCGCCAGATGAAACAGCCCCGCATGCAGAAATGCTGAAGTGACCGGGGTCAGCCAAACCGGCACCAGCCAGGGGTAGTCTGTGGGCAATGCGCTGGCATGGCCGTGGATGCTGTCTGACAGCCGTGCCGACCAGAAGCCCCCCTCGACCTGAAACCGTTCGGTCCAGCCCGACAGCAATCCAGCCAGCCACACCAGGACATTGGCGATGACAAGTACATTGGTCGCCGCGCCGCGCGGCAGATTGGGCATCGCTTAAATGAACTCGATCTTCGACACGACGTAAAACTTGTCGCCCGAAGGCACGCTGACCTCAACCTCGTCATCAAGCAGACGCCCAATCAACGCGCGGCCGATAGGGCTGGAATAGCTGATGCGGCCCTTGCGCGCATCCGCCTCGGCCTCACCCACGATCTGGTACTTGATCGGCTTGTCGTCTTCGTCGAGCAGTGTCACGGTTGCGCCGAACACCACCTTGTTGCCCGAGAGCGTGGTCGGATCGATGATCTGCGCGCGGCTCAACTTGCCTTCCAGATCACCAATGGTTGCCTCGACCTGGCCCTGGCGTTCCTTGGCGGCGTGATACTCGGCGTTCTCGGACAGATCGCCATGCGCGCGCGCTTCCTCGATCGCCTCGACGATCAGCGGGCGCTCTTCCTTGAGCAGTTTCAGCTCGCGCGTAAGCTTCTCGTATCCTTCTGCCAGCATTGGCAGCTTATCGACGGTTGCCATTCGGCATATCCCTTCTTATTTGGCTGAGCCTGTCCCATCACCCGAAATATGGCCCTTAGCGGCCCTGGATCAGGACCGTTTCAGGGTAACGACTTGTCGGGGGGTCAAGCGTCAGGCCGTATATAATAAGCTTGAAGCGGCTTTACTTCAAGGCTGCTCTTGGCGAGCGATGCCATCGCCCTCACCGCAGCGACACTCGCCGCAGCCGTCGTGAAGTACGGGATCTTGCCGTTGAGCGCGCTGGCACGGATCGATTGCGAGTCCTTCAGGCTCTGCCAGCCCTCGGTGGTGTTGAAGATCAAGGCGATTTCGCCATCCTTGATCCGATCGACGATATGCGGCCGCCCCTGCGCCACCTTGTTGACCTCGGTCACCGCGACCCCGTTGTCACCAAGATAGCGCGCCGTGCCCCCGGTGGCGACGATGTCCATGCCCAGCGCAATGAGGCCGCGCGCAGCTTCGAGGATCACCGGCTTGTCGTTTTCCTTGACCGAAATGAACACCGTGCCCTTGGTCGGCAGCGTCAGTCCCGCGCCGATCTGCGCCTTGGCAAACGCGGTGGCGAAGTCCTTGTCGATGCCCATCACTTCGCCGGTCGATTTCATCTCGGGGCTCAGCACCGGATCGACGCCTGCAAAGCGCGCCCAGGGGAAAACCGCTTCCTTGACCGCCATATGGCTGATGTTCCGGTCGATCACCGGCAGATCCGCCAGCATTTCGCCTGCCATCACCCGCGCTGCATATTTCGCCACCGGCTGGCCGATCGCCTTGGCGACAAACGGCACGGTGCGGCTGGCGCGTGGGTTGACCTCGATCAGATAGACCTGGCCTTCCTTGACCGCGAACTGGATGTTCATCAGCCCGCGAACCTTGAGTCCTTCGGCCAGCGCACGCGTCTGGCGCTCCATCTCGGCGATCAGGTCATCCGAGAGGCTGTAAGGCGGCAGGCTGCAGGCGCTGTCGCCCGAGTGGACGCCAGCCTCCTCGATATGCTGCATGACGCCTGCAATCGCGACTTGCTGCCCATCGCAGATAGCGTCGACGTCAACCTCGATCGCATCGCGCAGATACTGGTCGATCAATACCGGACTGTCACCCGAGACCTGCACTGCGGTGGCGATATAGGACTCAAGCTGGGCCTGGCCGTCAACGATCTCCATCGCGCGCCCGCCCAGCACGTAAGAGGGCCGGATCAGCACCGGATAGCCGATGCGGTTGGCCACCGCGATCGCCTCTTCACGGCTGCGCGCGATGCCGTTCATCGGCTGCTTGAGGCCAAGCTTGTCAACCAGCTTGGCAAAGCGTTCGCGGTCTTCGGCAAGATCGATCGCATCGGGCGAGGTGCCCAGGATCGGGATCCCGGCATCTTCCAACGCCTGTGCCAGCTTGAGCGGGGTCTGCCCACCGAACTGCACAATCACCCCGACGAGTTCGCCGTTGGAGCGTTCGACATCAAGGATCTCGAGCACGTCCTCTGCGGTCAGCGGTTCGAAATACAGCCGATCCGAGGTATCGTAATCGGTGCTGACCGTTTCCGGGTTGCAGTTGATCATGATCGTCTCATAGCCCGCGTCACCCAGTGCAAAGCAGGCGTGGCAGCAGCAGTAGTCGAACTCGATCCCCTGGCCGATGCGGTTGGGTCCGCCGCCCAGGATCACGATCTTGCGGCGACCGGTCGGCTGGCTTTCGCACTCGGGCTCGCCAAAGCTCGGGGCCTCATAGGTCGAGTACATATACGGCGTCTTTGCCTCGAACTCGCCTGCGCAGGTGTCGATCCGCTTGAACACGGGGCGTACGCCAAGCTTGTGGCGCAGCGCGCGCACCTCGGCCTCGGTGACGCCGCCGGTCATCGCGACCACCGCATCGTGCACCATGCCCGATCCACGCGCCAGCGCGCGGTCCATTCCGGGGCGCAAATGCGCCGATTGCAGCGCAAGATACGCCAGGCGCTTGTCGGAAAAGCCCATCGATTTCAGCCGCCGCATACCCACCGCGTCGCGCGGCAGGCCATCGGCGAGAACCTCCGCCTCGGCATCGACGATCTGCTTGATCTGCTCGAGGAACCAGGGATCGTACTTTGCGACCGCGTGCACCTGCTCGACGGTCATGCCTTCGCGCAGCGCCTGTGCTGCTACCAGCAGCCGGTCGGGGGTCGCCTGGCTCAGCTCGGCAACGATGTCATCATGCGGCGCGCCCACCAGATGATCGACGAAGTTGAAGCCACTGAGGCCCGTCTCCAGCCCACGCAAAGCCTTCTGCATCGATTCCTGGAAATTGCGGCCGATCGCCATCACCTCGCCGACCGACTTCATCGCGGTGCCCAGCAGCGGGCTTGCACCCTTGAACTTCTCGAACGCAAACCGGGGAATCTTGGTGACGACGTAATCGATCGTCGGCTCGAAGCTGGCGGGCGTTGCGCCGGTGATGTCGTTGGTGATCTCGTCGAGCGTATAGCCCACTGCAAGCTTGGCCGCGACCTTGGCGATCGGGAAGCCCGTCGCCTTCGATGCCAGCGCCGAAGAGCGCGACACGCGCGGGTTCATCTCAATGACGATCAAGCGGCCATCCTTGGGATTGACCGCGAACTGCACGTTCGATCCGCCCGTCTCGACACCGATCTCGCGCAGCACCGCGATGCTGGCCGAGCGCATGATCTGATATTCCTTGTCGGTCAGCGTCAGCGCGGGCGCGACGGTGATGCTGTCGCCGGTGTGCACGCCCATTGGATCGACGTTCTCGATCGAACAGATGATGATGGCGTTGTCGTGTCTGTCGCGCACCACCTCCATCTCGTACTCTTTCCAGCCGAGCAAAGATTCCTCGATCAGAACTTCGGTGGTGGGCGAGGCATCAAGCCCGCCGGTGACGATCTGGACGAACTCGTCGCGGTTGTAGGCAATGCCACCGCCAGTGCCGCCCATGGTGAAGCTGGGGCGGATGATCGACGGCAGGCCGGTGCGTTCCAGCACGGCGAGCGCCTCGTCGATGGTATGGGCAATGCCCGACCGCGCCGATTCCAGCCCGATCTTGTCCATCGCATCGCGGAACTTCAGCCGGTCCTCGGCCTTGTCGATCGCCTCGGCCTTCGCGCCGATCAGCTCGACATCATATTTCTCGAGCGTGCCATCGGCGTCGAGCGCCAGCGCGGTGTTGAGTGCGGTCTGCCCGCCCATCGTCGGCAGCACCACCAGCTTCTCGTTCGGGCGCTCCGCGCGCTCCTTGGCGATGATCTTGGCGACGATCTCCGGGGTGATCGGCTCGATATAGGTTGCATCGGCCATGTCGGGATCGGTCATGATCGTGGCAGGGTTGGAGTTGACCAGAACGATCCGGTAGCCCTCCTCCTTCAGCGCCTTGCACGCCTGCGTGCCTGAATAATCGAACTCACATGCCTGGCCGATGATGATCGGACCTGCGCCGATGATCAGGATGCTGTTTATATCGGTGCGCTTGGGCATTGTTATTGTGCTCTCTTTTAAGGCTTTGATTTCATCTTGGGGAGGTGGCGATCGGGGGCTTGGTCAGTGCACCGTGCCCGACTGCGCTTCACAGCCCCAGCCATCATATTCTACATCGAACATCATCTCGATTTGCAGGCAGATGCGCGTCAGATCCTTGATCGACTGCGCATCGACCGCCTGGAACCGCTCGAAGAACAGATACGGCTCGCCGCCCTCGGCATCCTCCTCACGGTCGAGTTCTACCAGACCGAAGGTGCTCGCTGCCTCTGACAGACGCTGCAGGTTCTCCTCGCTCCCGCGAAAGCTCACATCGACCTGACGCTTGATCTGCGCCCGGTCGCCATTGGCCGCCAGATTGCGCAACACGTCCTGATCGGCCGCCCATTCCTGCTCCATGCGCGCAGGATCGACCTTGGGGAGTTTCATGCTCATGCTGCTGCTTCCCCTAACTTTTCCGATGTCTTGAGGCCGGTTACGAACTTCTCGAACAGATAGAAGCTGTCCTGCGGTCCAGGCGATGCTTCGGGGTGGTACTGGACGCCGAAAGCGCGCTTGTCGGTGAAGGCGATGCCGCAGTTGCTGCCGTCGAACAGCGAGACATGGGTCTCGATGACATTGGCAGGCAAGGTCGCCGCATCGACCGCAAAGCCGTGGTTCATGCTGGTGATCTCTACAACACCCGTCTCCAGCCGCTTGACCGGATGGTTGGCGCCGCGATGGCCCTGGTGCATCTTCGTGGTGCGTGCGCCGGCGGCAAGACCCAGCAGCTGGTGCCCCAGGCAGATGCCGAAGATCGGAATGTCGCGCTCGAGCAGGTCCTTGATCACCGGCACGGCATGCACCCCGGTGGCTGCCGGATCACCCGGGCCGTTGGAGAGGAACACGCCATCGGGCTGGAGCGCGTCGATCGCCTCGATCGGCGTCTGCGCAGGCACGATGGTGACCCGCGCGCCGGCCTTGACCAAAGAGCGGAAGATGTTGTGCTTGGCGCCATAATCGATCGCGACGACGTGGGGCAGGTCCTGGCTCCCCCCTCCGTTTGTCCCGAGCGCAGTCGAGGGACCTTCCGCAACCGTTCCGCTACGTCCCTCGACTTCGCTCGGGACAAACGGGGATTGGGTGCTGTACCCGGACCCCAAAGTCCACACGCCGCCCTGCCAGCCGCGGGTGTCCGCGCCGGTAACCTCGATCGCCAGATCCATGCCCTCGAGCCCGGCCCAGCTTTGCGCCTGGGCGTGCAATGCGGCCATGTCGAACACGCCATCGGGGGCATGCGCGATCACCGCGTTGGGCGCGCCGGCCTCACGGATGCGGCGGGTCAGCGCGCGGGTGTCTATCCCCGAAATGCCGATCTGGCCGTTGGCGGCGAGCCACTCGCTGAAATGCTGGGCGGAACGGAAGCTGCTAGGGTTGGTGACATCCTCGCGCACGATGCAGCCCAGCGCCTGGGGCACGTCGGCCTCGATGTCCTCGGGGTTGGCGCCGACATTGCCGATGTGCGGGAAGGTGAAGGTGATGATCTGCCCGGCATAGCTCGGGTCGGTCAGGATTTCCTGATAGCCGGTGATCGAGGTGTTGAAGCAGACCTCGCCAGCCTTGGCCCCGGCAGCGCCAAAGCCCCTGCCCCAGATGGCCGTGCCATCGGCCAGAAGCAGCAAGCCGGTCGCGCCTTGAGGCTGAGCGGAGGTGGTGGCGTGCGCCATGGATCGTTTTCCTTGTGTTGCGTTGAGTCGCAAGTGTGCCGGGCCGCAGACTATTGCAGGTTCGGGCGGGGTCAAAGCGTTGCCAGGATCCCGTTCGCGCCCCCTGCCGGAAAGCGGCCAAATTGGCGGGTCACTAGGCTTAGCGGGGTCGCACGGTCAATCTATGAAAAACATTTTATTCCCGCTAGATTGGTCGCTTGTTCCAAAATTCACCGGGAAAGGATGCGTTCGCATGATTCGCGATTCGCTTAAGGCTGCGCAGGTTGCGGCAATGAAAGGGGGCGACAAGCCCCGCACCGCGGCGGTCCGCCTGATCCTTGCCAAGATCAAGGATCGCGATATCGAGCTGCGCACCTCGTCTTCGACCATCGATGACGACGCGATGGTCACCGAGGTGCTGCAGAAGATGATCAAGCAGCGCCGCGAATCGATTGCGATGTACGAACAGGGCGGCCGCGCCGAACTCGCCGCGCAGGAAGCCTCCGAAGTCGCGATCATCGAGGAATTCCTGCCTGCTCAGCTCGACGAAACGGCAGCCAAGGCCGCGATTGCCGCCGTGGTAGCCGAAACCGGCGCGTCCAGCCTCAAGGACATGGGCAAGGTCATGGCCGAGGTGAAGTCCCGCCACGCCTCCGAGATCGACATGAGCAAGGCCAGCGGCTGGGTGAAGGAAGCGCTTGCGGGGTCCTGACACCTCCGTCGCCCCGCCAAGCCCCATCCGTTTGTCCCGAGCGAAGTCGAGGGACGTGTGCGCAAACCCGCAAGAGGCGCAAAACATGGCTTTCTGGGTCTATATCCTGAAATGCGCAGACGGTAAATTTTACACCGGCCAGACCGATGATCTGGAACGGCGTATGGGGGAGCACCAGCATGGCGGGTTTTGCGATTCAACCTCGCGCAGGCGGCCTGTGGAATTGGTGTGGAGCGAGTATTACCAGACGAGAGGCGATGCCGTTGAGGTCGAGAAGCAGATCAAATCCTGGTCTCGTGCCAAGAAGATCGGGTTGATCAACGGGGACTGGGATATGGTCAGTTTTTATGCGCGACCGCCTCACGAGCGTCCCTCGACTTCTCGCCTTCGCCGAGAAGTTCACCCCGAGCGGCTGGCTTGCCAGCCAGCCGAAGGGCTCGGGACAAACGGAGGGGGCGTCATTGAGGAACAAGAAGCCCAGGGTCAGAATCTATGACCCTCACCCCGCAATGGCTGGATGAACTGCGCTCGCGGATCACGCTGTCGAGTGTGATCGGCCGGCATGTGAAGGTCCAGCGCGCCGGGCGCGAGTTCAAGGCGTGTTGCCCGTTCCACAACGAAAAGACCCCTAGCTTCACGATCAACGACGACAAGGGCTTCTACCACTGCTTCGGCTGCGGGGCGCATGGCGATGCGATCAGGTTCATGACCGATCACCAGGGGCTGGGGTTCATGGATGCGGTCAAGGAGCTGGCATCGGAGGCTGGGATGTCCGTTCCCGCGCCCGATCCGCGTGCCGCTCGCCAAGCCGAGGAGCGCGCGTCGCTGCACGATGTCTGCCAGGCGGCGCAGGACTGGTTTGTCGCGCAACTCAAAAGCGCTGCCGGCGAACAGGCACGCGCATACCTGAAGGCGCGCGGGCTGACGGCGGAGACGGTGCAGCGCTTCGGCATCGGCTTTGCACCCGATACCCGCAACGGCATCAAGTCCGCGCTCTCCTCGATCGACGAGGACCTGCTGATCGAGGCCGGATTGCTGATCAAGGTCGACGACAAGCCGCCCTACGACCGCTTCCGCGGCCGGGTGATGATCCCGATCCGCGATCCGCGTGGGCGAGTGATCGCCTTTGGCGGCCGCATATTGGGCCAGGGCGAACCCAAATACCTCAATTCCCCCGACACGCCGTTGTTCGACAAGGGGCGCACGCTTTATAATCTGCATATCGCAGCCCCCGCCTCGCGCCAGACCGGGCGCGTGGTGGTGGTCGAAGGCTATATGGACGTGATCGCGCTCGCGCAGGCGGGCTTTGGCGAATGCGTCGCGCCTTTGGGCACCGCGCTGACCGAACATCAGATCGAACGATTGTGGAAAATGGTCGATCGGCCCTTGCTGTGCTTCGATGGCGACAGTGCGGGCCAGAAGGCGGCGATGCGCGCCGCCGCACGCGCGCTGCCCTTGCTCAAGCCCGGGCTGTCGCTGGGCTTCGTCTCGCTGCCTGCGGGGCAGGATCCCGACGATCTGGTGCGCGCATCGGGCCCGGCAGCGTTTAGCGCATGCATCGAGCGCGCCACCGGGCTGCTCGACCATCTGTGGACGCACGAACTGAACGCCGCGCCACTCGAAAGCCCCGAAGCGCGCGCGGGGCTGAAGGCGCGACTCAACACCCATGCCGATACGATAGCCGATGGCGATATCAAGGCGCTGTACCGCCGCGAGATCGGTCAGCGGTTCTCCGACATGTTCTTCGGACAGCGCCAGCAGTCCGCTAACAGATTCAGCCCTGCCCCGCGCTTTTCCCCTGGACCGGGCCAGCGCCCCGGCCAGAAGGGCAGCAAGGGCTGGCAGCGGCGCGACGAGCCCGTGCCGCCGAGTGAGGAATTGCGCGAACTCGCCCGCCAGCCGATGAGCGATCTGATCCTGCGCGGCGTGCTGCTCGGCCTGCTCCACCGCCCCGCGCTACTGCAACGGCATTCCGAGGCGTTGAGCGAATTCGTCGGCCAGGCGGACAGCTGGGCTGATCTGCTGTGCGCAATGCTGGATGCCGCTCACGCGCATTCGGTTCACCCGGCGGACGCGGCGGAAACTCTTGATACGGCCCGGCTGATGACCATATTGCAGATCAAGGGTATGTCACAGGCGATCGACCGGTTGAAATCGGGTGGCAAGCCGCCCTTTTCTTTCTGCACCGCGATTCAGCAAAAAGCGGACGAAACCCGCGAGATCCGTATCGCCGAGGATTTTTCCGAGGCGATCGAGGTGATGACCACCCGCCCCCGGCTGGTCGCAGCATTGAGTGAGGTGACACGGCGGTTCGAAACCGATCTGGCAGAAAATGATTCGGGTGATGGATTGTTTTTGGAGCAGCAACAGCTAAGGGCAAGAAAGCAGCAGTTTGACCAGCGCCTGATAGAATTAACCGAACGCAGTGCATAACCGGCGATACGGTCGCCTACACTGGAGCGGATGTGATGAGACAGGCCCGCGCAGGATTGAACGCAAAACATTTGTATCAGCCGCTAGCGGCCTGATATAACGGCAAATTATCGTCGCAGCCAACATATGGGCAGCGGCGACACAGGTGACAGGAATTACGGAATTGGCAAGCAAGGCACCGAAAGACAGCAAGGCCGACACCACGGACGCACCGCTGATCGATCTGAACGAAGCCTCGGTCAAGAAGCTGCTCTCGCGCGCCAAGAAGCGCGGCTACATCACGTATGACGAGCTGAACGAGGCGCTGCCGCAGGACCAGATGTCGTCCGAGCAGATCGAGGACGTGATGTCCGCGATCTCCGAGATGGGCGTCAACATCGTCGAGAATGACGAGGAAGCCAGCGAAGAGCAGCCCGCCGCCGACGATGACGCCCCCGACGATGGTTCGGAACAGCTTAACATCTCTCCTGAAAAGAAGAAGGAGACGATGGACCGCACCGATGATCCGGTGCGCATGTATCTGCGCGAAATGGGCGCGGTCGAACTGCTCAGCCGCGAGGGCGAAATCGCCATCGCCAAGCGCATCGAGGCCGGCCGCGATACGATGATCTTGGGATTGTGCGAAAGCCCGATCACCTTCCACGCGATCATCGAATGGTCCACCGCGCTCAACGACGGCGAAATGCAGCTGCGCGAGATCCTCGATCTCGACGCGATGCTCTCGAAGGAACCCGCGCCCGAAAGCCTGTCCGAGGACGGCGAGGACGATGGCGAGATTTCGGAAAAGACCGCCGGCCCCAGCTTCAAGGAAGAAGAAGAAGTCGAGGAGGTCGCCGAGACCAACGACGACGAGGACGACCTGACCGAGCGCCGCACGCGCCGCCCCGATGACGACGAGGAAGAGGACAACACCCTCAGCCTCGCGCAGATGGAAGCGCAGCTCAAGCCTGCCGCGCTCGAGAAGTTCGCGCTGATAACCTCGCTGTTCCGCAAGTTCGAGAAGATCCAGCGCGATCGGCTCAATGCCCTGAGCATCGGCGACGATTTTCCCGCGGGCAAGGAAAAGAGCTATCACAAGCTGCGCGAGGAGCTGACCGCCGAGGTTGAATCGGTGCAGTTCCACGCCAACAAGATCGAATATCTGGTCGATCAGCTTTATGCCTTCAACCGCCGCCTGACCGCTTTGGGCGGGCAGATGCTGCGTCTGGCCGAGCGTCACAAGGTACCGCGCAAGGACTTCCTCGATCGTTATGTCGGGCACGAGCTCGATGAGGCGTGGCACGAATCCATGGCGGGCATCGACAAGAAGTGGGCGGCCTTCGTCAGCAACGAAGCGGGCGCGGTCGACCGCATCCGCGCGGAAATCAGCGACATCGCGGCAGCCACCGGCATGTCGCTGGGCGAATTCCGCCGCATCGTCAACATGGTCCAGAAGGGCGAACGCGAAGCGCGCATCGCCAAGAAGGAAATGGTCGAGGCGAACCTGCGCCTGGTCATCTCGATCGCCAAAAAATACACCAACCGCGGGCTGCAGTTCCTCGATCTGATCCAGGAAGGCAATATCGGCCTGATGAAGGCGGTGGACAAGTTCGAGTACCGCCGCGGCTACAAGTTCTCCACCTATGCCACGTGGTGGATCCGTCAGGCGATCACCCGCAGCATTGCTGACCAGGCAAGAACGATCCGCATTCCGGTGCACATGATCGAGACGATCAACAAATTGGTCCGCACCAGCCGCCAGTTCCTGCACGAACAGGGCCGCGAACCGACGCCTGAGGAAATGGCCGAGCGTCTATCGATGCCGCTCGAAAAGGTCCGCAAGGTGATGAAGATCGCCAAGGAGCCGATCTCCCTCGAAACGCCGATCGGCGACGAGGAAGACAGCCACCTGGGCGATTTCATCGAGGACAAGAACGCGATCATACCCGTGGATGCTGCGATCCAGGCGAACCTCAAGGAAACGGTCACCCGCGTGCTCGCCTCGCTCACGCCGCGCGAAGAACGCGTGCTGCGCATGCGCTTCGGCATCGGCATGAACACCGATCATACGCTTGAAGAGGTCGGCCAGCAGTTCTCGGTGACGCGCGAGCGTATCCGGCAGATCGAGGCGAAGGCGCTGCGCAAGCTGAAGCATCCGTCGCGGTCAAGGAAGATGCGGTCGTTCTTGGATCAGTGAGAGTGGCGGCCGCCATTGTCGGGTGAGCCGTCACACCAATTGCCACGCATAGCCTTTAGTCGTTAAACGGCGGCGACGCAGGCCTCGAAGTCTAGGACGGTATTCACGCGAGCCGTGTATAAGCTATTGCACCTGAGCAAATTGGGGTTCGGGCTGATGATTAAATCTCTGATGGTTCTCACCCTATCTGCACAAGCTCCCACCTATGCTCCATTCATCCTGCAACAAGAGGACGCCGTTTACGTCGACGACAAAATCGATTTAAAAAAGTGCCACTTTGATAAGAGTGGTTATACCAGATGGTACTGGTTCGATGCAATCGCGAGAAATAGCAAATATATAATCGACCGTACAACCGTAAGGTTTGCAGTTGTCGATGACAAAAAATCAAGGGTGATTGCAACCGCGCCCCCTCCATTCGACGCCATCAAGGTCAAATTTAAGGCTATAGGCACGTATAAGCTTGTAAGTGAAAAAACCGAAGTAACCTGTGCGTAATATTAAGGTAGCTAAAGCGCATGGCCGCTTTCGCGCTGGACCGCCTTAAGCCGCCACCGCCAGCCTTACCCCAAACGCTTTCATCCCCCGCAGCAGCGTATCGAGCGTCGGGTTGCCGTTGTCGCTGAACGCGCGACGGAAGTCGGCGCATTCAACAGCTCTTCCTCAATCCTTCCGTTCGGGCAGCGACTTGCGCTCGGTGCTCGCGAAGTCCTCGAGCTGATCCTCGCTCATCGATTTGGCCATGTCCTTCGATGCGCCCTTGAGGTCCTTCATCTTGGTATCGCCGTGCTTGGCGGACAACGCGGCTCCGGCGGCTTTTTGCTGCGCTTTCGATTTGGCGGGCATCGTCCATTCTCCTGACTTTTTCGCCGTCCAGTTTATACAGGCGCGCCGTGACAGCTTTAACCTGTGTCACCCGCCCAACGGCCAGCCCCGCCGCGCTGCGTGGTCTTCTTGCACCTCCAGAACATGCCAAGCATTCGAACGATCCGAACTGAAAGACCGCATTGCGCGTCTGCTTTTTCGTCGTTCCAAGAAACACTTAACAAGATGACTGCAGAAATTCGTCCCCTCTCGGGCCGTTCGCTGCCAATCCCCAATATAATAAGGCCTGCTCCGCGTTGATAAGGTCGGCACTTGAATAGTCGGCCACGAGAGAGGACGACTGAACATGCATAAGGCCGCACTTCTTTTAGCAACTTCGTACCTTGCACTTGCCACCCCGGCCTTCGCCGAGACCGTTGCGACCACCGCAAGCGACGCCGCCACTGCTGCAACCGCAAACGAAGCCGATGCCGACACTCAGCCCGATAAAAATCGCGCTGGGCCAGCCGAAGAAGTGTTCTCCACCGGAATGGCCAAGGGCCGCGACCGGCTGGACAGTGCCACATCGACCAGCTCGCTGCGCGGCGAGGACGTGCGCAAGCTCGGCAGCCGCTCGATCGGCGATATCCTGCGCACCATGGCGGGGTTGCGGGTCGAATCGGGTATCGGCGAAGGCAACAACAACTACACCGTGCGCGGGCTGCCATTGGCCGCCGGTGGGTCGAAATACATGCAGTTCCAGGAAGATGGCCTGCCGCTGCTCGAGTTCGGCGATCTGTTCAACGTCGGCACCGATGTCTATCTGCGCAACGATTTCAACATCGCGCAGATCGAGACGATCCGCGGCGGTTCGGCCTCGACCTTCGCCTCCAACTCGCCCGGCGGGCTGATCAACATCATCTCGCGCACCGGCGATGTCGAAGGCGGATCGATCCAGCTGACCACCGGCCTCGACTATGACGAAAAGCGCGTCGATTTCGATTATGGCGCACGTCTGGGCGAGAATACGCGCTTTCACATCGGCGGCTTCTACCGTTCGGGCGAAGGCCCGCGCCGCGTCGGCTTCGACGGTTGGCGCGGCGGCCAGATCAAGGCCAACATCACCCGCGAATTCGCAAACGGCTATGTCCGGCTGTACCTCAAATATCTCGACGATCGTTCACCGACGTTCGCGCCGTATTTCATCAACATCACCGGCACCAACGACGATCCGAAGTACCGCAACTTCGAAGGGTTCGACCTGAGGCGGGATTCAGTGCTTTCGCCGTTCCTGGGCCCGGTGGTGACGCTGGACCAGAACAACCAGCCCGCCGCATTTCCCATCGCGACCGGTCAAAGCGCCGTGTCCAAGTCCGTCGGGCTTGAGGCGCAGTTCGAGGTCGCCGGATGGACGATCACCGAAAAGATGCGCTACGCCGCCAATGGTGGTGACTTCAGTCGCGCCTTCCCCAACACCGCCAACACGGTCTCGGCCTTTGCCGCGGGCCAGGGCGGTGCAGGCTCGACTGCGCGCTATGCCAGCGGACCCTTGGCGGGCCAGCCGATCCTGCCCACCGACATGATCAACGGCAACGGGTTGCTCTCGCTATACTTCGTATCGTTCGTGCGGGCGCGGTCGCTCGACAACTTTACCAACGATCTACGCGCATCGAAGGTGTGGGATCTTCCCGACGGCAAGCTGACCACCACGGTCGGTGCTTATCTCGCCACACAGGATCTGCACACCACCTGGCTGCACACCGCGATGAACATCGACGCCAATGGCAATGCCGGAACCGCGATGGTGGATATTTTCAACGCAGCAGGCGTACCGCAAACGTTGAACGGCTATTTCTCTTTTGGTCGTGCCAGCAGCCTATTTCGCCGCGCGTTCGATGTCGATTACAAGGTGTTCGCGCCTTATGGTTCGATCAACTACCATTTCGGCAAGATCGCGATCGGCGGCAGCGTGCGTTACGACACCGGCCGCGTGCGTGGTTCGCTGGTCGGGGCCGATCTGAACAATGGCAGCAACGGCCTGATCACGCAGGACATCAACAACGATGGCATCATCAATCGCGCGGAAACCCGCGTGGCGGTCCTGCCGTTTACCCAGCCGGGCGCGGTGAATTACAATTATGGCTATCTGAGCTATTCGGGCGGGATCAACTACCGCGTGTCCGAGCCGTTC
This sequence comes from Blastomonas aquatica, assembly GCF_014639875.1. Taxonomy (GTDB): domain Bacteria; phylum Pseudomonadota; class Alphaproteobacteria; order Sphingomonadales; family Sphingomonadaceae; genus Blastomonas; species Blastomonas aquatica. Next base: position 622,665 of record NZ_BMGD01000002.1, on the reverse strand, counting down.
TCGCTGTTCGGACGCTACAGTAAGGGCGCCCGCGCCAATGCCGACAAGATCCTGTTCACGCCGCTGATCAACAATGCCGATGGCAGCGTGCGCAGCAATCGCGACAAGCAGGATGTCGTCAAGCAACTCGAGGGCGGTTTGAAGTTCCGTCAGGACGGAATCACCTTCAACGCCACCGCTTTCCGGGTGACCGCTGCAGATCACAACGTGCTCAATGGCGCGGCCAACCGCACAGATCGCAGCTATCGCGCCACCGGGGTCGAGCTGGAAGGCGGCGTTCAGCGCGGACCGTTCAGCCTGACGCTTGGGGCAACGTACACCAAGGCCAAGATCACAGAAGATCTGCTCGATGCCAGCCTCACCGGAAAGGAACCGCGCCACCAACCCGACTGGACGTTCACCGCGACCCCGCAGATCGACCTGGGCGTTGCCGTGCTGGGGGCCAGCGTGGTTGGAATGACCAAGAGCTTCGCGCAGGATTCCAACCTGCTCGTGATGCCAGGCTTCACCACGGTCGACCTGTTCGCGCAGGTCAAGGTGTTCGATGGCGGAAGCTTCTCGCTCAATGCGAACAATGTGTTCAACACGCTGGGCATTTTCGAGGTCAATCAGGCCAGCATGCCAGCCAATGGCGTCGGGTTTGCTCGGGCGATCAACGGTCGCACAGTTTCAGGCTCTCTGCGCTTCGATTTTTAGGTTTGGGAACGATGCAACCGTTGGCGCGGTCGTGTCGGCGCAAATAGGGGCATAGCTACTACCAGCCAATGCTTCGCGTCCCTGTGCTGCTGCTCAAACGACAGCAGCACAGGAACGCGCGCGATTAGATCGCGTAACGCAATATCGCCGCGAGGCTTTCACCGTTGGGGATGTCCTCGCGGCGCACCGCAAGCACCTGTCCGCCCGACTTGAGCACGCGGGCAGCAATTTCATCGACCACACCATAGGTGGCAGCGCTGGCGGTGTCGTCAAAGGTGATCTCGCCGGTGGTCTCGTCGATCGAACCGGGGACGACTTCGTCCATATCAATCAGCAATGTTTCCACCGCACCGAACGTGGCCGCGCGCGCGGCGCGGGCGATCTGGGTGGTTGCACGACCGTCATTTTCACGCGCGCTGAACGTGTCGCGCACATCGGCCAGCAGATCGGCGTGGATGCCGTCCAATATCGGCCGCGCGGCCTCTGCCAGTTCGCCCGGCGTCATGCGCGCAGGGCTGGTGGCAATGCCCTGCTCGGCCAGATCGGCATAGCTGCACACCGAGCGGAACATCGCGTTCATCGGCTCGGTCGCCGCCAAAATCAGCGGCTCATGCCGACCGTTCAGCACAGAGCGCAAGGTGGCATCAATCCGCCTCGCATAGGCGCGCAGAAGCACCTTTTGCCCCTCGCCGCCACCCTTGCGCTGGGCATAGCTGCGCGAATTGACATTGGCGGTGCCCGCAAAGCTGGCGGCGTCCTTGGGCATGTCGGGTACCCGGACCTCTTCTGCGGGGAGCTCACCAGTGACCTCGACAAGGCGCACGGCGTTTTCCTCTAGCGCGAGGACAAACGCGTGCTGCCCCACGCCCACCGCACGCAAGATGGGCTTGAGGTGAAATCGGTCGGAAACCTGCACCATGTCCTGCAAATGGGTCGGCAGCCGGAAGCTGCGCAGGGTTTCGGGCGTCACGAGGATAGCCAGCGAATTGGCCTGGAACTTCCAGAAGTCATCATCATCCTGCAGATCGTGAACCTGGTCTTCGATGGCTTCGATGATGCGCTTTTGAACACCGACCGCTTCCAGCTGCGTCACCGCCTCCTTGAGCAGGTTGCCCACCTGGATACGCGCCTGATCGATGTTCTGGGTTTCGGCTGTTGTCTGGAGATAGAGACTGACCGAAGCGTCGGACCGGGCTGCGATCAGCCGGTCAAGTTCAGACCGCGTTGGAATATCGACGTAAAGCATGGAATGTCCTTTGTGCTGGGTGGCGCTGACCCATGGGGTCGTCGCGCAGGGGGCCGCATTCAGGGTTCGATGCGGCAAGGTTTACCGCGCATATACGGCGGGGTGCAGGAACACGTTCCTGTCCGCCAAGAGGCTTTTGCCGATTAACTGCAACCCCCCGCGCCCGCTATAGCGCTCCCTTCGGCAGCCCGGCATCAAGCTTGACACCTCTGGATGCGTTGCTGACGCAGCTCGCGCATTGCCTGCGAAGACAGGCTTGGTGGCTCTGCAGCGTCGATGTGGCGATGCCAAGCAAGCCCGCAAGATGGCTCAATAGAGGTGCAGCTCCCGCACCGCGTCCCATGCCTCCTCATCCGCCATCGTCAACGCATCCAGATCGTCCGGTACCGCGCCTGCATCATCCACCCATTCGCGCAAGGCCGGGCCACCGTTGATCACGTCGATCGCGAGCTTGCCGAGCTCGTATTCGTATGGGAAGTCACGCCACACGGGGTAGTCGGGATACAGGGTGCGGATCGCCTTGAAGGCGAGCGCCTGGACGCGCCAGGGGCGGAACGCGGCGTGGTCGTAGACCGAGCCCTCAGCGTGAATATGGACGCCGTGGCAGAGCTTGCCGACATGCTTGTGGAAGGTCGGCTCGAACCAGATTTCGCGAAGCGCGCAGCCGGTGAGCCAGTGCGGAGCGATATCGTGCATCCTGACGATGACAGCGCGTGCATCGATATCGGGCGCGCCGAAAACCTCGAGCGGGCGCGTCGTGCCCCTGCCCTCGCTCAATGTCGTGCCCTCGAGCATGACCGTGCCCGCATAGGCGCGCGCCATGTTGACATTGGGAGCGTTGGGGCTGGGGTTGATCCAGATGCGGCTGTCGGGCCAGCCGAAGCCGAGCGCGGCGTCGGGCTGCCAGCCCTGCATTTCGATCACGCGATAGTCAACATCGAGGCCGTAGTGCTTGATGAACCAGTGGCCCATCTCGCCCAAAGTCAGCCCGTGGCGCATCGGCATCGGCCCGGCGCCGACGAAGCTCTCCCAGCCCTCGCTCAAGGTCAGCCCCTCGACCGGGCGGCCTGCGGGGTTGGGGCGGTCCAGCACCCATACCGATTTGCCCTCCTTCGCCGCCGCCTCGAGCATGTACAGCAGCGTCGTGACGAAGGTATAGATCCGGCAGCCCAGGTCCTGAAGGTCAATCAGCACGACATCGAAGCTGTCCAGCATCGCATCGGTCGGGCGGCGCACCTCGCCATACAGGCTGAACACCGGGATGCCGTGCACTGGATCGGTAAAGTCGGGGCTTTCGACCATATTGTCCTGCTTGTCGCCGCGCAGGCCGTGCTGCGGGCCGAAAGCGGCGGTCAGGCGAATGTCATCGAGCGCGGCCAGCGCGTCGAGCGAGTGCGTGAGTTCAGCGGTCACCGATGCGGGATGCGCGAGCAGGCCCACGCGCTTGCCGTGCAAGGGCTTGCGCAGATCGGGCTCTGCCAGAAGACGATCGATACCGAAAAGCATGGGGCCTCGCGCGCAGGTGGAATAGGATGCGGGCTCTTTACCCCAGCCGCGCGGCAAAACAATCCGCGTGGTGAAAATCGGGTTTGCCCGGCGGATGGGCGAGCGACCAGAAGCTCTTGGAGCCGTCGCGCGCCTCGATGACGGCGGTGATCGCCAGCCCCCAGGGCGCGGGGCCGATCAGGTCGTCCAGTCCGGTCAGATCGATCGTCGCGTGCCAGCGGTTGGAGGCGGTGTGCGCGATCTGCGGCGGCGCATTCAGGTCGATGTCGCGCATACCGGTGCGGGTGTCGTCGAACGCATAGGCCGCCCATGCGCCAGAGGGGGAAAGGTTGAACTCGGCATAGGTGGTGCCAGTGGCAGAGCCGGTGAACACCTCGAAACAGCTGGTCTGCCATAGGTTGTCGCTTCGGCCCGAAGCAGGCGCGGGCCAGAGGATCGTGTGGAAGGGATCGGAGACGCGGACCTCCAGCGCCAGCGCTTCGGCGTCGAGCGTCCATCCGACGGCAACCTTGACGCTGTCGGGGGGCGGGCAATCAGGATGGGGCATCAGCTTGTGGGATTTCATCAGTCGAACTTCGCGGACAATGGCCGGATGTTCAAGCACCATCCCCGTCATTCCCACGAACGCGGGAATCCGCTTTTGCGGTACTGTGGCGCAGAAGCGGGACCCCCGCGTGCGCGGGGGTGACGACAAGGGCCATGGATTAAAGGGCGTGGGTTGGCGACGTGCGCATATGCTGTTAGACTGACGCAAACGTAAAGCAGCAGCGCCACCAATCGGTGCAGGAGATGGATTGTCATGGCGCTGGTTAAAGCTGCCAACCCTTCGCAGATATTCGGTCGCGATGTGTTTCGCGAACTCACCGCCGTATCGCGCTGGAAAGGGCTCGCGTTGGTCGCACATGGCTGGGCGGTGATTGTCGCGCTTGCTTGGGGCGCGGCGTATTTGGGCACTTGGTGGGCGTGGATCATCGCGATCGTGCTGATCGGTGGGCGGCAGCTGGGCCTTGCCATCCTGATGCACGAGGCGGCGCACGGGCTGATGCATCCCGATCGGGCAATCAACAACTGGGTTGGGCAGTGGATCACCGGGGTCCCGATGGGCACCGACATGCACGCCTATCGCACCTATCACCTGACGCATCACCGCTACACGCAACAGCCCGAAGACCCTGACCTGTCGCTGTCTGCCCCCTTCCCTACGACGCGCGCCAGCATGCTGCGCAAGGTCTTTCGCGACCTCACCGGCCAGACCTTTTTCAAGCAGCGCAGCGCGCAGGTGATGATGGCGCTCAAGGGTTTTGGCCCCGACGCGAAGGAGCAGAACCTGTTCGTCGGCAAGGTCATGCTGCGGTTTTTTGCCGCGCAGATCGTGCTGCTGGCGCTGTCGTTCGCGACCGGGCTTGGCGCGCTGCCCTATCTGGTCTGGCTGATCGCGCTGGCGACCACGTTCCAGCTATACCTGCGCATCCGCAACATCGCCGAACACGCCTGCACCGCCACCGGCAGCGAAGATCCGTTCACGCACGCGCGCACCACCTATGCGAACTGGCTGGAACGCGCCACGGTGGCGCCGTACTGGGTCAATTTCCACAGCGAGCACCATCTGTTCATGGGGGTGCCATGCTACAACCTTCCGCGCGCGCACCGGATGCTCGTCGATGACGGTCACGCTGGACGCATGACGATCGCGCGCGGCTATGCCGACGTCATGCGGCAGGTGATCAAGCCGTCACCTGCCGCACGTACGCAATAATCAGACGGTTTCGGACCGCGCCTCTGCTGCTTCGTTGACCGCTTTGGCGATCGCCGCGCTGAACGCGGGCAGATCGTCGGGATTGCGGCTGGTGATCAGATTGCCATCGATCGCGACTTCCTGATCGACGACGTTGGCGCCAGCGTTCTTGAGGTCGGTGCGGATCGAACCATAGCTGGTCATCGTCTTGCCCTTGGCAAGGCCCGCCTCGATCAGCAGCCACGGCGCGTGACAGACGGCGGCGATCGGCTTGCCCGCGTCGGCGAAGCTCTTGATCAGCGCCATTGCGATGTCGTTGGCGCGCAACAGATCGGGGTTGATCTGGCCGCCGGGTAGCACAAGCGCGTCATAGTCCGCAGCCTTGGCACCATCGAGCGGCGCATCGACCGAGACGCTGTCGCCCCAGTCATCGCCCTGCCAGCCGCGGATTTCGCCGCTTTCGGGCGAGACGACATGGACGGTGGCACCGGCGTCGCGCAAGGTATCACGCGGCTTGATCAGTTCGGACTGCTCGAAGCCGTGGGTGGCAAGGATGCAGATAGTGCGACCGGTAAGATCGGGAAGCGACATATAGGTTCTCCGTGTTGGGGGTATGGTACCCCTACGGATCAGCCAGCGCAGACGTTCCAGCATCTGGCCAGCATCTGCCCAGAATTTGGGCAGTGTCGATCAAGCATTCTGCCCGTTTTTGGCGGGCATATCGTTATCCCGCTACGACCCTGACCCATTCGGACCTGATCCAGCCCGATTGGCAAAGCCCCGTGTACATGAGCTCTTGGGTAACCGGCGAGCCGACCTCGCAATCCAGATCGGGGTTCGGGCTGTAGACGATGCCGACCATATCGCCGCCCTCGTCGCCATCGCACAGCCAAACCTTGTCGCCATCCGAGAGATAATCGACCGCATCGAGCGTAGTGGTATCGCCCGGGAAGACCATGATCGCCCCCTCGCCCGCGCCGGTGATTTCGCCCAGGCTGCAAGGGTCGAGGCCATCTGCGGGCCTGAGCATCACCGGACGATTTCCGCCAGTGAACTGCGGCTGCGCCTGCGCCAATGAGCCGGTCATCAACACAACTACCGCCAGGAATGCGCGCTTTGCGTTCATTCGCCCCCTCCCCTTGAACCCATCGCCCGGATTAACCCAGCGCTTGCGCGATCAGCTTGCGGGTGTTGGCGATGCCATACAGCGCGATGAAGCTTCCCATCCGCGGGCCCTGCTCGGAGCCCAGCAAGGTCTCGTACAGCGCCTTGAACCAGTCGCGAAGGTTACCGAAACCATAGGCCTCGTCCTTGCCGATCGCGTAGACGATGTTCTGGATATCCTCGGCGGTGGCGTCTTCGGGCAGCGCGGCAAGCTCGACATCGAGCGTCTTGAGCGCATCGACCTCGGTCCCGACAGGCGCGCGGCGCTTGAGCGTCGGCGCGATGAAGTCGCGGCCATAGTTCACTGCGTTGGCGATCAGGCTGTCGAGCTCGGGGTGCGTTTGCGGCGACACGCCGGGCGCATACTTTTGGACAAAGCCCCAGACCAGATCCTTGTCGTCCATCCCCGGCAGGCTGACGACGTTGAGCAGCAGCCCGAAGCTAACCGGCGGGCTGCCCTCCGGTACCTCGCCAGTATGGATGTGGTGTGCGGGGTTGCCCAGGCGCTTGTCGGCATCCTGGGTGTGCCAGCTGTCGCGGAACTGGAAATATTCGTCCACCGCGCGCGGAACGACAGCCAGTGACAACTGCTTGGCCGCTTTGGGCTCGCGGTAGATGTAGAACGCCAGGCTGTTCTCGCTGCCATAGCGCAGCCACTCGTCGATCGACAGGCCGTTGCCCTTGGACTTGGAGATCTTCTCGCCCTTTTCGTCGAGGAACATCTCGTAGATCATGCCCTCGGGCTTCTGCCCGCCCAGCACGCGCGCGATCTTGCCCGACTGGACGCCGCTGTCGGTCAGGTCCTTGCCGTACATCTCGTAATCGACACCCAATGCGACCCAGCGCATCGCCCAATCGACCTTCCACTGCAGCTTGGCAGCCCCGCCCAGGATCGACTGCTCGATGGTCTCGCCATCGTCGACGAAGCGCACGATTCCCGCTTCGGCATCGATCACCTCGACCGGTACCTGCAGCACAATGCCCGACTTGGCGCTGATCGGCATCACCGGCGAATAGGTTGCGGCGCGTTCGGCGCGCAGCGTTGGCAGCATGATGTCGAGGATCGCCTGATAGTTGCGCAGCACCCCGCGCAGTGCCTCGTCGAAATGCCCGCCCTGATAGCGTTCGGTCGAAGACACGAACTCATAGTCGAAGCCGAATTGGTCGAGAAAGGCACGCAGCATCGCATTGTTGTGGTGCGCAAAGCTCTCGAACTTGCCGAACGGGTCAGGGATCTGGGTGAGCGGCTTGCCCAGATGGGTCCGCAGCATGTCCGGATTGGGCACGTTGTCGGGGACCTTGCGCAAACCGTCCATATCGTCGCTGAACGCCACCAGCCGCGTCGGTGCGCCGCCTGTCAGCGTTTCATAGGCCCGGCGAACCAAGGTGGTGCGAAACACCTCCTGGAAGGTGCCGATATGCGGCAGGCCCGAGGGGCCATAGCCGGTTTCGAACAGCACGGGGCCTAGCCCCTCCGGCTTGCCGTCGCGGTAACGTTTGACCAGCTTGCGCGCTTCCTCAAAGGGCCAGGCCTTGGATCGCAGTGCTGCATCGCGATACGCGCTCACGTGTGTTTCCTTTTCGTTCCGATACCGCCATAAGGGCGGACGATGACCGCTTCCCTAAACTTTCCAGCCCTGCATGCAAGCCATAGCGCAATCTGGTTCGCGCACCCTGGCCAGCCTGCAACGCGCATCTCCAAGGGCGAGGCGATCGGCCGCGCGGCGGAAACCCCGCTGATCATGCTCAACGCGCCGTTGGTGGCGCAGCGGCTGGGATACCCTGAGCTGTCCGGCCTCGACCTGCTCGAGCTGTTCGCGTTCGTGCATCCCGCGCAGTTCATGGTACCGACGCCAATGGGGCTGGCGCGGGCGCTGGGGCTCCCTCTGCCCGCCGTCGCCACCGCCCCCGCCCCCGCCACAAGCATGTTCCCCCGCGAAGGCGGGGGCCCATCTCCTGAACTTTCGGGATTGTTTGGGGGTGGAGATGCAAAGCGTGCAGAAGCAACTGGCGACTTAATACCGAACTTACACGAGATGGACCCCCGCCTTCGCGGGGGAACGGAAAATGGCGGGGGATCGGAAAATGGACCCGAGCTCGGCAGTGATGAGGGCTTGCAGGACTCCGCCATTCCCGCCCTGCTCCACGCCGCCACCCAAGCCCTGTTCGCCACGCTCGAAGACCCCGCCTGGCCGCAGCGCGAAGGCGCGTGGTCGTCGCTTCAGGCGCTGGCAAAGCTGCGCTGGCCATGGGCGGGGGCAGCGTCGCGCCACATCAAGATGCCTGAAAAGGCCGAACGCTGGCTGTTCAGCCGCCTGCCCGAATGGGAGGAGCAGCCGTTGCGGCCGCAGCCCCGGCAGGTGACGCTGAGCGAGGACGCGGTCGAGGCGCAGCTCGAGGGGCTGACCGGCGCCACCGCCGAGCGGCGCGAGGGCCAGCGCCAGTTCGCGCGCACCGCCGCGCACATCTTCGCCCCGCGCGAGCGCAAATCGGAACCCCACATGCTGCTCGCCGAAGCCGGCACCGGCATCGGCAAGACGCTGGGTTACCTTGCGCCCGCATCGCTCTGGTCACAGGCGGCGGGCGGCACCGTGTGGATTTCCACTTACACCAAGGCGTTGCAGCGGCAGCTGTCGCGTGAGACCGAGCGGATTTACGGCAACGAGGCGACGTTCCGCAGCCGGGTCGTCATCCGCAAGGGGCGCGAGAACTATCTGTGCCTGCTCAACCTCGAAGATGCGCTGCAGGGGGGCTTCCAGGGACGCGCGGCTGTGCTGGCGCAGTTGGTGGCGCGCTGGGCCGCGTACAGCCGCGATGGCGATATGATCGGCGGCGATCTGCCCGGCTGGCTGATCACCCTGTTCCGCCGCGCCGGCGTCACCGCGCTGACTGACCGGCGCGGCGAGTGCGTCTATGCCGGGTGCCCGCATTACCGCAAATGTTTCATCGAGCACGCCGCGCGCGCCAGTCAGCATGCCGATCTGGTGATCGCCAACCATGCGCTCGTGATGGTCAACGCCGCGCGCGCGCGCGAACAACAAGGCCGCCCGACGCGGATCATCTTCGACGAGGGCCATCACCTTCACGATGCCGCCGATTCGATGTTCTCCGTTGCGCTGACCGGCCAGGAAACCGTCGAGATGCGCCGCTGGATCATAGGACCCGAAGGCAAGTCGCGCGGACGCAGGCGTGGGCTCGCCGCGCGCCTGTCCGATGTCGCCTCGTATGACGAACTCGGTGGCCGCGCGATCGAGGCGGCGCGGATCGCTGCCGAAGCCTTGCCCGGTGAAGGCTGGCTGGCGCGCATCCGCGAGGGCGCAGCCTCGGGCGAGATCGAGCAGCTGCTCGCCGCGATCCGCGGTACGGTCTACGCGCGGGATGAAAGCGGCGGCGAGGATGCCGGCTATGGCTTGGAAACCGAGCTCGCCGAACTCGATGGCCCGCTGATCGCCGCCGCGCTCGATGCTGCGCGCGCGATCGATGCCCTGCACAATCCGCTGGTCGCGCTGGGACGGCGGCTCGAGGCGCTGATCGAGGATGGGCCAGACTGGCTCGATGGCCCGGCCCGCGCGCGGATCGAAGGGGCGCTGGCGTCGTTGGGCTGGCGGATCGATCTGCTCGCTGCCTGGGCTTCGCTGCTGGGGCGGATCGGTGGGCCCGCCAACCCCGATTTCGTCGACTGGCTGGCGCTAGAGCGGTTCGAGGGCCGCGAGTACGACATGGGACTGCATCGGCGCTGGCTCGATCCGGGCAAGCCGCTGGCCGAAGCGGTGATCAAGCCTGCCCACGGCGTGCTGGTGACCTCGGCCACGCTCAAGGCTGGCGATGACTGGACCCCTGCCCTCACCCGGTCGGGCGCGACCCATCTGGAAAGGCCGCCCGAAATGTTCGAGGCGCGTAGCCCCTTCGATTATGCCAATCAGGCCGAAGTGCTGATCGTCACCGATGTGAAGCGTGGCGACATGGCGGGGCTGGCAGGCGCCTATGGGCGGTTGATCGAGGCGGCAGGCGGCGGCGCGCTCGGGCTGTTCACCGCGATCCGCCGGCTGCGCACCGTGCATGGCCGCATCGCCGACCGGCTCGCGCAATCGGGGCTGCCGCTGTACGCGCAGCACGTCGATCCGATGGAGACCGGCACCCTGGTCGATATCTTCCGCGACGATCCGCGCGCCTCGCTGCTGGGCACAGACTCCTTGCGCGATGGCGTCGATGTTCCCGGGCATTCGCTGCGGCTGGTGATCATGGAGGGCGTTCCCTGGCCCAAGCCCAACATATTGCATCGCGCGCGCCGCGCGGCGGGCGGTGGCACGCAATATGACGACATGATCATCCGGGCGCGGCTCGCCCAGGCGTTCGGACGGCTGATCCGCCGCGCCGATGATCGCGGGCGGTTCGTGATGCTGTCGTCCGCCTTCCCCTCGCGGCTGCTCAGCGCGTTTCCCGCAGGCACCCCGGTGCGCCGGGTCACGCTTTCGGAAGCTTTACAAGCGGTGCAATCTGGCGTTTCTGCCGAGGCAATGCCGGGCGCGCGAATCGATCCCGTGACGGGATCTGAAGGAGAGCTGCGATGAAAAAGCTGACCTTGCTGAGGCACGCAAAATCCGACTGGCTCGACCGGTCGCTGCGCGATTTCGATCGTCCGCTGAACGCACGCGGCCTTCGCGGCGCAAAGGCGATGGGGCTGTATGCGGCCGAAAAAGGCATGACGTTCGACGCGGTCGTCGCCTCGCCCGCCGTGCGGGTTACCGAGACGATCGACCATTTCGAAACCGCCTATGGCCGCACGCTCAACCCCGATTGGGACCGGCGCATCTACCTCGCCTCATCGGTGACGCTGATCGACGTTCTGCGCGGAACGCCCGACGATGCAGGCCATGTTCTGATGGTGGGCCACAATCCGGGGCTGGAAGATCTGGTGTTCGATCTGGTCGCCGATGACGGATCGAGCCCGTTGCGCGATGTGGTCGAGGAAAAGTTCCCGACTGCTGCAATCGCAGTCATGGAGATCGCGATCGATCGCTGGTCCGATCTCGACAACCGCACCGCCAAGCTTGTTGAAGTGACCCGACCGCGCGACCTCGATCCCGATCTCGGCCCGCAGGACGACGATTGAACGCTTGTCCGTGACGACCGAAGCACGACCCGAAACGATTTTGCGCCGCGCCATACCCGAGGACGCGCCCAAGCTGGCGCTGCTCGGCGCGGCGACCTTCCTCACCGCGTTCGCCGCAGATCACCCTGGGCAGGCGCTGGTCGATCATTGCACGCATGAACACGGTCAGGCGCGTTATGCCGATTGGCTGGCAAGGCCCGATTATGCCTTCTGGCTGATCGAAACTCCGCTGGGCGCGCCTTTGGGCTATGCGATGCTGTGCGCGCCCGAGATCGACATCACGCCCGATCCAGGTTCGCTCGAGCTCAAGCGCATCTACACGCTGCCCGGCTGGCAAAGCGCTGGCATGGGGCGCAGGCTGATGGAGGCGGTAATTGCCGAGGCGCAGGCGCGCGGCGCGCCGTCGCTGTATCTGTGTGTGTACACCATCAATGTGGCGGCGCAGCGTTTTTACGCGCGGTTCGGGTTCGAGAAGGTAGGGCAGCAGCAGTTCATGACTGGCAGTGTGCCGTTTACCGACTGGGTACTGCGCAAGCCGCTGGTGTGACGCGTCTGGTCAGGCGGCGGCGAGCGCTTCGGCGAGCGTATCGCGGATGGCGCGCAAGGCTTTCACATCGACCGAATGACCCGATGCAGTTTCGCCGTCCTGCATCGATGCAGACGCAGCTTTCGGTGTCTGCTGCGCCAGAAACTGCCGCGCGCCACGAACGGTAAAGCCTTCACGGTTGAGCAGCTGGTCGATGCGGCGGAGCATCGCGACATCCTGCGGGCGGTAATATCGCCTGCCACCGGCTCGCTTGAGCGGCTTGAGCATCTCGAACTGCGCCTCCCAATAGCGCAGGATGTGCGGCTTCACGCCCAGCTCGGTCGACACCTCGCCAATCGTGCGCATCGCACCATCGGCCTTGGTCACGATGATATCATCGGGGGCTTTAGCCACAGGTCAGCGCATGCGGCAAAGGATTGAAAACGATGGCATCACTCACTCGCCATGATCCGTTCTTTCATGATCTGGCTGGCGCGGAAGGTCAGCACGCGGCGCGGAGTAATCGGCACCTCGACCCCGGTTTTGGGGTTGCGCCCGACGCGTTCGCCCTTGTCACGGAGCAGAAAGGTACCAAAGCCCGAAATCTTGACGTTCTCGCCATTTTCGAGCGCATCGGTCATGTGGTTGAGTACGGACTCGACCATCTGAGCGGCATCGGCACGCGACAGCCCGACCTCGTGGTTGATGGTATCTGCAAGATCAGCCCGTGTCAGAGTTCCAACCGATCGCATCTCGCAGTCTCCTCACCCGATAACTAGCGCGAGATTAACGCAACTCCGAACACAAGGCAAACCGGCCCAGCTAAAAATGACGTAAAATAAGCGTGCTAACCCGAACAAATTGCGCGATGTTAATAACGGACAACCGCCGCGCCCCAGGTCAAGCCGCCGCCCATGGCTTCAAGCACCATCAGATCGCCGCGTTGGATGCGTCCATCGCGCACCGCGGTATCAAGCGCCAGCGGCACCGATGCGGCAGAGGTGTTGGCATGCTGGTCGACCGTGATCACCACTTTTTCTGGCGGAAGACACAGTTTTCGCGCGGTCGCATCGAGGATACGGGCATTGGCCTGATGCGGCACCACCCAGTCGATATCGGCGCTGGTCAGCCCCAGCGGCTTCATCACCTGCTCCATCACCTCGGCCAGATTGACCACGGCATGACGGAACACCTCGCGCCCGCGCATCCGCACCTTGCCTACGGTGCCGGTCGTCGAAGGCCCGCCATCGACATAGAGCAGATCATGATGACGCCCGTCGGCGTGCAATTGCGTCGCGAGGATACCACGCGGTGCGGTATCGTCTTCAGCAGAGTTTTCGAGCCCCAGCACCACCGCGCCGGCGCCATCGCCAAACAGCACGCAGGTTCCGCGGTCTTCCCAATCGAGAATACGGCTGAAGGTTTCCGCGCCGATCACCAGCGCCCGGCGCGCCATTCCGGTGCGCAGCATGCTGTCGGCAACGCTGAGCGCGTAGAGAAACCCTGAGCACACCGCCGCGACATCGAACGCGATGCCGCCGTTCATGCCGATCGCAGCCTGGACCTTGGTCGCGGTGGCGGGGAAGGTGTGATCGGGGGTTGCAGTCGCAAGCACGATCAGCTCGATATCCGTGCCTTCGAGCCCGGCAGCCTCAAGCGCGGCACGCGCAGCGCCAATCGCCAGCGTCGATGTCGTCTCCTCGGGACCTGCCAGATAGCGGAATTTGATGCCCGTCCGTTCGGTGATCCAGTCATCGCTGGTGTCGACGGTCTCGGCCAGCTCAGCGTTGGACACACGGCGCTTGGGCAAGGCGGAGCCCGTGCCCAGGATGACACTGCGCTGGATACTGCTGCCCTGAACAGGCGTGATGGTGTTCATTTTGGTGCGTCGCCCGATCCGGCTGTTGCCGCTGCGTTGCTGGCGATGGCGCTGGTGTCGAAGTCCTTCAACACATCGCCAATCCGCTGGGTAATGTTGTCCTCGACCAATCGCGCTGCGACCTCGACCGCATTGGCGACGCCCTTGATGCTGGCCGACCCATGGCTTTTGACGACCACGCCGTTGAGGCCCAGAAAGACTGCGCCATTGTGGTTGTTGGGATCGAGATGATGCCGCAACAGGTCGGTCGCTGGACGCGAGATCAGAAAGCCGATCTTGGAGCGCAGGGATGACTGGAAGCTGCGCTTGAGCAGATCGGTGACGAACCGCGCGGTGCCTTCGAGCGACTTGAGCGCGATGTTACCCGAAAAGCCATCGGTTACCAGCACATCGATGTCGCCGCGCGAAATCTTGTCCGCTTCGGTAAAGCCCTGGAAATCCATCGGCAGATCGGTTGCGGCGCGCAGGGCCGCAGCCGCATCGCGCAGCGCGTCGGTGCCCTTCGAATCTTCGGTGCCAATGTTAAGCAAGCGGGTGCGCGGTTTTTCAAACCCGAAGATGATCTGCGAATACACCGCGCCCATGACCGCGAACTGCACCAGATTGCGCGCATCGCAATCGGTGTTCGCGCCCAGGTCGAGCATTACCAAGTCTGTGTTTTCGAGCGTAGGAAGCAGCGCCGCAAGCGCAGGGCGATCGATCCCCGGCATCGTGCGCAATGCCAGTTTCGACATCGCCATTAAGGCGCCGGTATTGCCCGCACTGACCGCAGCACCGGCCTCACCCGATTTGACTGCCCGGATGGCGAGTCCCATCGACGAGTTCTTGGACTTGCGCAGCGCCTGGCTGGGCTTGTCCTCGCCGCGAACGACTTCGTCGGTGTGCAGGATTTCGGACGCGGCACGCAAATTGGGGTGCTTGTCCAACCCCGCCTTGATCTGCTTTTCGTCTCCGACCAGCAAGAAGGTGAAGCGGTCATGGCGGTGGCGCGCCTCGGCAGCGCCACCCAGCATTACGCGCACGCCCTCATCACCGCCCATCGCATCAATCGCGATCCGCGGCTTTATTGGCACCGGCTAATCCCCCTGAAAAAGTGCAAAGGCCGTCTGATCTGGATCAGGCGACTGCAAGCACCTCGCGGCCATTGTAATGGCCGCATGCCACGCAAACATGATGCGGGCGCTTCAGTTCACCACAGTTCGAGCATTCGCTGAACGCATCGACGGTCAACGAATCGTGGCTGCGACGCATGCCGCGCTTGGAGGGTGAGGTTTTTCTTTTAGGAACAGCCATGGCAGGATCTGCTTACCTTAATTGCTTGTCTATCAATGCGATAATGCCATGCTTTCCGAAGCCGATGCGTTTTGCGCAACCAGCCGCTGGAGCAACAAGGCCCGTTCGCGTGCGAAGGCGGGGCTATAGCGAAAATCTCGTGCGTTGCAAGCATTGTCACGCTACGCCGCACCCATAAATTGCCGCACTTTCCGCGCGGCAAGACTTGAGGGGAAACTTGCATGAGCCTGCCGCTGACACTGACCATGGCCGCCGCCGCCGGATTGATCAACATCTGGCTTGCCATCCGCATCGGCCAGGTCCGCACCAGCCAGAAGGTCAGCGTGGGTGACGGCGGCAACGAGTTCGTCATTCGCCGCATGCGCGCGCAGGCAAACTTCGTCGAGTTCACGCCCTTCGTGCTGATCCTGATCGCGGGGCTTGAAGCCTCGGGCTATGCCGCGACCTGGCTGTGGGCGGTCGGCGTGGTCTATATGCTGGGCCGCATCGCGCATGGCCTCGGCATGGATGGCGGCGCGTTCAAGCTGGGCCGGACCATCGGTATCATCGTTACACTGCTGACGCTGCTCGGCCTATCGGGCTATGCAGTTTATGTCGCGAGCGTTTTGCCGGTGGCGTGAACTTCTCTCCCCTCCCGCCTTATCTTCGCCTCTCCCTTGATGGGAGAGGCTCCTTGATTGGCCTCTCCCTTGATGGGAGAGGCAGCGAGACTTGGTGGCTTTGCCACCTAGTCGCAGCGGTGAGGGTGATGGTGCGGCTGGGTGAAGCAGATGAGTTCTTATACCCCTTGCTTGATCCGGAGAAATCACCCCACCCAACCCTCCCCCATCAAGGGGAGGGCTTTTGGCGCAGGGTCGCGTTTCAAGCCAGCACGTGATCCGCAACGAACCCGTTGCGCTGGCGTTCGAAGCCGAAATTGCTGGTCGGGCCATGGCCGGGGACGAACACCGTCTCGTTGCCCAGCGGCCAGAGCTTCTGGGTGATCGAATCGATCAAATCCTGGTGGTTGCCGCGCGGAAAATCGGTGCGGCCGATCGAGCCCTGGAAGATCACGTCGCCAACGATCGCCAACTTAGATGGTGCGTGATGAAACACGATGTGCCCCGGGGTATGCCCCGGACAATGGATCACATCGAGCACCAGATTGCCGACGGTGACGGTATCGCCATCCTTGAGCCACCGGTCGGGCTCGAACACCGCGCCGGCGATCCCATAGTTGCGGCCATCGTCATCGAGCCGTGAGATCCAGAACCGGTCTTCCTCGTGCGGCCCTTCGATCTTCAGCCCCAGCTCCTTGGCCAGCGTGCCGGTCTCGCCGCAATGGTCGATATGGCCATGCGTCACCAACAGCTTTTCCAGCGTCACACCGGCCTGAGCCACAGCCGCCTTGAGCTTGGGCAGGTCGCCGCCCGGATCGACCAGCGCGCCCTTCATCGTCTGGGTGCACCACATCAAAGTGCAGTTCTGCTGCAGTGGCGTCACCGGAATGATCGCGGCGCGAAGGGGCGGCTGGGCGGGGTTAGCGGGGGTATCGGTCATGCAACGCTATGTGGCAAGGATGCAGGAGCGGTTCAAGCCTCGCCGGATTAACGGGACGGCTCAT
This sequence comes from Blastomonas aquatica, assembly GCF_014639875.1. Classification (GTDB taxonomy): domain Bacteria; phylum Pseudomonadota; class Alphaproteobacteria; order Sphingomonadales; family Sphingomonadaceae; genus Blastomonas; species Blastomonas aquatica. The sequence goes on along the minus strand of NZ_BMGD01000002.1, from coordinate 605,904 downwards.
CCGTTAATGACCGCGCGCAGGCGTCGTCGCCTGTTCCAAAGCCATCTGGGTCGGGAACGTTGAAGCCCGGATTGTTACAAGGGAATCGGCCGTCCTCGTTATCGTAGCTGTGCCAGTCATAAAGTCGCGGAATTTGCCCAGTTGGACCATAAGCAAGTGCGAAGCGGTGCAATTCCGCACCGATCCAGGCAGCGGGGTTGCGGTGGTCGGTGTCCAATGAATCATTGGAGATCATGGACCGCGTTTTCCCACGCTTGGTCAGTTCATATGCAATCGTCGTCCCATCAATGGTACCCGAAGGGCTGCCAACCCAAGCATCTGAAAGTTTGTCGGCAACGCCGAGCAATTCTCGCGCACCTTCCTGCGGCAGAACAAAATTAAAATCCTCAAACTGGGCCGCCACTCCAGATTGACGGCCCTGCGAAAGCTGTTTGCGCATCCGCACCAAGTAATGCGCACAGTAGTCCTTATCTTCAGAAATATCTTCGTCGGGCCAAATGGTGACGCACCCCCGAGGCTGCGGCACGATCTCGAAGCGAAAGTCGAATTGACCGAAGCTGGGTTCGATGTAGACACGCAAGCCATCTCTGCCTATCGCGCCACGGCTCTGATCGGTCTCCGACCAGAACAGACAATCTTCGCCGCATGATTCAGCAAGCGTACCTGTGAACACTGTGTCTTGGACGTTACGACCGTCTTTGAATTCGCACGCTGTTAAAAGGACCGCCATTCCAGACAATATTACTAAATTGTTTGCGCCCATATGGACTCTCCTGAAGCCATCGCCAGCATAGCTTCAACCGGAGGAGCGACAACCCGCTAAACCCGCCGCCCGGCCCAGATCACCCGTCCGACGATGCTTACGCTACCCGGTGCTACGTCGGGGTAGCTCGGGTAAAGCGCGTTGTCCGATGTCACCGACAGCCGCCCGTCCGGCCGGAACGCCAGCCGCTTGACGATCAGCGCGTCGTCCATGCGCAGCACGTGGATGCCATCGCGGCGGCGCGCGGGGCCGTCGCTCGGCATGGCGACAAGGATGTCGTCGCCATCGTTCAACGTCGGAGCCATCGAATCGCCCTCGACCTTGATCATCGTCACCGCGTCCGATCCTGCCCCCAGCCGCCGTAGCCAGGCCTCGTCGAACGCGATCTCGGCGAGCGGAGCTTCGTCGTCGGGCAAGGCCCCTGCCCCCGCCGATGCGCCCACCGGCAAGCGCGGGATCAGCCGCATCCGCGATGGCAGGCCGCGCGTGCTCGAGGATCGTTGCGGGGCTTGCCGCTGAGACGTTCGGTGGTGCGGCCCCGGGATACGATGCGGCGGCGGTAGTGCGGTGTCAGCGGGCGCGCCCAGCTGCTGTTCGGAGACCCCGAAGAACTGCGCCAGCAATCTCCGGTCGCGCTCGTCCAGCCGCTTGGGAGTGCCGCGGCGGATGAACTGCTGGACATAAGCCGCGTTCTTGCCGAGCAGCTGCGACACGCCGGCAAAGCTCAGCCCCCGCGCCGCGATCAGCGCCTCCAGCGTCTGGCGAACGTTGTCTGTCTCCATAACGGATATATAGCACAGGAAATTTCCTGTTCAAGGATATTTCCTACACTCTGCGAATCGCATATAGGATTATTCCTACCGCTGCCATGGGCCTGCCCCGCACATCGAAAGGAGAATGCTGATGCCGTTGCTGCGCCTGATCGAGATATTCCTGCGAGAGACCGGCATGGCGCGCACCCGCTTCGGCCGCATGGCAGCAGGCGATCCCCGGCTGGTCGATGATCTGCGCAATGGCCGCGAACCACGCGAAGCCTTGCGGCAGCGCGTGGAACATTTCATGAACATTTATCGTCAGGAGCAGGCATGATCCAGCAGAAAATCCGCCACGACCCCGCCACCGCACTGATCCGCGCGGTGCTTTCGCTGGCCAGGGGCGATGCCGCTCTCGAGGAGCATCGCGGCACGACATGGGCCAGTGCGACATTCACCGGCATGCGCCACGTCATGCGGCTGCGCTTCGATGGCGAACAGGCGGTGGCCACCGCGCACTGGCTGACCCGCATTCTGCCCGAGCATGAGTTCACGATATCCGGCCATCTGGTGGCGGACATCGCGGTCACCGACACCCACCGCCGCAACGAAGGCGCGCCCGTGATGACGCTGATCGTCGAGGCGTTGACGGTCGAGGCGGACTGAACCGCCCTGATCGCCCTTTTCGCCCCGATCACCGCCCCTGCCCTTGCTGCCCGCGCCCTTACTGGCCTCGCGCCGCCAGCATCGCGGGTCGCGGGCCCATCCAGTCGGCCATCGTTACGGTATCGCTGACCTTATAGGGCTTGCCGCTCTTGTTGAGGAACAGCTTTTCCATTTCCGAGCGGGTGAACGGGCGTGAGCCCAGCCGCCCGAACACGGCCATCTGCCCGCCCGATTCATCGACGCCGCGGTCACGGTCGAGCCCCTTGGCGACCGCGATCGCCGGGGTCGGCGTTCTGGTCCATGCAATCAGGTCAGGCCGCGGGTCGGGCGAGAAGCCGTAGAAATTGGGCTGGCTCGATGGCGATGTCAACTGCAGCACCTTCATGCCGTTGCGGCCATCGGCGACATAGGCAAACAGCGTCGCGTTGGTCGATCCGACGATCACGTCCTCGGCATCGTTAAGCTGGCCGCCGGCGTTGTAGCGCATGTATTCGCGTGGGTTTTCGGGGTTGGTCATGTCGATGATCACCAGCCCGTCCGCCTTGGCCGCGACATAGGCGAAGGTGCGCGCGAGATAGAGCTTGCGCGCATCAGCGAGCCGCACCGTTCCCGACGGAACCGCGACGGGCGCTTCCAGCCGGGTGATGTCAAACAGCTTGATGCCCTCGGCATCCGTCACCCACAGATAGCGGAACTGCACCGCGCTCGCGCGCGCATCGTTGAGCGGCAGCACCGCCATCAATTGCGGGTTGAGCTTGCTGTAATCGAAGTCGCGCGGCGCATTGGCAGGCGGATCGTCCGCCAACCGCACCACGACCAGCCCGGCATCGGCGGTGATATACGCAAAGTCGCCGGCCAGCGTGATCTGGCGCGCACCTTTCAGCACATTGTCCGGGTTCCAGGTCAGCGTCCGCTTGAAGAAGTTGTTGCGGAACTCGCCATCGGCCAGCGTATCGATGTTGACCGCAATCAGGCCTTCGACGCTGTCGGTGACAAAGGCGTAGTGATAGACCGCGCGGAACGGCTGTTCCTGATTGGCCTCGCGCATTTCCGGCGTGTTGCGGGTCGGCGCGATCGGCTGGGTGGTGGCGATCGCCATGCAGGTGGCGTTGGTGGTCTTCACATGCGTGTCATGCCCCAAAGACGAGAACGGCGCGCGGATGATCCGTTCGGAAAAGCCCTTGTTGCCGATCGAGGCGATATCATAGGCGCGGAAACCGCCCTTGCCTTCCGCGACGAACATGTATTCGCCGCGGTTTTGCAGGCAACTCACCCGTCCGGCAGTGCCCTGCACGACATTGGCAAACTCTTCGCGCGCATAGGTTTCGCCCGAGAACTTGTCGTCGAAGATCGGACCACGGGTCCAGTTCTTCAGCTCGCGGCCGTTCTGCTCGACATGCAATTTGTAGTAATCGGGATAGGCGTAGCGGTGGAGGTAGGATCCGATCACCGCTTGCGGCTCGTCCCATTCGGTGACGCGTACGGCTTCAAAGCCGCCTTCCAGTCCGAACCAGCTATTTAGCCCGACGAAGTTGACGAAGTTGGTGCCGAGCAGCAGCAGCTGCGACATCACCGCATTATTGTCATTCGCCGCGCTCAGATGGCAGTCCGAGCACTGCTTCGTCTCGGTCTTGCGCACGGTGTGCGGGAAGTGCGGCGCAAACGCCTGGCTCGAGAAGCCGGGCGCCGAGATCGGCGGCTGCTGCACATAGATGCGCTCGCGGTTGATATTGGTCGAGGACAAGATCAACGCGGAGGTCGAACGGATCGGCGCGATGATGTTGCCCTTGCTGGTCTGGTGGCGACCGATCTGGAACATCTCATCACGCGCGACCTGCGGGTTGTAGGTCGCATAATTGCGCGTCTCGTCTTCCTCGTATTTGTGGACCTTGGCCTTCCAGTTGGCCTCGATCGGCAGATGGCAGCCACCGCACGATGTCGTCCAGCTCAGATGGCAGGTGAAGCACGCCATCTCCTCGGTATTGTGCGCGCGGTCGGCCTTGGCCACGGACGGCCCGAAGCTGTATTTGCCGGTGTCCGCACCCTGCTTGGCCATCAGCTTCGAGCGCGCGGCCTTGGGATTGAAATCGGGGCTGGCGGGATCGACCGCGTCCTTGACCAGGCTGACCTGCCACGACAGTTCGGGGTCGAGCACCGAACGCTGGAGCAGCACGCGCTTGCCGGTCGCGTCCTTCATCCACTCGAAGCGGCGCTGGCCATCGGGGTTGCGGATCAGCGAAAGGTTGTTGCCCTTGGGCCGCGCCGCGAGGTTCGAGGTGAACAAGGTCGGGTACGCATCGGGGGTGCCATGGCAGTCCTTGCAGCCGATCTCGACCGCATTGGCGACCTCGCCATAGATCAGCCCGTTGCCGTGGCCGTCCTGGCTGAAGTGGCAATCAACGCACTGCATGCCAAGCTCGGCATGGATATCCATCATGTGCACCGATTTGCCGGGATTGGTTCCGACGGGAACGAACTTGCCCTCGCCCGCCTTGCGGAACTTCTCCGGATCATCGGGCGAGACCATGTTGGCGGTATCGGTGCCCCAGGTCGCCATGTTGCCCTCGGCATCGAGCAGATTGCCCTTGCGGTCGCGCTTCAGGATCGCACGGAAGTTCCAGCCATGGCCGTGATAGTCGGCAAACTGCGTGTCCTTCGCCTCGGTATTGAGGTCATAGACGTTGCGGACGAACTCGATGTCCGACCACAGACCGCGTGCGGCTGCGCCCTCGGGGTTGCGGTCGAGCGTCGCGCGCACTTCCTTGGCGGTGGGGTAATGCTGCTGCTTGTAGACGCGCTGATAGTCTTCCTCCGACATGCCCTCTGGCCTGGGCGCGCGGTTTTCAGGCCCCGGCCACATCAGCGGCGCGTCGGATTCATAATCCCACATCGTGTAGCCGAGATAGCTGTTCAGGAAGATGTTGGGCTGGTGCATGTGGCAGTTCATGCACTGCGCGGTCGGGATCGCGCGGGTGAAGGCGTGCTTGAGCGGGTGGCCCTTTTCCTTGAACGCCGCCTTTTCGGCATGTACGCCAGTGCCGCCATGAGACGCGCCATGCTCGCTGGCACCTTCGGCCAGCGTCGTGCCATGATCACCGCCATGACCACTGCCGTGCCCACTGCCATGATCATCATGATGCTCGGCAGCGTCATAGTCGCCATAGCGGCCCGGGCGCTTCTGGCCCTCGGTTAGCGTGTTGATCGTCGGATCGTCGGTGATCGTCTGCCCGTCGCGGCCGTATTTGGCATAGATCAGACTGTGCCGCGGCTCGCGGTCGTTGGCGTAGACGACGTGACACGCCGCGCAGCCCGAGGCGCGATAATCGCCCGGCTGGTCATTCGTGCCCATCTGCCACAGGAAGGGATCGTTGAGGCGGGTCTTGTGGATGTTGATCACCGGCACCGCGACGCGAAGCCCCGTGCCGGGACCGCGGTTCGACTGCTTGAGATCGGGACGGCCGGGTTCTTCCAGCCGCTGGATGATGCCGCCCACGTTCGGTAGGCCGATTTCGGGGAATTGCGAGTTGATGTTGCGTCCGCCGCGCTCGAACACGCGGAAGATGTCGCCTGGTGGCAGGATATGCCAGGTGGGCAGCGGATACATCACCGGCAGCGCGCCGCGCGCCTTTTCCGCAGCGGTCACCGTGCCGTGCGGTTGGCCTTCCTCGGTCGCAGCCGATTTGATCATCGCAGGCTTGCCATCGCGGGTGAAAGCCTCGCCGAACATGTAGTTCTTGAACGGAACGATCCCGTTGTTGTAGGCCGCGCCGCCCCACAGCATCGCGCCTGTCGCCATCAGCGAGCGCTCCGACGCCTCGATGATCTCGATATGGCAGGCCCCGCACGATTCGCGCACGACGCGGTAATCGGACGGGTTGACGAAGCGGATGAACTCGGGTGCTTCCTTGGCGAGCAGCGCATAGGACCGCTGCGGATTGGCAGACGACGGCCAGTTCCACGCCACCGGATATTTGGGCAGGACGTGGCTCTTCATCAGCGCGTCCTGATAGGGCAGGCTGTCACGGCCCCAGGCGTTGTCGCCCATGATCGTCGCATCGCCGCCATGGCAATCGGTGCAGCCCAGCACCACCGCAGGCGATGCGTGCATCGTCTTGTGGTCGCTGGCGGTGTGGCACGATTGACAGCCGTTGCTCTTGGCGTCGGCCTCGGCCCATTCCTGGTTTGCGGGTGCGGGCGCGGTGAACGTGTACTTGACCTTCTGCGCCTTTTCCTTGCCCGCAGCGAACACCTGATCAGCAGGAAGCGCGCTCAGCGTGACGAGCAGCAGGCCCGCCAGCAGCAGCTTCCAGTTGAAGGCCCTCCTATTGACGGCCTCCCAATTGAAGGCTGGCGCGTTTCCGCGCGCCCGGTCAGTACGCCAGAATTGCATTGAACAGCACCGAATAAAAGAGGTCTGATTTGCCCGATTGGGTGAACAGGTCGCGGAAGCCCTTCGAGGGATCGAACACCGCGCCTGAGAGTCGGAAGACGAGGTTCTGGTTGGCGTTGGGGCGCCAGATCAAGGCCGCTGAGACATCCGTGCCGATAGAGCTGGGCACGGTGCCTTCCTGGCGTAGCGCCTCGATCGTGTCGGTCTTATGGAACCACAGATGGTTGACGTTGGTCGACAGCCGGGTTGTCGCGCTGAGATCGAAATCAGCGCCCGCGCCCAACAGCACCGTGCCCGGGTTGTTGAAGTTCGACTGACCCTGCTCCTTGGACGAACGCAGGTTGTTGAGGATGCCGTTGCGGGTATTGACGCCGACCGCGCGGCCGCCGCCTGCGAACGGAATGACCTGGCGGATCCAGTAGCTGGTATCGGCGCCAGCGAAGATCGGGTTTTCGAAGATCGCGTCGAACCCGGCCTCGGTGTCGTTATACGGATCACCATCGCCGCTCGCGAACAGGCCCTGCAGCCGGAAGCGCGCCCAGTCGTTGTCGTAGCTGACCTCTGCCGCACCGAAATACGAGGCGATGTCGGCCTTGCGGCTGGTGAAGAAGCTGTTGCGGTCCTCGCCGAACGCACCATAAAGCTGCCCGGTCAGGTTGATGCGGCCGACACGGCCATCGACCGCATAGCCCAGATACACCACGTCATATTCCCGGCTGCGCAGGTCGCCCAGCAGCGCCGGTCGCACCGGAAAACCGTTGTCGTCGATCTTGAGCTCGCGGCCGCCCTCGCGGTTCATGTTGTAGGTGACCGAAACCTGGCTGGTCAGGCCTACGATCGGAAAGTCCTGGCGATAGGCGTTGGCGAAGAACACCCAGTCGTCGCGCGGCGTATCGACTACGCTGTTGAGGCCCGAATTGGTGTCCTTCTCCAGCCGCCAGAACGCGCCGACATTGAACTGAAAGCGGTTGTTGTCGCGGTTGCCGAACAGCCGGATGCCCAACTGGTTGTCCTGGAACAGGAATCCGCGGAAGTCCGCCTGCATCTGCTGGATCCCTGCGCGCACCGAGATGAAATCGTAACGCGAGGTATCATACTGGCCGAGGTGATAGTCGATGAACGCTTCCTGGATACCGACGAAATGGTCGGTGCGCTGCGTGGGTTTGGAAGGCTCGACGAACAGGATGCGGCGCTCGTTGACATCGACATGATTAACCTGCGCCGCGAGCGTCAGCCGATATTCGACCGCGGGTGGCTTGTAGGTGGTCTCGCCCTTGATCAGCGCGAACCCGGCAATCACCGTCTGCGCCAGCACCAGCGAATCCGCCCGGCCGAACACGTCCAGGCTGTCGGGCCGCGCGGTCGTCTGCACACCCACCGGAGTGGGAAAGCTGCGCGGCTCGACGACGGTATCCGAAATCACGTTGGCAACGAAGAACCAGTCGTCCTCCTTGAGGAAACCGGGGCGCTTGCCCTCTGGCAGCGGCCGGTCACCCTTGAGGATGTTCTGGTGATAGGGATCGAACTTCGAGCGGCAGACGCTGGAGAGATTGGGGTAGAGCCCATAGATCGACTGGTCGCCGCCCCTGGTGGGGCACAGCGACGTGACGATGCGCCAGCGATCTGGCACCGGGAATTCGTCGGTCGGGAACGCTTCGGGCGCAGGCGCGCGCACCGCACCGGGGTTGTCCTGCGTGACCCTGTCGGGCAGCTGTTTTTCAACGCCCGGACGACGCCGATCGTCGATCAGCGCCTCGTCGGCATCAATGGTTTCGGCATCTTTGGTGTCAGCTGACGTATCGGGAGTTGGTGCAGGAACAGGCGGCGTGCCTGAGCCCGTCACAGGCATTTCCTGCGCGGCGGTGAGCAGCAACGCCTCTGCGTCGATGGCCCAAAAGGGCGCATGATCGACAGAATTGCCCTCGACGCTGATGCGATAGGCCATCGGCGCAGCGAAACCGTGGCGCTTGCTCTGCAGAGCAGCAACCGGCGTCGCAGCCCCGCGCGCGCCCAAGTCAATCTTCAACAGCGCCAGACTGCGCCCAAGGTCACCCGCTGAAAGCGCTGCAGTCGCGGTTTGCGGAGCCGATCGCGCATAAGGACCCGCCACCGAATCCGTCGCCGGTTCGCCATTCCCTGCGAAAGCCAGTATCGGGATCAGGGCGACGAGCGACGCGGTCATTTACAGGCCCTCGCAGACGTTCTGCACGTTGGTATCGAGAAACGGCGCAAACGGGCAGCTGACGAAACGCAAGCGCACCTGCGCATTGCCAAGACTGACCACCACCCGATCGGCGCGCATGTCCTTGGGCGCATTGCCGACCCCGCCGATACGGGCGCCGCCGTTGTGGAGCCCAAGGAAACTGACCATGTCGTCCTGATCAATCCCGTCACCCGAAACACCAATGCCGCCAACCAACTGGTTGCCACGATAGATCGGCACCGAGCCGGGAAAGATCTGGATGCCGTTTTCGAGACGGTTCTGGCCCTGGACCGTATCGGGCAAGGCGGTGCAGCGCTGTGCAGTGTCGGTAGGCGATGCTCCCGAGACGAACTGCGCGTGCTGGATGATGTTGGCGGCCACCAGCTGGACCTGTAACCCGACCCCAAACGGATTGAAATCCTCGATCGGCCGCGACAACGGCCCGGGCGGGCGTCCAAGCTCGCCATCGGGAAAATACGGCCGCGCCAGATTGCCGACACTGCGGTTCCCATAAGCGAAATTGCCCGTCAGCGAGGCCGTATCACCCAGGAAGGTCCGCATGGCCGCGACGAAAGGGGCAACCCCACTGCCTGCAGCCATCAGGTTGGCCGCCGCCTGGCGGTTCGAGAAGAACATCGCGGTCCGCGCCTTCTGCAGCGACACATCGATGCCGAAGATCGGCGCATCGGGCGAACGGACGACGCCGAGCACCTCGCCATGCGTATCGACAACCGAGATCGAGGCCTGCATCCGGCTGTCGAGCGGACGGCGGATCTGCGCGCGCGCGCGCGTGAGCACTGTGAACGCCTCTTCCAGAATTGCGCGGACCTCGGCGGCGGTCAGCGGCTGCGAATTGCTGACCGTGTCGGTGCCGGCGCGGATCGGATAGCGGTTGTTGCCCGCGCCGTCGGTGAGGATGAAGGCATCCGAATTGGCGAACTCGGCGGCCCGCGCCGCGCGAATGCCCGATGCCTCGGTGCCATAGGGCGTGCCCGCGATGATCGCAGCGTTGCTGTAGCCGCGCACCGCAACGATGCTGCCCGCACTGCCGTTGATCGCCGCAAAATTGCCCGAAACAGCGCCAATATCGCTGGCCAGGATATCGCTGAACCGCAAGGTGGTCCCATCGACCGTGATCCGGTCGGCGCGGATCGTCTCGGCAGCGGCAAAGCCTTGCGTTCCGGCAAAGGCGATCGCCTCTTCGGGGTCGATATCGCGGTCGAGGATATTTGGATCGAAGCCGTAATCGCCATCGCCCATCACCCCGATCGCGCCGACGACGACACCGTTCTTGTAGAGCGGCAGACCGCCGGGATCGGCAGCCAGGCCCAAAGGCGCACGCTTGGGTCCGATCAGCGCTAATGCGCCGCCTGCCGCCTGGAACCGGGCGCTGAGATCCGAACACGGCAGCTGGCTGAACTGCACGCCGAACAGCGGCCCGCTTTCCAGCCCGCGGGTCGATGGCGCGGGCGGGAAATGCTGCTGCACGATCTGGCTGGCGGTGCGGCTGGAAAAGGCATTGCCGCCGCTCGACAGATAGGCACCCGTGACCGCCTTGGAAATAGCGGCCATTTCCGCCGGTACATCGAGCCCCTGCGCGTCGATCGTCGGGCTGTTAAGCCCCGCCTCGGTCATCGCGCTGGTACGCGCCATCGCGCGCGCGCCGTTCATCCGGAACACGCCGAGCACGTTGCCGACCCGATCAACCACTGCGATCACCGATGGCAGATTACGCCGCTGCGCCTCGCTCACCGCCTGCGCGATGATTGTCTGCACCTCGGCAACGCTCAATGATACCTGCGCGGGTACGGTGAAATTGCCTCCGGCCGGCGGCGGTGCGGGATTGGGTGTCGGCGTAGGGCTGGGCGCGGGCGTGGTGCCCGAGCTGTTGCCGCCTCCGCACGAGCTGAGCACTAGCGCCATCGCGGCCAGCGAAGTCGCCATCTTTCCGAATCGCATCATGCAGCCTCACTCCGCAAACGTGCGACCCGGCCCGACATCACCGAACAAAACTCGCCAAAACGTCCCATAGTGATCATCTCCCTGTCACCTGGACTATTGCAGCGACCGGATGGTGCGCACGGCCCCGCCCAGTGCCCGGCGGAATTCCAGCGGCTTGTACGAATTGGGCTCTGCCACAGCGGCATAGGCCTGGTTGATCTGCGCGCGCAGCGATGTCGCCGAACCTGCCGTCACCTGCCCCTGGGTCACCAGACCGCTCAGCAGCGTATCGACCGCCATCACCGCCTGTACCGAGCCCTCATAATCGGTGAAGCGCGGGGAAATCGCTTCGCTGGCGATCGATTCCATGATCGCAAAGGTCTGCGCGCGGGTGAAATCGCTGCGGCTGAAGCGGTCGGCCAGCGCCATCGCGGTCTGCCGAAGCCGGTTGGCAGCCTCCACCGCCGGCACGCGCCCTTGCGCCATCGCGGCATGGAAGCCGCGTGCCTGTGTTTCATATTGCGATGCGAGTTCGGGCGCTGCGATCCGCACCGCTGCCGAGAGCATGATCATGTTCTCGTCATTGTACGGCGGCATGCCCGAGGGGATTGGACGCCCGGGGTTGCCAAGCTTGGCCGGACGCGCATCCTCCTCGTCATAGATCCGGCGGTGGCAGCTGTGGCAATCGAAGAAATAGAATTCGGGGAACATGCCTTCGGTGCCCAGCCCCGGCTTGCCGAAAAGGCTGAGCGAGCGTTCGAGCGCCATAGCCTGGCCCACCGCCCACATCCGCATCGAGTTGGTCTTGCCCTTGCGCTGGCGATAATCGGCGTCTTCGTCATGATGCTGGGTGAGCGTGGAGAACAGATCTACCTCGAAGGCGATGCGCGGGTGTCCGGCGGCCATGATGCGGTGGTTGACGAACTGGCCGGGCGCATCGCTGCCCAGATGGCAGTCAAGGCACACACCGGCACGCGCCTTTGCGTTTTCCAGCGGGATCAGGCCTTGCGAGACGTTGCGCGCGTGGCTGGTGCCGGTGGCGTAGTGGCTCGCGAGCCATCCCGAAGCTGCGCCATGGCAGGCTTCGCAACTGACCCCGTCGCTCACCTGATAGCGAGGGCCCTTTGCCGCAGCGGGCGTTGAGTGACAGCCCAGACACATCGCAGCCGATCGCGGATCGCCGATACCCAATTTTTTGCCGATCGCAAGACTGCGCGGCTCGCCCAAAACGCGATACGCACGCGCATGCGCGCCGCCGGGTGTCGATTCCTCCTGCCAGCGCCACAGCTCATCCTGGCGAACGACTTCGCCATCGGCCTCGTTGCGCCCATGGCAGGTTGATCCCGCACAGCTGCCAACGCCCATATGGGTACCGGATGCCGCCCGTGACGCCTGCGCCTCAAGCCGCTCGGCTCCGGCAAGATTTGCGATAAAGAACGCGCCGATGACAAGCGCGAGGCAACTGAAAACTGCAAACGCAGCTTGGACGCCATCCACGCGTGATATGGCCCAAAGCCTGGAAATGTGCCCCGAAATGTGCATCGTCGCTTTTACCCCCGGCCCCTATGGAACCGGCCCCCGATAGACTAACGATGCGACCCCTTAGTCTTCTCTTCTGCCGCCTTATCGCCCGTTCGTCGTGCACTTTCAAGGCAATCCTTTCAGCCACCTCGCAAATATCCGCCGGCCCCGCCCCTGCTGCACCACGTATACTCAGCTTGCCGCAACGCAGCATATTTGCCATGTTATTGCGCATTGGGGGATAAAGGTATGCCGCTGGGACTTGGTATTGCTGAAGGCGCCTGGTTGGGCCATCTCGCCTTTCTGATCCTCGCGGTAGCGCTGATCGCGCCACCGATGCCATGGATGCGGGTCGGTCTCGTTCTATCGTCGCTTGCCGGGCTTGGCTTCGCGCTCGGCTTTGCCAATGATCTGGGCCTCGCCTTCTGGTTCTTCGTGCTGCTTGTCATCGGCGCGTCGATGCTGTTTCGCTATCTGATGGCCGAACGCAATTCGCGTTTCTCGTCAGAAGAAGAAGCGTTGCGCACCAGTTTCATGCACGAGATGACCCGTGCCAGCGCCCGCCACCTGATGGACCAGGGCAACTGGATCACCGGACGCGGCGGCGAGGTGCTGATCAACGAAGGCGAAGCGATCAGCCACCTGTTCTATTTGCACGATGGCACGGCGGACATCACGCTCCACGGCCAGCATGTCGGGACGGTGTCGGGCGGGGATCTAATCGGAGATGCGACCGCGCTGAGCGGAGAGCCCGCGACAGGCACGGTCCGACTGAGCACCGACAGCCGGTTCTGGTGCGTATCGGCGCCCAAATTGCGCCAGTATCTGGATCTTCACCCCGAAGCCCGCACCGTGATCGAGCGCCAGATCAACCATGCGCTCGACCGCAAGCTGCGCGCCGCCAACGCCGCGCTGGCGGGCAGTTGAGGCATCTGCCTACAATTGCGGGCCAAGCACCTGATCGATGCCGTGGACTATGCCGTTGCTCGCCGCCAGGTCGGGAAGCGCGATCGATGCGACGTTGCCGCTGGCATCGGACAGCTGGATCTGATCGAGCTCGACCGATGCGTTGAGCCGTTCGCCCTGCAGCGTCACGATCTCGATGCTGCCGCCGTTATCACCGATCCGCTTGCGCAGGTCCGCTGCGGTCAGCCTTCCGGGGATGACGTGATATCTCAGCACCGTTGCCAGTCGTTCCTTGTTGACTGGCAGCAGCAGGTCAGCGAGCGCGTCGACGCCGATCTTGTCGAACGCGCCATTGTCCGGAGCGAAAAGCGTCAGCGGAGTTTCGGCGGCCAGGGCAGTGGCGAGATCCGCCGCCTTGATCGCGCGCGCCAGCGTCGACAGATCGGGATTGCGCAGCACCACCTCATCGACGCGCAAAATCGCATCGGGTTCGACGGCACCTTCCGCCTCGGCAACCTCAAGGCTTCTGGCATCGATCCGCTTGACCGGATCGCCGCCGCCGTCCTGGCTGCCGCAGGCCGCGATCGTGAGGCTCAGGCCCATCAGGGCGGCAACAGCTTGTGAACGCATAATAATCTCCAAAATTCAGCTGATGGGCTTCAGCATCCAAGGTTCAGGCCCGGCAGGTCAGGCCTCATCCTGCTTGTCCAGGAAAACGAAATCCCGCTCCAGGCTCAGCATATGGGCACCGCCATCGACGAAAAGCAACTGGCCTGTGATTGCGGGGGCGTCGGCAAGATGTCGTACCGCACGTGCAATGTCTTGCGGCGCGGACAACCGACCCAACGGCATTCGTGCGGCAAGCCGTTCCATTTGTGCGTCGTCATAGTCGGTGGTTGCCAGCGTCAGCCCGGGAGCAACGCCGTTGACCCGCGCCCGTGCGCCGAATGCCCGGGCCAAAGTGCGGATCGATTCGGCCAGCGCCTGCTTAGACAGCGTATAGGACAATTGATCGCCATTGGGATTGCGCACCCGCTGGTCGATGATTTGGACGACGGCTGGCTGTGCCCCCTCGCTGGAGGCCTCCACCAGATCGCGCGCCAGCAGCACCGGCGCGAAGGTGTTGACCGCAAAGTGATCGCTCAGCATCTGCGGCGTCATGCTTCCGAGATCATCGTAACTGAACAGAGATGCGTTGTTGACCAGCAGATCGGGCGCACGGCCGAAATGCGCGACCACCTGCGCCATCAGCTCGCCGGGCGCCTCCGGCAGCGCAAGATCGGCAACGAAGCCATGCCAAATGGTGCCAATATCTGCCAACGTGGCGGCGAGGCCAGGTTCGGGGACCGCATCTCTGTGTCCATGGAGCGCCAGCGCCCATCCGTTGCGCGCGAGTTCAGCGGCGATGCCAGCACCCACCCGGCGACATCCGCCGGTGACCAGAGCAATCCGAGCTGTGCCGGCCACGCTCATCGGCGGGTCCGGGTGAGCGTGATCCCGATCGACTCGTTATGCTCGGCAATCGCCAGCTTGATGATCTTGATCGTCACTTTGCGGATGCGCGGATCCTGCAGGAACAGCGTTTCGATGACATGATCGGCCACCGCCTCGATCAGCGTGAAGTGGACACCCGCCGGCAGCGCGGTCGATGCGGCGTGCTTGAGGTCCATATAATTCTTCGATGCCGACAGCGCGGTGTCGGGCGCGTAATGGTCCTGCGCCAGCATCTCGGCCTGGATCGTGAAGCGCAGCGGCTGGGGAAGCTTGGTCTCTTCCGAATAGATTCCGGTCAAAACGTTCACGTCGAAATCGGCGATCTCGAGGATCAGGCTGTCAGGGGTGGTGTCGGTCAAAATGGGTGGCCTGAGTTGAAAGGTCTGAGAATGCCCGTTCTCCGGCGAAAGCCGGAGTCCAGGAGCGAAATTGTGACGCAGTCGCCCTGGATTCCGGCTTTCGCCGGAAAACGAAGAGAGTGGCCCGCGCGTTCGCAAATTGCGCGGGGCAACGCAAGCGTTCAGCTGTGCGAACCTTCGTTCGACCCCTCATTCGATCCCTCATTCGACCAGCGCGCAAAGATCGCAGTGGGCAGCAGCCGCCCGCCCGTTTGCTCGCGCACCGCAAGCTCGCCAACCTCGATCGTGCCCGGAAGGTCGGCAAAATGCGCCGCGAGCAACTCGCCCAGCGCCAGCGCGGACATGCGGACCGCATAAACTGTGAGGAACAGACAGCGCGACCGGTCGTCGAGCAGCTTGCGGCAATCGGCGATCAGGCTAGGGAGATGCTCCTCGAGCTTCCAGACCTCGCCCTCGGGGCCGCGCCCGAACTTCGGGGGATCGAGCAGGATTGCGTCATAGCGCTTGCCGCGGCGAACCTCGCGCGCGGCAAACTTGACCGCATCATCGACCAGCCAGCGGATTGGCAGCTGATCCATATCCGACAGCGCGGCGTTGGCGCGTGCTGTTGCAACCGACTTCTTCGAGGCATCGACATGCGTCAGTTCGGCCCCCGCAGCCGCCATCGCCAGCGTGCCGACACCGGTATAACCGAACAGGTTGAGCGCCTTGGCCGCGCCCTCGCCCAAATGCTGGCTGATCTGTCCGCGCAGCCAGCGCCATACCGGATCCATATCGGGAAAGAACCCCAGATGCCGAAACGGGGTATTGAGCGCGGTCAGCCGCACCTCTTCCCAGCTCAGCGGCCAGCCATCGCGCGGTACATTGGGATCGAGCTGCCACTTGCCGCCACCGTCTTCGTCCGATCCGGGGATGAAAGCGCCATCGGCATCCCAATCGGGCAGCGCGGTCGGCCACATTGCCTGGGGTTCGGGGCGAACAAAACGATACGGGCCATAGCGCTCGAACTTGCGCCCGCCGCCGCTGTCGATCAGCGTGTAATCCTCACGCGGTTCACCGATCATCAGCACCGGTTGCGGATCGAGTGTGGCCATCAGCCCGGATCAGCCCTTGGCGGGAACGGCGCGCGCGGCGATGTAATCGCGCACGGTGGTGTAGTCGCCCGCAAGCTTGTCGAACCGCTCTTCGCGCTCGAACAAGTCACCGACGCGGGCAGGCAGGCGCGGGCGCAGGCCGGTGGCGCGCTCGACGGCGTCACGGAACTTGGACGGGTGCGCGGTGGCGAGCGTAACGCACGGGATCGACCGATCGAGCGTGCCCTCTTCCTGCAACCGATGCGCGGCACCCAGACCGATCGCGGTGTGCGGATCGAGCACCTGCCCAGCATCATCCCACGCCTTGCGCATCGCGATTCCCATCTCTTCGGGATCGACCCGCGCGCTGGTGAAAATTCCGTCTGCACCCGTGCGCATCTGCGACGTCAGCTGCATCGCCTTGCTCGATTCAAAACCCTGCATCCGCGCCGCGGTCAGTGCACCATCGCGGCCCTCAAGATCGAACAGCAGCCGCTCGAAATTCGAGCTGACCTGGATGTCCATCGAAGGCGCTGCGGTGGCCGTGACGCTGCCCGCCGAATAATCGCCCGCGCTGAGCGCACGATGGAGGATATCATTGACGTTGGTCGCGACCACCAACCGCGCAATCGGCAGGCCCATCCGGGATGCGACATAGCCTGCAAACACATCCCCGAAATTGCCAGTCGGCACCGAGAACGCGACCGGACGGTGCGGCGCGCCCAATTGCAGCGCGGCGGCGAAATAATAGACGATCTGCGCCATCAGCCGCGCCCAGTTGATCGAGTTGACCGCAGACAGCGTGAACTTGCCGGCAAAATCGGGATCACCGAACATCCGCTTCACCATCGCCTGCGCATCATCGAAGCTGCCGTCGATCGCGATGTTGTGGACGTTGGGCGCGAGCACCGTGGTCATCTGCCGCCGCTGAACGTCAGAGACGCGGCCATCGGGGTGGAGCATGAAGATGTCGACCTTCTCGCGCCCCGCCACTGCATCGATCGCGGCTGAGCCGGTATCGCCCGATGTCGCGCCGATGATCGTCAGATGCGTGTCGCGATTGTTCAGGAACCGCTCGAACATGTGCCCGAGCAGCTGCAGCGCGACATCCTTGAACGCCAAAGTGGGCCCATGAAACAACTCGAGCAGCCAGTTTGTCTCATCAAGCTGCGCCAGCGGCGTGACCGCCTTGTGCGAAAAGCGCCCATAGGCGGCCTGGCACAGGCCATGCAGCTCTTCTTCAGTCAGGCTGCCTGCCACGTAGGGCGCCATGATCCGCACCGCGAGATCGACATAAGGCAGCCCCGCCATCGCGGCGATTTCGGCCTGTGTGAACTTCGGCCAGCTGCGCGGGACGTAAAGTCCGCCATCGCTTGCCAAACCTGCCAGCGTGACGCCCTCGAAATCGAGCGCCGCTGCCTTACCCCTGGTGCTGATATAGTCCATGGATTGGCCCGTTAGCGGGCCTGCCTGTTGCTTGCAATGGGCGCGTCAGTCTTCGTGGTTTTCGAAGAACATCAGCACAGCCGGCCCCTCGGGGGTGTCGATCTCGCCATGCTCGACAAAGCCCGCCCGAATATAGGCGCTGCGGGCGCGCTGGTTGTCGGGATCAGGATCGATGCACAGCACGCGCACACCCTGCGCGGCGAGCTGCTTGGCGAGCATCGCCAGCAGCTTGGCGCCATGGCCCTTGCCGATCAGCGAGGGCACGCCGATGAAGCAATCGACCGCGCGCGCGCCCTGTGGCAGATCCTGCAGATGCTTTTGCGGCCAGGCGTGGACCTCAAAGTGCTGGATATACGCAACCGGCCTGCCATCGAGCATGCCGATGAGCTGGACCATGGCGGGATTGTCCATGTCCTCTTCGATCAGCGCGAGCTCATGGGCCGGGTCGCCCCACCATTTCTGGACCTCGGGCGTCTCCAGCCACGCTGCCAGCATGGGCAGGTCAGAATGGGTGACCCTGTGGAACCCGTAATAATGTCCGCCCTGCATGATCTCTCCTCATGGCGTTACCGGGACGATCAGGATCGCGTCCGCCTTGCAACTGCCAGACCATATATAACGGCAGCAATGCCCGCGAATAAAAACCATTGTATTGCATAGGCCCAATGATTGTTTGGAATGTCCCCGGGCGAAGGCGGCTGCACGGCCTCGAGCCCGGCCACCGGGGGGGCTGCGACCAGCCGGATCAGATGCACGCTGTCGGGCGCGATCACGCCGCTAACCTGCCCGCCGGCCCAGATGGGATCGTCCGGACGCAGCGACCAGCCCGCCACGACCTGCGCACCCGGGCCTTCGGCTCCGGTCGAGCACGCGGCAATGTGCACCCAGCCCGCCTGTCCGCGTGCATTGCGTCCGCTCGAAGAGCGCCAGTCGGTAACGGTGAGGCAGTTGACCGAAGACTTGCGATACAACGGCAGAGCGGCGCGATCGGGCACGGACGGCCATGCCACCGACGGGCGTTCGGTGGCTGAAGCATACTCTGCAAGTAGTGCATCCTTCCACGCCATGCGCTGGATCTGCCAGACCCCCAACGCGATCATTACCCCGATGGCGATGCCGACGATCAAGGTCGGCCCCAATGGCAGGCGCTTCATGAGTCTTGCCCCGTATTGTCGTCAATCTTGCCTTCGCGGACCTCTGCGCGCGCCTCGTGGATCAGCATCGCAGCCTTGGATACCCTGAGCGAGAGCAGCACCAGCGCGGTCGTGATCGGAACCCACAATACAATGTGCACCCAGAATGGCGGGCTGGCCTGGACCTGCAGGACCAGCGCGAACGCGCACACCAGCGCGCCGATCACCAGGATCAGGAACGCGGCAGGGCCATCGCCAACATTGTAGCTCGAAAAATCATGCCCGCAGGCACGGCATCGGGAAGCAAACCGCACCCATCCAGCAAACAGCGTTCGCTCCGCGCACGCGGGGCATTCGCCGAAAAGGGCAGCCTGGACGAGACCAGACTGCCCTTTTTCGAGATGCGGATCATCCACGATGACCGCGCAGGATCACGACGAGGCGATCAATGCGTTGCTGCACCCCAGCCGCCCCAGACATAGATGACGAGGAAGAGGAACAGCCACACCACGTCAACGAAATGCCAGTACCATGCAGCGGCCTCGAAGCCGAAATGCTGCTTGGGAGTGAAGTGCCCCTTGTAGGAACGCACCAGGCAGACGATCAGGAAGATCGTGCCGACCAGGACGTGGAAGCCGTGGAAACCCGTCGCCATGTAGAAGGCTGAACCATAGTTCAGATCCTTGAACGGGAAGGGAGCAACGGTGTACTCATACGCCTGCACGGCGCTGAACAGTACTCCCAGTACGATGGTGAGCCAAAGTCCCTTGATCAGGCCATCACGATCGCCGTTGATCAGCGAGTGGTGCGCCCAGGTCACGGTGGTGCCCGAGCACAGCAGGATCAGCGTGTTGAGCAACGGCAGTTCGAAGGCATTGAGCACTTCGACGCCCTGGGGAGGCCAGGTTCCACCGATCACGTCTGCGGACGAGGGGAACAGCGAGAAATCAAACCAGGCCCAGAACCATCCGACGAAGAACATGACTTCCGAGGCGATGAACAGGATCATCCCGTAGCGCAGGTGCAGCTGCACCACCGGAGTATGATCGCCAGCATGCGCTTCCTTGACGACCTGGGCCCACCAGAAATACATTGTCGCGGCCACCGCTGCGGTGCCGGCGTAGAAAACGATACCCATCGTATCGATGCTCTGCATCCACAGGATCGCGCCTACAGCCATGAGCAGCGCAGACATCGATCCGGCGAACGGAATGATGCTGGGCGGCAAAATATGATAATCGTGGTTCTTTGTTCCGGCCATCGGTTCTGGTCCCTGTCGTCCCTAAAGCGTCTTAAACTAAGCCCTTAACTGCCCTTTTTCGCCTGGTCCAGCGGGTAAAAGGTGTAGCTGAGGGTTATCTCTTCGATATCTTTGGTGTCCGGATCGGTGAGGATTGCCGGGTCCACATAATAGATCACCGGCATCCGCACCTTCTCGCCAGGCTCCAGCGTCTGTTCGGTAAAGCAGAAGCACTGGACCTTGGCGAAATAGCGCCCGGCCTGCACCGGAGTGACATTGAATGTCGCGGTTCCGCTCACCGGCTTGCTCGAGAGGTTCTCCGCTTCGAACGCGGCGATGTCGCGCGCGCCGATGGTGATCTTCTCGGTCGGGTTTTCCGGCTTGAAACGCCACGGCAGCGCCGACGACACGTTCGAATCAAACCGCACGGTGATCTGCCTGTCGGTCGCTGCAAACGACGCTGCGGTCGCTTCGCTGACCTTCATCGTCGTGCCGCCAAAGCCGGTTGCTTCGCAGAAGATGCGATAGAGCGGAACCGCGGCGTACCCCAGGCCCAGCATGCCGATCGCAAGGCACAAGGCGATGATGCCTGCACGCCGGTTACGGCGCGCCATCTCATCGGAAAGAACTGCCGTGCTCATCCCCACACTCCAATCTTCACGATGGTGATGACATAGAACATGACGCACAAGGCGACGAGGATACCGGCCATGAACAATGCACGGCTGCGCTGGCGGGCGCGGAGCTGAGCCAGCACTTCGGGATCGTTGAAATCGGGCGCCGAAAGATGGGTGGGGGGACGATCGCTCATGCCGCGATCACCGGAACGACTGCGCGGTCGATGACCAGCGCGGTGAACACCATGAACAGATACACGATCGAATAGGCAAACAGCTGCTTTTCGGGTTTGAGCGTATCGCCCTCACCCGCGACGCGGAAGCCGACACGCGCTGCCAGAACCACGAAGATCCCGGTCAGTATCAAGGCGCAGACACCATAGGTCCAACCGGCCAGCCCAAGCGCGAACGGCGCCATCGCGGTCGCCAGCAGCACCAGCGAGTAGCCGAACACCTGATGGCGGGTGGATTTTTCGCCTGCGACATTGGGCATCATCGGGATGCCGACGCGCGCGTAATCCATCTTCACGAACAGCGCGAGCGCCCAGAAGTGAGGCGGCGTCCAGAAGAAGATGATCGCAAACAGCAATACCGGCAGTGCGGTGACGTCCCCTGTCACGGCGGCCCAGCCGATCACCGGCGGAAACGCCCCTGCCCCGCCACCGATCACGATGTTCTGCGCGGTGTTGGGCTTGAGCCAGACCGTATAGATCACCGCATAATAGAAGATTGAAAACGCAAGGATTCCGGCGGCCAGCCAGTTGACCGCCAGGCCCATGATTACAACCGAGAAGCCCGACAGCGCCAGGCCGAACTGCAGCGCAGCCTCGCGGTCCATGCGGCCGGCGGGAATCGGACGGTTGGCGGTGCGCTTCATCAGCGCGTCGAGATCGGACTCATGATATTGATTGAGCGCAGCGGCGCCGCCCGCACCCATCGCGATGCACAGTATGGCGACGAAGCCGATCACCGGGTGAATGATGCCGGGCGCAGCAAGGAGCCCGCACAGGCCGGTGAATACGACGAGCCGGATCACGCCGGGCTTGGTCAAAGCCCAGAAATCGCGCCAATGCGC
This sequence comes from Blastomonas aquatica, assembly GCF_014639875.1. GTDB lineage: Bacteria > Pseudomonadota > Alphaproteobacteria > Sphingomonadales > Sphingomonadaceae > Blastomonas > Blastomonas aquatica. Next base: position 584,325 of record NZ_BMGD01000002.1, on the reverse strand, counting down.
AGGCATGTGGGCGGCCTGGCCGATGGGCAAGACACCCACCTGACGATCCAACTGCTGAACGGCTTCGGTCATTTTACTCAATACCCAAATGGCAAACCCCTCTCAGACCGAGAGGGGCTGCAGGCCGGATCAGGGATTGTCCCATCACCGGCCCATTGATTTGCCCGGATTACTTGATGACGGGCAGCGTTTCAAACTGGTGGAACGGCGGCGGGCTGGACAGCGTCCACTCCAGCGTCGTTGCACCCTCGCCCCAATAGTTGCCTTCGGCACGGCGTCCGGCGACCAGCGAGTAGGCGATGTTGATGAAGAAGATCAGCATACCGGCAGCCATGATCGAATAGCCGATCGAGGCAATCTCGTTCCAGTAAGCGAACGCTTCGGGGTAATCGGGATAGCGACGCGGCATGCCCTGACGGCCCAGGAAGTGCATCGGGAAGAACAGAATGTTCACACCGACGAAGAACACCCAGAAGTGCAGGTGGCCGAGCATCTCGTTGTAGTGACGGCCGCTCATCTTGGGGAACCAGTAATAGAAGCCCGCGAAGATCGAGAACACCGCACCCAGCGAGAGCACGTAGTGGAAGTGCGCTACCACGTAGTAGGTGTCGTGCAGGTTGTCATCGACACCGCCGTTGGCAAGCACGACGCCGGTCACGCCACCCACGGTGAACATGAAGATGAAGCCGAGGGCCCAGACCATCGGGGTTTTGAACGAGAGCGAACCGCCCCACATCGTCGCGATCCACGAGAAGATCTTGATGCCCGTAGGCACCGCAATCACCATGGTTGCAGCCGTGAAGTACATCTTCATGTTCACCGACAGACCGACGGTGAACATGTGGTGCGCCCACACCACGAAGCCGACGACGCCGATGGCGACCATGGCATAGGCCATGCCGAGATAGCCGAACACGGGCTTCTTGGAGAAGGTTGCGATGATGTGGCTGATCATGCCGAAACCGGGCAAAATCATGATATACACTTCGGGGTGACCGAAGAACCAGAACAGGTGCTGGTAAAGGACGGGATCACCACCGCCAGCGGCGTTGAAGAAGGCCGAGCCGAAGTTGCGGTCGGTCAGCAGCATGGTGATGGCCGCGGCCAGAACCGGCAGCGAGAGCAGAAGAAGGAATGCGGTCACAAGCATCGACCACACGAACAGCGGCATCTTGTTGAGCGTCATGCCCGGAGCGCGCATGTTGAAGATGGTGGTGATGAAGTTGATCGCGCCGAGGATAGAAGATGCCCCTGCAAGGTGCAGCGAGAGGATCGCAAGATCGACAGCAGGTCCAACCGAACCGCTAGTCGACAGCGGAGCGTAGACCGTCCAGCCGGTACCGGCACCCAGACCCGAACCGCCGGGCACGAAGGTCGAGCCAAGCAGCAGCAGGAATGCGGGGACCAGCAGCCAGAACGAGATGTTGTTCATCCGCGGGAACGCCATATCCGGCGCGCCGATCATGATCGGAACGAACCAGTTGCCAAAGCCGCCGACCATCGCAGGCATGACCATGAAGAACACCATGATCAGGCCGTGCGCGGTGATCAGCACGTTCCACATATGGTACGCCTGATCGAGGGTCGCTTCGCTGCCCTGCATCATGCTGGCCCAGCCCTGCAGATACTGCACGCCGGGCTCGGCGAGCTCCATCCGCATCAGGCCGGAAATGGCACCGCCGATGATACCCGCGACGATCGCGAAGATCAGGTACAGCGTACCGATGTCCTTGTGGTTGGTCGACATGAACCAGCGCTGGAAGAACGCTGGCTTGTGGTCGTTATGCGCATGATCGTGATCATGCAGATCGGCCGGGTTGGCTGCAATCGTGGTCATGGGGTTGCCCTGTCTTTACTGAGCGGCTGCAGGAGCAGCGGCGGCTGCGTCCTGCGTTGCGGGAGTGGTGGTGGCGGCTGCCGGAAGCGCGTCGGGAGTGGCGGCGACTTCGTCGCCCTGGACGGTGCCGCCCTGCGAACGGACCCAAGCGTCGAACTTGGCGCGGGGCAGTGCTTCCACCGCGATCGGCATGAACGCGTGACGTGCGCCGCACAGCTCCGAACACTGACCGTAATAAACGCCAGGCTCCTTGATCACCAACATCTTCTCGTTCGACCTGCCGGGGACGGCGTCCATCTTGAACCAGAGCGAAGGCACCGCAAAGCTGTGGATCACGTCGGATGCGGTGGTGATGATGCGGATCGGCTCACCAGCAGGAACGACCATGCGGTTGTCGACCGCGAGCTGGAACGGCTCGCCGCTCTTGATCGAGTCTTCCTCGCTCAACATGTTCGAGACGACTTCAAAATCGCCGTTATCGGGATAGCTGTAGCCCCAGTACCACTGGTAGCCGGTCACCTTCACTGTCACAGCCGACGCAGGCGCAGGTTTGTATTGTTTGGCGAGCAGATCGATCGACGGAACTGCGACGCCCACGAGGATCAACACCGGAACCAGCGTCCAGATGACTTCGATCGTGGTGTTGTGGGTCACGCGAGAGGGAACCGGGTTTGCGGCCGCGCGATACCGGAAAACGATCCAGACAATCAGCCCGAGAACGAGAAGCGAAATTGCAACGATAATCGGCAGCAGAACGACCGTGTCCAACCAATAGGCATATTCGCCAAGCTCAGAATACTGATCCTGAAAATCAATACCCCTATCTACGGGCATGCCCTTGCCCGGGGTCGGCGCCATCGGCGTGTAGCTCGAATCAAGCGCTCCGGCGGCAACGGCATCGGCAGGTGCAGCTTCGGCAGTCGCTGCAGCGTCAGGGGCGACCTGCGTGCTGGGCGCAGGTGCCATTACCGGCGGCGCCGGCGGCGTCTGCGCCAGCGCCATCGGCGCGGTAACGAGAGCAAGGGCTGCGAAACCGATAGATTTCGTCCAAAATGCGAACGCCATTCGTAGAATGTCCCTGTATGGGCAGGGCATCCGTCCACGTCCCGTAGTGCCGGATCACTGCCGTGTTTGCGTCATAGCTAACCGTGCCTATACGCAGGCTTGCCGCCAGTCTCAAGCCAATCTAGGGATATTTTTTGTGCACATGCGTATGCTTTCCCAGCAGGATGGCATCGACGTTACGTAATGAGGCTTAAACCAATGCAGGAAGAAGAGATTCTGGCAGAGTTCCGTGCCAGCCAGGCGCTGCTTGAAGGGCATTTCATTCTGTCATCCGGATTGCACAGCGCGCATTATCTGCAATGCGCGCGCGTTTTGATGGACCCGATGCGCGCATCGCGGCTCGCCAGCGCGCTCGCCAGCCGGATGCCGCGCGATATCCGCAGCCAGGTCGAACTGGTGATCTCGCCCGCGATGGGCGGCCTGATCATAGGGCATGAAATGGGCCGGGCGCTGGGCGTTGAAGCGATGTTCGTCGAACGCCCCACCGGCACCTTTGAGCTGCGCCGTGGTTTTGCGGTGAAGCCGGGGCAGAAGGTTCTGCTGATGGAAGACGTCGTTACCACCGGACTGTCGTCGCGCGAAGCGATCGCGGCGGTCAATGCGGAGGGCGGCGAAGTCATTGCGGCAGGCGCGCTGGTCGATCGGTCGGCAGGCGAAGTCTCGCTGGGCGTTCCGTTCTTCCCGCTGATCTCGCTCAATTTCCCGACTTACGCTTCCGACGCCCTGCCACCCGAATTGGCAGCGATTCCGGTGGTCAAACCGGGAAGCCGCAAGGAGGCACTCGCGGCGTGACCCGGCATCTGCGCCTTGGCGTCAACATCGATCACGTCGCCACCATCCGGAATGCACGCGGCGGGGATCATCCCGATCCGATGCGCGCGGTGCAGATCGTGCAAGCCGCGGGCGGCGACGGGATCACCGTACACCTGCGCGAGGACCGGCGGCATATCCGTGACAGCGATCTCGACACGATCATGGCGGGGGCCACGCTGCCGATCAATCTCGAGATGGCCGCGACCGACGAGATGCTCAATATTGCGTTGCGCCATAAGCCCCATGCCGCGTGCATCGTTCCCGAAAAGCGCGAGGAGCGCACCACCGAGGGCGGGCTGGATGCGGCGGGTATGCATAATACGCTCGCACCGATCGTCGGCCGCCTGACCGATGCCGGTATCCGTGTCAGCCTGTTTATCGAGCCCGAAGCGCGACAGATCGATGCCGCAATGCGTCTGGGCGCGCCCGTGGTCGAGTTGCACACCGGGCGCTATGCGCATCTGTGGCTGGACGAGGACCGCGACGGGATCGAGACCGAGCTCAAGCGCATCGCCGACGCGGCGGCACTGGCCGCCAAGAACGGCATCGAGCCGCACGCGGGGCATGGCCTGACCTTCGACAATGTCCAGCCGATCGCTGCCATCCCGCAGCTCGCCGAACTGAATATCGGTCATTACCTCATTGGCGAGGCGATCTTCGACGGACTGGAAGCCAGCATCCGCCGGATGCGGCAGCTGATGGATGAGGCTCGGTGATCATCGGGCTGGGCTCGGACCTGTGTAACATCGAGCGGATCCAGAAGTCGCTCGACCGCTTCGGTGCGCGGTTCGAACAACGCGTCTTCACGCAAGTCGAGCAGGCCAAGGCTGCACGCCGCCCGTTCACAAAGGCAGGAACGCTCGCCAAGCGGTTTGCCGCCAAAGAGGCTTTTTCCAAGGCGGTGGGAACCGGGTTCAAGGCGGGGGTGTTCATGAAGGACATCGGTGTCGTCAACGCTCCTTCAGGAGCGCCGACGCTGAAACTGACCGGCGGCGCAAAGGCGCGGCTGGACAGCATGATTCCCTCAGGCCATAGCGCCTTCATTCATCTGACGCTCACCGACGATCATCCATGGGCGCAGGCATTCGTGATCATCGAGGCGCGGCCCATTGACTGACAATCCCCCGCCCGGCCCGGACCCGAAAGACAGCTCTATGGCACCTGAAGCTTCCGACGCCGCGATCCATGCGGACCCAGCGCGCCGCACCCCTGCCGACGACGACCACAAGCCGGTCAACTGGTTCGAGGAAATTCGCGGGCTTTTCCTGTTGCTGCTCGCGGTGCTGGCGTTCCACTCGCTGGTTGCCAAACCCTTCTATATCCCCACCATGTCTATGATGCCCAATCTGCTGGTGGGTGACCGGCTGGTGGTGAGCAAATATCCGTATGGCTGGTCGTGGGTCTCGGTCTCGTTCCACCTGTTGCCGCCGATGAAGGGGCGGATCAACGGATCGACCCCCGAATATGGCGATATCGTCATCGCGACCCCCGAAGGCGCCAGCGCCGATTACATCAAGCGCGTGATCGGCCGCCCCGGCGACACGATCGAGGTCCAGTCGGGCCGGGTGATCCTGAACGGTGAAGAGGTCGTTCGCGCGGTACAGCCCAATCTGCTGCTGCCGGTCGATCTCAACTCGCCATGCAACGCGAGTGATTTCCCGATGCTCAAGATGCGCGGTGCCGATGGCAGGTTCTATTGCGAACTGCCGATCATCCGCGAGACCCTGCCCAATGGCGTGTCGTACAACACCATCGATCTGGGCCCCGATTATCCGCTCGACAATTACGGCCCCTACACCGTCCCGGCGGGACACGTCTTCCTGATGGGCGACAACCGCGACCGTAGCGCCGACAGCCGCGCAAGCCGCGAGGAACTGGGCCTGGGAGGCGCGGTGCCGCTCGAGAACGTCGGCGGTCGCGCCGAAATCGTGACGTTCTCTCTCGATGGCAGCACCAACTGGAACCCGCTCAGCTGGTGGCAGTCGCTTCGTGGCGACCGCGCCGGCAATTCCTTGCGCGCGGATAGGGACTGAGGGCGAACCGCCCACCTTTTCCGTCACCCCCGCGAACGCGGGGGTCCCGCTTGTGCGCCGAGGCCTGAGATCAAGCGGGATTCCCGCGTTTGCGGGAATGACGATTGCGAGGTAACGCTCAGCCGGGCTTGCGTTTGGCAAGCAGCATCTCGGCGATCTTGTAGGTCCGCTCGTTGTCGACATCGACGGCGTACGCGCCTTCGGTTAGCAGGAAGGCACGCACCTTGACCTTGAACCGGCGCGAGATCGCCGCCATCGCGCCATCGACGCTCCACCACCCCATCCGGAACCGGAACAGATTCCACAAACCGAACGCCTTGGCGATCCGGCCGACATTCTTCATGAACTGGCCGCCCTGCCGAAATGCCTCTGCCGCACGGAATGAGGCTGCATCGCGCAGCCAGTAAGCATTGCAATTGGCAATCGCCATGTCAGAAAACTGATAAAACCCGCGCTGGGCTTCAGGGTGCGCGGCGAGGATGCTTGCTTTCTCCGCAATCGAGAGCACCGCCCCTGCCCCTTCGCGCATTCCGAAGTCGTGCACCGATCTCACCACCTCGGGCGTGATCAGGACATTATCACCGGTCGTGATCAGCATCGGGAAAGCATGGCCCGATTCTTCGACGACCGCCTCGACGCTTTCAACGATGCCATCGCGCGATACGCTCATGTGCAGCCGACCAGCAGCGGTCAACGCGATAACAGCAGGGATATCCGCGATCACAGCAGGATCATGAATCGAGACCCAGATAGCGCTATCAGGCCAGGCGTCCTGAACGCCCTCCAGGACCCATTGCAGCAGCGGCTTGCCCTGGATCGGCACCTTGCATTTATGGGTGACACCTGCAGCCTCCGCCAAAGGATCAAGCTTGCCATCGCGCTTGCCCGCAAGAATGAGAATAGTTGGCGTTGACATGCTGCAGACCTTTCGCGCACTTCGGGTGTCCCAGCGCCTATAAAGTGCGATTGCACTGCCAACAACCCTGGTTGCTTCTCCCCTCTGGCCCCTGTTCTCTGCCCCCTGCCCCCTGCCCCCTGCCCCCTGCCCCCTGCCCCCTGCCCTCCGACCCCCGCCCTCCGACCCCCGCCCTCTGGCCTCAGCCCCCTGGCGCTGGCGCACATCTGTTTGATCTCTTCCCTTTGGCGCACCACACGCTAAGGACAACGCGGATGAGGCAACGCTGAGGGACGTTAAATGGGTGAGACGCTGAACATCGCGCTGGTGGGGCTTGGAACTGTCGGCGCAGGCGTGATCCGGCTGCTCGAAGAGAATGCGGCGCTGATCGCCCGGCGCGCGGGCAAACCCATTTGTGTCGCGGCGATCACCGCACGCGACAGGTCCAAGGATCGCGGCGTCGACCTGTCGCGCTATGAATGGGTCGACGATATGGGCGAGTTCGCCACCCGGCCGGATATCGATGTCGTGGTCGAGCTGATCGGCGGCGCCGACGGCCCGGCATTGACGCTCGCCAAGGAAAGCATCGCGGGCGGAAAAGCCTTCGTCACCGCCAACAAGGCGATGGTCGCGCATCACGGGCTCGATCTCGCCCAGCGCGCCGAGACCGCTGGCCTTGCGTTCAAATACGAAGCTGCGGTTGCAGGTGGCATTCCGGTGATCAAGGGCCTGCGCGAAGGCGCTGCGGCCAACCGGCTCGAACGGGTCTATGGCATCCTCAACGGCACCTGTAACTTCATCCTCTCGGCGATGGAAAAAACCGGGCAGGATTTCGCCGACGTGCTCGCTGAAGCCCAGGCGCGCGGTTTTGCCGAGGCCGACCCCAGCTTTGACATCGATGGCGTTGATGCCGCGCACAAGCTCTCGATTCTCGCCGCACTCGCCTTTGGCACCCAGCTCGATTTCGAAGGGATCGAGCGCAGCGGCATCCGCAAGATCCTGTCCGCCGATATCGCCCAGGCCGACGCTTTGGGCTACCGTATCCGCCTGATCGGCATGGCCGAGATTGACGGCAGCAACGGCGATGCGCGACTGTTCCAGCGGGTCCACCCCTATCTGGTACCGATGAACCATCCGCTGGCGCATGTCGACGGATCGACCAATGCGGTGGTGGCCGAGGGCAACTTCTCCGGACGCCTGCTGTTTCAGGGCGCAGGCGCGGGCGATGGTCCGACCGCAAGCGCGGTCGTCGCCGACCTGATCGACATCGCGCGCGGCGAAATCGGCCCTGCCTTCTCGATGCCGGTGCGCGAGCTCGACAAGGTTGGCCGCGCCGAAACGGGGCACCGCATCGGCAAATGCTATCTGCGCTTCGAAGTCGCCGACCGCCCCGGGGTTCTTGCAGAGATCACCGCGGCCATGCGCGATGCAGGGGTTTCGATCGAAAGCCTCATCCAGAAGGGCCGCAGCCCCAATGGCAGCGTGCTGGTGGCGATGGTCACGCACGAAGGCCCAGAAAGTGCGGTGGCTGCCACCATCTTAGCCCTGAAGGGCTCCCCCAGCCTGCATGCCGAACCGCTCGTGATTCACCTTCTGGGAGACTGACCCTCATGCCCTCCGGTCTTGCCGCACTTCTGGACGATGTCGCCGCATTGACGCGGCTTGCAGCCGTATCGCTCGACGATATCGGAGCCGCATCGGCCAAGGCTGGAGCCAAGGCTGCCGGCGTCGTGGTCGATGATGCCGCGGTCACCCCGCAATACGTCACCGACTTCAAGCCCGAGCGCGAGCTGCCGGTGATCTGGCGGATCGCCAAGGGGTCGCTGTTCAACAAGTTCGTCATACTGTTGCCAATCGGGCTGCTGCTCAGCGCGTTCCTGCCCTGGGCGATCACGCCGATCCTGATGCTGGGCGGGCTGTATCTGTGCTTCGAGGGTGCGGAAAAGGTGGTCCACGCCTTGGGTCACAAACCCGACGTCGCACAAGACGTGGCGCAAGTGCAGGACATGTTCGCGCTCGAGAACGAGCGGGTGAGCGGCGCGGTGCGCACCGACCTGATCCTGTCGGCCGAAATCATGGCGATCGCGCTGTCTGAAGTCGCCGATCGACCGATCATGATCCAGGCAGCGGTGCTGGCGGTCGTCGGCCTGCTCATCACCCTCGTCGTTTATGGCGCGGTGGCGGTGATCGTGAAGATGGACGATATCGGCCTGCATCTGGCGCAGAAGGACTCAGCCGCAACGCAGAGCTTTGGCCGGGGACTGGTCAAGGCGATGCCGGTGGTGATGTCGGCGCTGTCGATCATCGGCACGGCAGCGATGATCTGGGTCGGCGGGCAGATCATCATCCATGGCCTGGCCGTGTTCGGCATCGATGGCCCCGAGCATTTCATTCACGATCTGGCGGTTGCAGGTGGCGCGGCGATGCCTGCCGTCGGCGGACTGGTCGAATGGGTGATCGGCGCGGTGCTGGCCGGCATCGTCGGTTTCGTCCTGGGCAGCATCATCGCGTTCGCGCTAAAGGCGCTGCCGGGCAAGAAGCACTGACGCTTATTCTACTCCAGTCATTCCCGCGAACGCGGGAATCCCGCTTTGGCGGGATGTCAGCGCAGAAGCGTCACCCCCGCCTGCGCGGGGGTGACGAAAAGGCAAAACGGGCACTAACCTCTACCCCACTACCCGCGCATACACATTGACCGGCTTGGGCTCGAGCCACGCCTCGCTGATCTTCACGAAACCCAATTTGGTCGCGACATGCTCAGATGCACCGTGTCCGGGATCGATGATGCAGCGGATTTCAGGTGCACCCCGCGTCGCGTCGCTCCACGCCATCACGGCTTCCATCGCCTCGCTCACCAGCCCCTTCGACCAACGATCGGGTGCAATCGCCCAGCCGGCCTCGGGATAGCCCTGCAATTCGGCAATGCCGCGCTCGAAGCTGGCAAGCCCTCCGACGCCGACCAGGGCGTCGGTCTGGCGATCGGCGAACAGCCAGTAGCCATAGCCGCACAACGCCCATAGCCCGTGCATGCCAATGAACCTTGCCCAGCTTTCGGTGCGGTTGCGCGGCTTGCCGCCGATAAACGCCGTGACCCGTTCGTCGGCCCACATCGCTGCATACGCGTCGAAATCGGAGGGCACCGGCCCGCGCAGACGCAGGCGCAAGGTTTCGATCACAGGGATCGCGCTCATTGCGGGCCGCCGCTGCCGTTGGGACCAGTTGTGGTGGCGGTGCTGGAGCGCAGACGTTCCGCTGCCTCTGCCGCACGCGCCCTTTTAAGATACTCTTCGTCAACCTCGGGCAGCTTGGAAAAATCGATCATATAGGCAGGCGGCGGAGGGCATGGCGGGATCATGCATCCGCTGAAGGTCGCCTTGCCCTTGAAGATGCCATCGCCTGCCACATCGGGCGCTGGCGGCGGGCCGCCGGTGGCAAGCCGCCCTTCGGTATCGGGCGGAACCCGAAACTTGGCGCTCGGGTCGGTCTCGCCGCACACGACGATAGCCTGGCCCGCCGCGCTGGGCTGGCAGCGTTTTGCGCGCTCTTCCTTGCCGGTCCATTCGTCGGATTGCCGAATCAGCTGCTTGACCTTCGCGTCAACCGGATCGGGCGCGCGCTGTTCAGGTTCGGGCAGCCTTGTATCATCCTGCGCGTCCTGCGCGCTTGCAGCCGGGACCAAAAGGGCGGAAAAGGCCACCAGGGCCGCCGCGAACAGCATTCTCGACAATGCAATAATGCTCCCTTATGGACCGGGCGCAACGCACCAGGCCTGGAACGCAACTGGTGCCCCATAATAGAAGGATGACCCGCCTGCCATGTCCAGCGCAAGCCCGAAAGCAACGCCCCCTGCAGAAACCCCACAACTCGACCGGGTTCTGGTGCTCGAAATGGTCCGGGTCACCGAAGCGGCGGCTATCGCAGCTTCCAAGCTGATCGGCCGGGGCGACGAGAAGGCCGCCGACGCTGCCGCCGTCGAAGCGATGCGCGCGGCGCTCAACGGACTGGATATCGACGGCACCGTGGTGATTGGCGAAGGCGAGCGCGACGAGGCTCCGATGCTGTACATCGGCGAAAAGGTCGGACTTGGCAATGCAGGCGCGCCGCGCATCGACATCGCGCTCGATCCGCTCGAAGGTACCACCATCACCGCCAAGGCTGGTCCCAACGCGCTCGCCGTGCTGGCGATTGCCGAAAACGGATGCCTGCTCAACGCGCCCGACGTTTATATGGACAAGATTGCTGTTGGCCCCGGCTACCCCGAAGGCGTGATCGATCTCAACAAGACCCCGACCGAAAACGTGCAGGCGCTCGCCGCTGCCAAGGGCGTGAAACCTGCCGACATCATCGTGTGCGTGCTCGACCGGCCGCGCCATGCCGAAATGATCGAGGAACTGCGCGGCATCGGCTGTGGCATTGTGCTGATTCCCGATGGCGATGTTGCTGGCGTGATTGCCACCACCGATCCCGACACCACGATCGACCTCTACATGGGTTCTGGCGGCGCACCCGAGGGCGTTCTGGCGGCGGCAGCGCTGCGCTGCGTCGGTGGCCAGTTCAAGGGCCGTCTGCTGTTTCGTAACGATGACGAGCGTGCCCGTGCGCGCAAATGGGGCATCGAGGATTTGAACGCGATCTATGACCTGTCCGATCTTGCCAAGGGCGATTGCATCTTTGCTGCGACCGGCGTCACCGATGGGTCGCTGCTCGAAGGCGTCAAGCGTCGCCGCGATGGCATCATGACCACCGAAACCGTAGTGATGCGCTCGTCGAGCGGCACCGTGCGCTGGGTCAAGGGCGAGCACCGCATCGCTGATTAAGCCGATTGCCGCCGGTGGGGGGAGACAAAAGCCCATGCCGGCGGCTTGAGGGGGTTTGCGGGCAACGGCGGCACCGGTCACATGCTCCGGCAGGGAAAAGATACCATGGCCTTTTCGATCGACGGCTTTGACCTGGCACAGTTCGTCGCCGCAACGCTGGCGGAGGATCTTGGCCCCGATGGCCTCGACGTCACCTCGCAAAGCGTCATCCCCGCCGAAGCGCGCTTTGCCGGGGTGATGGATGCCCGGCACCCGATGACGGTCGCCGGGCTGCCGATTGCCGCGGCATTTTTCCGCGCGCTCGACCCCGATTGCGAGGTTGAACTGCTGGTCTCCGAAGGTGCGACGGTTCTCGCCGGGACCGATCTGCTCAGCGTCTCCGGCAAGGCACGGGCGTTGCTCACCGCAGAGCGGTCGGCGCTCAACACCGTGCAGCACCTCAGCGGCATCGCCACCCTGACGCGGACCTATGTCGATACGATCGCGGGGACCGGCGCGGTGCTGCTCGATACGCGCAAGACCATCCCCGGGCTGCGCCTGCTCGAGAAATACGCGACCCGCCAGGGCGGCGCGCAGAACCATCGCATGGGGCTGTGGGATGCCGCTATGATCAAGGACAACCATGTCGCAGTGGCAGGCGATATCGGCGAGGCGGTCCGTCGCGCGTTCGCTGGCGGAATCGAGCGAATCATCGTCGAGGTCGATCGTGTCGACCAGATCGAGCCTGCGCTCGCCGCCGGCGCGACCCACCTGCTGCTCGACAACATGTCGCCTGCGGTCTTGCGCGGAGCGGTGACTTTGGTCGGCGGACGGGTGCCGTGCGAAGCATCGGGCGGTGTGACGCTCGAGACGATCCGCGCGATCGCACAGACAGGTGTCGATTTCATCTCGGTCGGGCGGCTGACCCAGTCGGCGCCTGCCGCCGACATCGGCCTGGATTTCACGGCGGCCTGAATGCGGTTGCTGGCTGCCCTTGCCGCGTTGGGGGCATGCGGTAGCGGTCTTTCCGTCCCTGCGATGGCGCAGGCCTATCAATGCCGAATGCCCGAACAGCTGAGGGCGTTATCCATCCCCAAACGCCCCGGCAAGGACGTCCGCCGGGTGATCCCGGTCACCGGTTACACCTTGGCGCTCAGCTGGTCGCCAGAACACTGCAAGGGCCGCGAAAACCGTCCGGGCGAGGCGCTGCAGTGCAGCCGCGATCATGGCGAATTCGGCTTCATCCTCCACGGCCTGTGGCCCAAGGGCAAGACCGCCGCCTACCCGCAATATTGCGCGCGATCACCGGTGCAGGTGCCGCTTTCGGTGGTACGCAGCACGTTGTGCGATATGCCATCACCCCGGTTGATCGCGCACCAATGGGACAAGCACGGCAGCTGCATGGCCCGCGACCCCGGCACCTATTTCCGAACCGCAACAAAGGTTTACCGCGCAATACAGCTTCCCGATATGGAGCGGCTGTCGCGCCGCGCGCTGACCCACGGAATGCTCAAGCGCGAACTCGCGCGCGCCAATCCCGGGATGACGCCGCAAAGCATCGTGATCCGCAGCAACACCCGCGGCTGGCTGCAGGAGGTGCGCGTGTGCCTGGGGCTGACCTATCGTCCGCGCGCCTGCCCTGCCCATGTCCGCCAACCGCGCGGGGATGTCCCACTTAGAATCTGGCGCGGGCTGTGATCACGATCTAGCGGACCAGAACTTCGTCCGGCTGAAGCGTCCTGCGCCCCCAGACCAGCAGGAAGACACACAGCGCGATGATGATCGCAAACGCTTCGAGCGGCGCGATGTTGTACAACCACACCCCGATCGCTGGAGCGATGATATAGGCAGCACCGTTGATCGAGGCGACGATCCCGGCGACCTGCCCCTGTTCAGCGCGGGTTACCGCGAGCGACGAACCTGCGGTAAAGCCGGGACGGAACAGCCCGAAACCCAACGAGGCGATGGCAAAGCCCAATGCGATCGCGTTAAGGCTCCAGGAGAAGGCAACCATCGTGCACCCGCCTGCCGCCAGAGCCATGCCCCACAGGGTCGAACTGCGCGGCCCCATCTTGAGGTACGGGATCAAGCCCCATTGCGCGAGCAAGGTCGCAAACGCACCCGCCATCAGCACCAGCCCGGTCGGACCGGCGGCCAGTTCCGGCGTAGCGCGCAGGTCAAGGCGGTCGAGCAGCATGAAGCCGACCAGCCCCAAGATCATCGCATTGGCATGCCCGCCAACCAGCCCGGTGATCAACCAGGGCCGCAGTCGTGGATCGCGCCAGGACAACCTTTCTTGCGAGGGCGCCACGACGTCGGCAGAGTTCTCGTCGTGCTGCTCGGCGTCATAGACCTCGCCCGCTGCGCCGGTGCTCATCGGCTCGGAGATCAATCGGCCGCGCGCGGAATAGCTGGGTGTATCGTCGGGAAGACGCAGCTTCAGCGTCACCAGCACCAGCAGCCCGAAAGCGGCGAAGATGAAAAACGGGCTGGGCAGTCCCAGGAACGGCAGGATGATCAACGGCGCCAGAGCCGGACCGATCACGGTGCCGAGCCCGAAAGACGACGAGATCATCGACAGCGACTGGGTGCGTTCCTGGCGGCTGGTGCGGGCAGCCACATAGGCTTGCACCGCCGGTGGCCCAGCCGATCCCAGTCCGCCATAAAGGCTGCGGAACAGCGCAAAGATCAACAGCGTCCAAACCCCAGAAATATAGCCGTTGAGCCCTGCCATCAGTGTCAGCCCGCAAAACGCGAACGACGAGATGAAGCCCCATAGCCCCAGGTTCATCAGCGCCTTGCGTCCGCGCCGATCCGACAACCGCGCCCAGCGGGGCGCACAAATCATCCACAACAGCGCCGACCAGCTATAGGCCAGGCTCACCCAGAAATCGGCGACGCCCAACCGGGTGCCAATTGCGGGCATGACCGATTGCATTGCGGTGTTGCCCGCGGCGGTCACCAGCATGACCATGAACAGCAACGCCATCCGGTCGGTGGGCAGCTTTTGGCCGGTCAGCGGGCTTTCGTGCTGGGCGGGCATGTCGCTCATGGCCAGGCATAGCCTCTCTCGATCCGGGCAACGTGGATCGTATAACGGGTGTACCAGCGCGCGCGTCCGGATTCGCGGGCAGCGGCATGCTCGGGGTTGTCGCGCCAGGCCTTGGCACTGGCATCATCGGTCCAATAGCTGACCGTGATTCCAAAGCCTTCGGCGCTGCTCGAATGGTCCATCCCGAGAAAGCCGGGCTGCTGCGCGGCCAGCGCATCCATCGCGGCTGCGGCGAGCCTGTAACCTTCGGTATCCCGCCCGCTGTGCTGCGCAGCAAAGATGACCGCGATGGCATCTGTCGCATGAATGCGGGAATCTGTGGACGCAAGCATGACAAATGCTCTACGCGCTGGCATCCGCGTTGCAAAGAGTTGCAATGGGCGACTGATGCACATGATTGCTTTGCCCGCCCCAATCTGCAATTGTGACAGCTCGTTGACAGCCAATCTGAGAGGTTTTCCATGCATTCCAACGACCTGGCCCAGCTGCCCCTGCGGCAGCGGATCAAGGCGCGCGCCGAGCGTCTGTTCGGCGCTTGGGGGGTTTTCGCAAAGGGTTTTGTGAAGCACCCGGTCATGGTGGGCTCGATCGTCCCGTCGTCAGATCGCACCATCCGCAAAATGCTGGCTCCGGTTCCCTGGCAGACCGTCGAGCTGTTCGTGGAATATGGCCCCGGCGTCGGAACCTTCTGCCGCCCGGTGCTCGACAAGCTTCCCCGCAACGCGACCTATATCGCGATCGACACCAACCCGGATTTCATCCGCTATCTGCGCAAGACCATCCCCGACAGCCGGTTCATTGCGGTTCACGGATCTGCCGCCGATGTCGAGGCGATCATCGCGCAGCATGGCTTTGCCCATGCCGATTACGTGCTGTCGGGCCTGCCGCTCTCGACGTTGCCCGGCAATGTCGCCGATGAGATCGCCCAGGCGACCCACCGCGCACTGCGCCCCGGCGGGGCGTTTCTGGTCTATCAGTTCAACACCTTCACCAATCAACTGATCCGGCCCTATTTCGACCGTGTGGATCGGGGCTACGAGTTTTGGAATGTTCTGCCGTGCCACCTGTTCTGGGGCTGGAAGGCCGATAGCGAAACGACGGCTAAGCGCAGCCATCATTGACTTTATCCGGGCATGAGACTAAGGCCCGCCTTTCCCTGATATTCTGACAGAGTCTGGAGCCCGTTCATGGCGCGCGTTACCGTTGAAGATTGCATCGACAAGGTCACCAACCGTTTCGACCTCGTTCTGCTCGCTGCCCAGCGTGCACGCGAGATCAGCGGCGGTGCCGAACTGACCATCGATCGTGACCGCGACAAGAACCCGGTCGTCGCGCTGCGCGAAATCGCAGACGAAACCGTGTTCCCTGCCGAGCTCAAGGAAGGCCTGATCGTGTCGCTGCAGAAGGTGCAGGTCGACGACGACGACATGCCCGACGAAATCGGCTCGCTCAGCCTGTCGGCAGAAGCGCTGCGCCTCACCGCATCGGCCCCTGCCCGCACCAGCAACATGGGCAGCGACTTCGAAGGCTGATCCTTCCACGTTGTTTAAAGTTACCGAAAAGGCCGCGCTCCCCGAGGGGGTCGCGGCCTTTTTCGTGTGTTGCGTAGAGCTCGGCAGCCGTTTTCCGGTGAAAGCCGGAATCCAGGGCGAAAATAGCGCAATTTCGCCACTGGGCTCCGGCTTTCGCCGGAGAGAACGAAGGATGATTGCGTTCGAGCGGATCGCTCATGCCCAAACGCGCCTGCCTATTTGCAGGGGTATTTCTGCTTCATGAAATCGTAAAGTGCGGTTCGGAACGGCTGCTTTTTCTTCGCGGCGGGAAGCCCTGTCAGATAGATCTTGAGCTCCTCGCCCTTCATTTTGCCCTCGCCCTTGGGAGGAGGACAGCTATGGCGCGGTCCGCCCGTTTTTGCCTGCCTGGCGATATCGGCGCGATACAGCGTCAATACGCGGTCGCTCTCGGCGCGAAGATCGCGGACATCGGACGACATCAATGCCGCCGGCCCCAAACTCTCGGCCTTGTCCATTGCCGCCAGAAACTGACCCGTGGTCATTTCAGATGTCGCCGCCACTGACAGAAAAGCTGCCGTCGCCAATATCCCTACCCGCATTACAAATTCATAGTGCCTAACCTCCGCCCGACTGTGCCGCTCACCTAACACAGCACGATGAACGGCAGATGACCTCACTCCGGGGTCTTCGCGCACGGGAACCGCAACGTCATCACCAGCGCAAAAGCCGTCGCCAGCGGCATGGGCCGGTTGACTTGCGGAAAGGCGCGGAAATAGCCTGTGATATCCCCCAGGGTCAGTTGTGCCTGCCCGGGAGACGGAGGACAGCTTGCAGGCGGCGCGCCGCGCTGCGCTGCTTCGGCCAGGCTGGCGCGATAGGCCAAGGCGGCCTGCTGGATCGCGGTGCGGATCGCATCGGCCTCGGGCGAAACTGCAGCCGCGTCATTACCCATCTCGGCGAGTGCCTCGGCCTGCAAAAGAAACTCTGCGACCGTTTCGGGCGGAGCTGGAACGGCAACCGGCGCTGCGGCCTGGAAGGCCAGCAGCGCCGGAAGCATTTTCGTAGCAATCACGAACACGAACAATCGGTCGGCTTAGGCGCCTTGCGGCTTGGGATCGTGGAACGGACCCTTGCGCTTGCCGGCGCGTGGGATCACCGCACCGATGCCTGGCGCGACATCGGGCTTGATCGACTTGCCATCGGGGCGATCGAGCTTGCCGGTTGCGATGATCTCCTGGATCTCGTCGCCGCTCAGCGTCTCGAACTCGAGCAGCGCCAGCGCGAGCGTGTGCAATTGATCAACATGCTCAGACAGAACGTGCTTGGCACGATCATAGCCCTGGTCGACGATCTTGCGGATCTCGGCGTCGATCTTGCGTGCGGTCTCGTCCGACATCATCATCCGCTGGTTCTGGCCATAACCCAGATACCCTTCGGACTGCTCTTCGTACTGCAGTGGGCCAAGCTCGTCGGACATACCCCATTTGGTGACCATGTCGCGCGCCAGCTTGGTCGCGTACTGGATGTCACCGCTGGCACCCGAAGACACCTTGTCATAGCCGAAGACCACTTCCTCGGCGACGCGGCCACCCATCGAGACGGCCAGGTTGGCATACATCTTGTCGCGGTGATAGCTGTAGACGTCGCGTTCGGGCAGACGCATCACCATCCCCAGCGCGCGGCCGCGCGGGATGATGGTGGCCTTGTGGATCGGGTCCGAGGCTTCCTCGTGCACCGCAACGATGGCGTGGCCGGCTTCGTGATAGGCGGTCATCCGCTTTTCGTCCTCGGTCATCACCATCGACTTGCGCTCGGCGCCCATCATGACCTTGTCCTTGGCGGCTTCGAACTCGCTCATCGCCACCAGACGCTTGCCACGGCGTGCCGCGAGCAGAGCCGCCTCGTTGACCAGGTTGGCCAGGTCGGCACCCGAGAACCCCGGGGTGCCGCGCGCGATCGTGCGGGCGTTGACGTCGGGTGCCAATGGCACCTTCTTCATGTGCACCTGCAGGATCTTTTCGCGGCCCTCGATATCGGGAACTGGCACCACGACCTGACGATCGAAACGGCCCGGACGCAAGAGTGCGGGGTCGAGCACGTCGGGACGGTTGGTCGCCGCGATAATGATGATGCCTTCGTTGGCTTCAAAACCATCCATTTCGACCAGCAGCTGGTTCAATGTCTGTTCGCGCTCGTCGTTCGAGTTGCCCAGGCCAGAGCCACGATGGCGACCGACCGCATCAATTTCATCGATGAAGACAATGCACGGCGCGTTCTTCTTGGCCTGCTCGAACATGTCGCGCACGCGGCTTGCACCGACGCCGACGAACATTTCGACGAAATCCGAACCCGAGATGGTGAAGAACGGCACGCCAGCTTCGCCTGCAATCGCACGCGCCAGCAAGGTCTTGCCGGTACCGGGCGAACCGACCAGCAACGCGCCCTTGGGAATCTGGCCACCGAGTCGCGCAAACTTGCTGGGATCACGCAGGAACTCGACGATCTCCTGAAGCTCTTCGCGCGCCTCGTCGATGCCGGCGACGTCCTGGAAGGTGACCTTGCCCGACTTTTCAGTCAGCAACTTGGCCTTGGACTTGCCGAAGCCCATCGCGCCGCTGGCGCCGCCACCCTTCTGCACCTGCCGCAGCACGAAGAATGCGATGGCGATGATCAGGATGAACGGCAGCGACTGCAGCAGAATGTACATCAGCAGGCTGGGCTGTTCCTCGGCCTTGCCGCTGTAATCGATGCCCTTTTCCTCGAGCAGCGGGATCAGGCTGGGGTCGTTCTCGACCCGGACAGCCGTGAACTGCTCATCGTTGACATAGGTGCCGGTGACGCGATCGGGGGAGATCGTGACGTTTTTCACCTGGCCGTCGGCGACGCGGTCGCGGAAAGTGGAGTAGCTGATCGAGCTGCCCCGGTCGGTGCTGCCGCGCGTATCGATCAACGATACGACGACCAGCAGACCGATGATGACACCTGCCCAGATGAGCATGTTCTTCATCCAGCCGTTCTGGTTGGCGTTGGGATCCTGGTCGTCGTTCATCACAGTGCCTTTGCGGAAATAAACTATGATCAAGATAGGCCACTAATCCTGAATGACAATATAATCCGCCTGCCATTCAGCCCGCGAATGGATTATTCGGTCGTGGCGCGCGCATCAAATGGCTTGCGTCGTGGCGGCGCAGGCGCGAAACGCCAGCTTTCGCCGCCGTTGCAGAGCACATCGCCGATCATCGTCTGGCCACCCTTTTGCAGCGTATCGATGACCCTCCCCAAGCCGTCTCCGCGCGGCGCGATGCCGGGCTGGACATGCTCGAGGCAGCGCAGCACGAGGCGCCTTAGCACCGCTGCTGGGTAAAGATTCGGGGCAAGCTCCGCAGTGCCCGCCTTGATGGTGATCGCCGATTCAGCTTCCTGACCAACGATCCAGTCGAGCGCATCGACTGCCTCTGCCAACGCCGCCGCCGAGCGCGCTGCCTGAAGCGGGTCGATCAGTGCGAAGCCCTGAAGCGCGGATCGTATCCGCACCCGGTCAAAGTCGGTGTTGGCGTTGCTGGGATCCTGCACGAACGGGATGGCATGAATTGCGCAGTGCTGCACCAGATCAGCTTTGCGCAGACCCAGCAGCGGGCGAACGACCCGACCGTTGCGTGCGCGAACCCCGGCGAGCCCATCGATCCCGCTGCCCCGCGCAAGTCGCATCAGCATCGTCTCGAGCTGATCATCGCCATGGTGCGCGGTGACAATGAACGTCGCGCCACACCGTGCCGCCTCCTGTTCGAGCAGGCGATAGCGGACCGCGCGTGCGGCTGATTGCACGCTGCCGGTGATTGGCACGTCAGGGTACAAAATGGCATGCGGCACACCGATGCCGGCGCAATAGCCTGCGACTATCGCGGCCTCATCGGCGCTTTCGGGACGCAGGCGATGATCTACCGTGGCTACAAACACTGGCCCTGCCCAGCAGCGGCGGACAATGTCGAGCATCGCCATGCTGTCTGGCCCGCCCGAAACCGCAAGCAACAGCGGGGCGGTCGGCGAGCCGATCAACTCCGCCAGCGCCGAACCAACGGTGGTCAGCGGATCGTTATTTGCATCCGGCATTGCGACGCCCGGAGGCCAGCCGGTCCGACAGACGCCCGGTGGCGACGTCGGGGTAAACCTCGGCCAGTTCGGCAAAGGCGATGCAGGCCTTGGGCTTTTCGTTGAGCTTGATCAGCGATTCCCCGAGGAAATACAGGCTTTCCGGAGCGCGTTCGCCCTTGGGTTCCTTTTCGTAGTTCTCGGCGAACATCTTGGCAGCGGCGCTGGGCTTGCCGTCATCGAGATACGCCCGGCCTAGCAGGTTGCGGGTATAGCTGGTCCGCTTGTGCCTGGGGTGCTTTTCAAGCGCGAAGCGCAGCTGCGCCTGCGATTCGGGAAGAAATTTCGCCTCCCACAGACGGTAGCCATACAGATAGGCGTCTTCGCCCGCGTCCGACGTCTGCGGCTTTTCGATGGCAGACACCGCCGCCACCCGCTCTGTACTCGGCGCTGCTGCGGCCGCACCCATCGTCGCTGCCGTGCCGACAGACGTGGCGCGCGCTGGCGTCCCGCCCGATCCCAAGGCACCCATTGTCCCAGCACCAGCTGGGTTAGCGGCAGCCGCTGCTGCAGCCTGGGCCGCCTTTTCCTCGATCAATGCCAGCCGCTTTTCGAGTTGGCCAAGCTTGAAGCCGTTCTCTTCGGTCTGCGCGGTCAGCCGGGTAAACTGGTTTTCGAGTGTATCCACCCGCTGCAGCAGATCGGTTATCGGCGCGCTGGCGCTGGTTCCAGTGGTGTTGGGCGCAGCGGCTGGCGCGGAAATTTCAGCCTCGAAGAACCGGTCCGATGCACCGGGAAACACCTTGCGCTGGACAGCGCGCATCTCAGTCTCCAGCTTCTTCACCCGCGGCTCGATCGACGCAGCCTGGGCAGCAGCCGGGCTCGCCGATGCGACCAGGGCCGCCAGCAAAGTGCCAGATAGCAAGAGGGCCGACAGGCTGACCGGACGCAGGAAAAACGGGGATAAGCGGCGGGTGGACATGTCGGGCTCCAGCTCGAAAAGATTGTTCGTGAAAAAATCTATACGACCCGCGCAGCTTTCGTCAAAGCCGAGGGATCACAAAATTGATGTCATGACGTCGCTGAACCACAGTTGACCAAAACGGCTTGGATCCGGTTATCCGGTCTGGTCGGCGCCCGGCTGCGCGTCGCTTGGTTCCTGCGCGGGCCCGGCAGGTCGCGCCATCAGCGCAGTCGCGGTTACGGGCACGTCCTTGACCGCAACTTCGGATGTCCCGAGTGGGGCGACGGTGCGGCCGCCGACGGTGATCTCAAACGCATCGGGACGCCCGGTCCATACCTGCGGCTCGACAGCATCGCCGGGCACCGCATATTGCTCGCCCAGCGTCATCTGCTTCTGCATCAGCTGCTTGCCCTCACCATCGTAGAACTTGATCCAGATGTTGTCCTCGGTCGCAGTGAACACAACCTCCGCCTTGGGATCGACCGCCGACGCGGTGTCTGCCGGCTGGCGCGCGGCTGCGGGCCTCGCAACAGGCGCAGCGCTCGATTCCGCGTCCGCCGCCTGCGCCAGTTCCTCGACATTGGCTCCGGGAAAGAAATAGGTGCGCCAGATACCAAAGCCGGAAATGAGGATGACGGCGCCAACTGCGGCAGCCATCCAGGCGATGCGTGCTGAGGGCACCTTGCTGGGCTCGTCCAGATCGAACTGGGTGGCATCGCGGGTTGGAGCCGCAGAAGAACCACCCAGCGCTTCGCGAATGGATTGCGCGATCTCTTCCTCGGGCAGTTCCACTGCGCGGGCGTAGGCCCTGCCAAAGCCGATCGCGTAAGTACGCCCAGGAAGGCTGGCAAACTCTCCTGCCTCGATCGCTTCGAGATGCCGAACCGGAATACGAGTACGCGAGGCGATGTCGTCGAGCGTCATCTTCTGGGCCATGCGGGCATCGCGCAGACGCTCTCCGGCATGGACAGGAGGGAACAGGTTCCCGGTCTCCGAACCATCGGTTGATGGCTGGCCTTGTGTATCGTCTGCCGTGCTCGACACGTGTGCGCTCCCGACCCGGGTTTACCCGGTTATCCTATTTGCCGCTGTGACGCAGAAACAATGAATGGCTGTCAAAGTCAATGTTTTTGGGGCGTTTCGAGCCTTTCAACAACGAAAAGACGTGTAACAAATATGCCTTGGAAATAGGCAATTGCAACCGATTGCGAGCTACCCGAGCTCGACCCCGTTGGCGTGAGCCCAGCGCAGCAGCTCGGCGCGCATATCGACAGGCGGATTGGCGAGCATTTCTTCCATCTTGGCGCTGGCCGCAGCGATGTCGAGCGAGCGCACCATCGCCTTGATCGGTCCGACAGCCGCTGGCGTGATTGACAACCGCCGCATGCCGATGGCGAGCAGCGCCAACGCCTCGAGTTGCCTTCCGCCCATCTCGCCGCACACTGTCACGTCGATCTTATAAGGGCTTACATCGCGGACCACCCGGCGCAGGAAGCGCAGGATTGCGGTCGAGATCCAGTCGTAACGCTGCGCCAGCTTGGGATGCGCCCGATCAGCGGCGAGCAGGAACTGGGTCAGATCATTGGTGCCGATCGACAGAAAATCGAGCTTCGGCCCAAGAATATCCAGCGTTTCGGCCAATGCGGGCACCTCGAGCATCGCACCATAGCGGATGCGCTCGGGAAGGATCTTCTTGCGTGCCTTGAGGAACGCGAGCTGATTTTCGAACACCTGCCGTGCGGCGTCGAATTCCCAGGGTTCCGCCACCATCGGGAACATGACGTTGAGCGTCCGCCCCGCCGCCGCCTCGAGCAACGCCCGCGCCTGGACCTTGAGCAGGCCGTCGCGCTCGAGCGCCAGCCGGAGCGCTCGCCAGCCCATCGCGGGGTTCTCCTCGCCTGGACTGTCCTCGCGCAGATAGGGCAGCGACTTGTCGCCGCCGATATCGAGCGTACGGAAGATCACCGGCTTTTCGCCCGCGGCGTCGAGCACATCGCGATACAGCCGCAGCTGACGCTCGCGCTGCGGCAAGGTCGCCGACACGAGAAACTGGAACTCGGTGCGGAACAGCCCGACACCATCGGCGCCGGTGATCGCCAGATGCGCGATATCATCACGCAGGCCCGCGTTGATCAGCACCCCGATCCGAGTGCCGTCCTTGCTCACGGGCTCGACATCGCGCAGCGCGGCATAGGCCGCCAGTTTCTCGCGGCTGCGCAGGAACTTCTGTTCGAATGCCTCGATCACCTGCGGCGCGGGGCGGATCAGCACCGAGTTCTCGTTGGTGTCGATCAGCAGATGGTCGTCCTGCCGCACCTGATGGCGAATGTTGCGCATCCGGCCCATCACGGGAATCCCCATCGCGCGCGCGACGATGGTCACGTGCGCGGTCAGCGATCCTTCCTCGAGGATCACGCCCTTGAGCCGCCGCCGGTCGTATTCGAGCAGTTCGGCCGGACCCAGGTTGCGCGCGATCAGGATCGTGTCCTGGCGCAGGCCCATCTGCGCTGCGGTGCCGATCTGGCCCGAAACCATGCGCAGCAGCCGGTTGGAGAGATCCTCCAGATCGTGCATCCGGTCGGCGAGCAGCGGATCGTCGATCTGCCGCATCCGCATCCGGGTGCGCTGCTGGACGCGCTCGATCGCGGCTTCTGCGGTCAGCCCGCTGTCGATCGCCTCGTTGATCCGCCGTGACCACCCCTCGTCATAGGCGAACATCTTGTAAGTCTCGAGCACCTCGTCATGCTCGCCGCCGGTTCCGAACTCGGCCTGGTTCGACATCTTGTCGATCTGCTCGCGCATCTTGATGAATGCGGAATAGACCCGCTGGCGCTCGGCCTCGACGTCTTCGGCGACGACATGCTCGATGGTGATGCGCGGCTGATGGAAGACCACCTTGCCGCTCGCCAGCCCCGCAACCAGTGGAAAGCCGATCTCGTGCTGCGAATGGGTGAGCTCTGCCTGGCCGTCGAACGTGCCGTGCTCGTCGACCATCTCGGCGTTGGTGATCAGTTCAGACAGCACCATCGCCACCGTCTGCATCGCCTCGATCTCGACCTCGAGATAACGCCGCGGCTCGACATGCTGGATGCACAAAACCCCGATCGCGCGCTCCATCCGCACGATCGGAACGCCGGCAAAGCTGTGGAACTTTTCCTCACCGGTTTCGGGGCGATACTGGAAGTCGGGATGCGCGGTCGCCTCGGCAAGGTTCAGCGTCTCGACATTCTGCGCGATCGTTCCGGTCAGCCCCTGCCCCATCGCCAGCTTGGTGACGTGCACCGCCTCTTGGTTCAGGCCTCGGGTGGCGAACAGTTCGAGCACGCCTTCGCGCAGCAGATAGATCGAGCACACCTCGCTATTGAGCGAATCGCCGATGATGTCGACCACCTGGTTGAGCTTGGCCTGCGCATTGGTGCGCGCGGCCATTACGTCATGCAGGCGGGTCAGGATGGTCCGGGCGGCAAGCGTGGCGTTGATCTGGGCTTCTGACATGATGGCAGGTCTAGCACGCACTTTGGCGCGAGGCTATCGGCGCTTGGCACCGGTTTGGGGGTATCGCGCGGCGGCCATCAAATCAGGCGCTCGCTGGGGGTCCAGAAGCGATCGCATTTCAGTTATTGAGCCCGCGCGCGTTCCGCGTCATATTCACGAGATGCCAGACATACGATCAGCAGCCTTGATGAGGTCCGCGATGGCGGTGCTCGCAGTCGCGTTCGGGGTATCGGCACCTGTTGGTGCTCAAGACGAAGGCAAAAGCGTCATCGAAGGTCGCTGCCAGTATCCCGAAAAAGTGACAAGATTTCGGGCTGATACAACCTTGCTTCTGTGCGACACAGTGACGATTGGCCGAGGGACAACAACCGCGACACTGGACTTCATGCAACGGAGCTGGGGTTCAATGGGCCAATTCGCAGGCTCCATGACGGGCGACAAAATGACGGTATCGCAGGTCACTCTCCGCGATGGCCGGGCCGTTCCGGCGACAGGGAGCTGCGAAATCTTTCGCGACAAAGATGGGAGGCTGTCGACGATCAGTTGCCTGGCAAAGGCTCGGCCTCGGCCAGTTGCCGCCAATTTCGTCGCCTCGAGAATTTGACCACGGGCATATCGCGGCTGGCAACGCGTGGGTAACCTGCCCGGTCATGCTGCAGCCGCGCTCGGCTGCAATGCTGGCGGTCGGGGCTCAAGAGGATTGCACCTGAGTTGATCGCCAACCGGCTCGTCGCTCAAGCCGGTCTAGGGGTTTTTTGCAGGCTTCGTTTATGTTCAATCCATCGCCCGGCGCGCGATTTGACCCCTCGTCAGACGCGCCGGGCTGGGATTATCGCGTCCGGGATGCGCCCAGTCCGCGGA
This sequence comes from Blastomonas aquatica, assembly GCF_014639875.1. Taxonomy (GTDB): domain Bacteria; phylum Pseudomonadota; class Alphaproteobacteria; order Sphingomonadales; family Sphingomonadaceae; genus Blastomonas; species Blastomonas aquatica. Next base: position 558,911 of record NZ_BMGD01000002.1, on the reverse strand, counting down.
AGTTCAGATCAGTGCGTCAATGCAGGCTGATCTCTTCCTTGATACGCAGTTTCTGCTTCTTAAGCCTGGCGATCCGCGCGGCGTCGGGCGCAGGCCTGCTTTCTTCGTCGTGGATCAGTCGTTCAATACCGGCATGCTTGGCCTTGAGGGCTTGCGTATGACTGTCTTGCAACATCTATGTCTCCTTCGACTCATTGACCCTTCTCATCTTGGGAGAGTGATCTAAACATAAAATTTATGGGCTGTCTTTGATGTTATGCACAGGTGCGCTTGCAATGCGGCGAAACATTCCATAACCGCGACAGTTGGCAGGTGTCCGGCCTGCGCAAAAGCAATCGCGGGCCGCGTTCACGGCCCGGCCCCGGTCTGGAAAGGCGTCGCGCGTGACAGAGGAAGAAGTCCGGCAGAAGCTGGTCCTGCTGCGCATCGAACACCGCGATCTGGACCACGCCATCGGATCGTTGAGCAATGGAGGCACCGCCGACATGCTGCAACTGGCGCGGCTGAAAAAGCGCAAACTGATGCTGCGCGACCAAATCGCGATGCTCGAAGATTATCTGATCCCCGATATCATCGCCTGATGCTTTACCGGACCCCGGTTGCTTTCTCGCCGATATGCAATTGTCCGGCGCACACCTGTTCCGGGCTGGCACAAACTGCATCTACACGGCCTTAACCATAGGTTCCGGCTGTGCAGCACCGGCGGACTTTGGCAAGGATGGCGCATGTCCCATCATCAGCACCCCTTCACCGTCAAACTGATCGAGTCGCTGTACGTTGAGGCGATGGTGCTGGCTGACGAGGCACGGTCCTATTTCGAGCTCAGCCCCGAAGACCAGGGCCTCACCAAGCACGATGAGATCCGCATCGATATGTCGTGCGAATCGCTGCGCGTCACCACCCGGTTGATGCATTCGATTGCCTGGCTGCTCAATCAGAAGGCGTTTTTCGCCGGCGAGCTTTCGCAGCATCAGTTGCACAGCCGAAGCCGCTCTCTGGGCAAATGCGCTTCAAGCGATCCCTTCGTCGTCGTCCGACTACCGACAGAAGCGCAGCGACTGGTACGCGATACCCAGCACCTTCTCGACCGGCTGGTTCGGCTGGAAAAATCACTCGAGGCCGAGCGGCTGGGTTTTGTCGAGGAAACCGCGTTGCGCCCCGCAGTGCTCCACATGCAGGCACGGCTCGCCAGCGAACTGGCCTGACGCACCCTTCGTCCACCTCCCAAAATTGACCGATTGCAATCCCTCGCCACAGGTTTAATCATACGATTAAATGACGATCGGGCATGACCCGGCGGGGAGGATGGAGATCATGGCGTTTCCGACGCGGGCGGAAGATTTGAGCCAGGCGTGGCTGCAGGCGCAGCTCGATGCCGCTGGTGCGCTCGGCGGCGCACGGATCACGCGCTTCTCCACGACCTCGATCGGAACCGGCCAGGTGGGCGATACGGTTCGGATCGCGCTCGAATATGATCGCCCGGCACCCGGCGCGCCCACCTCGATCGCCGCCAAGCTGCCTTCGCGCGATGCCACCAGCCGATCAACCGCAGCGCATTTCCGGCTCTATCTGCGCGAAGTGAACTTCTATGCGCGGGTCGCCCCGCTGGTCGCGATCCGCGTCCCCAAGGTTTACACCGCACTGATCGACGACAACGGCAGCGACTTCATCCTGCTCTTCGAGGATCTTGGTCCGGCACGGGCTGGCGACCAGCTGTCGTCATGCACGCTTGCTGAGGCGCAACAGGCGGTGTGCCAGGCGGCATTGCTGCACGCTTCGACCGACGGTCTGCCCGTGCTCGACGAGGACTGGCTCCAGCCCGACGCACAGGCCCGCGATTGGATCATCCAGGCCTATCCCGGCGCGCAGGCGGTCTTCCGCGATCGCTATGCCGGGCAGATCGAGCCCGAATATCTTGCCATCTGCGAGGCGCTGGCGGAAAACGCGGTATACTGGTTCAACTTCCAGCCGTGCACCCGTTGCCTCACCCATGGCGATTTCCGGCTCGACAATATGCTGTTTGACATCCGGGGCGGCGCCGAGCCGATTGCGTTGGTCGACTGGCAGACCTGCGTTACCGGCGGCGGCACCAGCGATCTGGGTTATCTGCTCGGCACCGGCATCGGCACCGAATTGCGCCGCGCGCATGAGGACACGCTGCTCGATCTTTACTGCGCCGAGATGACCCGCCACGGCGTATCGCGCAGCCGCGAGGGGATCTATGACGATTACCGGATCGGTGCACTCTCGGGCCTGTCGACTGCCGTGTTCAGCACAGCGTTTGTCGAGCGCACCGATCGCGGTGACGCCAACTTCCTGTCGATGGCGCGCGGCGCATGCAGTCTCGCGCTTGATCATGACAGCATCGGCGCGCTGCTGCGCTATGCCAGCCCGAAAACGGAGACCACGACATGCTGACCAGGGGCGACGATTATCCGCTGCACCAGACCGCCGAGCCGATCGCCTATTCGGGCACGGACCGCAATTTCTATGACCGCTATTTCTTCAACGGCTACAACCCCGATGGCTCTGGCTTCTTCGCTTTGGCGTTTGGCGTCTATCCGCATCTCGACATTGCGGACGCCAGCTTCTCGTTCATTCGTAACGGCTTGCAGCACAATCTTCATGCCTCGCGCGAATTGGGCATGGAGCGGATGGAGATGGCGGTTGGGCCGATCCGCATCGAGGTGATCGAACCTTTGAAAGCTTTGCGCATCCACGTCGATGGCGAAGGGATCCGTGCCGAGATCACATTCACGGGCCGCGCCTTCCCGATAGAGGAACCGCGCTTCACCTTCCGCAACGGCCCACGTACCTTCATGGATTACACGCGGATGACCCAGAACGGGCATTATACCGGCTGGATCGAAATCGACGGCGAGCGGACCGAGTTGTCGCCAGGCTGTGCGGGCACGCGCGACCGCAGCTGGGGTGTCCGCCCGATCGGCACACCCGATGCGCAGCCGCATTCGGGTAGCGCAAGCCCTGCATTCTTCTGGCAATGGACTCCGGTCAACCTGCCCACCCGCAGCCTGTTCTTCCACTTGAACGCGCACCGCTCTGGCAGCGCATGGAACACCCGCGCGGTGATCGCGCCCGACAATGCGGCGCATGACGGATTCTTCGAGACACCTTCGGCGCAGCTTGAAACACAAATCGAAGCCGGTACCCGATGGCCCGCGGGCGGTACGCTGACGGTTCAGACCGAAACCAGCCCGCTGGCCGTCAACTTCGAGCCGATCCAGCGCTTCCAGATGCGCGGGCTGGGCTATACCTGCCCGAAATGGGGGCATGGTCGCCATCACGGAGCCCTGGTGGTCGAACGCGCAAGCATCGATCTGGCCGCAATCGATCCGATGGCGCCGACGATGGACAATCTGCACGTGCAGATCCTGTCGCGGGTGACCACCAGTGACGGCGAGCAGGGCCTGGGTACCTTCGAGCAGCTGGTGCTCGGCCCCTATGATCCGTGGGGGCTGACCGGCTATGTCGATACGCCGGCCAGCCGATAGCGCGGGTTACTTTCGCGAAACGCGCACGTTCTTGGTGCGATAGACCTTTGGACGATGCCGCACGGGCGCAGTGTGCGTCGTCACCACTTCTTCGGTGCAATTGCAGCCCGGCGTGATCGTCACCGTGGTGATGATCGGCGGCGGATAGTAATAATAATATCCCGGCGGGGGCGGCGGATAGCCGCCGGGCTGACCGACAGGCGGCGGATAGCCACCACCTTGATAGGCACCGTGCTGGGCGAGCAGCCGCTTGCAGCGTTCGCGGTCCTCGGCCTTGTCGATCACCATTCCGGCGATCGCGCCAACGCCCGCGCCGATCAGCGTACCCCCGGTGCGGTTGCCGCGACCCGCGATGCGATTGCCCGCCAGACCGCCTGCAGCCGCACCGATGGCGGCTCCGCCCAGACCATTGTCACGGCGACAGGCCTCGAGGAACGCGGGATCGTAGTCACCCGCATAGGCGGGCGGCGCGACTGGCGGCGGGGCATAGCTTGTGCCGTATCCTCGCTGGCTTTCGCGTGCGAGCAGGCGCTTGCAGCGCTCGCGGTCCTCGGCCTTGTCGATCACCATCCCGGCGATCGCGCCCACGCCCGCGCCGATCAGCGTGCCGCCGGTGCGGTTGTCGCGCCCCGCGATGCGATTGCCTGTAAGTCCGCCCGCAGCCGCGCCGATCGCAGCGCCGCCCAAACCGCTGTCGCGGCGGCAGGCTTCGAGAAACGCCGGATCGTAATCAGGATCATGGCCACCATCATATTGCGTGGCAGGCGGGGGCGGAGGGGCGGCAACATAGCCGTCGTCATAATCGACACCGGGGGCAGCCTGGTTCGCGGTCCGCGCCCAATGCGTTCCGTGGACGACATCATCATTGCCCAGCAGCAGGTCGTCATCATAGTTATACGGATCATAATCGGGCGAGTAGGTCTGCGTGACACTGGCCTGCCCCGCCTGAACCATCGGCCCGCCCTGTGCGGCCGACCAGTTGACCCCTTGCACGCTGTCGAAGACCCGGCCGTTGCTGTCGGTCAGCACAGCATCGTCATAATAACGCGACCAACCAAAGCCCTGCGCCGGCCGCGCGAGGCCAAGGCGCTGCCAGTTGGTGATGATATAGCTCGGCGCAACCCAGACGCGGGGCAGCAGGAAACCCCGAAACGGGCGGACATAGGCCGGTGCACCTGCCGGAAAGCGCGCGCCGTAACCAGGAGGATTGGCCGGACCCCTGCCCAGCGCGCTGCTCGCCTTGAGGTCGATCTTGCTGGCCAGCGCGCGCGCAACCCCCGAGTCGGCGGCCTGGGAAGGCAGTGCCAACCCCAGCGAACCACCCAGGCAGGCGGCAATGGCGGCATGACGCACATAAGCAAAAGCGCGGGTCTTCATGGTTAACTCCCCTTGGGCAATCGGGCAGGCCTTTCTGGGAGCGCAGCAGATCTGCCCGTTCGCCCATCTGGCATGGTTAAGTGATTGTTACCATTTGCGAGAGGGGCGCACCATCGCACCGATGTAAAACCGGGTGCATCGCAGGGCAGTGTTTCAATTTGGGGCAAAGCAGGACGGCCGGGTTAACCAAGCCGTTCAGATGCGTCCTGCAAGCGTCTTTGCCAGCCTTTCGATCCCGGCGCGGTCATCGTCATCGAACCTTGCCAGGTGCGGACTGTCGAGATCGATGACATGCGTCACCTGCCCGTCATGGATCACGGGGACCACGAGTTCGGACTGGCTGGCGGCATCGCAGGCGATATGGCCCGGAAAGGCATGGACATCGTCGACCAGTTGGGTTTCCCCGCTTGCCGCAGCGGTTCCGCAGACACCGCTGCCCAACGCGATGCGGATGCAGGCGGGCTTGCCCACGAACGGCCCAAGCACCAGTTCGCCCTCGACCATCCGATAGAACCCCGCCCAGTTGAGTCCGGGCAGGAACTGGCCGATCAACGCTGCGACATTGGCCATATTGGCAACGCCGTCGCGCTCACCATCGACCAGCGCCAACGCTGCGCCATGAAGATCGTCATACAGCTGAGGCTTGGGAATGTTCTGATCTATTTCAAAGCTATACATGCTAATTCTTTCAAACGATGCGAATTCAGTCGAAGGAGACCCGGCCACGGTTCTTCTTGACCGTCGAGCGGTTCTTCTTGCCCGCGAGGCGCTCGGTCTTGCCGACGCGGTTGAGCCGCGATCGGGCACGGACCGCTGGTAAGTCATACGCTTCGGCCAGCATCGCGGCCACGCGCTCGCGCGCCAGCTTGCGGTTGGCTTCCTGAGTGCGGTGGTTGCGCGCCAGAATAACCAACTCGCCTTCTTGGTTGATCTTACTACCTGCCAATGATTTCAAACGGTTATACACCAAAGGTGGCAAACCTAGAGCGAAGATATTGACGTGCAACTGGACCGCAGTTGCCACCTTGTTGACATTCTGGCCGCCTGGTCCCGACGCGGTGATAAACCGTTCGGAAACAATGGCATGATCGGGGACGTTAAAGTCACTCATCGCCTGTTGCCTCGACCATGGCTTCGGCAATGACCGTCTGCTGGGTGCCAAAGCCCAGATCGGCGAACCTTTTCGGCATCGGCGCATGCGCCACGATCGGCGGCTTTTCGCCACGAGCCAGCACCAGTCCCGCTGCATGCAGCATCAGGCCTGACGGGAAGGACTTTCCATAAAACGGATCGCCCAGCAGCGGTTTGCCAAGCCCGTGAAGCGCATGAACGCGGATCTGGTGGGTGCGTCCGGTTTCTGGTCGGAACTCGACCAGCGTCATTTTGCCTGCAGTGCCTATCCGCTTCCAGTGGGTCACCGCGCGCTTGCCCGCCGCATCGGGCACGATCCGCCAGCCATCCTGCGCGGTGCTGGTCTTGCCCAGCGCGATATCGATTGTGCCACTGTCATCGACCAGGTCACCCTCGACGATCCCCAGATAGGTCTTCTCGACCTCGCCGCTTTCGAAAGCCGCGCCGAAGCGCTTGTGCGCCTTGGCGTGCCGCGCGAGCAGGAGGCAGCCCGATGTGTCCTGGTCGAGCCGGTGCACAGCTATCGGAGAGCGCTGGAAGCCGAAGCGCAACTGGGTGAGATAATCGTCGAGACTACGCCCGCCCCGGCGGGGCTGGGTGACGGGCAAGCCCGCAGGCTTGTCGATGACGATCGCCTCGCCATCCATGAACGGCAGCGTCTCGGCGACGCAAAACGCTGGTGTGTGGAAACCCATGATGCTCAGGCCGCCTCCGCCATATCGAAACTGCGCGCGAACAGCTCGATCGCACGCATCCGGTCGGCGTGGTAATAGGCATTGCAGGAGATCATCACCTCGTCCGCGGCAAACGCATCGACCAAGGTCTGGACCTTGTCGCGCACCACATCGGGCGTCCCGAAGGCTGCGATCCGCGCCTGCGCCCCGATGATCATCGCCTCGCGCTCGGTAAAGCCGATGTCGCGGCTTTCCTGCGGAGAGACCGCAGGCTGCTGCCCGCCGCCGAGCAACCGGGCGATGTTGAGGAAATAATTCTTGCGCAGCAGATCGGCGTAATCGGCATCATCACAGGCAAAAGCCGTGGTCGCCAGCATCACATACGGCTCGGACAGCGTCGCGCTGGGGCGGAAATTGTGGCGATAAAGCTCGGTCAGACCCGGGGTGGCATTGGGATTGATGAACAAGGCCAGCGCATAGGGCAGCCCGAGTTGTGCAGCGAGCACCGCGCTGTCCGGGCTTGTGCCCAGAATCCAAACCGGCACATCGCCTTCAGGCTCGGGGCTGAGCCGAGGGTCGTCCAGATCGCCGCTCATGTACCCGACAAGGTCGGCGACCTGCTGCGGAAAATCGCGGAACGATGGCGGGTGGGGGGCAGACAGCGCTGCCGCCACGCGCATCTCGCCGCCGGGCGCGCGACCGACGCCGAGATCGATCCGGTCGGGATAGAGGTTGCTAAGCACCGCAAACTGCTCGGCGACCTTGTACGCGCTGTAATGCGGCAGCATTACCCCGCCCGACCCGAGCCTGATCCTCCGGGTGCGGGCACCCATCGCGGCGATCAGGATCTCGGGCGCGCTGCCGCAAAGGAACCGGCTTGCGTGATGCTCTGATACCCACAGCCGGTGATAGCCCATCCGGTCGGCCAGTTCGGCCGCTTCCAGCGTGCCCCCCAGCGCAGTAGCGGCAGGGATGTCGGCGAAGCGTACCGACTGGTCGAGAAGCGAAAATTTTACCATGCCCTAGATGATAGGGCTTTTGGGGCAGGTCACAAGCCCTACGACATCTCCGCAGTCCGCGATCTGCCCGCATTGTTGCCGAACCCTTGACGCTCCAAGTGACAAGGCTATCGATCAATCTAGCTGGGCGTCTGGCTGGCGGTTGCCCCCGTCGCTCAGGCTGCGGTTGGGACCCGCCCGCGACGGGCGCTGCATCCGCTGCTGCTGGCGCTCCATCCGCTGCGGCTGACGTTCGATCCGCTGCTGTTGGCGCTCCATCCGCTGCGGCTGACGTTCGATCCGCTGCTGTTGACGCTCGATCCGCTGCTGCTGGCGCTGGGGCCGTTCGGTGCGCGAGGGAGCGCCGCCGGGCTGCGCCTGTGACGTAGGCTGGCGCATCGCCGGACGGCCTTCGCGGCCCCTCCCCTGCCGGCCATCGTTAGCTTGCCCACTACCTCGACCCTGGTTGGGCTGGCCCACGGCCCCTTGCTGGCGCTGCTCCCAGCGCTGCATCCGCTGCTGGCGATCCTGGGGGGTCGAACCGCCCATACGCTCGCGGTCATCGCGGCGGGTGCGCGGCACCGCGTTGGGAGTGTCGCGCCGCTCCTGCCGCCAGTCGCGACGGTCCTGCAACGTCTCGCGCCGATCCTGGCGGATATCGCGCCGACCTTCGCGCCGGTCCTGGCGGATGTCGCGCCGGTCCTGACGAATATCCTGACGATTGGCACGCCGCTGCTGCTGGTACTGGAAGCGCTGCTGGCCCCAATACCGGCGCTGGCGGTCCTGCATGGCAAAGCGGCGGCCGCCGGGGCGGTCATACACCCATGTGCCGAACCCGGGATAATAAAAGTTATCGAAATAGCCCCCGCCAAAACCGATCTGACCAAAGCCGAGCCCGGCGTCGCAGCCATAGAAGCTGTCCCAGGCGGCATAGCCGTCGCAATAGGGATCATAGCCTCCGGCAAAGCCGCCGCCGCCAACGCCAACCGAGACGCCGCCATAGCCGCCGTAATCGCCGCCGCCATAAGCGCAGGCCGAAAGGGACACCGCGCCCAAGGCGATGGCTGCAATGCGAACCGCACGGCGGCCGCTGTGTGTTATGAATGAAATTGGGGTCAAAGCCATGGTTTCCTGTCTCACCGCAAGTCCTGGCGCGGCGGGCCGGCGGAGCGGAGCCCCGATAATCTGTTCATACAAAACCCAAGTTGAATTAACGATGAATGGTTCTTGGGGGCAAGACAGCACTTGCTAACATTGATGTCAGTTGGTATTTAATGGATCGATTAAAACAGTGCAGAGGATTTCCAATGGCCACCGTACTCGCTCCCGATACACACGCCCCTCAGCGCGAAATGTTCCCAGACCACACTATCCAGCGTGACAGCGGCAACCCGCATTGGACCCGGCTGCAAAGCTCCAGCGCGCTCGACCACATCCCTGGCGAGGACGGCATGCCGATCCTGGGCGTGACGCTCAAGATGCTCGCCGACCCCGAGGCTTTCGGCAAGGCCATGCGCGAAAAATACGGCCCGGTCTATCGCACAAATGCCTTCGGGCGGCGGCAGGTGGCGCTGTTCGGGGCGGATGCCAACGAACTGGTGCTGTTCGATCGCGACAAGGTGTTTTCTTCCGAACAAGGCTGGGGGCCAGTTCTCAACCTGCTGTTCCCGCGCGGGCTGATGCTGATGGACTTCGACCATCACCGCGCCGATCGTCGCGCTCTTTCGATCGCGTTCAAGCCCGGGCCGATGCGCCATTATGCCGAAGCGCTCAACGAAGGCATCGGTGCGCGGGTGCTCGAATGGTCGAACAAGGACATCACTTTCTATACTGAAATCAAGAAGTTGACGCTGGATCTTGCGGCAACGTCATTCCTTGGGATCCCCTGGGGTCCGGAAGCCGACAAGATCAACACCGCGTTCGTCGATATGGTGCAGGCCTCGATCGGCGTGGTCCGTCGTCCACTGCCCTTCACCAAGATGGGCAAGGGCGTCGCGGGGCGCAAATTTCTGGTCGATTACTTCACCCCCGAGGTAAAGAAGCGGCGTGAGCAGCAGGGGCCGGACATGTTCAGCCAGTTCTGCCGCGCCACCCGCGACGATGGCAGCCTGCTCACCACCGACGAGGTGGTCGATCACATGAACTTCCTGATGATGGCGGCGCACGACACGATCACCTCATCGGCCAGTTCGCTGATCTGGCTGCTTGCCAAGAACCCCGAATGGCAGGACAAGATCCGCGCCGAACTGCTCGAGCACGCCCCGGCGGGTGCCCCTATGCCCTACGACTCGCTGCCCAATCTCGAACTCACCGAAATGGCGTTCAAGGAAGCATTGCGGCTGATCCCGCCGGTGCCTTCCACCCCGCGCCGCGCGCTCAAGGATTTCGAATTCGGCGGCTATCGCATTCCTGCGGGCACCCCGGTCAGCATCAGCTCGTCGTTCACGCACAAGCAGGAAGAGCACTGGCCCGATCCGCTGCGGTTCGATCCGATGCGCTTCACACCCGAGGCGACACGCGCCCGGCACAAATACGCCTGGGTCCCGTTTGGCGGCGGCGCGCATATGTGCCTGGGGCTGCACTTTGCGTATATGCAGATCAAGGTGCTGCTGCACCACGTGCTCAGCCAGCACCGGATCGTCATCGAACCCGGTTACAACCCCGCCTGGCAGGCCTGGCCGATTCCGCAGCCCAAGGACGGGCTGAAGGTGCGCTTCGAGAAAATCTAGCCCGCCCGCCTTCCCCGTCACCCCCGCGCACGCGGGGATCCTGCTACTCTTTCTAACGCGGCGGAAAAGCGGGATTCCCGCGTTCGCGGGAATGACGGGAGCAAAACGGGTTTTCTCTAGCGCTTAACGGCGTTAGGTGGCGGCAACAGACCATCACAGGAGACATCCCCGATGCCGCAACTCGTCCTCATCCGCCACGGCCAGTCGCAATGGAACCTCGAGAACCGGTTCACCGGCTGGTGGGATGTCGACGTGACCGAAAAGGGTGCGGAAGAAGCGCGCGCGGCGGGCCGGCTGATGCGCGACAAGGGGCTCGATTTCGATATCGCCTTCACCTCGCTGCAAACGCGGGCAATCAAGACTTTGAACTTGGCGCTCGAGGAGATGACCCGCCTGTGGCTGCCGGTCGAGAAGAACTGGCAGCTCAACGAGCGCCATTATGGCGGGCTGACCGGGCTCGACAAGGCGCAGACGGCGGCCAAGCATGGCGACGAGCAGGTGCATATCTGGCGCCGCAGCTTCGACATCCCGCCGCCGCCGATGGAGGCCGGATCGGAGTTCGATCTGTCGAAGGACCGCCGCTACGCCGGGATCGCCATCCCCAATGCCGAAAGCCTGAAAGACACCATCGACCGCGTGCTGCCCTATTGGGAAAGCCGGATTGCGCCCGAACTGAAAGCCGGCAAGCGCGTGATCATCTCTGCGCACGGCAACTCGCTGCGTGCGCTGGTCAAGCACCTGTCGGGGATCGCCGACGATGCGATCACGTCGCTGGAAATCCCCACGGGCCAGCCGATCGTCTACGAACTCGATGAAAACCTGGCCGAAGTGGAGCGCTATTACCTCAGCGAACGCTGAGCCCGCTCCGCCCGATCAGGCGGAAAAATGCGCGTCGTAATGGTCGATCTCGGTCAACAGATGCGCGATCTGATCAGGCGGGAGAAATGAGCCGGTAAAGCTGTTGCGCGCCAGCGTGCGCAACAGCTCGCGGGTAAGGTCAAGCGCGCCTGCGATCGCGTGGTAATTGGCGTTCACATAGCCGCCGAAATACGCCGGATCGTCCGAGTTCACCGTCGCCTTGAGCCCAGAATCGAGCATCTGCTTCACCGGGCTGTCGGCGATGTCGCCGATCACGCACAATTTGAGGTTGGAGAGTGGGCAGACGGTCAGCGTCATCCCCTCGCCCGCCAGCCGCGTGACCAGGCCTGCGTCTTCCAGCGCGCGGTTGCCATGGTCGATGCGGTCGACATGCAGCACGTCGAGCGCCTCGTGCACATATTCGGGCGGACCCTCCTCGCCCGCATGCGCGACAAGCTTGAGCCCCAAGGATTTCGCCCGTGCGAACACGTTGGCGAACTTGGAAGGCGGATGGCCGTTCTCCGACGAATCGAGCCCCACTCCCGCGATCCGCTCCAGATAAGGCAGTGCCTCGTCGAGCGTCGCCTGCGCCGCCGCCTCGTCGAGATGGCGCAGGAAGCACATGATCAGCCGCGAGGTGATTCCCCACTGCTTCTCGCCATCGGCGAGCGCGTCGCTGATCCCGGTGACGACATCTGCGAACGCCACGCCGCGTTCGGTATGGCCCTGCGGATCGAAGAATATCTCGACATGGCGGACATGGTCGGCATGCGCGCGTTCGAGATAGGCCCAGGTCAGGTCATAGAAATCCTGTTGGGTCAGCAGCACCGCCATCCCCTGGTAATAGATGTCGAGAAAATCCTGCAGGTTGCTGAAATTGTAGGCGTTGCGGATATCCTCGACACTGGCGAAGGGAATTTCCACGCCGTTGCGCTGCGCCAGCGCAAACAGCATCTCGGGCTCGAGCGAGCCTTCGATATGCAGGTGAAGCTCGGCCTTGGGCAGGCGGTCGATATAGGCGGTGCGCTGGTCAGGTGTCATGATCGCGTTATGCCAAGGCGGCGGTGGCTGTGCAATTGACCTGTTGGCTCGCTGTTTCGTTTTCCGGCGAAAGCCGGAATCCAGTGCGGTCACAGCGCAACGTCGCCCCTGGGCTCCGGCTTTCGCCGGAGAACGGCTATCACTCCCCCAATATAATGCTCGCCCCGGGTTTGTGCGCGCGGATTTCTTCCACCGTGAGCCCTGAAATCTCATGCGGGAAGACCAGCCATTGCTCGGTTTGGTGCACGCAGTAATCGGGTGTCAGATCGGTCAAATTGCGCGAGGGTTTGTAATAGACCGTGGCGATACGCCAGTCGTGCGGCATGTTGTAGCGGCACTTGGCGGCAAGCTCGTGGATGAATGCGCGGATCGAGCGGCCGCTGTCGAACACATCGTCGACCACTAGCAGCCGGTCCTCGGGGCTCAGCGTATCGATGAGATAGCCCAGCGCATAGACGCGCACGTCCTTGCTCTGCTGGTCGATGCCGTAATAGCTGGCGGTGCGGATGGCGATGTGATCGGCCTCTATGCCATGATAGTCGAGCAGCTCCTGCACAGCGATCCCCACCGGGGCCCCGCCGCGCCAGATCCCGACGATATGGGTGGGCTTGTAGCCGCTCTCGATGACCTGCATCGCAAGGCGATAGCTGTCCTCGAGCAGGCTGTTGGCGGTGATATAGAGCTTTTCGGTGGTCATTTGCTGGGCGGCCTTGCTTGGCAACGGGCGTTGCGCCTTCATGCCAGCGCAGCGGTTCCGGTCAACCCCTGCCCGCGCGCGTGATCACCACAGCCGCAATCGCCAGCAGCAAAATCGCGCCCGCTTCGAACAGGATCTTGTCGGGGGCCATGTCCTTGCCTTGCAGCACGATCAACCGCGCCAGCGCGGTGATCGCGATGAAGATCGGGTAGACAAACGGCGATCCGCGCCCGGTGTAGAACACCGCGATCATGCCAATCACTTCGGTGTAGAGAAACATCAGCAGGATATCGGCGAGCGAGATGGTTCGCGTAGCAACAATGTTCGCTATCTCGATACCTGCCGCGCCCAGCGTCATCAGCGCCACCAGGATCAGCAGCACATGCTCGATCAGATGAAAGCCGCGCACCGCCAGCGAGTCATCTGGAAGCACCGGCGCTGCGCTCGATGGCGGGGCGGAAGCATCGGATTGGCTATCGGGGGGCTGTACCATGGGGCAACGTACCACAAACCGGCCAGCGGCATAACCAACATGACACTGCCACTGTTGCCGTTTCCAGACGTGTGACAGCCAATACTTGCAGATGCAACAAAATCTGCATCATCCCGTCATCAGCCAGACGCGACCCCGGCCTATCCGCCGCTCCAGCCAAACAATGGCAGTCTTCATGGGGTTCCAAACAATGTCGAAATTCACCGGGTGCGCGCTGATTGCGCTGCAATTCGCCATGCTGTCTCCCGCCGCGGCGCAGGACATGCAGATGAACGATGCGGCAAATGCTGCTGATGCCGCCGATGGCGCTTCGTCAGACTTGATCATCGTCACCGGCACCCGGGACGCGACCCGGACCCAGTTTGACACAATGGCGCCTGTCGATGTGCTGTCGGCAGAAGGGATCGACAATGTCATCTCCGAAGACCTGTCGGATACGCTGGCGCGGCTGCTGCCCTCGTTCAACGTCCAGCGGCTTCCGGCTGCCGATGGCCAGGCATTCGTTCGCCCAGCCAGCCTGCGCAGCTTGTCGCCCGATCACACGCTCGTGCTGGTCAACGGTAAACGCTATCATCGCTCGGCACTGCTCGGCGGTCGCGGAGCGCAGGCGCCCGATCTCAACACCATTCCGACGATCGCGATCAAGCGGATCGAGGTGCTGCGTGATGGCGCCTCGGCCCAATATGGATCGGACGCGATCGCAGGCGTGATCAACATCATCCTCGATGACGAACCCGGAATGGAAGCATTCGGCCAGTTTTCGCAATATTATGAAGGCGATGGCAACAATTATCAGGTTGGCCTGCAGGGCGGGGTGGCGTTGGGCGACCGCGGCAGCATCGTATTTTCGGGTGAATACAGCAAGAACGCAGCGACATCGCGGACGCGCCAGCGCCCCGATGCCATCGCGCTGCAAGCGGCGCGCCCGGATCTGGCGATCCCCGATCCGGTGCAGCGTTGGGGTCAGCCCGAATCGCGGATCATGCGTGGCGCGCTCAACATGCGCTATGCGCTGTCCGATGCGCTGGAAATCTATGCCTTCGGCACCGCGACGGGCGGCGACGGAGTCACCGATTTCAATTGGCGCAACCCGGTCGCCACCGGAAACGTTTATGCCAATACCGCAGTGTTCCCTGGATTCAACTTCTCCAGCATCTATCCCGCAGGCTTTACCCCGCGCTTTGGTACCGAGCACGAAGACCTCCAAGCGGTCGCCGGTCTGCGCAGCGCAGACCGCGCCGATGACTTCACCTTCGATGTCAGTGCATCTGCTGGCCGCAGCCGGATCGATTATCTGATGTCCGAATCGCTCAATGCGTCGCTCGGCCCCAACAGCCCGACCAGCTTCTATTTGGGGCGGCTTGAACAGCGCGAGTTCAACCTCAATGCCGATTTCGTCTATCGGCTCGATGTCGGCGCGTTCGAGCCGATCAACATTGCCTTTGGCGGTGAACGTCGCGAGGAAACCTACACCGTAGAGGCAGGCGATTCAGCCTCTTATGCGGTCGGTCCGGGCGCAGTAGCGGGGCTCGCGCCCAACTCCAACGGCTTCCCGGGCTTTGCCCCCAACCAGGCAGGAAGCTTCAGCCAGGAAAGCTATGCCGGCTATCTTGATCTGGAATGGCGTCCTGCCGAGCCGCTGACATTTGGCGTCGCGGCCCGCTATGAAGACTTCTCCAATTTCGGCGACACGTTCGACTACAAACTGTCGGCGCGCTTCGAACCGGCACAGGGACTTGCGATCCGCGGCGCCTATTCAACCGGCTTCCGCGCGCCAACACCTGGCCAGTCGAACACCTCGAACACCTCGCAAGGGCTCGACACCACAACCCGCCAGATCTTTACCCGCGGGCGGCTTTCGACCAACGATCCGGTTGCCATCGCTCTGGGCGCTAAGCCGCTGCAACCCGAACAGTCCGAAACCGTCACCGCGGGTCTGACCTTCCAGTCGGCCTTCGGCCTGTCTGCCAGCATCGATGCCTATCAGATCGATGTGCGCGACCGGTTTGGCCAGTCGAACGCATTCGCAGTTCCCGCCGGTGTTCCCAACCCGCTGCAGTTCACCTCGATCAGCTATTTCACCAACGATTTCGATACCCGCACGCGCGGTGTCGATGTGGTGATCGCGTATTCTTCCGCTTTGGGCGAAGGCACACTCAATGCGCGGCTGGCCTATAACTACAACCAGACCAGGGTCACCAACGGCACCAGCGTGACGATCGGCAACGATACCCAGCGCCGCCTGTTCGAGGAACGCCTGCCGCAGCATAATGCCACCGGTTCGATCGGCTATTCGATCAGCGGCTTCAACGTCACCGCCAATGGCCGCTATTACGGGGCGTGGACCGACTCGAGCGGCAATGCCACCGGAGATATCTTCCAGCGCTTCGGTTCGATCGTGCTGTTTGACGTCTCTGCAGGCTATCAGTTCAGCGAGAACCTTTCGGTCAGGGTCGGCGCGGAGAACGTCTTCAACACCTATCCCGACGAAGCCACCAACCAGGCGGTGCGCGGGCTGATCTATTCGCGCAACGCGCCCTACGATACCGATGGCGGCCAATATTATGTTCGCCTGGGCGTGCAGTTCTGACGCATACAGCGGCATGACCATCAATCGCAGAACCTTGATGACGGGCGCAGTGGCCATCGCTGCTGCGCCCCTCGCCTCAAATATTGCGGAAGCAGCGGACGGCTTCGATCCCGCCGCTGCCGCCGATAACGAGGCGTATTGGGCGCAGGTCGCCGCGCAATATGATGTCACCGACGCGGTCATCCAGCTGGAAAACGGCAATTGGGGGATGATGGCGCGCCCGGTGCTCGAACATTATCAGCAACTGGTGGCCCGGGTGAACCGCGACACCAGCTTTTACGCCAGGCGCGGCATGGGCCGCGACCTGATGGCCGCGCAGCACAGCCTCGCGGCTGAATTGGGCGTGGATACGACCGAAATCGTGTTTACCCGCAACGCGACCGAAGCGCTCAAGGCGCTGATCGGCAGCTATAACCACATTGGTCCGGGTAGCGCGGTGCTGTATGCCGATCTCGACTATGACAGCATGCAGGTCAGCCTGGTCAATGCGGCGCGATTGCGCGGTGCACGCGCGGTCAAGATCGACCTGCCCGAGCCTGCAACGCATGACGCGGTGCTGGCGGCCTATGAAGCAGCGTTTAGCGCCCATCCCGATCTGAAACTGGTGCTGCTGACGCATATCAGCCACCGGACAGGGCTGATGCTGCCGGTTCGCGCCATCGCCGACATGGCGCGAGCGCGGGGGATCGATACGATCCTGGACGCTGCGCACAGCCTGGGCCAGGTCGATTACCGGCTGCAAGATCTGGGCGCAGATTTTGTCGGCTTCAACCTGCACAAATGGATCGGCGCGCCGCTGGGCGTGGGCGCGATGTACATCCGCAACGGGCGGCTGGGCGCCATCGACACTGACATTGCCGAAGATGTCTCCGGCAACGGCGGCATCCGGTCGCGGGTGCACACCGGAACTGTCGATATGGCCGCGCTGTTGTCCCTGCCCGCCGCGCTGGATTTTCAGGCGGCGATCGGTGGCGGAGCGCGTGAGGGCCGGCTGCGCGCCTTGCGCAATCGCTGGGTCAGTCAGGTGCGCGGTCACCCCGATATCGCCGTGCTCACCCCGGACGACCCACGAATGCATGGCGCGATTACGTCATTCCGGGTGCGCGGTTGCCTCTCCGATGCAGACAATCGGGGGGTCGCCCAGGCCCTGCTCGACCAGCATGGCATCTTCACTGTCCAGCGCGGCGGCGTCGCCAGGGGAAGCTGCGTGCGGGTCACGCCTGCCTTGTGCAACACTATGGCCGATGTCGACGCATTGGCGAAGGCGTTGCTCGAGCTTGCGCCAGCCATGGCCAAAGCCTGAACCGCCTCAGGCGTTGATCCACCAGCGGATCACATAAGCGACAACGCCGATGACACCGACTGACATCAGCCAGATGGCGGCCATCCAGCCGAGCTTGTGCGCCAAGGGCCGCGCATCGCCGCGATTGGGGTCGTCATGGCCCTGCGCCATCAATGATACCCCTCGTCGCCGACCTTGCCGCGGAACACCCAGTAGGCCCAACCGGTATAGCCGATGATCAAGGGCACGATGAACAAGGTGCCGACCAGCATGAACATCTGGCTGCTGGGATGCGTCGCCGCATCCCAGATCGTCACCTCATCGGGAACGACATAGGGGAACATGCTGATGCCGAGGCCGATCATGCCCAGCAGGAACAGCGCAAGCGTCAGCAGGAACGGCGCGTAGTCGCGGCGCTTTTTGAGCGCGCGATAGAGCAGGAAGGTGATCAAGGCGACAAGCACCGGAACCTGCGCTGAGAACAGCACATTGGGGAAGGTGAACCAGCGGTTCCAGTATTCTCCCTCGAGGAACGGCGTGTACAGGCTGACCGCACCCAGCGCTATCAGCGTCGCTGGAAACAGCTTCCAGCTCATCCGGAAGGCGTGGTCCTGCACCACTCCTTCGGTTTTCATGACCAGCCAGGTCGATCCGAGCAGGCCATAGCCGATCACCGTGCCGATGCCGGTGAGCACCGAATAGGCGCTGAGCCAGTCGAGCCAGCCGCCGGCATAAGCACGGCCGTCGACCTCGACGCCCTGCAGCAGCGCACCCAGGGTCACGCCTTGCGCAAAAGCGGCGACGAACGAGCCCGCAGTGAACGCAAAGTCCCAGAACGGCTGATGGCTGGGATCACGCCAGCGCCCCTCGAACGCCACCCCGCGCAGCACCAACCCCAACAGCATTGCGATAATCGGCGGATAGATCGCTGGCAGGATGATTGCATAAGCAAGCGGAAACGCCGCAAACAACCCACCGCCTCCCAGCACCAGCCAGGTCTCGTTGCCATCCCAGACAGGTGCAACCGAGTTCATCGCCTTGTCGCGCTCTGCTCCCCGCCCCAGCGCCGGGAAGATGATCCCGATGCCCAGATCAAAGCCATCCATCACCACATAAGCGAAGACGGCAAAGGCGATGATGAACGCCCAGACGATCGTCAGGTCGATGTTCATGCGCCTTCCTCCGCCATCGTGCCGCTTTGTCCGCGCCGCGTGCTGTCGGCGGACGCAGGGGTAATCCCTGCGGTCCGAAGCGGTCCCGAAGCAGCCGCCTCTTCATGCCCGGTGGCAGGCTTGTTCATCAGCTTGAGGATGTACGCCGTGCCCGCGCCGAACATGATGAAATAAGTGATCACGAACGCCAGCAGCGACGCGCCAACGGCGGGCGCGGCGAGCGGCGAAACGCTGTCGGCGGTCGTCAGCAGGCCATAGACTGTGTAGGGCTGGCGGCCGACCTCGGTGGTCACCCAGCCGGCGATCACCGCGATAAACCCCGACGGTCCCATCACGATCGCGGCGCGGTGGAGCCACGTCGAGTCGAACAGCTTTCCGCGTGCCCGCGCGATCAGGCTGAACACGCCGATCCCCAGCATCGCAAAGCCAATGCTGACCATGATCCGGAACGACCAGAACACGATCCCAACCGGCGGCTGCTCGTCCTCTGGAATGGTATCCAGCCCGGCGAGCGGTGCGTTGAGGTCATGCTTGAGGATCAGCGAGGACGCCTTGGGAATTTCGATGGCATAATCGACGCGCTTTTCGGCGCTGTTGGGAATGCCGAACAGGATCAGCGGCGCACCATTGGGGTGGCTGTCGTAATGCCCTTCCATCGCCATCACCTTGGCGGGCTGGTACTCCAGCGTGTTGAGCCCGTGCATGTCACCTGCGAAAATCTGCAGCGGGGCGACCAAGGCCGCCATCCACATCGCCATCGAAAACATCCGCCGCGCGCGAAGATCGGCCTTGTCCTTGAGCAGATGCCATGCGCCCACCGCACCGACCACGAACGCCGTGGTCAGATAGGCGGCCATCACGGTGTGGACGAGACGATAGGGAAAGCTGGGGTTGAAGATTATCGTCAGCCAGCTGCCGGCGGGCACGAACTGGCCGTTGGCAGCGATTTCGTATCCGGTCGGGGTCTGCATCCAGCTGTTGACGCTGAGGATCCAGAACGCCGAGATGAACGTGCCGATTGCGACCATCAAGGTCGCGGTGAAGTGTAGCTTGCGCCCCACCTTGTCCATGCCAAACAGCATGACGCCCAGAAATCCGGCCTCGAGGAAAAACGCGGTCAGCACCTCATACGCCATCGGCGGACCCAGGATCGGGCCAGTCCGGTCCGAAAACACCGACCAGTTGGTACCGAACTGATACGACATCACGATGCCCGATACGACACCCATCGCAAAGGCGATCGCGAAAATCTTGCGCCAGTATTTGAATAGATCGAGATAAACGTTGTTGTTGGTCTTGAGCCAAAGGCCCTCAAGCACCGCAAGATAACTCGCCAGCCCGATCGAAAAGGCGGGAAAAATGAAGTGGAAGCTTACTGTAAAGGCAAACTGGATCCGCGCCAGCAAAAGGGCATCAAAACCGTCGAACATCGGCGCGACCTCCTATTTCGATCTGCCAGTGGAACAACGTGACTTCTGCCTAGAAGTCCGCGCCACCAACTGTCAGGCGGTATTAAACCGCAAACCCGTGGCGGCAATGTGACATATTGTCCCGGAGACCGACGATAATCCAAGTTATCGGTCGGCGAAAATGCCAGCGCAGCCAGATCAGACCAAATGGTCTAGGCGCGTAAAGCCTTCTCGAACAATGCCAAAGTCCTTTCCCAGGCGAGCTTTGCCGCTGCCTCATCATAGCGGGGCGTGGTGTCATTGTGGAAACCATGGCTCGTGCCAGGATAAAAATACGCCTCATAGCTCTTGGCGTTCGCCTTGAGTGCCGCCTCGTATGCAGGCCACGTCGCATTGACCCGCTCGTCGTTCTCGGCAAAATGAATCAGTAGCGGTGCCTTGATTGCCGGAACATCCTCGGGTCGCGCCTGCCGCCCGTAAAACGGCGCTGCCGCCGCCAGATCGGGATAAGCGATTGCAATCGCATGACACACACCGCCGCCATAGCAGAAGCCGGTGACCCCTACCTTGCCAGTCGAGCCTTCATGGTCGCGCAGATATTCGAACCCGGCGAAGAAATCCTCCATCAGCTTTGCCGGATCGAGCGATGCCTGCATCGTGCGGCCCTCGTCATCGGTGCCCGGATAGCCCCCCAAAGACGTTAGACCGTCCGGTCCAAGTGCCAGATAGCCCGATTTTGCCAGCCGTCGCACGACATCCTCGATGTACGGATTGAGGCCGCGGTTTTCGTGCACGACCAGAACCGCGGGCAATTTGCCTTTTGAAACCTTGGGCCTTGCCATCAACCCGCGCACGGTACCGTGACCTTCGGGGCTGAGATATTCGACCCGCATGGTCTCGATCCCCGGGTCATCGGGCGTAACCTGCTGCGCCAGCGCGTAATTCGGGCGCAACTGGTTATAGATCATCAGGCCCGTGACACCGGCTGCAGCAAACTGCCCTGCCTGTTGAATGAACTCACGCTTGCTCAGCTTACCATGCACGTAACCATCGAAAATCTCGAGGATATGCGGATGAAAATCACTCGCCCGCATCTGACGGCGGGGTGCGCCTGCGCCGACAGTATCATCAGTTTCGGTCATCGTGCTATCCCCGGATGTCATATGGCCTCTGGCCGTTGCGCCAGGCGCAGATCATGACCTGCCCGCACCAAGCTGCAAGCGTAAATAGTGCAGATGGTTCCAAAAAACCCAGGCCCATACCCGTCCGGGAGCTTCATGCCCGACAAATAGACCGTTCAGTCTGGAGTTCGAACACTCGGTCTATTTTTCCACTCGCCTAGCCTCGTTCGACCATGGCGCAAAGCATAGCCGTGGTCAGCGACACTGGAGTGTTGTCGCGGCGGCAGCGCGCCAGCAGCATCGCGCCTTCATGCGCAGCGATGATGGTTGCCGCGATATCGCGCGCCCGCGCGACGGCTACGCCCTCTAGCATCAACCATTTCGCCAGACGCATCTCGATCCGCTGATAGGCGATTCGCACCGCGTCGGCGAGCGGCCCGTCGCCACCGCCATGTTCCTGTCCGACGACCGCGAGCAGTGACCCGTCGCGCCAGTCGGTGCGCTCAAGCCAGGCAGCCGATTCAGCCCCGAGCTTCTGCAAAAATGCAATGATATCAGCGCCTGAGGCCGATGCATCGTCCAGTGCGGCCATGGTGCTGGCGGAAATACGGGTGATGCAGGCTTCGGCCAGTTCCTGCTTCCCGCCGGGAAAGTGGTGATACAGTGAGCCTTTGGGCGTCTCGGAAAGCGCCAAAATTTCGGCAAGACCGACCGCATGATACCCCCGCTGCTGAAACAGCCGTGTGGCGACCTGCAACAGCCGCAGCCGGGTGGGATGGATAGCCGCAGCCTCACTGGCTGATGCAGCAGAAGGCGTGCGAACCGCACCATCGGTCGAGACAAAAAGCATCATAGACCGATCCGTCTAGCGCTTGCACCGTTCAGGTCAAGCAGGGTCATCTCAAGCCTCGCTATCAGCCTGCACCGACAACAGCGATCAGCGCCAAGGCCGTTGCAACCCGGCGCTCGGCTCCGTTGTCGTCAACCGCCAACACCCGCGCCTCGACCGATACGTTGCGCTTGCCCTGCTTGATCACCGCTGCATGGACACAAAGCAGCGCGGTGGTCGCAGGCGCGTGAAACTGCAGCGTATAGCTGGCGGTGACGACATCGCCCGCCACCGTCGCTGCGGCCCAGCTGCACGCAGTATCGGCCATGGCGCCAATGATCCCGCCGTGTACAAAGCCGTGGTGCTGGGTCTGATCCTCGCGCACATCGAGCTCAAGGCAGACCTGGCCACCACCGGCAGCGATCAGGCGCATGCCACTCCACTGGTTGAATCCCGACGATTGCGAGGAGGCTCGCAAACAAGCCTCGGCCTTTGGATCAGCATAAGACAGATTATTCATTCAACTAGCCTCCAGAATGTGCGCCGTAGTTAACCCGACCAGTCGGTACACCGACTCGATAAACCGACTGGTCTATTTGTCAATTGCGATATTGGGTGCTGCAAGCAGCCGGTTGGCACCGGTCCGCCCTTCCCCACCCGAGGCGCTGGCGTTCGGCAGGCTTTTGTGCTGTTCCTCAGCGCGATGTGGCCTGGGCATTTTTGCACGGCGCAGACGGGGCCCTGATCAATGCAAAGCACGGATAGACATCTTTCTCTCGATGCCATGCGCGGGTTCGCGGTGATGGGGATTCTGCTGCTCAACATCATCGGCTTCTCGATGCCCGGTGCAGCCTATGTGAACCCGGCCGCCTGGGGCGGCACCGATCCGGTCAACATCGGGGTGTGGGCGACCAACTTCGTGCTGTTCGATGGCAAGATGCGCGGGCTGTTCAGCGTATTGTTCGGGGCGAGCATGCTGCTGGTGATCCAACGCGCGCAAGCATCGGGGCAGAGCGCCAGATCGGTGCACCTCAACCGGATGGCGTGGCTGTTCGTGATCGGCGCGGCGCATTACATCATTCTGTGGTGGGGGGACATTCTAGTGCCCTATGCGATCTGCGGGACGCTGGCGCTGTTCTTCATCCACAAGGACATCAAACAGCTGGTGCGCTGGGCGATCATCCTGTTCTCGCTGTATTTTATGATCACCGGGCTGGTACTGGGGGGAAGCTGGTGGCAATCGATACAGGGGCTGGCGCCGGGCGCCGACGCAGAGACGATCGAGAGTACGGGCCAGATGCTGGGCACCTTCGGCAAACCCGGATCGGACGAAATCGCAAGCGACCTTGCGCTCTACAGGGGCGGATGGCCCACGATCTTCGCCGACAATCTGTCGACCTTTCCGTCTTCGCTGACCAACGCGCTGCTGCTATTCACATTGGACACTTTGGGCATGATGCTGCTGGGCATGGCGATGCTGAAAAGTGGCTTCATCCTGGGACTATGGGCGCCGGCGATCTACGCCAAGGTTGCCATCCGCGCGTTCGCGATCGGCTTTCCCCCGATGATTGCACTGGCCGTCTGGGTGATCGCCTCGGGCTATGACACGATGATCACCTTCGGCGCCTTCTTCACCTTCTCCTTCCCCTTCCGCGTCGTGCTGACCGTCGGCTGGGCCGCGGCGTTGCTTTGGATCATCGTGCGGCACAGGGAACACGCCGTGATCGGCCGGGTTGCCGCCGCCGGACGCGCCGCGTTCAGCAACTATCTGGGCACCACCGTCGTGATGACCTTCATCTTCTACGGCTGGGGACTGGGCCTGTACGGTGAGGTCAACCGCATCACTGCGATGCTGTTTGTGGTCGCTGCATTGACGATGATGTTGCTGTGGTCGAAGCCCTGGCTCGAAAGATTCCGGTTTGGTCCGGCAGAATGGCTGTGGCGCTCGCTGGCACGGCGCAGCCTGCAACCGATGCGGTTGCGATAAATTCGCAAAAAGATTGTTGCGATGCGTTCTCAATATCGCTATCCCTGCTGCAACAGGAGAGACGCATGGTTGTTTGCATCTGCAACGCGATTCGCGAACAGGATTTGAAGGACGCTTTGCGCGATGGTGCAGCCCGCCCTTCGGAGATTTATGCCCGTCTGGGCAGGCGTCCCAAGTGCGGCCAGTGCCTTTCGTTTGCGCAAAGCATTATCAGCCGGGAAACTGCGACCGCCTAGCAATAGGCTGGTGATTTTCCTATAAATTTCAATCATTTCCCGCGCCGCACCACTTCCCAAAAGGTGCATTTGTGTCTATAGTCATATCCTGCAGTTAACGCGCCGGGCCCTCTCAAAGGCATCTCGGCGACAAAGGAGTATTACTATGAAGGGCGACCCCAAGGTCATCGAATTTCTCAACGACGCGCTCAAGAATGAGCTGACGGCGATCAACCAGTATTTTTTGCATGCCAAAATGCTCCAGAGCTGGGGCATCAAGAAACTTGCCAAATTTGAGTACGGCGAATCCATCGACGAGATGAAGCATGCCGACAAGCTGGCCGACCGGATCCTCTTCCTCGATGGCCTGCCCAACTTCCAACTGCTCGGTCGGTTGAAAATCGGCGAGACTGTCGAAGAAATTCTGGTCGCCGATCTCGCACTCGAAAACGAGGCGATCCCGCTGCTCAAGGAAGCCATCGCCTATTGCGAGAGCGTCCGCGATTACGGCAGCCGTGATCTGCTCGCCTATATCCTCAACAGCGAGGAAGAGCATGTCGATATTCTTGAAGCGCAGTTTGATCTGATTGCCCGCATGGGGATCGAAAACTACACCCAGCTGCAGTCGACAGCTGCCGAGGATTGAGCGCTAGCCCATAAACCGGAGGCGCAGACGGAGATCGTCTGCGCCTCCGGCTAATCTATTCAACATCTGGCGTTTTTTGGCGGACATCCGCCGGGTGCGCCACGGCCACGGGCCATCAGCGATCATCTGGCTGAATTTCTGCTCCAATAGCGCCGCAAAGTCCTGTGCGCTGCAGAATCGTAACCGCCATACAGCGTTGGATGGGTAGCAGTTTCAGGCGCCGTGGGACCAAAGCTGGGGTTCCAGCCGTTCCAGGTGTTGTAGGTGTGGAAAAGCCAGTCCGCATCGTTTTCCTCGAAAATGGAGAGCATGTCAGCGATCCAGCGGTCACCACCCGGTGCCCAGCGGGCTACGCCAAACTCGCTGGCGATCATCCGGACATTGTGCTGGCGGGCAAAATCGAACGCGGGCTGCATCGAGGCTGCCAGAGCCAACCTGTCCCAGCGGCGAGCCGGTTCACTGTCATATTCGCGAATGCTTCCCGGATAGCGGGCCCCGCGTGGGATCGCCCCGACCCCCTGATGGGTGTAGTTGTGCGGCGTGTAGTTGTGAAAGCTGTACAGAATCGCAGGATCATCGATCAGCGGCATCGTGCTGTACCGGGTTGCAAAGCCCCACGGCCAAGGCATCACAACCAGCCAGATCGAGGGATTTACCGCACGGATGCTGCGGATCGCCTCGGGCATCAGCTCATCGTACCAGACCGCCCCGTCTTCCTCGCGCCGGAAGGTGTAATTGGGCTCATTAAAGACGTCATAGGCAAAGATCGCGGGGTCGTCACGCAATTCGCGCGCCATGGCGGACCAGAAGCGCATCAGGCTGCCCCCCACCCCGGCGCGGAACGATGCGCCGGTGCTATCATCCAGATTGACGGTGTCGCGACCGAAGATGCCGCTCGCCGACAGCATAACACCAACCCCCAGCCGCGCGCATTCTGCCGTGAACACCTTCAGCATTGCGATGTTGGTGCGATAGGGTGCCAACGGATCGGCGCGGCTGGGCTGCACCACGCGCTTGTCTGGTGCCGTACCCGACGCCAGATCAGTCGAAAAGTTGACCCGAACCGTATTGACGCCCCACCCGGCCAGTTCGCGCGCGATCGACGGCGCAAGACTTCCGGGAGAAAGCTCGAGATTGAGCCCTCGCATCCGATCGGGTAGCGAGTGCAGCGCCGGAGCGCGCGATGCCGGGGACCGTTGAAACGCCTGCGCAGCAGCGGTGCCCGCAACCACCGCAGCGCCGGCTCCCAGACTTGCCAGGACATTGCGTCGGCTTGGCGGATCAAACATGGTTTGGGCTTTCATTGCAGGGGATTGCAGTGTTCGAGCGGCTGCACGCTGCAGGCTACGGCCAACCGCCTGAACGGACGCTGACGGGCAAGGCTCGACGTCAAGGGCCTGGCCAGCGTCGCGGCGGGCGGGCTTGCAAGCGATCTCGAAAGCAGTCTGGTCTGACACCGACCATGCGTCCGATTTTGCCGATGGACCCGCTGCTGCCAACGCGTTAACCTCCTGGTTAAAACCACCGAAGAGGATGATACCAGGATGAGCGATACCATCGAAATGCAGCGTGATGACAGCGAACAGGACGGGGCCCAGGGACCTGCCGTGCGGCCGGATGTCGCGATGCTGCTTGCGATGCTATCGGCATCCGGCGCGCCGCCGATGAACGAAATGAGCCCTGCCGATGCGCGCGAGGCCTATCGGATGATGCGCTTTGTTGCCGATGCAGAGCCAACCGAGCTCGCGATCGTACGCGATCTCACCTGCCCCGGCCCCGGCGGCGAGATCGGCCTGCGGTACTATGATGCGCGCGAAACCCGCGAGGCTGGTCCTGCGATCATGTTCTTCCACGGCGGCGGTTTCGTCATCGGCGATCTGGAATCGCATCACCCCTTTTGCACCGAACTGGCGGCCAAGATGGATCTGCCGGTCATCGCGGTGGATTATCGCCTCGCCCCCGAGCATCCCTTCCCCGCTGCGACCGATGATTGCGAGGCGGCGGCACGCTGGCTCGCGGGAAATGCCAAGACGCTTGGGCTCGACATCACCGGCCTTGTCTTCACCGGTGACAGTGCGGGCGGAAACCTTGCGATCGTGATCACCCAGGCGCTGGTGGCCAACCCTGCGGCGGTCCCCGTCATCGCGCAGGCACCTTTGTACCCGGTGGTCGATTCGACGCAAACCGGTGGCTCCTTCACCGAATTCGCCGAGGGCTATCTGCTCACGGCTGACGCGATGAACTGGTTCGGCACCGCCTATGCCGCGCTCGCCGGAGATGCGCGCAACGATTGCATCAATGGCGACCTTGCCAGCATGCCGCCAACACTGCTCGTCACCGCCGGGCTCGACCCGTTGCGTGATCAAGGCCGCGATTTCGCTGCACGCGCGATCAAGGCTGGGATTGATGTAACCTATATGGAGATGCGTGGAACGATCCACGGCTTCATCTGCCTGCGCAAGGGAATACCATCTGCACAGGACGATTGCGATGCGATTTTCCGCGGCATGAAGGCGATGCTGCGGCTGTGACGATGATGCGGCCAGCGATGGCGTTTGTAGCGGCTTTGCTCGGTGCTGTGGCGCTGCCATCTGTGCCGCTGGCCGCGCAAACTCCGCCCCAGGTTCGTAACGCACCCGATTTCGCCGGTGTCACCGGCGAATTCCGGAGCCAGCGTGCCGCCAATGCGCGCGATTGCTGCGCTTTTACCGCACCAGTGTTTGATCGGCGGATTTCCTTCACGCTGTTCGATACGTTCGAGCCGGTATACGCGGCGCAAGACGACCGGCAGTTCATCCAGGAGTTCGTGCCCCAGGGCGCGACCGTGGATAACTGGACTCGGATGATTACGCTTTCGGCGTTCAGGGGTTTGGGCGCGACCGATGTCGCGACGACCGAGATGCAGAACCGGTTCTTCAATACCAGCAAAGGATGCGAGCAGCCGAACTTCTCACGGGTTGTCGCGTCGGGCCGGCTGGGTGATGGCACCGAGTACAATCTGTCGACTAACGGCTGCGGATCGACCGCAGCGGGCGGATATCCCGGAGCAACCTCGGGGCGCGGCGAACAGTTTCTCGCGCTGCTGCTGCGCGATGCTCAGGATGTTCATGTGCTGCAGTACGCGGTGCGCGGCGAAGGCTTCGCTCCGGGCCGTGAGCCAATCGGCGACGATGCGGTCGATGCAATGATGAGCCGTTTTGGGGCGATCGGCTTTTGCCGCAACAATGCGACCAACGGCGATTGTTCAATTGCCTTTTCTGCCCCCTGACCGCTAAGGCGTGCGGCATGAGTGATTTTGACAATCTTCCTTATCGTCCCTGCGCGGGCATCATGCTGGTCAACAACGACGGCAAGGTGTTTGTCGGCCAGCGGCTGGATAGCAGCGCCGACGCCTGGCAGATGCCGCAGGGCGGCATCGATCCCGGCGAAGAACCCGAACAGGCCGCGTATCGGGAACTGGGCGAGGAAACCGGCATCGCGCCGCATCTGGTCGAGGTGATCGCGCGGTCGCGCGAGGAGCATATGTACGATCTTCCCGCCGATCTGATGGGCAAGATGTGGGGCGGCAAATATCGTGGTCAGCGCCAGTTCTGGTTCCTGATGCGCTTCATGGGAACCGATGCGGACATCAACATCGAGACGGACCATCAGGAATTCCGCACCTGGCGCTGGACATCGGCGGAAACGCTCGAGGGACTGATCGTGCCTTTCAAGCGACGGTTGTACCGCGCGGTGGTGGAAGAATTCCGCCCGTTGATCTAGGCTACGCTTCCTGTTCGTAACCCCGGGATGCCTGTCATGACCACCACCCGCGCCGCGATGAGCGTGCTCGCCGTGATCCTTGCCGCCTCCCAGACGGCCGCCGCTCAGGTACCCGATGGCGTGACCAAGCTGATCGACACCGCGCTGCGCTCCGGCGACAAGGCGGGGCTCGATGCCGTTTTGCGCTATGCCAAACAGGCGCACCCGCAATCGGCAGAAGCGATCGATGCGCAGGTTGCGGCCTTCCGAACCGATTCGTCCTCCCGGCAGGCTTCGGCACCCCCAATCGCTCCGGTGCCGGTGCCGGTCATCGTTACCCAGACGACCACGCCCGCTGAGTCCGCGCCAGCAGCGCAAGCCGTGGCGGCGAGTGTCAAATGGAGCGGCGAAGGCGAACTCGGCGCATTCACCAGCACGGGTAACGCGCCGGGCATGGGGCTCGCCGGTGGGCTCAAGCTGACCGCCGAGGGCGAAGACTGGCGCGTCGGGCTGCTAGGCCGTGCGGATTATCAGGAAACCAACGCCGTCGTGGTCCGCGAGCAGTACCGGTTCAGCGCCGAGCCCAACTACAAGTTCAATGAGCGCGGTTATGTCTATGGCCTCGGCCAGTATGAGCAGGACCGTTTCCAGGGCTTCCATGCGCGCTACAGCGTCTCGGGCGGGGTCGGCTACAGCGTGCTGACCGGCGAAAACGCCAAGCTCAACATCAAGGCGGGGCCGGCTTGGCGGTTCACAGAGCTGACCACAGGTATGAACGAATCGGTGGTGGCAGGGCTCGCCTCGGTCGATATCAAGCTCAGGCTGACCCCGACGATCCAGCTGAGCGAGGCGGCGAGCGCATATGTCGATGAAGATCGCAGCACGCTGTTTTCGGTCGCGGCACTCGATAGTCAACTGATCGGCAAGCTCAAGGCGCGGCTGTCCTACACAGTGCAATATGAATCGGTCCCCGCGCTGGGCCGCGCCCCGACCGACACGACCAGCCGGCTGACCTTGGTCTACGGTTTCTAGGGATTGTCCCCGTGGCGTGCTGGTGACACTGTTCGCTCGGCCCTGTTAGCGCTTGGCGACACCAGGCAAAACATGACAGTCAGAGGATGACCCATATGACCGGCATTTCTCCCCGCACCGGCGGCCGCGTTCTGGTCGACCAATTGGTGGCGCAAGGGTGCGACCGGATCTTCACCGTGCCCGGCGAAAGCTTCCTCGCGGTGCTCGACGCGCTGCACGATGTCCCGCAGATCGAAACGATAGTGTGCCGTCAGGAAGGCGGCGTGGCGTTCATGGCGTGCGCGGATGGCGCGATGACCGGGCGACCGGGTATCGCCTTCGTCACCCGCGGCCCGGGAGCGACCAACGCCAGCATCGGCGTGCATGTGGCCCAGCAGGACAGCAAGCCGATGATCCTGTTCATCGGCGATGTCGATCGCGGAATGAGGGACCGCGAGGGCTTTCAGGAGGTCGATTTCCAGGCGATGTTCGCGCCTCTGTGCAAATGGGCGGCGCGGATCGACGATGCCGCACGCATCCCCGAATATGTCGCGCGCGCCTATTCGGTCGCGATCTCGGGCCGCCCCGGCCCGGTGGTGCTGGCCCTCCCTGAGGATATGCTCAAGGATAGGATCGAGGTCGCCGATCGCCCCCGCGTCACCCGCCCCGTCCAGCCGGTGTGCCACAACGGCTTTGCGGTGCTGATGGAAATGCTGGAAGGCGCCTCCGCCCCGATCGCGATCATCGGCGGCGCGGACTGGAGCGCGGCTTCGCGCGCGAACTTTCAGGAATTTGCTGAGCGCATCGGGATACCTGTCGCGTGCGCCTTCCGCCAGCAGGACGCATTCGACAACGCATCATCGGTGTGGGCGGGGAACCTGGGCTATGGCCCTAACCCGAAGCTGGTGGCGCGGGTCAAGTCCGCCGATCTGATACTCGCGGTCGGTGCGCGGCTGGGCGAGGCGACCACCGATGGCTATATGCTGATCACGCCTGAGCACCCCGGCCAGCTGCTGGTCCACGTCCACCCCGATCCGGGCGAGCTCGGCCGCGTCTATCGCACCGATCTGCCGTTGTGCGCCGACATGGACGAGTTCGCCGAGGCGGCTGCGTTATGGGATGACGACGCGGTGCGCTTCGATACCGGAGAGCAGGCGCATGCCGAGTGGCTGGCCTGGTCCGATCCGCAACCGACCGGGGTGACGCTCGACCTCGGCCAGTGCGTGCGCGCGATGCGTGAGGCGATGCCCGCCGATACCGTGATTTGCAACGGCGCGGGCAATTTTTCGGGCTGGTGGCATCGGTACTGGCCGTACGGGCCGAAGCCCTCGCAGCTGGCGCCGACGGCAGGGGCTATGGGCTATGGCGTCCCTGCCGCTGTTGCCGCCGCGCTGCGCCTGAAGAATCGCAAAGTGGTCGCGATCGCGGGTGATGGCGATTTTCTGATGAACGGCCAGGAGCTGGCCACCGCAGTGCAATATGACGCCGATCTGCTGGTGATCGTGGTCGATAACGGCGCATATGGGACGATCCGAATGCATCAGGAGCGCGAATATCCCGCGCGGCTGTCGGCGACCACATTACGGAACCCTGATTTCGCCGCCCTCGCCCGCGCTTATGGCGGCTGGGCGGCGACGGTCGAGCGAACGCAAGACTTCGCGCCCGCGCTGGCGGAGGCGATGGGCCAACCGGGGCTCAAGCTGCTGCATCTCAAGACCGAGATCGAGAACATCGCCGCGAGCGGGGTGACGGTGAGTGCGCTGCGTGGGCGGTAACTCGTTCTTCCCTTGGGACAAGGATACGCAGCCTTGCCGAGCGCAGCGAGGCTAGGCGGAGTTGGATGGGGGTGACAGGCGGCGCTGCACCCGCCTGCCCTCACCCAGTTTCGACTAGGTCCATGCGGCCCAAGTCTTCGCCACCCTCTCACTGCACGGGAGAGGGAGAGGGATAGGCAGCACGCACACAAAAAAACCGGCCCTCCTGCTTGCGCGGAAGACCGGTTTTTCGTTTGATCAGATCAGATCAGGAAGCAATCAGGTCTTGTCGCCCAACGCACCCTTCACGTCACCCTTGAGGTTCTGCGCATCGCCCTTGAGCTGCTGCGCCTTGCCTTCGGCTTCCAGGCTGTGGTTGTCAGTGGCGGCACCGATGCCTTCCTTGACCTTGCCAGCGAGATTGTTGCCGGCGCCCTTGGCCTTGTCCTGAAATTCACCCATAATGTGTCTCCTTGATATGTCTGCGGGGGCTCATCCCCGGCTTCAAGACAAATTACGCAGGTGCGGCCGATCCGTTCCCGGCCATTTTCAGGATCTCCCCCCACTCGTCCGCGTTCAGCTGCGCGACCGACAATCGCGACTGGCGCAGCATCGCCATGTCGGCAAGCGAAGGGCGCGCCTTCATCGCCTTGAGCGTCACCGGCCTATTGAGCGGATGCACCGGCTTGACCTTGACCGCGACCCAGCGTCCGGTCTTGTCCTTGGGATCGGGGAACGCCGCCGCGCTGATCTCCATGACGCCGACCGCTTCAAGCCCGGTGCGCGAGTGATAGAACAGCGCCAGATCGCCGACCTGCATCGCCTTGAGGTTGTTCGATGCTTGCGCGTTGCGGACACCGTCCCAAACCCCCTCGCCCGCCTTCACCAGATCGGCCCAGCCATATTCGTCGGGTTCCGATTTCATCAGCCAATATTGGGTCATGATTTTTTCCGTTCATGCGCCTACATGGGGCGGATATCGTCTCCCACCCAGCTATTGCGGACCGCACCATGATTCAACTGCCCATTCTCTCGCTCACCGATGAACCCGCCGCGCTGGCGCAAAAGCTGGGGATGAGCTTTTCGACCTATGGCTTTGCGATGATCAAGGATCATGGGCTGGACCCTGCGCTGGTAAAGCAGGGCTGGGAGCAAACCGAAGCGTTCTTCGCGCTGCCGACCGAGGAAAAGCGCCGCTATTATGACGCGCAAGCCGGCGGCCAGCGCGGCTACACTCCGTTTGGCACCGAGATCGCCAAGGATGCCAAGGCGCACGATCTCAAGGAATTCTGGCACGTCGGCCGCGAGATCGATCCCGCCAGTCCGATCGCGCACACCATGCCGCGCAATGTCTGGCCCGACCGGCCTGCGGGCTTTCGCGCGACCTTCGACCCGCTGTTCGCCGAATTCGACCGGGTGGGCAACATTATCCTGTCGCGGATCGCGGTGTATCTCGGGCTGGACGCAGACTGGTTCGAGCCTGCCGTTCACGAAGGCAATTCGATCCTGCGGCTGCTGCATTATCCGCCGATGGATGCCAGTCAGGGCGCAGAAGGCGCGATTCGTGCGGGAGCGCATGAGGATATCAACCTGATCACCTTGCTATTGGGCGCAGAAGAAGGCGGGCTCGAGGTGCTCGCGCGCGATGGATCGTGGATCGACATGCGTCCCCCCGAAGGCGCGTTGGTGGTCAATGTCGGTGACATGCTGCAGCGGCTGACCAACCATGCCCTGCCTTCGACCACCCACCGCGTGCGCAACCCCGCAGGCGACCGGGCGAAGTACAGTCGCTATTCGATGCCGTTCTTCCTCCACCTCCGCTCGGACTTCCCGATCCGCACGCTGGAAGGCTGCATCAGCGCGGACGCACCCAATCGCTACCCCGAGCCGATCCTGGCGGATGACTATCTGCACCAGCGGCTGGTGGAAATCGGGCTTGTGAAGGCTTGAGAGGTTAGGCCGTTTTTGTTTTCCGGCGAAAGCCGGAATCCAGGGGCCAGATTGCGCTGTAGTCGCCCTGGTCTCCGGCTTTCGCCGGAGAACGGGTTACCAATTTAACGCGAGACCAAACTCAGCGGCGTGCAGCGATCTGCGTTCCAGCCGGCTTGGGCGCGGCGCGTGAGATGATGCACTCGCCGCCTGCCGAGCGCACCTTGGCACACATTGCGCGAGCGCTCTTTTCGTCGCCAAAGCCGCTCGCGGTCAACCGGTGCAGCGTGCGATTGCCAACAGTAGCGGGCGTAGCGACCTTCGAGAACGATGCCAGGTCCTTGTGCTTGGCACTGTACCCCGCCCACGCCCGGTCTGCGTTGGCAGCATTCGAGAACACGCCCAGCTGGACGGCATAGCCGCCCCCGCTGACCGGCGCAAAGCTTGCTTTCTGGAACACGGCAGGTGCTTCGGCCGCCCGGGGGGCCGCAGCAGCCCGCGGCGCTATGACCCGACCGCGACGTTCATCCTCGACAATTGGTTCACGCGAAGCAACCTGCACCGAACTCGCCTTGCGGATCGGCTTGGCGCGATAGTTGCCAGGAAGCGGCTGCACGATTTCGCGCGCCACCAGCAGCGGCGCCAACAGGGCGCGCGGCTGTTCGATATCCTGAGCCATCGCTGCGGGAGCAGATAAAGGTGCGGCCTGGGCGTACACGCTCGCGGGTGCGGTTTCAGCGCCTGCCATTTCCATGCGGCTATCCTGAACGGGTGGCAATTCGATCGGGCCTGCAGCAGGGCCATTGCCTGCCATCGCCTGCTGGCCGATTTCGGTCACGACCTGTGCCATCGACGGGTTGGAAGACAGCGCAAGCTGCACTGGCTGACCTGGATCATACTCGGCCGGGGTTACCCCCAGTACCGATGCAACACGCTGAACATGCGCCTGGGGGTGCGCAATGCGCGCCCATTCGGCGATCCGGCCTTCGGCGACCTTGGGGTCGAGATCCTGTCCGACCATGATCTGCGCCTCGCGCCAGCGGCCATCGAGCGCGTAGGCAAAAGCGAGGTTCTGGCGGACCTTAGCGGAGTTTTCGCCGTTGCGAATTTGATCGACCAGCACATCGACGCCTTGGCGGGTGTCCCCGGCAAGCGCCATCGCGAGGCCGTAATCGCTGGCAGGAATGGTTTCACGGTGTTCGCGAAGCAGCGCCTGTGCCGCGTTGCTGCGGCCCTCGGCGGCATGCATCAGTGCCAGGCTGATCACGGTGCGGGCGCTGTAATCGCCCAGCGCCATGGCATCGTCGAGGCTCTGGCGCGCCGAGGCAAAGCGGCCGTTGGCGAGATAGGCATTTGCGAGCGTCTGGCGAAGTCCGGGATCACGTGGATCGAGTGCTACAGACGCTTCAGCCTTCGCCAACGCCTTTTCAGGCTTGCCGTCATCCAGCGCCTTTTGAGCGTTGCTCGAAAGGCTCTGCGGACGGCCACCACCCGAGCTCGCCGAGCAGCTGACCAGCACGCTGCCAACCAGAATGGTCGATGCAGCCAGCTTCAGTGCCAGGGTCCTGTTCGTCTTTGCTCCGCTCGTCATAGCCATTTCCCTCTTTGCCAGGCCCGACCCGCTAATCTGTTTCAACGCCCTGCCGGACGCGGTACGCGGCCGGCGAGGTCCTCTATTTCGGGTATTTTGGTTAACAATTCGTCAAGCGCCGCAGTAACCAGCGCCTGCGCCGACTGCCCGGTGACCGCGCTGGCCAGCCTCAGCTTCAGGTGCCGGTCGCTGTCCAGCCGCAAGGTGAATGCCGCGCGGCGTCCTGCAGGCACTGCTGCGATCGCCTCTGCAACGGGGATAGAGACGGGCACAGAGACCGGCGCCGCAACCTTGCGCTTGCGCACCGAAAGAACTGATGGCAGCTCTGGCTGCGGATCAGTAGCCTGGTCGGCGTCAAGGTACGCATCTGTTTCTGGTGCAACATCGGGCAGCGCGGGCTCAATCATCTCTTCGGGTTCAGCTGCAGCCAAGCGCTCGGCGATCTCGGCCTGCTGACGCACGACATCGGGGACCACCGGCGCAGCGATCTCAGGCGAAGTATCGACAGCCGGTTCCTGCGCGGGCAAGGCATCGGGGATCGCACCGGCAAGCAGGTTGCCGTAATCGGGCACATGCTCATCGTGTGCGGGATCGACATCGTAACCCATGTCGTTCCAGCCCAGATCGTCCTGCGCAATGAAATCACCCTCGGTCCGCTGGGGCAGCATCATGCTGCCCATCGGGCTCATCGCGTCCATCCCCTGGCGGCGCATCGCCGGGCGTGCAGCACCCTTGCGCGCAAGCAGCCCCGAAGAAAGCGAAGCAATCGGTTTGGGTTCGGCCATAAAGCTCATCCTTGCCCCCGTGTTCGCTTACGATCCCGCCACGCGGCGACCGAAGCCGCCCATCGGGCGGATGGCGCCGGGGATCACGGGCGCGTTGGGCACGGCAAACACCGTGCGGCGGAAATTCTTCTCGAGCCGGTCGGAGATATAGCTCCACAGCGCACGAACCTCGCCAGCGGACTTGCCGTTGGGGTCGACCTCCATCACCGTGCGGCCATCGATCATCGATGCGGCAAAATCGGTGCGGTGGTGCAATGTCGTCGGTGCGACCGTGCCATGCTGTGACAGCGCGACGGCGGCCTCCGATGTGATACGGGCCTTGGGCGTGGCGGCGTTGACGACGAAAATCAAAGGCTTGCCTGCGCGCTCGCACAGATCGACCGTTGCGCCCACGGCGCGCAGATCGTGCGGGCTGGGACGAGTCGGCACCACTATAAGTTCAGCCACCGAGATCACCGACTGGATCGCCATCGTGATCGCAGGCGGGGTATCGATGACCGCAAGCTTGAAACCCTGCTGGCGCAGAATCGAAAGATCGGCGGGCAGCCGAGCCACGGTGGTCTGGGCAAAGGCAGGATATTCCGGCTCTCGCTCGTTCCACCAATCGGCGAGCGAGCCTTGCGGATCGATGTCGATCAACACCACCGGGCCGTCACCGGCCAGTTGCGCCTGCACGGCGAGATGACCCGACAGAGTCGTCTTGCCGGATCCTCCTTTTTGAGATGCCAAAGCGAGTACGCGCACTCAAACCCCCTATACCGTCCAATCGGTCAGAGCAGAAAATGCGCCATTGCCGGCTAATTTTGAGTTAACGCTGGCTTGTGCCGGATTTGGACAGCGGCGCGGAGGCGCAGAATTTGCGCGGGTTGATTGCCCCATCAACGCTTTGCTAACGTGTCGTTAGCTATAGCGATTTACGCATTTAACGAACGGTAAGCCCGGCTTGCCGCGCAAGACCGGCCTGTTAGGGTCGGAAAACGGCTTTACCATATGCGATGGAGCAAGACGCGCATGGCACATTCAAAAAGATTTTCGCCCGCATCACGGATGCTCACCGCAGGGTTGCTGGCGCTGGGGATGACATCGCCAGCCCTGGCTGACGTCAAGGCGGGAGTCGATGCATGGGAGCGCGGCGAGTTTGGCGTGGCGATCGCCGAATGGCGCGATCCCGCAGCCCAGGGCGATGCGGATGCGCAGTTCAACCTCGGCCAGGCGTACAAATTGGGCCGCGGTGTGCCGACCGATCTGAAGATTGCAGAAAGCTGGTACAAAAAGGCCGCCGAAAAGGGTCATGTCCAGGCAGCCGACAATTATGGGCTGGTGCTGTTCCAGGACAACCGCCGCGAAGAGGCCATGCCCTATATCCGGGCGTCTTCAGCGCGGGGCGAGCCGCGCGCGCAGTATGTTCTGGGCACCGCGATGTTTAACGGCGATATTGCCGAAAAGGACTGGGTCCGCGCCTATGCGCTGATGACCCGGGCATCGGCGCAGGGCCTGCCCCAGGCATCGCGTAGCCTGGCGACGATGGACAAGTATATTCCGCTGACCGATCGCACCCAGGGTACGCAACTCGCTGCACAGCTTGAGCGTGAAGCAACCTCGGAACGCCAGAAGCTGGCCAATGCCGCTGCAGGATTGGTCGGCGACACTGCCACCGGCGCGACCGCGGGCGTAAAGACAGCCCCGCCGGCACCCGCTGCTGCCCAAGCCGCAGCGTCTGCGCCCGCGCGCAGGACTGGTGCGTCTTCGACCATCCAGACCACCAGCCTGCCCCCATCGAACGCCAATGGCACCGTCATCCCGGCGGCATCATCAGGTCCGACCAGCACCGCCGCGAGCGCGGGCGTCGACTTTGCCACGATGGGATCACCCTCGAAGACCGCGCCGCCGTCGCCTGCTCCAGTGCCAACTCCGCGCGCGCCTGCCTCGACCGCTGCGCCGGTGGCGGCTGCGGCCAGCGCCTCATCTGCGGTTGCCACGACCGGCGACTGGCGCGTCCAGCTTGGCGCCTTCAGCAACGAAGGCCGCGCACGCACCTTGTGGACCGGACTCGAGCGCCAGAACGCCGCGCTCACCGGACTCCAGTCCTATCTTGTCAAGGCCGGCGCGATCACGAAACTGCAGGCAGGCCCCTTCGCCACCCAAGCGGCCGCGAAGCAAGCCTGCGATACCGTCACCAGGTCCGGACAGGCGTGCTTTGCGGTGAAGAAATAGGCACTGCCCGGATATCTCCGTTCCACTCCCGCTTTCGGGAGCGGAGAATTGTCCTTTTTTAAGCCGCCAGCGGTCGCTCGACCTCCACCATGTCGCTTTCCAGCACATATTCCTGCGCCATCGCTTCATAGCCGCGCCCGGTGCTGAAGCGCGGACGGACGATGCCGGTGGGGCGGAAGCCCAGGCGGCGGAGTACCGCGCCCGATGCGGGATTGTCGATATAGTGGCTCGATACCAGCTGCCGGTGACCGAGCATCCAGGCGTTGGCGACCACAGCGCGCGCCGCTTCGGTCGCAAAGCCCTGCCCCCAATGCTTGCGCGCAATCCAGTAGCCGAGTTCGGCCTGGCCGTCGGTCTCCGCCAGCCCACAACTACCGACCAGCGTCTGGCCGGTATCGCTGGGCAATGTCAGCAGGAAGTGCGGATAAAGCGGATCCTGAGCACGCGAAGCAAAGTCACGGGCGTCTTCGCGCGAATAGGGCCAGGGCGCGCGCGCCAGATTGCAGACAATCCCCTGATCGTTGATTGCAGCGAAAAGCGCCTCGGCGTCCTCCGGCCAGAAAGGCCGCAGCAACAATCTTTGCGTTCTTGCAAACATTATTTCTCTCCTGTGTTGCCCGGCCCATGCCACCCAAAGGTGACAGGCCTGAGTCAATGGCGTGACAGGGAGACAAAAAGAAAGGGAGATGGGACGGACCCCATCTCCCTGTCATCTGGTCCAGTGGCGCACCACTGGCCGGGGTCATCCCTGTGAGGGACGACCCGTCATCGATCGTCCGTTATTCGGCGGCTTCCGCCATCACCGGTGCGACCACCGAGACGTATTTGCGGCCAAGGCGGCCGGCGTGAAATTTCACCTGGCCTTCGGTCAGCGCAAACAGCGTGTGATCCTTGCCCATGCCAACATTGGCACCGGCATAGACCTTGGTTCCGCGCTGACGGATAATGATGTTGCCACCAATTACCGGCTCGCCGCCGAACTTCTTCACGCCAAGACGGCGACCTGCGGAATCACGACCGTTGCGCGACGAACCGCCAGCTTTCTTATGTGCCATTTTTCAAAACTCCTTGTGCGCGCGCTATCAGGCGTTGTCAGCCGAAGAATCGGCCTCAGGCTTGGCGGCGGCTTTCTTCGGTGCAGCCTTCTTGGCGGGAGCCTTTTCAGCCTTCGCCGGAGCGGCCTCAGCGGCGGGTGCATCTGCAGCGGCTTCCACCGGCGCTTCGGTCTTGGTGGCAGCCTTGGCAGGCGCAGCCTTCACAGCTTCACCAACGCCCAGAATGCGCAGGATCGTGTGCTGCTGGCGATGGCCAAGCTTGCGGCGATAGTTGTGGCGACGCTTCTTCTTGAAGATCACGACCTTGTCGGCCTTCGCCTGAGCGATGATCTCGGCAGAAACGACCACACCGGCCAGATCCTTGGATTCGCCACCGTCGCCGGCGAGCAGAATGTCACTCAACGCGATGACGTCGCCAGCCTCTCCGGCCAGCTTTTCCACTGCGATTTTATCTCCGGCTGCAACGCGATACTGCTTGCCGCCTGTGCGCACGATAGCGAACATGGGTTGTCTCGTTTCTGTTTGCTTCAAATCGGTTCCGGGCACGCAAACCGCGATAACCAAACATTTGACCCGCCTGTTGCCAGAACCGAATCGTCAGAGTGAAAATCGCTGCCCTGCGACGGGATGCCCCGCGCCGGAAAGCCATGCCCGTTAGGTGAAACTGCCGGGGCTGTCAACCATGCCCACGGCTTTTTTGGCCGCGTTGCACCAGACAATCGCCTCCCTCTTAGCCTGCGTTTCACCGCGATGACAAGTCCATAATCATTGCGGCGAGCTTTGCCGTCCCCTAGAACCTCGCAACATGAAAACCTTCAGTGCAGCCTCTCTTTCCTCCCTCTCGCTTGGCGTACTTGCGATGCTGGGAGGGTGCCTTGAGCCGATGGCGGACCGGCCGTCGCTGGCGCGGCGCGATGTCGAGCTGCGCGATCGGCAGGCCGAAGCCAAGGCCCCGCCCCCACCGATCGAGACGATCGCAGATCCGGTCCTTGCGCGTGATCTCACAGGAATGCTGGCGCGCGCCGACAAGGCAGAGGCAGACTTTGCGATCGCGCGCTCCGCCGCCCAGCAGGCAACCGCAGCAGCACGTGGTAACGCTATGGGCAGCGAAAACTGGTCGGTGGCGCAGACCCGGATCAGTGCGCTCGATACGCCCCGCCGGGAGCTTAGTCAGCTGCTCGGCGATCTGGAAGTGCTGTATGTCGCGCGGCTCGCCAAAGAAGCCGCTGGCGAGGTCAAGCCCGGTGGTTCGGCGCAGATCGACCAGACCCGCACCCATGTCCTTGCACTCGTCGCCTCTCAGGATGCGGTGATCAACAATCTCAAGGCAGCGCTTGCGAGCTGAATGCGGCGAGGGCGCCAGCGTTGACCTTACCGCAACCCTTCGGTTGGTCGCACGTACAGCGTGCACTAACCCATAAGGATTGCCCAGATGAAGTCATTCTACACCGCCACTGCTGCCGCTGCACTGATGCTGAGCGGCACCGCTGCGTTTGCCCAGACCAATACCACTGACCAACAGCCTTCACGCCAGCAGGACCGGCTGAACTCGATCTTTGGAGCGCTGTTCGGGGATCGAACGGGCTCGACCGGCTCGATCGAGTCGCAATGGGCGCTCGGCCGCACCCCGCTTGCCACCCAGCGTGGCCAGTTCGAAACCCGCATCGATGCCGAAGTCCGTTCGCGCACAATCGACCAGCGCACCGCTGCGCAGTTGAAGAGCGATTACTATGATCTGGTCCAGCTCGAGGCGCGGTATGGTGCCGATCGCCGCTTTACGCAGCAGGAGCAATCGGATCTGATGCAACGGTACAATCAGCTGAGCCAGGTGCTGACCGATGGCGGCTATGCCAATGATCCGGGCAACGATCTGGGAATTTCGATCGTCGATGGTCAAAGCGAATTCAACCAGCGGGTCGATGCGTCGGTGTCCGCACGCCGCCTCACCCGCGTGGCAGGTGCCCGGCTCAAGACCGACTATGCGGCGTTGGTGCGCACCGAAGCCACGTACCTGCGCGATGGTCGGTTGACCGATCAGGAGCGTGACGATCTGTATACGCGCTTGGAGGCGCTGGATGCTCGCGTAGGAGACATGGCCAACACCGGTGGCGGAAGCACCGCCCAGACCCCGCGCGCCCGGCTTGACGCCATCGCTCGCGCGCTGCCCTCAAGCGGCCTCGCTGCCAGCGCCCAGGCGCAGCTGCGGGTCGAGCATGAGGACATTTCCCGGCTTGAAGCCGCCTATGCGCGAATGAATGCCAGCGCCGACGAGCGGGCTTATATCGAACGCCGCCTCACCGATCTCGAAACCCGCGCGCGCATCCGCCGCTGATACCACCCACGTTTCTTACCTCACATCACGGGGTCATCTGCCAATGGCGCAGATGACCCCGTTTTACATCTGGATTGCCGATAGCAGAATTCGGGTATAGCCTTTGGTCTCCACGACAGCGAGAGGGCGGTTATGGTCACCATCGATAATCGGCATGCGTGCAGCGATCGGCGCTGGGTTGACGATCCTCTCTGGCACGCGCTTGCGGCGATGCGGATCGAGCCCGAGGGCGCATCGCTGACCTTCACCAAGAGACTGGCCCGGGAAAATGGCTGGCCCCGGTCTTTTGCCGCTGCGGTCGTGACAGAATACCGCCGGTTCCTTTATCTCGCCGCGACTGGTGCCGCGACCGTCACGCCATCACAGCAGATCGATCAGGCCTGGCATCTCCATCTCGCCTATACCCGGCATTACTGGGGCGAATTGTGCGCGCAGATCATCGGACGACCGCTGCACCACGGGCCGACAGCAGGCGGCGGCGCTGAGGGGCGCAAGTTTCGCAACTGCTATGCCGAGACCCTGGCTCGTTATCGCGCCACCTTCGGCGAGGAGCCGCCGACAGAGATCTGGCCGCCGACCGAGCAGCGCTTTGCGGTGAACTATCAATGGGTCGACCGATCGGCCAACTTCGTGTTGCCGCGGCGGTCGGTTTCGGTTGTCGCGCTCGCGGGCGGAGCCACATTGCTGGCCGCGTGCACCGCGCTCGCGGCAGATACCGTTGACGCCGGGACTCCCTCGGGTTTCAAACGCCTGCTTGCAAATGTGCTCGGGTCGGATTTCGGCTTTGTCGCGTTCGTGGCGTTGCTGTTCGTGGTGCTGATCGTGGTCGCAACCATGATCAATCGCCTGCGCGGTGGCGCGAGCGATCGCGAGCACACTCTCGCGCGAAAGCGTAGCGTACGGCAGCAGCAGACGGACAGTTCCAGCGGTTCGGGAATCACGCTTGATAGCTGGTCGGGCGGCAACCCGGCATCCGGCGCAACAGCAGCGGGCGGCGCGGCGTATATCGCGGGCGGAGGCGATTTCGGGGGAAGCGGCGCGGATGGGGACTGGGAGACCAGCAACGACAGCAGCCGTGATTCAGGCGGGGACAGCGGATGCAGCAGCGGTTGCGGCGGAGGCTGCGGCGGCGACTGACCCGCTGCGTACCGAACGCTCGGGCTAATCGCTGACCATCGTAGAAGGCTTGCGCCCATCACCCTGGGTGATCACGACGATCAGATCCCCAGAGCGCAAACTGGTGCACTCTGCATCCCAGAAGCCATAGGGTTCTCCATCGCGGTAAACCCGCACGCCGACACCGTCGGATATATCCTTGAGCGCGATACCGACCTCCTCGGGGCGCACCATGCGTTCGATCAGCACCACCCGCCCGCTCGCCGAGGCGAGATCGGCCAGATAGCTGCTGATATGAGGGCCCTGACACGATCCGGCGAGCAGCAGCCCGGCAAAGCTCACCGGGTTGATCACCGTGTTGGCGCCAGCCTGCCGGGCCAGTAATTCGTTATCCGCCGCGCGCACCACGACGCTGATCGGCAAATCGGGCGCGAGATGGCGGATGGTCAGCACGATCAAGATCGATGTATCGTCGCGACCCGCCGACACAATCGCCGAGCAGGCACGGTCGATGTGCACATCCTTGAGCACTTCATCGCGGGTTGCGTCGGCATTGAGCACATTGCAGCCCAGAGATTCTGCGCGCGCCAACGAGTCCTCGTGCTGGTCAACCACCACGATGCACCCGGGATCGGTGCCACGAGCCACCAGTTCGCGCACCGCTTCAGTACCGCTGGTGCCAAAGCCGAGCACCACGATATGCCCTGTCAGGCGCTGCTGGATCCTGCTCATCTGAAATTTTTCCCATGTGCGCTTAAGGACGAAACTATACGCGGTGCCGACGAAGATGAAAATCACAGCAACGCGGACCGGAGTCACGACCAGCGATTCCATCAGCCGCGCCCGGTCCGACACCGGTGCAATATCGCCAAAACCGGTGGTAGTGACCGAGATCATCGTGAAATAGACGACGTCCAGAAAGCTGATATGGCCATCGACATGATCGACCAGCCCATCCCGGTCGAGCCAGTGGATCAGGATCACGAGCCCGATCAGTAAGAACGCGACGCTCAGCCGCAATCCAACATCTGCCCAGACCGGAAGCCGCGCCGCGCGTTTCAGCAGCGCCCTGGGTTTGATATCGGAATCGGCCATCGTTGTCCGGTCAGCTCTTGGGCAGATACAGCAGCGGATCGACCGGTTTGCGGTCCTTGCGCAGTTCGAAGTGCAGCTTGGGGGTTTCGGCATAGCCGCTCTGCCCGGCAGCGCCCAGCACCTGCCCGGCCTTGACCGCCTGGCCGCGGGTCACATCGATCCGCTCGGCATGGCCATAAGCGCTGACCCAGCCATCGCCATGGCTGACCAGGATCAGGCCGCCATAGATCGCAACCTCGCTGCCCGCATAGCTGACCACACCATCGGCCGCAGCACGGAACGGCGCGCCGCGCGTGGCGGTGATATCGATGCCGTTGCTGATCTGCCCCTTGCCAACCGGGCCATACCGCGTGAGCAGCGGCCCGGTCATCGGCCAGGTGAACCTTCCGACAAACGCGCTGGGAACCGAGACCGGCACGGCGGCAGATACCGGCGCGCGCGCAGGCCGGGCCGCCGGCACGCGGGTACCCTCCGCGATCGCAGGCTGGCTGCCGGTGACGACATCATCGATGTTGACCACCAGCGCACCGATGCGACTGGGTCTGGCAGTGGACGATGCGATCTGGTTGGTCGAGGACGGGCTCGCGCCGATCGCCTGCGCGCCCTGCGGCAGTTTGAGCCGTTGGCCAATGCGCAGGATATAGGGTTCATCGAGCGCGTTGAGCGCGACGATATCGCTCCAC
This sequence comes from Blastomonas aquatica, assembly GCF_014639875.1. Lineage (GTDB taxonomy): Bacteria > Pseudomonadota > Alphaproteobacteria > Sphingomonadales > Sphingomonadaceae > Blastomonas > Blastomonas aquatica. Next base: position 514,844 of record NZ_BMGD01000002.1, on the reverse strand, counting down.
GCCACACCATAAGCGTGCGCGATGGCAATGCCGGTTTCGCCCTGCGACACCGCGTGATAGCGCCCGCCCGGGATGGTCAATTGCTGGCCGACGCGCAGGGTATAGGGCGGAGACAATGCATTGGCCACCGCGATCGCTTCGGAACCCGCGCCGGTGCGATTGCCGATGCCGCGCAGCGTATCACCTGATTGCACGATATATTGCGTGCCGATAACATCGGCTGCGCGCGCGCTGACGCTGCGGCTTTCCCACACCGGTGCATCGCTACCGACGATGTCAGGCTCGAAAGGTGCGCTCGCTTGGGTTCCAGCCTCGGTGATCTCGGGCTGCATGCCCTGCTGGGTCACTCCGCCCGGGATGCAGCCAGCCAGCATCACAATGCCAACACCTGCCAAAAAGGCCCCTGCGGACCGGACATCGCTGTGTTTTTCACCCCTCGCCATGGGCGTCATTCCTAGCACGGTCTGAACGCATTTCCACTGTTTCGCGGTCTCATGATCCAACCAGGGGTTCAATTCGTGTCAAATGCGCCCAAGGCCGAGCCCAGAGCAGTTATTGACTCATAATGCGTCAGGTCCAGATGCAACGGGGTCACCGCAACATAGCCGTCCCGAACCGCCTCAAGATCGGTGCTGTGCGCCGGGGTCTGCTCAACTGCGCCCAGCGCAAACCAGTGATAATCGAACCCACGCGGATCGGTGTTGGTGACGATCTTGAGCCTTCCGTAATCGCGAAAGCCCTGAGCAACGACGCGCACGCCGCGCACCTGATCTGCCGGCAACGCAGGAAAATTGATGTTGATCAGCGTGCGCTGCGGCATTGGCTGGTCAATGATCGGACGCAGCACCTTCTCGCCCCACGCTGCGGCGGCATCGAACGACACATCGAGCCCCGCGCCCTCGCGGGCATAGACCTGGCTGAGCGCAATAGACGGGATCCCCGCCAACGCACCCTCCATCGCGGCCGAGACCGTACCCGAATAGGTGACATCCTCGCCCAGATTGGCTCCCCGGTTGACCCCGGACAGGATCAGGTCGGGCGGCGTTTCCTGCATCAGCCGCGCCACCGCCATCATCACCGCATCGGTGGGGGTGCCGGTCACCGAATAATGCTTGGGGCCATGGGTGTGCACCCGTAGCGGCCGGGTAAGCGTGAGCGAATGCCCTGCACCCGATTGCTCCTCGGACGGCGCAACGATCCACACATCATCGGACAATGCGGCGGCAATCTTCACCAGCACTTCGAGCCCGGGCGCGTTCACGCCATCATCATTGGTTAGCAAGATACGCATGGCGGGAAGGCTCCTGTTCGATGTGAACCCGGTTCCTATCTAGGCGCGTACCAAACCGCCACCGACAACGCACCCAATTGCAACATATGCAAAAAAACTGGCGAAGCGCTCCGGTAGCGACTCGACGCGCCTTGCCCGACACGATAATGTTGATGGTGCAGCGCAACAAAAACACGGCATCCCGGCTGAGCAACCAGCCGGGTTTCCCGTCTAAAAAGCCGGGAAAAAGCCTCAAAGGGCGCATATTCGCAGAGGGAGACACTTACATGGATTCGCTGGTATCAACCGAATGGCTCGCCAACGAAATGGGCGCCTCTGATCTTCGCATCGTTGATGCGTCCAAGTTCCTGCCCGAAACCGGTCGCAGTGCGCTTGCCGAGTACGAAGCGGGCCACATTCCTGGCGCTGTCTTCATGGATCTGGCCGAGCTGGTGGACAGCAACGCGGCCATTGACAACACGCTGCCGCCTGCGGAAAAGTTTGCCAGCCGCATGCAGTCGCTGGGCCTCGGCGATGGCAGCCGCATCGTGCTGTATGATGACAGCCCGCTGAAATCCTCAGCCCGCGCGTGGTTCATGCTGACCATGTTCGGCGCGCATGCCGTTGCCATTCTCGATGGCGGCATCGCCAAGTGGAAGGCTGAAAGCCGTCCGATCAAGACCGGCAAGGAAACGCTGCGTCACCGTCATTTTACCGTCTGGGAAGACAAGAAGAACGTCCGCACCAAGGCCGACATGCTGAGCAACCTGCACAGCAAGGCCGAACAGGTCGTCGATGCCCGCCCGGCCGCGCGCTTCACCGGCGCCGAGGAAGATCCGCGCCCAGGCATCGCTGCGGGCCACATCCCTGGCGCGGTCAACCTTCCGCACAGCACCCTGTTCAACGCCGATGGCACCTGGAAGACCGGCGATGCGCTCAAGTCCGCTTTCGAAGCCGCCGGTGTCGATATCGAAAAGCCTGTCGTCACCACCTGTGGATCGGGAATGACCGCCAGCGTGCTCGCCTTCGGCGCGCACCTGCTCGGCAAGACCGATGTTGCGCTGTACGATGGCAGCTGGAGCGAATGGGGTGCCGACGCTGATACCCCCAAGGCTTTGGGTTGACACATAATCATCCTCTCCCTTTACGGGAGAGGATATCAAAGCCTTGGCAGCTCGCTGCCTAGGCGACGTTGGAGAGGGCCGCCCCCCTCTCCCACTGCGACTAGGCCCGCGCAAGCGGACCAAGTCTCGTTGCCCTCTCCCGCAAGGGGAGAGGGCGGAGGTATACCATGCCCAAGCCCACCGATCCGCAATCGCCCGCGACCCGGCTCGTCACCGGCGGCCGTCGCGCGGAATGGACGGGAACGGCGGCTCAGCCAGGCGCGGTGGTCAACCCGCCAGTGTGGCGCGCGAGCACGCACCTTTATCCGAATGCAGCTGCTCTCAAGTCCGGCCCGCAAACCAATGAAGACGGGCGCTTTTTCTACGGTCGCCGCGGATCGCCGACGCAATGGGCGCTCGCCGAGGCGCTGACCGCGCTGGAGCCGGGCGGCCACGGCACGATGCTGTACCCTTCGGGAGTCGCGGCGATCACCGGCGCGCTGCTGAGCGTGCTCTCGCCCGGCGATGTGCTGCTGATGACCGACAGCGCCTATGATCCCTCGCGCGGGTTTGCCGATGGCTTCCTCAAGCGCTTCGGGATCGAGACCCGCTATTATGATCCGACCGTCGGCGCGGGAATCGCCGACCTGATCTGCGATCGTACCCGTGCGATCCTGATGGAGAGCCCCGGCAGCCTGACCTTCGAGGTACAGGACGTCCCCGCGATCTGCCAAGCGGCACGCGCCGCCAGGCCGGATATCGTGCTGTTGATCGATAACACCTGGGCGACCGGCCATTTCATGCCCGCGCTGGCATTGGGTGCGGACATGAGCATCATCGCGTGCACCAAGTACATTGTCGGCCATTCCGATGTCATGCTCGGATCGGTCACCACCACCGAGCGCTTCTATCCCCGGCTGCGGCAGACCGCGCAGGCGCTGGGCACGGTCGTTTCGCCCGATGACGCCTGGCTGGCGCTGCGCGGGCTGCGCACGCTTGATGTGCGGCTGCGCCAGCATCAGGCATCGGCCTTGCAGATCGCGCACTGGCTGGCCGAGCAGCCTCAGGTCGCGCGCGTCCTGCATCCCGCCCTGCCATCGTGCCCCGGCCACGACCTTTGGCAGCGGGATTTCACCGGATCGACCGGGCTGTTCTCGTTCGTGCTCAAGGGCGGCAGCGATGCGGCCCGCGCGGCCTTGATCGATACGCTTTCGCTGTTCGGCATCGGCTATAGCTGGGGCGGGTTCGAAAGTCTGTGTATCCCGGTGGACCCCGCCCGGTGCCGCAGCGCAACATCCTGGCCACCCACCGGCGATGACAACGCGTTGGTCGTGCGGCTGCACATCGGGCTCGAAGACCCTGCCGACCTGATTGCCGACCTTGCCAAGGGGCTGGCAGCCTTTACCATGACGCCATGAACGAAGCGATCACGACGGCTTTTTTGCGCTGGGGCTGGATACGTCGCCCCGATGACCTGCAATACATCGAAGGCATTCTCGCCGGACTGATCGCCACCACCGCGCTAATCTTGGGCTGGGGGCTCAGCCGCCTGGTCTATCTGCGTCTTGCAGCGATCTGGGAACGGCGCGCTGGCTATGAAAGCCCGATCGCGCGCCGCCGCATTCGCGACATGGTCCGCCGTTTCACCACCGCCATGCTGATCGGCATGGCGCTGAACCTCTACGAATGGAGCCTTATCGCCTCGGTCATCTTTGGCCTGACGCTGGCGATTGCGCTCGCGCTGTTCGTCAACGATCTGGTGCGCGGGGTGCGAATGCCCGACTGGCTGGGCACGTTCCTCGGGCTGGCGACGTTGATCTCGATTCTCGCCAGCATGTTCGGCGGGCTCGACCCGATCACCATCGCGATGGACCGGGTGGGCTTCAACCTGGGCGAGAAGCGCTTCTCGCTGCTGTGGGTTGTGACGATCTCGGTGACGGTGCTGGTGCTCTACACCGCAGCGCGGGTGGTCAACCGCATCGCCGGGCACGTCATCGGCAGCAGCGACGGGCTGGATCCGACGCAGAAACTGCTGGGTCAGAAGATCGCGGGCGTCATCGTCATCGTCGTCGCGTTCTTCGTCGGCACCGATGCGCTTGGGATCGACCTCACCGCACTCAGCTTCTTTTCGGGTGCCTTTGGCCTGGCGGTTGGCTTTGGCCTCCAGAAGACGATCGGCAACCTGTTTGCCGGGATCATCTTGCTGCTCGACCGGTCGATCAAGCCCGGCGATGTCATTGCAGTGAAGGACAGTTTCGGCTGGGTGAACAAGATCGGCGTGCGTGCGGTTTCTGTCATCACCCGCGACGGCAAGGAGCATCTGATCCCGAACGAGGATTTGATGACAACGGCGGTGGAAAACTGGTCGTATTCCGACCGCAACGTCCGGATGCGGATTCCGATCGGCGTCGCCTATACCAGCGACATGCAGCAGGTTGAAGCGCTGCTGCACAAGGCCGTGGCCGAGGCGCCCCGGGTTCTCAAGGACCCCGCTCCGCGCATCTGGATGACCGACTTTGGCGACAATTCGGTCAACTGGGAAATCCGCGCCTGGATCTCGGATCCCGAAGGCGGCATGGGCAACATCCGCGGAGACGTGCTGATGCGGGTGTGGATTCTTTTCAAGGAACACGGCGTGGAAATCCCATTCCCGCAGCGCGATATCTACATCAAGGAAATGCCCAGGATGGGTGGAGCCGACTTTCCCGATCCTGACTAGCCGTTCTCCGGTGAGAACAGACCGACGACCGAAAAACTTGTTCGTCACCCCCGCGCACGCGGGGGTCCCGCTTTTGCGCTTAGGGCGAGGAGAAAGCGGGATTCCCGCCTGCGCGGGAATGACGAAGGGGTTTGAGAATGTTAGCTGAGCCTAGCGGAAATCAACGCCCGCCGTTGGCCACGATATCCACTTCCGTCCCGCCATTGGCCATTGGCTTCAAGAACAGCACAAACGCCTGTTCGCCCTTGGTGCCGCCCAGCACATGGTCGGCACCGCGCAACTGGTATTCGGCGGAATAACCGCCACGCCGGGCCTTGGTGTAGTAGAAATCGACAACGTTCTTGAGCGCGGCGGGCGTTGTGAAGTTGACCACGCGGATGTTGCACTGGCCCTTGTCGACGCCTGCGGCCTCTTTCACATTGGCACGCGGGTAGACCGCGAAATCGGCGGGCATCCGGTTGGCCCAGCCCATCGCATAATCAAGCTTGCCATCGCACACGCCGGTTTGCTGCGCGGCCTTGGCCCCGAGCGTGCTGCCCTGGTTGCAGTCCTTGCACTCTTCGGCGGCAACCTTTTTGGGCTGGGGCGCCTTCATCAGGCCGCGCGGGCCGATCGCGGCGGCGGCTGCCTTTTCCACGGCGGCAAGCTGGCCCTTGGGGACGCCTGCGGACGGAACCGATCCATCGCTGCCTTCGGCGAGCACAGCGTTGCGGTTCGATTTGTCGACCAGATTGGGATCGACCAGGATCTGATCTTCCAGCGCGCCCTTCATCGCCGGGTCGGCAGCGTCGGCGAGCAGGGCTGCATCCTCATCCTGTGCGGCGCTATCGTCGGTCTTCTGGCAGGCGGCGAGCACCAGAGTAGCTGCGCCCAGTGCCAGCAGATTGCGCGACATCGCGAACGAACGGTGTGCCATGGCGGAGATCCTCATCATCTAACGGATGCCTGTCGGTCTAGGACAAGGCTCTTAGCATTCTGTTAGCCATGCCTGCGGTTGCGCAAGGCTGTCCCGGCAAAAGAGGGTTAACTCTGCCGGTTTCAGGTGCCGTTCTGTCCTATTTCGGGAATTGCTGGCAAGCCGTTTCAGTATCGGACAAATTTCTTGCGGTTTTCCTGCCATTCACTCTTCGTCTGGCCATAACAATCCACCGGAAACTCGTGATACGGTTCGGGCAGCCGTGTCGGACCCTGATTGCGCGATCCCAGTCGCTCGGCCAGCGCGATCGAGGCGCTGTTCTCCGGATCGATGGTGTGGATGACATTGTCCCAGCCGAGCAGATCGAACGCATAATCGATCGTCGCGACAGCCGCTTCGAGCGCATAGCCCTTGCCAGCATGGCTGCTGAGCACGCCCCAGCCCACCTCGGTACCGGGCCAGCCCTCGGGCTGCCATGGACCGATCCGCCCGATCCATTCGCCGGTATCGCGTGTGATCAGCGAGAACATCGCAAAGCCGTGAATATGCCACGCGCCTGCCATCGAACATAGGCCGCGCCAGGCAACCGCGCGCGGCTGCACCCCGCCCAGATAGCGCATCGTCTCTTCGTCGGCGGAGAACTTGGCCCACGCCTCGAAATCCTCGGGCCCCGGCGGACGCAGGATCAGCCGCTGGGTCACCAATATCGGTCCGTTGATCATGCCGCGTCCTCCCACCTGTTTTTCAGCAGCCGGGGATAGGCAGCGCGGCGCGCATTGGCAAGTCGTGCCCCCAAAACGCAAAACCCCTCCCCGCTTTACGGCGGAGAGGGGTCTCCCCATTCACCTCGCTCTCTCGATGGAAAAGAGGGCGGGCGAAAAGGTGTTAGCGGCAACTGTAGCCGTTGTTGCCGCCGCGATCGATCGTCCGGCCGAGCAGCGCGCCGCCAATCCCGCCAATGATCGCGCCGACGGTGCGGTCACCGCGTCCTGCGATCTCGTTGCCGGCCAGAGCGCCTACCGCGCCGCCGATCAGCAGACCGGTGGTGCCATTGTCACGGCGACAGTAGGTGCGGCCATCATTGCCGCGCCAGGACTGGCCATTCCAGCCGCGCACCGCGCGACGGTCGTAACGGTCGTCAAAGCGGTCATTGAAGCGACCACCGCGATCATTGTAGCCGTTGTTGCCATAGCCGCGACGCTGGAAGTCATTGTCGTAACCGCGACGATACTGGTGCGCGGATGGCGCTTCGTGGGTCAGGCCATAAGCAGCTGCAGCGCTGGGGGCTGCAGCATGGGTCATCGGAGCGGCCATAGCGGGCGCTGCGGAAAGGGTCACTGCACCGGCGGCGGCAGCAGCAATAAGAAACTTCTTCATAATCTGTCTCCCTAGAGACCGGGACAGCGCCGATTCGCCATCCGTTGTGTTCATGTTTAAGGGAGACTGGCTGAACAATTTCTGGAAAGATCGTTCATGTTATAGCATGGTTTCTTGAACGAGATTGCATGCCAGCCAGATTTGATTGCACTTCCAGTTTCGTCACCCCCGCGCACGCGGGGGTCCCGCTATTGCGGTTACGGCAGCGAAAAAGCAGCATTCCCGCGTTCGCGGGAATGACGGGGCGGCGGAGAACGGAAGCTCCCCTGTCCGCCGCCGCCCACCGCTTACTTCTGCGGGCAGATCAGGAACTTCTCGCCCGTGGTCTTGGCATTGTACCGCGCGACGACATCGGCCTGCAGCGCCTGTTCGAGCGAGAGCTCGTCGGTGTAGTGGCTGGCAAAGGTCGTCTTCAGTTCAGCCGCCACCCGCGCGCGAAGCCGCGTCGCGACATCTCCGCCGGCCTTGGCGAGGAAGTTGGGCAGCAGCCAGCCGCCGACGCCCCAGGCCATGCCATAGCCGCGGTTGAGCGTCGTCGCCGAGGTGTCGAGCCCGCCATACAGATAGACCTGCTTGTGCTTGACCGAACCATAGATGCTGTAGGCGCCGGGCGTGCGCGCTGCGGCTGCTTCCATCGCGCTCAGGATCGTCGAGGCGAGGTTGCCGCCGCCGGTGGCATCGAACGCCAAGGTCGCGCCGGTGGCGTGGATCGCATTGGTGAGGTCCGCCATGAAGCTGTCGCTGCTCGAATCGACGACGTACTGCGCGCCCATGCCGCGCAGCAATTCGGCCTGTTCGGGCTTTCGCACGATGTTGACCAGCTCGACACCATCGGCCTGGCAGATGCGGTTGAGCATCTGGCCAAGGTTCGAGGCAGCAGCGGTGTGAACCAGCGCGGTGTGGCCTTCCATCCGCATCGTTTCGACCATCGACAGCGCGGTCAGCGGGTTGACGAAGCACGATGCGCCATCGCGCGCGGTGTGGCCGTCCTGCAGCGGCAGACACATCATCGCAGGCGCCATACGGTACTGCGCATACATGCCGCCCCCCATCACTGCGACGACCCTGCCCATCAGGCTCTGCGCATATTCGCCCGATCCGGCGGCGACGACCGTGCCTGCACCTTCGTTGCCGACCGGCAAAGGCTGACCGATGCGTGCCTTCATCACGCCCATCCCCTGCGGCGAAACCGGCGCGGTCAGCTTGGTGTGGGCGCCGCTGCCCGATGTCGTGGCGCCACCCATGCTGGCCCAGCCGAACATCACGCCCTGGTCGGACGGGTTGATCGGTGTCGCCTCGACGCGGATCACGACCTCGTCGGGACCGGGCGTCGGCATGGGCTTTTCGACCAGCTCCATGGTCAGCTGGCCTTCGGCGCTGACAGTGGAGATCATCTGCAGATAGCTTTGGGGAAGGGTCATGGAAGAAGCCTCTCTCGATTGTGTTTGTTGTGTGATGCTCCCCTGTGCCAAGCCTTGCACCAATATGCCACCCATCCAGCGCAGAAAGTCGCTTGCCCTTGTCCCAGCTCATCCTGTTCAACAAACCCTATGGCGTCATCTGCCAGTTCAGCAGGGATGGCGACCGAACGACCCTGGCGGACTTTATCGACGTTCCAGGCGTGTATCCTGCCGGGCGGCTGGACCATGACAGCGAAGGGCTGGTGCTGCTCACCGCCGATGGCCGGTTGCAGGCGCGCATCGCCGATCCGAAATTCAAGATGGCCAAAACCTATCTGGTGCAGGTCGAAGGGACGATCACCGATGAGGCGCTCGCGGCGCTGCGCAAAGGCGTGCAGTTGAAAGATGGGATGACCCGCCCCGCCGAGGCCGAGCGCATCGCCGACCCCGATCTTTGGCCGCGCGATCCGCCGGTGCGTTTCCGCAAGACCGTGACCGATGGCTGGATCAACCTGACGATCCGCGAGGGCCGCAATCGGCAGGTGCGCCGGATGACCGCTGCGGTCGGCTTCCCGACCTTGCGGCTGGTACGTCAGGCGGTCGGGCCATGGTCGTTGCAGGGCATCGAACCGGGCACCTGGCGCGCGGTGGATGCGGCCTGATCAGCCTTCGTCATCCTCATAGTCTGCGTCGTCCTCGTCGTCGTCACTGACAAATGCGACGCTGCCCATATTGCACAAAGACTGCAGCAAATCGCATGCAGCATCGGTGGCGGCTTCGATCCTGACGGTGTCGTTGGCACAAATCGTCTCGCCCAGCGCCGAGGTCTCCGCGCTGCACTCGAACGTCTCGCCATCGACGAACAGCACCAGCGCTTCCCCGCCCTCGCGCACGAAGGCAAAGCGGCTCGCGGGGTTGCGCTGAAGCTCCATCCCCTGTTCGATCGCCTCGCGGATCTCGGCAAGTCTCAGCGGCTCTTCGGGACGCCAGTCGACATCGGGATATTTGCGGGTGCTGCTGTACGCGCCGAACCATCGCGCGAAGCGCTGTTCATCACCCAGCGCCTCGATCATCATCTGGCGCAGCTGCGCCAAGGCCTCCGCGCCGATCTCGCCGGGGTTGGCCTGCAGCGCGAGGCCCGGGTCGGCAAAGCGGTCGTCGTCGCTCATGTCCTCGAGCAGATGGTCGCTCCAGTCGCCGATCAGCTCGGCACGCGACGGTGCGCGAAAGCCGATCGACAGCGTCATGCAATCATCGCCAAGCGCGATGCCGTTGTGCGACACGCCCGGCGGGACATAGAGCATGTCGCCGGGCTCCAGCACCCACTCCTGCGTCGGCGAAAAGTCGCGCAGCAGCTTGAGATCGCCATGCGGCAGCAGTGGGCTCGTTTCGCCGCAGTGCGAACCGATCTGCCAGCGCCTGCGCCCCTGCCCCTGGATCAGGAACACGTCATACTGGTCGAAATGCGGCCCCACCCCGCCGCCATCGCTGGCAAAGCTGACCATCACGTCATCGACCCGCCAGTTGGGCACGAAGCGGAATTGCGCCAGCAGCGCTGCAACCTGCGGCATATGGTGATCGACCGCCTGCACCAGCAGCGTCCAAGGGGTTTTTCCAAGCGTGGCAAAGCGGTCTTCCGCCAGCGGCCCATGCTCGACCGTCCAGTCGGCATCAGCGGTCTGCTCGATCAGGCGCGCTTCGACCTGCGGTTCGCAGGCCAACCCCGCAAGTTCATCGGCCTCGACCGGGCACGCCCAGTCATCCCACGGATTGCGGATCAGCAGCGGTGCACGCTGCCAGTGGGTGGCAAGGAAATCGGCGGGATTGAAATGGGCAAGCTTCATCGGCTTCCCCTTTCAGCCCATCGTTCGCGCGTCCAGCGATTTTCGGTTGCTCATTCCGGCTTCAAGCGCCCAGCGTATTCAAACTTGCCTTTGCTGGCGATCCAGACATCGCGATTGGCAAGGCCGACGGTGATAGGAAATGGCGTCATTCGGCTGAGGAAGCCGTGTATTTCAGTGGGATGGCCGTCAAGGGGATGGCTTAGGATCGCCAAGCCCAGCCCTTCCATTGACGTCTTCATCACCCGACACCCCTCCGAAAATTTCCGATGCGATAGCAACCTGTTCTCGGAATCGAATTCGAACCGGTAATGTCCTCCCATAGGGATCCGGCCATTTTCAATCTGCGGCGTCATTACGTAGACGACAACTTGATCATTCTGGTTCGGGGGGAAAACAACCATGTTCGGCGCAGCGGTCGCACACAGCGGCAGCGCATTGTCTTTCACATAAGCCAGCGCTGCCTCACGAGCAGCTACCATGCGCACACCCGTTGCATCCAACGGAACCCCGGATTCGGCAGGCAAGGCACGCACCGAACGACCACCTGCGACTCTATAGGACCGGAAAGCGACCAGGAGGCCATCCTTATCCGCATAGAAGACAACCCGCAGCCTGCCGCCAGACTCGGGCAAAACAATGTATCCCCGCACCGATGCGGGCACCGATGAAGCCACGTCCGTCATGAACTTGTCGGTGCCGTGCCACGCAGCCTGATCATAGGCAAAAAGCATAGCGCCTGTTCGCTCGGCAGCGCGCGTAGCTTCGACGTCCTTCTTGTCGGCCTTGGCCTGTGCACCACTTGCCCCGCCGACCAGCAGCGCCACCGCAAATGCCGTCTTCACAATTGAGCTGAGCATCGCAAGCATCTCCTAACCCAACAGGTCGTGCTTCTTCAAACAGTGGCGCAATTGGTCGTAGCTCAGGCCGAGCGCCTTGGCGGTCTGGCGCTGGTTGTAGCGGTGGCGAGCGAGCGCGGCCTGGAGGATGCGTTTTTCGTGTGCATCGACCGCGGAGCGAAGATCGTCGACATCGTCGAAATTGACCGTCTGGCCGACCGCGGCGCGCACCTGCGAATCCTCGAGCGCGGCATCGATCACCTCGTCGCACGGCGAGGCACCGGCGCTCGCCTTGCGCTTGCTCGGTTGCGGCTTCCACGGCGATTCGAACGGATCGAACACGATGTGATCGACCGGCCGCTCAGGGTCGTCCCAGCGATAGACCGCGCGTTCGACAACGTTGCGCAGTTCGCGGACATTGCCAGGCCAGCTGTGCCGTTTCATCGCGTCGGTCGCCATCGCACCGAAACCGGGCCAATCGGACCAGTCGAGCTCGGCTGCCATCCGCCGCCCGAAGAAGTCGGCCAGCACCATCACGTCGCCCTCGCGGACCCGCAACGGCGGCAGGGTCACCACCTCGAACGACAGCCGGTCGAGAAGATCAGCACGGAAGCGGCCCTGATCGACCAGTTCGGGGAGATGCTCGTTGGTCGCCGCGACAATGCGGACATCGACCTTGATCGCGCGCGAGGAACCAATGCGGGTGATCTCGCCATATTCGACCGCGCGCAGTAGCCGCTCCTGCGCAGCCGAGCTCAAGGTCGCGAGTTCGTCGAGGAACAAGGTGCCGCCATCGGCCTCCTCGAACCGGCCCTGCCGCGCGCGGGTCGCGCCGGTGAAGGCGCCTGCCTCGTGCCCGAACAGTTCGGCCTCGATCAATGTCTCGGGAAGCGCTGCGCAGTTCAAGGTGATCAGCGGCCCGTCCCAGCGCGAGGACAGGCGGTGGAGGCGCTCGGCGATCAGTTCCTTGCCGGTCCCGCGCTCGCCGATGACCAGCACCGGACGGTTGAGCATGGCCGCGCGGCTGGCGCGTTCGACCGCGTCCAGAAACGCCCCTGATTCCCCGATGAACTGGCTGCCCCTCTGCATGGCCCAAGAGATAGTGCAAAATCCCAACTCATGGCAATCCAAACCAACTGCGCGCAGATCAATTTTGTGAAAAACATCGGAATATTCGAGGTTTTTTCAAATTGGCACGCCCCCTGCAAAGCTTCTGGCAACACCGACACACAGCGGTACAAGGGAGAAAGCAAGTGCGTTACGCGAACCAATCCAACGATCAGACGACACAGGAAGACAGCGTCTTCAAGTCCACCCTGGTCACCACGGTCGCTGCGCTGATGCTCGTCACCACGCTGTTCGTCACCGCTTTCGCCAGCATCGAGGCAGCCGCCTCGCCCGCCCGCAACGGGTCGGATGCCGGCAACATGGTTTCCGTCCGGTATCTTGCCTGACGGATCTGGCCGGGACGCTTACCCCCCCTTGCCCCGTCCCGGCCAGCCTCTTTCAACACACACGCAAAAGGGGGTAAGGTAGATCAGGATCCGGTCTGCCCGACCTTAACGAACGGAGTTTTCGCCATGGGAATTTTCTCTCGAACCCGCGACATCATTGCCGCAAATGTTACCGAGCTGCTCGACAAGGCCGAAGACCCGGCGAAGATGATCCGCATGATCATCCTCGAGATGGAAGAAACCCTGGTCGAAGTCCGCGCCTCTGCCGCACGCACCATTGCCGACCAGAAGGAAATGAAGCGGCATGTGAACAAGCTCGAGCAGCTGCAGGCCGACTGGACCGACAAGGCCGAACTGGCGCTGTCGAAGGACCGCGAAGACCTTGCCCGCGCCGCCTTGCTCGAAAAGAAGAAAGCCGCCGATATGGCCGACCAGCTCAATGTAGAAATCAATGTGCTCGATGACGCGCTGCGCGCTTCTGAGCAGGACATCGCCAAGCTGCAGGCCAAGTTGCGCGAAGCGCGGATGCGCCAGAACAACATCATGAGCAGGCTGGAAAGCGCCGAAAACCGCGTCAAGTTGCGTACGATGTACAATGGCGACAAGGTCCGCGAGGCGTTCAGCCGCTTCGACCTGCTCGAGCGCCGCGTCGACATGGCCGAGGGCCGCGCCGATGCGCTGGGCATGGCCGAGGATGAACGCGGCGAGCGCAAGGCGCTGGGCCAGCGCAGCCTCGACGACGAATTCGCCGCTCTGGCAGGATCGGACAAGGTCGACGAGGAACTCGAGGCGATGAAACGCGCCATGAAGAAGGAGGGCTGACGCGATGGAAGACATCGTAGTCCCGCTGGTAGCCATCCCCGCATTCCTGATCGGCCTGCCTTGGATCGTTTTTCACTACATCACCAAGTGGAAGACTATGGCCACACTGACGACCTCCGACGAGCACCTGTTGGAAGAGCTGCACGCCATGGCCCGTCGCCTCGACGATCGCATGGAAACCGTCGAGCGGATCATTTCCGCCGACAACCCCGACTGGCGCCCGGCGCGACTAACCAGCTCGGATGACCAGGACGACTATGGCCTGGAACAGGTTGAGCGCCTGATGAAGGAAAGGGCAAGAAAATGAGCCGGCTGGACAAATATGGATACAACGCACCTGCACCGCGCAAGACCAAGTTCTACCGCGACAAGCAGAATGGCAAGTTCATGGGCGTGTGCGCCGGTGTCGCCGACTACACCGGGATCGACGTTGTCTGGATCCGGGTGGCCGCGATCCTGCTGACGCTGATGACCGGCTGGGCCTTCATGGGCTATCTCGCAATGGGCTTCCTGGCCGAAAAGAAGCCGGCGCACCTCTACACCGACGATCAGGACCAGAAGTTCTGGCAGGGCGTGCGCCAGTCACCAACCCGCACCGCCCGCGACGTTAAGGCGCGGTTCCGCGAGATCGATCGCCGCCTGGCTGATGTCGAGCTGTTCTACACCGCAAAGAACACGCGGCTGGCCGACGAGATCGAAAGCCTGCGCTGATCGCAACGACGCTACACAAGGTTTCAGGAGAGTATCATGAGCTGGGGTGGACCAGGGTTTATTATCGCGATTGTCATGCTGTCGATGGGCGCCTGGGTGTTCACCACCTGGATCCGCGCCAAGCATGGCTATCCGCTCGAAGATCAGTGGACCGGCAAAGTCATTGAACGAAGCGATCCAGACGCTGATCGAAAACTGTCGCTGCTTACATCCGAAAACGAGCAATTGACGGGAAAGATCGGGCGGCTGGAAGAACGGATCGCAGTGCTGGAGCGCATCGCGACCGACGCCAACAGTTCGAGCAGTCGGCTGTCTGATGAGATTGAGCGGCTGAGAGTACAGAAGGACCGCGCATAATGGACAAACTTGCCATCATCGAAGCAATTGCTCCGGCACTGGCACTGCCGTTCATAGCAATCACTGTCGGTTGGGTTCTCACGACCTGGATGCGGATCAGAAACGGCTATCCGCTGGAAAACAGCTGGGGCAAGCCGGTCTATCCCAAGACCGATCAGGAATCGATCGAGCGGATCAAGCTGATCACCCAGGAAAACGCGCAGCTACGCGCCGAACTGGGATCGATCAAGGACCGGCTGGGCAATGTCGAGCGCATCGTTACCGATGACGCGCACCGGCTGACCCACGAGATCGAGGCGCTGCGCGACAAGCCGGCAAACTGAAACACTAGCTCCTGGGGTAAATGGCATGTTCGACTTCGGCTTTATCTACGCTCTCATCCCCATTGCACCGTTCGCGGTGGGCGGTCTGGCGATCTGGACGACCCACAAGCGCAAGACGCTGCAGCTGGAACTGGACATCGCAAAAGCCCGCGCGATGGAACGCCCGCCGGTGAACGACCGCCTGGAAGAACGAGTCCGCACGCTGGAGCGCATCATCACCGATGGCCGCAGCCGCGACGACCTTTCGCAGCAGATCGAGGATCTGCGCACCAAACAACTGAGCTGAAGGACAGACACCATGTTCGATAATCCGTTTTCAATGGTCGTGGCGATTGTGTTCATGGTCATGGCCGCAACCGTGCTCAAGGCCCGGTACAAGGCCCAGCACGGCATCCTGGAGGACGAGGATGGCAACGAGCGGCTGGCCAGGCCTGCCGACACCGCCGAAGCCGCCCGTCTGCGCGAGGATGTCCGCGCGCTCAAGGAGCGGGTGCAGGTGCTCGAGCGCGTGATCACCGATCAGCGCCAGACCAATGACCTCAGCCTTGAAATCGAGAAACTGCGCGACCGCTGAGGCGGCGCGCGAACCATCAACCGGGCGGCGGGGGCCGTAAAGGGTACGATCATGGAAAGCGCCTATTTCTATCTGACGATGGCAACCGCTGCGCTGCTCGGCATTGCCTTGCTGTCTTCCACCGCGTTGCGCGGCTGGCGCGACTGGCTGGCGTTCAAGCGCCACGAAATGGAAACGCACAGCCACTCGATCAACGACGGCGGATCGCCCTCGACCCATTCGCGGATCGAGATCGCCGATCTCAAGGAACGCATCCGCAAGCTGGAAGCCATCGCCGCCGGGGTTGAGCTTTAAGCGATATTGAAGCGCGCGGCGGGGTGACTTTGCCCCGCCGCAACCCTATCTGCCCTGCATGACAACTCCCACGCCAAAGCTGGCCGATCTGGCCGAAGAATATGAATTCCTCGACGCTGATGACCGTTACCGGCTGATCATCGATCTGGGCCGCACGCTCGACCCGATGCCCGATGCGCTCAAGACCGACGCGACCTTGGTCCGCGGCTGCTCCGCCTCGGTCTGGGTCTACCCCACCACGCAGGACGACGCCCGCCTCCACTTCCTCGCCGACAGCAACGCCGCCATCACCAAGGGCATCATCGCTCTGGTGTTGCTCAGCGTACAGGACAAGGCACCGGCGGAGGTCGCGAACGCGGATATCGAGGGCGCGCTCGCCCCGTTCGATCTCAAGAACCAGCTCTCCTCCAACCGCACCCAGGGCATCCCGAACATGATCGCACTTATCAGGGAGACGGCGGGGCGGTATACGGGATAGGAATTCACGCAAACTGCTGCATTGGCCTTTTTGCGGTGAACAAATGGCTGCTTCCAGGCGATAAAGCATGGTGGCGGAACGGCTTAAACTGGGTGGATTCCCGTCATTGCGCTAACCGGAACGATGCGCGAAACTTACCTATGGCGCATCCAACTACAGCCTCGATGGTCTCTGCAATCAATGCATACTTGGCGTTTTTGAAAGAGGAGCCGGAGAGCGAAATCCAGCGGCTTGCTAATCTGTGTGAGGCGCTCGACTGCCTTGTGGTAGAATATCATCCTGTGCCTGATATAGAACCAGATACGGTAGTCGCTTCACCATCGGTTCCTTACGAACCACTGGCTGCGCGCGCGTCAGCTTCATTCCCGGAACTCGGACTCTATGCAGTCGTCGATCCCATTCAAGGGATGGATCAGGAAGTGATGCTGGGCGATGCAATTGACGATCTTGCCGACATCGCCCTAGATTTATCTAGCGTCCTACTGCTTGTCGAGAATGGCGCAGTGAACGGTGCCATGTGGGAGTTTCGCTTCGGCTATCAGACCCACTGGGGCGCGCACCTTCATCAGTTACGGGGCTACCTCCATTCCGTTATGTACTGATCAGAGCTAACGTCCGCTATGGGTCGAAAGCTGACATTAAGCTACTCCGTATAGCCGAGGTCAATTCCGTGTTCAGCACACCATTCGCCGAAGTCTGACTGCCCGCTTTGCCGAAACGCGAGCCAAGACGATGCAATTTTGCGAAGGCGACTCACCTCGGCCAGTCTTTTCACCCGCCGGACAGGATCGGTGACTCTGTCGGCCACAGCCTTGGCTTCCCGTAGTTCAGCAAGGTCTGCCTCGGGATCGCCGAGGTAGCCCCATGGGATTTCATGTTGATTGTATTCAGCGTCGGAAGTCAGCCAATCGAAAAGAGCCAACCTAGCTTCATCATGCGCGAGATCTAAAGCCACGGCCCGCCGGAGGTGGAAGGGCCTGTGCGCGAAGATGCTGTCAGAAGGAGAAACAGCTATCATTGCTGTGAGGAAATGAGCCTCTGCGGATGACGGCTCTAGCTTTACCCACTCCCACAGGGTTGGGCTGACCAGCTCAGTCAGGAGCGGCTGCGGTAGAAGTAGAGGGTCATTGATCGCCTCCCAGCGTCGATCCACGAGCCAGCGCGTCAACCCAAGGCGCTTATCGAATGGCCATCCAGCTGCCTCGGCGAGGAACGCAGTCAACGCGGTGAGCGCGTCTGCTCGGAGGCCCTTACCTCGGTTCTCGAAGTATGAGGCCAAGGGTCGCCATTCTTCCTGTGCCGACGCCTCTCTGGCGATCCCGGTAAGCTGGTCGAGATCATTGGGGGAGGGCATGAGCACTTATCGCGACGCAACCGAATGTCTGCAATGGGGTCGCTTGCAGATCGGCAGCTTTTTTCTTCTTTCGCGGCAGTCCGGACACTTCCCCCTCAGCCTGAGCCTGTCGAAGGCCTCGCGCCAAGGGTTGCCAACACGCGCTACCGTTTTCCGGCGAAAGCCGGAACTCAGCGCGACCGCAGTGCAACCCGACCCATGGACTCCGGCTTTCGCCGGAGCGCGGCATGCGCACGCCGCTGCGTTAACGGGCGGTCGTCAACAACGGGCCTGCAACAGGTTCAGGCTGACGTCGCAGTGCGCTGATGCCGTTGAATCGGAACAACCCTCGTTCGCCGGAGAACGGCACGCACACGCCGCGGCGATTGATCATCGCAGCCGGCCTTTCCCACCGTCGCTCGGCTGTTCCCGGACAAGCTGCAATTCAGATTCTTCATCCGTGCCGCCCTGCCGATAGGTTTCGGCACGGGTTATCCGATCTGGACCGGCGAAGACAAAGGCCAATTGGACCAGATGGGATTCCTGCGCTGTATCGAGGTCGGTTGCATCGCGGAGGCTGAACCGGAGAGGATCCCCCTTGACCGGCAAGGCCGCTATCAGCCGCGGCTGATTGCCCTGCGGACAGTAATGCGTCGCCAGCAGGTCCGGCCCATCGCGGTGGTAAACCGTCATCGAATGCGGCTGATCGCCCCGCAACCACTCCTCGACCAGCACTGTTCCGCCCGCCGTCAATGAAAACCGGATCCGCAAGGGCGATTGCGGCTTGTCAACCTGCCGCCAGACGCCGACCAGTTGCTTCAAATCGGCAAAGCTCGTCGCGGCGTGATCGGGTGCAGCGTCTTGCGTGGCGATTGCAGGCCCGGCTCCTAATGCCAGCGCCAGTAAAGCGGCGATGATGTTGATGCTTTTCACGTTGCCCTCCCAAAATGCTGTCGCGCCATTCTTCCCTGGTACGCGTGTAGATCGGCAGGTTCGAGAGTTTTGACAAAAGCAGCCGGTGAATAAACGCTGCGCGGCAAACCGCCGCCATTTCTACGGAAGGGGGTGAACCATCGGCCGGTCCGTGTATTGATGGTTCCTATGAAAAACTTGGCATCGATCTGGTTCGGCATTCCCCTGTGGCAACGCATTCTGGGCGCGCTCGCGCTGGGTGCGCTGACCGGCTGGCTGATCGGCCCTGCCGCTGCGCAGCTGCAATGGATCGGCGATCTGTTCATCCGGCTGATCCGGATGCTGATCGTGCCATTGGTGTTCGTAACCCTGGTTTCGGGCGTGGCGTCGATGGCGGCGCCGGCCAAATTGGGCTCGATCGGACTCAGAGCGATGGCCCTCTATATGGCGACGACATTCGTCGCGATCCTGTTCGGGCTGGCGGGCGCGCTGATCCTTCAGCCCGGGCGCGGCGTGACGCTCGAGGCTGCGGCTGATTCCGAACCGCTGGCCGCGCCGGTGCCGCTGGGCGAGCGCCTGATGGCGATCGTGCCCGAGAATGTCTTTGCGGCGTTTGCCTCGGGCGACATCCTCGCGATCATCTTCTTCGGCGTGTTGCTCGGCGCGGGGCTGCTGATGGCGGGCGAAACGGCCAAACCGCTCATCCGCCTGTTCGCTGCCGGATCCGAAGCCATGCTCAAGGTCACGCATATCGTGATGGAGGTCGCACCGATTGGCGTGTTTGCGCTGGTCGCGTCGGTGATGGGGAGCGAGGGCGTCTCGGCGTTCGTTTCGGTTTTTTCGCTGGTGCTGGTGATCTATCTGGGCGGCGCTGCGCACATGATCGTGGTCCATGGCGGGATGGTCCGGTTTTTCGCGAGCCGCTCGCCTTTGACCTTTTTTGCTGCCGCACGCGCGCCGCAGTTGCTGGCATTTTCGACCAGCTCGAGCGCAGCGACCCTGCCCGTGACACTCACCGCCGCCGAGGAGGACCTGCATATCCGCCCGGCGGTCGCATCCTCGGTGATTCCGCTGGGCGCAACGATCAACATGGATGGTACCGCGCTGTATGTCGCGGCGGTTGCGGTGTTTGCCGCGCAGATTTTTGGCGTGCCGCTCACCATCGGTGACTATGCCACGATCGCGCTGACCACGGTGCTGGTCTCGATCGGTACGGCATCGGTTCCCTCGGCATCGTTGTTCCTGATGGCCGCGGTGCTCGATGTCATCGGCATCACCCCCGATCAGACCGCGCTCGTCATCGGCTTCCTGCTGCCGTTCGATCGCATTCTCGACATGTGGCGTACGGTGATCAACGTCACCGGCGACCTTGCGGTGGCGACCAGCGTCGCGGCGATGGAGGGCGAACTGGGCGAGCCCGGTGAGGCCACCGAGGCCGCCAAGGCGCAGCAGGTGTGATTCCATAGGCCAGCAGTGCCGCCGGGTTTGACGCGCACCCTTTGCCACACCATATAGCGGCCCATGACCTCACCTGTCGAAGCCCTCCTCGTCCATTTCACCCTGCCCGCCCGCGATGCGCGCGGCCGCTTCGTACGGCTCGACAGCGTGCTGCGCGAAATCCTTGCCGCGCATGATTACCCCACCTGCATCAAATTGGTGCTGGCCGAGGCGATTACGCTGGCGGCATTGATCGGATCGCTGATGAAGCAGGATGGCGGCCAGGTCACCATCCAGGCGCAGACCGAAGGCGGCATCGTCGAATTGCTGGTGGTCGATTATCGCGGCGGCGAGCTGCGCGGGCATGTGCGCTTCGATGCCGAGCGGCTTGCCCGGCTGGGCGCCAACCCCTCGCTGTTCGCGCTGTTCGGCAAGGGTTACCTCGCGATGACCTTCGACCAGAGCTTTGGCAAGGGCCGCTATCAGGGCATCGTTCCGCTCGACGGTGATTCGCTGTCGCAGGCGTGCGAGAGCTATTTCACCCAGTCCGAACAGGTGCCCACGATGATCCGCATCGCGATCGAAAGCGATGCGACGGGATGCCGCAGCGCGGGCTATCTGGTCCAGCACCTGCCCGAGGGCGAGGAAGGCCGCGAGCGGCTGCACGTCCGGCTCGACCATCCCGAGTGGGAGCATGTCTCGATCCTCTCGAGTACGCTGACACATTCGGAACTGCTCGACCCCACGGTCGACGGGCGCGACCTGCTGTGGCGGCTGTTCCATGAAGA
Source organism: Blastomonas aquatica (assembly GCF_014639875.1). Classification (GTDB taxonomy): domain Bacteria; phylum Pseudomonadota; class Alphaproteobacteria; order Sphingomonadales; family Sphingomonadaceae; genus Blastomonas; species Blastomonas aquatica. The sequence goes on along the minus strand of NZ_BMGD01000002.1, from coordinate 493,896 downwards.
AGACGAGGTTCGCGCCGAGGACGGCGTGCCGCTGGTCAAGGGGTGCCGCTGCAATCTCGACCATATCCGCGATGTGATCGGTCGCTTTCCGCCCGAGGAACAGGCCGAGATGGTCGGTGATACCGGAACGATCGTGGTCGATTGCGCCTTCTGCTCGCGCGCGTTCCATATCGATCCGCCCGCCACCGCCTAGGCGGTCGAAAGCGGATTTGTCCAATATCGGGCCGCAAACCCGCCATAATTACAGGGTGATTTGGCCATGATTCGCCTGTAAGGCGAAACCATTGCCTGGGGCAAGAAACCTGTATCGGGTCGCAAACTCATGACTGTTCCTGCCGTGCCGAACGGTGGGAGCCAACGATAAGGTTACGCCTGATGACGATCTTTCATCCCCGTTTGAAATGGTTTGCCGTGCCCGCGCTGGCGATCGGCCTCGCGTCGGTCTCTGTCCCCGCGCAGGGCCCCGAACTTGCGATGCTGGGCAAGGTGCAACCGGGCCTGTGGAACCTGAAGGAACGCGGCAGCAGCGATGTCGCCGACAAATTGTGCATCCGTGACCCGCGCAAGCTGCTCCAGCTGGGTCACAAGGACGCCCAGTGCAACCGCTTCGTCGTTTCGGACGAGCCCAACGAAGTCACGGTATCGTATCGCTGCACCGGCGGCGGATCGGGCCGCACCACGATCAAATATGAAGGCCGCGGGCTGATTCAGATCGATTCACAGGGAATAGCCCAGAACTCCCCCTTCGCCTTTGCGATGGAGGGCCGCTACGCCGGCGCCTGCGGCAACTGACCCGGCCTGCGCTCTGGCGGGTGCACGGTTTCTTAACCACAGCGTATATATGGTTTCCAGGTGCCGGACTCGGTACGCTTTCCTCCATTCAGGTCTAACGACCTCACTGGGCCGCCGGACCTGTCCGCGCGGCCCGATTTTTTTGGCCGTATTTTTTGATTTGCGGGCTGCGTGCCAGAGCCATATGCGAAGACGCATGACCCAGCCCCAAAAAACTGCCGTTGTCCTGCTTTCTGGCGGGCTCGATTCCATGGTCTCCGCCGCGCGCGCGATCGAGCAGGGTTTTGCGGTTGCCGCGCTGACGATCGATTACAACCAGCGCCACCGGGTCGAGATCGAAGCAGCACGCCAGATCGCTGCACATATCGGTGCGGTGCGGCACATCGTGCTGCCGCTCGACCTGCGCCAGTTCGGCGGATCGGCGCTGACCGATGATATCGACGTGCCCAAGACCGGGGTCAGCGACGACATTCCGGTGACCTATGTGCCCGCGCGCAACCTCATCTTCCTGTCGCTGACACTGGGATGGGCCGAGGCCTTGGGCGCGCGCGATATCTTCATTGGGGTCAACGCGCTCGATTATTCGGGCTATCCCGATTGCCGCCCCGAATTCATCCAGGGGTTCGAGCGTCTGGCAGACCTCGCCACCAAGGCGGGTGACCAGGGCGAACCGTTTACCATCCACGCGCCGCTGCAATTCCTGGGCAAGGCCGAGATTGCTGCTGAGGCTGCGCGGCTGGGGCTCGATCCGGGAATGAGCTGGTCATGCTATGACCCCACGCCCGAAGGCAAGGCTTGCGGCCTGTGCGACAGTTGCCGCCTGCGCAAGGCGGGCTTTGCCGATGCCGGGCTGGTCGATCCGACAGTGTACGCGGCCTAGTTCTGCCGTTTTCCGGCGAACGCCAGAGAACGATCACTCCGCGATCGAACCCTCGACGGCGGGTTCTGCAGGCTCGGGCGTCGCTGTCTCCGCTTGTGGCGCATCGCTCGATAGCGCGCGCTCGGGCGCATCAGCGGCAGGATCGCCAGGTGCTCCGGCCACCGGGGGCTGATCGGCAGGATCGGCAAGCGGCGCGTCATTGGGCAGCAGTTGCAGATCAGGCAGCTCGTCGCTGATCGTCCCTTCAGGCGCGCTTCCCTGCGCAACAGCGGCGCCGTCAGCCGCCTTCTTCTCGCAGCCGCTCAGCGCCAGGGCTGCCGCTGCCAGCGATGCCCCCAGAATGATTGGCCTGAATGTCATCATCATATCTCCTGCGTCGGCGATCCTTGGCACGTCCCGCCCAGCGCCGCAAGAAAGCGCGGGGCCGTGCTTGCAAGCGCCGCGTCCAGATCCGCCATCGTCGCCGCAATACCCAGATCGGCCAGGCTCGTCACCGGATACTCGGCGATCCCGCACGGAACGATGCCACCGAAGTGCATGAGGTCCGGGTTCACGTTGACCGCAAAGCCGTGCATCGTCACCCATCTGCGCACCCGAACGCCAATCGCGCCGATCTTGGCTTCCTGCCCGTTCAGGGTGTCGGTCCAGATGCCGATCCGCCCTTCGGCGCGGCGCGCGGATACTCCAAGGTCGCCCAACGCGGCGATCACCCAGCCTTCCAGCGCATGGACGAAGCAGCGCACGTCCCTGCCCCGCTGGCGCAGATCGAGCAGGACATAGCCCACCCGCTGACCAGGACCGTGATAGGTATAGCGCCCGCCGCGCCCGGTATCATAGACCGGGAACTGCTGGCTCAGTAGCTCGGCAGGGTCGGCGCTGGTGCCCGCAGTATACAACGGCGGATGTTCGACCAGCCAGAGCAGTTCGCTCGCTTCACCCGCCTCGATCTGGCGGTTGCGGTCTTCCATCGCGGCCAAAGCTTGCGGATAGGGCAGCAGGCCGGGTTCGATCCGCCATTCGGGCGCTACCCCTTGCTCTGCCCCGTGCCCTGCCCCGTGCCCTGCCCCGTGCCCTGCCTGTGCCATCTTCCCGGTTGCTGCCATCGCGTGTCGCCTTCTGCCGGGCCAGCGACACGGCAAATGCCTTGCGCGCCGACCCTGTGCCGTTTAGCGCAGCGCTTTAATCGCTTTAGGCAGTGAGGCCAATCCCGCCATGACGCGCAAGCTTGATCTTTCCGCCTGCTGGAACGACGTGATGCATCTGTTTCGCGCCAACCGCGAACTGCTGCTCGGCGTGGCAGGCGTGTTCATCCTGCTTCCGGGACTCGCATTCGCGCTGTTCGTGTCGCGTCCCGAAAATCCCGCCGGTGCGGAGATCGAGACGCTCTACCGGCTGATGCTCGAATTCTACACTGACAATATCTTTTGGATCATCCTCGTCGGCCTGGCCAACGGCTTTGCCAGCGTAGTGATGCTGATACTGATCCTTGATTCCCGCCATCCCTCGGTGGGCGAGGCGATGCGCAAGGGTGTTTCGATCCTGCTACCCTATTATGCACTGGGCATATTGAGCAACATGATGGTGTTTCTCGGCTCGCTCGCCTTCGTGCTGCCAGGGATCTACATCTTCATGAAGCTGCTGGTGGCAGGCCCGGCGATGGTTGCCGAGCGCACCTATAACATCCCCGCTGCGATGCGCCGGTCCTGGGCCTTGACCAAGGGCAACAGCGCGCGGGTGCTGCTGTTCGTGCTGGTCGTCGCGGTGACGGCGTTCTTCGTTTATCTGACCACGGTGACCGTGATCGGGCTGGTGATCCGCCTTGCGGTCGATGGGGGTCTTGCCGACACGCTCACGACGTTGGTCGATTCCGTGATCAGCATGTTCCTCAGCGTGTTGATGGTGTGCGTCTATGCCGCGCTTTACCGCCAGCTGTCGGGCCCCGCCGCCGAGGATGTCGCCGAGACCTTCAGCTAGGCTCAATCACCGGAATATGCGGCGCGGCCGCGCGCGGAATAAGCCCGGTCAGACGCGGGTCGTCGAGCACCTCGATCTCGCGCCCGGTCGGCACGAACCCCTTGGCGATATAAAAGCCCAGCGCGCGAGGATCATCGAGCGTGCAGGTGTGCACCCAAAGCCGCTCGACTCCGGCGCGCCAGCCCATGCTCAGCGCCTGGGCCATCAACCAGCTACCAAAGCCCTCACCGGTCAACGCCGGGATCAGGCCGAAGAACGCGATCTCGCAGGCGCCTGTCTGACGAAAATCGAGCTCCAGCAGACCGACCTCGATGCCCTGCGGATCGAGCACCGCGAATATCTCGACACCAGGATCGTGAATGATCGTGACCAGCGCGTCTTCGGTCATCGCCAGCCGCGAAAACCACAGCCACGGCTCTCCTACCCGGCGATAGAGCATCCGGTACTTTTCCGCCGACGGCGCCTGCCAGCGCTTCAGACGCAGCGGCACCGGCTTGATCGGCCGAGGGCGCGGCCGGTCGCGCATCTCCAGATGCGTGACGATAGTGGCCAGCTGCCCGGCGGCGATGGGGGTGAACTGCGAGATCATGGGACTGTCCTAGACGGATGATGATCAACTTGCCAACTATGTGTGAAACACATAGTTGGCTGCTTGATGGACATCGAATTCGATCGCACGAAGGATGAGATCAACCGGTTCAAGCACGGTGTATCGCTCTCGTTTGACAAACGGGTGTTCGATGAGGTTGGCCATCTCGTCATTGGCTCATCGCGCCCCATTGACGGAGAAGACCGGTTCAAGGTGACTGGCAAAGTCGATGGCCGGCACTGGACGGCATCCATGTCTGGCAGGGTGACATCTGCCGACTGATATCGGTGCGAAGGAGCAATACAGGTGAACAAAGAGACTATGATCGCCATTCCTAAGGATCCGGATGATCCTGAGGATTTCGACGTCTCGGTTGCAGGGCTGGAGCGGGGCCTGATGGGCCGCCGGATCCGCCTATTGCGCAACCGTCTCGGGATGAGTCAGGAGGAGTTTGCCCGCGCATATGGCATACCGCTCGCCAACATCCGCCAATACGAGATTGGTCGGCACATGCCGCCGCCTGCCGTCCGCGCCTATCTCAAGGTCATCGCGGCGCAGCCTGAAATGGTGGCGAGAGCGATCGCTGACGCGGAGTGATCAACGGAAAACGCAGTTCACCCCGGACCACATGTTGGTAACCTTGGCCTTGGCATCCGTGCCGTCCAGGATTCCCGAAAGCCCCGCCGCATTGAATTCGGTGCCCAACGTCGTCTGTTCGATCTTCGCATCATAAGAATCGAGCAGCTGTGCGCGGGTGGAGCCGATGCCGACACCGCTGATTGTGGTCAGCTTTGCCGGAGGCTCGCCCTTGGCAGCGGTTTTTGGAGGGACTGCTGCGCTGCTGCGCTCGTTGAGCGCCCAGCCGGCAAACAGACCGTCGAGCGAATAAAGCGTCAGCCCGTCGTCCCAGCTCAGATACGCCAACGGCCCGGAGCCGCATTCCTCGTTGCGACCGGACTTGGCAGGACCCTTGAGCTTTTCGGCGACCAGTTTCAGCTGCGCCTGATCGACACCGAACGACAGCGGCCGGGTTGCGCCGCTTTTGGGATCGACCAGACGCAGACCTTCGCCATCAAGGCTGATAACCGGCGGGTGATCCGATGCTGACGCGCTGGTCGCCGCGCTTGTGCCTCCGGGCAAGGCAATCGCCGGATGGCCCGGTGGCAGATCAATGCCTTGGTGCGGGTCTGCGCCTGCCTCGGCCCGTTTCCCCGGCTCGGCCTGACAGGCAGCAAGCAGGGCTGCGGCCAACAGGGGCAGCATGGCGAGGATCTTCCGATGGGGTGTCATGACCGGCAGATTACGCGGCCAAGCCGGTCTCGCCTAGCGGCTTTTTACAGCCATGCAACTTTGCCGCAGTCAGTTGGCGATCAGCAGTGCTGGCCGGTCTTCGCCTGACGTCCCATTACCAAGCGCTGACGCTGCGGCATGGCCAGCGTTGCTCTTGTGACGGCACTGGCCATCGACGTGGCCGCCCTGCTCGATGGTGATCGTCTCGTAGCTGATATCTCCGGTCACCCGGGCGCTGGCGGTGATGACAAGCTCACGAGCATCGATCGATCCGGTCACCGTTCCGGCGAGTCGCGCGGTTTCGGCGACCACCGCGCCATGGATGGCGCTCGATTCGCCCTGCACCAGCGAGGCGCAACTGATGTCGCCTTCCACCCGGCCATCTATGTGCAGATCGACCTTGGCTGAAATGTTGCCGGTAATCACGACATCGGCGCCGATGACCGAAAAGGTGGAATTGCCGACCATGCTGGATCCTGACCTGGCTGAACGCGAATTAACGGGTGGCGTCGTCTGTCCGCTGTTCGGCGACGGCTTGGATCTTGAGAACATCACGATTGGCCTCCAGAAACGGGCGTGGGTTCATGGCACGGTCGTTGTGACGCACCTCGAAATGCAGATGGGTGCCAGTGGAACGACCGGTGCTGCCCATGCCGCCTAGCCGCTCGCCCTTGTTCACCCGCTGCCCGACGCGGACTCCGATCGAAGACAGGTGAGCATACCGTGTCACCAGGCCATTGCCATGCGCCACTTCGACGCAATTACCATAGCCGTTCTTGGAGCCGGCAAAAACGATTTTGCCCTGCGCGGCGGCGAGGATCGACGATCCATGCGCGCCCTTGAAGTCGATGCCACTGTGCAGAGCGGCGGCGCCGGTGAACGGATCGCGACGATATCCGAAGCCGCTGGTGATGGCGGGCGCCAGCGCGGGCGACCCCGAGGGAATGGCAACCAGGCCGCGCTCGAGGGCATCCATGCGGGCGAGCGTCTGTCCCAGAGCAGTAAACCGCGGATCGAGCCGCAGCGTCCCCGAACGCTTGAGCGGGATGAACGGACCACCCTGTGCCGACGCGCTGGCGCGCGCGACGCTGTCGGGGTTCAGCCCAAACTTGCGGATAGCCTGCTCGGCGTTGGCAGCGCGTATCGCCGCAGACTTAGTCAACTGCTCGACAAACGCAATCTGGCGCGCCTCCATCCGGGCGAGGCCGGCGGCTTCTGGAACCATTGCGCTGATCTTGCGCGCGGTCTTGTCGGCCTCGTCTGTGCCGCCCCCGGCAGTCGCACCGACGACTGCGCTCGCGTCCTCGCTCGCTGCCTGTTCACCAATATAGCTGGTGACGATATCTTCCAGAAACTCCTGGCGCTTCTCGAGATCGGCTGCGACATCGTTGACCGAGGAGCGATAGGCCGCGACCCGGCTGGCCGAGCTTTCGACTTGCGCTTGCTTGCGGACCAGCGCCAGCCGCTCGGCGCTGATGCTGTACTGGCTGACAAGCATGGCCAGCGTCACCACCAGCCACAGCAGCAGCGCAGCCGCAATAGCGCCAACGACCGCCATCTGCAGACGCGCCGATATTTTCACGAATTTGATTTGTCCCTGCGATCGCATAAAAAATTCGCGATCAGGGAACCATTGCGTCAGCGTGTTCGTAGCACGCTTACGCACCGATAAAATGTGCACGACCCGTTCGACCCTAATGTTAACCCCGAAGCGCGGCTAGCAAAGCGAATCGGGATTGGCGAATCGAGTCCGGGGTGATTGCCACGAGGCGGACGAGTCGTGCGATGAGCCGCATCGCCAAACGATTTTTTCTCAAATTTTGCGTCACTTTGAGTGTCAAAATGCGGGTGCAAACGGTTGCGAGTCGTTTTTTTCCTATCCAACCCTGCTCCGAGTCGCGGCTTGGAAGCGCCGCATCTGGCTGATACACGCTGGCCATGAACAACCCACCACCCCTCCTTCGGCAGGAACCCACTGCCGCGCAGATCATCGACCGCTGCTGCGTGGCCGCCCGCTGTGCATCGCACAGCCTGAGGCGGATGGATGATGCCGCCAAGGCAGATGCGCTTTGCGCAGCGGCAGTTGCCTTGCGCGAAGATGCAGACACCATCCTTGCAGCCAATATGCGCGATTGCGACGCGGGAATTGCGCGCGGACTGTCTTCTGCCATGATCGATCGGTTGCGGCTGGATGCCGGTCGCCTCGCGGCCATTGCCGAAAGCGTGGCCGCGGTGGCTGCCCTGCCCGACCCGGTGGGCGAAGAAATTGATCGGCGGATCGCGCCTGCAGGCATGACGCTGCGCCGGGTGCGGGTGCCGATCGGGGTCATCGGTATCATTTATGAGAGTCGTCCCAATGTGACTATCGACGCAGCAGCGTTGTGCGTTCGTTCAGGCAATGCCGTGATCCTGCGCGGCGGCAGCGAAGCGGTGCACAGCAACCGCGCGCTGCACACCAGTTTTGCGCGCGGACTGGCCAGCGCAGGGATGGAAGCAAACGCGGTGCAGCTGGTGCCGACGCAGGACCGCGACGCGGTGGGCGCAATGCTGGCGGCGAGCGGCGGGATCGATCTGATCATCCCGCGCGGCGGCAAGTCCCTGGTCGCGCGGGTCCAGGCAGATGCCCGGGTGCCCGTGCTCGCGCATCTCGACGGTATCTGCCACAGCTTTGTCCATGCCGCCGCCGATCCGGACATGGCGCGTGCTATCGTGGTCAACGCCAAGCTGCGCCGCACCGGGATCTGCGGAGCGATGGAGACATTGCTGATCGACCGCGACTATCCCGATGCCGCCGCCCTGCTCGCCGCTTTGGTCGATGGCGGATGCGAGGTACGCGGTGACGACATGGTGCTCGAGCTCGAGCCGCGCGCGGTTTCGGCGAGCGAGGAAGACTGGGACACCGAGTATCTCGATGCAATCGTATCGGCGTGCTTCGTGGACGGAATGGACGGCGCGCTGGCGCATATCGCGCGCCACAGTTCGGGCCATACCGAGGCGATCATCACCGCTGACGCGGATGTTGCTGCGCGGTTCCAGGCCGAAGTCGACAGCGCGATCGTCATGGTCAACGCCTCGAGCCAGTTTGCCGATGGCGGCGAATTCGGGCTGGGCGCGGAGATCGGCATCGCAACCGGACGCTTGCATGCCCGCGGCCCGGTCGCGCTGGAGGGGCTGACGACCTATAAGTGGCTGGTCGATGGGACCGGTCAGGTTCGCGGCTCATAGGAAGTTGCCGGACGCACGTATACATTGTATACATCGGCCATGAGCAAGTCCCAGGTCATCACCGCCCGCATCGACCCTGAAGTCATGGAACTGGTCGATCGCATTGCCGCCGCGCAAGGCCGCAGCCGCAGTTGGCTCGCCGCCCGCGCAATCGAAAAGATGGCCCGCGCCGAGACCGCGTTCATGGATTTCGTCAAGGTCGGCGAGGACGACATCGCCGCAGGTCGCTATTTGACGCAAGAGCAGATGGAAGAGTGGGTGGAGGAACGGGTCCGCAATCGTCAGGCCATCCGGCAAGCCGCTGAATGAGACGACTGATCTGGACTCCTGCAGCGCAGAAGGACCTCTCCGCAATCGATGACCAACTGTATGAAGAGGATCCCGAATTTGCTGACAGGGTCGTCATATCATCCGTTCGGTCGGCCCGCTTTCTGCTGGACTGGCCCTTTGCCGGACCGGTGGTAGGTGAAGCGGGCCAACGCAAATGGCCCATAAAGAGAACGCCCTACATTCTGATCTACCGACCTGTAGATGATGTTATCCTTGTCCTGCGCGTCTACCACGAGCGTCAGGACTGGGGCCAAGACCCTGGCGCGTCCGAATGAACGGCCGCCCTGTACGAATCGGCCTGATGGGTGGGTCATTCAATCCCGCGCATCGCGGCCACCGCGCGATCAGCCTGTTTGCGATCGAAGCGCTCGGGCTCGACGAGGTCTGGTGGCTGGTCAGTCCCGGCAATCCGCTCAAGGCAGGGTCCAGCGACATGGCCCCGCTCAAGGCACGGCTCGCATCGGCGCGCGCGATGGCCCGGCGCAGCCGGATTCGCGCGACCGCGATCGAGTCGCAATTGGGCACGCGCTACACGGTTGATACGCTCGCACGGGTACGCAAACGCTATCCGAAGCGCGACTTCATCTGGATCATGGGTGCCGACAATCTGGCCAATTTCCACCAGTGGTACCTGTGGCGAAACATCGCGCGGCAAATGCCGATTGCAGTCATCGCCCGCCCGGGATATGATGGCAATGCCATTTCGGCCCCCGCGATGGCCTGGTTCGGGCATCGTGTCCGTCCCCGGGACCAGGCAATTGACTGGACACGATGGAGTATGCCGGCGCTCGTGCTGCTGCGCTTTCGTCCTGATCCGCGATCTGCAACCGCCGTGCGCAGGAGCTATCCTGACTGGTTTCTGGATCACGCCGACCGTCCGGTGCGTGATGCAGTAACCCGGAAGCTGCTATCGTGACGGGCCCAGCCGGAGCTTCATCCACCCCAACCTGGGATATGTTTTCAACCCCTCACCCTGTGCCATTCTCGCTGTCGCCTGTCCGGCGATGCACCCATAATCAAGCGTATGTTCGCAAGGAGCTCAATTGACCAATCTTTCTTCCACCCCGTCAGGCCCCGTCCCCACCGGAGCCGTTGGCCCGGCGCCTCGGACCGCAGCAACGCAGCTTGCAGAAGCCACCGAGTTGCACGCGCTAGTGATGCAGTCGCTCGATGATGATCAGGCCCAGGAAGTGGTCTCGATTCCGCTCGCGGGCAAGAGCAACATCGCCGATTTCATGGTGATCGCCTCAGGCCGCTCGACCCGTCAGGTTGCGTCGATGGCGCAGAAGCTCGCCGAGCGCATCAAGCAGTCGGGCGGCACCGCGCGGATCGAAGGGATGACCAACGCCGATTGGGTGCTGATCGATGCCGGCGATGTCATCGTCCACCTGTTCCGCCCCGAGGTCCGCACGTTCTATAATCTGGAGCGCATGTGGGCCTTTGGCGAGGCTCCCGAGACGCCAAACGCCTGATCCGACACCGTCGGATTCGCCACCGACCCGTTCAGGCAGGATGATCGTTTATGCGCCTGCACATCATCGCGCGCGGCAAGATCGGTCGGTCCCCCGAGGCCGAGCTGGTGCAGCGCTATGTCAAGCGCATCCAGTGGCCGCTCGCGATCACCGAACTGCCCGACCGGGGGGGCACCCTTCCGCCCCCGGCGCCGGGCAGCCGCACGGTGATGCTCGATGAAACCGGCAAGCATCTGGGATCGATGGAGTTTGCCCAGACGCTCGATCGCTGGCGCGAGGACGGCGTGCGCGAGACCCGGTTCCTGATCGGCGCAGCAGACGGTTTCGATACCGCCGAGCGCGCCGGTGCGGACCTGCTGATCGCGTTCGGCAGGGCAACCTGGCCGCACCTGTTGGCGCGCGCGATGCTCGCCGAACAGCTCTATCGTGCCACCAGCATCCTGGCTGGCCATCCCTATCACCGCGAAGGTTGAGCGATGCCGCGGCGCTCTTTGGCATGGGCCTTGATCGCAGGCGGACTGCTCGCGCTTTCACTGCCCGGCAGCGCCGCCCCGGCCACCGCAGAGCAGGGCATGGATCTGCTGGACCAGGAACGCGCCGCGCTTGCCCGATCGCTTGCTGATGCCAAAGCCGCCGCGCGCCGGAGCCGGCGGCTCGAACGGCAGGCCGAAGATGCCATCGAAAACGCTGATCGCTCCCGGCGTGAAGCCCGCGCACTGGCATCGCGGGTGCAGGAGGCCGAAGCGGACATCGCGGTCGCAGAAGCACGCGTCACGATCATCACCACTTTACAGCGCGCGCAGCAGGCGCGGTTGGCCAAACGCCAGCAGCCGCTCGCCCGATTGACCGCAGCGCTGCAATCGCTGGCGCGGCGGCCCACAGTGCTCGCCCTGGTCCAACCCGGATCGATCGACGACATGGTTCGCGTCCGCGCGGTGCTGGCCACCACGCTTCCCAGGGTGCAGGCGCAGACCGCATTGCTGCGCCAGGACATCGCCCGATCAGCCAATCTGGCCGCGCAGGCCACGCGCGCAGCCAGGCTGCAGCGCGATGGTCGCCGCGAACTCGCGATCCGCCGCGCAGCGCTGGCCCGGCAGGAGGCGCAGTCTCGCGCGCAATCGCGCCAGCTTGCCAGCACCTCGCGGCTCGAGGAAGAACGCGCGCTGGGCCTTGGGGATCGCGCGCGCGATCTAAACACGCTGGTCAGCGATATCGAGGCGAGCGGAACGCTGCGCGAACGGCTGGCGGCGCTCGACGGCCCAGTGTTGCGTCCGCCCCGTCCACAGCAATCGCAGGTCGTCGAAAACGCGCCACTGGTGGTCCGCAGCGCCCGCCCAGCCTATCGCCTGCCGCTGATGGGCGCTGTTGTCGCTGGGTTCGGCGAGGTCGCAGAAACCGGTGTGCGCTCGCGCGGGCTCACCATCGCTGCGCGCCCCGGGGCCGTATTGATCGCGCCTGCCGATGGCCGGGTCGGGTTTGCCGGGCCCTATCGCGGCTTTGGCCGGATCGTGATCATCGAGCATGTCGGGGGCTGGACCAGCCTGATCACCGGGATGGAGCGCACGCCGCTGAAGGTCGGCGAACGCGTGGCGCAGGGCGACCCGATCGGCCGCGCGGGCGATAACCGCCCCCGGATCACCGTGGAACTGCGCCGCAACGGCCGTCCGATCGATATCGCGGCATTGATCGCATAGCGTCGAGCCGTTCACCTGCCGGAAAGGTGGCATCGCTAGCGTGATCTACTGGTCGAAACGGATTGCGGTTTGATGGCAAAGCATCTGGCAATTGCCCTTGCAAACGCCTAGATTATAAAAGCCGCGCTTTGGGGAGTGCGTGACGATCACTGTCTGGGGAATGCACCTGTCATCCGTTGGGATCGGGCCAGCTTAACCCAGGCCAAAGCCCAAACCGGTTCAACAACAAGGTTGCGTTTGATGATGAAGTCCCGCCTCGCCCGAGTTTCCGCGATTGCCCTGGCCGTAGCCCTGGTGCCTGTGGCGACATCGGCCATTTCGCAAGTCGAGTCCGACACCCAGGCGGAGATTTCGCGGTTTGTCGACATCTTCGAGCGGGTGAAGACCGATTATGTCGAGCCGGTGGATGACGATAAATTGGTGCGCGGCGCGATCGACGGCATGCTCGCCAGTCTCGATCCGCACAGCAGCTTCCTTGATGCACGCGATTTCGCCAACCTGCGCACCCAGACCGAGGGCATGTACGGCGGGCTGGGCCTGTCGGTGACGATGCAGGATGGCGCGGTCAAGGTCATCGCGCCCACCCGCGAGACCCCCGCCGACAAGGCCGGCATCAAGCCGGGTGATTACATCACCCACCTCGACGGCAAGTTGATCTATGGCGGCACGCTGGACGAGGCGGTCGATCAGATGCGCGGCGAGCCTGGCTCGACGATCAAGCTGACCATCGTGCGCGAAGGTCGCGACAAGCCGTTCGACGTCAGCATCACCCGCGCAATCATCGATCTCAAGCCGGTGACCTGGGAGATCAAGGATGACATCGGCGTCATCACCATCGCCAGCTTTACTTCGCGTGTTGGCGAGGAGGTGTCGAAGGCGGTGCAGGACATCGAAGCCAAGCTGGGCCGCAAGCCGGTCGGCTATGTGCTCGACATGCGCTCGAACCCCGGCGGCCTGCTCGACGAGGCCGTCGCCGTGTCCGACGCGTTCCTCGAAAAGGGCGAGATCGTCTCGCAGCGAGGGCGTCACAAGGGTGATATCGAACGTTATTATGCCCGCCCCGGCGACGTCATTGGCGGCGCGCCGCTGATCGTGCTGGTCGATTCAGGCTCGGCTTCGGCATCGGAGATCGTTGCGGGCGCGCTGCAGGATCACCGCCGAGCATTGGTGATGGGCGAGCGCAGCTTTGGCAAGGGTTCAGTGCAGACGCTGCTGCCGCTGTCGCGCACCACCGCCCTCAAGCTTACCACCGCGCGGTATTTCACCCCGTCGGGCAATTCGGTGCAGGAAGGCGGGATCGAGCCCGACATCGCGGTGCCGCAGCTGTCCGATCCCGACTACAAGACCCGGATGAAACTGCGCGAATCCGATCTGCGCGGTCACCTGATCAACGAGATCGGACTGGATGACAAGGATCTGGAGGTCGACAAGCTTGCCGATCCGCGCTTCTCGATGACCACCGAGCAGCTCGAGGAAAAGGGCATCGAGGACTTCCAGCTCTATTACGCGATGGCGACGCTCCAGCGCACAACGATGGCAAGCGCCCGGCTCGCTGCAACCAGGGGTGGGCTCACGCGTTCCACTGGTGCGACGCGTCCGCTCACTCGCCGCAACTGAGGGTCCCTTCACCGGGGAACAAACCAGTTTTGATTGAATCTTTCGGGGGCCTGATCTGATATGACATCGCGCGCGCCGCGTATCGCTGCCTGGCTGGCACTTCTGGTCCCGGCCTTCATGCTGGGCGGAGCATTGATCAGCCAGTATGTGTTTGGCCTGTACCCCTGCGAGATGTGCTATTGGCAGCGCTGGCCGCACTGGGTTGCGCTGGTGCTGGGTGGGGTGGCCGTGCTGTCTGTCCGCCGGGTTCAGGGGCTTGCAGTCGGAATGGCTTCGCTCGCCGCCGTCGCGATTGCGATCAGCGGTCTGATCGGCGGCTTTCATGCCGGGGTCGAATATGGCTGGTGGGATGGCGTGACAAGCTGTGCGTCAACCATCTCCGCTGGAACGACGACCGACGATGTTCTCAATTCGATCATGGCTGCGCCGCTGGTGCGCTGTGATACAGCCCCCTGGTCGATGTTCGGCATCTCGCTGGCGGGTTACAATTTCCTCTTGTCGCTGGCTGGTGCCGCCGCCATCTATCTGCTGCTACGCCGCAAAAAGCCCGGGATAATCGCAGAATGACCCACCACAACGAAACGTTGAACCCCGCCAAGCGCGAGATCGACCTCGCTGAAATGATCCGTGTCAACCAGGCCGGCGAATATGGTGCTACGCGGATCTATGCGGGTCAGCGCGCCGTGATGGGTGATACCGGGCCCGAAGCCCGCGCAATCGCCGGGATGGCAGAGCAGGAAGAGGTTCACCGCGCCTTCTTCGACAAGCTGATGGCCGATCGCGGCGTCCGCCCGACCGCGTTGCAACCGTTTTGGAACATCGCAGGCTTTGGCCTTGGCGCCGTCACCGCGCTGATTGGCCCCAAGGCGGCTATGGCATGCACTGTCGCGGTCGAGACCGAGATCGACCGCCATTATTCCGATCAGCTCGAGGAGTTGGGCGACAGCCACCCAGAACTGAGCACTGCAATCGCCAAGTTCCGCGACGAGGAGCTCGAGCACAAGGAACGCGCGCTGGCCGAAGGCGCCGAACAGGCCATCGGTTACCCTGTGATGAGCACGGTCATTCGTATGGGCTGCCGCGCGGCGATTGCCCTTTCCAAACGCATTTGATGCAATCAAACATATCCCATCAGGCTGCGGCGTCACACGCCGTTCATACCGCAGCTGATATGCGCGGGACTGCGCTGACATGATCTTGAGGAGACTGACGATGAAGACCGGCACCTTGGCAGCCCTGCTGCTCGTTGGAACGGCCTTCGCCGCGCCCGCCTCCGCCCAGAACGCTGCGGGTGACAAGGTCGTGCAGAAGATCGTCTATGGTAACGAGGCCTGCGAGCCTTCGAACGACCCCAATGAAATCGTTGTTTGCATGCGAATGGACGAGCAAGAGCGTTTTCGCATCCCCGAAAAACTGCGTAGCGATCCCAATGCGATCGCCAACACCTCGTGGACCGAACGCGTCCGCTCGATGGAAACGGTTGGCAATTTCGGCACCGACAGCTGCTCGCCGGTTGGCGCGGGTGGCTTCACCGGATGCACACAATCATTGGTTCAAAACGCCCGTGCCGAAAAGCAGACCGGAGAGGCCGCCGTTGCCGGGCGGCTGATCGAGGAAGAGCGCGAGCGGCGGTTGTCGAATATCGATGCCGATGCCGCTGCTGTCGAAGCGCGTGATCAGGAAGTTTCGGCCGAGCTCGATCAACGCAAGGCGGAGCGCGAAGCGGCAGCCGCTGCGATGCGGGCGCAGGCCGACGGACTTGAGCCCGAACGCAGGCCAGACCCCGAAGCCCCCTCCCCGGAGTAATCGCATAAGCCGAACCGGCATCAACCGACTTGCACGGCTAATACACCTCGCGCATATAGGCAGCTGAGCGCGGCAATTTGCACGCGCGCAGTTTCTCGGGAGTACGTGCGAGCATGTCGTCATCATCGGCGCAAATCTTGGGTCAGCCGGACTTGCCATCGTCGATGCTCGATACCGGTCTGCATCCGATCGAACCCGCTTACCGTCACGTCATCCGGATCATGACGGCGATGACGCTGGTTCCCATGCTGATCGGTGCGAGCGTGCTGGAGTTCGTGTTGATGGACAACATCGGAGCACCGCAAGGCCTCGTGCTGGCACCGGCGCTTGCGCTGGGCGCTTTCATCTTCGTCTTTCTGCCCCACCGCAAATGGCGGCGGTGGGGGTATAATGGTGCCGACGAGCAGCTCCGCGTTGCACGCGGTTGGTTGGTTCGCACCGATACCATCGTGCCGTTCAAGCGGATCCAGCACATCGATGTCGCACAGGGTCCGGTGGAGCGGATGTTCGGCCTCGCCAGCCTGACGGTGCACACCGCCGGCACGCACAATTCGATTGTTACCCTGCCCGGCCTGACCCGCAACGATGCCGAAGCGATGCGCGATGCGATGCGGCTGCACATCCGCCGCGAGGCCGAATGAGCGAACCGCTGACTGCTTTGGCACCCGCGGAGATGACCGAGGTGGGGACCGAACAGCGGTTGCACCCGCTGACCCTATTGCTCAACCTGTCGCGGCAGCTGCCGCAGGCTTTGATTGCCCTCATCGCGCTGCGGTTGAGCGGGCCGGAAGAGTTGCGCGCCTGGGTCATCGTGATTGCATTCGTCGCGATCGTGGCGATGTTCGGGACGGGCGTTTGGAAATGGTGGCGGTTTTCCTATCGGTTGGACGCAGAGGAACTGCGCATCGCCAGCGGCATTCTCAACCGCAACGTTCGTTCGATCCCGTATGAACGCATCCAGGATGTGAACCTCGAACGCGGGCCGCTCGCGCGGATGCTCGGAATGGCGCGGGTTCGGCTGGAAACCGGCAGCAGCGGCAGCGGCGACGAAGGCGTGCTCGATTCGGTCGATCTCGCCGAAGCGGAGCGACTGCGTGATGTCATTCGGTTGCGCAAGGCAGTACAGGCCGGGACGGTCAGTTCTTCAACCGAAGATGCTTCAGACGCATATACTACTGAAACCACGCCGATCTTTACGATGGATACCCGCCGCGTCCTGACCGCAGGGGTGTTCAATTTCTCGTTGGTGTTCTTCGCGATCGTCGGCGCGTTGATAAACAATCTCGATTTCCTGCTGCCGGGCGATATCTGGAGCCCGCGGCGACTGCTCGATATGCTGGGGCTGGATGAGCTGTTCGAGGCTCTGGATCTGGCCGCGCGGGTGTTTTCTGTGTTCGCAGCCCTGTTTGCGCTCGTGGTGATCGGGCTGGTCGGCGGGATCATCCGCACCGTGCTGCGCGAATACGGATTCCGGCTCGATCGCACCGAAACCGGCTTCCGCAGGCGGCGCGGGCTGGTCACGCTGACCGATGTCGTGATGCCGCTCCACCGGATTCAGGCAGCGGTGATCGCCACGGGGCCGGTGCGGCGGCGGCTGGGCTGGTTCGGGCTCAAGGTCCAGAGCCTGGCCAGCGACAGCGACCAGGAGAGCGATCACAGCATCGCCCCGCTAGCCCACTCTGACGAAGTTCGCGCCATCTTGGGCGAAACGGGGATCCGCTGGGACACCGACTATCAAGCGATGCGCAGTGTCGATCCGGCGATGTGGTGGGTACCGCTGGTGTTTGCGCTCCCGGTGCCGATCATCGGCATCGGCGTTTCGGCCGCGCTTGCCAATGGCTGGCTGGTATTGCTCTATGCCCTGCTGGTGCTGGTCCCGATAATCAGTTGGCTCCACTGGCGCGCGCATCGCTATGCGCTTGAGGGCCACCAGCTCTATGTTCGCGATGGATGCTGGGCACAGCGGCTGACCTTGCTGCCGCTGCGGCGGGTGCAGAGTGTCGATATCCGGCAGAGCGTTGTGAGCCGTTTCATCGGGCTGGCCGATATTTCGATCGGGGTCGCGGGGCGTTCATCGCCGGTCACGGTCCACGCCATTCCGCTTGATGACGCAATCGCGCTGCGAACGCGACTGCTGAGGACCATCTGATCAACAGGCTAAACCACCACCACACGCTGCCACGAGAGCTGACGGGGATGGTCTCAAAAATCGATTGCGATACCCTTGAGCTCCCAGTCGCCAAACCGGGTCGGACCACGCGCGGCCTCTTCGGCCTGGTCATCGGTGATCGGCTGCGGAGCCGGCACGGGGGTGGAATTGGCCCAGTGTGCGGGCGGCTTGACGTGATCGGGACGGCGCGTCGCGCGGGGGGTTTCGGGCATTGGGTCGGGTCCTCTTCGGGCGGCGGGGGCTTGGCGCAGGCCGGATTGAAAGCCGGCGGGGCGTGCTTACATCTTACATATGAGAATATGGGACCGGTCACGATAATGTGAAGCCACGGGCCCTTAACAACGCACAAGGAAACACGAGAACGGTCATGAACGGTATGAAGACAACCATGTTGCTGGCAGCGCTCACCGCGCTGTTCATGGCGCTCGGCTTTACGCTGGGTGGGCCACGCGGCGCGGTGATCGCGCTGCTGTTTGCGGGCGGCATGAACCTGTTCACCTTCTGGAACGCCGACAAGATCGTGCTCAAGATGCACAACGCGGTCGAGGTCAGCGCGCAGAGCCATCCTGATTTCTACAATCTGGTCGCCCGGCTGGCGCAGCGCGGCGGAATGCCGATGCCGCGCGTCTATGTGATCGATCAGCCCGCCCCCAATGCCTTTGCCACGGGCCGCAATCCTGAGAACGCCGCCGTTGCCGCCACCACCGGGCTGCTCGGCATGCTCAGCCGCGACGAGATCGAAGGCGTGATGGCGCACGAGCTTGCGCACGTGAAGAACCGCGACACGCTGATCATGACCATGGTCGCGACGATCGCGGGTGCCATCTCTATGCTCGCCAATTTCGGGCTGTTCTTCCGCGATGACAATCGCAACCCCTGGGCCTCGATCCTCGCGGTGATCGTTGCGCCATTTGCGGCGATGATCGTGCAAATGGCGATCAGCCGGACCCGCGAATTCGGTGCCGATCGGGGCGGCGCAGAGATCTGCGGCAAGCCGATGGCGCTCGCTTCGGCACTCGCGCGGATTTCCTCACAGGCGCAGCGGATCCCCAATCCGGTGGTCGAACGAAATCCGGCTGCGGCGCAGCTCTACATCGTGCCATCGGGCGTCAAGGCGCTGTTCTCGACCCACCCCGACACCGGCGACCGCATCGCCGCGCTCGAAGCGATGGCCCGCAACATGGGCTCAGCGGCTGCGGCGGTTCCCCAACGCCGGGGCAGCGCACTCGATCCGCTGGGGCGTGGGTAAACGTCGTTAAAATCCTCCCTTAGCTTGTCTCGGGGAGGGGGACCGCCGACCAAAGGTCGGTGGTGGAGGGGAAGCGGGATGTCACACCGGTTTAACGGGTTCACGATCCCGCTGCCCCTCCACCACCCGCTGCGCGGGTGGTCCCCCTCCCCCAGCAAGCTGGGGGAGGATTTATTGCACTTAACCCCGCAGCAATTTGCGCCTAACGCGCTGCGATGACCACACAGACGCCCTCGCCTTCCGCCCCCACCCCCGGCCTTCCCGCCCGCCAGGCCGCCTTGCGCATGCTCGACGCCGTGATGCGGCGCGGCGAGTCGCTCGATGTCGCGCAGCATGCCGCCTGCCAGGGCATTGACGAACGCTCGGACCGGGCGTTGGCGATGGCAATTGCTGGCGAGGTCCTGCGGCATCTGCCCGGGCTTGACCTGATGATCGACAGCATGACCCGGCTGCCGCTGGCAGACGATGCCAAGGCGCGGATGGTGCTGCGGATCATGCTCGCGCAGACTTTGGTGCTCGAAACCCCGCCGCATGCGACCATCGCGACCGCGCTGCCGCTGCTGCAGGGCGGCCCGCGCAAGCTGGCGCATGGCGTGTTCGGCAGCCTGATGCGCGCGGGCGTCACCCTGCCCGCGCCCGAGCTTCCGCCAGCGACTGCGCACCGCTGGCGGGCGGCATGGGGCGACGCGATGGTCGAGGCCGCAGCTGCCGCGCTCGGCACGCCGCCGCCGCTCGATCTCGCGCTCGCCGATGCCGCCGCGACCGATCCGCTGGCGGCAGAACTCGGCGGCATCAGCCTGATGCCAGGCCATGTCCGCCTTCCCCGCGGCGGTGCGGTCGAACTGATCCCCGGCTTCGAAGAAGGCGGCTGGTGGGTGCAGGACATCTCGGCGAGCCTGCCCGCGCGGTTGCTCGGCCCGAGTCGCGGCGCCCATGTGCTCGATCTGTGCGCCGCGCCCGGCGGCAAGACGATGCAGCTCGCGGCTTCCGGGTGGAACGTCACCGCGCTCGACAACTCGGAAAAACGCCTGCGCCGCCTGCGCCAGAACCTCAAGCGCACCGGATTGGAGGCGCAGACCGTCACCGCCAACCTGCTCGAATGGCGCCCTGATGCGCTGGCCGATGCGGTGCTGCTCGATGCACCGTGCAGCGCCACCGGAATCTTCCGCCGCCACCCCGATGTGCTCTACCGGATCGCGCCGCGCCATATCGAGGAGCGCGCCGAGCAACAGGCGGTATTGCTCGAGTGTGCGTCCAATTGGGTGAAGCCCGGCGGGCTTCTGGTCTACGCGGTGTGCTCGCTCGAGCCCGAAGAGGGCGAGGCCGTGGTCGATCAGTTCCTCGCCGCCGACAGCCGGTTCGAGATCGATCCGGTTCGCGCCGATGAGCTGCCCGAAGGTGTCACCCCCGACGCGCAGGGCCGGGTACGCACCCTGCCGGGGATGCTTGTCGATGCGGGCGGTCTCGACGGATTTTTCATGGCGCGGCTACGCTGCAAAGGATAATTTCGGGTCGATGTCCGGCGATGGGCCAAATCATGTGGAAAAGCCTGCGCACAAACCTTGCTCCACCAGATGTTGAGGGTTAAGCGGCATAGGATATGTCTCATCCCCCACTGATAGCCCCGTCGATCCTGTCCGCCGATTTCGCGCGTCTGGGTGAGGAAGTCCGCGCGATCGACGCTGCCGGCGCCGACTGGATTCACATCGATGTCATGGACGGGCACTTCGTCCCCAACATCACGATCGGCCCGGCGGTGGTAAAGGCACTGCGCCCGCACACCACCAAGCCCTTCGACGTCCATCTGATGATTTCGCCAGTGGATCAATATATCCAGGCGTTTGCCGATGCCGGCGCGGACATCATTACCGTCCACCCCGAGGCGGGGCCGCATATCCACCGCACCGTCCAGTTGATCAAGTCGCTGGGCAAGAAGGCAGGCGTGGTGCTCAACCCCGCAACCCCGGCCAAAATGCTCGATTACCTGATCGATGATGTCGATCTGGTGCTGGTGATGAGCGTCAATCCCGGCTTTGGCGGACAGAGCTTCATCTCCAGCCAGCTGCGCAAGATCGAGGCGATCGCCAAGATGATCGCCAAGACCGGGCGGCACATCGATCTGGAGGTGGACGGCGGGATCGACACCGTCACCGCGCCCCAGGCGATCGCTGCCGGGGCCAATGTGCTGGTTGCAGGAACGGCGACGTTCAAGGGCGGGCCTGATCAATACGCTGCCAACATCCGGACGCTCAAAGGCCAATGACCGATGCCCTGTCCGATAGCCGCCGGACAGGCGCCCTCGCTTCCCAGGCCAGCGAAGCCGAAAGGCTCCTGCCGATGATCGGACCCGACCTGGTCGAAGCCCGCCCCGACCTGATCCACGCCAGCGAGGCCGACGCGCTGAGCGAGCGCAAGCAGCTGATCCGAGTCGAAAATGACCGCGGCCTCTCGCTCACCGAAAGCGTGGTGCATTATTTCTACCGGCTGACCTGGCGCACCCCGTTGCACAAGCTGAGGCTCAAGGGCCGCTCACCATTGCGGCTGCTGGCCTCACCCGATGATCCATTCACCGGCGATGCCAAACGCGGCAAGGCGATCCGCGCCGGCCATTTCCAGATCGCAGGCGCACGCATCGCCACCGACAAGCTCGATTATGCGAGCCTCAAGGCGCCCGACGAGGCGATCGATTACATTCACAGCTTTGCATGGCTGCGCGATCTGGCTGTCGCTGCCCCACGCGAGACCTGTGTTCCAGTCGCCGAGGCCCTGGTCGATCAATGGCTCGACGCACATCTTGAGACCGTGTCCGACCCCGCCTGGCGCGCCGATATCGCCGCACGCCGGATCCTCAACTGCGCCGCGCACGCTCCGCTGATCCTGTCGAGCAGCGATCTGGTGTATCGCTCGCGCGTGCTGCGCAACTTTGCCAGCACTGCACGCCACCTCGACCATGTCGCCGACAAGGCCCCCGAAGGCCTCGCCAGGCTGACGGCCTGGGCGGGCGTCGTTGCCGCAGCGCTGTTGCTGCCCGATGGCGAGCCGCGCCGCATCTTCGGCGAGGCCGGGCTCAAGCGCGCGATCGAAACCTTCATGGGCGAAGATGGCGGCGCGCTGTCGCGGTCACCGCTGGCGCAGATCGAAGCGATCCGGGTGCTGGCGATGCTCAAGTCGGTCTATGCCGCACGCGGCGAATTGCTCTCGCCGATCGTCGAGCTGGCATTGGGCCGCGCGGTGCCCGCGCTGCAGGGGCTGACCCACCATGATGGCTCGCTAGCCAGCTGGCAGGGCTCGGCCGCGATCTCTGCTGATGATATGACCACGCTGATCCGCGCCAGCGGCGTGCGCTCGCGCCCGCTGCGCCAGGCACGGCACTGGGGCTTCCAGCGGATCCCTGCTGGACGCACCGTTGTGCTGGTCGATGCCGGCACCCCGCCGATGGCGCGCCACGCGGTCACCGGCTGCGCATCGACGCTGGCGTTCGAGATGAGCCACGGTCCGCACCGGATCATCGTCAATTGTGGCGGCGCGGGCGTCCTTGCGCCCGATATCCCCGCGTCATTGAGCCGCGGGCTGCGCGCCACCGCAGCGCACTCGACGCTGTGCCTTGATGACACCAACAGCACTGCGGTGCTGCCCAAGGGCCAGCTCGGCAAAGGCGTCGGCCTGGTCGATCTCGACCGCCGCGACACCGACGATGCGGTCCGGCTCGACATGACGCACGACGGCTATGCCAAGCGCTATGCCCTGCTCCACCGTCGGCTGCTGGTGCTGCGCAGCGACGGGCGCGAACTGCGTGGTGAAGACGTGCTGCTCCCCGTCGCGAAGCGCGGCTTTGGTCGCAGCAAGACGGGTGACGTGCCGTTTGCCATCCGCTTCCACCTCGGGATCGATGTCGAGGCTCATCTGGCAAGCGATGGCACAGGCGTGTTCCTGCGCGTTGCCGATGGGTCGCTGTGGCAGTTCCGCTCGGCGGCCGCTGCCGTAACCCTTGAAGAAAGCCTGTGGGTCGATGACCGCGGGCAAATCCAGCCCAGCCAGCAGATCGTGCTCACCGGCTCCGCGTCGAGCGGCGGTGGCAATTACGGCTGGCTCCTTAAGCATATGGGATAACGAACTTGACCGACATTGCGATCAAACGCGCGCTGCTTTCCGTCTCCGACAAAAGCGGTCTGGCTGAACTCGGGGCAAAGCTTGCCGCACATGGCGTCGAGCTGGTCTCAACAGGCGGCACCGCGAAGGCACTGCGCGATGCGGGGCTTGCCGTGCGCGACATCTCCGAGATCACCGATTTTCCCGAGATGATGGACGGCCGGGTCAAGACATTGCACCCGATGGTCCATGGCGGGCTGCTCGCGGTTCGCGATAACGAAAGCCATGTCGCCGCAATGGAAGCGCACGGCATCGGCGCGATTGATTTGGTGGTGGTCAACCTCTATCCCTTCGCCGCGACCGTCGCCAAGGGCGCAGACCGCGACGAGATCATCGAGAACATCGACATCGGCGGTCCCAGCATGGTGCGTTCGGCGGCGAAGAACCACGCGTTCGTCACCATCGTCACCGACCCTGCCGACTACGCGACGCTCACCGCCGAGATGGACGCCAGCAGCGGCGCCACCACCCTCGCCTTCCGCCGCAAGCTTGCCGCCAAGGCCTATGCCGCGACGGCAGAGTACGACGCGATGATCGCCAGCTGGTTTGCCTTTGCCGACCAGGGCGAGATGTTCCCCGAGAAGCTCTCGGTGCCTTTCCGCAAGGGCCAAGCGCTGCGTTATGGCGAGAACCCGCACCAGAATGCGGCTTTGTATCTGCCCGCGTTCGCGCCGAGCGGATCGCTTGCCGATCATCGCCAGGTGCAGGGCAAGGAGCTGAGCTACAACAACCTGAACGACGCCGATGCGGCGCTCGAGCTGGTCGCCGAATTTCGTGATGGCCCGCCCACCGTGGTCATCGTCAAGCACGCCAACCCGTGCGGCGTGGCCAGCGGCGACGATCTGGTCAGCGCCTACAAGGCCGCGCTGCAGTGCGACAGCGTCTCGGCCTTCGGCGGGATCATCGCGGTCAACCGTCCGCTCGATGGCCCGACCGCCGAAGCGATCAGCGATATCTTCACCGAAGTCGTCTGCGCGCCTGATGCCGATGATGCGGCAAAAGCGGTGTTCGCCAAGAAGAAGAACCTGCGGCTGATCCTGACCGGTGACCTGCCCGATCCGGCACGCGGCGGTATCGGCTTGCGCACGATCGCAGGCGGCGCCTTGCTGCAGTCTCGCGACAATGGCCGGATCACGCGCGATGACCTCAAGGTCGTCACCAAGCGTGCGCCATCGGAACAGGAGCTCACCGACTGCCTGTTCGCGTGGACCGTCGCCAAGCACGTCAAGTCGAACGCGATCGTCTACGCCAAGGATAATGCTACCGTCGGCATTGGCGCAGGCCAGATGAACCGCCGCGATTCGGCGCGCATCGCCGCTGCCAAGGCGATCGAGGCCGCGCAAACCTATGGCTGGGGTGAACCGCGCACCAAGGGATCATCGGTCGCCTCCGATGCCTTCTTCCCCTTCGCCGACGGCCTGCTTGCAGCGGTAGAGGCAGGCGCCACTGCAGTGATCCAACCCGGCGGCTCGATGCGCGACGATGAGGTCATCGCGGCTGCGGACGAGGCAGACCTCGCCATGGTCTTCACCGGAATGCGCCACTTCCGGCATTGAGCAACCCATCCCCCTGCGCTCCTTTGGGCGCAGGGGTGGTTTGTTTTACTACCTTCAGACCCGCCCGATGCCTTCGTCCCTGCGGGACGTGCAGCGTGCCGATCCCGGACATGGCGCCCAATGCGACAACCTGCATTGCAGTCAACGCCGTCAGCGCTTTTCCGCCAGCAATTTCAAAAGACTGAATCTTTGAGATAATCTGAGTAATAATCATTGGGTGCACTGAAATTAGTGAACGACATGCTGCAGGTCATGTCGAGCCCGACCACGTGGTGCCACCAACCGATCGGCAGAAACAGCGCCTCGCCCGGACCAATCTCGCATTCCATAACCAAGGGGCGCCGCTCATCGGAAGGGCCAGCAGGCAGATCGTCGCCAGTCCAGTCGCTGAAGCAATGCAGGCTGTTGCGCATCCGCGCCACTTCATAGGCAGGTACCAACTTCACCCGCTTGCGGCCAAGTACCTGCACCAGGAGATTGTTGGTGAGATCGTGATGGAACGGGGTCACAGTGCCCTTGGGCCCCAGCCACAAAAACCCGTCGCGCCCGCCGCTCGGAGTCAGCAGCGAGACGCCACCCAGATCATCCCAAAGCGGTGCCAGTGACTGCTTGTTCAGCGTGTCGTTATAGGCAGTGATGTAGAAATCATTGCCCTCTGCCCCGTTGGCGAGCAGGTCCAGCACATCGCGAAACGGAACTTGTCGCCGGTGACGGTCTTTGGCGATTTCGAAATCGGCCGCGGCGTTACGCTGGCCCTGCAGTTCAATCTGCGCATCACCCAGCGCCTGGGCAAAATAGGCGAGCGTCCAGCGCTTGATCGCTGACCAGTGATCGACCAGCCCGGTAAGCTTGACCGGACGATTGGCAGTATAGAACTCCTCAAAAAACTGGTCAGGCGCGATGGCGTCGATCACCGGCACCACCGGGCAGCGCGCCGCATCCAGCTTGCGATAGATATCGAGCGTCCAGTCGCGCTTGGCAACGCGGTTGGCCAACCGCCGCGCCGCAATGAACATGGGGTCCTTTTCCGCCCGATCGATCTCATACCGCGCCGTCGCATCGGAGACACCCTCTGCGACCAACCGTGCATGCAGATCGTGCACCGTACCGCCATCAAGCAGCACTTGCGCCATCAGCTTGCGCTTGTCAGGCCGGGTCGCCATCGAAGGTTGCACTGTCGCCATCAGCGCCAGCCTAAGCGGGAATGATGACAGTTTAAAAGGGTCTTTGAAACTGTGTCTCTGCTTTGGAGCGTGCCAGAAGGTGAAAATCGCAATGAATGGGTGTTGCTGCTGGATATGCATTTCGACCCAAGGCCCGCGATCCCCAACAACACGTTAGACACCAAACGCATTCAGCACCGCGTCGCCTGCGCCCTTGAGCCCACGCCCGAGCAGCCCGCGCCCTCCGGCGGCGGCTTCGGGCCGGGACTGGTGGATATAGCTTCCCGCCCCCTCGAACCGATCGTCGAACAGCCGGGCGCGACCCAGGAAATACGGGCGGAACGATGCTGACCGCACCGCGCGATACGCAAGACCGGCATCGAAGCCGAGCACCAGCTGCCCGCTGATCGCCCTGCCATCGCTCGCCTGGGTGACATGGACGCCGCGGTTTCCCTGCACGATCAGCGTGCAGGGGCCTTCGAATGTGAGATAGCGAAACTGCATCGTCATCCACGAGACCAGCGATAATATCCTCCAGTTGCGTTGAATGCTCAGCCGGTCGCCGCGTGCCTTCAACACGCCGAGTAGCGCGCGTGGCTTGAGCACGAGTGCCCCGCCAGCAGGGACGGCCACCAAGGCGATTTCATGATGGTGATCGCCATCGGCTGCCGAGACGGTGACATGGTCGGGCTCGGCACTTGTGAAGCGCTGCAGATTGACCAGACCCGCCGCGACGCACGTGAACGGGATCGCCCAGTCGAGCACCAGTACATCATCGGCGCGCGCCTGCACCGCACGTTCCTGCGCGCCTGATCGTAACAGCAGTTCGGTCCCGCGGTCGATCGGGATCTGGAGCGAGGTCTGCGACGGACTGCCGACCGACCCTTCCCCTGGCGCGCGCAAGCGCAATGCGGTGGTGCGATCGACCGCCCTTGCCAGCACGAAATAGCGGAACAACGCGAACAGGACCGGCAGCAGTACCGCAAGCAGCACCAGCATCGCTGCCTGCAATCCGTGCTGCCGCAGCGCCGAGCGCACCATGTTGGGCGGCCGGGATGCGGCCTCAGCCGACAGAGTTGCAACCATTTGCGTCAGCGCAAGGTTCGCCTCGCGGACGATGTCTGCGCTGCCCTCGACAGTTTCGCGTTGGAGAGTCAGCGCGCGCATCGCAGCATTCCGACCGGCAATCATGGCCGCGCTCGCTTCCAACGCCTTGCGCTCTGCAGTCAGTTCGCGGTCCCGCTGCCTGATCTGCAGCACCCGTGCACAGACCAGCGGGACAGCGACACTGTTGCACAGCGGGTTGCGTCGCTGTGCCTTGGCCGCCTCCTGCCATGCGTTGCGCTCACGGACGCGCTGGTTGAACGCTCTGCGATCGCGCTCGTAAGCGGCAACGGCCAGCGCCAGCGAGTCGCGCTGAATGCGGTCGTTGGCGATCTTCGCCAGGTTTTGCCGACGCAATTCGATCAATGCGGCAGAGCGCTTGAGCAGGGGGATATCGACATATTGCGCACGGAAGCTGGTGATAATGGCATCAGACGAACCCCGTGCCGCCGCCAGGGCGAGCTCGGATGACGTCAGGACCCGCGCATCGGCTTCGCGTCGCCGCCTTGAAATATCGGCCTCGACCGCGTCCAGCTCATTCGCTGTCGCATTGCGCAGCTCCTCGATTTCGGCATCGGCAGAACCAGCAGCGCTCGCCGCCTTGCTGGCAAAATCTGCCTGTGACCCGGTCAGCGCATCCGAGGTAGACTGGACTGCGGCAGCTTCGCGTTGCCAATCGGCGATCCGGCCTGGAAGGTCCTGCGCCAGAGCCAGGATCGCCACGATCACCATAAACAGCACGAACAGCTGCACGCCGCGCTTGAGCGCCCATTGCATTATTCGCAGCATTCCAGCGTTCCAGTTTCACACGGCCGATGTGGCGAGGCGTTGCCGGGATACTGTCCTGGCCACCCAATTAACAAGCGTGTAGAACCATTAACGCGCCAGACGCAAAAAAGGCGGCCCCGAAGCGCCGCCTTTTTCGGTATGTTGGTTTAGACTGCGATCAAAGCTTGCCGGTCAACTCCGGCACAGCGGTGAACAGATCCGCGACCAGACCCAGGTCTGCGACCTGGAAGATTGGTGCATCCTCGTCCTTGTTGATGGCGACGATGGTCTTTGAGTCCTTCATGCCTGCAAGGTGCTGGATCGCGCCGGAAATGCCGACCGCGACGTACACTTCGGGCGCGACGATCTTGCCGGTCTGACCGACCTGATAGTCGTTGGGGACATAGCCTGCATCGACCGCGGCGCGCGAAGCGCCGATGCCGGCGCCCAGCTTGTCGGCCAAGGGCGTGATAAGTTCCTCGAACTTCTCGCCCGATCCCAGTGCACGGCCGCCCGATACAATGATCTTGGCGCTGGTCAGCTCAGGGCGCTCGCTCTTGGCAATCTCGGCGCTGATGAAGGTCGACAGACCCGATTCGGATGCGCCGCCGATGGCTTCGACAGTGCCCGAACCGCCTTCGGTCGCGGCCTTTTCGAACGCGGTGCCGCGCACGGTGATCACGAGCTTGGCGTCCGACGATTCGACCGTGGCGATCGCGTTGCCGGCATAGATCGGACGGGTGAAGGTCTTGGGACCTTCGACCGAGAGGATGTCCGAGATCTGCATCACGTCGAGCAGAGCAGCAACGCGCGGCGCGATGTTCTT
Organism: Blastomonas aquatica; assembly: GCF_014639875.1. Taxonomy (GTDB): domain Bacteria; phylum Pseudomonadota; class Alphaproteobacteria; order Sphingomonadales; family Sphingomonadaceae; genus Blastomonas; species Blastomonas aquatica. Next base: position 465,242 of record NZ_BMGD01000002.1, on the reverse strand, counting down.
GCCGGTGGTGGTGGCAGGCGCCAGGAACGCATCGTGATGGCCCATCAGATCGGCCACCAAAGGCGCGACGTTTTCGGCCAGCGCGTTTTCAAGCGCGGCATCGTCGGCCAGATGCACGGTGCTGACACCGGCAACCTTGGCGACCTGATCGGCCACCGCAGAGCAACCCTTGCCCGCAACCAGCGCGTGCACTTCACCCAGCTTGCTGGCGGCGGTGACCACAGCCAGCGTTGCATCCTTCATGACGGCATTGTCATGTTCAACCCAAACGAGCGTCTTCATGCACCTACTCCCAATACCTTGAGCTTTTCGACGAGCGCGTCGACATCGGCAACCTTGATCCCGGCACTGCGCACCGGCGGCTCAGCAACCTTGAGCGTGGTCAGGCGCGGGGTGATGTCCACACCGTAATCGCCCGGAGTCTTGGTATCGAGCGGCTTCTTCTTGGCCTTCATGATGTTGGGCAGCGAAGCATAACGCGGCTCGTTGAGGCGAAGATCGGTGGTGACGATCGCTGGCGTATTGAGCTTGACCGTCTGCAGGCCGCCATCGACATCGCGCGCAACGGTGATGCTGCCGGCTTCGACGGTGACCGTGTTGGCGAACGTCGCCTGGCCCCAGCCGAGCAGGGCTGCGAGCATCTGGCCGGTCTGGTTGCTGTCATCGTCGATCGCCTGCTTGCCCAGCAGGATCAACCCGGGGTTCTCCTCAGCCGCCACCTTGGCGAGCAGCTTGGCAACCGCCAGCGGCTCGACGGTTTCGTCGGTTTCAATCAGGATCGCACGGTCTGCGCCCATGGCGAGCGCGGTGCGCAGCGTTTCTGCGGCCTTGGCAGGTCCCACAGAGACGGCGATAACCTCTTCGGCGTTGCCCGCTTCCTTGATGCGCAGTGCCTCTTCGACGGCGATTTCGTCGAACGGGTTCATGCTCATCTTGACGTTGGCGAGGTCGACACCCGACCCATCCGCCTTGACGCGCGGCTTCACGTTGTAATCGATAACCCGTTTCACGGGCACAAGGATCTTCATGGCGCTTCCTTCCTAATGATCGTGAGACGAATTTAGTTTCCGTTCACGTAAACGTCAAGTGGTGCAGCCACTGGCGCTGCTCCCCTCCTCTCCCTTTACGGGAGAGGATATGGAGACCTGGCAGCGTTGCTGCCTAGTCGGAATTGGAGAGGGCCTGCGGTTGCAACACAACACTGCCGTCGCCTCACCCTCTCCCAGCTTCGACTAGGCGCTTGCAGCGCCAAGTCTTCGCAACCCTCTCCCGTCAAGGGAGAGGGTTTTGGTAACCTCAAGCCGCCTGCTTGACCTGCGCAACGATCTTTTCAGCCGCATCGCCCAGATTGTCGGCGCTGACGATCGGCAGGCCCGAATTGGCGAGGATCGCCTTGCCTTCTGCGACATTGGTACCCTCAAGGCGTACGACCAGAGGCACCGAAAGGTTCACTTCCTTGGCGGCCGCGACGATACCCTCGGCGATGATGTCGCACTTCATGATGCCACCAAAGATGTTGACCAGAATGCCCTTCACCGCAGGATCGGACAGGATGATCTTGAACGCTGCGGTTACCTTTTCCTTGCTCGCGCCGCCGCCGACATCGAGGAAGTTGGCAGGGAACATGCCGTTCAGCTTGATGATGTCCATCGTCGCCATGGCAAGGCCCGCGCCGTTGACCATGCAGCCGATGTCGCCATCGAGCTTGATATAGGCGAGGTCATACTTGGAGGCTTCGACCTCCATCGGGTCTTCTTCGGTCTCGTCACGCAGCTTTTCGACATCGGGGTGACGATAGAGCGCGTTCGAATCGAAGCTCATCTTGGTGTCGAGCACCAGCAGCTTGCCGTCTTTTGTTTCAACCAGCGGGTTGATCTCGAGCATTGCGCAATCGAGGTCCATGAACGCGGTGTAGAGCTGGCTGGCCAGCTTGGCGGCCTGCTTGTTGAGATCGCCTGTGAGCTTGAGTGCGAATGCCACGGCGCGGCCGTGGTGCGGCTGGAAGCCCTGCGCTGGATCGATGGTGATCGTGGTAATGCGCTCAGGGGTGTCGTGCGCGACGGTTTCGATGTCCATGCCGCCTTCGGTCGAAACGATCATCGCGACGCGGCCCGATTTGCGATCGACCAGCATCGAGAGATAATATTCGGCTTCGATATCGACGCCATCGGTGACGTACAGGCGGTTGACCTGCTTGCCGGCATCGCCGGTCTGGATGGTGACAAGCGTATTGCCCAGCATTTCGCCGGCATCCTTGCGGACATCGTCGATCGACTTGGCGAGGCGGACACCACCCTTGGCATCGGCGCCCAGTTCGGTGAACTTGCCCTTGCCGCGTCCGCCGGCGTGGATCTGCGCCTTGACGACATAAAGCGGTCCGGGCAGCTTTTCAGCGCCGGCTACCGCCTCTTCGACGGTCTGCGCGGCGTGTCCCGTGGGAATACCGATGCCGTATTTCGCGAGCAGTTCTTTCGCCTGATATTCGTGGATGTTCATGAAGGATCCCATGCCTTTCTAAGCAGGCCGGGCGTTCGACTCACAAGCGGTCGACACCGGGCCGTGTAAGCGGTCGATGAACGGTTGTGAGGGGCGCTAAAGCATAGACGCGGCGTAAAGGGAACCCCGCATTCGTGCGAGCGCCGATCTGATTTCCGCCAGTTAGTTGCGTACGGTGCAAACCACCCCCGAGGAACTGACCACAGCAAGAATTTCCGGATCGCGCAAGCCCCTGGTAAGGCGCAGAAACTCTTCAAAATCACCGGCTCGCTGCAGCCGCTCCAGACGACCCAACCGCTGGAGTTGTGCAAGAGACAACCGGTCGACCATGCGCTCGGCCATGCAGCTTGCGACGGGCGGGGTAAGCCCGGTCTGGATCAGCGCGGAGCGGGTCCGCGCTTCGGGTGTCGCGCATCCGGCAAGCAGCAGGGCAAAGCACAAAGCGGACGCGGAAATCGCGAACGAACCCATCTTTGCCCTGCTCTGCATCAGTCAGCGTCCTTGTTGGTCTTGGCGAGCTCGATCGCCTCAAGGATGACCCGCCGAGCTTCGGCAGCATCACCCCATTTACCAACACGTACCCACTTCTCGGCTTCCAGATCCTTGTAGTGGGTAAAGAAATGTTCGATCTGCGCAAAGACGATGTCGGGCATGTCCGATTTTTCGCGGACATCGGTGTAATATGGGAAGGTCGCGGTGTCCGGGACGCAGACGACCTTTTCGTCACCGCCGTGTTCGTCTTCCAGATGCAGCACCGCGATGGGGCGTACCCGGACGACCGAGCCAGGCATGAACGGCGAACGGGCCACCACCAGCGCGTCGAGCGGATCGCCATCGGGCGACAGCGTGTGCGGGATGAAGCCGTAGTTTGCAGGGTAACGCATCGGCGTGTGCAGGATCCGGTCGACGAACAATGCGCCGGACGCCTTGTCGAATTCATACTTCACAGGCTCGCCGCCGGTGGGCACTTCGATGATCACGTTGACGTTGTTCGGCGGGTTCTTGCCGATGGAAATCTGATCGATAAGCATAAGGGTTGATGCCTTTGTTCTGGTTTGCCGCCGGACGCTTGCGCCCGTTACTCAGCGTTCAGCGGGTTTGCGGTGCAAGCAGCCGGTCAAGGCCGGTTTCGCCCTGCCCGATCTTGCGGAGCGCCGGATAGCGCAACCCGCCGGTATAGGAAAGCGTGGTTTCACGGTAGCGTTTGCCGCGCTTGACCAGCAGTTCGACCTTGCCGCCCTGGCTGGTCGACGCGACCGCGGTCTTGAGCATTTCTCCCGAATAGTCGCGGCCGCCGACACCGGTGATCTGGTCTCCCACGGTCATTCCGGCATCGAATGCCGGACTGCCCCACATGACCTGCGATATCTTGCCATCCTTATCGACGATCAGCCCGATGGAATGGCTGAAATCCGAGCCGCCCGATGCGGCTTCGCTCGCCCGGATATAGGCGCTGGGTTCGGTCTCATAGACCAGCTCATATCCGCCCAGCACCAGCCCCTGCTTGGGGGCCTCGTCGGTCACTTCATACACCCGGCGCTGCAGAAAGCCCTGCCAGTCATAAGGCTGCACGGCATTCAGCGCGGCAACCACATCGGTCAGTTCATAGGTGACCACGCCCCAATCGCCATCGCGCCCGCCGAAGAAGCTTTGCGCGAAATCCTGCAGCGACTTCGTATTGCCCGATTCGCGGCGGATGATCTGGTCGGCCTCGAGCCACACCAGCATGCCCTCATTGTAGTAATCCTCGCTGCGCTGCCAGCTCGCCCAGGCCTTGGGCCGGCGCGCCGAGATGATCGGATCATGCGCGGTATCGATCAGCGGTCGCCAGCTGCGCCCGGTGCGGCGATCGAGCCCGGCGGCGATATTGGCAAAGGCATCGAGCGTTTCCTGGAAGCTGAACAGTCCCGAGCGCGCACCCAGCACATAGCCCCAGAACTGCGTCTGGCCTTCATACACCCACAACAGATCGTCGCGGCTGGGCGTGCGGAAATCAGGTGCCCAGATGCCCTGCGGACGGCGATGCTTGCCGTTCCAGCTGTGGGTCATCTCGTGCGGCAGCAGATAGCGCGATCCCGGCCCCTTGGCCCAATCGGTGAAATAGCCGGTGCCGACGCCGTTCTCGCTGCTGCGGTGATGCTCGATGCCGATGCCGCTCATTTCGTCCGACAGCGACAGCAGAAAGTCGTAGCGGTCATAATGCCGAACGCCGAACAGATTCTCGGCCTCGCTCACCAGACGCTTGTGGTGTTCGATCTGCTCGGGAGTAGCGGCGAGGAACTCGGGCGCGTCGGCAACGACGTTGAGCGTCACCTTGTCGGACAAGGACCAGCTCTTGAAGTGCGCGCCCGCGAACATCGGGCTGTCGACCAGGGTGTCGAAATCGACGCGTTCATAGGCGATCTTCGCGCCCGTCGTGCGTTTTGCCCGCATCGCGCTTCCCGCCTGCCAGCCTGCAGGCCAGGTGACGGTGGCATCGACCGGAATGTTGCGGGCGAAATAGCCTGCGGGATAGAGCGCCACGTTGTTCCAGCGCAGGTTCATCATCTTGGGCGCCATCACCACACGGCCCTGGTTCGACGCGGTCGGGCTGACGAACTGAAAGTTCGCCACGATATCGCGCGCGCCTGCCGGAACGGTGACGTGGAACGCGTTCACATCGAGCGAATCGCGCTGCCATGTAAGCGGCTTGCCGTTGGCGGTGAAGGTGAGGCCCACCACCTTCTCGATTTCACCACGCGGCGCATGGTTTCCCGGCAGCCATTGCGGATATAGCACCGTAAACCGCCCTGCCGCGAGCGCCTCAGGCGGCACGGGGATGGTCTGCTTCACCGAAAAAATCGCGCGCTCGACATCGGTCGCATCGACCTCGATCGACATCACCCCGGGAAACGCGATATCGCGGGCCTCGGGCACGATATCGACGATGGGCTGCGGCTGGGGGGCGCTGTTAGGGACCTGTGTGGTCTGAGCGATCGCGGGGAATCCGGCAAGCGAGATGGCAAGGCAGGAAGCGGTGAGAAAAAGACGCAAGTGTACGGACCCTTCTGTTCTTTCACCGACCGAAGTTCGGCAATATTCCCATACCCTAAACGCCTCCCCCAAAAAAATGTAGCCGCCTGTTTGGCGTCTGCCCAAAAAGTCGCTAATGGCGGCGGAATATGGGCAAAATTAACACACCGGGCGCGATCCGTGGGACGCAGGACATCTTCGGGCAGGAGCAGGAGCGGTTCGGCCATGTGGTCGACACGTTCGATCGCGTGCGCCGGCTCTACAATTTCCGCCGGGTGGAAATGCCGGTGTTCGAGGCAACCGCGGTGTTCGCACGCTCGCTGGGCGAGACCACCGATGTCGTGTCGAAGGAAATGTACTCGTTCGACGACAAAGGCGGCGATTCGCTGACGCTGCGGCCCGAGTTCACCGCAGGCTTGGCGCGCGCCTACCTCACCAACGGCTGGCAGCAATATGCCCCGCTCAAGCTCGCCACGCACGGGCCCTTGTTCCGCTATGAGCGCCCACAGAAAGGCCGCTACCGCCAGTTTCACCAGATCGACGCCGAAATCATCGGCGCGGCCGAACCCCAAGCAGACGTCGAACTGCTGGTGATGGCCGACCAGATCCTGCGCGAACTCGGCATCACCGAGGGCGTCACGCTGCAGCTCAACACATTGGGCGATGCCGCCAGCCGCGATGCGTGGCGCGCTGCATTGATCGAACATTTTCAGAAACATGTAGGCGATCTCTCGAAGGACTCGCAGGACAGGCTCGAGCGCAATCCGCTGCGCATCCTCGATAGCAAGGACCCGCAGGACCGCCCGATTGCCGACAGCGCGCCCGATATCGACGCGTATCTGACCGATGAGGCTGGCGCGTTCTTCGAGAGCGTAACGAGCGGGCTCGATGCCGCCGGTGTCGCGTGGACCCGCAATGCGCGGCTGGTCCGCGGGCTCGATTACTATCGCCATACCGCATTCGAATTCGTCACCGACCGGCTGGGTGCACAGGGCACGGTGCTGGGCGGCGGGCGTTATGATGGCCTGATCGAGAACCTGGGCGGGCCGCACACGCCTGCGGTCGGCTGGGCCGCAGGGATCGAGCGGCTGGCGATGCTGTGCGAGCTTTCGGAAGCCAGCGGTCTCGACGTCATCATCGCGCTTGAAGACGACCGTGCGCTGGCGGATGCCACTGCGGCGCAGGCAATCTTGCGCAATCACGGGATTTCCAGCGACATGATCGCGACCGGTTCGCCGCGCAAGCGTTACGACAAGGCCGCAAAGATCAATGCCAAGCTGCTGATTTCTTTCCAGCATGATGGGGATACGGCAAAGGCCAACATCAAATCTGCTCCAGACAGTGAGCTGCATGCAAGGGTTGCCGACCTGCTCCAGAGCAGCACCTGCAAGTAATGCACCTCGCCGCGCCCCCTTTTCTCCATCCAAAGGTGTCGACCCCCTGCGAAGGCAGAGGTCCATCTTCTGCGCTCGCATCCGGAACCACGCCCCGGAGATGGGCCCCTGCCGACGCAGGGGACCGGGGCAGCGGCGCAAACCTTCTTAAGCCCTCCTCCTTGATGGGGGAGGGTTGGGTGGGGGTGAGCTCTCCGGATCATACCATGGCGCCCGGACGCACCATCACCCTCACCGCTGCGACTAGGCAGTCCTTCGACAAGCTCAGGACTGCCAAGTCTCACTGCCTCTCCCATCGAGGGAGAGGCGAGTTTACCCACGCGACTGCGGTGACCGCATGACCCGCATCTCCCCCGAACGCATCGCGCAGATCGAGGCGCGGTATCAGGAGTTGCAGGCGCGGATGGCCTCGGGTGCGCTCGATGGCGAGGAGTTCGTGCGCACCTCGAAGGATTATGCCGAGCTTGAGCCCGTCGCGCGTGCCGCCGGCGAAGTACGGCGGCTTCGGGCCGAGCTAGAGGTACTGCTGGTCCTGATCGACGCACCCGATTCCGACCCCGAGATCATCGAAATGGCGGCCGAAGAAGCGCAGGACCTGCGCGCGCGGCTGCCGCTCGCCGAACAGCACCTCGCGATCCAGCTGCTGCCGCGTGACAGCGCCGATATGCGGCCGGCGATGCTGGAGATCCGCGCGGGTACCGGTGGTGACGAGGCGGCCTTGTTCGCGGGCGATCTGCTGCGGATGTATTCGCGCTTTGCCGAAGAGCAGGGCTGGCGGATCGAGATCTTGTCGGCGAGCTCCTCGGACGTCGGCGGGTTCAAGGAGGTCATCGCCTCGGTCAATGGCGCGGGCGTGTTCGCCAAATTGAAGTACGAAAGCGGGGTCCATCGGGTGCAGCGCGTGCCGGTCACCGAAAGCGGCGGGCGCATCCACACCTCCGCCGCGACGGTCGCGGTGCTGCCCGAGCCCGAAGCGGTCGATATCCAGATCAACGACAACGACCTGCGGATCGATGTCTACCGCGCTTCGGGATCGGGCGGGCAGCACGTCAACACCACCGACAGCGCGGTGCGCATCACCCACCTGCCCTCAGGGCTGGTGGTGACCCAGCAGGACGAGAAATCGCAGCACAAGAACAAGGCCAAGGCGTTGAAGGTGCTGGGCGCACGATTGTACGAGCTCGAGCGCAGCAAGGCGGCCGCGACCGAGGCCGATGCGCGCAAGTCGATGGTCGGATCGGGCGACCGCTCGGAGCGCATCCGCACCTATAACTTTCCGCAAGGGCGGGTGACCGACCACCGGATCAACCTGACGCTGCATCGGCTTGAGGAGATCCTGGCGGGTGCGGGGCTCGGCGAACTGATCGACGCGCTCACCGCGCAGGACCAGGCAAGCCGGTTGGCGAACATGGAAATGGCGGGTTGATGGCCTTGCCCGAACCAAGCCCCGTTTTCCGGCGAAAGCCGGAATCCAGGAGCGGTGTTGCGCAATTCGCCCCCTGGGCTCCGGCTTTCGCCGGAGAACAGCGTAGTTTGTGACGGTCAGCGAAGCGCTGCGTACCGCGGCGCACGATCTGGCGGGGGTGTCTGACACCCCTCGGCTCGATGCAGAGCTGTTGATGGCCGACGCACTCGGCATCACCCGCAGTACGCTATTGCTCAACCGGATGCGCGATCAGGTGCCGCCCTCTTTCGCTGCCCTGCTCGCCCGCCGCCAAATGCACGAGCCGGTCGCCTATATCACCGGGCGGCAGGACTTCTGGACGCTGACGCTCAACGTCACGCCCGCGGTGCTGATCCCGCGTAGCGACAGCGAGACGCTGATCGAAGCTGCGGTCGATGCCATCAAATGCCGCCCCCCGCAGCGGATCCTCGACCTTGGCACCGGATCGGGCGCGCTGCTGCTCGCTGCGTTGGCGCAGTGGCCCGAGGCCCGGGGGATCGGGATCGAGGCAAGCGATGTCGCGCTCGCCATTGCGCAGAGCAATGCCGACAGGCTGGGTTATGGCGAGCGGGCACGGATGCAGCATGGCAACTGGCGGCACCCGGGCTGGCACGATGCCCTGCCCGGCCCGTTCGACCTGATCCTTTGCAACCCGCCCTATGTCGAGACCACAGCCGCGCTGGCGCCGCAGGTGATGCAGCATGAGCCGCACAGCGCGCTGTTCGCGGGAGACGAAGGACTGGACGATTACCGCTTCCTCATCCCCGCCCTTCCCAGGCTGCTTGCCCCCTGCGGCATCGCGATCCTCGAAATCGGTGCGAGTCAGCGCCTGGCGGTTTCGGCTCTTGGGTCAGCGAGCGGCTTTGATGTCGATTGCCGACAGGACCTTGCCGGGCATGATCGCGCAGTGATATTGCGCCAGACGCCACCGACTTGATATTTCGCTTGGCAAGGCATTGGCGAGCCGCTACCACCACAACAGCAAGACAGGTGATGTTGGCAATTGGCCCGTCACGCTTGCTGACCCCAGTCATCTTATTAGGGCAGCTTATCAAGGCCACTCAAAGCGGATGAAAAGCTTGGGACGCGCCGCGCACTTCAATGTGTCGGGCTGCACGGGCGCGCAGAGGACACGCAGGCAAATTGCGACTGATAAGGAAGCGTCTAAATTGAACAACAATCGTGGAACGAGCCGTCGTCGCGGCCGTGGCAATAACCGTCCGCAGCCTACTGGCCGCAGCGGCGGCATGGATCAGGGCAACCGCATCGACAGCCGGGCGCGTGGCAATGCCACCCAGATGCTCGAAAAATACAAGAAGATGGCGCACGATTCGCAGATGAACGGTGACCGCGTGGCCACCGAATATTATCTGCAGTTCGCTGATCATTATTTCCGCGTGCTGGCCGACAACCGCGCCCGTCAGGACGAATATCGCCGCCCACGTGAAGACCAGGGTCGCGATACCGGCAACGACTATGCCGACGATGATGACGATAACGGCGGCTATTCGGGCAACCAAAGCAACGTCCAGCGCGGATACACCTCGTCGCTCGACCATGCCGATGAGCAGAGCCGCAACAATCAGGACGAAGACCAGGACGAAGGCGACGAAGACAATCGTGGCAATGTCCGCCCGGGTAACCGTCAGAGCGAGGGCCGTCAGAGCGAGGGCCGTCAGAACGAGGCTCGTCGCGAGCGTCGTCCGCGTGATGACCGGTCCGAAGGTCGTGATGGCAATCGGGACACCAACCGCGATTCCAACCGCACCGATGAAGCCGGCAATGATCGTTCGACGCGTTCGCGCAATGAACGCAATCCTCGTCCGCAGGCTAGGGAGGAGGCCGCTCAGGCACCTGCTCCTGCAGCATCGGGCGATCAGGAGCCTGCAGCTCCGCCGCGCCGCGGTCGGGGTCGTCCGCCACGCGCAGTGGAATCAGGCGAAGGCAATGGTCTCGATCCGATGATCCTGCCGCCCGCAATCGGCATCGCGGCCGAGCCGGCTGCTGATGCGTTGCCCGAAGCCGAGGCGCCCAAGCCCAAGCGCCGGGCAGCCCCGCGCCGCAAGGCCGCAGAATCAGGTGATGTCGAGGCAGCATCCGCCGACAGCTGAAGGCCAGCCTTCAACCGCTGCTTGAGCGAGCGACCACCACCAACGAAAAAGGGGTGCGATCCAAATCGGATCGCACCCCTTTTTCATTCCGGCGAAGCGCGTGGTGTTAGTAGCGCTGCTGGCGTTCGTACAGATCGCGATAATGCTGGATCCGCGTTACCCGCAGACCGGGCATGCCCGACCGATCAACCGCGCGCTGCCACGAGGCGAACTCCTCAAGCGTCAGATCATAGCGCTCGCACACCTCATCGATGGTCAGCAACCCGCCATTGACGGCAGCGACGACCTCGGCCTTGCGACGGACCACCCAGCGTTTCGTACCGGGGGCCGGCAGATTGTCCAACGTCAACGGCTCGCCGAGCGGGCCAATGACCTGAGCTGGTTTGATTTTCTGATTCTCGATCATCATGTCCTCAAAAGGCCTGATTTGTGTAATTGGGGGCGAGGGAACGGAGTAACCGAGCGGCTTTGCGATTGACTGAAGCAGAATGGTAAACGCCAGTTTCACTTTGATGTTCCGTTGCGCCCAACCGGTCGATCGCAACGGCAAAGTGTGGATTGAAGCTTCCCCGCGCCACCTGGTCGGCCCGGCCGCTTCCGGCGAACAGCGCCATCAGCGCAGCCTTGCCGCGTCGGCCAGAGCGCGCTGCAAGCGGGGTTTGCTCACGAGCGGTCACCGGCGCTACCGCAAGCACGCGCAGGATATCCATATCCAGCCTGCGCAGGCTGATCGGTGTGCTGCTGGCCGAAATCGGCACATCGTGGGGGAAGTTCATTTCCATGCTGATCGGTCTACCCGCCAATCCGTAAGAGCAGGTAAAAACGGCCTTCATCGCTGATTAGCCTTCGTTAATTCGGCGTGACCAGCCGGGGGGAAGTCCCGTATTTCCGCCATTTTGGAGATGCTCAGAGGCGGCAAAATTTTGCCGGTGCGGGGTGGCAGAACCCCATTGCGACCGCTACATGGGGCACTATGACCACCCTCTCAACCCCCGATTTCCAGCTGCCAGGCGATATGAGGGCGCGGCGAATCGTCGTTGCGATGTCGGGCGGTGTTGATTCGTCGGTGGTTGCCGGGCTTGCCGCAGCGACTGGCGCTGAAACCATTGGCATCACTCTGCAGCTTTACGACCATGGGGCAGCGGTCAAGCGCGCCGGGTCATGCTGCGCCGGACAGGACATCCGCGATGCGCGCGCGGTCGCCGATCGACTGGGCATTTCGCATTACGTCTTCGACCATGAAAGCCGCTTCCGCGAGTCGGTGGTCGATCGCTTTGCCGACGAATATATGGCAGGCCGTACCCCCATCCCGTGCATCCAGTGCAACATGGGGGTCAAGTTCACCGATCTGCTGCAGATGGCCCGCGATCTGGGAGCAGATTGCCTCGCCACCGGCCATTATGTGCGCCGCGTGGAGGGCCCCGATGGCCGTTCCGAACTGCACCGCGCGCACGATCCGGCGCGCGATCAGAGCTATTTCCTGTTCGCCACAACCGACAACCAGATGGATTTCCTGCGCTTTCCGCTGGGTGATCTGCCCAAGCCGCAGGTGCGCGCGCTGGCGCAGCAGATGGGGCTGATCAATGCGGCCAAGCCCGACAGCCAGGACATCTGCTTTGTGCCCGATGGCGATTATGCCTCGGTCGTGCGCAAGGTGCGCCCCGATGCGGACACCGGCGGCGCGATCGTCCACATCGATGGCCGGGTGCTGGGGGAGCACAAGGGGCTGATCCATTTCACCATCGGCCAGCGCAAGGGGCTCGAGATCGGCGGACAGCCGGAGCCTTTGTATGTCGTCAGGATCGATGCCGCCACCCGCCGGGTAATCGTCGGTCCGCGCGAGGCGCTGGCAACGCGCGCGGCCCTCGTCACTGACATGAACTGGATCGGCGGCGCATATGAGGGCCCGCTGGACGTCAAGGTCCGCTCGCTCGCCAAGCCTGCTGCTGCGCGGATCGAAGGCAGCGGCGCGGACCGGCGGCTGGTGTTCCTGCAGCCCGAATATGGCGTCGCGCCTGGACAGGCGGCGGTTTTCTATGCCGGAACCCGCGTGCTCGGCGGCGGCTGGATTGCCAGCACCGAGCCCATCGAGGCCTCGCTCGCTGCCTGAGCGGTTGGCTCTCAACACCGCGCAGAAATTGCGCTATCCCTAAATGCTAGGGGATGTCGGTGCGCACATTTGCAATTCTGATCATGACGGCGGCGGCGCTGATACCAGTATCACAGGCGCATGCTGAGGATCGAAGCGATGATGGCCTGTCGATTTCCGGAGACGTACGCATCCGGTACGAGCTTCTCGAAGGCCAATACCGCCCCTCCCTGCCACCAAACGACGACGCGCTCACCATTCAGACCGCGATTGCCGCAGACTATCGCACCGGGCCATGGCACTTTTCAGCAGAGCTGGTGGATGCTCGCGGATACTGGATCGATGCGCCCGGCGCGGCGGGCACGACCGAGGTCAACGCGCTTGAACTGAGCAGAGCATCGATCGGATATCGTGATGGCCCGGTCGAGGTCACCGCCGGGCGGTTGCACCTCAATCTCGGCTCGCGGCGTCTGTCGGCGCGCAACGCCTTTCGCAACACGATCAACAGCTTCACCGGACTCAGGCTCGACTGGCACGGCGACGCTGGCGATACGCTGACCGCGTTCTATACCCTGCCGCACACCCGCCTGCCCTCCGACCGGGCGAGCTTGGTCAACAACCGGGTCCGCTGGGATCGCGAGAGTTTCGACCTGACGTTCTGGGGCACACATTATTCACGGCCTGACCTTTTTGCCGGGATCACGCTCCAGGCCAATGTCTTCGGACTGAACGAGCGCGATGGTGCGAATGGCCCGACCCGTAATCGCAAGCTGCTGACTGCGGGCGCACGGCTGCACCGCTCGCCAGAGCCTGATCAGTGGGATATCGATTTCGAGGGCGCGGTGCAGACCGGCACTGTCCGGCAATCGACAGCGGCAAACGCGCCGCTGCAAGATGTTCGCGCGTTTTTCGCCCATGCCGAAATCGGCTACAGCGTTGACCTGCCGGGCAAGCCACGGATTTCGGTGCTGTTCGACATTGCCAGCGGCGATGATCCACGCTCGGCGAATTTCACCCGCTTCGACACATTGTTCGGTGCCCGCCGGTGGGAGTTCGGCCCCAGCGGCATCTTCGGCCCTCTTGCACGCACGAACATTATCTCACCCGGGTTGCGGTTGGAGGCGACCCCGGGATCGCGCTGGGATGTCATGGCACTGTGGCGCCCGGCCTGGGCCCATAACCGCCGGGATCGGTTTGGCAACAGCAGCCTCGTCGATGCCTCAGGCACATCGGGTCGCTTTGCCGGGCACATGATCGAGGCGCGCATCGGCCACTGGCTGATCGAAGACACGTTGCGGCTTGAGGCAGGCACCGCGCTGCTCACCAGCGGTGCGCTGCTCGATGCCGCGCCCAATGCTCCGGGCTTTGGCGACACGCGCTATGCCTATGGCCAGATGACGGTGAGTTTTTGATCTCGTGGCGGCTTAGCGAACCGCTTCGCGTTCCTTCGGAGTCATCAGCACGCAACCCCAACCCTCCCGGTATTCCGCGCTTTCGCTGGCCAGCAGCGGCACAGTCGCATCGATGCGCCTGGCGTCGGCGGCTTCGCTGAGGCTGACGATTTCCATCCCGGGCTCCAGATCCTTCTCGCAATCGCCGAGTGCGCGTCCGCCGATATAGCGGCACGAACACACCACGCGCGCCGAATAAGCCGCCCCTGTCTGGCTGTAGGCACGCATCGTGGGCAGGGCGTAAACGATGCCCACGACCAGCAGCACGGCGAGCGCCAGCAGCACCCACTTCAACTTGCCGCGGCGGCTCGGGCCGTACATTCCGTTCACATTTCGAGTTGCCATCGGTCCCTGCCTGATTGATGGATGCTGGCATGAAGCACCGCATCATCCTCGCCCTTGCCGCAACCGGCATCATCACCGCAACCGCCTTTAGCCTGTACGGCGTCGAGAGCAAGGCGGCTGACAGCCTAGCAGGTGGCGGCGAGACAATGGTTGCGGACGTGCCCGGCGTTTCAGCCGCCACATTGAACGCCGAGATCGGCAAGCTGTTCGACGAAGAAGAAATGTCCGAAACCCGGGCGCTGGTGATCGTGCGCGAGGGCGAAATCATCGCCGAACGCTATGCTCCGGGCTATGACCGCGACACCCGGTTCATCAGCTGGTCGATGGCCAAAAGCGTCACCGCAGTGCTGGTCGGACTGATGGTCGCCGACGGCAGGCTGGCGCTTGATGCCCCTGCCCCGGTGCCCGACTGGAAGCGCCCCGGCGATCCGCGCGGCGCGATCACGTTGCGGCATCTGCTGCACATGTCATCGGGGCTGCAGCATACCGAGGCAGGCGATCCGCCCTACGAGTCGGACGAGGTGCGGATGCTGTTCCTCGATGGGCGTGACGACATGGTGCGCTATGCCGCCAGCCAGCCGCTCGAGGCCGAGCCTGGAGCGAAGTTCGAATATTCGACCAACACCACCGTGATCCTGGCCGACATCATCACCCGCCAGCTGACAGACAGCACGGATCCCGAGGTCCGCCGCCGGGCGATGCTCGATTACATGCGAGGGCGGTTGTTCGAGCCGTTGGGGATCACATCGATGGTGCCCGAATTCGATGCCGCAGGCACGATGATCGGAGGTTCGATCATTCAGGCGAATGCCCGCGACTGGGCCAAGTTCGGCGAATTCCTGCGCAACAAGGGTTCGATTGGCGGCAACCAGTTCCTGACGCGTGGCTGGGTCGATTTCATGCTGACCTCCTCGCCCAACGATCCGGCTTATGGCGGACATATCTGGCTCAGCAAGCCGCGTCCGGCAGGCCGGCGCACGATTCTGTACCCCGATCTGTTGCCCGCAGATGTCTTTGCGGCGCAGGGGCATCTGGGGCAGTTCGTCATCGTCAGCCCCAGCCAGCGTCTGACGATGGTGCGGCTGGGCAAGACACAAGCCGACGAGCTTGATCAGGTGCGCGAGCAGCTGGGTAGAATCGCGGCGCTGTTTCCGCGGAGGTAATTGGGGGTAAAAACGCCATGAGCATCAGGTTCGCAGGTTCGGTTGTGTTGATGACGATCGCGCTGTCGGGCGCAAGTCCGCTGTGGGCGCAAGGGGCGTCACAAACAGACACCAGGCCCTCGTTCGTGCCTGCCGACTTCAAGGTTCCGACGTTGGTGGAAACCCCAGGCTTCAAGATCGTCCCACTCGGCCCCGAGCTCGTCGACATCGATTTCGCCGCGTACATGTCCTCGATCGAGCACTTGCAAATGACCTTCACCCGCTCGACCAGCTGGCCGCACAAGGACGTATCCGCCGCCGATGCGATGCAGGACATGCAGACCGAACAGGCAAGGTTCGAGAAGCGGGCATCGTTTGCCTATGCCGTACTCACCCCCGATGGCAGCCGCGAGCGTGGTTGCGTCTATGTCTATCCAAGCCAGGTCGACGGCTATGACGCGGTGGTGACGATGTGGGTCACCAAGGCGGAATACGGCGCGGGTTTCGATGCGGAGCTGTACGCGTGGGCGAAGGAGTGGGTGGCGAAGGATTGGCCGTTCGCGAAGGTCGCCTATCCGGGGCGAAGCATCGACTTCGCAACATGGGATGCGCTGGTCGCGGCGAGCAAGGTCGCGCCGTGATCGAATAAGATTCAATGCGAAGCCAACAGCTCTCCCCTCCCGCTTGCGGGAGGGGCAGACCCGGCTTCCCGGGCCGGTGTGGGCTGGGAGCACAATTGGCTTTTCAGGCCCACCCCGTCTTCGCCTTCGGCTTAGACACCCCTCCCGCAAGCGGTAGGGGAGAAGCTCATGCTCACCGCAACCGGAAGGTCCCCGTCACCACGGTCACGCATTGTCCGCCGAGCACCGCACGGTCGCCGGTCAGCGTGCAGTGCAGCAACCCGCCGCGCTTGCTGGCCTGGAACGCGGAGAAGCTGGCGCGCCCCAGCCGTGCCGCCCAGAACGGGGTCAGCACCGCATGCGCCGATCCGGTGACGCTGTCCTCGTCCACTCCTGCCCCGGGCACAAACACGCGGCTGAGCACATCGGTATCCTTGCCTGGCGCGGTACAGATGAATTGGTGGTCGCCCAGCGCAGCCAGCGTCTTCATGTCGGGTGCCAGCGCCAGCACGTCCTCGGCGCGGTCGAACAGCAGCACGTGATAATCGCCGGGATAGACGTGGTATTCCGCCGGAAGCGCGCCGAGCGCGGCAGTCCAGTCAGGCAATGGCGCAGGTGTCGGCGCATAAGCGGGCAGTGACAGCGCCAGCTGCTCGCCCTGCCGCCTCACCACCAGCACCCCGGCCTTGCGGGTCGAAAAGCGAACGGCATCGCCGGCGAAACCGCTCTCGAAAACGTAATGCCCCGCCGCCAGCGTCGCATGGCCGCACAAGGCGATCTCGACCGCAGGCGTGAACCATCGCAGTTCGTAATCGGCATCATTGCTGTCCGAAGCCACGATGAACGCGGTTTCGGCGAAGTTGTTTTCCTCCCCGATCGCCTGAAGCACGTCGTCGTCCAGCCAGGCATCGAGTGGCATGACCGCGGCCTGGTTGCCGGTGAAGGGCCGGTCGGCGAAGGCATCGATATGGCAATAGGGCAAGGTCGCGGGGAGTTGGCTCATGGGTACAGCAGTCCTTCGTTCCAGCCGGTGGCGGTGCGGGTGAACACCCGGCGGTGGTGAAGCCGGTGGTCGCGATCTTCCCAGAACTCGATCCGCTGCGGCGTCACGCGAAACCCTGACCAATGTGGCGGGCGTGGCACGGGCTTGTCGGCAAACCGCTGCTCGACCTCGGCATACCGGTCTTCGAAGATCTGGCGCTCGGGCAACGGGCGAGACTGGTCCGATGCCCACGCGCCCAGCTGCGAATCGCGCGAACGGGTGGCGAAATAGGCGTCCGCCGTCGTATCATCGACCGGGGTCACCGGCCCTTCGATACGGATCTGGCGACGCAGCGACTTCCAGTGAAACAGCAAGGCGGCGTTGGGGTTGGCGAGCAGTTCGCCACCCTTGCGGCCCTGGTAATTGGTGTAGAAGATAAACCCGTCCGGGCCGTGCCCCTTGAGCAGCACCATCCGCACCGAGGGATGGCCAGCAGCGTCGGCCGTCGCCAGCGCCATTGCGTTGCTGTCGTTGATCTCGGTTTCGCGCGCGCGCGCATACCAATCATCGAACAGCGCAAAGGGATTGTCAGCCATGGTTGGTTCGTCCTGAAGGAGCCGGTTTCATTGACTGCCTTAATCAGATAAGACAGTGCGCGATGCGCTGCTGCGTCTTAGCGCGCAACGGGCTGGCGATGAACAGGATTTTGCGAAAAAAGGGGGCACCTCGCCGATGTGGGAACAGATTTTCGGGGCGGCCAACCTGCTGGCGATGATCGCATGGGCGGTGCTGATCCTCGCTCCCAGGCGCGAGGCGATTGCACGCGCGCTGTTTTTCGGCCCGCTCCTGCTGCTGGCGCTGGGCTATGCCACCGGGCTCGCGCTGGTCGTGACCGGCGTCGTGCCAACAGATGGCGGCGCGGACTTTTCGACCATAAGCGGGGTTCGAAGCATCTTTGCCAGCGATGCCGGGGTTACCATCGGCTGGGTGCATTACCTGGCGTTTGATCTGTTCGTCGGGCTGTGGATCGCGCGCAACGCCGATGCGCATGGCTTGAGCACCCTGAAGGGCCGATTGATCCAGGCGCCAATCCTGTTCTTTACCTTTGCGGCAGGTCCTTTGGGGCTTGCACTCTATATCGCCATCCGCGCAGTTTTTTTGCGCGGGCGCTCGGCTCATCTGATACCGGCTTGAAAAAAGCCCTGCCCCTACCCCAGATATTGTTGTAAATCGGCAACAATGGATATTTTCATCAACGATGGCGACCACATACATGTCTGATCCCTATGCAATTCTCGGCGTGTCCAAGGGCGCGAGCGAAAAGGACATCAAGAGCGCGTACCGCAAGCTCGCCAAGGAACTGCACCCCGACTACAACAAGGACAACGCGGTCGCCGCCGCGCGTTTCTCCGAAGTGACGCGTGCCTATGACCTGCTCTCGGACAAGGACAAGCGGGCCAGGTTCGATCGCGGCGAGATCGACATCGACGGCAATCCGGCAGCGCCGTTCGGTTTTGGCGGAGGCGGCGGCTTTCGCCAGCAGGGCCGCACCAGCGAGAATGCGGGCTTTTCGGGCTTTGGCAACGACGGCGTCGATTTTGCCGATATCTTCGACGGGCTGTTTGGTGGCCTGGGCGGCGGCAGCACCTATCGCGGCGGCGCCGGCGGCGCACGTGGGGCTGCGCCCAAGGGCGCGAATGTCGCCTACAAGCTGGCGGTCGACTTCACCGATGCTGCAGCGCTGAAGCCGCAGCGGATCACGCTGGCCGATGGCAAGACGATTGACCTCAAGCTGCCCCATGGTGTCGAGACCGGCACCAATATGCGGCTCACCGGCAAAGGCCAGCCGGGCCCCGGTGGCGCGGGCGATGGCATCGTCACGATCGAGGTCCGCCCTCACCGCTTTTTCCGCCGCGATGGCGACAACGTACGGCTCGACCTACCGATCTCGCTCAAGGAAGCGGTGGCCGGCGGTGAGGTGCGCGTGCCAACGGTCGATGGCGCGGTGATGATGAAGATCAAGCCGGGCAGCCAGTCAGGCCAGCAGATGCGGCTCAAAGGCAGAGGCTTTCACGGCAAGGCCGGAGTGCGCGGCGACCAGATCATAGAGCTGCAAATCCGCCTGCCCGAGGGCGGCGATGCCGCGCTGACGCAGTTCGTAGAGGGTTGGCAGGCGGACTATGATCCGCGCGCGGGCCTGACGGCCTGAAGCTGCGCGATAGAATGGCAATTCGCGATCTGTTGAAGCCAGAGAATTTCAGGGAGAACCTGACGCGGTCACGCGCCATCGCGGTCGAAGTGGTTGGCAACGCCTTCGAGCATGGCGGTGTGGTCGCGGGCAATTTCGCCTATCTGGCGCTGCTCACGATTTTCCCGTTCTTCATCGTCGCTGCCGCTCTGGGGGGTGTGTTTGGCCGCAGCGATTACGGCCAGGATGCCGTCAACGCCTTTCTCGCCGCCGTCCCCCCGAGCATGGCATCGGTTATCGCAGCGCCCATCGAATCGGCGATGACCGCGCGCACTGGGCTGCTGCTTTGGCTGGCGGTCATCGTGGGGTTGTGGACCACCGGAAGCCTGATCGAATCGATCCGGGCGATCATTCGCCAGGCCTATGACGCCACCTCGGACAAGCCGTTCTGGCGCTATCGCCTCGGATCTCTAGCGCTGATCATCATCGCGGTGATCGCGACCATGCTCGCGCTGAGTGTGCAGGTCGTCTTGGTTGGAGCCGCTGAAGTCATCGCCGCCAGCGTCGGCTTTCCAGAAAACGCGCTGTCGCTCGTCGCGTTCAGCCAACTGTTCACCTTCCTGGTGCTGCTGGCGATGCTGTATCTGGTCTTTGGCATGCTGACCCCCACCGCATATCGGCGCAAGCGCCATCCGATCTGGCCGGGACCTTTGTTTATCAGCATCTGGTGGATGGCAAGCCTTGCGCTGCTGCCGTTTTTCCTTAGCAACTTCGCCAACTACGACCTGACCTATGGCAGCCTGGCCGGCGTGATGGTCAGTCTGATTTTCTTCTTCCTCATCGGCTTTGCTATGGTAATCGGGGCCGAACTGAACGCGGCGATCGCACGTGCGCGCGGCGGAGCGCCGCAAGAAGCTGCTAATGAATAAGGATGTTTCCATGAACGGATTGATGCAGGGCAAACGCGGCCTCATCATGGGGCTTGCCAACAACAAGTCCCTGGCCTGGGGCATCGCCCAGCAACTGGCAGCGCAGGGCGCAGAGCTCGCCTTTTCCTATCAGGGCGAAGCTTTGGGCAAGCGCGTGATCCCGCTGGCGGCTGAACTCGGCAGCGATTTCACCTTCGAATGCGACGTTTCGGATATGGACGCGCTCGATGCCGCGTTCGAGACCTTGGCAGCACGTTGGCCGACGATCGATTTCGTCGTTCACGCGATCGGCTTTTCGGACAAGAACGAGCTTCGCGGGCTGTATGTCGACACCAGCCTCGACAATTTCCTGATGACGATGAACATCTCGGCCTATTCGCTGGTCGCGGTCGCCAAGCGCGCGCGGCCGATGATGACCAATGGCGGTTCGATCGTGACGCTGAGCTATTACGGCGCGGAAAAGGTCATCCCGCATTACAACGTCATGGGCGTCGCCAAGGCCGCTTTGGAAGCCAGCGTCAAATACCTCGCCAACGATCTGGGCCGCGAAAACATCCGCGTCAACGCGATCTCCGCCGGCCCGATCAAGACGCTGGCCGCCAGCGGTATCGGCGACTTCCGCTACATCCTCAAATGGAACGAATACAACTCCCCGATGCGCCGCAACGTCACGATCGACGATGTCGGCGGCGCAGGGCTTTACCTGTGCTCGCATTTGTCCTCGGGCGTCACCGGCGAGACGCACCATGTCGATGCAGGCTATCACGTCGTCGGGATGAAGCAGGAAGACGCCCCGGACATCGCGCTGGACCAGTAGCAACCGTTGGCCAGCCCATCTGGACAGCGAAGGCACAATCCCGCAAAGCGCGGGCGATCATCCTGTGTCTGACTGGACTTACCCATGAGCTTCAACACCTTTGGCCGCGTGTTTCGCTTTACCACTTGGGGGGAGAGCCATGGCCCTGCGTTGGGCGCGGTGGTGGATGGGTGCCCTCCGGGGCTGAGCCTGAGCGAGGCGGATATCCAGCCGTTTCTCGACGCGCGTCGTCCGGGGACCTCGCGCTTCACGACGCAGCGGCAGGAGCCCGATGCGGTGCGGATACTCTCAGGCGTGTTCGAGGGGCGGACCACCGGAACGCCGATCAGCCTGATGATCGAGAATGTCGACCAGCGCTCAAAGGACTATAGCGAGGTCGCCAAGGCCTATCGTCCCGGTCACGCCGATTACGCCTATGACAAGAAATACGGCTTCCGCGATTATCGCGGTGGGGGCCGATCGAGCGCACGCGAAACCGCAGCGCGCGTCGCCGCAGGTGCCGTCGCCCGACTCGCCATCCCCGAAGTCACGCTGATCGCCTATGTCGCCGAACTTGGCGGCGACTGCATCGACCCGGCGCGGTTCGATGCCGCCGAGATTGCGCGCAACCCGTTCTTCTGCCCCGATCCCGAAGCAGCCAAGCGCTGGGAGGCCAAGGTCGATGCCGCGCGCAAGGCGGGCAGTTCGCTGGGCGCCGTGGTCGAATGCGTCGCAACCGGCGTGCCTGCAGGCTGGGGCGCGCCGCTCTATGCCAAGCTCGACAGCGAGCTGGCCGCCGCGTGCATGTCGATCAACGCGGTCAAGGGCGTCGAGATCGGCGATGGTTTCGCCGCCGCCCGGCTGAGCGGAGAACGCAACGCGGACCCGATGCGGCCGGGCGCGAACGGCGACCCCGAATTCCTCGCCAACCATGCAGGCGGCATTGCAGGCGGCATCTCAACCGGGCAGCCGGTGGTGGTGCGGGTCGCGTTCAAGCCGACCAGCTCGATCCTCACCCCCGTCGAAACGATCACACGGCAAGGCGATGCCAGCGAAATCATCACCAAGGGCCGCCACGACCCGTGCGTCGGTATTCGTGGCACTCCCGTGGTGGAGGCGATGGTCGCGCTGGTGCTCGCCGACCAGAAACTGCTGCACCGCGCGCAGTGCGGTTAAACGCGCCCTGAGACGCCAAACCGCCTCCAGTTGACGTAAACGTAACAATTCACCGAACAGCGATTGCCTCGCAACCGCTTCTGTGTCTAGCATGTCTCCGCAAGCAGCCACCCGCTCGAAAAGGCAGAAGGTGGCGCGACTGGAGAGTGAATGACCGTGACCCCCCAAGGGGCAGGCGAAGCGTTGCCGCCGCCCGGAATAGCGACATCTGCCAGCAAGGCAGCAGCTCCCCCTGCAACGGCTGCCGTTCCGCGCGTCATGCTGTGGACGCTGCTGATCATTTATATCTTCAACTTTCTTGACCGGCAGATCGTCTCGATCCTTGCCGAGCCGATCAAACGCGATTTCGGACTTAGCGATACCCAGTTGGGGCTGATGACCGGGCTAGCCTTTGCGCTATTCTACACGCTGCTGGGCATCCCCATCGCGCGCTATGCCGACAAATCGACCACCAACCGGGTATCGCTGATCGCGTGGTCGGTGGCGATCTGGTCGGCGATGACGATGGCATGCGGCATGGCGCGGACCTTTCCGCAACTGCTGCTGGCGCGGGTCGGCGTCGGCGTGGGCGAAGCCGGGTGCACGCCAGCTGCGCATTCGCTGATCAGCGACTGTGTCCCTCCGGAAAAACGTTCGTCGGCGATAGCGTTTTACGGCCTTGGCATTCCCATCGGATCGTTGTTGGGCATGGTGATCGGCGGTGGCCTTGCCGATGCCTATGGCTGGCGCACCGCGTTCATGGCCGTCGGACTGCCGGGGGTCGTGCTGGCGCTGCTGGTCCCGTTCCTGATGAAGGAACCACGCCGGGCGGGAATGGTCAAAGGAGCAAAACAGGCGGCGGCCAAGGTGCAGGTGCCGGTGGGCGCGGCGCTGCGCGAGCTCGCGACCTCCCGCTGCTTCGTGCTTTTGTGCCTGGCTGGCGGGGTCACGGCGTTCCTGTCGTACGGCAAGGCCGTGTGGGTCGCGGTGCTGTTCATCCGCACGTTCGAGCTGAGCCCGGGCGAAACCGGGCTGTACTTGGGAGTCAGCGCAGGCGTTGCGGGGATGATCGGCACGTGGCTCGGCGGCAAGCTCGCCGATCATTTCGGCAAGCGTGACCGCAAGCATCTGCTGACCGGCCCCGCGGTCGCGATGGCGGTCGCCGCGCCGATCCTGTTCCTCGCCTACTCCGCTACCGACTGGCGGGTGGCGATGGCCCTGCTGTTTTTGCCGACGATCATGAACGCGATGTATTATGGCCCGGCCTATGCCTGTGTACAGGGTCTGGTCCGCCCCGAACTGCGCGCGGTGGCGGCATCGGTGATGGTGTTTGCGCAGAACCTGATCGGGCTTGGCCTGGGTCCGCTGCTGTTCGGTATGATGTCCGATGCATTCCAGCCGCTGGCAGGCGCGGACAGCGTACGCTGGGTTCTGTATGGTGCCGCCTGGCTTGGACTGATCCCCGCTTTTCTCTTTTGGCGCGCGAGTTTGAGGCTGACACGGGAACTCAAGAGCGGGTAGAGCGTGGTGCGATAATGTGGTGAAGGGGGACCACACGGCACATGGATGACATCCGCCAGTTCATCGAAACATGGCAGGCCGTGATAGGTCTGGTCATCCTGGGGCTGATGTTCGTCGGCTTCGTCATGGAACGCTTCCCCGCCGCGGTCATCGCGATTTTGGGGGCATGCACGTTCCTGTTTCTGGGCATTATCGATTCCAGACAACTGTTTTCGGTATTCTCGAACAGCGCGCCGATCACCATCGGTGCCATGTTTATCCTGTCGGGAGCGCTTTTGCGCGCCGGGACGATCGACGCGATCGCAGGGGCCATCATCCAGCGGGCTGCCAAGCACCCAAGGCGGGCGGTGGGAGAGATGTTCCTCGGTGTCTATGTCGCATCGGCGTTCATGAACAACACCCCGGTGGTGGTGGTGATGATCCCGATCATCCTCAAACTGGCGCAGGCGACCGGCTATTCCGCAAAAAAGCTGCTGATCCCGCTGAGTTTCGTCTGCATACTGGGCGGCACGACGACGCTCATCGGAACATCGACCAACCTGATCGTCGATTCGGTCGCACGCGGCAGCGGGCTCACGCCATTCGGGATCTTTGAAATCACGCCTTACGGACTGATCGCCGGCGTTGCTGGCATGATCATGCTCGCCGCGTTCAGCGCGTGGTTGCTCCCCAAGGATAGCGATGGCCTCGCCGACAACGCGGGAGACGAACTCTTTCTGACCGAACTGACCATCCGCAACGCGTCCACTATGCGGGGCAAGGCTCTGGCAGATACCGCCATAGCCAAACGCTCCAAGATCACGGTGACGGCGATCAAGCGCGAAGGGCGTTATATTCGCCACAACCTCTCGTCAGAGGTGCTGCAGGCAGACGATGTCCTGGTGATCCGCACCGAGTTGCCCGAGTTGATGTCGCTGCGCAAAAGCGACGACGTCAAGGTCGGCATCGTGCGCAAGGGCGACGTCGGCGCGATGGGCGAAGTCGTCGTGGAGGCGATGGTCGCGCCCAGCCACCCCAGCATCGGCAACCGGCTGTACGACATTCCGTTTCTGTCGATGCTCAACGTCCGGATCCTGGGGCTAAGCCGCTATCGCAACCTGCCGCGATCCGATTTGCCCAACGCCAAGATTCACGCCGCCGACAAGCTGATCGTCACCGGAGCCAAAGCGGATATTGCCCGGATGTACGAAAACCCCAACCTGTTCGGTGTCGCCAGTACGAGCGCACGCGCGTTCCGCCGCGACAAGGCACCGCTCGCCATCGGTGCGCTCGCCGGGGTGGTGATCCTGTCGGCGTTGAACGTCATGCCGATCGAGGTTGCGGCGATCCTCGCGGTGGGTTTCATCCTCGTCACGCGATGCATCGATGCCGAAGAGGCGTGGAGCTCGATCGATGGCAACGTGCTGGTACTGATCTTCGGCATGCTCGCGGTCGGGTTGGCGCTCGAGGAATCGGGCAGCGTGACGATGGTGGTGGAAACGCTGGCGCCCTATCTCGCCAACGCCCCGGTCTGGGGGGTCGTCTTCGCGGTCTATGTGCTGTCGGTCTTGCTCACCGAGATCATCACCAACAACGCGGTCGCCATTCTGGTCACCCCGATCGTCATCAAGCTAGGGACCGATCTCGGCATCGATCCGCGTCCGCTGGTGATCGCGGTGATGTTCGCCGCCTCGGCGAGCTTTGCCACGCCGATCGGCTATCAGACCAACACGTTGGTCTATGCGGCCGGCGGATATCGCTTCACCGACTTCTTCAAGGCCGGTATTCCGTTGACGATCGGCGTGGGGCTTGCCACCTGCTTCGCGATTATCATGCTGAGCTGATCGACCGGTGCGATTGCGCCACCGGGATACGACGTCTAACAATAACAGCTCTCAACGATCAGGGGATGCGATTTGGGTTTCTGGTTTCGTATTCCATTGTGGCAGCGCGTCATCGCTGCCCTCATCCTTGGCATCATCACCGGCTTGGTCTGGGGCGAAGGTGCGGTCGCGATCAAATGGATCGGCGATCTCTTCATCCGGGCGATCAAGATGCTGGTCGTCCCGCTGATCTTCTTCTCGCTGGTCGCAGGCGTCGCCTCGATTGGCGATATCCGCAAGCTCGGCGCCGTCGGCGGCCGTGCGATGCTGCTGTTTCTGGTCACAGGTCAGCTGGCGGTGGTCCTGGGGCTGACGCTCGGCACGCTTATCCAGCCGGGCCTGGGCGTCGATGCGAGCCTGGCCGGTGTCACCACGCCGCCCGCCCTGCCCGAAACCTCCGTGACCGACATGATCCTGAAAATGGTGCCGGAAAACGTCGTCCAGGCCATGGCGACGATGGACGTGCTGGCGCTGATCGTCTTTTCGCTGCTGCTCGGCATCGGAATCCTGATGGCCGAGAAAGACGGCGAGCCCGTCGCCAGGATCTTCGATTCGGGCGCCATCATCATGCAGAAGGTGACCATATTGGTCATGGAGCTGACCCCGTTCGGCGTCTTCGCGCTGATGGCCTGGGTCGCCGGAACCTTCGGCTTTGAAGGATTGATCCCGCTCGCCAAGCTGGTGGCGCTCAATTACATCGGCTGCGCGATCATCATCCTCGTGCTGTATTCGGCGATGATCAAGTTCATGGCCAAGCTGCCGGTGATCGATTTCTTCCGCGGCATGATTGATGCGATCGCGGTGAGCTATTCCACGGCATCGTCCAACGCCACCCTGCCCGTGACGCTGCGCTGTACCCAGCGCAATCTGGGCGTGTCACCCAGCGTGTCAAGCTTCGTGGTCTCGCTGGGCGCCACGATCAACATGAACGGCACCGCGATGTACCTGGGCCTCGCCACCTTGTTCGGTGCGCAGATCTTCGGCGTGGACCTGAGCTGGGGCGACTACGCGATGATCGCGGTGACATCGACGCTGGGCGCAGTCGGCGCGGCGGGAATTCCGGGAGCTGGCCTGATCATGATGGCATTGGTGTTCGGGTCGGTCGGGGTCCCGCTGGAAACGATCGCGCTGGTGGCAGGTGTCGATCGTATCATGGACATGATCCGCACCACCACGAACATCACAGGCGATGCGGCAGTGGCGGTGACGGTCGCGGCGATGACCGGCGAACTCAACCGCGAGGAAATGATTTCCGACGACGATATCTGAAGGCCTGAGGGCTTCAGTCCAAGCGCCCCCCTCAAAGCCCTCCAAAGCCTGGGTCAGTTGCCCTTGGGCTGCTTGATCAGCTTGACCGGGGTGAACTGGCCAAGGCCACAGCTGGCACCCGGCATAAGGCCTCCGCCGACATTCTGGAGCACTGTAATGATGTCGACATTGCACAGCTGGGTGAGCGAGGTCGAATAGGTGAACGACCGGTCGAAACCCAGTCCGCCGCACTGATTGGGCAGCTCGTTGCGATAGACCCTGCCGCCGCTCATCATGAAATCGATGGTGCGATTATCGCGCACCGAGGTGTTGCGGATTTGCGAAAGGTTGATGCAGCTGATTGGCTCGCCGATCACCTCGGCTGCCGGCACCCGAGATTTCGCCGGAGCGTCGGGCTGGGCCAGCGCCAATGGCTGCAAGGTGAACAATGCGGCCCCGGTAGCGATCATTCCTGCGGCGATCAGGCGGCGGTTCAGCGGCATGGCGGCGGTCCTCCAAGAATCAACGTATCGATTCATGCGCCAGTTCGCCTTGCAGAGCCATGAACAGCAAGTTCCCTGCGTCCAGTGGACTCAGGCGGCAATAATCTCCGCCAGCACCGCCAGACAATCATGCGCCAGCAGCTTGGACCGCTCGGGGCTCCAGCCCTGGTCGGGATCGGGCAGGTCGTCATTGTCCTTGAAGGGCATTTCCAGCGTCATCGCCACGCAGCCATGTGACGGCCCGAAGCGTTCGGCCAGTTGGTTGGTCGACATCGACAGGTTGGCCCTGCCCGCCGGTGCGCGCGGATAGCCTTGGCTGGTCTGGAAATCGGGGGTGCGGCTGGCGAGCAGATCGCGGAACCGCTCGTAGCGCGTGCCCTGGTCTTCGGTCCAGGAAGGGGTGCCGTCAAAGCCTGCGATAAAGACATGCGGGATCGCTTCATCGCCGTGCACGTCCATCGCCCAGTGCACACCGGACTGGTCCATAGCGTCGCGCACGCACAGAACTTCTGGGCTGCGCTCAGCGCTGGGCTCGTTCCATTCCCGGTTCAGGTTCACGCCTGCAACATTTGTCCGCAGATGACCGCGGCATGAACCATCAGGGTTCAAATTGGGAACGACGTGAACAGTACATTTGCTGCGCAACATTCGCGCGTGTGGATCGGCAGGGTCGGTCAGCTTCTCCAGCGCGCCCTCCATCCACCATTCGGCCATGCTCTCGCCAGGATGCTGCCGGGCATAGAGCCAGACCTGCAACGGCCCCTCGCCCATTTCCAGACAATCGATCGGTTGGCCTTCGATGCTCAGGCCAAGCTCGTGGTGACGAACCCCCGGGCGGCTGGCCATCTCGGCGACCAGATCATGATGCCTTTCCATCGAATAAGGCGCGAAATAGGCGAACCAGGCGACGCCACCGGTCATCTGGTAGAGAATGGTCAGGGTGCCCGCGTCTGCATCATAGGCTGTCTCGGCGCGCCCCCAATAATCCCGGTCTTCGCTAACACACGCGCGGTAACCAGGCCAGCCGCCGGGATAGGCTGAGTCCTTGAGGCCGGTGATCACCAGTTCCAGCTCATCGCCCGGCTGTGCGGCAACACGGAAGTGGAACCACTGGAAGAAGTCCGAATCCTTGTCCTTGCGAATCGCAAGCTCGGCTCGCCAACTGCCCGATGGCGTCGGGGAAACCGAATGGACGATGATGTTACCGGAATCGAAGGCGCAAGAAATGCTGGGAATTTTGTCTTGAGTCATGGGACCTTGATAGTCTCTCCGGATTCACCGGGGAACCCTGTAAACAAACCTTCCGAGAGTTTGGCAGCATTCAGCTGGGTTTCGGCCATCGGAGTGCCGGCCTTGGCTTCAACCATGGCCCGCCCCTCCCACAGCACGGCTCCGTCACCGGAGCGAATATCGGCCAAAAGTTCGGTCGAAATACGCTCCTTTGGAGCGCCCCCCAGGTTGATGCCGACGCCGACACCCAGGCCCGATCCAAAACTTCCGGTTCCGCCGCCCACTCCGACATTCACCGGATTGCGTTGACCTCCGCCGGGCACCAGGACGCTCCGCTCGACCCGGATCGTCGCGGTTTGCGTATCGCGGCCACCAGCCGCACCAACAGGCAGCACCTGATAGCCGATGCGCCCCAGTTCCCGTTCGACCGCGGTCGCATAGCTGCGATATTCAAGCGACAGCAGATCCATGCCCTCTCCCGCAACGACGCGAATCGATCCACGGCCCAGTTCACCGGACCGGTCGGGCGACACAAAGCGCACCGCCTCGACGGGACCTGCCGACGAAACGCAGGCACCTGCCAGCAAAGCCAGCCCGGCAGCAGCGCTCACCGCAAAGCTGCGGGTTGTGCATGAAAATCCCATGATGTTCGCGCCCTTTTCTTTTACGGCGAGCCGCGCTCGCTGCAGACTGCTTAACGCAACCTCCGATGAATGACCAATGAAGCGGATAAAAATTGGTTCCGCAATTGGCTGCGATGCTTGACTTTGGTTCCCCTCCCACGTATCCGCGCCGCTTTCCGGCATGGAAGCTCCAGCACGGCATTCGCGTAGGTTGCGCGCGGTCGCCTTGGGTTTTTCGCTGCCTCAAAAGTTTTCAATCAAGGGCCTGAACGTCATGAAGATTCGCAATTCGTTGAAGTCGCTCAAGGATCGTCACCGCGATAACCGCGTGATCCGCCGCCGCGGCCGCACCTATGTGATCAACAAGACCAACCGTCGCTTCAAGGCCCGCCAGGGCTGATACGGCTGGCGCTTACCCGGAGGGTATGCGCACGTCCTTGAAGTTGCGAAATCCATAAAAAGGCTCCGGCAGGCTCCGGGGCCTTTTGCTTGGGCGTTTTGGGGGGAAAGCCGATGCAGCCGGTCGATACCATCATCTTCGATGTGGGGAACGTCTTGTTCCGATGGGACATTCGCTGCCTCTATGCGAAGCTGATCGATGACGAGGCTGAGCTCGACCACTTCCTGACCAACGTGCTGACGCTCGACTGGCATGACCAGCATGATGCCGGGCGTCCCATTGCCGATATCGTCGACGAACTCGCCGCCGCTCATCCGCAGCACGACGCGCTGATCCGGGCCTACGAGCCCCGCTGGCTGGAGACGATCCCCGGGCCGGTGCCGGGAATGATCGACCTGGTCGAGCGGCTCGCGCTGCTCGGCGTTCCGATCTTCGGCATCACCAATTTCGGATCGGACCTGTGGCGAAAGTTTCGCCCCACCGCGCCGGTGTTTGACCTGTTCCAGGACATCGTCGTTTCGGGCGACGAAAAGATGACCAAACCCGGTGCGGCGATCTACCACCTGGCCATCGACCGCTTCGGGATCGAACCCGCGCGAACGCTGTTCATCGACGACCGCGAGGCGAACATCCACGGCGCGATCGCCTGCGGCCTGCAGGGTCACCTCTTCCGCGATGCACAGACGTTGCATGCCGACCTGTCAGCACGGGGACTGCTCGATATTGTGACTACGTGAACGCTGCTGCCCACCCTGGCGCACGAAGACCCCTTTGACGCGTTTCTGCTGGTGCAAGCGCGACAATGCGGGGCGCGGCTGTTCATCCGCGATCGGCTGCTGCTTGTGCGCCCGCTTGCCTATCAATCGTTGTAGCCCTTCAGTTCCTCGCCGGTCAGCGTGACGATGTGCAGCACATTGGTCGATCCCGGCGTCCCGAACGGCACACCGGCCAGGGCAATGATCCGGCCGCCGGCATCACCAAAGCCATGCCGCAGCGCCATGCGCTTGCCCTTGCCGATCATCTCTTCAAAGCTGCCGATATCGCGGGTCACCACCGGATAGGCGCCCCACAACAGCCCGACACGCCGCGCGGTCTCGCGCGACGGGGTGAGCACCATCACCGGCACCGAGGGCCGCTCACGCGACACCCGCCGCGCGGTCGATCCCGACAGGGTGAAGCACACTATCGCGCTCACCCGGACAGTCTTGGCGATCTCGCTGCACGCTGCCGACAGCGCGTCCGCCGTGGTCGAATCGGGCAGCGTCTCGATGAAATGCACCCGCGCGGCATAGCCGGGGTCGCTTTCCACCTGGGTGGCGATCCGGTCCATCATGCTGACCGCAAGCTCGGGCCATTCGCCCGCAGCGGTTTCCGCCGAAAGCATCACCGCATCGGCACCGTCATACACCGCATTGGCCACGTCGGACACTTCCGCGCGGGTGGGTGACGGGCTGGTGATCATCGATTCGAGCATTTGTGTTGCCACCACCACCGGCTTGCCCGAGCGGCGCGCGGTCTCGACGATACGCTTTTGCATCACCGGCACATCTTCCGGCGCCATTTCCACGCCGAGGTCACCGCGCGCGACCATCACCGCATCCGATATCTCGATGATCTCTTCAAGCGAGTTCAGCGCGGCAGGCTTTTCGATCTTGGCGATCAGCGCCGCCTTGCCGCCGATCAGGCTGCGCGCCTCGGCAACATCATCGGGCCGTTGGACGAAGCTGAGCGCGATCCAGTCCGCACCCATTTCCAGCGCAAACGCCAGATCGCGGCGGTCCTTTTCGGTCAGTGCTGCCATCGGCACCAGGCTGTCGGGCACATTGAGCCCCTTGCGGTCCGAGATGAACCCGCCGACTTCGACCGAGCACAGGATCTCGCTTTCGCCGGGGCGCAGCACACGCAACACCATCTTGCCATCGTCGATCAGCAGCCTCTGGCCCTTGTCGAGCGCGGCGAATATCTCCTTGTGCGGCAGATAGGCGCGTTCGTCATTACCCGGGGCCGGATTGGAATCGAGCGTGAAATGCTGGCCGTGCTTGAGGAGGGCCTTGCCGCCTTCGAAGGTCCCGACGCGAAGCTTTGGCCCCTGCAGGTCGCACAGTATCGTGATCGGCCGCTGCAGCTTGGTCTCGATCTGGCGGATGGTGTTGATCGTGTTGGCGTGCGTGGCGTGATCGCCATGGCTCATGTTCACGCGGAACGCATCGGCACCGGCGCGGAACAGCCGCTCGATCATTTCGGCGCTGCTGCTGGCGGGCCCCAGCGTTGCGAGAATCTTGACCTTGCGGCTGCGCTTGGCGATAGTCCTGCCCACTGAAATCCCCCGAACTGGTCTGAGCTGCGACATCGTGCGTCGCAGCGGTAAAAGCTCAGCGATGCTTAGGCCAGAGCGTCACCAATCGCAAAACCGTTCTGGAAAATAATGTGATGACAAATGCCGCCCCTACCCCGCCTGCCCCTCCGTCCGATGTCGATATCCCCGACGATGTGGCCGCCGCAGCGTTTCGCCGTCTGGTCAGCCACCTGCGCCACCGGCATGATGCGCAAAACATCGACCTGATGGGTCTGGCCGGGTTCTGCCGCAATTGTCTGGCAGACTGGGTTCAGGACGCTGGCGGCGCCGAAGATCGCGAATCTGCCCGCCGACTGATCTACGGGATGGACTTTGCGACATGGAAGTCGCGCTATCAGGGCGAGGCCAGCGAAGAACAGCTTGCACGGATGAAGGAAAGCGTGGCGAAGAACGCCGACCACCCTTAAGGGGACGGTCCACCATTTTAGCGTCGGGAGATTCGCCTGGCGCCTCACCCGAAATGAAAGACATATCATGAGCGAACCCATCATGTCGGCTGACGACCAGCTGCGCCTTTTCATCGAACGCATCGAGCGTCTGGAAGAAGAGAAAAAGGGCGTCGCCGACGATATCCGCGACACCTATGCCGAGGCGAAATCGCAAGGCTATGACCCCAAGATCATGCGCCAGATCGTGCGCCTGCGCAAAATGGAACCACATGACCGGCAGGAAATGGAACTGATCCTGGATACGTACAAAGCGGCTCTGGGCCTGGGCTGAGCCCCCGCCTGACCGAACACGATGGCGGC
Source organism: Blastomonas aquatica (assembly GCF_014639875.1). Classification (GTDB taxonomy): domain Bacteria; phylum Pseudomonadota; class Alphaproteobacteria; order Sphingomonadales; family Sphingomonadaceae; genus Blastomonas; species Blastomonas aquatica. The sequence goes on along the minus strand of NZ_BMGD01000002.1, from coordinate 432,596 downwards.
GCTGCACATCCGTAATGCCGATAGGGCGGACGGCGCAGCGCTCGCCGCGATCTATTCACCGTACGTCACCGACACCTGGGTCAGTTTCGAAACGCAACCTCCCGATGCCGCCGAAATGGCGGCGCGTATCGTCAGCTATGGCCAATCGCACGGCTGGATGGTGGCAGAGCTTGACGGCATAGTTGCAGGCTATGCCTACGCCAGCCCGCACCGCGTCCGTTTGGCCTACGCTACCTCCGCCGATGTCGCGATCTACGTCGCGCCTGCCGCCCAGGGCCAGGGGCTTGGCCGCGCACTGTACACCGCCCTGTTCGACCGCCTGCGCAGCCGCTCGATCCATGCGGTATTCGCCGGGATCGCGCTTCCCAATGCTGCCAGCATCGCGCTGCACGAGGCGATGGGCATGGTTCCGGTGGGGATCTACCGCGAAGTTGGATGGAAGCTGGGCGGCTGGCGCGATGTCGGCTGGTGGCAGCGGTTGCTATGACCCGTCCGGCTAGTGTAAAGGCGCGCACCAGCAATCGCATCCACTCAACTGAACAGGCAGAACTCCGCCATGGCAGGCCATAGCAAATTCAAGAACATCATGCACCGCAAGGGCGCGCAGGACAAAAAGCGCTCGGCGATGTTTTCCAAGCTCAGCCGCGAAATCACCGTGGCCGCCAAGATGGGCATGCCGGATCCTGACATGAATCCGCGCCTGCGGCTCGCGGTCAACGCCGCCAAGGCACAGTCGATGCCCAAGGACAACATCCAGCGCGCGATCGACAAGGCATCGGCCGCCGGCGGCGAAGACTATGAAGAGATCCGCTACGAGGGCTATGGCCCGGCGGGCATCGCGCTGATCGTCGAGGCGCTGACCGACAACCGCAACCGCACCGCAACCAACGTGCGCACCGCGTTCAGCAAGAATGGCGGCAACCTTGGCGCATCGGGTGCGGTCAGTCACGGCTTCGACCGCATGGGCCTGATCACCTATCCCGCCAGCGCCGGTGACGAGGAAAAGGTGCTCGAGGCCGCGATGGAGGCTGGCGCCGACGACATCGAATCCACCGAAGATGGCCACGACATCTGGACCAACATGGAAGACCTGCACGCCGTGTCCGGTGCGCTGGAAAAAACGCTGGGCGAAGCCGAAAGCGTCAAGCTGGCCTGGCGCCCGCAGGTCCGCGTCGATGTCGCCGAAGCCGATGCGCAGACCTTGTTCAAGCTGATCGATGCGCTGGACGATGACGATGACGTCCAGACCGTCTGGGGCAACTACGAGGTTTCCGACGAGGTGATGGAGAAGCTGGGGTAGCTCAAAAAAAGCCCCTCCCCTTCAGGGGAGGGGTTGGGGTGGGGAATGGACAACAATGTTCGATTGGCATTGTTCGCGAAGGATTTACGCAACCACGAGGTGGGACAATGCCTCGAAGCAGTGTTGGACCTCATTCTGGAAAAATTGAACACGATGCCAGATCGGTGGCCTGGGAAGTTACTTCCCCACCCCAACCCCTCCCCTGAAGGGGAGGGGCTTTAGATGATCATCCTTGGCATTGACCCCGGGCTTGGCACCACTGGCTGGGGGGTGATCCGATCCGAGGGCAACCGGCTCAGCCATATCGCCAACGGTCAGATCAAGACCAACGCCAAAGCCGCGCTGCCCTCGCGCCTGCTGGAGCTTGATACCGCGCTGGCGGCGATCATCACCGACTATCGGCCCGACAGCGCGGCGATCGAGGAAATCTACGTCAACAAGAACCCCCAATCGACGCTCAAGCTGGTGCAGGCACGGGGCGCTCTGCTGCTGGGCCTGGCGCGTGCGGGTCTGAGCGTCGGCGAATATGCGCCGCGGTTGATCAAGAAGGCGATCGTGGGCACCGGCGCGGCTGAAAAAGCGCAGATCGATGCCATGGTGAAGGTGCTGCTGCCCGGGGTGAAAATTGCAGGGCCCGATGCGGCTGATGCGCTGGCCGTGGCGATCACGCATGCGCATCTGGCGGGGCGCGAAAAACTGCGCTAACCCGCTCGTCTCGCGCGCAAGCGAGCAGAAAGTGTCCACATGATCGCCAAACTCACCGGAACACTCGACAGCATGGGGCATGATCACGCGGTGATCGATGTCGGCGGTGTCGGCTATCTGGTGTTTGCCTCGTCACGCACGCTTTCGGGCCTGTCCGGCAAAGGCGACAGGGTCGTGCTGCACACCGAAATGCAGGTCAGCGAGACCGACATGCGGCTGATCGGCTTTGCTTCGGCCAGCGAGCGCGATGGCTTCCGCCTGCTCACCGGCGTGCAGGGCGTGGGATCAAAGGTGGCGCTCGCCATCCTCTCCGCGCTCACCCCAGAAGAACTGGCCCGCGCTGTAGCCCAAGGCGACAAGGCGATGATCGCGCGTTCGCAAGGCGTAGGCCCCAAGCTGGCGCTGCGCATCGTCAACGAGCTCAAGGACAAGATGGGCGCACTGTCGCTCGGCCCCGCCGGCATCGGCATCCCCGCCCTGGTCGGCAACCACGCCGCCGACGCGGTCTCCGCGCTGCAGAACCTGGGCTTCAAGCCCGCTGACGCGGCCCGCGCCGTGGCTGGCGCGGAAGAGGAGCTGGGCGATGGCGCAAGCCTGGATGCACTGGTGCGGTTGGCGCTGAAGAAGGCGGCGCGGTGATGGCAGGCAAGCTATGGCTGCTCACCTTTAGCCTCGGCTTGGGTGCGGTCTCAGCAACGCCTGCCTCCGCATGCCCTGGGACTTTTGCCTACCGTTCCGTTGTTGTGAACAATTAATGCCGAAGCCTTGGCTTGCAATCTTGATGAAACCGATGCTGCGATCAGACGCAATCTGGATGAGATGGAAAAAAAGAAGCCCACGCCACCATCTGCCATCCCCCCGCAGCATTGAGTTATCTTTAGCAGCGCAGTGAAGCGCCATCGCTGGACTTGGCCCCGCGTTCGTCTATATTTCTGCCCCATGACCGACATGACCATCTCGGTGTCGCCTGCCCTGAAGCAGTGGATCGACGAACGCGTCGCGCTTGGCCAGTACGCCGATGCTGCCGAGTATATGCACGACCTGCTGCGGCGTGATCAGGCCGACACGTCCTGGCTTCGAGCCCGGATAGAGGAAGGGCTTGCCTCACCTATCATAGATGCCGAGCCCGAAGACGTTCTCGACGCGATCATGGCCGAAGACCCCGATCTGCGTGGCTAGGCTGCGCATCGCTGCCGCGGCGCAGGAAGATTTGCGCGACATCAGGAATTACAGCAAAGCCGCTTTCGGCACTGTCACAACCCGCCAGTATCTGATCGGGCTGCGGGCGACCTTCGGCTAGCTGCGGGAATGGCCGCTAATTGGTACATCTGAAAAACGTCTGGGTTTCGCAATGCGCAGTTTCGGGTACAAGTCGCATCGCATCTATTTTCGCGGCGCGGATGACGAAGTTCTGATCGTTCGCATTTTGCACCATGCCAGAGACGTACCCAGCATAATGACCGCAGAACAATGACCACAGACCGCCTGCTCACCCCCGACCGCATCCCTGAAGACCAGGATGCCGCGCTGCGTCCCAAGACGCTGGCCGAGTTTATCGGCCAGGCGGCGGCGCGCGATAACCTACGGGTGTTTATCGAAGCGGCGCGCGGACGGTCCGAGGCGCTTGACCATGTGCTGCTGTTTGGCCCCCCCGGCCTCGGCAAGACCACACTGGCGCAGATCATCGCGCGCGAGATGGGCGTGGGGTTTCGTGCGACGTCCGGCCCGGTCATCGCCAAGTCCGGGGACCTTGCGGCCCTGCTCACCAACCTCGAAGAAGGCGATGTGCTATTTATCGACGAGATTCACCGGCTCAATCCGGTGGTCGAAGAAGTGCTCTATCCGGCGATGGAGGACCGCGCGCTGGACCTGATCATCGGTGAAGGGCCATCGGCGCGCAGCGTGCGGATTGACCTTCCTGCCTTCACGCTGATCGGCGCGACAACCCGGCAGGGGCTGCTCACCACGCCCTTGCGCGACCGGTTTGGCATCCCGGTGCGGCTGAATTTCTATACGGTTGAGGAACTGGAAGCGGTGGTCACGCGCGCTGCAAGGCTGCTGGGCCTGGGCATTGCCGCAGATGGCGCGACCGAGATCGCCCGGCGCGCACGCGGCACCCCGCGCGTTGCGGGACGGCTGCTGCGCCGGGTGCGCGATTTTGCCAATGTCGCGGGTCAGCCGATGGTCGATGCGCGCGCCGCCGATGCCGCCCTCACCCGGCTCGAGGTCGACCGGCTGGGGCTTGACGCAATGGACCGGCGCTATCTGATGATGATCGCGGACATCTATCGCGGTGGTCCTGTGGGCGTCGAGACGCTGGCCGCCGGCCTGTCCGAACCGCGCGACACGATCGAAGATGTGATCGAACCCTATCTGATCCAGCTCGGTCTGATCGCCCGCACCGCACGCGGCCGCTGCCTAAATGCGCGCGGCTGGAAACACCTCGGCCTCAACCCGCCCGAAGGCGCGCAGGAAGGCCTGTTCGACCTCTAGGGGTTGGGCCTCCGCCAGCTACGCATCTGGCAAGGACCGTTACACAACCTGTTTTGCGTGCCTCGACCGAGCTCCCGGAACAAACCCCATTAACGGGCGAAATACAGAGCATAACGCGGCCAATGGATAACAGATCTTAGGGGTGCTTTATCCGCATCGTGATCTGTTCGCCCTGCGCTCGTTGTAGAGCTTTGCAAACACCGGAGCACTTACCAGCTCAATTTCATGTCAGACCTCTGACATGTATGGCCTGGCCATTCGCTGAAATGTCGAACCGCAACAAAAAAAGGCAGCGCGTCTTGCGACACGCTGCCTTTCTGAGATCAATCTGATCGTTACGATCAGAAGCGCATTGTCGCGCCAACGTTGAACCGGCGACCGATCGCGTCGTAGGTCGACGGGAAGGTGTTGCCGCTGTTGAACGAGGTCGAACCGATGGTGTTACCAACATCAGGCGGATTCTTGTCGAACAGGTTGGAGACCGTTGCTGTGACGCGCAGGTTGTCCGTGATGGCGAAACGCATCGACAGATCAAAGTAATCGTACGCAGGAATAGTTTCGTATGCGTCAAACGTCGATGTCGGTGTGGTGTTCTGCAGAGGCTCGACTTCCATACCGTCAATGTGACGCCACAGGAACGACACATCCACCGCTTCGAAGCTCAGCGTGGTACGCAGGTTCCAGCTGAATTCAGGCTGCAAGCTAGCGCAAGCAACGCTGTAGAAGCCAACACACTCGCGGTTGACTGAGATCTCGGTTGCCTGGAACTTCGAAGTGTTCGTCCAGTTGCCGTTGAAGTTCAAGTTCAGAATAGCGAAGTCGAGGTCCGTCCGATAATTCAAGCTGAGATCGATACCATTGGTTTCGATCGCACCCCGGTTGGAAAGGCCAAGGAAAGGTCCAAATGTGGTATCGTTCGGACCGCTCAGACCGCCGGTGAGCGGGTTACGCAGGATCGCCAAGCAAGCTGGCTCGGCGGCATTTGTGTTATTGAAATAGCAAGTGTCAATAACGTCCGCCTGCGAAGGCGAGCTAATGGCCCGAGTGATATCGATATCGTAGTAATCCACTGTCATCGTGAAGCCGGGCAGGAAGCGAGGCTCGATCACGGCGCCCACGGTCAGGGTATTTGCACGTTCCGGATCCAGCAGCGGATTGCCGGTAAAGGTCGTGTTGATCTGACCAGCAACAGGTGCCGGGATGCTACCCAGCGCGGCGGCGGGAGAGCCCGACTGCGCAAGCGATGCGGCACAAACTGCCGCACTGACACCGCGAGCAGCAATCTGAGCGAGCGTACCCTGGCAGGGGTCAACTGACCGGTTAGACAGCTGCACTACTTCGGGCTGGAAAAGTTCAGCCAGATTTGGCGCACGAACGGCTCGCGAAAATACGCCGCGGAAGCGGATATCTTCAATCGGTGCCCAAGTTGCACCAGCCTTGTATGTCCAGTTGCCACCCGATGTCGAGTAATCCGAATAGCGAACGCCGCCTTCAACTGACAGAAGATGGAAGAAGGGACGGTCCTGAACCAGCGGAATGTTGATTTCGCCGAAGACTTCGTAGCTGTCATATGAACCAGAAATCGGCAGAGCAGCAGCACCCGCACCCAGAACTGCACCTGGCTGGGACGAGATGCCATCACCGAACGACGAGCCCGAATACTTGCGATATTCACCACCGACAGCGATGCCGATCGGTTCGTTCGCAAACGGGCTGGTCACACCGAAGTCACCACTGATCGTGCCCTGTACGTTGGCAAGCGCGGTGTCGGTAAATGCAAAGGTCGGAACGTTGATGAAGTTGAACATTTCAGGCGTGATGCTGCCTTCAATCCCAAACAGGTCAAACGGAACACATCCGCCGGTGTTCACATTACAAGCATCTGTCGACTGTGCGCGAAGCGCTTGCTGCAGACGATCGCGCGAACCCTGGTTCAGGGCGGTGTTAACACGCGACGACTCGCCGTAGGTTCCGTTCAGGTCAAAGCCGAGGCTATCCGTGATTTGACCCCGGACGCCCGCAGTGACCTGGAATGTCTGCGTGGTGAAAGTGGTCAAACGCGGACCGGCTTCGGTGAAACGACGACCGATCTGGGTATTGATTTCACGATAACCTGCCTGGCCGGGAGCTGCAGTCGAAGCAACAGCGCATTCGGCAGCGGTAATTCCGGAAGACGTGCAGAGCTGGTTACGCATTGACTGCGTAAGGAACGGGTTGCTGAGCGGAACGCTCAATGCCGAGAAGAACGAGCCCGAAGGCGCGATGATCTGACGAACGGTGTTCTTGGTATACAGCGCGCTGGTATACAGCTCGATGTTGTCGGTGACTTCATACCGCGCCTTGCCGAACACGCTGAAACGCTCGAGCGGGGTCTGGAAGACGTTTAGCGGGTTGAAGTTGAAGTTGGTCAAGGTGCCAACGTCAAACCCAGTACCATCGGCATTCACGCTACCGGTGAATGGGAACAGGATCGACGCGGGGGTGGCAGTTGCCGAACCCTGCGGAAGGCCAGTTACCGAACTGCGGCTTTCACGGCCGATGGCACGGTTGCCCTGCAAAACAGGGTCGGTATCTGCATAACCGACGCTCAACACGGCGTTACCGCGACCGTCGTCGAAGTTGGCACCGATGGTCAGGTCGGTACGGAAGGTTTGACCGTCGCCTTGCTCGGCAACGCCAAAGCCAGCAAAGGCTTCAATGCCTGCGAAGTCGTTCTTGGTAATAAAGTTGACAACACCTGCAATAGCATCGGCACCATATACGGTCGATGCACCGCCGGTGAACACTTCAACGCGCTCGATGAGAGCAACGGGAATAATATTAAGGTCGGTAACGCCGCCTAGGGTTGCAGGAACGATACGCTGACCGTCCATCAGGATGATATTGCGGTTGGAACCCAGGCCACGCAGGTTGAGCGTTGCCGAACCGTTTGCGCCGTTGTTCACGCCGGGGCCGATGCTGGGAACGGCGCCAGGAATTTCGCGCAGCAGTTCTTCAGCCGAAACCGACTGCTGGTAATCGAATTCGTCAGAACCGATCGAAAGCACGGGGCTGGACTGTTCGAGGTTGGGATTGCTGATGCGCGAACCGGTGACGACAATCGTACCCTGATTGGTGGCAGCAGCCTGCTCTTCCTGCACTTCCTGCGCGAACGCTGGAGTTGCAACCGCCACTGCTCCGACGAGAATGCTCGTCGAAAGGAGGCCGGTTTTGAAAATCGATGTCATATGACGTTTCCCCTTGGATGCCCGCAACGTCAGCGTCGCGAATGAAACCTGTATGTGTTGCCGATGGCTTGTTGCGCCATCTTGACCTTGGGTTTAGGGGGAGATTGCGGCGTCGTGCAACCATTTGACGGGGTTAGCGTTGCCTTTTCTCCCGGGTGTAGCAAATAAGTCACAATCTATTCTGAGGCATACCCTCTGGCCGGATGCCTGAAAAAATCGTTGCGACACGCACCAACAAGCAACAAGACTTGAGCAGATCGGCTCTTCGCCAAAGCAGGATATTGACATGCGCCTTGCCATAATCGTCGCCGCCACCGGGACTTTGTGTCTGACCCTACCTGCGGCGGCCCAATCGAAACAAAATGATCCCGCCCTCCCTTCGCCAGAGATCTTCCAGGCTCTCGAGCGTTGTCGGACCGTCACCGATAGCACTGCCCGCCTTGCATGTTATGACGACGCCGCTGCCAAACTCTCGGCCGCGGTTTCTGCCAAACAGGTGTACGTTGTCGAGGAAACCGAGGTCAAAAAGACCAAGCGATCGCTGTTCGGCCTGCGGCTGCCTGATCTTTCGCTTTTCGGCAGCCAGACCGATGGCCCTGATTCGTCACTTGAAACGACCATCAAGAGTGTACAGCAGCAGCGAAACGGCCGCTGGTTGATCGAGATCGCCGAAGGCGCGTTCTGGCAGACGACCGAACCCGTTCCTTTCAATCCGAATGTCGGAGACAACATCGATATCAAGGCGGGTGCCATCGGAAGCTTCTTTGTCAAAATCAAAGGACGGCGCGCGGTTAAGGCGATTCGTGTTCAGTAATTGCGTGGTCGCGCGAGCAATGCGCCGTCAGCAATGCTGCACCACAGCATTTGACAACAGCACCCTGCGCACATACCATCCTGCGATCCCCAACCCCCGACTTCCGGGCCTGCGATGAGGGCAATATTTATGAGATCACTCTTTGCATTTGCAATTCTGACGTGTGCAACCGGAACGGTTGCTTACGCAGCCGACGCACCAGCAGTCACCAAGGTCGCTGCAGCCGCTGACGACGAAGCCAGTGGCGCCGCAGATGAAAATAAGATGATCTGTCGCAAGTCTATTGCAACCGGATCAAGACTCGCAAAGAAAAAGACCTGCATGACGCAGCGCGATTGGAATCGCTTGCAGGACGGCGCCAGAGAAGGCGTTGACGGCTTTACCCGCGGTGGCACGGCTGGTGCCGCAAATTCCGGCACCTGACTGGCTTATTGGATAACTTGCTGGCGATTTCCGAAGCGCTGACTTCGGGCTCGCCAGCGGTTGTTTGGATTAGTTTCGATTAGGTCAGCTCGCGGACATGCTATGCGCTGCCTCAGCACCGCACGAATTTAGGCCAATCCTAGTTTGGGCCGATCCTAGTTTAGGCCAGTCCCATTGCAGGCCAGGGCTATTTCTGGGTCCCCATCGGCGGGACCAGCATCTGCGGATCGATCCGCGCATCGTTCCACTTCATGCTCCAATGCAGATGCGGGCCAGTGACGCGCCCGGTTGCGCCGATACGGCCGATCTGCTGACCCTGGCGCACACGGTCGCCATCTTTCACGTCAATCGACGAGAGGTGAAGGAACGCGCTGTTGAGGCCCATTCCGTGATCGATCATCAACAGATTGCCTTCAAGCGAGAACGGGGTTTGTGCAGCGAGGATGACCACGCCGTCTGCAGGTGCCACGACCGGCGCGCCGATAGGGCCTGCGACATCGACACCGCTGTGAAACGCCCCCGGCTCGCCCGCATAGATGCGCTGTGAACCGAATATCCCCGACACCCTGCCCTTGGCCGGCCAGATGAACGGCTGACGCCAGCCCGGGCTGTCCGAATTGCGCAGCCGCGCCGCAGCGATCATTTCGAGCTCGGGCCTGCGCCGCGCCATGAAGGCTTCGCTTGGCATTCCGCCACGAGCCGCCACCGCGATGAATTCCCTGCGCCAGGACCTGGGTTCAATCGCCAGCGGCTCGGTCGCCACCTCACCATCGGCAAAGCTGACCGTCAACACGCCCAGCGCCGCTGCGTCACGATTGAAGCCGATCACGAATGCGCCATCCTCGGCCAAGGGAACCTTGACCCCGTCCAGATCGAGACCGACAACGCCTTTGGGTGCGGTCCCGCGCAACAAGGCGCCTTGCATGGGCGCTGCGTTCAGTCGAATCCCGCTCTGCAGCGGGCGCACAGCACCGAACGGCCGGGTCAGGAAGTCGGGTCCATCGCCCTGCTGGATTACCGGTTGTACTTCCTGTGCCGCAGGCGTGTTCTGGGCCAACGCCGGTCCGGCCAGGTTTGCAAGGATCAGGCTCGTGGCAAGGCCGGTGCGCGCCATACGATCAACCCTTGCCCAGCGCGGCGCGGACCGAGATCTCGCAGGTCGCATATGGCTCCTGCCGCTCAACGCTCCAGTAGCGCAGGTCTTCCAGATCGATCCGGTGGCCGGTTTCGGCACACAGCACATGGTCGCCAGGGCTCAGCAGCCGAAAGCCGTTGGGCATATAGTGCAGGCGCGCAGGCCGATCACGGTTGGACATCAGCATTGTGGGATCATGCTCCATTATTTCTGTATCGCAGGTTTACCGGTTCCTGGAGGACCCGAACTGTGTGTTCTTCGTCATCGTATAAGATTGGGCGCTTCGGCGCAAATCCTGGCCTTGGATCAGAACAGGCTGGACTGGCGCGGCTCTGCGGCCTTAGCTCTGGTGCGCGGTGGCGCGGCTCGCGCAGGCGGCGAGGCAGGACCATCTGTGGAACCGTCCGCCGGGACGACATCCAGAACGCCATCGCGGAAATGCAGCAGCAGCCGTGGTTCGCTGGCAGCATCCGCGCGATCGAGCAACGTCCGCCCATCGGCAGCGGCCACCCGCGCATAGCCGCGCTGCAGCGGCGCATCGGGGTCGAGCTGTGCCAGCACCCGCTCGAGCCCGGCAAGCCGCTCGGCCGCCCGCGTGGTGATGCGTTCAAGCATGACAGGCTCAAGCCGCAACCGCGCCAGCCGCTCGCGCCCCAGCCCCGCCCGGGCATCGAGCACCGCAGGCCTGAGCGCACCTGAGGCGCGAGCAAGCGTGCCACGCGCATCCGCGAGCCGCAGCCCCAGCGCCGCGCGCAGTCGCTCGCCCAGATCATCGGCGCGCTGCTGCTGCGGGCTGAGCAGGTCAGCCAGCCTGGGCAACCTTTGAGCGCGCGCATCGAGCCGCTCGCGTGCCAGACTGTGCGCCCGGTTGGTCGCGCGGGCAGCGCGCAGACCAAGCTCACCCAGCGACGCCAGCAGGTCGCTGCGCACCGGCACCGCTATTTCGGCCGCCGCGGTGGGCGTCGGCGCGCGCCTGTCGGCGGCGAAATCGGCGAGCGTAGTGTCGGTCTCGTGCCCGACGGCAGAGATCACCGGGATCACGCTTTCGGCGATCGCGCGGACCACTGGCTCCTCGTTGAATGCCCACAGATCCTCGATCGAACCGCCGCCGCGCGCGACGATCAGCAGATCGGGCCGCGACGCCTCGGGCATCGCACCAAAGCCGCGCACGGCAGCAGCGACCTGCGCGGCAGCGCCCTCGCCCTGCACCAGCACCGGCCAGACCAGCACATGGCTGGGGAAACGGTCCGCCAGCCGGTGCAGGATATCGCGGATCACCGATCCGGTGGGCGATGTCACCACCCCGATGGTGCGCGGCAGAAACGGCAGCGCGCGCTTGCGTTCTGAATCGAACAGCCCTTCGCCCGCCAGACGCGCCTTGAGCTTTTCGAACAGCTGCATCAGCGCGCCTTCGCCGGCAAGTTCGAGCGACTCAATCGTGATCTGGTACTTCGACCGCCCGGGGAAGGTCGTCAGCTTGCCGGTGGCGATGACGTCCAGCCCGTCCTCGGGCGCGAAGTTCAGCCGCTGCGCCGTACCCTTCCAGATGATCCCGTCGATCAGCGCCTTGTCGTCCTTGAGCGCGAGATAGCAATGCCCTGATGCGGCGCGCTTGAACCCCGAGATTTCACCGCGAATCCGGACATGGCCAAAGCGGTCCTCCACCGTGCGCTTGAGCAGGTTCGAGATTTCCGAAACCGACAGCGGCGGGGCGTTGTCGCCTGGCGCCATCTGGGCTAACAGCCCGCCGGAACGCGAGTTGGCATCATCTGAAAAGGGGTCGGGCATGAATATCCTGTTGGTGGGGAGCGGTGGCCGCGAACATGCCCTGTGCTGGAAACTGGCGCAATCCCCGCAGGTCGAAACCATCTTCGCCGCACCCGGCAATCCGGGGATAGCCGAGCATGCCACCTGCGTCGACCTCACCGTGACCGATCATGCGACGGTTGCGGCGTTCTGTGCGGACAATGCCATCGGGCTGGTCGTGATCGGCCCCGAAGCGCCGCTGGTCGATGGCCTCGCCGACAGCCTGCGCGCCGCCGGAGTGCCCGTTTTCGGACCCTCGGCCAAGGCCGCGCAGCTCGAAGGCTCCAAGGGCTTCACCAAAGCCCTGTGCGACCGCGCAAACATCCCGACCGCGCGCTATGTCCGCGCGAGCCATGCGGCAGAGGCCCGCGCGGCGCTGGCCGATTTCGACCTGCCGGTGGTGATCAAGGCCGATGGCCTCGCTGCGGGCAAGGGCGTGATTATCGCCGAAACCGCCGAGGAAGCCGAGGACGCGATCGGGCATATGTTCGCGGGCGCCTTTGGCGATGCCGGGGCCGAAGTCGTGATCGAGGAGTTCATGACGGGCGAAGAGGCGAGCTTCTTTGCGATCACCGATGGCAGCGCGATCGTCGCGTTCGGATCGGCGCAGGACCACAAGCGGGTGGGCGAAGGCGATACCGGGCCGAACACAGGCGGCATGGGTGCCTACAGCCCCGCGCCGGTGCTGACCGCCGAGCTGGAAGCGCAGGTTATGGAGCGAATTATCGCGCCTACCGTCGCAACGCTGGCCGCCGAGGGCATGCCCTATTCGGGCGTGCTGTTCGCCGGGCTGATGCTCACCAGCGAAGGCCCCAGACTGATCGAATACAACTGCCGCTTCGGTGACCCCGAATGCCAGGTGCTGATGACCCGGCTGCAGAGCGATCTGGCCGAACTGCTGCTCGCGACCGCCAAAGGCGAGCTGGCCAGCTGCCCCCCTCCCCGCTTCTCCAACGACTATGCGCTGACCGTAGTGATGGCCGCCAAGGGCTATCCCGGCACCCCCGAAAAGGGCGGCGCGATCACGCTGGGCGACACCGGCAGCGCCAAGGTCTTACACGCAGGCACCGCGTTGACGGACGGCGCATTGGTCGCCAACGGCGGCCGCGTGCTCAACGTCACCGGCACGGGCAGCAACGTCACTGAAGCGCAAACCGCCGCCTATGCTGCCGTCGATGCGATCGATTTCCCCACCGGCTTCTGCCGCCGCGACATCGGCTGGCGCGAAGTCGCGCGCGAGCGGGGTTAAAGCGCTGCCAGCACCGCGTCGCCGATCGCGACCGTCCCCATCGTTCCGCCCAGATCAGCGCCCAGCGCGCCTGCGTTGAGCGCGCTCGCCACCGCTGCCTCGATCCGCGCGGCCTCAGCCTCAAGCCCAAAACTGTGGCGCAGCATCATCGCGGCGGACAGGATCATCGCGACCGGATTGGCCAACCCCTTACCCGCGATATCGGGCGCGCTGCCGTGGATCGGCTCGTAGGCGCCCTTGGTGCCGTAAGCCGTCTGCTCCGCGCCCAGCGAGGCCGAGGCGAGCAGCCCGATCGAGCCGACGCACATGCTCGCCTGATCCGAGAGGATATCGCCGAACAGGTTGCCGGTGACGATGGTGTCGAACTTGCCAGGCGCACGCACCAGCTGCATCGCGGCATTGTCTACGTACATATGCTCGAGCGTCACGTCAGGGTATTCGGCCGCCACCTCGATCATCACATCGCGCCAGAGCTGCGAGGTTTCCAGCACATTGGCCTTGTCGACCGAGCACAGCCGTCCCGAACGACCCTGCGCGGTGCGGAAGGCGGCATGCGCGATGCGGCGCACCTCGCTCTCGCTGTACGACATGATGTCATAGCCCTCGCGCTGGCCATCCGCCGTTTCGCGCATGCCCTTTTCGCCGAAATAGACGTCGCCGTTGAGCTCGCGCACGATCATCAGGTCGATTGCGCCTGCGACCTCGGGCCGCAGCGAGCTTTGCGCCTCGAGCCCCGGGAAAACCTTGGCCGGACGCAGGTTGGCAAACAGGCCCAGTTCCTTGCGCATCCCCAGCACCGCCTGTTCGGGGCGCAGATGGCGCTCAAGGCCATCACAGGCGGGATCGCCCACCGCGCCGAACAGCAAGGCATCACAGGCGTGCATCAGCGCCAGCGTCTCGGGCGGCAGCGGATGGCCGTGCACGCGCCACGCGGCGGCACCGACCAGCCCGTCGTGCAATTCCATTCCCGGCAAATCGAGCGCGCGCAGCACCCGCACCGCCTCGGCCATGATCTCGGGCCCGATGCCGTCACCGGGAAGAATTGCAATTTTCATGGGCTATCCCTGTCAGTTATCGCCGCGCGCATAGCGTCCGGTGGCGCGTTCAAGCAACATTGTTTTGCGAGAGCGAGGAAGTTTCAGCCTGCGATCCGCTTGAGCCGGTCGATCATCATCACCCGCGCCGCCAGCGGATCGGCGCGGCGTTCGGCGAAGAACTGGCGCTCGATGAAGTGCCCGGTGAGCGCAAAGCCTTGGAGCAGCTGCTCCCAATCGGGCTCGGCATCACTTGTCAGGAACGCAGGCAAGGGCAGCAGCTTTTCGGCATAGACCCCTGCGGCGTGCAGGGACACTGCGCGCCCGGTGCGCGGGCTGACATAGGCCAGATCCTTGCGCTCGCCCGTGACCGCGCAGCGTTCGAGATCGAGCCCGAACCCAAGTTCGGCGAGCAGCAGCGCCTCATACTGCACCATCGCCCGCGCCCACCACCGCGCGGATGGGGCAACGCACACCAGCTCGAGCAACGCCGCCAGCGCCGCATAGAGCCGGGGGAACGGCTGGTCATCGGGGGCAACCGTCGCCGTCAGCAGCGTCACCCACTCAAACGCCGCCGCCGCCAGTGGCTCGGCATAATAAGGCGCGCGGCTTGTCGAGAGCTCGACCGTCAGGCTCGCAAGCTGGTCAGGCGACCGACTGCGCAGCTCCGCCGTCACGAGATTCGCCGGCAGCAGCACAGGCCGCATCGCGGTCGATCGTCCCCCCTGCACATAGCCCACCTGCAGGCCATGCTCGGGCGTAAACAGCCGCGCCACCGCCCCATGCTCCCCATGCTTGCGCACCGTGCAGACGATAGCGGGGGTGCGGATGACGGGCAAGCTCAGCTAGCCCCGGAAGAAATCATAGACCAACTGCGCCATAGCCTTGGACACGCCGGGGGCCTTTTGCAGATCCTGCAGGCTTGCGCTGCGCACCGCCTTGGCGGTGCCAAAGTGCATCAGCAGCGCGCGTTTGCGCGCCGGGCCGATGCCGGGCACTTCATCGAGCGGGCTGGTGGTCATCGCCTTCTTACGCTTGCTGCGGTGCGCGCCGATCGCGAAGCGGTGGGCCTCGTCGCGCAGCCGCTGGAGGTAGAACAATACCGGGCTGTTGGTCGGCAGCGTGAACTCCTTGCCGTCGGGCATGAAGAAGGTCTCGCGGCCCGCATTGCGGTCGGGGCCCTTGGCGACGCCGACCAAGGCGACATCGTCGATGCCCAGCACCGCCAAAGCCTCCATGGCGGCTTTCAACTGCCCCTTGCCGCCATCGACCAGCACCAGATCGGGCCAGTCGCCGCCGCTGCGATCGGGATCGTCGGTCTGCGCGCGCGCAAACCGCCGTTCGAACACCTCGCGCATCATCGCATAGTCATCGCCGGGCACGGTGTCGGCGCGCTTGATGTTGAACTTGCGGTACGCCGCCTTGCGGAAACCCTCGGGCCCCGCCACGACCATTGCACCTAGTGCATTGGTGCCCTGGATATGGCTGTTGTCGTAAACCTCGATCCGGTCGGGTGGGCCGTCGAGCCCGAAAAGATCGGCCATCTCGGCGAGGTACTTCGCCTGGCTCGCGCTCTCGGCGACGCGGCGCTGCAACTCTTCCAGCGCATTACGCTGCGCCTGTTCGATCAGCCGCTTGCGCTCGCCGCGCTGCGGGACCAGCAGCTCGAGCTTGTGCGTCATGTTGGCCGACAGTGCCTCGACCACCAGATCGCATTCGAAAGGCGTACGATCGGTAAGGATCAGCCGCGGCGGCGGCATGTCCTGATAGAACTGCATCAGGAAGCTAGTGAGGATCTCGGCCTCGTCGAGCTCCTGGACATGCGCGGGGAAAAAACTGCGATGGCCCCAGTTCTGCCCTGCGCGGATGAAGAACGCCTGGATGCAGACGGTGCCACCCTGGCTCGCCATCGCGAACACATCGGCATCGGCGATACCCTGCGCGTTGACCGCCTGGCTGCCCTGGATAAAGGTCAGTGCCTTCAATCGGTCGCGATACGCCGCCGCGCTCTCGAAATCGAGCGCCTGCGCCGCCGCTTCCATCCGCGCGCCGAGCCGCGCCTGCACATCGGTGGACTTGCCGGTGAGGAACGCGCGCGCATCGCCAACCAGCGCGGCATAATCGGGCTTGCTGATCCGGTCGACGCACGGCGCCGAGCAACGCTTGATCTGGTACAACAGGCATGGTCGCGAGCGGTTGGCGAAGAAGCTGTCCGAGCACGAGCGCAGCAGGAACAGTTTCTGCAGCGAATTGAGCGTGCTGGTCACCGATCCGGCGCTGGCGAACGGTCCGAAATACTGGCCCTTGTATTTCTGCGCACCGCGATATTTGGACATGCGCGGGAAGTCGTGGTCCTCGCGCAGCAGTATATAGGGAAAGCTCTTGTCGTCGCGCAGCAACACATTGTACGCCGGACGATAGCGCTTGATCAGCTGTGCCTCGAGGAGCAGCGCCTCAGCCTCGCTGTTGGTGGTGACGATCATCATCGACCGTGTCAGCGACACCATCCGCTGCAGGCGGCGCGGCAATTTGTCGACCTGGGTGTAATTGGTCACCCGGTTCTTCAGCATCCGCGCCTTGCCGACATACAGCACGTCGCCGCGCGCATCGATCATCCGGTAGACCCCGGGTCGCGTCGGCAGCGATTTCAGCGTGTTGCGGATCGCAGCGATCCCGGTGTCCAGATCGGGCGTATCGGCACCGCGCACGCTGAATGTCGCCGCATCCTCGAGGAAGCGGTCGGGTGCGCGCGGATTGCTGTCATTGGGGTGAGCGGGACGGCCTGCCATGGTGCGCGTGATGTGGCGTCAGGATGGTGGCAGGTCAATGGGCCACTTGCCCTCCCCCTGTCGGCAAACCTTCTCCCTCGATGGGGAGAAGGGAAGCGCGTCAGTTCAGACGCGCGCCAAGTTGAGCCACGGTCTGATCGACCAGCGACTTGTCCGCGTCCGCATTGTGATTCTCGGCGATCAGCGAGGCGGCGGCACCGGTTGCGGCCAGCGCGACCTTGCTCCGGATTTCAGCGATCGCAGCGCGCTCGGCCGCAGCAATCTTGTCGGTTGCCATCTTCTGACGACGCACGATCAGGTTTTCTGCGTCGGTACGCGCTTTTGCCAGGATTGCTTCAGCATCAGCCTCGGCACGGTCATTCATGTCAGCAGCTTCCTGCGTTGCTGCAGCCAACTTGGCTTCGTACTCGGCGCGCAACTTTTCGGCGTCGGCACGCAGTGCGTGAGCTTGGTCAAGCTCCGCCTTGATGCTGGCGATCTTGCGATCGAGCGAGGCACCGATAATCGCCGGAACCTTCTTGTACAGGACGATACCGATGAGGATCAGCATCGCCACCGAAACGAAAAACGTTCCGTTCAGCAGATTGAATCCGCCGACCGAAGGATCGACGTATTCCCCTGCTTCCGATGCCAGAATGACGAGATCAAGCATTGGCCAGCGCTCCCTTGACGGCGCGATTGACCTGCGGCTTGGTAACCTTCACCGGGGTCAACTTGGCGACGATATCCTGCGCCGCTTCGACTGCAACGGCCTCAATTTCTGTGAGGGCAGAAGCCTGTTGTGCCGCAATCGCGGCTTCGGCTTCGGCTAGATGCGCGGCGATACCGGCATCGGCCTGCTTTACCTTGATCTCGGATTCGCGTGCGCCTGTCGCCTTCGCTTCCGCAGTCACGGCAAGTGCCGCATCGCGGGCACGGGCCTGGGCTTCGCGATAACTTTCTTCGATCTCGTCGGCCCGGGCATGAGCAGCCTTGGCAGCAGCGATATCAGCTGAAACCTTACTCCGGCGCAGGTCGATGGTACCCTGAACCTTCGGCAGCATCGAACGCCCAATGACGAAATAAATCAGCCCGAACGTGATCACCAGCCAGAACAGCTGTGATCCATAGGTGGACATGACCTGGTCGATCTGGGGCATGGGTCTGCTATCCGTGGTTCAGAGAGTTGGGTGTGGTGGAGCCGACCATAACCAGCCGGCTCCGGCCACCAATCAGGCGACGAAGATCAGGATCATCGCCACGACGAATGCCAGCAGGCCGAGAAGCTCGGCAGCGGCAAAGCCGATGAACAGACGACCCTGCTGGCCATCGGCAGCAGCGGGATTGCGCAACGCGCCTTCGAGAAACGATGCGAACACGTTACCCACGCCGAGAGCAGCAATACCGGCGCCCACTGCAGCCAGACCGGCACCAATCATTCTTGCGGCATCTGCTTCCATGATAATACTCCTTAAATATCCAAATCGAGGCTAAAATTAAACTGAGACAACTGATTAATGCAGGTTCACCGCATCATTGATGTACAACGACGTCAACAGCGCGAAAACATAGGCCTGTACAGCAGCGACCAGCAGTTCAAGCGCGCTGATGCCAACCATGAGCGTCAGGCTGGGCAGGCCGACCATCAGGCCATAGCCGACCCCGGCGTTTGACGAGTTGATGACGAAACCCGCAAGCACCTTGAGCAGGATGTGTCCTGCGGTCATCGCCACGAACAGACGCAAGCCGAGGCTGAACGGCCGCACCAGGAACGAGAGCAGTTCGACCACGAAGATGAACGGAATCATCGGTAGCGGCGTGCCGTGCGGGATGAACAGTGAGAAGAAGTGAAGACCGTGCCGGGTGAACCCGACGACAAGTACGATGCCAAAGCTGAGCAGCGCGAGAATACCGGTCACGGTCAAATGGCTGGTGACGGTAAACGGATGTCCGCCAAGCACGCCGATGGGCAACAGTCCCAGGATATTGGCAAACAGGATGAACATGAACAGCGAAAACACATAAGGCGTGTATTTACGCCCTTCCTGCCCCACGTTCGAAAGCAACATGTTGTCGATGAAATCGGCGCAGCTTTCCACCATCAGCTGCCAACGACCGGGCACCAGTTCGCGCTTCATGCCGCCAAGCATGAACACCCACAAAGCCACCAGCGTCAACAGCATCCAAAGGGCGCTATTGGTGAAGGTGATGGTCTGGCCTGCCAGATCGAATCCACCCTGGAACACAGGGGCGATCTCGAACTGATGCATGGGGTCGATTTTGCCTGCCTCGGCTGCCACAACTGACCTCTTCGGTTAATCTTTATGCGTATCCTGCGGAGGCTGCTGACGTTCCAGCCCCGCCGAATATGCGTTTGAAGCTCTGATGATATTCCTGAAGGCCACGAATATCCCCAAGATGAGGAACGTGATCAGGAGCCAGGGCGAAGTGCCGAGCCAGCGATCAAACAGCCAGCCAAACAACAATCCACCTGCAAGTCCTCCCAGCAGATCAGCGAGTACTCGGTTGCCTAGTCGATAATTTTTATCGACTGTGCCCGACTTTCCACTCGCGTCGGCCTGCTCTTTTCGTTCGATGTCGCGAAGCCGGTCACCGATGTGATCGATCCGCTCATCCACGTCGAAAGGGTCTTGCCCAGATTCGTTCTCCGCCATGTGCGCACTTCCCTGCAGATCGTGCCACAGGCAACGATATCCGGAAGCGCGCAAAAAGCGGCGAGCGGACCCGCCAAGGCGCGGCCCGTTTAGAAAGGGAGGCCTGGCAAGTCAATGGCCATGCTGCGCTGCGCAATGGCGCATGACGAAGTCCGGATTTTCCGCCAAAATCCGGGCTGGTGAACGATCAGATCAGCGCGCCGCCGTCAGGGGCAGCGTGCATCGCGCACCGGTGCGCCGCCATCGCGAGTCTTCCAGCTGCCATCGGGCGCCTGGTATTTCTCGCCCGGCCTGGTGCGGGATATGGTGTTGCACCCTGCGGTGAAGGCGAACTGTTCGACCGTCGAACCTTCTGCCGAAGCGCGGTTGGTGTACACCTGTTTGCGCTTGAGATTGATATCACTGACCAGCTTCTGCAACTGGCCATCACCGCCGCTGACAATGCCCAGATAGCCATCGGGCTTTTCACCGATCGATCCATTCTCGCGCGCCGCTTCATAGGCGGGGTCACGCTGCGCCAGTGCCGGCATAGCCAGGCCAAGCGCGACAAACGCCGCCACACCGGATTTGAAAAAAGCCCTGTTCATCAGAAAATCTCCGCATTCTCGTCGATTACTGCCTTGGCCTTGCCATCGAGCCGGTAGACGACCTCTTGCTTGATATTGATGTTGAGATTGATCACGATCGGCTTGTCGGGTGCCGATACCGTCACGCATCCGCCAAGCGCCCCAACCGCTGCCAACAGGATCGCCGGTTTTCTCATCATCGCTATCCTCGTTGTCCCCTTCATGGACGATCCTCGCTGTCTGGGGGCTGAATACCCGCGTTAATTGGTGATGTCGTGCCCACACCGATTCCATTCGGATTGTTGGCTTGGCCGGGCAACAGCCCGAGCAGCGCCGGGTCAGTGACATATTGCGTATCATACAGCGACCGCGCCGAGGTGATCAGCTGCAGAAACGGTGCGCTGATCGTCACGTTGAACTGCAGCGGCAGCTTTTCGACCTGGCGGGTGAGGATATTGCGGGAAGCACCCTCGCCCTGGCTGAGACCGTCGAACCTGATCCTGGTCACTACTTCGCCCGCCAAATCGCCATCCATCTCGATGATCAGATACTGATAGCGCAACGATCGTAAGGCGTTGAACGCGAAGTTGGCCATGGTGCCCAGGTCTTCATAAGTCAGCTCACCAACATAGGCGAGCGTCCCGCCATCCTCGATCACCTCGAGCCTGCCGCCACGGACATGCCCGCCATCCTTGTCGAAGATGATCGGGATCGTACCGGCAAAGTGCCCGGTGGCGTTGATGTTCTCGAAATCGAAACCGGCAAGGAATTGCGCAGCATCCACGCGGTCGACCCGGAACACGAGAGTACGGGGCTGTTCACTGACCAGATCGATCGTGCCGGGCTCGAGCAGCAGCCTGCCACCGGCAAACGGCCATTCGCCGCCTCCGACTTGCATCCGGAAATCGGGCAGAAGCCGGTAGCGAATCGTCCCATCGGCAACCGCGAAACCCGGGTTGACCTCCGCCAGCCGCACCACCTGCCCCGGCCCGGTCTGCATTCCCAGCAGATCGCTGAACACGATATCACCCGACAGCCCGCGCACCGGTCCGAAGGCCGCTGCGAAATCGAGCGAATCGGTGCGGAAGCGTCCGGTGCTGGAGGTGACACCTTGGGCGGACCAGTCGATCCGACCGGTGCCTGCCACGCTGCCCTGTGTGTTGGCGATGATGCCCAGCACGATGTTGCTCACCATCTCGGGCTGGAGCTGATCATCGAACGTCAGCCGATCGACGAACAGATCGGCATACCCGATGACCGACCCCAGATCATGCGCGATTTCGACGCGCACCACATCGCGCGCCGTCTGCGGTTCGTCGAGCGTGCCGGTCACCGATATGCGGCTGTCGGCGAGCGTCAGCCGCATATCG
Source organism: Blastomonas aquatica (assembly GCF_014639875.1). GTDB lineage: Bacteria > Pseudomonadota > Alphaproteobacteria > Sphingomonadales > Sphingomonadaceae > Blastomonas > Blastomonas aquatica. Next base: position 411,031 of record NZ_BMGD01000002.1, on the reverse strand, counting down.
GTGCTGACCAGGGGCTGGAAGCGCGCGGGCACCTGCCGGTCGCGCAGCAGCCATTCGTCGCCGGAAACGCCGAGCACCGAATCGGCAAAGCTCCAGCTGCCGCTGCCCCGCGTCAGCAGAAGCGGAACAACCCCTATGGTCGCTTCGGCATCGGCATAGCGTCCGGACAGGGTCTGTCCCAGATCGACGCTTAAATCCCCGGCCTTGATGTGCGTGCCCGATTCGAGGTTGCCGATCACCAGATCGACATCGGACAGTCTGGCTGCCCCCGGAAAATCGAGCTGCATCGCGCCGACCGCCAACTGCATCTGTGACGACCCAAGCCGCCCCTGCAGGCGGGTGGCCCCTCCCAGCCGGGCTACCAGCTGAAGCCCCCTCGGTCCCTGACGCAGCATCGGCTGACCCCGCACCGGACACAGGCTCAGCGCCTGCCGCTCGGCAGTCAGGCTGGCCAGCTGCAGCCGGTCGAAACGAAGCGTCTGGCAGCCATCATACAGCGCAAACCCCGCTCCGTCGGTCCACCGTCCTTGGAGAGGCAGCGCCAACCCACGCACCGACCCGCCCGGGATCGGACCCGAGAGCAACGCTCGTCCGCTGAAGGTTGCAGCGCCGTGTCCGTTCCACAGCGCGGAAAGCTCGGGCAAGGCCAACGAGGCTCCGCCCGCAGTGTAATCGTCCATGCTGACCCGCAGCGCATAAGCCCCCTGCCCGCGCGGCACGATACGCAGCTGCGCACGCGGCAACCCGTCGCCCCCGGTGGCAATGTTGCCCGCGACCTGAACTGCTTCGCCATTCTGCCGGAACGTGAGACTGTTGCCGCCTATGATCCGGTCACCGCGTGCACTGGTGAGCGACAACCGCGGGATCGTGAACGCCAGCGATTCGCCGCCGCCCCGCGCCTGCAGGTCGAGCGCCAGATCGGAGCCCGGCAGCGCGCGGCGGGCCGCTGCAACCATCCGCGCGACCAATGGCCCGATCGGCAGACTGGCGCTGGCTTTGACCGCGTCGTCCAGACCGGAGAGCCGTGCGCGGTCGACCGTCAGCCTGCTGCCTTCCGCGCTTCCGTCAAACGACCAACCCGGAGCCGCGCCGCCGATCCGCAGCACCGCCTCGCCCTTGGCATCCATCGTCGCAAAGCCGATGCCTGTTGCCTCCGGATCACCCAGTGCGAGATCGACATCGGCATCCACCTGCTGGGATGTCGCTGCGAAATCGATTTTGCCGCTGAGTCCCGTTGCGCCAAACCCGCCGACCCGTATCGCGCCTGCCGCCGGCATCAGTGATCCGCTGACCCGGTCGAGCGCGGCGTTGGCTCCGGCGCGCAATGCCAATGATGACCGCGCAATATTCAGATTACCGGCATGGCACGCCATCGAATCAAACCGAACCGGGCCGGAAAACGCAGGCCGCTGCCGGGTGATGCTGACCGCGCCATACAGGCTGGGATTGACGAGCGTACACCCGGCGTACGTCACCTGCTCGCCAACAGCCGCCAGCGAGCCCTTGAACCCGCCGCGCAGGTCGCCGCTGCCGTCCGCCTTGACGCCCACCGCGCCATAGGGGCTGTCGATCTTGACCCGCGCATCGCGCAGCGTGAGGTCCAGACGTGGCAGACTGAACGGCTCGGTGCTGTCGGTGTAGATCAGTTTGTCGAGGCTGCCGAAGCTGATGCGGTCGTTCTCCCACCGCCCGAAAGCACGCAGCCCTTCAATCGTTGCGCTATCGATCGTGAGCCCGAAAAGCCCGCCGCTGATATCGATCGTCATCCGTTCGATCGTCGCATCGGGTCGCTTGGGATCGCCCAGCACGAGGTTGCGCACCACCTGCTGTCCGACGCCGATCGATTCGATTTCGTAGGTAGCAGCCACGCCCTGCCGCTCGAGCTCGGCACCGATCAGGTTGCGCGCGATATCCTCGCGCTGAGTCCAGGCGATCAGGCCGACCAGCCCTAGCAGCGCGATGCCATACAGCGCGGCCTTCAAAGGCCATGCCGTCCCTTGCCACGCCCGCACCTTGCGGTCGGGCGGGATCGCTTCGGCTTCGGTGTCGGCGTCGCTCATCCTGCCCTGAATGCGCTGCATCGCGTGAGGTTGCAACGGCGGCAATGAAAAGGCGCAGCAGTGGGGAAGATGGGGACAAAGCGTTTGCCCGGCGACAGGCGACAGATTAACCTCAAACCATGCCCTCCTCGTCGCCCGTGCTGCCCTTGCTGGCCGATGCCGAAGCCACCGATGCGGCGGCAGGCGGCCATCATGGCGCGGGCCATCGCTCCCGGCTTAGGCAGCGTTTGCTGAACGGTGACGGAACCGGATTGCATGATCATGAAATCATTGAGTATCTGCTGGCGCTCGCGATACCACGCCGCGACACCAAGCAGCTAGCCAAGCAATTGATCGACCATTTCGGCGGGCTTGCAGGCGTGCTGACCGCCGATGGTGATTCGCTGCGCGCAATCCCGGGCATGGGCGAGACCAGCGCGGCTGCGCTCAAGATCGTGCAGGTGGCAGCAACACGACTGGTCAGCGAACCGGTGCGCCGCCAGCCGATCCTGTCGAGCTGGCAGGCTTTGCTCGATTACCTCCGGCTCGACATGGCGCACCTGACCCGCGAGCGGGTGCGGGTGCTGTTCTTGAACGCCAAGAACATGCTGATCAGCGACGACAACATGTCCGAAGGCTCGGTCGATCAGGCGGCGATCTACACCCGCCAGGTGATCAAGCGCGCGCTGGACCTCGGCGCGACATCCCTGATCCTCGTCCACAACCACCCCAGCGGCAATCCCCAACCCAGCAAACAGGACATCCAGATCACGCGCGAGATCATCGAAGCGGGCAAGCGGCTGGGGATCGACGTGCACGATCATGTGATCATCGGGCTCGACGGCCATTCGAGCATGCGGTCGATGGGGCTGATGTGACCTTCTTGAAATCCTCCCCCAATGGGGGAGGGGGACCACGAAGTGGTGGAGGGGAAGCGAGATTGTACTGGCCTGCATGAAATGCACCCGGCCGCCTCCCCTCCACCACCCTGCGGATGGTCCCCCTCCCCGTGCCGGGGAGGATTTTCTCGACTCACCATTGCCCGCGCGCCATACACCCGCGCCATGGTCTCCCCCGCCCCCACCCCCTACGACGCGATCATCCTTGGCGCCGGCGCTGCAGGCCTGTTCTGCGCGGCGATCGCGGGGCAGCGCGGGCGCAGGGTGCTGCTGATTGATCACGCCGATGCGGTGGGTAAGAAGATCCTGATCTCGGGCGGCGGGCGGTGCAATTTCACCAATGTGAATACCCTGCCCGATCGTTACATCAGCGCCAACCCGCATTTCGCCAAGTCTGCGCTGGGCCGCTACAGCCCGCAGGATTTCATCGCCCTGGTCGATGGCTATGGTATCGCGTGGCATGAAAAGACGCTGGGGCAATTGTTCTGCGATGGCTCGGCCAAGCAGATCGTCGCGATGCTGCTCGAGGAATGCAACAAGGGCGGCGTGCAAATCGCGCTGGGCCAGCCGATCGCGGAGGTCACCCATGCCGATGGCACCTATCGTGTCACCTATGGCACGAAGACCGCATCCGCTTCGGCGCTCGTGATCGCCACCGGTGGCCCCTCGATCCCCAAGATGGGCGCAACCGGCTTTGCCTATGATTTGGCCCGGCAGTTCGGACTTAAGGTGGTCGAACCGCGCCCCGCGCTCGTCCCGCTGACGCTGGGAGGTGAAGAAACCCTGTTCCGTTCGCTTTCGGGTGTCGCCACCGAGGTGATCGTCCGCGCTGGTAAGACCGCGTTTCGCGAGGCGGCACTGTTCACCCACAAGGGGCTTTCCGGCCCTGCAATCCTGCAGATATCGAGCTATTGGCGGCATGGCGACCCGGTCGCGGTCAACTTCCTTCCCGATACGCACGCAGGCTGGCTGACCGAGGCCAAGCGCAGCCAGCCCCGCGCGACGTTGCGCAGCACGCTGGGCGGCCTTCTGCCCGACCGGCTGGCGGCTACGCTCGCCGAACGGCTGACAGGCGACAAGCGCCTCGCCGATCAAAGTGACAAGGTTCTGGCCGAAGCCGAACGTCAGCTTGGTGCTTGGACCTTCCACCCCAACGGCACCGAAGGCTATGCCAAGGCCGAGGTCACCGCAGGCGGCATCAGCACCGACGGCCTGTCATCGCAGACGATGGAGGCGCGCAAGGTGCCCGGGCTGTATGCGATCGGAGAGGCGGTCGATGTCACCGGCTGGCTGGGTGGCTATAACTTCCAATGGGCCTGGGCCAGCGGCCACGCCGCCGGGCTCGCCATCTGACACCAGGCCATCGAAACGATCAGCGCGTGCGGCAGCGCCCGGTGTTGGTATCCTCGATCGTGCCGTCGTCATCATAGCGGATCTGCATGGTAAACCCGTCGGCAGCGATCGACCGAATCGTGGCCTTGTACCACTTGCCATCGCTCCACGCGCACGAAATACGGCTACCGGCCTGCCAGTCAAACGGGACGACCGTATCGGCCTGACGCGTTTCAATGTCACCATCATCGAAGCGGACTGTGATCACCGATCCGCTGCGCGATTCGATCACGCCGGGATAGAACTCGCTGCTGCCGCGCCAGGGCGACAGCACCCAGTCGCCGACGTCCTGCGCCACCGCAGCGGTTGAAGACAGGCCCGTTGCCACCGCAAATGCGGCCGCGATAATCGATTTGCGTAGCGTCATGATGTTCTCCCCTCAGAAGATCGATAGCGAGCGCGACCCGTATCGTCTGGCGAGCGAACCGAAGGGCTTGTGTTCCAACGGATCCACCAGACTGCGAAATCGAATCTGACACCCCGCACAGCGCGGGTCAAACAAATCTGCCAGCGACTGCATCCACGTCATCGAATTGATCTGCATCAACGCCATTGCCCGCCCTCTCGAATATATGGCGTGCGAAGGAGCCAGCCATGGCCGTCAATTCTCGAACCACACGCTACAGCTCTGTTTCGATCATTCTCCACTGGCTCATGCTCGCGCTGATCGCAGGCGTTTTCGCGGCGATGGAGCTTCGCGAATATTATCCCAAGGGCAGCGACACCCGCGAGTGGTTCAAGTCCTGGCATTACACCTTGGGCCTGACAGTGTTCGTGCTGGTGTGGGTGCGGATTGCAGCGCGCGCGCTGACCCCATCTCCCGCCGCGATGTATGGCCCGACCTGGCGCACCCTTTCGGCCAAAGCCGTGCACATCGCGCTCTACGCCGTGATGATCGTGATGCCGCTGGCAGGCTGGGCCCTGCTCAGCGCCGATGGCGACTCGATCCCCTTTTACGGGCTGACCCTGCCAGCACTGATTGCCGAAAACGCTCCCCTCGCATCGCAGATCAAATGGGCCCATCAATGGGGTGGTACCATCGCCTTCTGGTTGATCGGCGCACATGCCGCCGCATCGCTGGCGCACCACTTCTGGCTGAAGGACGGCCTGCTTTTCCGGATGCTTCCGGCCCGGTCTTGAGCAGGCTATTGATGCGCCAGGACAACGCAGACCGAATGGGGACCGATTATCATTGTGCAATTGCACACATTCCGCTACGCGCAGCCGCTTGCAGCGACGCCCGTTTTTGTGTCGCGCGCGGTTTCGCCTGAAGACGCGGAACCTTCGCATCTTCAAGACGAATTGATAAGCCATGCCATTTGATACTGTTCCCGCCATCCTGTCGGACGCGCTCGACGCGCACGGCTATGACACGCTCACGCCCGTTCAGCAGGCCGTGATCGCTCCCGAAGCGCTCGGCCGCGACCTGGTCGTTTCTGCCCAGACCGGATCGGGCAAGACCGTTGCATTCGGCCTCGCCATGGCGTCCGACCTGATCGGCGAAGACGGACGCATCGCCCCGGGCCACACCCCGCAGACATTGATCATCGCCCCGACCCGCGAACTTGCCCTGCAGGTCAGCCGTGAATTCATCTGGCTCTATGGCCCCGCAGGCGCGCGCATCGCGACCTGCGTTGGCGGCATGGATGCCTCGAAGGAACGCCGCACGCTTTCGCAGGGTGCACAGATCGTCGTCGGTACGCCGGGTCGCCTGCGTGACCACCTCGAACGCGGCGCACTCGACCTGTCTGGCCTCAAGGTTGCAGTGCTCGATGAAGCCGACGAAATGCTCGACATGGGCTTTCGCGAAGATCTCGAGGAAATCCTCGACGCGACCCCCGATGGCCGCCGCACCATGCTGTTCTCGGCCACGATGCCGCAGCCGATCGTGGCGCTGGCCAAGCGTTACCAGCGCGATGCGCACCGCATCTCGACCGTGGGCGCTGATCGCGGCCATGGCGATATCGAATATCTCGCGGTCACCGTAGCGCCTGCCGATATCGAGAACTCGGTGGTCAATCTGCTGCGTCTGCACGAAGCCGAAACCGCGATGCTGTTCTGCGCGACCCGCGACAACGTCCGCCATCTCCATGCCAGCCTGATCGAGCGCGGCTTTTCTGCCGTGGCGCTTTCGGGTGAACACAGCCAGTCCGAGCGCAATTCGGCGCTGCAGGCGCTGCGCGACCGCCGCGCACGCGTCTGCGTCGCCACCGATGTCGCCGCACGCGGGATCGATCTGCCCAGCCTGTCGCTGGTCATCCACGTCGAGCTGCCGCGCGACATGGACACCCTCAAGCACCGTTCGGGCCGTACCGGTCGTGCGGGCAAGAAGGGCACCGCGCTGATGATCGTGCCCTATCCGCGTCGCCGTCGCCTCGAATCGATGCTCCGCGGAGCGAACATCAACGCACAGTGGATCAACGCCCCTTCGGCTGATGACATCCGCCGCGCCGACCACGACCGCCTGCTCGACAAATTGCGCGCACCGGTCGAGGCCGACGAGGCCGATCGTACGCTGGCTGAAAAGCTGCTGGGCGAACGCACCGCAGAAGACATCGCGATCATGCTGGTTCAGGCGCACCGTGCGCAGATGCCCTTGCCCGAAGAGTTGCTCGATGCCGATGCGTCGCCGCCGCCGCGCGAAACCGGCCCTCGCGCCGGGTTCGAGGACACGGTGTGGTTCACCATGAATATCGGACGCCGCCAGAATGCCGATCCGCGCTGGCTGCTTCCCCTGCTCTGCCGTCGTGGCCATATCACCCGCAGCGAAATCGGTGCGATCCGCCTCGGCGATGAAATCAGCCATTTCGAGGTTCCCCGCGCCGTGGCCGAACGCTTTACCGAAGCGGTCGAGCGCACCGCTGGCGGCGATGATGGTGACGAGGGCAGCCTCGTGATCGCCCGCGCCGATGGACCGCCGCAGGGCCACAGCCGCTCGGGCCCGCCGCGCCGCACCGAGGGCCGCAGTGGCTCGGGTTCGGGCTATAAGGGCAAGGGCAACGCAGGCCCTCTCAAGCCGCGCTACGAAGCCAAGGCCTTTGGCGAAAAGAAGCCGTTCGGCGACAAAAAGCCCTTTGGTGACCGCAAGCCCTCGGGCGACCGCAAGCCTTATGGCGAGCCGCGCGCTTTCGGTGACAAGAAGCCCTTCGGCGACAACAAATCGTTTGGTGATAAAAAGCCCTATGGCGACAAGAAGACCAACGCCGATCGGGCCTCGTTCGCGGACAAGCCCCGCGGCCCGCGTGGTGATGGCCCCCGCAGCGATGGTCCGCGTTCGGGTGGCCCGGGCGGCGGCAAGCCCTTCGCCCCGCGCGGCGACAGCCGTCCGCGCCCCGAAGGCAAGCCCCGCTTCGACGCCAAGCCCCGCACGGGTGGCCCCAAGCGCCCCAAGGGCTGATATGTCGTCTTAAGTAGCAACCTTGTTCTCCGGCGAAAGCCGGAGTCCAGGGGCGATATGGCTCGGCAGACGCCCTGGATTCCGGCTTTCGCCGGAAAACAGCGGCTTATTGCGCGGGATTGGTGACCGCCTCGCCGCCCAGCGAGCGATACAGCGTAACGCGGTTGCTCGCCTCGACCAGTTGCGTGTTCAGCAACGTGCGCTGCGCCGTATAGAGCGAGCGTTGTGCATCGAGGCTGGTCAGGAACGAGTCCAGACCGCCACGATAGCGCATATCGGTCAACCGGAAGCTGTCCGCCGCTGCATCCACGAAGTTGCCGTTGGCGCGCAGCTGTTCGGTAATCGTACCACGCCGCGCAAGCGCATCGGCGACGTCACGAAACGCTGCCTGGATCGCGCCTTCGTAGCCCGCGATAGCTGCATCGCGCTGCGCCTGGGTCTGTGCGACCCCGGCCTGCGCCGCGCCTCCGGCAAACAGCGAATACTGCACATTCGCTCCCACCGAATAGTTGAACGCCGCGCCGGTAAACAGCGTCGAGAGCGCGTTGCTGGCAAGGCCCGCAAGCCCGGTCAGCGATATTCGCGGGAACAAGGCCGCGCGCGCCGCACCGATCTCTGCGTTGGCAGCGCGCAGGTCGAACTCGGCCTGCATCACGTCGGGCCGGCGTAACAGAATTGTCGAATCGAGCCCGGCGGGCAATGTCGTCACCGCATCGCGCGCGTCGGCGATCGATTGCGGCAACAAGGCTACGTCGACCGGAGCGCCGACGAGCAGCTGGAGCGCGTTGGCATCCTGCGCCAGCAAGGTGGTCTGCTGTGCGATATCCGCCTCTGCCGTCGCGAGGATCTGTTCGGCCTGGCGAAGATCGGTGCGCGGGGCGATGCCGCCATCGAGCCGCAAGCGGGTCAGCTTGACCTGCTCGCGCGCATTGGCAGCTGTGTCTTCGGCGAGCCTGAGCAGTGAGCTGTCTGCGGCGTAGGTCAGCCAGGCATCGGCGATATCGCCGATCAACGTCAACCGCGTGGCACGCGCTGCGGCCTCGGTGGCGAAATAACGGTTGAGCGCAGCGTCTGAAAGCGATTGCAGCCGCCCGAAAAGATCAACCTCGAACGCGGTGGTGCTGACATCGGCAGTGTAGCGGTTGCCGGCGTTCGATCGGCTTGCAGCAGGGTTGTTGCCGATATCGATATTCTGGTTGCGGTTCTGGTTTGCGCTGCCGTTGTCGAACCGCGTGCCGCCCGCACCCAGGCCAATCTGAGGCAACTGGTTTGCCAGCTGGATACGGTACTGTGCGCGGGTGGCTGCGATGTTGGCGGCGGCAATCCGCAGGTCGCGATTGTTGGCAAGCCCCTGATCGATCACCTGTGCCAGTCGCGGATCGACGAACACATCGCGATACGAAAGCACGGGAAGCGCCGCCTCGCTTTGCGCCAGATAAGCATCGCCCACCGGCCATGATGCCGGAACCGGCAGATCGGGCTGCACATATTTTGGTGCCATCGAACACCCCGACAGCACGGCTGCAGCGATCAGCGGAGCCAACCTCATGCCGCGCCCTCAGTCGGCTTGGCCTCGCTCGTGTGCAGCTTTTTCAAAGTGTCGCGGGTTGTGCGACGGACCAGCACGAAGAACAATGGGATGAAGAAGATCGCCAGCACCGTCGCGGTCAGCATCCCGCCGATCACCGATGTACCGATGGCGATGCGGCTGTTGGCCCCTGCTCCGCTCGACAGCGCAAGCGGCAGCACGCCAAAGATGAACGCGAGGCTGGTCATCAAGATCGGCCGCAGGCGAAGCCGTGCTGCCTGCAGCGCGGCATCGATCACCCGCGCGCCCTGCCGTTCGGCGCGCTCGGCAAACTCGATCACCAAAATCGCGTTTTTGGCGGACAGCCCCATCGTGGTCAGCAGGCCGATCTGAAGGTACACATCGTTCTCGAGTCCACGCAATGTCACCGCAAAGATCGCGCCGACCAGTCCCAGCGGAATGATCAGCATCACCGCCACCGGAACACTCCAGCTTTCATAGAGCGCGGCAAGGCACAGGAACACGACCAGCAGCGACAGACCGTAAAGGAGCGGCGCCTGACCAGACGACAGCCGTTCCTGGAACGACAAACCTGACCAGGCCACGCTGACCCCGGGGATCTGCCCTGCCAGCTCCTCGATACGGTCCATCGCGGCGCCTGAGCTCTGGCCCGGAACCGCCTGCCCTTCGAACTGAAAGCTGGGATAGCCCTGGAAGCGCGACAAGGTTGTCGGTGTGGTCGACCAACTGGAGCGCGAAAAGGCCGAGAACGGTGCCATCTGACCTCCCGACCCCCGCACGAACCAGGCGGCCAGATCGTCAGGCGTCGCGCGATAGGGCGCATCACCTTGTACGAACACACGCTTTACGCGCCCGCGATCGATGAAATCGTTGACATACTGCCCACCCCACGCAGCCGACAAAGTGGTATTCACATCCTGCTGGTTCAGACCCAACGCCGCCAGCTTGGGCTGGTCAATTTCGACCTGCAGCGTTGCGACATCGGGCAGCTCCCCCAACCGCACGCCGGTCAGCAACGTGTCTTCCTCGGCCAGCGCCAGCAGCTTGTCGCGCGCGTCGGCAAATTCCTCGCGGCTCATACCGCTGGTGTTCTGCAGCTGCAGGCTGAATCCGTTGGTCTGGCCCAGGCCGCGGATGGCAGCTGGCACCAGTGCGTTGACCTGTGCATCACGAAACTGCGAAAACGCCTTGCCGGCGCGCTCGACGATACCGTCCGCAGAGTTCTCGGCGCCCTTGCGCTCCGACCAGTCGACGAAGTTGACGAAACCCTGGCCGGTGTTCTGACCCGCCGCGCCCTGCCCGCCGCCCGCGACGCTGAACATCACCGCGATGTTGTCGCGCTCCTGCTCGAGCATGTACTTTTCAATCGCCAACTGCACCTCACGGGTACGCCCCTGGGTCGCGCCTGCGGGCAGCCGGAACTGGACGCGCGCCGCGCCCTGGTCCTCGGTCGGCAGAAAGCTGGTCGGTAGGCGGACGAACAGGACCGCGAGCAATACCAGCACGATCGCGTAGATCGCGAGGAACAGCCACTTGCGATCGACCATCTTTTCGATAGCACCGACGTACCTGTCCGTTCCGCGTGCAAAGCCATTGTTGAACCAGCGCTGCGCCCGGTCGAGCCTGTCGGTGAAAGCAGGAAAGCGCCGGTCGAGCCAACCTTGCGGTTGATCATGCCCCTTGTGCTTCTGCCGGAGCAGCGAGGTCGTCAGCGCCGGGCTCAGAATGAGCGCGACCAGCGTGGACAGGATCATCGCCGAGATCATCGTCACCGAAAACTGGCGGTAGATCACCCCGGTCGATCCACCAAAAAACGCCATCGGCAGGAACACGGCCGATAGCACAATAGCGATGGCGACCAGCGCGACCTGAATTTCGCCCATCGACTGGATCGTCGCTTCCTTGGGCGTCATGTCCGGATTTTCTTCCATCAGACGCTCGACATTCTCGACCACCACGATCGCATCATCGACCAGGATGCCGATCGCCAGCACCAACCCGAACAAGGTCAGCGTGTTGATCGAAAAGTCGAAGATGAAGAAAACAACGAAGGTTCCCAGCAAGGTCACCGGAACCGCGATCGTCGGGATCAACGTGGCGCGCCAGCTGTGCAGGAAGACGAACATCACGATCACCACAAGAATGATCGCTTCGATCAGCGTGCCGATGACTTCTCTGATCGACAGGCGGATGAACGCGGTCGTGTCGTTGGCATAGGCCACCTTGTAGCCCGGCGGGAAAGTCGATTGCGCCCGCGCGACCGCTTCCTTCACTAGATCGGCGGTGGCGAGCGCGTCGGCCCCCGGTGCGGACGATACGGCCAGCCCCGCGCCCGGATGGCCATTGATCCGGCTGGATGCGGAATAATTCTCCGCGCCCAGTTCCACCCTCGCCACATCCGCCAGTCGGACCAGCGCGCCGCTCTGCTCGGATTTGAGGATGATTGCCTCGAACTCCTCGACCGTCCGCATCCGCGACTGCGATGTGACCGTGGCGTTGAGCTGGTTGGTTTCGGGCTGAGGCAGGCCGCCCACCTCGCCTGCTGCAACTTCGGTATTCTGGTTGCGGATCGCGGTGACGACATCGCCCGGCATCAGCCCGACCGAGGCGAGCCGGTCGGGGTCCAGCCAGATCCGCATCGCATATTGCGACCCGAAAACATTGGTTTCACCCACTCCCTCGATCCGCGCCAGCGTATCCTGCAGGTTGGTGACCAGAAAGTCCGACACATCGATGTTGGTGCTGCGATCGGTCTCGTCATAGACACCGACGATCATGAGAAAATCGGGGTTCGACTTGGTTACCCGTAGGCCTTGCTGCTGCACCTGCTGCGGCAACCGGACCAGCGCCTGCTGGACCTGGTTTTGCACCTGCACCTGGGCAATATCGGGGTCGATACCCTTTTCGAACGTGGCAGAGATGGTCACCTGACCGCGCGAGCTTGAGCTCGAGCTGAAAAACAGCAAGCCATCGATCCCGGTCAGCTGCTGCTCGATGATCTGCGTGACGCTGTTTTCCAGCGTATCGGCCGACGCACCCGGGAAAGTCGCGCGAATGTTGACCTGTGGTGGCGCGACATCAGGATATTGTTCGATCGGCAACAGATAGATCGCACCGATCCCGGCGAGCATCGTGATGATCGCCAGCACCCAGGCAAAGATCGGCCGTTCAATGAATATGCGCGACATCGGCGCGCTCAGCCGCGCTTCGGCTGGGTTGGCGGTGCGATGACCTGAGGCTTGTTGGCAGGCACCGCGCGAACCGGCGCATTCGGCCGCACCTTGGCCAGGCCCTGCACGATTACCTTCTCACCGGGTTTGAGCCCTTCTGTGATGACCCAATTGGTATCGATCGCCCGGTCTGCTGTCACACGCCGTTCTGTCGCGCGGTTCTGGGCATCGACGACGTACACCGTCGCCTGGCCGCGCGCATCGCGGCTGAGCGCGGCCTGCGGAACCAGGATGGCGTTGGTGTTGATCGCCTGGTCAAAGCGTGCCCGGACGAACATCCCGGGCAACAGCAGGCTCTGCGGGTTGGCAAAGCGTGCGCGCAATGTGACCGTGCCGGTGGCAGCGTTGACCATGACCTCAGAGAACTGGACGACGCCGCGCGGGCCGTATTCGCTGCCGTCTTCCAGAATCAGCGATACCTCGGCACTGGCCGGGGCAGTTCCCCCCAGCGCCAGCGAACGCCGCAGCGACAAAAGGTCGGCGCTCGACTGCTGGATATCGACAAACACCGGATCGACCCCCTGGATCACCGCAAGCGGGTCGGCCTGATTGCCGGTGACCAGCGCGCCGACGGTGAACAGCGAACGACCGATGCGCCCGGTGATCGGCGCAGGAACACGGGTGAACTGCAGGTTGACGTCAGCGGTCTGGACCTGCGCTCGGCTTTGCGCCACCGCAGCAGCGGCCTGGCGCGAGGCCGCGACGGCATCGGTATATTCCTGCAGCGAGACCGCCTGCGCCTCGGCCAGCGGCTTCAAGCGCTCGGCGCGGATTCGGGTTGCCTCGGCATTGGCGATGGCGCTGTTGAGATTGGCAGACGCCTCTGCCGTTGCTGCGCGATACAGCCGAGGATCGATTTCGTAGAGCGTCTGCCCTGCGCGAACCAGCGCGCCTTCGGTAAACAGCCGGCGACGGACAATCCCTGTCACCTGCGGACGGACCTCGGACATCTCGAAGGCTGCGACCCGCCCGGCGAGCTCCACCGAGACCGGGACCGAACTGGCCTGGACCGAAACGAATCCAACTTCGGGAACGGGTCGTTCACGTCCTTCGTCCTCGGCTGCGCCAGAGCAGCTGGCAAGCAGGATCGTTGCCAGGCCCGTCAGGGCATAGCGTTGCACGATCGTTCGTGTCTGGCGAACGGAAGAGGGAATGACTAACTCGCAGAATTGGGGACACCGTATACGATGCAAGCCTGACACTATGCGTTAACCCCCTGTAAGGGCAAGCCGGTTTTGGGCCACGCATCAATATTCGCGACCAACCGATTGCCCGCCGCCAGCCTGTGACGCCCGATTCGTCAGGCGTGGCTGACTTCCTTGATCGGGATCGCCGGATTTGCCAGTTCCTCCAGATCGAGCGGAATGCCGTCAGTCACCGCCTTGCGGCCCTGGACGTAATCCTTTGTGGCATTGACGCAGTCGAGCGCGATCACCTTGCCCGCCCGCAGATAGATCACCGAGAAGCTGCGGGAGGCAGGATCGCCGCGCACCAGCTCCTGATCGTAATCGAGCGAAAGCCCCACCGTCTGCAGCCTGAGATCATACTGGTTCGACCAGAACCACGGGATCGCGTGATAGGCCTGTGCATTGCCGACGATGTGACTGGCAGCGACCTTGGCCTGATCATTGGCATTCTGGACCGACTCGAGCCGGATCACGCGATCATTGGCGAAAGGGTTGGCATGCGCGGCGCAATCGCCGATCGCGTAGATATCGGGCAGGCTGGTTCGGCAGAACTCATCGACATCGACCCCGTTGCCCCCCGCAGCGCCCGCTGCGATCAGCGGGCCGGTTTGCGCGATGATGCCGATGCCTATGATCACCATGTCCGCAGCGATGCTATCGCCATTGCCGCAGCGCACCGCTACGGCATGTCCGGCCTCGTCGGTCTCGATGTGGTCGACGGTATAACCGGTCCGCAGATCGACACCTTGATCGCGGTGCTCTTTTTCGAAGAACGCCGAGAGCGACGGGCCCGCCACCCGCGACAGCACGCGGTCGAGCGCCTCGATCAGCGTCACCTGCTTGCCCAGCTTGCGCATCACGGCTGCAGCCTCGAGACCGATATAGCCGCCACCGATGATCGCAACGCTCTGCGTGGTTGCCAGCCGAGCCATGATGCGGTCGACATCAGCGCGGGTACGCACCGCAAACACATTGCGCGCGTTGCTGCCCTTGCAATCCATCATCCGCGGGGTGCCCCCGGTCGCCCAGATCAACTGGCCATAGCTGGTTTGCGCGCCGCCGCTGATTGTGAGCAGCTTGGCCGCGGGATCGACGGCAGTAACACGCTTGCCGAGCTGCATATCGACCTGGCGCTCGCCCCAGAATGCTTCAGGACGAAGCAGGATTCGTTCGAAGGGCTTGTCGCCTGCCAGATATTCCTTCGACAAAGGAGGACGCTCATATGGCGGAAACTGCTCATCGCCGATCAGCGCAATCGTGCCAGCAAACCCCATCTGGCGCAGGCAGATCGCGGCCTGGGCGCCGGCATGGCCTGCCCCTACGATGACAATGTCATAGCTTTCCTGCACCGCGTCCGTCTCCTTGATTATGGCCTTTGCTGCCACGACGATGCCAGCCATTTGCCGGTTGACGCTGCGGAAGACAACCCTGGACGCTGTGCAAACCGTTCATTGCTGCGGTTGCGCACATTTTGGTTTGACCGGGACCGATACGCCAACTATAGCGCGCGGCCTGCACCGGCACTATCGCGCCGTGCACGCCGGGATGGCGGAGTAGCTCAGCTGGTTAGAGCGGCGGAATCATAATCCGTAGGTCGGGGGTTCAAGTCCCTCCTCCGCTACCATCCCTCCCCGCCAGGCATTCGAGCTTGCGCACCGCAGCCCTGCTGGTGATCGCACGCCTGATCACCGGTGGCGTGATGGCGGCAACAAGCCTGCTGACTGTCCGATAGCGACGCACACCAATCATATGTCTACGTCTCGTTAACCATTCCCCCATAAGCTAGACCGGATTGAAACTCGGCCTGCGGGAGTAATCTGCCTTGGTGAAGCCAGCCAAATCGCGTGGCAAAACCCCGCATCGCAGCCTTGCTGTCGCAATGATTGTCCGCAACGAGGCTCGCTGCATCAGCCGGTGCCTGGAAAGCGTTCGACCGTGGGTCGACAGGATGATCGTCCTCGACACGGGTTCAACCGACGATACTCAGAAATTGGCGCAGCAGGCCGGGGCGATCGTGCACGAAATGGCTTGGCCGGGCAGCTTTTCAGAGGCCCGCAATCGATCGCTGGAGCTCGCCGACGCGGATTGGAACATCGTCATCGATGCCGATGAGTGGATCGCGTCCGGAGGCGAGCAACTGCGCTCCTGGTGCGACGCAACCGAGCGGTTGGGCGCGGTGTGCGTGCACAGTTCGTTTCAGGTCGCGCACACGCAGAAAGTGGACAGGCCGCTCGCCGACAGCCGAAACTGGATCACCAGAGTGCTCTCACGCGGCATCGGCTTTGAAGGACGGGTCCACGAACAGGTCGCTTCGGCGCTTCCCCGGGTCAAAATCGACCTTCACCTTGGTCACGATGGATACCTCGACGCGCAGATGGAGACCAAGCGCGACCGCAACCGCCCGTTGCTGCTGCTCGATCTGCAAGATCGCCCTGGCGATCCGTACATTCTTTACCAACTCGGCAAGGAAGCTGAACGGCTCAATGAGTTCAGTGCTGCGTGTGGACATTACCGGCAGTCGTTGGCGGGCGCGTCAAGCACGGCGAACTGGATGCACAGTCTTGCCATTCGCTATCTTCATTGTCTGGGACAGAGCGGCGATCTCGATACAGCGTTCACCTATATCAACCAGAATATGCAGCGTTGGGACCAATCACCCGACTTCTTCTTCGTCATCGGCAATCTCGCGCTCGACAAAGCAGCATCCGATCCGGCGAACGCTCTGCGCGAGTGGATTCCTTTGGCCGTCGCGGCGTGGGAACGATGCCTCGAGATTGGAGAGCGGCCCTCGCTCGAGGGGAGCGTTCACGGGCGAGGTAGTTACCTCGCCCGAACGAACCTTAACGCTATCCAGTCGCAACTGTCGGCCATTTCTGCCTAGATCTGCCCTGGGTTTTTGCGGTGTCCCCGACCAGCAGCACCCTCCCCCGTTGACATCGCGGCCGATGATTTCGCCTTAGACTTTGCCGCGTCTATCCATAGGAATGATGATCCGTAGGTCGGGGGTTCAAGTCCCTCTGCGCTACCAACTCACAGATTGAGCCGAGCCCTTTCTACCGCTCAATGTCTCATCTCGCTGGTCGGGTTTTTCCCGCCAGCGTTCTCATTGGTTTTCAATATATTGCCTAGACTTAGCCAGGGGCTTGCCGATAATGTCGCGGCGCGACCTGGGGTGCTATCGTGCATTGCCGGGCCCTGTCACCTTCGCGTTTTGGCAATCTGTGGAAAGATCCGTTGAACCAATCGGAATCTCCCTCTCGTAGACTGGATGGTTGGAAGGCGATTGCCGGATATTTCCGCCGCGATCGAACCACCGTGATGCGTTGGGCCCGTGAGCGTGCGCTTCCCGTACACCGGCTGCCCGGTGGCAAACAGGGGTCGGTCTTCGCCTATGAGCTCGAACTGGCAGCGTGGTCCGGCAGGGCCGAGCAACGCGATCTTGCCGGCGAAAAGCAATTGGCCATCGCTGAGCTCCCGGCACCAGGCGCGCAGGGCCCAGAGCAAACGGCGATACCCATTCCGTCACCTGCGGCCGATGATCATGGGCAACCCGCACGAGCTGTGCCACCCCCTGCAGCGCAGCGCCGCTGGCTCTGGCCCATTTTGGTCGCCGCGGCGGTCGGGAGCGCGATTGCGCTTGCCGTGCCCATCATCGGCGGCGCGTTCACATCCGCTGAAACCCGTCCGGACAGGATCGCCGAACTGCCGCATGATCCGGCGGTGGCGGACGACTATGTCACCGCGCGCGATCTGTGGGCACGCCGCACGCCTGCCGATCTCGAGCATGCGATCGATCTTTACGAAAAGGTCATTGCCGCTGACCCTGAATTCGCCCCGGCCTATGCGGGCCTGGCAGAGGCCTGGCTGATCATCCGCGAATATGGCGCAGCAACCGAGAGCCGCGCCTACAGCGCCGCGAAATCCGCCATCGAGCAGGCGCTGGCGCTGGATGATACGCTGCCGGCCGCCCATCGCGCCAACGGCTTCATCCAGTATTGGTGGAGTTATGATGCACAACGCGCGGCCGATTCGTTCCAGCGATCACTGGAGCTCGACCCTCGCGATGGTCTCACCCATTTCTGGTACGCCAATATCCTGTCCGATCTGGGGCAGGATGCAATTGCGCAACGCGAATATGACACCGCGCAACTGCTGCTACCGGGAACACCCGCCATCGCGGTGGAGCGCGCATGCGCGCATTGGCAGGCAGGACGCGACCGGCGGGCCTTGATGGCGCTGACCCAGCTCAAATCCCAGTATCCCGATGACGCGACGATCCGCAATTGCCTCGCCTGGGCGCATATTTCGCGCGGCGACATCAAGGCTTACGCCCGCGAATATCGCGACCTGGCCCGTTTGCGCGCAGTCCCTGAAATGGTCAGGCTGTCTGCAGCACTTGATGCGGCAGTGGCCCGCGACGAGACCACCGCGCATCTGGTGCTGGTGGCCGATGCGCGGCGCGAGTTTGCCGAGGGTGAGCGCAAGACGCGCATGACCCCGGCGTTCCATGCCTCCTGCATGGGTGATCGCGCGACACTGATTACCCTGCTGCGCCAGGCCGACACGCTCGGAGAGCGCTGGTATTCGGCGACTCTGAACAAGCGCATCGCGCAGAAGTGGCGCGGCGACTCTGAAGTGCAGGCGTTGCTGAACAAGGTCGTCGTCGCAACCCCCAAGGTGGACCTCTCCTGATCGGGGTAACATTCAGGCATTGGCGCTAATCCGCCATTTCCCCTGGTTTGCGACAATTTGCCACAGCCTAATTGCCAGCGCTTTCGCTAGATAGACGATGGTCTGATCGTCGGGGCTGGGGGTTTTCGTCGACCCAAATGGCTGCTGGCCACCCTTCGTTCCCCGGTTCCGGCGGTCAGACTCAATCCGTCACAGGGCGGGGATGGCAGTCGGGTATGGCAATGACACGATTGGGAACAGGCGTTGCGATGTTCGCGTTCGCGCTGCTGGTCGCACTCGCTGGTCCGGCATTGCAGCTTCACGCCCAGACGCTCTCATTTCGATCAACCGACCACGCAAGCGGCTCTGGCAGGCATGTGCGGCTTCAGGCCGATCTCGCCCGCCGGGTAGAAAGCTGGCAGGCCTCGCGCACGTGCGCCTCTGCCAGGCTGGCCCGCTCCGCGCTGAAGCCGGCAGTCGCCCAGTGGCTGGGCACCCAGATGATGGCGAACCCCGGCAAAACCCTGACGCAGTGGGGGTATCATTCGGGCGATATATGGGTGGAGAACCACATGGTCGATGGGGTGCAGCGTTGCAGAGCAGGTTTTCGCAAGCTCATCGCCTTTGCCGAGTTCGGCTAGAGCGTGCTCAGCCGCCGGCCAGCAGTGTCTCGCTCAAGCCCCACAACCGCTCGGCGCTGTCGCTGTCGACTGCATGCGGTTCAACATTACGATAACGCACCGGCTCGCCGTCCGAGATCGCAGCGATGTTGCAGTCCTCGCAATACACCCCGCCTTTGCCTTCGAGCAGCGGGCTGGTTGCCGCCCACAGGGTTGTCGTGCAGCCCTGGGTCGGCGTCTTGAACATCGCGCGTGCGCCGTCCGATATCTCGCCCTGTTCGTTGAGCCAGCCGAGCGCGACCATCTCTTCGGTCGGAAGATGCCGCTGCAGCGGGGTGAAGATGCCGCCGGGGTGGACGGCAAACGCCATCCCGCCGCTGCCCGCCAGCCGCGCATTCAGCGCCACCGCAAACAGCGCGTTGGCGGTCTTCGACTGGCCGTATGCCTTCCATTTGTCATAGCTGCCATCGGTCCAGTTGGGGTCATCCCAGCGGATGTCGGACAGTTTGTGCCCGGTCGATGACAGCGCCACAACACGGCAGTTGCCGCTGCGCTGGAGCAACGGCAACAGGGCGTCAACCAGCGCAAAATGCCCCATATGGTTGGTGCCGAACTGCAGCTCCCAGCCCGCGCCTACCCGCGATTCCGGGCACGCCATGACGCCGGCATTATTGATCAGCAGATCGAGCTGCGTGACGTTTGAGGCATAGTCCTGTGCAAAGCGCCGCACCGAAGCAATATCGGCAAGATCCATCGGCGCAATGCGGATATCGCCGTTCATCCCCGCCAGCGCGGCATTCGCCTTGGCGGTATCGCGCGCAGGCACGGTGACCGATGCGCCCGCGGCTGCCAGCGCGCGCACCGTCTCCAGCCCGATGCCCGAATAGCCCCCCGTGACGATCGCGTTGCGGCCGGTCAGATCGAGCCCGGCGAGCACCTCATGCGGTTCGCTGTGGCGACCGAACGGGGAATCAATTGGCTTTTGGTGCTGTACGATCATTGGGCTCTCCTGGTGCGCGTGTGGCGCCTCAGGCGAGCGCCTCTTCCATCGGACAATAGTCATAGCCAAGGTCGTCCGCCACCGCCTTGTAAGTAACCTTGCCGTTCCACACGTTGAGGCCCGCTGCCAGATGCGAGTCGGAGCGCATCGCATCCTTCCAGCCCTTGTCGGCCATCCGCAGCATATGCGGCAGCGTGACGTTGTTGAGCGCATAGGTGCTGGTGCGCGCGACCGCTCCGGGCATGTTGGCGACGCAGTAATGCACGATGCCATCGACGATATAGGTCGGCTCGGCATGCGTGGTTGCGTGGCTGGTCTCGAAGCAGCCACCCTGGTCGATCGCGACATCGACCAGCACCGCGCCGGGGCGCATCGTGGCCAGCATCTCGCGGTTGACGAGCTTGGGGGCTGCGGCGCCCGGGATCAGCACCGCGCCGATCACCAGGTCTGCGGTCGCGACGCATTCGGCGACATTGGCGGCGTTGGCAAAGCGCGTCTTGGCGCGCGATTCAAAATAATAGCCCAGCCGCTCGAGCACTTCGGGGCTGCGATCGAGAATGGTCACATCCGCGCCAAGCCCGGCTGCCATCTGCGCCGCGTTGAAGCCGACCACGCCGCCACCGATCACGCAGACCTTGCCCGGCGCCACCCCGGGCACCCCGCCAAGCAGGATACCGCGACCACCATGCGCCTTTTCAAGCGCGGTCGCGCCGGCTTGGATCGACATGCGACCTGCGACCTGGCTCATAGGCTTGAGCAGCGGCAGGCCGCCGCTCGCGTCGGTCACGGTCTCATAGGCGATGCACACCGCCTTGGAGGCGACAAGATCCTTGGTCTGCTCGGGGTCCGGAGCCAGGTGCAGATAGGTGAACAGGATCTGGCCTTCGCGCAGCATCGCGCGCTCGACCGCCTGCGGCTCCTTGACCTTCACCACCATCTCGCACTCGGCGAAGATTTCCGCAGCAGTATCGATCAACTTTGCGCCCACGCGCTGATAGTCGTTATCGCTCTCGCCAATGCCCAGGCCTGCGCCTTTCTGCACCCAGACTTCGTGCCCGTGCTGCACCAGTTCGCGCGCACTCTCGGGCGTCAGGCCGACGCGATATTCGTGGTTCTTGATTTCCTTGACGGTTCCGACGCGCATGACAGACTTCTCCTGCTGGATTATTTTGCCCGTTGCTTACTCACCCCGCCTGCCCTGCGCGACATCAATTTGTTACTTTATTACATTATTGCGTAATTTTCCGAATCGGCACCGGAATGTTGCAAATATCCGTGCCGCCGGCGGGGATGTTGAAGAATGCATCCTTCCGATTGGCGCGTGCAACGGCATAGCGGATAAACGATTCGCTGCTGCTCTCAAGATATTCAAGCTTTGGGCGCTCGGCTTCGGGCAGATCGGAAGCCGGGCGAACCGACCGGATGACCGTGCGTTCGGAGGCCATTTCGTAGAAACCAAGTTCGCCTGTCCCGCGTGGCAGGCTGGAGAGATGCTCGATCCCCTCGACCACGCGCCCGACCAGCGCGATGTTGCGGTCGAGGTGACGCGGGGCATGGCCGATGACGGTGTACAGCTCCGCCCCGCTACCGGTGTCGGGCGACAGGTTGCGGCCGACACCGACCATGCCATAGCAGTGCACCGGCCACACACCGTCGTCATTGCCGGCCACCGGCCAGCCCCGGAAAAAATCCAGAGTCTTGGCGTAGATATCAGGCCCGGCCCAGGGAGCCCGGTAGTCATTTGCAACTACTACCGCGGGTGCAGCGGCCGCCCCGGCACTGTCGTCCGCCGAAAACCACTCCTTTACGGCCGCGTCAAAGGCATCCAGCCCGACGACATAGCCGCTCTCCGGAACCCGCGCGATGCCGCCCGGCAGCGGCTTGGCGCTGGCTTCGTCCTCGGCATCGGGATCGCCCCATTGCACGACGTAATTGTCCTGCACGCGAACGATGGCTGTCCCGTCCCACCATTTCGCTGCGGCGAGCTTGCGGATATTTCCGATCCAGCCGGTGCTGAACGGCGCGGGCATAAGCTGGATCAAGACGCGACGCGGCTTGCCCGCCGCATCCGGCGCAAGCTCCATAACCAGCAGGTCCGATGCCGCAATCGCCGTCCAGTGCGCCGGTGGCGCTTCCTCGACGATCTGGCCCGGACTGGGACTGGGGCTGGGACTGGGGCTGACATTGGCGGGCGGCGGCGCGGCGGCGGTGAGCAGCGCCAATGGAGCAAGCGCGGCGACGGCGCGGAGCGCGGTGGAGCGGAATCGGAATGGTTTCATGGATCTCACGCTAACATGCCGTGCGGGCTTGCGAAACTGCGCTGCGAAGTCCCCGCCTGCGCGCACGCAAACCGCCCCTTGCGCAACCAGGCACTTGCCTCTAGGGGATCGCTTCCCAGGACAAGCGGAGCGGTGGCCGAGTGGTCGAAGGCGCACGCCTGGAAAGTGTGTATAGGTCAAAAGCCTATCGTGGGTTCGAATCCCACCCGCTCCGCCACATTCGAATCCCACATCATCCCTGATCAACTCCAAAAGTCCAGCTCCCCTGCGGGGTGCGCTGGTGATTCGGATCCCTGTGTGTCCCACGTCGTCCAAGCCGACATTTTTGCAAATGTGGGACAGATGATCATGATCACCTCTATGAAAACGACTTCGAACACCGACCCGAAGACCAAGACCTCGACCACCCGCCGGGTGAGTTTTGGTGACGGCCTTTTTCGCTACGAAAGGCCGGGAGGGAGTAGCAGTTGGGTTTGCCGGGTTCAGAAACAGGGCCACCGCCGCGATTTCGGCTTGGGCAGCTGTAGCAAGGTAAGCCTTGCTGAGGCTCGCGAGCGGGCACGTGAGGTCCGCAGCCAGATGGAAATGGGCCTCGACCCTCAGTTTGAGCGGCGCAAGCTCGAAGCGGTGCCGACCTTCAAGGACGCGGCCCATAAGGTCTTCGACATTCATTCGAAGACCTGGCGCAATGGCAAGCACCACGCCCAATGGATGCGCACGCTCGAAATGTATGTCTTTCCATCCATCGGGAAGCACAAGGTCGACAAGATCACCGGCCCGATGATCCGCGACGTTCTCGCTGAAATCTGGCTGGCGAAGCCCGAAACGGCTCGGCGGGTCCGCCAGCGCATCGGGGCCGTCCTCGACTGGGCCTATGCGTCTGGCTACCGCGAGACCGAGGCTCCAATGCGCGCCATCTCGAAAGGCCTGCCGCGTCAGCCGCGCAAGGACGGGCATTTTCCTGCCATGCCATACGAGAAAGTGTCAAAGTTCATCCAGAAGCTGCGTGCTCGGGAATCGTTCAGCCGCCTTGCCCTTGAATTTGCGATCTACACCGCCGCCAGATCGGGCGAGGTGCGCGGCATGACCTGGGATGAGGTTGATATGGAGGAAGCCCTCTGGACGCTTCCTAAGGAGCGTATGAAGGCATTCCGCGAGCATGTTGTGCCCCTTACCCCACGTCCGCTGCGTATCCTGCGCCGCTGCGCTCAATTGCGATTGCGCGACTGCCAGTATGTGTTTCCCGGCATTCGCAGCAGCAAGCCGCTGTCAGACATGACATTGTCGATGCTGATGAAGGAAATGGGTCAGCCCTACACCCCACACGGGTTCCGATCATCGTTCCGCGACTGGGTCAGCGAGGAAACCAATCATCCTAGCGATGTGGCGGAGGCAGCCCTCGCCCATACGGTCGCCAACAAGACCGAAGCCGCTTACCGGCGTGGCAATCTGTTGGAGAAGCGGCGCGTCATGATGGCCGAGTGGGCCGCCTATTGCGACAAGGACAGTTGAGGTGTCCAGCCTTTCGCGCGCAGAGCGCAGGCGCTTGCGGAAGTTCGAGAGAGCGGTCGAGCGGATGGAGCCGCTCGACCGGGAGATCTTCCTTGGCATCCGCGTCGATGAGCTGAGCTACCGCCAGCTCGCAGCCAAACACGGCATGACACTGCAACAGGTCGAGCAGCATTTTGCCAATGCCCTGTTCGTGCTGATTCAGATGCCGACAGAGAAGCCGCCAGACTGGTGGCAGTTCTGGCGCTGGTGATGCTGCTTCGACCTTGCCAATCGTAACCCATGCCTACAGGGTGCCCCTGCCCATGCGAACCGATCTAGACCATCTTCCTGCCAACAAGCAGCGCGAGCTTGAGCGCGTGAAGCAGATCATTTTCGAAGAGTTCGAGGATGCTCTGGCGCTTGCCACCCACCAGTGGAAGAAGAAGGGCAGGATCGAGAAGCTGATTCTCTATGGCAGCTATGCCCGTGGCGGCTGGGTCGATGAGCCGCACACAGCCAAAGGTTATCGCTCCGATTTCGATGTGCTGATCATCGTCAACGACAAGCGGCTGACCGAGCGTGTCGATTACTGGCTGAAGCTTGAGGACCGGCTTATCCGCGAGCTTGCCATCGACCGGACGCTGCACACCCCGGTAAACTTCATCGTGCACACGCTTCA
This sequence comes from Blastomonas aquatica, assembly GCF_014639875.1. Classification (GTDB taxonomy): domain Bacteria; phylum Pseudomonadota; class Alphaproteobacteria; order Sphingomonadales; family Sphingomonadaceae; genus Blastomonas; species Blastomonas aquatica. Next base: position 386,598 of record NZ_BMGD01000002.1, on the reverse strand, counting down.
AGAGGTGAACGACGGGCTGGCGCATGGGCGCTACTTTTTCATGGACGTGGCCAAGGACGGCATTGCCCTGCACGAGGCTGATGAGAGGGCCCTACACACGCCCAAGCCCAAGACGCCTGAGCAGGCGCTGGCCATGGCGCGGGAGTACTTTGACGAGTGGTTCCCAACTGGCGGAGAGTTCTTCGACAATTTCACCTTCAATCTGAAGCAGCGCAGGCTCAACAATGCTGCTTTCCAGCTCCATCAAGCCACAGAGAGGCTGTATCACACGGTGCTGTTAGTCTGCACCTTCTACACCCCCCACATTCACAACCTGGGTTTCCTTCGCACTCAGGCGGAGCGGATCGATATGCGGCTGGTTGATGCCTGGCCTCGTGACACCCGGCTTGATCGTGCCCGCTTCGAAAAGCTGAAAGAGGCCTATGTGAAGGCCCGCTACTCGAAGCACTATCGGATCACCGAAGAGGAGCTTTTGTGGCTTGGCGGGTGCGTGGAGGAGCTTGGACGGGCTGTCCACGCTATTTGTTCGGAACGGATCGCAGACCTTCAGGCAAAGGCTCTCGGGGAAGGTTGAGATCGCCGCTTCGGGAGCAGGACCCGGGCAAAAACCTTTGGCTACATCACTGCTGCCATCAGCAACCAAATCTCACCGCTTGATGACCGTTCGGACCGTCCGTTCGCCAGCCCACCGGCACCCATTTTCTGCCACCTCACCGGCATCAAATCCGGAGGGGTAGCAGGGGCCGCGATGCTTCGCATCGGACCCACAATTTATAGTCACACACCTCACGCACACGTGAATAACGGTTTTCTGCCACTTTTCGAGGTGCCAAACCGCTGCCTCGTGACGTCGCCTTTATCGAAAGTGGCGGTTCTCTGCGGAATTTCGAGGCAGCGCATAGCAGCCTCATCGGACGGGATAATGGCGGACAAAAGCAACTAACGGGTGGACCAGATTTGGCCCTGTCGTCAGCCAATGTTACCCCCCTTTTTCGGCGCAGGTAGCAACCTGCCGACCGGCCAAGGCATGGTAGAGCTACCCCGGTAGCCGTGGACCAATTCTAGTCCGTTCGCCGAGGTGAGGTTTGATGGATGCCACTCCAGCAATCGTGGAAACGGATAGCCTGGCGCGAAAATGTCTTGTGGCACGCAGAGCGCTGAGAGGGGATAATTACCGGTGTCTGGCAGATGGCGCGACCGGCCCATCCAGCCATCTGGTTCTCAAACCATTGGTGCCTCTATGCCTGGAACGCCTTTCCCGTCATCTTCGCCATTATCGATCGAGCCAATCAGCATGCGGGTTCCCGATGCCTGCCGGTACACCGGCATCAGCCGCAGCACGCTGTACCTGCTTATCGCACGGGGTGAGGTTGAGGTGGTCAAAATGGGAGCAGCCACGCTTGTGCTGACCGAAAGCTTGCGTCAGTTGATCGAGCGGCGGCGTTTCGTCGAATAAGCCGGAAACCGGTGTCCATCCAACAAAAGTGCTATCAGGCTTCACTAGGCTGATCGCGGCTCGTGACAGCTCGTTGAGATCCCATGTTGCAGCTCCGCATCTACTGTACCATCCAGTATCCGCACCAGAATTTAACATCGCAGCCAATTGTCCAAGTGAGATCGATTGAGAGGCTATCATGAAAGAACAATCCGCACGTAAGGATGATGATGTCATTCTTCTATGCGCAGAGTGTTTTCAAGACCGTGGACTTCGGCTTCTCGCGAAGTCAGTCAATGTTAACGAATCGATGTGCCCAAATTGTGGGGCAGTATCAACAAATGCCTTAACTCGAGATCAACTGCTCCGGTTGTCAGATTTGTTTTTCGTAAAAGGAAGCACCGTCCCCACACGGTACGGCGGAGCACCTGCGATCCAATTTAACGATGCTCAACCGGGCTCACTTTCTACGAATTGGCGGTTATCAGCAGACGTTGAATTGATTCAGCGCACCCTTGGAATTGGATTTTTTCATTACGGACCAAGGCTGTGGATGATTGGATACATCACCCCACTTGAGGACCTCCAGGACGAAGCCTCCCGACCAAACGTGATAGCAAAAATTGTAGCGGCTTACCCTAGTGTCATATTAACCGATGAAGAATTTTATCGCGTCCGCAAAGCTCCAAAATCCCCAACCGATCCAGGCGAATACGATGCGCCTCCTGAGGGCTGTTACGGCGATGGCCGTTTAGACGCGCCAGGCTTTCCAGTCCTGTACGGATCGCAAGATGCCGAAATTTGTGTGCATGAGGCGCGATTTATTGCAGGAGATGAACTATATATCGCCACCCTGCGACCCGCTCGTCCTCTCAAGTTGATTGACCTCTCAGCAATACTGCAGGAAGATTGCACCGAATTTGAAAGCCTAGACCTAGCGGTCCTAATGCTATTTCTCGCGAAATCGCATGCGTATCCAATTTTACGAGAGATTGCGGCAGTTGTCAGGGAACACGGCTTCGACGGAATTATCTATCCATCGTTTTTCAGTACGCTTCGAACCGGAGGCAACCCTTTTGAGACAGTCTATGGTCTATCTACCCGACGTTATGGCCAAGCAAATGCGTACGAGCAATCTAAGGTTATCGGTAATCTGGCACTATTTGGACGACCGATCGATCGCGGGGACGTTGCCGTCATTAGCATTAATCGCCTGACAATTGGACAAGTGAATTACCAAATGATATTTGGACCCAGTTCGTTCTAAAATCGCTTCAATTTAATTCTGAAAAATTAGACAACAATTCCTTTAAAAAATTTATCCTGTACTGAAGCATCATTTCCACAAGTGGGGTTCGAGCATCATGATATCTCCAATGAAGGATGGCTCCGATACTTATGAAATTCTCCTCTGCATCTGCATAGGTAGCAAAACACCCTTGCGCCTGGATCCATGCTTCGAGCGTTGATGTGTCTTTGGGAGAAAGTTTCTGCATTTCATTTGTAACTATACGATCAAGTCTTACAAACTCTGCCCGAAGTCTATCCAGCTTGTTTATAGGAGTTCGATTTTCATCGAGTAAATTTGGAAACGTCTCTGGTGCAAATTGAGTAAAGGCCGCTTCAATGCCAGTTATTAGCGAAGCAACAAGGCGGCCCTGGCGTCGAGCCTCTCCGGGTGACCAGCTATCCCGAACATTAGGGTGCCCGGTAATTCGAACTCCGAGCTCATGCACCAAGGCGTGGCGAAACTCGAAAACACGAGACAATTCTGCGAAGTCATCTGATTTCAACCAACAGGCTGCGGACGCCTCGGCGACCCCGGTCAGCCAGTCAGTCAGGCAACATGGAAAATCGAGTTCATCGAATGCTCTCGAGACAACAGAGAGATAGGCCTCTAGGCTGCTGACCTTAACCGCTGCGCCAACGAGTTGCGAGACTGACGCACGCTCAGAAACCATTTGCACAATCAACTTGTCCGAGACCGTTTTCTGCACGTCGGAGATGCGTATGGCTTCAGGTTTGAAATTCAGCAGATCGACAAGTCGAGATTTTGCGTGCCATTCGAGACAGGTCACATAGCCTACCGAGTAATACGAAATTGCCTCAGCCCCGAACCAGGGTGCCCAGCGCTGTTCTTCTGGGCAGGCCGCCTCAAGCGTTCCAGCAACATTTTCGAAATCATCTAACAGCACCTCCACCCGCCGAAGAGCAACCAATGCGTTGAGATAATCCATTGAAGGATTGCTATATGTCTTTGCAAATACAATTAGAGGATGACTCAAATTACAATTCCCAGCAATTCTACTGTTCAATTTTACAACATTAATCTCCGAAAAATTCCTTTGCAATGCCATCAAGCCCATTTGCATTGATTTGAATAGAAGAATGAAAATCATTCATAAACTTAAAGTCATTTTCTAAGCTCGATACTGAGAACGAGGCGCTCTTTTTTCCGTTTATTGAAAAGTTATAATACGTCACTCCTTCCTCTGGGTCGAAATATAAGCTTATGTGAAGATTAAAAGATTTCCGCGAGCAAATGAACGAGTCTTGTGATGCGCCTTCAGACCACGATACATTTCCGGCATCGGTTGCTTCATGCAGTTCACGCATAAACTCCCTAAGAGGCTTTGGTATCATCAAACCTTCTCCGAAGATAGATTTCTACTAATATGAGCGGCAAGATGCCCGTTCATTGCAACGAGTGTAGTTTTTATTTTAGTAGAGTTAGTTCGAGCCTTCGGGGGCATGGCACCGTATGACTCGATTAAAAGGATTCTTTGGCGCACGTCCGATGCATGAATTTCGTACTGATCTGCGAACTCACCGGCATATATCTTCGATATTCTAGATAATACTGATAGTGGAACTACTCCACCTTCGTCCACAATTCGAAGAGCGGATTCGATACACGCTTGGCACTCAGCGGCGTCACGGCTGGCATACATTGCTCGAACTCGTGAGGTTGCATCTTTTGCAGCAGCGGCTGCTAAATCAGCAGCAGCCTTCGTTCTCAATACTTCAATAATAGTGAACAAAACGCCATAAAGCGTAGCAACGCCAGTCAATGTCGCGAATACAGCAGCGTAATCTTTAGACAAATCCGGTATAAATATTAAAAGTGCAATTGCAGCTATAAGTGCAATTAAGCCAACAACAACGTGAATATTTCTATCGGCTTTCAAAGCTTGCCTCATGCCTTACACAATTTACTGAATAGCAACATTTGCCCGATTGATCAATTGAATCATACAGGTGTCACGGTGCTTCGTGCCAGCACGCATAGCCTGAGGCGGAGGCTCTAAATGGCAAAAATTGCAGCTTATACGACTAGCTCGCTCGGTTTGGATACAGCGCGAGCTGGGGCTCGCTGGTCAATATCACAGCCAGCCCACCAGCTTGAGCCTTGTAGCAGCTCACCGTTAAAGCCGCGGATGATGCGTAGGCCCCAAGATATAATTTGAGCAAGTAGAAGCGGGGTTGCCAAGATCGCCCAAGGCAACGCCTTCCGGCTCTGCGGCCCCTCATTCTCCATTTCCGTTTTTGGAATACCAAAGCAACACTTCATACCAACCGTGGCGCGCTCGATAGGCAACATTCGATGACAGCTATCAGCCCCATGCTCGGCTGCCTGCCGCCGCCTGGAGCCTCGCCGGAGCCTGACACGCGGCTTGAGCTTTGACGCAAAGACTAGGAATTCTGCGGCAACCAAAGTCGACTGTGCGGACAGATGCCCCATCCAACATGCAACGGCTTGGTGATCAAACCCAACGCATCACATGAAATTCCGGAAGTCGTAGACATTGTCGACTATGCTAGGGTTCTGCTGGAGGATCGATGCGAATTTGCTGGAATAGACCAGCGATACTGGAAGCTTTTTATACAGCGTATTGTTGTTCCAATCCATCTTGGTAAGCCCAAGAACTCCGGCACAGGTGTCGTGCCATCCCCCGCTTCCCGAAAAGCGCCGGATGAGTATCGGTGAGGGTACCGGCTTTAGCGAACCTTCCTTGTAGACGTCGCCATCAGCCTTTTTCAGGTGCACGCCCTTGACGTTGCCCTGCGTCCACAACAGCGCCTCATCCCTCGCGATAGGAATGTATGTGCCCCGCTCCACGGGATATCCGTGGGCGGACGGTCGCTGCTGGTTATTGTACCAGATGCCTTTCCACTCGATGTCCTTGACGATCTGGACGAGCTCGACCTCGGTGCCGTCGCGGAAGCTATCGAGCGCGCCCAGTATCTCTTCTTCGCGAAAGGGCGTGTTCTTGTGGATGGTGACCTTGCGCGGCAGTCGGCCCGTATGGCCGCTCTGGTAGATATTCAGGCTGCGTGAGAGGACCGACTGCATCTCGAAGTAGGAGAGATAGGGATTGTTACGGGCATCCTGCTCAAAGCCATTTGCATCGACGTCGTAGGCAACGAAGTTGAAGCCCGTGCCGTCTGGATCGAAGATCTGGCTGCAACAGGTGGTGAAGCTTGTTCCATCGGTGGTTGTCTTCATGGCGTAGCTGATGCCGATAAATGCCTCATCGGGAGTAAGCCCGGTCAATTTCCACGGCGCACCGCCCGCCTTTGCGAACAGGGCGACGCTCAGGCCCCACATTACATTTGCACGGCAAGTGCGCTGGAAGCTCGACTGGCGCAGAATCTGGATCGGTATGTTCGACGGTGCGCAGAAAGCTTTTAGATAATCGTGGAAGTTGAAATTCTCGCCCTCGAAGCACTCCGCCCAATTCGGAGGAAGGTAGAGCAGTACGACGTCGAATTCCGTCCTTAGTCCCCGCAGCAGCGCAAGCGACTGAAACAGCTCGCGCGCAAGCTCGACCTTTGCGCCAACGCTCGCGTACGCGTCGAGCGAATCCGGAAGCGCGATTGTCGTGCGGTCGGTGGGCCTGACGAGTGGGGTGCGAAACACCTGCTGGAAGCCGGGATAGTCGGGATAATAGTTGGTCGCCTGACGAGCCCTTGCGGTGTTGCCAAGTTCGGAGATCACGCGGCCGACCTGCGCCATATCGCGCTGCCGGGCGACGACGGCTAATCTGACTCGACTGGGAATGTTCAGCTTGAGGCTGAAAGGGCCATGCGCGATGAGCCCAGCCAGAGGATGCCTGTGCGTTCGGCCGCCAGCGAAGAGCAGATCAGGTTCCGGTAGCTGCGAATAGCCTGCCAGACGACTTGCGACTGCCGTCATCCCTCGAGGCCCATCGAGAATGCCGTCCGGCTACAGAAGGTGAAGCTAGGGTTAGCATCCGCCTCCTGAACCTGGAATGACGAGAGCTCGACGACCGCTCCTCGCTGCTCCGTTCCAGCGAGCACGCGAATCCATGCGGTCAAAATACCGTCGAACTTGGCATTCAGGCGATCCTTGCGGCGCTCGCCAAGAAACTCACGCGCCGCGTCCCTTGCGCGAGGCGGCCAAATCCATATGTCGGGATCGACCAGCAGCCAGGCGGCACCGTTCTTCTGGGTGATCGAAATGCGAACCGCCTCTGCCCAGAACACCTTCACCGGCGTGGGATGCTCGTCATCAACAGGCGCAAAGAGACCTGTGATTGGCCCGGTCAGCTTGCCGAGCGCAGATGACAGGGGCTGCAGCGGGCCCATATCCTGCGCATGCGCGTCGACGATCAGGATCGGTGAATTGCCGCGCCGGCGGATGAGCAATGGACGGTCTCGCGCGAGCGCGGTCGCGATCGCTTCCTCCACGAAACCCTTGAGAGCCAACGCATCGCCTGCGCTTAGGTCGGAAGGAACATCCACTCCTTCGATTTTCGCGGCATGTCCCTGGAACGCCTTTGCGATCGTGTCGGGGGCGCCCCAGCAGAGGATGTTCGGCGCCTTGGTGACAAGGATCCTACTTTCAGCTTCCGCCTGGATGGTACGCAAAGACGCCCAATCGATATCTTCGCGCGGCGTCACAATGAGCGCGCGACTCGGCAGCGTCGCGATCGGAAGTGCATTCAGACGGAGCAACGGTGAGGCAGTCCCATGACAGGGCAGAGGGATGCTGACGGCAGCCGGGAGTGACTTGCGAACCTTGGCATCGAGATCGGAAGGCCGCGAGGGCAGGTTTCGCCACATGCGCAGCATCAGCGCATCAAAGGTATCAATCTCGACATAAGCGGCGCGCGTGCCTGCGGAGACCGCCGCATCGATCAGTTTGCTGACGGCGGGCAGGACAGGCGCGCCACGCATCCCCGTCCAGAAGAGGCCGTGAGGGAAAGGGTTAGGCCGCAAAAGCGCCTGCCGAAACAGGTTCATCACGCTATCGTCCCTGCCGCTGTAACCGGCGACGATAAAGCCAAACCGACCCGCAGACGTCAGCATGCACTCGGCAAGCGCCGCATCCTGCTGCGCAAGATCGGCGGAAAGGTTCTTAACGCTGTCGAAGCGAAAGTCGCCATGAAGCTTGCAATAGATTGGCCATTCCTCATTGGCCAAGGCTTGGTTGGCCGCCGTTGTACCTTCGAGGTGGAAAGCGCTAATCGACCGGCCGCTTACCTCCGCAACGGCGCGTTCCACGACGCTGTCGAAGTTCGTCGTGAACATCATCCGCGTCAGCCCGCTCGCGAGTAGCGCACCCATGACGCGATTTCCGGCGGTAAGCATGACTTTGTCTTCTGCAAGGATACCGCGAAGATAGGCGCGCTGGCGCTCGCGATCGGTACCAAAGATCTTCTCGAAATATGTGGTATATTCATCGTCAGCCCACAGTGGCGGAAAGCCGCGTGAATTCATGAAGGCCTGGATCCGTGCTGCCACCGACGGGAGCTGCATGTCCTGGCGGCTCACATCCTGGTTTTCCTCGCGGCAGTAGTAGCGCCGTTTCATATCCCAGATTATATCGGTAGCGGTGGGTAGACCGGACATTCGCGACGCGCCGGCACCAAGGAACCAACAAAAAGCTTGTGGTCTCGCAACGAAATGATCTGTCAATTCCCCCTGATCCATATTACTCATATACAAAAGAGCGGAAAATAAATCCAGAGTTGGCTTGGACCCAATCAATAATTGAGACATGCCTGATCCACATTTGCCGCACTGGACGCTCTATCTAGTTCCCGCCCTCCGCTTCATCCCCATTCCACTTTCGCGGGTATGGCTGCCGAGCGCGAGTTGCAGCCCCTTCCGGGGGCGCTTCGCTATTAAGCGAGTTCGAAGCAAGGAACTACCGCGTAGAATATCCAGACTCGCCGCAAGGCGGCCTTGAACCTAAGGTAAGGCTTGCAGACCTAATTTGTCTCCCCCAACTTCCGCCGTGCTGGCAGATTCAGTTGGGCCAGAAGACGCAGCCCGATGAATGCTCTTGTCAGATCGCCGGGTAATGCCGCCAAAAGCAAGAGTCGCAATCCGGATTGGCGGCCGACCCTCGTTGCGAAACACCAAGTGAATTTTCCTTCCTTGGCGGTCCCCTTCGGGCCAGGCTCTAGGCGTGCGCCCGTAACCCGGTTGCACCGGTTTACGCCCATGCGGGTGACGATCCCTGACCGGTCCTGGGCAGGGCTGCTCCCTGCCCCATGATGATCGCCGGCAATGCCGGCGCAGCTTTTCCTCGATGGCAAGTGGGGAGGAAGGGGCTCTGCCTCTCCCTCCCCCGCAAGTCCTGCCTTGGGGCCGAGGCTCGCCTGCGGCTGCGCCCGCACCACCCCCGGCGGCAGAACTTGCCCCCCTCCCTCTCCGCCCCTCGCCGGGTCGGCAGGGGTCATGCGTGGCGCATGACCCGCTGCGCGGATCAGGAAGGAGACAGCATCATGACCAAGACCACCACCATCGACCCCCATAGCCGGATCACCGACCGCATTATCGCCGAACTGGAGCAGGGCATCCGACCGTGGACCAAGCCATGGAGCATGGACAAGCTCGCGGGGCGCGTGACCCGTCCCCTGCGGGCGACCGGCGAGCCCTATCGCGGCATCAACGTCCTGTTGCTGTGGCTGGAGGCCATCGCCTCGGGCTATGCCAGCCCTACGTGGATGACCTACCGGCAGGCGCAGACCCTTGGCGCACAAGTGCGCAAGGGCGAGAAAGGCGCGCCGATCGTCTATTACGGCAGCAGCAGCAAAATCCGCACCGACGAGCAGAACGGCGAAGAGCGCGAGGCAGGTTTCCGCTTCCTGAAATCCTACACCGTGTTCAACGCGGAGCAGATCGAGGGCCTGCCCGAGCGCTTTGCTGCCATCGAGGCACCAGCCCCTGTCCTTCCCGGCTTCGAGCGCGATGCACGCGCCGAGGCATTCTTTGCCGGTATCCCGGCAGATGTGCGCCATGGCGGCGATCGTGCATATTACATGATCGGCGAGGATCGCATCCAGCTTCCACCGTTCGAAGCATTCGAGGACAGCCACGGTTACTACACCACGCGCGGCCATGAGACTGTCCACTGGACAAGCCACGCGACCCGCCTTGATCGTTCCTTTGGTCGCAAGTCATGGGGCGACGAAGGTTATGCCCGCGAGGAGCTGGTCGCAGAGATCGGAGCAGCATTCCTTGCCGCCGACCTTGGGCTGGCACTGGAGCCGCGCGCCGATCACGCAAGCTACATCGCCAGCTGGCTGCAGGTACTCAGGAACTACAAACGCGCCATCGTGCAGGCCGCAGCCCATGCCGAGCGAGCCGTGGCCTATCTTCATCAGCTGGCCACCCCTGCCAACATGCAGGAGGCCGCGTAATGGACAGCCTAGCAACGCAGATCGTGGAGCGCGGCCTTGCCGCCTCCACCTTCCTTCTGGACATCAACCGCAGCCTCGCTGTGCCGCATGACTTCCCACTTTCCTATCCTTGGAACCTGCCCTCCCGGCTGTATCAGTTCCCGGTCGAGGTCAGTGCCGCCGAGGGCGACGGCACGCGCCGCATCGGCCTGATACATCCGCTGCTGGCCGCGCATCCCTTTGTGCAGCATGTCGAAGTCGCCTTAGGCCTCACGCTGGACGCTGACGGCGCACCCAATGCCTGTGGCGTCAGCGAAGCCCGCACCGGCCAATGGTGGCATGCCGTGGATCTTGTCAGTGCCGGGCAGTGGCGTGCCTTGCTCGACACTCGGGAGTACACCACAGCAGAAGACATTGCCCGCGCCGTGGCTTACGGTCTCACCTATTCCCGCCATGACGGAAAACCCATCGGCTACCTCACCTCGCTGGAGGCCCGCGCCCTCATGGCCGCGATCAACGCTCCCGAGCCTGCCAGCCGATGCGGCATGCTGGCATTCAACATCCCGTCCGCCTGCAAGCCCGACACAGGCGCGGTCCATTGGCCAATCAACCACCCCGCCCTGCCCGCCAACGATGTCGCATGGGCATTGATACATGGCATCGAAGACGGATGGTTCGCCAATGATCGTTCCGGCTTCCTGCACTGGACCGAGCAGGGCCGCGATCGTTACGCCGCCGGGGAGGCTGACATATTCACCACCGCCACCGGTCAGGGCGCATTCGCGTTCTGACCGGGCACAGCCCCGATAAATGGAGGCCGCTCCCTCCAGGAGCGACCAGCGTCATTGCCCGCCCTCAGCCGCCCTTGGGCGGGGCTGCACGATGCGGTCGATGCATGACAGGAATTAGCGGCGGAAGGATAAAATCCACCTTCCGGCTTGCGCCCCCTTTTAAGACATTTCCAATCGGGTAAACGCTATTGGCGCGTCGATTTCGGCGACGAGCAAATCATACTCGACTTGGGCCAGTCGCTCTGCGCTAGCCTGGTTACGAGCCAGCTTTTCGGATCATCGGCCATCCAAGCTGGCTCGCTTTTAACGCGGCGCGCTTGAAAGGCGATCGCCGCACGCAGGAGCCAGTCGCGCTCGTCTCCGGACAGGTTGGATGCACCGGCCATTTTTTCCAACAAGCTCTCGTAGAGTTCGTCACCTTCTTGCCCGAGCGCCAGAATGGCCAGTTTCCGGCGCTCGCCACCATCACAAAAGGCGCGGCGAAGGGCCGAGATGCTTTCGTCGCTCCAGGCGCTTGCAAGTACTCGAAGCGGCAGCATGTCGTGGTGCTTCTGTGGTTCGAGCGCGGACTGGTCCAGGCTTCGCGCGCTTTGAGGGCGCGACAGCTCTTGGTTCGCCCAACGCATTACCCCGTCATCGAAAGCGCCAGCAAGAGCGACAGTCAACTCGGGCCGCGCGCGATAATCTGAGACTGAAATGTCCGAAAGCGCGTCCGTGAGCCAGCCGCCGACTCTATCCTTGCCGACCGTCGCGGTGACATAGCGGTATAGTGCGAAGGCCAGTTCGGGCCACGTCACTTTCGCGTGAGGATCTTGCCGCCAGCGCTCCCTGCCATCTCCGTAGTGGTCACCCATCTGAACATCGCCGACATGTGCCAGCAAGCGTCCCGCATCTTGGGACGACATGCGGCCTAGTTCGGGCAACAACCGTTCTTCGATCCATTTGTAGGCGCGAGGATATTGTCCGTTGCGAGCAAAATACCGGAGCGTAAGGCCGCGTTGATCGACGTCCAAATCCGTGCGCGCCGATAGAGACTCAAACAGTGGCAACGCGTCGGGATGGTCGCCTTCGGCGAGAGCGGCCAGAATGAGTCTCCTAGCCTCTTGTGGGCCTTGCGGCGAGACAGTTCCGGTTTCGCCCATCAATTGACGGGCCACTTCATCAAGATTCCCGGACTCGCCGTTGGCCTCGGCCGGGCGCGGCGTCATGGTTTCGCCCCGCTCGACCCTTGCATGTAAATCCAGTAGGTGAGCGGTCGGCTTCCATGGCGAGATTGAGCGTAGGTGATCTGCAATGTCCGCACGTTCGGCATCAGCCAACGAGCGGCCCTCATCATCGAGTCTCGTCTCGGCCATCCGTGTTAGCGCCCCGATTTGCTCCATCGGCTGCCTGCTTCTCTGGAGACGCAAATAGAGGCGAACGGTGCGCATCCATGCATTGTCCTCGCCGAAGTAATCTTCGTTGATCCTCGAAAATGGGAAGTCAAGCTGTCGCCATCCCCCATCTGCGCTGCGCTCCAGAAACATCAGATAGCGTGAGGCTTGGGCAAAGGTCGTGCGGTTGCAGGGACCCATATGACCTTCCGGGTTGGACCCCGACAGGTCAGACAGGTCGCTCGCAATGGGTTTGCCGATTGACGCAAAGGGGAGGACGACTCTGTCCGGTGCGTCGCCTTTTAGGATCGCTTCAATGCGAAATGCGACCGATCGATCTACCGAGCCGTTCTGAATCTCATTCTCGGCTCGCGCGACCACGATGGCGTCCGCAATTTGCACAAGCTCGAAATTGGACGGCCGGATGTAGGTTTCTGCCACAGAGCAGGCGGCAGCGGGCGTAACGGCGATCAACGCCACAAATCCCGAGATGATTGCCTTTGTCAGACTCATGGTTTCTGTGTCCTATGGATCCAGTTCTTTCATGGTAATGCCACAGGTGCCCCGCGGCCGCATAGGCGGTAACGGAGTCACAGTTGTGCGAGGCGATCAATGTTAGCTTGCCACCCACGAGCGGCCATGAGGATGGCTGATGTGCGATCCCGAAAGCGACATGGCGGCTTTGCCTCGCTTCTCGAAAACTCCTGCCGTCCAGCAAGCGACCCCATTTCAGACGCGGGTATTGCGGGCCCACCCATATCGGATATGAAGCGTGACGGAGGTTTACATGCGAGTGATTGTGTTGAGCGTATTACTGGCAGGATGCACCACCCCAGACGCCTACCCTTCTCGGGAAGCGGTTTATTGGGATAACCCTACCACCGGTCGATATTGGGTTGCCAGTGACACAGAACCCGCAGCCATCTCAAAAGTCGCCACGAGTTGCGGCGCAAAAGTAGACGGCAGCGTTGCCAACCATGGTGTGGTTCCGCCTGGCTTCTCTGTCCATACCTTTCACTTCGTTGGTGAGAATAGTGCGACCGCTCGGAATTGTATGATTGACCGCTTACGCGCTGTTCCGCAGTTGACAACCTATCTACGATGACGGGGACGGTGGTGATCTCTGGCATCACACACCGACGGCAATTACCCACCCACAACCGGTCGTTCACGCCGGAACGGCGCGGGGCCAAAACCTGTCAAGCAGCTATCGCCACGATTCCGCGAGAACCGGAAATTCTTTTCCAGACCCCTTCGCGGTCAATGCTTGCCGGTTTAATTTAACCCGTATGGCAGTGAAGCAATCCTATCGAAACTGGTGGCGGCCGCTTCCCGCGTGGGTAAAGGCAGCAACCACGCTGGTCGCTTTTCCTGCTTGGCTTTTCATTGTTTACTGCATTGTAACAGGGAATTTGAAGAGCCTGGAGGCCTTATCCGCATTCGGTGTTTTTGCAGTTGTTGTGGTGCTGCATATCGTTTTTGACAGACGGACACGACGGGGCGCTCCAGAGCGTCATGGTGGGGCGGATTTGATCGACGGAGAGTGACCGCTTCCACCCATAAACGGCCATCGGCAGCCGGTGGGTGCGCACCCAAGACCGGTCAGGTAACTATCGCAGCGATTGCGCCAAACCCGAAATTCTTTTTCCGACCCCTTGCGGACATTGATCAAGTTTCGTCGCCATGGCATCATCGCAGCATGCAGAACACGCTCGATCTCGACCCGGAGTGGGGAGCAATCGATCTCATCGAAGAGGTCGAGAAGGTATTCGAGTTCACCGTCTCGAAGGATGAAGCCGAACGCTGCGCTACTGTCGGCGATCTATATTCGGTTATTTGTGCCCATGCCCCCGATTGGGATGCACAAAGCGGAAAATGCGCTTCATCTATGACTTTCTACCGTTTCAGGCGGTCGCTCGATGCTGACAGACAGCGGTCCATCACTCCCCGCACATCGTTAGAATGTAGCGACAACCCTCATCAGCTATTTAAAAGGCTAAGCCGGGAAACTGATCTTCGCCTTCCATCCACCAGAATGACTCCTATCGGTATGGTTGGCGGCTTCATTTTTAGCGGTGGTCTGATTGCTGCGGTTGTGCTGCTGCTTATCGGGCGCTGGGAAGTCGCTTTTCTTGCGTTTGTGATAAGCCTTATCGGCCTGCTTCCAGTTTATGCTGATCGCGGCGAATTGCCGAGTGGCATCGTAACTGTGGGCGATCTTGTTCGACGAACCGCTCCCCTAAATGCTCGCAAGCTTCAAGCTTATGGCGGACGCCCGTCAGATCGCTGGTCCATTCTTGCCTCGCTAGCAGCAGAGCACGGAGAGCTTGAAGCTGAACAGATCGGTCCCGCAACATTTTTGCACCGCAAGAGCATGGAGCAGGCGGCAGCAGCCTAGAACGGCAGCAATCCACCCCATAAACGGCCATCGGCAGCTGCTGGGTGCGCACCCAAGATCGGTCAGGCAGCTATCGCAGCGGCTTTTCCAAAACCGGAAATTCTTTTGCCGACCCCTGTGTGGACGGCTCTCCGTTGGCAAGGGGTATTCTGCACTGCGCTGGCTGGTCGAGGCGCCCATGTGTCCGGCCTATCTGCGCGGCTTTGTGTGGCCGCTGGCCCTGATGCCATTCGCGCGGTTCAGGTCCCTCCCAATTGCACGCACTCGAAGTGCTGGGGTCGGACGGGTTTTCCTGCTCCGGCGGTTTCAACCGGCTTTTTGCGTCAGTTCAGTCTGCCCTCTCCAACTTGATTAGCGCCTTGGGGCGCGATCTCTTAGGCTGCCGCCAACTCCGGTTCGCGGTAAGGCTCGCCTGTCGCCATCATCGCCCAGATGATCCGAGCATTCTTGTTTGCCAGCGCGACAGCGGCGACTTTGGGCTTCTTGCGCTCGAGCAGCTGCGCCACCCATGGCCACTTCGCGCTGCCCTGCTTGGCGCGCCGGACCACCGCCATAGCGCCGACCACGAGCAGCTCGCGCAGATAGGTGTTGCCCGCCTTGGTGATACTGCCAAGCCGCTCCTTGCCGCCGCTCGAGTTCTGGCGCGGTGTGAGGCCGATCCATGCCGACAGGCTTCGCCCGCCGCCGAAGGTGGAAGGGTCGGGGACGCATGCCACGATCGCACTGGCCAGCAACGGGCCGATGCCTGGTATCTTCATGAGCCTCCGGCCTGCCTCGGTCCTGCGGGCATCGGCCAGGATACGCCGGTCATTGTCGAGGATCTGGTTCTTGACCATCTCGAGCTGCGTGCTCAGCACAAAAAGGCAGGCTCGTGCCTCGTCAGGCAACCGCGCATCATGCTGACCGGCGATGACTGCGATCAGCCGATCCAGTCCCCCACGCCCGATTGCTGCGGTGACGCCGAACTCGGCCATGTGGGCGCGCAGGGCATTGCTGAGCTGGGTGCGCTGGCGGGTCAGGATCTTGCGCACCCGGTGCAGCATTATGGTCGCCTGCTGGTCCGGCGACTTCACGCCGACGAACCGCATCGTCGGCCGCGTCACCGCCTCGCAGATCGCCTCGGCATCGGCAGCATCGTTCTTGCCGCGCTTCACATAGGGCTTCACGTATTGCGGCGGCATCAGCTTCACCTGATGCCCCAGTGCAGCCAGCTCCCGCGCCCAATGATGCGCCGAGGCGCACGCCTCCATACCGACAAGGCAGGGCGGCAGCTTCTCGAACAGCTTCAGTAGCTGACCGCGGGAAAGCTTGCGCCGCAGGACAGCCTCGCCCTGCGCATTGACACCGTGAACCTGGAAAACAGACTTTGCCAGATCCAGCCCAACAACTGATACTTGCTCCATCGTCACTCTCCTCTCCGACTGATCCGCAGAAATTATCCCGCGGGGTGGAGAGCCGTCCACGATATCAATTGCGGCCATTTGCAGCGGAGTTATGCTCGATACCATGCAGCGCATCCTGATATGGGCAGAGGCGGACCTCAGCGGCCTTGCCGACGTGTGGGGCCTGTCCCGCATTCTTACCGAGGTTGATGAGCATGGTGCCGTCACACGCGAACTCGGCTTCGATTTGAACGGGAGTATTGTTCACCGGCATCCCGGCCAGCCAACAAAGTTCGGCCGGGGCGTCTTCGACCTCGCAAACATCGCGCAATCCGAAAATCCTGAAATGGAACTGGCGGACTTCGACCGACTGTGGTCGGCCTAGGTTCGCTATCCCAGCCACAAACGGTTGTGCCCGACGTATCGGTCCGCTCCCGGGATCGATGCGGCAGCTATCGCTTGAGCGCGGCCAGAACCCGAAATTCTTGAAACGACCCCGTAGCCGACCGACAGATCAGCGGTTAATCTCGAGTGATGGTTGAAGAACTTCCACTGCATGATGCCACCTTCGACGGCCTTGTGATGCAAGGGAAAAACTGCCGAATGTTCTTTAGCAGGTCGGACGGCAGTGGCTGCGAAGTGCTCTTAAACGGTGTCGATGCGCTGCAAATGGATGACTTCCGTGAAGGCAACATCGTCGTCTATTTCGGCACCACTACGCGGCAGCATCCCGGGAGACTGAATGACCTAGCCAGGCTGTATACACCCCCACACCCGAGCGCCGCGGCAGAGTATCATGAGGCACATGCAGGCCTGCTCGACCGGAAGGTCGACGCCGTTATCTCGGGCGAATTGGTCTTCGTAGAGATGAGCCCTGCCATCGGAGCGGACTTGGTCGCGACTTGCGCGCAGGTATCTTGCAGGGTTCACGGGGTCGGCAGCTAACCACCCATCTCCGGTCATCTGCTGCCGCTTGGAGCCCTCTCGAAACCTGACATGCGGCTTCAGCAACCTGGCCACCAAGACGAGAAATTTTGTTGTCGGCCCCATCGCGGCCAAGAGCTACGCATTTGCGCATCGTTGAAAATCGGTTCCTCGCCAATCGCAGTTGTTTCCGCAACAGTTGAGACTGTTCGCGAAATGCTCGAAAGCATTAGACAACGATATCGTAATTTGGCATAGTCCCGGTACGGTTTTAATGGCGTATAAGGCATCCAGGGTACGCTATGTGGGACCGATTTCTGTGGCTCTATAATTAAAAAATGATATCATATACATACACTTAACTTGAGAAAACCACCCGCTCCGCCAGTCACCCTGCCGCAACGGCACTCTCCCTCGCAAAAGCATCCGAGAATTGACGCTCTGGCCCGCCGGTCGCAGGGCTGGCGAGTGACCCGTCAGTTGCCGGTATACGTCTCTTCCATCGCCAGCGAGGCCCTGCCGCGCGGCCAGACCGGCGGATGCATCATCGCGATTGCCCCTGACGGTCGGCACAGGCATGATGCCGGGATCGCAATCGCCCGGGTCGACCGTGCCAGCTTCAGGAGAGGTTGCAGTTGCCCGAACCCGTGCCGTCCGCAATGCCGCGCCTTGCCCGCACCTCTGTGCTTGCAATCAGCTTTGCCGCGATGGTGCTGCTCGCCGGGCTGCTGCGGCAGACCGGGGAGGCGATCGGCGGGTTGCTCGACCTGACGATGACCGATGCGTCGGCGCGCGCATTGCTAGCGCAATATTCGCCCTGGCAGCGCGATGTGCATGCGCATGCCACGCTGATCTATGACGGGCTTTACCCGCTGGCTTATGGTGCGTTCTTTGCCGGGCTGGCGATCCGGCTGGGGGGAGGTTCTGCACGGTGGGTTGCGTTTGTCATGCTGGCGGGAATGCTCACGGATTACGCCGAGAACATCGTTCAGCTGCTGGCCCTGAGTGGTCGGGGTGATCTGCTCGGCACCAAGACGGTGCTGACCCCGCTCAAGTTCGCGCTGACCGGGGCCGCGATCCTTTCGACACTGATGATCGCCGCGCGTGCAGGGCTGCGGGCTTTGCGGCTATAAACAGCTGGCTATTGGCTATGCTCGCTGGTGGCTATGCTCGCTGGCGACCCCGGAACCGCCATTCGCCGATCGGCTCCCACGGCCCGCCCATGTACCGGTGCAATGCCAGCCCGGTGATCACCAATGGCCGCGGGGCGAACTCGGCGGTTAACTGCTGCAGCAACGCTTTTGCCGCTGCCGGTTCTGCCTTGTTCTGCACGGTGATGTGGAGCTTGGGCTGGCCCTGATCCTGCGCGGTGAGCAGGCCGTGCATGCCATTGGCCATCGCGTCGCGAATCGCCAGAAGAGCGGGTGAATGGATGCGATAGGCTACCCCGCGCCCCAGATTCATCAGCTCGGACAACGTCGCATCGGGCGCCGCGAATTCTGCCACCAGTGCCTTGGTGCGAGTGACGGCCTCGGCCTCATAGGCTCCGGGCAGATGGTGAAACAAAGTGATGTGAGCGTCGAGGACGTTGCGCTCTGGCGGAAAATGCGCGCGGCGCAGCGCGTTGGCCCAGGCCCGATCGGCCGCACCCATACTCGCGGTCATGATGATCGGCTCGCGTCGCATCAACACGCCTTAGCCCGGCAGCCCGAACACACAAAGGGGGCGCGGAACATAAATGCTCCGCGCCCCCGCTTGCGACCCGTTAGGGATAGTGTGGTGCAGCCGCCTTATGCGGGCTCGTGCTGCTTTGCCTTGATCTTGGCGAGCACGTTTTCAGGTGCGGTTTCGCCATAAGGATCGCTGTCGAGGCCCTGATCGTTGATTCCCGGCTCTTCGAACCAATCGGTCACAACGCCGTTTTCAACGACCATCGCATAACGCCAGCTGCGTTCGCCAAAGCCGACATGGTCCTTGCGGATCAGCATGCCCATGCGACGGGTAAAGTCTGCCGAACCATCGGGAAGCAGCTTGACCTTCTGCACGCCAAGCGACTTGCCCCACTGGTACATCACGAACGCGTCATTGACCGACACGCAATAGATCTCGTCGATGCCTTCAGCGAGGAAATCATCGTACAAGGCCTCAAAACCGGGGACCTGCGACGTCGAGCAGGTCGGCGTAAACGCGCCAGGGAGCGAGAAAATGATCACGCGCTTGCCATCCAGCAGATCGCCGGTCAACTGGTCCTGCCAGCGGAACGGGTTGGGACCTTCGATGCTGTCGTCGCGCACGCGCGTTTTCAGGCATACATTGGGAACGTGACGTCCGATCATAATGGAAATTCCTTTGAACGATGGAAAATTGTTTTGCGGTGCAGCATATAGCTAGCACACCGCGCTGTGTGAAATGAATTGATTGGGCTGACCTGATCGCTTTTTTCGATGAATTGAACGTATATGCGAAGACAGTCCGGTTGGACCGCGGGCATGGTTACGTGACATGGTTGCCGAAAGAGGCGCAAAGCCTCGTTTTTGAATGGTTCTGGAGATACTCGAATGCTGATGTCGCGCCCGCTAGGCTGGTTCTGGTTGCTGGCGATTGCCCTGCTCGCGTGGAATATCATCGGCTTGGTCGCATTGTTGTTCGATCCGGTGATCGGTCTGGGTGATGTCAGCAAACTGGCACCCGAGCAGCAGGGGGTTTACGCATCCCGGCCGGCGATTGCATTTTATGGTTTCGTGTTGGCGACATTTGCCGGAACCGCAGGCGTCATCGCGCTGCTGATGCGCCGCCATTTTGCGCTATGGCTGTTCATGGCATCGGCGGCGGGATTGGTTATGCAAAACGCATGGCTGTTTCGTGACCCGTCGAACCTGACCACCGAAGTGTTGGGCTACCAGGCGCTGGTCGCAGGATCGATCGCGCTGGCCATCTGGCTGGCGCTGACAGCAAAAAAGCGCCGCTGGAGCCGCTGACGCTCGCAGAGCCGGGCTTACAGCGCGGTTTGATCATCCGCTGAAGGGGCTTACATTTCTCCGCGCGCGCGGCGCAGCGCAAACCACTTTTCGACATTTCGGTTGTGATCGGCCAGCGTGTTGGCGAACACATGGCCGCCGGTGCCATCGGCGACGAAATACAGCGCCTCGGTACGTGCAGGGTTGAGCACCGCCTCGATCGAAGCGCGCCCCGGGTTGGTGATCGGGCCCTTGGGCAGCCCGGTCATCGCATAGGTGTTGTAGTCATTGACGTCAGCGATCTCGGACTGGCGGATGCGCCGACCCAGCGGCTTGCCGCGGGTGATCGGATAGATGATCGTCGGGTCCGCCTGCAGCATCATGCCCTTGCGAATGCGGTTGGAATAGACGCCTGCGATCATCCGCCTTTCGGATGCCTTGCCGGTTTCCTTCTCGACGATCGCCGCCAGCGTGATCGCCTCTTGGGGCGTATTGACCACGGTATCGGGCGAGCGCTGGGGCCACAATTCGGCGATCGTGTCCTGCATCGCCTTCTGCATCCGCAGCATCACCGCGATCCGCTTTTCACCGCGCTCGAAGCTGTAGCTTTCGGGCAGCAGCGAGCCTTCTTCGGGCACCGGAACCTCGCCGGTCAGCAAAGGCTCGCGCATCAGCTTTTCCTGCACCAGGATGCTGGGCATGCCCTCGGGCACCGTGACCATGCGCAGCACGACATCGCTGCCCTGCAGGATGCTCAGGATCTGAGCATTGCTGGCGCCTGCGGGAATGATGAACTCGCCTGCCTTGATCGGATCATCGCTGCCAAACACCCTGGCGCGGTTGAGGAACGACCCTGCCGAGCTGATCGCGCCTTCATCTTCGAGCACCTGCGCTGCCCGGGCGAGCGAGCTGCCGCCGGGGATGACGATTGACAGTTCCTGTTGTGCCGGGCCGTTGCTGGTCCAGCCCCAATAGAAATTGCCGCCGATCAGCAGCACCAGGGCCGCTGCCCCGGCCAGAACGATGCATCCCAGACGGCGCAGCATGATCGCCTCAGACCGCCTTCATGATCAGGCTGGCATTGGTGCCGCCAAAGCCGAAGCTGTTATTGAGCACCGCCTTGACCTCACGCTTTCTGGCGGTGTGGGGAACGAGGTCGACACCCTCGCATCCCTCGCTCGGATTATCGAGGTTGAGCGTTGGCGGCACGATCTGGTCGCGGATCGCCAGAATGCAGAAGATCGCCTCGACCGCGCCCGCGCCGCCGAGCAGATGGCCGATCGCCGATTTGGTCGAGCTCATCGAAACGCCCGAAATGGCATCGCCGAACAACCGCTTGACTGCGGCCAACTCGATGGTGTCGGCCATCGTCGAGGTGCCGTGCGCGTTGATGTAATCGATATCGGCCGGGGTCATGTTCGCACGCTTCAGCGCCATTTCCATCGCGCGATAGGCGCCATCGCCATCGGGGTGCGGCGCGGTCACATGATACGCGTCGCCCGACAGGCCATAACCGACGACCTCGGCATAGATCTTGGCGCCGCGCGCCTTGGCATGTTCGTATTCCTCAAGCACCACGACGCCTGCGCCTTCGCCCATGACAAAGCCATCGCGATCCCGGTCATAGGGGCGGCTGGCCTGTTCGGGGCGGTCGTTATAGCTCATGTTGAGCGCGCGGGCCTGTGCGAAACCGGCGATCCCGATCGGGCAGATCGTCGCTTCGGCGCCGCCTGCGAGCATGATGTCGGCATCATCGAGCGCGATCATCCGCGCCGCATCGCCAATCGAGTGCGCGCCGGTCGAGCACGCGGTCACGACGGCATGGTTGGGGCCCTTCAGCCCGTATTTAATCGAGACCTGGCCCGAGATCAGATTGATCAGGCGTCCGTGAACAAAGTGCGGCGAGACGCGGCCGGGGCCTTTTTCGGCGAGCAGCAACGATTCACTCTCGATACCCGGCAGGCCGCCGATGCCAGACCCGATCGAACAACCTGCGCGATACTGCTGCTGCTCGGTCATCTCGGTGAGACCGGCATCTTCCAGAGCCTGGCCGGCGGCATCGATACCATAAATGATGAACGGATCGACCTGGCGCTGGACCTTGTGGTCGACACGCAGATTGGGATCGAACCCATAAGGATGGTCGGTGGGCTTGACCTCGCAGGCGATGCGGCATTTGTAATCGGTCGCGTCGAAACGGGTGATCGGCCCGGCACCGGACTTTGCCGCAATGAGGTTGGCCCATGCCGTCCCGACATCCGCCCCCAGCGGCGTGACCAGTCCCAAACCCGTTATGACTACGCGGCGCATACGCCTTCACTCCTGCATTTCTTCTGTGCGGTCAGCCGGCCCGGGTTGCCAGGGGCCAGTGACCGGAACGAAAATGGCTTCCCCGGTCGCGGTGCGACAGTCAGGGAAGCCATCCTATTTCACGTGGTCGTCAACTGCACCGTGACGACGCTGCCCGTCTGCTGCCGCGCATGCGGCTTGTGCAGGCACAACGGGCCAAGCTCCTGCGTCAGCTGCAGATCAGCCCTTGTGGCTGTCGATGTATTCGATGGCATCGTTGACGGTGCTGATTTTTTCGGCGGCGTCGTCAGGAATTTCAACTCCGAACTCTTCCTCGAAAGCCATCACCAGCTCGACGATATCCAGGCTGTCAGCGCCCAGATCGTCGATGAAGCTTGCGTCCTCGGTGACCTTCTCCGCTTCCACGCCGAGATGCTCGATCACGATCTTTTTAACGCGGTCCCCAGTCTCACTCATTCAGAGTTCCTTCAATTATGTGTAAAATGGATGTGCGAACGGTAATACCTGCCCGCCCTACTGCTGCTTTTGGCCGCTGGCAAGAGGCGGGCGCAGGCAAACATGGTGCTTGCGATACGCTGTTGCCTGCAACCTGCTGGTTACAACATGGCCATGCCGCCGTTGACGTGCAACGTCTGACCGGTGACATAGCCGCTCTCGCGGCTGGCGAGATAGACGACTGCGGCAGCGACGTCATCTCCCTCGCCCAATTTGCCTGCAGGGATACGGCTCAGCAGCGCGGTTTTCTGTCCCTCGGGCAGCACCTCGGTCATCGCCGACGCGATGAAACCGGGCGCGACGCAATTGACTGTGATGTTGCGGCTGGCGAGCTCTGCCGCCAGCGCCTTGGACATGCCGACAAGCCCCGCCTTTGAGGCGGCGTAATTGGCCTGGCCGGGGTTGCCGGTGGCTCCGACGACGCTGGTGATCGAGATCATCCGGCCGAACCGCGCTTTCATCATCGGCTTGGCAGCCGCGCGGCACAGGCGGAACGCGGCTTCCAGGTTAACGCGAAGCACATCGGACCACTCGTCGTCCTTCATCCGCATCGCCAGGTTATCGCGGGTGATCCCGGCGTTGTTGACCAGAATGTCGAGCCCGCCCAGCGCTTCGACCGCGCGCGGCACGAGCGCATCGACCGCCGCACCATCGGATAGGTTGCACGCAAGCGTCACATGGTCGCCCTCCAGCGTGGCTGCGAACTCGGCTAGCTTCGCCTCGTTGCTGCCCGAAAGCGCCAACCGCGCGCCATGGCCGGCCAGTCCGCGCGCAATCGCGGAGCCGATGCCACCACTGGCGCCGGTAACGAGCGCGGTCATGCCTGTAAGATCGAACATTGAAGTCTCCTGACTGTAAACGCCTCTCCCCTGGCGGGAGAGGCCGCGAGACTTGGCGGCTTTGCCGCCTAGTCGCAGCGCGAGAGGGGGATACACGACCGCCCCACCCTCTCCAACACCGGCTAGGCAGCAAGCTGCCAAGCCTTTGTATCTTCCCCCGTCAAGGGGGAGGAGCAAGTATTACACCGCCTCCAGCAGGCTTTCGATCGTGTGCATGTCGACAAGGCTTTCGCTCGCGACGTCCTCGACGATTCGCTTGATCATCGGCACCAGCACCTTGCCGCCCAGTTCGATGAAATGATCGACCCCGGCCGCGTGCATCGCGATGACGGATTCGCGCCAGCGGACCATGCCGGTGACCTGCTCGACCAGAAGCGCGCCGATCTCTGCCGGATCGCTGACCGCAGCGGCGGTGACATTGGCAAACAGCGGCACGATCGGTGCGCGAAGCTCGGTTTCAGATAGCGCGCCTGCCATGCGGTCGGCGGCGGGCTGCATCAATGCGCAATGGAACGGTGCCGACACCGGCAGCATCATGGCCTTGCGCGCGCCCAGTTCCTTGGCGATCGGCAGGCAACGCTCGACCGCGCTGGCATGGCCCGAAATCACCGCCTGGCCGAACGCGTTGTCGTTGGCGACTGCGCACACTTCGCCCTGCGCCGCCTGCTCGGCGGCCTTCACGGCTTCCTCGAACTCAATGCCGAGCAGAGCAGCCATCGCGCCCACGCCGACAGGCACCGCTGCCTGCATTGCCTGTCCGCGAATCTTCAGCAACCGCGCGGTGGTCGCAAGGTCAAACGATCCCGCCGCGCACAACGCCGTATACTCGCCCAGGCTGTGGCCTGCGACATAGGCGAAGTTCACCGGGCTTCCCGATCCCGCCTCGTGCTGCAGCGCGCGCAGCGTGGCGATGGCGTTGGCCATGATCGCAGGTTGCGCGTTCTCGGTGAGCTGCAGCTCGTCCGCATCGCCTTCGCACATCAGCCGGAACAGGTTCTGCCCCAGCGCGTCGTCAACCTCCTGGAAGACTTCGCGGGCCTGAAAGCTGCTGGCGGCAAGCTCCTTGCCCATCCCGACCTTCTGGCTGCCTTGTCCGGGAAAAATGAATGCGCGTGTCATGATCCTGTAGTCCCTCGCCCCGCTTTGGTCCGGCGCCGCCAGGACCTGCCTGGGTCTCGCGCGCCGAGCGCCGCCCGTTATCCCCGTTGCCGCAGCGTTGCAAGGTGCTTGCGGGCGGTTAATCGATCACTTAACACCCAAGCATGGACGATACACTTTTTGCAGCATCGCTGGAAACGGTTTGCCGCGAGCGGCTCGGCGGCACCGGGCCAATGACCGGGCTGCAACGGCTTTCGGGCGGGGCGAGCATGCAAAGCTGGCGGTTCGTCTGGAGCGATGAGGCGCTGATCTTGCGCCGGATGCCCGAAGGTTTGAGCGGCGACGAGGCTGCGATCGAGTCTGCCAGCCTGTCGCTCGACGGCCAGGCCGATGTCATCGAGCGCGCCGGGTCCTATGGCGTGATGGTGCCTGCGGTGCGCGCCCGGCTGAGGCCAGATGACGGGCTTGGCGAAGGGTTTGTGATGACCTGCGCTGCTGGCGAGGCGCTGCCGCAGGTGCTGCTGCGAGATCCCGCCTACACCGACGCGCTGGCCGGTCTTCCGCAGCAATGGGCCGAGCAGCTGGCGGCGATGCATGACATCCCGCTCGACCGGCTGCCTGCCGAACTGCCCTATCGCAGCCCTGCCGAAATGGTCGCCGAACTTGAGGAACGCTGGCGCACGCTGCGCGGTGTGTCGCCGGTCTATGCCCTCGCGTTCGGCTGGCTCGAGCGCGCGATGCCCGAGCCGGTCACGCCCAGGCTGTGCCATGGCGATTTTAGGATGGGCAATCTTCTGATCACGCCCGATGGCCTGTCCGCCGTGCTCGACTGGGAGCTCGCGCATCTGGGGGACCCGGTACAGGACCTAGCTTTCGGCTGCATCCCCAGCTGGCGCTTTGGCCGGTACGACAAGGTGCTCGGCGGTTTTGCCGAGCCCGAAGAGATGCTGGTGCAATACGAAGCGTTGACCGGAACGGTCGTCGATCCTGCGCGGTTTCGCTTCTGGCTGGTCTATTCGTGCCTCTGGTGGGGGGTGTGCTGCCTGGTGATGGCCGATATCTGGCGGCGCAGCGAGCGCGAAGGGCCCGAGCGGCTGGTGATCGGCCGGCGGGTGTCCGAGGTCGAGGTCGATCTGCTGCTGATGCTAGCGGACGATCTTCCGGCGCCGGATGCTCCAATGCCATGGCCGCCTATGGAGCACCCCAATGAAACCGGCGTTCCCAGCGGCGCAGCGTTGATCGATGCGGTCAGCGGCTGGCTCGACAATGCGATCGTGGGCCAGTCCAGTGGTCACGCCCGGTTCGAGGCAAAGGTCGCCGTCAATGCCTTGGGCATGGCAGCGCGCGATGCTTCATCCGGCCCGATGTTCGACCGGCTGCAGCAGCAACGGCTCGCTGCCATCGGGACGACCCGCGAGATGCTGGTGGCGGATTTGCGCCGCGACCCTGCCACGATGACGGCTGCGATCCACGATCATCTGCGGCGGCTCGCAATCGAAAACTGCCTGATCGACCAGCCACGCTATGCGGGCCTGGCTGCCGCGCGCGCGGCATGGAGCTGATGAGACCCCACGCCCCTATCCCTTCCTGGCCAACTAAAACTTCACTTTGACGATATTCCGCTTAAGCGCTGCCTCACGCGGTCGTTAATGCTGGTGAACAGCTGATTAAGGACGATTGGGCACAACCGATGGCGGAACACCAAGTGCAGCGGGGAAATTTCAAGGACCGGATGAAGCTAGCAGCTTCGATCCTGACCGGCCAGGCACCTACCGCAAACGAGGCTCCCTACGAGGGCTCGGTCCATGAAAACGTCAGCAAGCTTCAATACCTGAAGGTTTTTTCATTCCTCGAACAGGTCCAGCTCGATCCGGTGCCTGATCATTATCGGCTGGCGTGGGAATATCTGAACGGCGGCAGCATGATGCTGCGCGAAGCGGTCAATCGCAAGCTGGACGTCAATGGCCGGCTTTCGGCGGAAATGGTGGCGGAAATTCTCGATGAGTGCGAAGGCCAGATGAAGGTCAAGGACCTCAATGCGCTGGTCGCCGAAAGCGAAACACTGCTCGCCAGTGGTTTCAAGACGCTGAGCAAGAGCGGCAAGGAAAGCCAGGCCTATGCCGATGTGCTGCAGTCGCGGCTCGACTGGATGCGCGATCTCGATCCCGCCGATCAGGCCGACATGCCGATCGAGGCGCAATTCAAGGCGCTGCTCAAGATCACATCGCAAATGCTCCAATCGACCAAGAAGGCGAGCGAGAGCCTGGACCAGAGCACCAAGAAGCTAGGCCAGATGCGCAACCGCCTCGACGAGGCTAACGACAAGGCACAGCGCGACCAGCTGACCGGCCTGCCCAACCGCTGGGCGTTCGAGCAGCAGTTCTCCGCCGCCATCATTCGTGCCAAGGACCGGTTCGAGCCGCTTTCGGTCGCGTTTATCGATATCGACCATTTCAAGGCGGTCAACGATACCCACGGCCATGAGGCCGGCGACAGGGTGCTGCAACTGGTTGCCAGGACGCTCGACGGGTTCGGGCGCGGCAACTGCCATCTGGCGCGGCATGGCGGCGAGGAATTTGTCATCGTGCTGGAAAACACCACGACGCAGGAAGCCAAGCAGCAGATCGACGCGGTACGTGAGGATCTGGCCGAAAGGTCGCTAGTCAACAAAGACAATGGCCAGAACATTGGCCGGATCACTTTTTCCGCAGGTGTCGCACCGTTCAATCCGGGCGAGCCCAGCAGGCAGGTGCTGCGCAATGCCGATGCGGCGCTGTACGAGGCCAAGCACTCTGGCCGCAACAAGGTGCTGATCTATTGCGCCGACTCATCTTCGAACTGAGCAGGATTCTTCGTCAAATGCCCCTTTTTCTCGTCACCACGCTTGCTTTCTTCAAGGCTTTGGGTATTAGCCCGCGCTTGCCTTCGGACGACTGATCGTCCGAAGGCGATAGAAGAAAGCCGGAGGGGTGCGTGCATGGTGCGCGCGTCAGCGATCGGCAGATGAGTAAAGGAAGCCACACATGCCGATGTACGAGCATGTTTTTCTGGCGCGTCAGGACCTTTCACAGGCCCAAGTAGATGCGCTGGCAGCAACAGCCACCGAGATTGTCGAACAGAACGCAGGCAAGGTTACCAAGACCGAGACCTGGGGCCTGCGCAACCTCGCCTACAAGATTCAGAAGAACCGCAAGGCTCACTTCGTGATGTTGAACATCGAGGCACCCGCCGGCGTCGTCGCCGAGCTGGAACGCCAGACATCGATCAACGAAGACGTCATCCGCTATCTGACCGTCCGCGTCGACGCGCTGGAAGAAGGCCCGTCGGTCATGATGCGCAAGCAGGACCGCGAACGTCGCCCCCGCCGCGACCGCGACGCTTGAGCCAGGAAGGATAAAGACACATGGCACGCCCATTTTTCCGCCGCCGCAAGTCCTGCCCGTTCTCGGGCAAGAACGCTCCTGCCATCGATTACAAAGATGTGCGCCTGCTGCAGGGCTTCATGTCCGAGCGGGGCAAGATCGTTCCCAGCCGCATCACTGCCGTTTCCGGCAAGAAGCAGCGCGAACTTTCCAAGGCCATCAAGCGCGCACGCCACGTTGGCCTGCTGCCGTACATCGTGAAGTAAGGAGCAAGAGACATGCAGATCATTTTGCTCGAACGGATCGAGAAGCTCGGCTCGATCGGTGACGTCGTCACCGTGAAGGACGGCTATGCCCGCAACTTCCTGTTGCCCAACAAGAAGGCCCTGCGCGCCAACGAAGCCAACCGCAAGGTCTTCGAAGCCAACCGCGAGCGCATCGAAACCGAAAACGTCACCAAGCGTGATGAAGCCGCCAAGCGCGCCGAAACCGTCGATGGCATGCAGGTCGTGCTGATCCGCGCATCGTCGAACAGCGGCCAGCTTTACGGTTCGGTCTCGGTTCGCGATATCGCCGATGCACTCGTCGCCGACGGCGCCACTGCCGTCACCAAGGCGATGATCATCCTGGAACGCCCGATCAAGACGCTGGGCGTATTCCCGGTCAAGATCGCGCTGCACCCGGAAGTCTCGGTCAGCGTCACCGTCAACGTTGCGCGCAGCGATGACGAAGCTGAACTGCAGAAGGCCGGTGTCGACGTGATGCGTCAGATGTTCGAAGAAGATCAGCAGCCTGCTGGCTTCGTCGAAAAGTTCGACCCCAACGCCGAACCCGGCCTGATCCCGCAGGACGAGCCCGAAGAAGATGAAGGCGAAGGCGAAGACGCCACCGCCTGATCGGGTTGAGATCATCCAACAAAAAGCCGGGTTCCTGCAGGGGAGCCCGGCTTTTTTGTTATCTGAATGGTACGAACGGCAGCACAACCTGTGTCCGGTCACCGCGCCGGCGGCGCGACGACCTCTGTGTTGAAGCGTTGAGCGAGCACCACGAAATTGGTGACCTCGCGCCGCAGCGTTCCGCGTTTGACGCCGAAATCGCTGATCAGGTACCGCGCCACAAAGGGTTCGCCTGCAACCGATACGCCTGCCTTGCTGAACTCGTACAACCGGTTGAAGTCGCCTGCTGCCTGGGTGAGGTTGCCAAGGTTGCGCTCGGCAGGCTTGGGCCAGAACGCCAGCAGGTAAAGCCCCTGGCATTGGGTCGGCTGGTCGGGCGGACACGCGGTGAAAAACATGTTGATCTTGAGCTGGCCGAAGCTCGCCTCGACGAACTGCCGCCCTTCGGGTGTCTGACGATCGGCGATGGCGACCGCCGTGCCGAAAGCCGACAGGATTTCACGGACCGTGCCGGGCGTGAACGCGTTCACCTCGGTCAGGTCATCGGGATTGCCGGGCTGCTGCGCGTGCGCGGGCACCTGAGCGACAGACAGCAGCAGCCCGCC
Organism: Blastomonas aquatica; assembly: GCF_014639875.1. Lineage (GTDB taxonomy): Bacteria > Pseudomonadota > Alphaproteobacteria > Sphingomonadales > Sphingomonadaceae > Blastomonas > Blastomonas aquatica. The sequence continues at coordinate 357,079 of NZ_BMGD01000002.1, read as the reverse complement.
AACGAACCCCGACGTCAAGGATCGCAGTGTACTTCGACTGTGCATGGTCATCTCCTGCCCCCCTTATGGGGTTCATTGTCGCCGACATCATAAGCCCTGCCCGCCGCAGCTTGCAACCTTCTGAAATTGCGCGACGGGAGTGTCATTTTCCGGTAATGACAGTGTCGCGCAAAGTCGTTAAGCGTCGAACATGAACAGTGTAGACCAGATCATCGCCACCCTGACCGACCATTATGAGCGGTCCGTTGCCAATCTCCAGAACGCCATCCGCGCCTATGTCGAACATGGCACTCCTCCCGATCCCGCGATCCGCCGCAGTGGTGGTTTCAGCTATCCCTTGCTCAGGATCGAGTATGATGGCGGAGATCGCCTGTCCTCGACCACCCTGTCGTTTGGCAGGCTTAACGCGCAGGGTCTTTACACCACCACCGTCACCCGGCCGCAGCTTTTCGCCGATTATCTGACCGAGCAGCTCACCCTGCTGCGCGAGAATTACGACGTCAATATGTCGGTCGAGGCCAGCACGCAGGAGATCCCCTTCCCTTACGTGCTCGATGGCATCGCCGGGATGGATCTGGGCGGAATTACGCCACTGGAGCTGGCGCGCCACTTCCCGACAACCGAGCTGGCCGATATCGGCGACGAGATCGCAGATGGCTTTTTGTCGCTCGGGCCGGGCATGGACAGGCCGCTGTCGCTGTTCGACGGACTGCGGACCGATTTCTCGCTAGCGCGGTTGCGGCATTACACCGGGACACCGCCGGAGCACGTCCAGCGGTTCATCCTGTTCACCAACTATCACCGCTATGTCGATGAATTCGTGAGATGGGCCTGCAGCCAGATCGGCAAGGGGCATTATACGGCACTGTCGGGCGCGGGCGGGCTCTACACCGACCAGCCAGGCTCGGACCCCAGCCAGTTGGTCGCCGACAGCGCCTGGCGGCGGCACCAGATGCCCGCTTATCACCTGATTGCGCCCGATTTTGGTGGCATTACGTTGGTGAACATCGGTGTCGGGCCATCCAACGCCAAGACGATCACCGATCACCTCGCGGTGCTGCGTCCCGAAGTGTGGCTGATGATCGGCCATTGCGGCGGCCTGCGCCCCACCCAGCGGATCGGCGATTATGTGCTCGCCCACGCCTACCTGCGCGATGACCACATCATGGACGATGTGCTCCCGCCCGAGATCCCGATCCCGCCGATTGCCGAGATCCAGCAGGCGCTGGCAGGCGCGGCAGAGGAAATCTCGGGCACCAGCGGTGCCGATCTCAAGCGGCGGATGCGCACCGGTACCGTGGTGACCACCGACGACCGCAACTGGGAGCTGCGCTATTCGGCGAGCGCGCTGCGATTCTCGCAATCACGCGCGGTGGCGATCGACATGGAGAGCGCCACCATCGCCGCGCAGGGCTATCGCTTTCGCGTGCCTTACGGAACGTTGCTGTGCGTATCGGACAAGCCGCTGCACGGCGAACTGAAGCTGCCCGGCCAGGCGAATCGCTTCTACGAAGAAGCGATCGCGGCGCATATGCAGATCGGCATCCGCACCTGCGAAATGCTGCGCAAGGAGAGCAATTCGTTGCACAGCCGCAAGCTGCGTGCGTTCAACGAACCGCCGTTCCGCTAAGCCCGGTTACCGTTACATCTGCATATATTTGCAGATATGAGTTGACGCATTCCATCACTTCCGTCAGCTATGCGAAGATGCCACACCGTGTCCATATCGCCCGAGAGCTGGCCGAATTCTTCAAGCTCGTCGCGCACCCCGACCGGATCCGTCTGATCGAGGAACTGCGTACGGGCGAGTGTGACGTCAATACGTTGGCCGAGAGGCTCAACCTGCCGCCTGCCCGGCTTTCCCAGCATCTCAGCCTGTTGCGCACCGCGCGCATGGTTGAGGAGCGGCGTTGCGGCAGGCAGCATCTCTACAGCCTTTCCCAGCCGCAGATCGCGGGCTGGATCACCGACGGCTTGGCCTTTGTCGAGGCCAGAGCCCCCGCAGCCTTGGCTGGAGAATTGCGCGAGGTGCGCGAACTCTGGTCCTGACATTCCCTATCCTTCCCCCCATTCAAAGGAGCCTCCCCATGCCCCATTTCGCCGCCGGCGTCGTCCGCTTTCAAACCGAAGTCTTCCCCGAGAAGCAGGAGCTGTTCGAAAGCCTCGCCAAGGGCCAATCGCCCGAAGCCCTGTTCATCACCTGCTCGGATTCGCGCATTGAAACCGCGATGATTACCCAGACCGAACCGGGCGAGCTGTTCATCTGCCGCAATGCCGGAAACATCGTTCCCCCGCACACCCAGCAGACCGGCGGCATGACCGCTTCGATCGAATTTGCCGTCGCAGCGCTCAAGGTCCCGCACATTGTCGTGTGCGGCCATACCGAATGCGGTGCAATGAAGGGCGCGATGAACCTTGCCGGGCTCGACGGACTGCCCCATGTCCGCGAATGGCTGGGCTATACCCGCGCCGCGGTCGAGGTGGTCAACCAGATCGGTGCCGATCTTGACGATGCCGACAAGATGAACCTGCTGCTCGAACAGAATGTCATCCTGCAGCTCAACCACCTCAAGACCCACCCTTCGGTCGCCGCGCGCATGGCAGCAGGCGAACTTCAGCTGCACGGCTGGGTGTATGACATCCGTACCGGCGATGTGAAGGCGTATGACGCGGCCAGCGAGACGTTCATCCCCGTCCATGAACATTATGCCAGCGAGATGGCCGCGATCGCGCTTGCCAAGCACGAATGTCCTGCCTGATAATTTAAGCATAACCTCCCTGTCCCCAGGAGCATGAAGATGACTGCGACTACAGCCCCGTTGGGCGAATTCGAGACGATGAAGAAGAGCTGGCCGCAAGACCTGCTCGCCTCTGTCGTCGTGTTTCTGGTGGCATTGCCGCTGTGCCTTGGCGTTGCCATCGCGTCGGGAGCGCCACCTGCCCTGGGTCTGATCACCGGCATCATCGGCGGCCTCGTCGTTGGTTCGCTGGCAGGGTCACCGCTGCAGGTCAGCGGCCCTGCCGCTGGCCTTGCCGTGTTGTGCTACCAGCTGGTCAGCGAACACGGGCTGATCATGATGGGTGTTGTCGGCTTCATCGCTGGTGCACTCCAGCTGCTCGCAGGCGTTGCCCGTCTGGGCCAGTGGTTCCGCGCGATTTCGCCTTCGGTCATCCACGGGATGCTCGCTGGCATCGGCGTGCTGATCCTCGGGTCGCAGTTCCATGTGATGATCGACGACAGCCCGCGCGGCAGCGGTCTTGAAAATCTGCTTTCGATCCCTGAAGCGATCTACAAGGCGGTGTTCCCGATGGCGATGGACAGCCATCATCTCGCCGCCATGGTGGGCGTCGCGACGATCGCTGCGATCCTGATCTGGAACCAGTTCAAGCCCAAGTCGCTGGCCATGGTCCCTGCCCCGCTGATTGCGGTGATCGTCGGAACGTTAGTCGCCGGTCTTGCCGGGTTCGACATCAACCGCGTGGTCGTTCCCGACAACATCGTTGCCTCGCTCAACATCCCCACGATGGAAGCGCTGCAGCGTGGTCTGGCGATGGACATCATCCTGCTTGGCGTTGTCTTCGCCTTTGTAGCCAGTGCCGAAACATTGCTTTGCGCCACGGCGGTCGATCAGATGCACACCGGGCCCCGTACCAAGTACGACAAAGAACTGCGGGCACAGGGCATCGGCAACATGCTGTGCGGTTCGGTTGGCGCGCTGCCGATGACCGGCGTGATCGTGCGTTCGTCTGCCAACGTTCAGGCTGGCGGCAAGACGCGGCTTTCGGCCATCATGCACGGCGTCTGGATCCTGGGGACTGTGGTTGCACTGCCCTGGCTGCTGGCGTTGATCCCAACCTCCGCGCTCGCCGCGATCCTGGTCTATACCGGTTACAAGCTGGTCAACATTGCGCAGATCAAGAAAATCGCCACCTATGGCCGTGTCGAACTGGTCATCTATTTCTCGACGCTGCTGGGCATCGTGGTTTTCGATCTGCTGACCGGCGTGATCATCGGGTTCGTGCTGGCGACGGCCAAGGTCGTCTACACCTTCACCCACGTTCGGGTGGATCTTGAAGACAACGAAATGGCCAACCGCACCGATGTGTTCCTCCACGGATCGGCAACGTTCTTCTCGATCCCTCGCCTCGCTAGCGTGCTCGAGACGGTGAAGTCGGGTCGGGCGGTGCATGTGCACGTCGAACATCTCGACCATATCGACCACGCATGCCTCGACATGCTGGGCGCCTGGGAAAAGCAGCACAATGCGACCGGCGGAACGATGGTCATGGAATGGAAGGACCTGCGCGACCGTTACGCCTCGCCTTATCAGAAGATGCAGGACGAGGGCAGCAACGGCCCCGATCAACCGGGAGACGGGCCAAAAAAAGCCCCGCCGGTGCTTGAGCCGGCTGCCTGATCGAACCCGATCAACCCAAGTGAAAAAGGCCGTCGGAGCAATCCGGCGGCCTTTTCGTATCCCGCCATCGAAATCTGCGGTGGTTATGTCGTTCGCCAGGGAACATTTGCCGAGTGGCAGCGTAATGCCTCCATCAACGGATTGGTAACCCATCCGATGAACCCAAGGAGATTATTATGAGCGACGCCATCAAAACTGCTGCTGCCCGCATCAAGGAAGATGCGCTGAACCTCGCCGAACGTGCCCGCACCGAAGCGTCGAGCGCCTTTGCAACGGTCAACGAGAACCGCGAAGAACTGCGTGCGAAGGCCACTGAAACCGCCAAGCTGGCAGGCGAAGTGCTTTCGGAAAATGCGCGTATCGCATCGGATCTCGCGCGCCGCAACGCCAATGCCGCTGCATCGATGCTCTCGGACAACGCCAAGGCGCTGACCACTGAAATGGGCCCGTTGCGTGAAAAGGCGGAAGAATTTGCGCATGATGCATCCGAACGGCTGAGCATCGCTGCGCGCGAGCTTTCCGAGAAGGTCAACCAGAATGGCAAGTACGCGGCCGAACAGGCACGTGCGCACCCTGCGATTGCGATCGGCCTTGCGGTTGGTGGCGTTGCGCTTATCGCCGCTGCGATCGCGTTGAGCCGCAAGACCACGACCGACACTGTGCCCCCCGCTGATGAAAACAGCGACTACGTCGATCCGACTGTCGTCCCATCGACCACCGGAGCAGCGGGAGAGCCATACGATACGCTTTGATCAACCCCGCGTTGATCAACGTCCCAAGATAGGTACCGCGTGCGATTCCCTCATGCGTGGTGCCTCGGGGCCTGTTTTCCAGCAAGAGGCGCCCCCCGCTTCAGGAAAGCAGGCCCCATCATGTTCGGGGCCTTTAAACGGTCTCGCAGATCTTCACCAAGGGCAAGCAGCGCCGCTCACCAGCCGCACTGCTTGCCCTTGTTCTGTTCCTTGAGCCAGGTCTGAAGCGGCGCAAAATATTCGACCATTGCGGTTCCGTCCATCTCGCGCGATCCGGTGAAGGCCTCGAGCGCATCGGGCCAAGGCTTGGATGCCCCCATCTCCAGCATCGCATTGAGCCGGTTGCCGACCTCTTTGTTGCCATAGAATGTGCAGCGGTGGAGCGGTCCGGTCCATCCCGCGATATCGCACGCCGCCTTGTAGAACTGGAACTGCAGAATGCGCGCGAGGAAATAGCGTGTGTAAGGCGTGTTCCCCGGAATATGATATTTGGCGCCTGCGTCAAAAGCATCGTCCGGGCGCTCGACCGGCGGAGTAATGCCCTGATACTGCAAGCGCAGCACGGTCCACGCGTCGTTGTAGCCGGAAGGCTTAATGCTGCCATCGAACACCCCCCAACGCCAGCGATCAACGAGCAGGCCGAACGGCAGGAACGCAAGCTTGTCCATCCCCTGCCGCAGCAGCAGACCCAGATCCTTGTCGGCACCGGGCACCTTGGCCTTGTCGAGCAGACCGATCTCGACGAGATAATCAGGGGTGATCGACAGCGCCACCATGTCGCCGATCGCCTCGTGGAAGCCATCATTGGCGCCATCGAGATGCAGCGTATCCTGCTTATTGTAGGCACGCTGGTAATAATTGTGCCCCAGTTCGTGATGGATCGTGGTGAAGTCGTCGGCATTCACCTTGATGCACATCTTGATGCGGATATCGTCCTTGTTATCGACATCCCAGGCCGACGCGTGGCAGATCACTTCGCGATCGGCGGGCTTGACGAACTGCGAGCGCTGCCAGAACGTCTCGGGCAATGGCGCGAAGCCCAGCGAGGAGAAGAATGCCTCGCCGCCCTTGACCATCTTCAGCGGATCATATTGGTTGGCCTTGAGCAGCTCGGTGACATCATAACCGATATCGCCCGCCCCCTCGGGCGCGACGACCTCATAGATATTGCCCCATTCCTGCGCCCACATGTTGCCGAGCAGATCGGCGCGGATCGGACCGGTCTTGGCCTGCACCGCATCGCCGTACTTCTCGTTGAGCTTGGTGCGGGTGTAGCAGTGCAGATCATCGTACAGCGGCTTGACCTGCTGCCAGAGCTTTTCGGTCAGTGCGGCGAACTCGTCCGCGCTCATGTCATATTGCGAGCGCCACATCGCGCCGACATTCTTGAATCCCAGCTCACGTGCGCCTTGGTTGGCGATCTCGACCATTCGCGCGTAGTCATCCTTCATTGGCGCGCCGACATTGTCGTGCCAGCTGGCCCACATCTCCTTGAGCTGATCAGGGTCGCGGCTGTCTCCCATCGCGGCTTCGATGTCCGATCCGTTGACCGGCTTGCCAGCGAGCGTACCCCTGCCCTTGCCGTAGATCGACTGCAGGTTGGTCGCGATGGTGTTGAGCTCGGTCGCCGCGCCTTCAGTGGTTGGCGCAGGCAGAACGATCCCGCCGCGCAATTTGTCGAGCTTGCGCCGGGTCTCATCGCTGAGGCCTGCGACATTGGTGTACTTGGCTGCCTCGAGCGCGAACCGTACCTGCATCTCGGTGCCCTTGGCGCCGGTTTCGGCAGCCAGCGCATTGGTATCATCGGTCAGGTAGGTCGCGTTGACCCAGAACACCCGGCTGGCGGAGATGATGTAATCGTACATCTCCTTCTCGGCCGCAGTCACGAAAGCCTCGGCGTCCGCAGCGGTCGGCTTGGCCGGTACGCTCTGCTGCACAGCGTCGTCGGCAAAGGCGGGCACCGAGCATGCTGCCCCGGCGAGCGCGATGATCGAGACGATGGATGGGAGACGTTTCATGTCAGGCTAACCCCTAATTTGCGCAACGTTTCGGCGCGTTCTTATGGCGGGGATGATGTGGCCTGGCTGGCTCCCGGTCAAGCCGTGAGAAATGAAACCATCTCTTCGGCCAGAGAGGGTTCTAGCACGCTCGACATGTGGGTGCCCTTGATCTCGCGATAGGTGGCATTGCCGAGCTGCCGCGCGAGTTCGGGCGCCGAACCGTTGTCGGAATCGTCGGCGCCGCAGACCACCAGCACCGGGACATCGCGTGCCACCAGCGCATCGGTATCGACATCGCCAAAGCTGTCGAGCAGCAGCCTGGCCGCCACCGGATCGATCCCCTGCGTTTTCATGAAAGCCACCGCCATGAAATGCGGGTCGCCGCGCTTGACCTCGTCGCGCCGGTGGATCGCGGTGACGAAGAAATCGCGCCGCCGCCCCCAGCCGGTCAACCCTTCCCAGCCCATGCCGGCCAGGATCGCCTTGCGCGGCGTCGCGCCTGCACCCAGCAGCTTGGCCGTGGTCCTTGCGCCCAGCGAGAATCCGCCAAGATCGAAATCATCGAGCCCCAAGGTCTCGATCAGCGACAGTGCATCATCAACCAGCACATCGCGCGGATAGGCGGCCGGATCATGCGGCGCGGCGCTCTGCCCATGCGCGCGCAGATCGGGCATGATCACGCGGAAACCTGCCTGCGCCAACTTTGCAGCATGGCCGAACTTGATCCAGTTGGTCTCTGCGCTCGAAAACAGCCCGTGCAGCAGCAACAGCGCCCTGCCCTCGCCGGTTTCGTGGACGGCCAACTGCGTGCCGTCGAACGAGCGGATGCGGGTCGTGGTGATGCTGGGGGCTGTTGCGGTCATCCCCGCTCTTTAAGGCCAGCCTGCTCCATGCGCCAGATGGCAAGATCGATCCGATCCTGACCGAAAAACGGCTCACCCTCGAACACCAGGGTCGGCACGCCCCAATGGCCCGCCATCTCGAGCGCTTCCTGGTTGGCGGCGATCTCCGCATCCAGCGTTCCGGCTTCTGCCAATGCGATGGCATCGAGCACGGCGAGATCCAGTCCGGCTCGCTCGGCGGCTTGTGCCAGGTGGTCGCCCTCATGCCAGTTGGTGGCCCCGCCCCAGATCAACCGCGAAACCTCGTCGCAAAAGGCAAGGCTTTTGCCGGCGCGTGACGCCGCCTGCCCCATCCGGGTGATCCGAAAGATATAGGGCTGTTCCGCCGCGATCGTGCGGGTCGCCATGTCCTGAACGATCGGATCGGGGCGCGGTGATCCGAACGGAATATCCAGATACTGGGCCAGCCGGAACACATCGGTCAGCGTGTAACGCAGCCAGCTGGGATGGTTCTTCTCGAAGAAATCCGGCTGACGCACAGCGAGCGGATAGACCGGACGCAGATTGAGCGTCAGATCATACCGCTCGGCGAGCGCACGATACCGGCGGGTCGCCAGATAGCTGTAGGGCGATCGAAACGACCAGAAGATGTCGGCTGTCAATGTCATGACATTGACAGTGACATAAGGTCAGCCCTTTTTCAAATGCCTTCTGCCCAGCAGTTCGGCGATCTGCACCGCGTTCAGGGCAGCGCCCTTACGCAGGTTGTCAGACACGCACCACAAGGAGATGCCGTTCTCGACCGTGCTGTCATCACGCACCCGGCTGATATAGGTCGCGCCATCGCCGACGCATTCGACCGGCGTCACGTATCCGCCGTCCTCGCGCTTGTCGACCAGCATGATGCCAGGCGCCTCGCGCAGGATCTTCTGCGCGTCTTCGGCGCTCAGCTCATTCTCGAACTCGATATTCACCGCCTCGGAATGGCCGACGAACACCGGCACGCGCACGCAGGTCGCAGTCAGCTTGATCTTGGGGTCGAGGATCTTCTTGGTCTCGACCACCATCTTCCACTCTTCCTTGGTCGAACCATCGTCGAGGAAGACATCGATATGCGGAATGACGTTGAAGGCGATCTGCTTGGTGAACTTCTTCGCCTCGGCGCTGTCGCCGACGAAGATGTTGCGCGACTGCTCGAAAAGCTCGTCCATGCCTTCCTTGCCTGCACCCGATACCGACTGGTAGGTCGAAACGACGACGCGCTTGATCGTCGCGGCATCGTGCAGCGGCTTGAGCGCTACGACCAGCTGCGCGGTCGAGCAATTGGGGTTGGCGATGATGTTGCGCGCCTTGTAGCCGTCGATCGCATCGGGGTTCACTTCGGGAACGATCAGCGGAACATCGGGCTCCATGCGATAGAGCGAGCTGTTATCAATCACCACGCAGCCCTGAGAGGCCGCTTTGGGGGCGTAGATCTTGGTCGCGGCAGACCCTGCGGCAAACAGCGCCATGTCCCAGCCGGTGAAATCGAAGTGCTCGATGTTCTGCACCTTGATCATCTTGCCGGTGTCGCCGAACTCGACCGTGGTGCCGGTCGAGCGCGAAGACGCGACAGCAGCGATTTCATCAATCGGGAATTCGCGCTCCGCCAGGATGGCCAGCATTTCGCGACCGACATTTCCGGTCGCGCCGACAACGACTACTCGATAACCCACGGATCAATTCCTTCAGTGCAATGCACCGGGGCGCCTAGCGGCTCAGCCCCGGCAATACAAGCTGCGAGTGGCGATGATGCGGCAGTGTGAAGACATTGTTGCGCATCAGCTGCAGCTTACGAAACAAAGCACCCATATGAATGCAAAGAGTTCGCAGAATATTCCGCCCGTCGCGACCCGGGCAGCGAGCGCCGGATCTGCGAATGGACCGGACAACAACGAAAAAGGGCGGCCTTTGCAGACCGCCCTTTTGCTAGATCAAAGTCTGTCGCGAACGATCAGGCTTCGGTGCTGCCCTTGGCGGGACGGTTGTCGCGGCGCTCTGCAATACGTGCGCGTTTGCCGGTCAGGCCACGCAGGTAATAGAGCTTCGCACGACGCACCACGCCGCGGCGCACCACGGTGATCGAATCGATGTTGGGCGAATAGAGCGGGAATACGCGCTCGACGCCTTCACCGAACGAAATCTTGCGCACGGTGAAGTTGGAGCCGAGGCCCCGGTTCGAACGTGCAATGCACACGCCTTCGTAATTCTGAATACGGGTACGGTCGCCTTCGACGACGCGAACGCCGACCCGCAGGGTATCGCCAGCGCGGAATTCGGGGATGGTCTTGGTAGCCTTGAATGCCTCGATAGCTTCTGCTTCGAGCGTCTGGATGAGGTTCATGTGACCTTTGTCCTATCTTTTTCGCCGCGCACCAGAGGGCGACTGATCCGGAGTGCCCCCATGGCGCTCCCAAAGATCCGGCCGCCTTAGCCGTGTTATCTCCGCAGCCTGGCTGTCACGCCATGCCCGGATTCTCGCGTGATCCCCCGATCGCAGCACTTCGGGGATCGCACGCCCTTCCCAGATTTGAGGTCGGGTGTAGTGCGGATATTCGAGCAAACCGTTCTCGAACGATTCTTCGTCTCCGCTGGAAGAGGCGCCCATTACATCGGGGAGCAGCCGAACGCAAGCATCAAGCATCACCAAAGCCCCGGTTTCTCCGCCCGAAAGCACGTAATCGCCGATCGAAATCTCCTCGATCGGCCGCGCCTCGAACAGCCGCTCGTCGAACCCCTCGAATCGCCCGCACAGGATGGTGACACCGGGACCGTCGGCAAGCTGCCGCACGCGACCCTGGGTCAGCGGAGCGCCGCGCGGTGTCATCGCGATGACGGGCGCGTTCGGCGAGCGTTCGAGCGCATGATCGACCGCGCTCGCCAGCACATCGGCGCGGAGCACCATTCCCGCCCCACCGCCTGCGGGCGTGTCATCGACGCTGCGGTGCTTGTCGGTGGCAAAATCGCGGATCTGGATAGCCTCGAGCGACCAGCGCCCCTCGGCCAGCGCACGCCCGGCAATGCTGTGGCCAAGCGGTCCGGGGAACATCTCGGGGTAGAGGGTAAGGATCTGGGCTGCGAAGGTCATTGGGTCCAGTTCTCGACCTTGAGGCCGGGGATGTCAGCGAAATCCTTCTCATTGTCGGTGACCATGATCAGATTCTGGGACAATGCCTGTGCAGCAATCAGGCGGTCATAGCTACGACGCTTGAACGGCAGATCCGCATAGACGCGAGCAGCAGCGAGATCGAAATCCAAAAGCGGCACTTCCTCCAGAAATGCTTCCAGCTGAGCAAATCCAGGGGGCTTCCCCCGCACCGAACCAAGCGCAACCTCCGCGATGGCGATGGCGGAAGTGACGATGTCACCCTCAAAACACTCTCCGGCACGACGAACCACACGATCATCTGCGTTCATGGTAAGGGCGATGATGATGTTACTGTCGAGCAGGTATTTCATGCGTCGTCTTTGCTGCTCAGCAAATCCCACCGTAGTGGTCGCTCTTCAAACAGCCTGTCCTCGGGCTTGATCGGCTTTAGGTTCGTCGCCGACCCTGCGACCTTTTCGATATTGAACTTGCGCCTTGGCGCACCAATTTCGCGAACGACATACTCGCCGTTCTGCTCGACGATGGTCCATTCGCGATCCGGCTCTATTCCCAGCGCCGCGGGCATGCGGATGGCGACTGAGTTGCCCGACTTGAAGCTCTTTGCGCGGTATTCCTTGCCCATATCAGCCTCCGTATATACGCGATGTATATACTATTCGGCCCAGACAGGGTCAATCGCAATGCGGTCCTCACCGATATCGGCGGCGGCGACGGGAACCATGAAGGCCTTGCCGTCAGGCTTGACGATATCGAGCAGGTCGCCTGCGTTGAAATCCTCGATGGCGCGCACGGTGCCGAGCGGTTCGCCGGTTTCGGAGACCACCGGAAGCCCCACCACGTCGGCGTGGTAGTATTCGCCCTCGCCCAGGGGCGGGAGTGCGGACCTGGGCACGGTGAGTTCGGTGCCGCGTGCAGCTTCAGCGGCGTTGCGGTCGGCGATCTCGGCAAAGCGCGCGATGCCGAGGTCCTTTTGCGGGCGCAACGTCTTGAGCGTCAGTGCGCCGTTGTTGAAGCTCTTGTGCGCTTTTACCCCGTCGAGGCCCGAGCCGAACAGCTTGAGGCGCACTTCGCCGGTGATGCCATGCGCGCCGACGATGACGGCGAGGGTTATCGGGCGGTCAGACATAAAGGCGCCTTCGACAGAGCGTTCATTCGTGCCCACCCCGGTTCAGCGTTGCTGAACCTGCCCCTCCCGCAAGCGGGAGGGGTGAGGTGCAACAATTCAGCCTTCGGCCGGTTCAGCAGCGGCTTCTTCAGCGGGTGCTTCTTCGGCAGCAGGCTCTTCGGCCGGTGCGTTCTTGGCTTCTTCGGCAGCGCGGGCAGCTTCTTCAGCTTCAGCGATCTTGGTTGCCTTTTCTTCAGCGCGTTCCTTGGCCTTTTCGCCGGGTTCGCCCTTCTTGGGGTTTACCGAAGCCTTGCGCTCCTTGATGCCGGCAACGTCGAGGAAACGGGCAACGCGATCGGTGGGCTGTGCGCCGACCGACAGCCAGTGCTTGGCGCGCTCTTCGTTGATCTTGACGCGCTCGCCCGAATCCTTGGCGAGCAGCGGGTTGTAGATGCCGATCTGCTCAAGATACTTGCCATCGCGCGGCGCGCGGCTGTTGGCGACGACGATCTTGTAATACGGGCGCTTCTTGGAACCGCCGCGCGACAGACGCATTGAAATAGACATTTGAACCTTACCTTTCTGAGAATATATAGTCTTATATAATTGAAATTAAATTACTTTTTCTTGAAATTCTGAAAGCCCGGCGGAAGCCCGTTGGGCAGGCCCGAAAGCCCGCCGCCGATGCCCTTGCCGCCACCGCCGCCCAAGAGCCCTGCGATATCGTCCTCGCTGGGCATCTTGCCGCCGCCCAGACCACCCATTCCGCCAGCACCACCGCCGCCGCCGAACATTGCGGCCAGCCCCTTGAGACCGCCCATCTTGCGGATCTTCTTCATCGCGCCTTCCATCTCCTGGTGCATCTTGAGCACCCGGTTGACGTCCTGAACGGTGGTGCCCGATCCCTTGGCGACGCGGATCTTGCGCTTGGCGTTGAGCAGCGCAGGCTTTTCGCGTTCCTTGGGGGTCATCGAGCCGATGATGGCATCCATGTGCACGAGGACCTTGTCCTCGACGCCGCTGGCGCTCATCGCGGCCTTGGCCTTTTTCATGCCCGGCATCATGCCTGCCAGCGCGCCGATGCCGCCCATCTTGGTCATCTGACGAAGCTGGGTGCGCAGGTCGTTCATGTCGAACTGACCCTTGGACATCTTGGCGGCAAGCTTGTCGGCGTCTTCCTTCTCGACCGTCGCCGCGGCCTTTTCGACCAGGCTGACGACATCGCCCATGCCCAGGATGCGGCCTGCGACACGGCCGGGATGGAACGGCTCGATCGCGTCCATCTTCTCGCCCATGCCGACGAACTTGATCGGGCGGCCGGTGACCGCACGCATCGAAAGCGCGGCGCCGCCGCGCGCATCGCCATCCATGCGGGTCAGCACGACGCCGGTGAGCGGCACCTGCTCGGAGAAGTTCTGCGCGACGTTGACCGCGTCCTGACCGGTCAGCGAATCGACGACGAGCAGGATTTCGCGCGGAGTCGCCTCGGTGGCGACCGCCTTCATCTCTTCCATCAGCTGCTGGTCAACATGCAGACGACCTGCAGTATCGAGCATTACGACGTCGAACGACTGCAGCTTGGCCGATTGCAGCGCACGCCGCGCGATATCGACGGGCATCTGGCCCGCGACGATCGGCAGCGTGGCGACGCTTATCTGCTCACCGAGCACCTTGAGCTGCTCTTGAGCGGCTGGACGCTGCACGTCGAGCGAGGCCATCATGACCTTCTTGCCGTGCTTTTCCTTGAGCAGCTTGGCGATCTTGGCGGTGCTGGTGGTCTTGCCCGAGCCCTGCAGACCGACCATCATGATGACGGCAGGCGGGGCTACGGCCAGATCGAGGTCGCTGGCTTCGGAGCCCAGCATCTCGGTGAGCGCGTCGTTGACGATCTTGACGACCTGCTGGCCCGGCGCCACCGATCTGAGCACCGACTGGCCCACGGCCTTTTCGGTGACGGTATTGACGAAATCGCGGACAACGGGCAGCGCGACATCGGCTTCGAGCAACGCGATGCGAACCTCGCGCATCGCGGCGCGGACGTCCTCTTCCTTCAGCGCGCCACGGCCACGCAGCTTGTCGAACACGCCGCCAAGGCGATCAGTCAGATTATCGAACATATCCGCTTCTCCTTCTGCCCGCCCACATGGCTCGCCAAACCGTCCCGATCAAGTTCTGCCCCGATCAAGTTGCCCTCGCTCCGGCCTTGTGCAAAAATGCACAAAACGCCGGTGGGCGAAACCTCGCCGACCGGCGCGCGCATGGACCGGCAAAGCGGTTTCAGCGGCTGGACTGGGTGCCGTCGCACAATCGGGTGTGCAAAGCTGGCCAGGCCATTAGCGCAACCATCGGCCGGTTGCAACCCCTGCCCTGATATCCCCTTCCCAGCTTTCAAACCCTGGCGGCACGCTTAAGTTGACATTTACCATCGTGTCCCGCGGAATTGCTGGTGACCCCGATTGCCACCCCCCCGACGCGTAAACGTTCTTTTAACGCTCGCAACCTACCTTCCTTCCGTATTCAACCGGATGCTCCAAGCCGGTTGGGGGGACTGCTGGTGCGAAACTTCAAAACCGATCCCGCGATTGCAAGCCGCACGGAGGCCTTGGCTGACCGAGCGGTGCAGGGTCGTGATTTCATTGCTGGCGGCATCATGACCGCAGCCATTCTGATGTTCGTCGGCACCGCCGGCAGCGTGATGCCGAACGTGATGAGGCGGTTCAACGGGCTTGCGGTGTCCCCCGATAACGTCGCAGTCACCGCATTGCTGCTCAATATCGCACTGATCATCTTTGCATGGCGGCGCTACAGCGAACTCAACGAGGAGATCGCGCATCACAAGCAGGCCGAAGAACAGGCCAAGACGCTTGCCGTCACCGACCCGCTGACCGGATGCCTCAACCGCCGCGCGATCGGCGAGGCGACCGCCAGCCTCATCGCGCAAGCTGCGCGTCGCGAGATGACGGTGGCGTACCTGATGCTCGATCTCGACAACTTCAAGAACATCAACGACATTCAGGGCCATGATGCTGGCGACAAGGTGCTGGTTGAGGTCGCCCGCCGACTGAAGGCGACGATGCCCCCCAACAGCCATGTTGCGCGGCTGGGTGGCGACGAGTTTGCCTGCACATTCATTTTCGACGCCGACTTCCCCGAGACCGTGCAACGCGTAGCCGAGGACATGATCGAGCAGGTCAGCCATCCGATTATCGGCCCCGCGATCAACGGTGATGCTGAGCTCACCGTCACCGCCTCGATCGGCGTTGCCCGCGCCGACCTGTGCGACAACAGCCTTGATGTGCTGATGCGCCGCGCCGACATTGCAATGTATGCGAGCAAGAAACACGGCCGCAACCGCTATTGCTGGTTCGATCCGCGGATGGAAAGCGAAGTTCAGTTCCGCAACAAGATCGAATCGGGAATGCGCGTCGGCATCAGTCGCGGCGAATTCGTGCCCTATTACGAGCAGCAGATCGATCTGGCATCGGGAACCTTGATCGGTTTTGAAGTGCTCGCGCGCTGGAATTCTCCCGAGCTGGGCCAGATCGCGCCCGATGTCTTCATCCCCATTGCCGAAGACACCGGCATGATCGGCGACCTGTCTGCCTGTGTCATCCGCCAGGCAATGGAAGATGCGCGCAACTGGGACCCGAGCCTGACGATCTCAGTCAACATCTCGCCGGTGCAGTTGCGCGATCCCTGGCTGGCGCAAAAGATCGTCAAACTGCTCGTCGAAACCGGATTTCCCGCCAGCCGGCTGGAAATCGAGATCACCGAAAGCTGCCTGTTCGAAAATATCGGCCTTGCCCAATCGATCATCGGCAGCCTGAAGAACCAGGGCGTGCGTGTCGCGCTCGACGATTTCGGCACCGGCTACAGCTCGCTCGCGCATCTGCGCGCGCTGCCGTTCGACCGGATCAAGATCGACCGCAGCTTCATCACCTCGATGAACGAGAGCAAGGAAAGCCGCGCCATCGTCCAGACCATCGCGATGCTGGGCGAGTCCATGGGACTGCCGATCACTGCCGAGGGCATCGAGGATGGCGATCTAATCGCGCATCTGACCGCGATCGGCTGTGCCAAGGGTCAGGGCTTCCATTTTGGCCAGCCGCTCTCGGTCGAACAGGCACGCCGTCTGCTGGCTGATCGCAACATGCTGAATCACCCGGTCCAACCACGCATTGAAGACAACAGCGAGCCGCATGACGATCTGTTCGGGCTCACCGAGCCGCAGCGTCGCGTCGCGCTGGGCGAATAAGCGCCGCGCGGTTGCTGCTCTTGGCCCGTTGGCTCTTCTCAAGCCAGCGCTCAGCGTCTAAAGCGCGGCCATGGCGCACCACCGTTTTCACAAGATGCACGGTCTCGGCAATGACTTCGTCATTTTCGATTGCCGCGAGCACGATCTGTCGCTGAGCGCAGAGCAGGTCCGCGCGCTGGCCGACCGGCATCTGGGCATCGGCTGCGATCAGTTGATCGTGATGCGGCCTGCCCCCGCCTCAAGCACTGCCGACATGGCGATGCAGATCTTCAACCACGATGGCAGCGAAGTCAGCGCGTGTGGCAATGCGACACGGTGCGTTGTCGCGCTCGCAGGGCGCGATGTGCTGATTGAAACCGGCGCGGGGCTGCTGCGCGGCACGCTGGGTGATGGCGCGGTGACCATCGACATGGGGCTGCCGGGGTTGGAGTGGGATGCGCTCCCGCTTGCCTACCCGATGGACACCGTGCATCTGCCTGTCGGCTGGGAGGATCTGACCGATCCTGCCGCAGTGAGCATGGGCAATCCGCACGTGATCTTTTTTGTCGACGATGGCGCAGCGGTCGATCTCGAACGGCTTGGACCGTTGATCGAGCATGACCCGCTGTTCCCCGAACGCGTCAACGTCAACATTGCGCATATGGCCGATGATGGCCTGCATCTGCGCGTCTGGGAACGCGGTGCGGGTCTGACGCTCGCCTGCGGCACCGGAGCCTGCGCGACAGCCGTCGCCGCAATCCGCCGCAAGCTGGTCAGCGGACCGGTGCCGGTCCATCTTCCCGGCGGGACGCTCACGATCGACTGGCAGCCCGGCAGCAACGTGTCGATGACCGGGCCGACCACGCATGTCTTTACCGGTGAGATCGACTTCTGACGCCGATGCCCGCAACTGAACCGCCAGCGACCGGCCCCGAGATCGTCTCGATGGGCTGCCGCCTCAACATTGCCGAGGGCGAGGCGATGCGCGGGCTGCTCGCTGGGCGTGACGACGTGATCGTGATCAACAGCTGCGCGGTCACCAACGAGGCGGTGCGCCAGACCCGGCAGGCGATCCGCAAGGCGCGCAAGGCGAGGCCAGACGCGCAGGTGATCGTCACCGGGTGCGCGGCGCAGACCGACCCTGCGATGTTCGCCGCCATGCCCGAGGTGGACCGGGTGCTGGGGAATGTCGAGAAGTTGAGGGCGGGATCATTCCTGCATACTCCCCTCAATGATCTGGGTACGCCCCCTCCGTTTGTCCCGAGCGAAGTCGAGGGACCTTGCACAACACGTCCCTCGACTTCCCGGCAGAGCCGGGAAGTTTACCCTGAGTGGCTGGCTTTCCAGCCAGTCGAAGGGCTCGGGACAAACGGGGGTGGATTTGAGCGCGAAATCCAGAAGGTCCACGTCTCCGACATCATGGCCGTGCGTCAGACCGCGCCGCACATGGTCACCAGCTTTGCCGAACATGCCCGTGCGTTTGTCGAGGTGCAGAACGGCTGCGACCATCGCTGCACCTTCTGCATCATCCCTTATGGTCGCGGAAACAGCCGCTCGGTGCCCGCTGGCGCGGTGGTCGATGCGGTGCGCGCGCTGGTCGATCGCGGCTATCAGGAGGTCGTTCTGACCGGGGTCGATGTCACCAGCTATGGCCCCGACCTGCCCGGAGCACCCACGCTGGGCATGCTGATCGAACGCATCCTGAAGTTCGCACCGGCGCTCCGGCGGCTGCGCCTGTCCTCGCTCGATGGGGTCGAGGTGGACGACCGCTTGTTCGATCTGATCACCGGCGAGCCGCGGATCATGCCGCACGTGCACCTCTCGCTGCAATCGGGCGACGACATGATCCTCAAGCGGATGAAGCGTCGCCATTCCCGCGCGCAGGCTATCGCACTGGTCGACCGGATGAAGGCGAAGCGGCCGGAGATCGCGATCGGTGCGGACCTGATCGCGGGCTTTCCGACCGAGGATGCCGCCATGCACGCGCAGAACCTTTCGATCCTCGATGCCTGCGATGTCGTGCACGGCCATATCTTCCCCTTCTCGCCCCGCACCGGCACCCCTGCCGCACGCATGCCGCAGCTCGACCGCGCGTTGGTCAAGGCCCGCGCCGCCGAGATGCGCAGCGCAGCGCAGTCGCGCGCCACACGCTGGCGGCAATCGCTGGTCGGCACCCGGCAGAACCTGCTGGTCGAGCGCGACGGGCGTACCGGCCATGGCGAAAATTTTGTGCGCATCGCTTTGCCGCCGGATAGTCACGGGCCCGATCCTTCCCATATCGGCAAGATCGTGCCAGTGACCATCACGGGCCAGGACGGCGATACGCTGACAGCGGAGATTGATACATGAGCGAGGGCAGCTGGAGCGAGCGGCTGATGGGCGGCTTTCGCAAGACGTCGGACAAGCTGACCCAGAACATCACCGGGCTGGTCACCAAGTCGCGGCTTGACGAGGACCAGCTCGACGAGATCGAGGAAGCGCTGATCGTCAGCGACCTTGGCCCGCAGATGGCGGGCAAGGTGCGCGCGCGCCTTTCCGAAGGACGTTTCGAGCGCGGGCTTGACGAAGACGGTTTGCGCGAAATCGTCGGCGAAGAAATCGCCAAGTCGCTGCGCACCGTCGCCGAACCGCTCGACATCATTGCCTTCCCCCGACCGCAGGTAATTCTGGTGATCGGCGTCAACGGATCGGGCAAGACCACCACCATCGCCAAGCTGGCGCATCTGTTCCAGGAGCAGGATTACGGTGTGATGCTGGCAGCAGGCGATACCTTCCGTGCTGCCGCGATCGGCCAGCTCAAGATCTGGGCCGAGCGTCTCGGCATCCCGATCATCAGCGGCAAGGAAGGCGGCGATGCGGCGGGAATCGTGTTCGATGCGGTCAAGCAGGCGACCGCGACCGGCATCGACGTGCTGATCGTCGACACCGCAGGCCGCCTGCAGAACAAGCGCGAGCTGATGGACGAGCTCTCCAAGATCCGCCGCGTCCTTGGCCGCCTCAACCCTGCATCGCCGCACGATGTCGTGCTGGTGCTCGATGCAACCAACGGACAGAACGCCCTGTCGCAGATCGAAACCTTCAAGGAGGTGGCAGGCGTTACAGGTCTTGTGATGACCAAGCTCGACGGGACCGCCCGCGGCGGCATTCTTGTCGCGGCTGCAGAAAAGTTCGGTCTGCCCATTCATGCGATCGGCGTGGGTGAAACCATCGACGACCTGCGTCCCTTTGACCCCGAATATCTGGCGCATGTGATCGCCGGAGGAGCAAAATGAGCGAAGAAATGCCCGGCGCGAACGAAGTCGTCGCCCCCAAGAAATCGGAAGGCAGCCTGCTGCCGCTGCTGCTCGATTTTGGTCCGCTGCTGATCTTCTTTGCGGTGTTCAAGCTGACCCAGAGCGACGGCGCAGCGCTTGCCTCCACCCGCGCCGCGATCAACGGCACGCTGGCGTTCATGGCGGCAATCCTTATTGCGGTCGCGGTATCGAAATGGAAACTGGGCCGCGTCTCGCCGATGCTTTGGCTGTCTGCGGTGCTCGTCGTCGGCTTCGGCGCGCTGACGGTGTATTTCAACGACGAAAGCTTCATCCAGATTAAGCCGACGATCATCTACACCGCGTTCGCCGTCCTGCTGCTGGGTGGCTGGTCCACCGGCCGCCCGCTGCTGCGCTATCTGCTGCAAGCGGCGTATGACGGCCTCAACGAGACCGGCTGGATGAAACTGTCACGCAACTGGGGGCTGTTCTTCGCCGTGATGGCGCTGATCAACGAAGGCCTGCGCTATGGCCTGACGTTCGAGACATGGCTGACCGTCAAGGTTTGGGGCGTCACCGCGCTGTCGTTCCTCTTCGCGATGAGCCAGATCCCGATGCTGATGAAGCACGGCCTTGCGATTGAGGGGGCGAAGGGGCAGTAATACTCCGCCGTACAGCTATTCCCCGGTCCCCTGCGCAGGCAGGGGACCGGCTGGACGGTTGGCTATGAATGGACGCCCCCCGCCAAATCAACTGGGCCCGATGCACATCGTTTCTTAACCCAGGTTAGGTTATGCAAAGGTACCACCGCGCCCCGACTTGCTAAGCGCTGGCTGAGAGACTGTGGAGTGCTCCCGCGATAAGAGGAGAGCCGCCATGTTCAGCTTCACCACCGAGCCCGAAATCCCGATGCTAACCGTGACGCGGACGGGCGAATG
Organism: Blastomonas aquatica; assembly: GCF_014639875.1. Classification (GTDB taxonomy): domain Bacteria; phylum Pseudomonadota; class Alphaproteobacteria; order Sphingomonadales; family Sphingomonadaceae; genus Blastomonas; species Blastomonas aquatica. The sequence goes on along the minus strand of NZ_BMGD01000002.1, from coordinate 336,391 downwards.
GTCTCTGGCCACCGTCGCCGCGCACGAAATCGTATTTCGCCAGGAACTCTACCAGTTGCAGCTCTCCGGCAAACCCAGGGGACTGATCGTCGATATCGGCGCAACCTGGCCGCAGGAACGCAACGTGGCATGGGCATTGCGCCGAATGGAAGCGCGTCTGGGCGATTTGCGGCCCGAACGGATAGCCGTGGTCTCGTCGTTCGGCGCATCCCGCCTGCACGCCCGTCACCTCAAAGAGCCTGACACGCAGATATTCGCTTCAATGAAATATGCGCGCGAGTGGATCCTGCGTATGGCAGATCCAACCGGGCTGTCCACCGAAGTGCACGAACAGCCTTGCCAAGCAGATCCAGAAGGTATGGCGGTCCATGTCTATGGACCATCATCCGACATGGATGTCATGCTGACCCCCAGTGCTGCGCTGGAGACCGCCAAACGTATTGGAAACGCAGCCGTCGAGGTGATCATCGGACAAGCGATGGCCGATGGCGAGCGGGCATCCATCGCGACGCTCGGCCATTGCGCCGATGCGAGCCTCGCAAACTGCCGGCTGCAGGCGCAAACTTCTGGCGGGCAGGAGCACCATTATTGAGGAACACCCCGTTCCCCGGCGCTAACCAGAGAACGGGGCGCAAAACTGTTCAGAATCAGCCTTCCTGATCAGCCCGATCAGTGCCCTTGCCGTCGAGGTTCTGCGCGACGAATTCCCAGTTGATCGCCTTGTCGAGCACAGTCGAAAGATAGTCAGGACGCGCGTTGCGATAGTCGATGTAATAGGCGTGTTCCCACACATCGAGCGTCAGCAGCGGCTTCATGCCATCGTGCGCGACGGGTGAATCTGCATCGTGCAGCGAGGTGATTTCCAGCTTGTCGCCGTTGAGCACCAGCCATGCCCAGCCGCTGCCGAAATGGCCGACGGCTTCGGTCTTCAACTTGTCCTTCATTTCGGCAACCGAACCGAAGTCAGCATTGATGCGCTCTTCGAGCGAGCCGGGGATGGTCTGTTGATCGGGGCTGAGGCAATGCCAGAAGAAGGTGTGGTTCCAGATCTGCGCAGCGTTGTTGAACAGGCCCTTATTGCCCTTGTCTTTCGCGGCGACGATGACCTTCGAGAGGCTCGCGCCTTCGAGGTCGGTGCCCTTCACCATGTCGTTCGCCTTGCCGACATAGGCATTGTGGTGCTTGCCGTGGTGATAATCGAAGGTTTCAGCTGACATGATATCGCCAAATGCGGTCTTGTCGAAGGGAAGTGCGGGAAGGACGAAAGCCATAAGTATCTCCTGTTTGGGAACATGTGGTCTGTTGCCGCAACGCATATGGGCAATTGCCTGCGTTGGTAAAGGGTCAATGCATGCGGGGTTGCAGCATTTAGGGGGTGCGGATCATTCGGTTGCGATCCGCCAGGGTGGGTAGCGCCGGTTCTCGCCGCCGAAATAGAGGCAGATGACGTTGCCAGCCGGGTCGCACAGCCTTGCCTCGCGCCAGCCCCAGCTCTCATCCTGCGGCACCTGGTCGAATGCCAAGCCTTCGGATGCCAGCGCGGAGACGCGCGCGTCGAGATCGGCGCATTCGAGATAGGTGACCGTGCCGCCGGAGCCTTCGCCGACATGGATCGAAAGCGTCGCGCCGTTGTCCGCTTCGAACCGGGCATAGCCGTTGGCCGGGCTGTCGACGATCTGGGTCAGGCCCAGCGTGCGGTAGAAGGTCACCGAGGCGGCATAATCGATCGCGGCCAATGTGATCTGGTTGAGGTGCCAGCCCGGCGCAATCGCATCATTGCGGACGTTCTGGTGCCCCATCGGGCCGTTGCTGGCGACGATCGGGGGCGCATCGCGCAGTGCGAGCCGGACGAAGACACGCGCGCGCTCGACCGCCTGATCGAGCGGCACGCCCTGCCCCAGCAACGTCGCGATCGCGCTCGATAGCGTGCAGCCGGTGCCGTGGCTGTGCGGGCTGGCGATGCGCGGATCGCTCCAGTGCATGGGCTCGGCCTTGCGAGTGACCAGCCGGTCGGTGACCGTGTCGCCGCCTGCGTGCCCACCCTTGATCAGCAATGCGGGGGCCAGTTCCAGCACCGCCCCTTCCCCGCCCAGCGCTTCCAGCTCGGGAAGGTTCGGCGTGACGAGCGTGGCACACGCCATCAACCGCTTGAATGCCGCGATGGTGGCCTGATCAGCAAGCACCGCGCCGCTCGATGCAATCATCACGGGATCGAAGATGACAGGTATTCCGTCATTCCCGCGAACGCGGGCATCCCGCTCCTGCTCGGCCTCGGCGCCAAAGCGGGATTCCCGCGTTCGCGGGAATGACGATGAAGGATCGGTCAGCCAGTCGGCCAGCGCCTCGGCGATCTGCGGCGAGCCGAGCATGCCGATCTTGATTGCATCGAGCCCGAAGTCGTGCGCCACCGCGTCGATCTGAGCGATCACCATGTCGGCGCTGAGCACCTGCACCGCATCGACCCCGCGCGAGTTCTGTGCGGTGATCGCGGTGATAGCGGTCATCGCATGGCCGCCCAGCATGGTGATGGTCTTGATGTCCGCTTGGATCCCCGCGCCTCCCCCGGAGTCCGAGCCTGCGATGGTGAGGATACGCGCGGCCATATTCATACCACTCCCTCTTTCGTTCTCCGGCGAAAGCCGGAGTCCAGGAGTCGGATTATGCCATCTCGCCTCTGGATTCCGGCTTTCGCCGGAAAACGGAAGGGGGTGACCAACACCTTACCCATGCTGGGTAAATTTCCGCACGCTCGATCCCGGAAACTTCGCGAGCAACTTCTTTGCCCGCACCGGACGGTCGACCAGTTCACCGCCGCAATTGGGGCATCGGTCGTCGAGCTCCTCGCTGCATTCGGCGCAGAATGTGCATTCGAACGAGCAAATGAACGCGCCGGGGGCCTCAGGCGGGGTGTCCGCGCCGCAGCGTTCGCAATCGGGGCGCATCTCGAGCATCAGGCGGTTACCTCGCCAATCACCGCGCAGATGCGATCGACTACCGCCTCGACCTGTGCGGCATCATCGCCCTCCGCCATCACCCGGATCACCGGCTCGGTACCCGAAGGCCGGATGACCAGCCGCCCGCGCCCGACAAGCTCCGCATCGGCATCGGCAATCACTTGCTGCACGCGCGGGTTTTCCAAAGGCTTGCCGCCGGAAAAGCGCACATTCTTGAGCAGTTGCGGAACCGGATCGAACAGATGCAGCAGCTCGCTTGCCGGCTTGCCCTCGCGGACCAGTTCGGCCAGCACCTGCAGCGCGGCGACCGTGCCATCGCCGGTGGTGGCATGGTCGAGCAGGATCATGTGGCCCGATTGCTCGCCGCCGACATTGTATCCCCCTGCGCGCATTGCGCCCAGCACATAGCGGTCGCCGACCTTGGTACGGATCAGCTCGAGCCCCTGCGCCTGCAGATAGCGTTCCAGCCCCAGGTTGGACATCACCGTGGCGACCACGCCGCCGCCGCGCAGCCGACCCTGCCGCGCCCAGCTTGCGCCGATCAGCGCCATGATCTGGTCGCCATCGACAACCCGGCCCTTTTCATCGACCACGATCAGCCGGTCGGCATCGCCATCGAGCGCGATGCCGATATCCGCGCCCGAGGCGACGACGCGCTCCTGCAACGTCTCGACATGGGTCGAGCCGACACGGTCGTTGATGTTGAGGCCATTGGGGGTCACGCCAATCGCGATCACCTCCGCGCCCAGCTCCCAGAACGCCGATGGTGCGACCTGATAGGCTGCGCCATTGGCGCAATCGATCACGATCTTGAGGCCATCGAGCCGCACCCGGTCGGGCAGCGATTCCTTGACCGCGTGGATGTATCGTCCGCGCGCATCCTCGATCCGGCGGGCACGGCCGATCGCGGCGGACGCGGCGAGCTTGGGCGCGCCGGCTTCGAGCAGCGCCTCGATCCGCAGTTCATCCTCATCCGACAGCTTGAAGCCATCGGGGCCGAACAGCTTGATGCCGTTGTCCTCGTAAGGGTTGTGGCTGGCAGAGATCATTACGCCAAGGTCCGCGCGCATCGATCGCGCCAGCATGGCGACCGCGGGCGTCGGCATCGGGCCGACCAGCACCACATCCATGCCCACGCTGGTGAAGCCCGCGACCAGCGCGTTTTCCATCATATAGCCCGACAGCCTTGTGTCCTTGCCGATGACAACGCGGTGCTTGTGCGTGCCTCGCAGGAAATGTTCGCCTGCCGCCTGGCCGACAGCCATCGCCATTGCTGCGGTCATATAACCGGTGTTGGTGCGTCCGCGGATACCGTCGGTGCCGAAAAACTTGCGTGTCACGAATGCTTTTCTCCGTTTGCAGCGTTTGGCAAGTACCCTATTGCGTTGCCACTCGCCAGCCATCCCCGCGCATCTATGGTTGCGAGCGTTTACCGACAGACACTAAACACATTACGAACTGCACCGATGATAATCATGCCCCTGTGAGCAGATTTTTCATCCGAAGGAACCGCTGAAACATGCTCAAAACACTGCTGGTGCTGGGTGCCCTCATCATCGGCATCTCGATCGGGATCGCGATCGGCAACGGCGCGCCAGGCGTGGTCGATGCGGCCGATGTCATCGGATCGCTGTGGCTGCGCGGCTTGCAGATGACGGTGATCCCGCTGGTGGTTGCGCTGCTGATCACCGGCATCCTGCGCACCGCCGAGATGGCGAGCGCGGGGCGGCTGACCGTCCGTGCGATCGGCACGATGATCGTGCTGCTCTGGGCCTCTGCGGCCATGGCAGCGCTGCTCACCCCTGCCTTGCTCAGCGCGTTTCCGCTGCCCGAAGCCGCGCGCATCGCGCTGCAGGGCGCACTGTCGAGCGCAGAGCCTCCGGGCGACGTGCCGCCGTTCACCGAGTTCCTGCGGGCGCTGGTGCCGACCAACCCGGTCGCAGCCGCTGCCAACGATGCCATCCTGCCGCTGATCATCTTCACGCTCGCCTTCGCGTTTGCGTTGACGCGCCTGCCCGCCGACCGTCGGATGCCGGTGCAGGGCTTTTTTGGCGCGGTTGGCGATGCGATGATCATCCTGATTGGCTGGGTCCTGTTGCTCGCCCCGATCGGCGTGTTCGCGCTTGGGCTGGTGGTCGGATCGCGCGCAGGCGGCGCGGCGTTCGGCGCACTGGGACATTATGTTCTGATCGTGATCAGTGTCGGATCGGTAATCTGGTTCAGTGCTTTCGCGCTTGCCGCCATTGGCGGTCGGATCAGCCCGCCTTCGTTCCTGCGCGCGTCTATTCCCGCGCAGGCGGTAGCGATCTCGACGCAATCCTCGCTCGCCTCGCTGCCAACGATGCTGACCGGCGTTCGCAGCCTGGGGGTGGGCGAACGCACCGCAGATGTCGTCCTGCCCATCGCGGTCGCCTTGTTCCGCGCCACCGGCCCTGCGATGAACATGGCGGTCGCGGTGTACGTTGCCCATCTGATGGGGATCGAACTGGGGCCTGTCGCGCTCGCCGCCGGGTTTGCAGCTGCGGCCATCACCACGATGGGATCGGTCTCGCTCCCCGGATCGATCAGCTTCATCAGCGCCATCGCCCCGATCTGCTTTGCGATGGGCGTGCCGATCGAACCGCTGGCGCTTTTGTTGGCGATCGAGGTGTTTCCCGATATCATGCGCACGTTGGGCAACGTAACGATGGACATGGCGGTCACCACCACGATCGCCCGCGCCGAAGGAGATACGCAATGATCTATCGCAAGCTCGGCGGACTGGAAGTTTCCGCCCTAGGCCTCGGCTGCATGCCGATGGCCGGCATCGGCAGCAACATGTACGGCAAGGCCGACCATCGCGAGTCCATCGCCACGCTTGAACGCGCGATGGAGCTGGGAGTCACCTTCTTCGACACCGCCGAGGTCTATGGCCCGTATGTCAACGAAGAGCTGCTCGGCCAGGCGATCCGCGGCCGCCGCGAACGGCTGGTCATTGCGACCAAGTTCGGCTTCCGCTTTGAGGACGGCAAGGTGACCGGCGTCGATTCTTCGCCCGACAACATCCGCCGTGCCTGCGAAGGCTCCTTGAAGCGGCTCGGGGTCGACACCATCGATCTGTATTACCAGCACCGCGTCGATCCTGCCGTGCCGATCGAGGAAACCGTCGGCGCGATGGCGCGGCTGGTCGAAGAGGGCAAGGTGCGCTTTCTGGGCCTGTCGGAGGCAGGAGCTGACAATATCCGCCGCGCGCATGCCACCCATCCGATCGCCGCGCTGCAATCGGAGTACTCGCTTTGGGAACGCGGCGTCGAGAACGAGATCCTGCCGATGTGCCAGGATCTGGGGATCGGCTTCGTCCCCTACAGCCCGCTGGGGCGCGGATTTCTGACCGGGCAGATCACTCAGCGGTCCGATCTTCCCGAGGGCGATTACCGGCTCAACGATCCGCGATATTCGGAAGAGAATTTCGCCAGCAACATGTCGATCGTCGATGTGGTCCGATCGGTCGCTGCCGCGCACAGCGTCTCGCCCGCGCAGATCGCGCTCGCCTGGCTGCTGGCACAGGGCGAAGACGTGGTGCCGATCCCCGGATCCAAGCGCCGCGCGACACTCGAGGATTCGATGGCGGCGGTGACGGTCAAGCTGACCAGCGCCGATCTCGACGCGCTCGACGCTGCCGCGCCGAGGGATGCGACGGCAGGGGAGCGGTATGGCGAGGTGGGGATGAAGATGGTGCGGATCTGACTGCGGAATGCTCTCTCCCCTTTAGGGGAGAGATACGGAACCTTGCGGGCTTGCCCGCTAGGTGAAGCAGAGAGGGGGATGCTCGGCCGTACGGCCCCTCTCTGCTGCGACTAAGCGGCAAGCCGCCAAGTCTCGCTTCTCTCCCCTGAAGGGAAGAGAGCAGGTTTTACATATCACCACCACCGGAAAATCCCCGCGACGCCCACGCCCAGCGGCATGTGCGCCCATTGTGCGGCGAGCCAGATCACTGTTCCGCCGATCAGCGGCACCCAGCCCGGGAACACGATCCCCCGCCCGAACGGGACGAAGCTGGTATGGGATTGCCAGTGAAGCCAGGCATCGCCCATCACGATGAACTTCTTGCGGTCCTGCAGCCGCGATCCGACCAGCGCCAAGATGATGATCGCTCCGCACAGGATGAAGGTATCGATGCGCGGCGCGACGAGGATATGGCTGATGCCCCACAGCGCAAAGCTCCACATCATCGGGTGTCGCGTGATGCGAAAGACGCCGCCAGGCTCCTTCACCGCGATCTTGCGCGCGGCTGCCTCGGGCACCGGAAGCGCCGGGTTGCCGATCAACGATCCGGCAAACAGGATTGCGGCGACCAGCATCAAGACGGTGCTCAGCCCCCACACTATATCGCCTGCAGGCCAGAATGGCGCGCTGACCGGCGCCCGCTGGAAGCCCTGTACCATCAGATACAAGGTGGCGAACGAGACCACGATATAGGCCAGCTGGAAGCCTTTTTCACCCAGCCGGGCCACCAATGGTGCGCGCAGCGGGTGCGACATCGCAAAGTGACTTCCGACAAACCCGATGGCCCCTGCCACCAGCATCGCATAGCCCTGCATCAGCCGCTCTCCCCCTTGCGCGCCACATCAAGCAGCAGCCCGCCTGTATCAGCGTTATATTACCGTTCGTAGGCCTTGGGCAAAGCCCCTTCCTGCGGTGTACGATAGCGATCGCGCAAACGCGCCTGACGGTTGTCGAGCGGCTGCTGGACGCCATCGATCATCACCGCGACCGGTGCCGACGAAAGCTCGAGCGGATCGCCATCCCAGATCACGACATCGCCCTGGCGGCCGGGCCTGAGGCTGCCGAGCATCGCATCGACCCCCATCGCCTGTGCAGGGCCCGACGAGATCGTGGCGAACGCCTCATCCCATGTCAGCCCGGCAGCACCCGGCACGCGCTGCAGCGCCACCAGATTGCCCGCATATTGCGGCGAGTAATGCAGCTTGTGCGCATCGCTGTCGTTGATCATGCCGATCGCGACGGTGACCCCGGCGCGCTTCATGCGGCCGATGTTCGATTGGGTCGCGGCAGTCTTCTCGAACTCGGACGGCAGATCGTTGAGCGCCGAGGCGATCACCGGCACACCGGCTGCTGCGATCTCATTGGCGACCAGCCAGCCTTCCGATACTCCGACCAGCACCAGCTTGAGCGCAGGGAACTCCTCGCGCAGCTTGAGCACATTGAGGATATCGGCCGCGCGTTCGACATGCACCATCAGCCGGATGTCGCCATTGACCACGGGTACGAGCGCGGCAGCATCCTGGCGGTTGAGCAGCGCATCGTGCGGGTGCGCGGCGACACCGCGCTGGCCACTTGCAAGCGCTTTGGCCTCGATCAGGCCATTGCGGAACTCGAGGAACGCCGAGGCGCGGCTGCCGCCTGCCTTGGACGACCCCGCCTCGCCCAGCTCGACGAACTGGAAGGCGCGCGGCTTGGTGACGGCGTCGTAGTCATCGCCCAGATCGATCAGCGCGCCCATTCCCGCGAAGATCGAAGCAGGCGCTGCGGGAGCCACCACCGCGCGGGTGATGCCCGCCGCCCGGTTGACCGCGATCGGCGTGACCTTGGGGTTGATTGCGGGGACCACATCGATAGCAGCCGAAAATTCACCCGAGCTCGCGCTGCTGTCGTTGGTTTCGCGGACGGCTTCGACCTCGATCAGCCCCAACCGGCTGAAGCCCGCGAACAGGCCGGGGGTGACCCAGCGTCCGGCAGCATCGACCACCTGCGCACCTGCAGGAACGGCAACGCCGGCTCCAGCAGCAACGACCTTGCCATCGCGTAGCACCACGGTGCCGCTCTCGATCGGCGCGCTGCCATCACCGATGACGACCTTGCCGCCGGTGATCGCGATCGTCTGGGCAGCGACGGGGGCTGCAAACAGCGTGGCTGCAGCGGAAACGAACAGCAGCGCCTTTTTCCCCATCGGGTTCATGGTACGGCTCATTTGGTGTCTCCCGAACCTGGCTGGCCCAATTCGAAGTCGCTCACCGGGCGGCGGGTGGGGTCGTTGGCGTCATACAGCATCGCGCCATCGACCCAAACCTTTTCGGGCCGGGCATAGACCGACAGCGGATTGGCGTTCCATAGCACGACATCGGCCATCTTGCCCGGTTTCAGGCTACCGGTCCTGTCAGCGATGCCCATCGCTTTGGCGGGGTTGTAGGTCAGCCAGCTGATCGCGGTGGCGTCCGAAATGTTGAATCCCATCCGCCGGCCATCGCCCAAAGCCTTGGCGGCTTCCTGGTTCAGCCGCTGGATCTGGTCCTGATCGTCCGAATGGATGATGGTGCAAGCGCCCGCGTTCTGGATGATCGCGGCGTTTTCCGGGATGCCGTCATAGGATTCCATCTTGAAGCCCCACCAGTCGGCCCATACCGCCGAACAGATGCCGTTATCCTTGAGCAGGTCGGCAATCTTGTAGCTTTCCACCGCGTGGTGGAAGGCAGCGACGGTGTAGCCGAACTCCTTGGCCATATCGACCACGATCGCCATTTCATCGGCACGATAGCAGTGGTTGTGGATCTGGATCCTGCCTTCGAGCGCACCCTTGAGGGTATCCAGCCCGATGTCGCGCGCAGGCGGCGTGCCGCCCTTGCGGTCATATTCATCCCAGCGTGCCTTGTACTCTACGGCACGCGCCCAGGTCTGGCGGTTGAGCGCCAGGTTGCCCATGCGGCTGCCGGGCTTCTGGTTGCGGCTGCCGTACACCCGCTTGGGGTTTTCGCCGCACGCCATCTTGAGGCCATAGGGCGCATCGGGAAACTTCATCGCCTGCATAGTGCGCGCAGGCACGTTCTTGAGCGTGACCGAGCGGCCACCGAACAGGTTTGCCGATCCCGGCAGGATCTGCAGGGACGTGATGCCGCCATTGGCGAGCGCACGGCTGAAGCCGGGGTCCTGCGGCCAAACCGCGTGCTCGGCCCACACATCGGCGGTGACCGGGCTGGTCACCTCGTTGCCATCCGCATGCGCCTGCACGCCGGGCGAGGGATAATTGCCCAGATGGCTGTGAATATCGATGATGCCGGGGGTCACGAACTTGCCGGTGCCATCGATAACGGTGACATCGGCCGGGATCGGCGTATCCGCGCCGCCCACCGCAGTGATCTTGCCATCCGAGAAGAACACCACGCCGTTGTCGATCTGGCCGCCTTCGCCATCGAACACCGTGACATTGCGGATCGCGGTCGCCGCGCCGCCATAGGGCTTGTAGGTGCTGGGATACGGGTTTTCGTTGAAGCTGACCCGCTCTCTGGAGGTGGTGCTCCCCGACGATACGGGCCGTTCGGCCGTTGCAGTGTTGGCGCAACCGACGACCAATATGGCCGCCAGCGGCGCGGTGAACCCGTATTTCATGTGTATTTTCCCTGTCGCACTTTGTTGTGTCGCACTTTGTGTTTTGTCGTGGAGAGAAGTCAGGCTCCGCGCGTCGCCGGATGGATGCCAGCGGCCTGGTTCTCCGCCAGTTCGGCTTCGCCCGCGAGCGGCTCTGCGTCCTTGAGCGTATCGAGGTGCATCAGCTTCTTGATCAGCGGAGACACCACCATCACCGCGACGCCCACGCCGATCGCGATCCAGCCGATGTTCGAATAGACGTCGAGCACCGTCTGCTGGCCTGCACCTTCGCCACTGGCCGCTTCAGAGCCGGTTGCCGCAGCGATCAGCCCGGCGACGAAATTGCCCGAAGCCGAAGCGAAGAACCAGGTTCCCATGATCAGCGATGCCATATGCGCCGGCGCCAGCCGGTTCATCGCGCTGAGGCCGACAGGCGACAGGCACAGTTCGCCGGTGGTGTGCAGCAGGTATATCAGGAAGATGAACAGCACCGGGGTCGGCACACCCGCTCCGGTGGCTGCCGCGCCTGCAACCAGCACCAGAAAGCCCGCGCCCAGCTGGACCATCGCCAAACCGAACTTGGCGGGCGCCGAGGGCTCGAGCCCCTTGCGGCCGAGCCAGGTCCAGATCGCGGCGAAGAACGGCGCCAGCAGCACGATATACATCGCGTTGACCGACTGGAACACTGACGCCGGAACCCCGCCGCGATCGACATAGCGATCGGTGTAGAGGTTGAGCGAGGAGCCTGCCTGTTCGAACAGCGCCCAGAACAGGATCGATCCCAGGATCAGGAACATTGCGGCAAAAATCCGGTCGCGGTCATGCGGCTCCAGCTTGGTCACCGCGGTGATCAGCACATAGCCGACCAGCACGATGCCAGACACCAGAAGCAGCCAGCCGACAACCGACTGGTACTGGATCAGCGCCCAGATGCCGAGCACCGCAGCAACACCGACGCCATAGATCAGCCATTCCTTCTTGATGCCCATCACCGGCGCGGCCAGCGCTGCCGGATCGGGGGCCTCGCCGCGGCCGCATAGCAAAGGCTTGCCGAGGATGAAGACGACCAGGCCCAGCAGCATGCCGATGCCAGCTGCACCGAAACCATAGGACCATCCATAGACTTCACCCAGATAGCCGCAGGCCAGCGAACCCAGGAATGCGCCGAGATTGATGCCCATATAAAAGATGGTGTACGCGCCATCGCGGCGGACATCGGTGCGCGGATAAAGCTGACCGACGATCACCGAGATGTTGGCCTTGAGGAAGCCCGAGCCGACGATGATGAACGCCAGCGCGAGCCAGAAAATGGTCAGCGAAGTCGGATCCTGACCGCCGGTGCCTTCAAAACCCATCAGCGCATGGCCGAAGGTCAGCAACACCGCGCCGAAGGTCACCGCCTTGCGCTGGCCGAGATAGCGGTCGGCCAGATACCCGCCCAGAACGGGGGTAATGTATACCAACGCGGTGTAAGCGCCGTAGATGACTCCCGATTGCTCGTCCGAAAACAGCCAGTGCTTGGTGAGGTAGAAAATCAGCAGCGCGCGCATGCCGTAATAGGAAAACCGTTCCCACATTTCTGCGAAGAACAGCACGTACAGACCCTTGGGGTGGCCCAGAAACGTGCCTTTGGAATCGCCGCTGACGGCATAACCGCTGGCCATAATCGCTTTGCTCCCGTCGATTTTTATAATGGCGGCCTGTCCCCGGGTCCGCCATAGCGTGGGCGTCAACCTAGACAAAAATGCGCGGCTGTGAAGCGCCTTGTTGCACATGTTACCGCATTGCCGTTTTCCTGTTCGCCACCGGAGCCCATTGTGAACCAGTTCAACGACCTCTCATCCGTGACCGCCTATCTCGCGAGCCGCCGGTCTGGCCGTCCGCGCGACATGATAGCGCCCGGGCCCGATGCCGCCCAGTTGCGCGCCATCGTCGCCACGGCGTCGCGGACGCCCGATCATGGCAAGCTCAACCCCTGGCGAGTGGTGCATATTGCCGGCCACCAGCGCGATGCTCTCGCCGATGTGCTAACCACCGCCTATCGCGCCGAAAAGCCCGAGGCAGGCAGGCTCGAGATCGAGGCGATGGAGACCTTCGCACGCCAGGCACCCGAGTTGCTGGTGGTGCTGTATTCCCCACGCGAAGCGAGCAAGATCCCGCTGTGGGAGCAGGAGCTTTCAGTGGGCGCATTCATCATGAACCTGCTCCACGCCACGCATGCTTCGGGTTTTGTCGGCGGCTGGATCACCGGCTGGCCATCTTATAGCGATGCCGTCCGCAACCATTTCGGGACCGCGCCCGAGACAATTGCAGGGTTCCTGTTCCTCGGCACAGCCAGCCAGCCGCTCGAGGAGCGACCGAGGCCCGAGATGGATGCGGTGTTCAGCGATTGGCGGGCGCACCTGTTTTGATAGAATGCTCTGGGAACATGCAGAAATCCACCCGGACCCTTGAAATTTAACCAAGCCGTAAGCCTGCAGGATTACGCTTCGCACATGACCGATCTTGATCCCGCACGCAAATTCCGACTCTTGCTCGACCTGTTTGAACGGGCGGTGATCGTCCTGCTGTTCGCTTGGCTGTGCTATCGCATTGTTGGCAGCCTGCAAGATACGCCGTTCAATCTTTTCTTTCTGCTGTCTGAAGGCGCGGTGGCGATGTTCGTGCTGCTGCGGCGGTCGACAGATGCGATCAGCGTCAAGCCTTATGACTGGGCTGTCGGAATCTCCGGTACCATGCTTCCAATGCTACTGATTCCATCGGGCAACGGCTGGATTGGCGGCGCAGCGCTCCTGATATTCGGTACCGTCATTTCGTTGGGTGCAAAGCTCTCGCTTCGCCGTAGTTTTGGAGTCGTTGCCGCCAATCGTGGCATCAAGAGCACCGGCCTGTACAGCGCAGTGCGCCATCCGATGTATCTCGGCTATTTCCTGACATATGCCGGTATGTTGATACTCAACCCTTCGCTGTTCAATGCGGCGCTTATAGTGGTCTGGACCGTGTGTCAGGTTGCTCGCATTCGGGCTGAAGAACTGGTGCTCCTACAAGACGCCGCGTACCGGGTCCACGCGCAAAAGGTGCGGTTCCGGCTGATGCCGTTTGTGTACTGATGTTCAGCCTCCATGAGCTGCTGTTCCTGCTAGGCGCTGGTATCGCGTTGATAGTGCTTGAACGGCTGCTCCCGCTTCATCCCGGTCAGAAAATCTTCCGTCCGGGATGGAGAATCGATCTGATGCACGTATTCCTTACCGGGATGGTAATCCGGTTGGGCATGGTCCTTGCTTTGGTGGTTGCGAGTGTTTTGGCTATCTCAGTCGTGCCCGAACCGGTTCGCGAAGCGATCCGCGCGCAGCCCGATTGGCTGGAGTTCGTCGAGTTGCTGGTGCTGTCGGATCTGTGTTTCTACGTCGCGCACCGGCTGTGCCATGCTGTTCCGGCACTCTGGCGGTTTCATGCTGTGCACCATTCGAGCGAGCATCTCGATTGGCTTGCCACTTTTCGCGTCCATCCCATCGACCAAATCTTCAATTCAACACTGATCGCGCTGCCTGCCTTGGTGCTGGGGTTCTCGCCATTGCCGTTGCTGATTTACGCGCTTATCTATCGCGTGCATTCACCAATGCTGCATTCGAATGTGCGGATCAGCCTGGGGGCGCTGGGGTGGCTGGTTACCACCCCGCGATTTCATCATTGGCACCATGCTGACCAGATTGAGGCTCACGATCACAACTTTGGGGGTCAGCTGACGATCTTCGACCGCCTGTTTGGCACGCATTACGTTCCCGGAGAACGCAGCCTGCCTGTTCGTTATGGTACCGGCGGAGCAATCGCACAGCGTTATCTCAGCCACCTGCTGCAACCGTTCGGGTTGAAGTCCGAGTCGAACTCCACTGAGCCGGTGGAACTCGTCAGCCAGCCTGTCCTGCCATCCCCAATATCGCCTGGTGAATCGCGCCCCAGTCCCTGACGATCAATTCAGTTCCGGATCCAGGTCAACGTCATCACCCGTGTCGCCAGCCGCCTCTTCGTCTGCGAACTCGCGCGTGATCGCAGCGTCGAGCTTGTCGAGCGGTTCTTCCTTGGATTCCTGCTTGTGCGCGAGCTGCGCGGCGGCATCCCATGCCTTGGCGGCGCTGAGTGCGATATCCTGGCGGTTCTTCAAAGGTTCGGCGGCTGCCTTGGCGATCTGCAGGGTTTCCTGCTCGCGGCAGAATTTTTCGGTTACGCGCACGCTAGGCCCTCCTTTGAGGTTGGTGTTCCCGCGATCAGGCTGCGACGGACGCGGATGTGCGCATCATCGGCGTTCATCCCGGCGAACGGATGCCGACGTGATAGCAGCCTACCCGACAGAATGCGAGATATCGTTGCCATGGGTTCGATCCGGCAGTCGAGCACCCGCCGCCGCATGGGTGCTTCGTGAAAAACGGATCGTCGCTGCAGGAAACCGATTCGCCGTTAGTGCGTACTTCCAGCGATGCACTTGAGGAAACAGGACATGACGATGCAACTCTCCAGGCACGCTTTTGCCCCAGGCCAGTCGCTGGCAGCGGGGCATGCCTTTTCACGTCGTATCGTGCAACGTGGGTTCATGCCGTTGTATCATAGCGGCGACGTCAACCATTGCCCGGGCTGTGGCGGCAAAAGCTGGCATGTCGGGCGGATGAGCGCCGAGTGCGCGACCTGCGAGACCGCGATCCCGCTAGCCAACGTGGCAGCGCAACCGATGCAGCCGATATTCCGGGTGACCCGCAGCGGTACTGCCGCAGCAGATTGACCCCTTTACGAAGCATTGCAGGTTTGGACGACCGTCAGGTGCGGCCCAGCACCTTGGGATAGAACTCATGCTCCTCCCAGCGAATACGCTGATACAGCGCATCGGCCAAAGGCCTGAAGACATCGAGAAATCCTGACGGTTCCTGCGTGACCCGCTTTGGGGGCCAATCGGCATTGCACTCCATCAATGCGCTGCGCCATGCCAGCAACTCATCGTGATATCTACGCACCATGTCAGCCCTGTCGATGCCGATCTGTGGATTGCGCTGCAAGTGGTCGCGCAGCAGCTCGACCTCTGCCGAACAATGGTTGGCGACCGTCCGCGACAGGGTCCACCTCAGGCCCGGCAGGGGATCGTCAGCCTCCAGCGCCCTGCCCCGCGTGAGGTCCGTGACATGCTCCACGATTGCCCGTGTGACCTGCGCCATCTCATCATGCTGTGCACAAAACATCCGAAACTTCATGGGATTAATCGTTACCTTGTGCGCCGCTTGAACTGGCGGAAGCGTGATTTTACATCTTTATTCTGGCTAAACGTAGCGTGGTTACGAACTGGTTAATCACTTGCCCGGTCCGGCGCATTTCGCCATCGTCCCTGCCGATACCAAGCCAGGGAGCACCACCGCATGACCACCAGCCCAACCCCCGCATTCGAACGGCGCGATTTTCTGCGGTCGGCAGCCTTGGTCGGCGGAGGGCTCGCGTTGACAGCCGGCGGCAGCGGCGCTGCGATCGCGGCGGACGGCGATATCGCGCGGATCCGCAAGGCAGCGCAGGCCAACCGCGCGGGCGATATCAAGCGAATCCAGGACTGGATCGCTCTGCCCTCGATCGCTGCGGAAAACCTCAATATGCCCGAAGGCGCGGCGTACATGGCCGAGCTGATGAAGGCCGCAGGCTTCACCGGGATCGAGACCGTGCCGTCCGACGGTTACCCCGGCGTGTTCGGCACCATCGACGTCGGCGCGCCACGCACGCTGGGCATCTATTTCATGTACGACGTCAAGCAGTTCGATCCGGCCGAATGGTCCTCGCCGCCGCTTGAGGCGCGGATCGTCGACAAGCCTGGCTGGGGCAAGGCGATCGTCGGGCGCGGCGCGATCAACCAGAAGGGCCCACAGGCGACCTTCCTCGCCGCGTTGCACGCAATGAAGGATGCGGGAGTCAAGCTGCCGGTCAACATCGTGCTGATTGCCGAAGGCGAGGAAGAGATCGGATCGCCCAACTTCAAGCAGATCGCGACAAAGCCCAACGTGCTCGCCGCGCTCCGCCAATGCGCAGGCATCTTCATCCCCGCATGCTGGCAGGGAGCGAACGGCGAGGTCCAGGTCAATCTGGGATCGAAGGGGATGATCGAACTCGAATTGATCGCCAGCGGCGAAAAATGGGGTCGCGGACCCAAGGGCGATGTGCACTCGAGCTACAAGGCGATGATCGATTCGCCGACTTGGCGACTGGTGCAGGCGCTGCAGACCCTGGTCTCGCCCGACGGCAACAATGTCGTGATCGGCGGCTGGTCGGACAATGTGCGGCCGCTCACGGCGCGCGAAAAGGCGCTGATCGCCGAGGCCGCCAAGGGCATGGACGAGGCGCAGATGAAGGCCGGCTTCGGCGTCACCCACTGGATCGACGACCTGCCGCTCGAACAGGCGCTGGTGCGGTTGCAACAAGAGCCGACCGCCAACATCGAAGGCCTGGTCGCGGGCTACACCGGCCAGGGCGGCAAGACCGTTCTGCCCGGCCGCGCGGTCGCCAAGATGGATTTCCGCCTCGTCCCCAACCAGACCCGCGCGGAAGCCGAAGCCAAGTTGCGCGCGCATCTCGACAGGAACGGTTTCACCGATGTCGAGGCGATCGTGTCGGGCGGGTACGACCCCACCGAGGTCAGCGAGGACAGCCTGCTGATCAAGGCCGAGCTCGCCACTTATGCCAAGATGGGGGTCAAGGCCAACCTCAACCCGCGCCTTGCAGGCTCCTGGCCGGGCGCGGTGTTCACCGCCCCGCCGGTCAGCATCCCCGCCGGGCATTTCGGCATCGGCCATGGCAGCGGCGCGCACGCCCCCGACGAGTATTTCGTGGTGGATTCGACCAACCCCAAGGTCGCCGGGATCACTGATGCGACAATGGGCTTTGTCGAGATGCTCTACCAGATGGCGGCTGTCCGCTGAGCGGGCGATCTGTCAGGACCCGCCGATGAAGATCACCGCAGCCATTCTCGATAGCATCGGCCACACCGGGCCGTTTGCCGACTCCCACCCGCTTCGCCTCGCCGAGATCGACCTCGCTCCGCCGGGGGCGGACGAGATGCTGGTGAAGATCGAGGCGGCGGGGCTGTGCCATAGCGACCTCTCCGTCATCAACGGCGACCGCCCGCGCCCGATGCCGATGGCGCTGGGGCACGAGGCGGTGGCGACGGTGCTCGAACCAGGCGCAATTGCTGCGCAGCATTTTGGCGTAGGCGACCGCGTGGTGCTGAGCTTTCTTCCGCTGTGCGGATATTGCCCAAGCTGCCATTCGGGCGAAGGCTATCTGTGCGGCAACGGCGCGGCGGCGAACGGCGCGGGCACGCTGCTGGGCGGCGATCGGCGCTTGTCCGAGAACGGGTGCGAGGTGCAGCATCATCTGGGCTCCTCGGCGTTCGCGACGCACGCGGTAGTCGACCGGCGCTCGGCGGTGAAGATCGATGGCGACATTCCGGTCGAGATCGCCGCGCTGTTCGGTTGTGCAGTGCTGACCGGCGCGGGCGCGGTTCTCAACGGCGGAGCCATGCGCGCGGGCGAAAGCGTGGTGGTCTACGGCCTGGGCGGCGTCGGCCTCGCCGCGCTGATGGCGGCGATTGCAGGCGGCGCGCATCCGGTGATCGCGATCGATCCCGTCCCCGCCAAGCGTGCGTTGGCTTTGGAATTGGGCGCGGTCGCTGCCGTTCCGCCCGAGGACGGCGAGGACGCGGTGATCGCAGCATTGGGCCGCAAGCCCGATCTGGTGATCGAAACCGTCGGCAAGGCCGCGGTGCTGGCGAAAGCGTATGGCCTGGCGCGGCGCGGCGGGCGGGTCGTCACCGTGGGACTTCCCAACCCGGCGGACATGCTCTCGATCCCCGCGGTCTCCTTGGTCGGCGACGGCAAGACGCTGATGGGCAGCTACATGGGCAACGCCATCCCCTCACGCGACATCCCCCGCTACATCGCCCTCTGGCGCGCCGGACGGATGCCGGTGGAGAAACTGCTGAGCTCGGTGCGCCCGCTGTCAGAGATCAACGCGCTGTTCGATGAACTGGCGAGCGGGACGGCGATCCGGCAGGTGGTGGTGCCTTGAGGGGGTAACCCGGGATTGCAGAAAGCGCGGTATCAAACGACCTGTGCAGATGGGACGAGAGGTAACATACAATGTGCGTCGGGATTTCACTCGCTGGAATAGATTGGGCCGCAACTGGCACAATGATCCAAGGCGTAGGAACGCTCGGAGGAGCGATTGCTGTCTATGCCGCCGCCAAACTCGGACTCGCAGCTTGGAAGCATCAGAAACTCGCTGAGCGCAATAGAGACCAAGCCGAGGTTATCCTGCACGCTGCATACAATGCGAGGCGGGCGCTTACCTACCTGCGATAGCCATGGATGCCAGGTAGCGAGAGCGCTGCCGCCGAAGCAAAATTAAATCTCGATTCGCCATCTTGGAAGCAACACTCTCTTGGTGAAGAACAAAAGAGAATAATCACTGCACAAGCGTATTACATGCGAGCCGACCGATCGCTGAATGAACGGATAAAATTAGAGGAATGCCTGCCAATGGCCCGCGCGCTCTTCGGACCAAATTTAGAAGAGGCTGTCGAAACTCTGCATCATCAGTTTCATATCGTGCTCACATATGCGGATGCTTATATCGACGACCATAACGGGACCGACAGAGATTTCACTTTGAAGATCCGTCGAGCACTATTTGCAAGCAAGACGCGCTCTGCTGATGAAGTTAACGAGGTGTCGGATGCCATCGAGCAATCGGTTAAAGCCATCGAAGAGACGTGTTTGCCATACCTGAGGCTCGAACAACCATAGCCCTCTCCCCTTGCGGGAGAGGGTTGGGAGAGGGGTCTGGAGCGTCAGCTCCAGGATCGCGCCCCCTCTCAACTGCGCCTAGCCAGCGAGCTGGCAAGGCTTCGTATCTCTCCCGCGAGGGGAGAGAGGGAGGTTGGCGCAATCCCTAAGTGGTAGGGGTCTCTCCCACCCCCGGCGCGATCTTCCGCGCGACATCATCCAGCCACCCGATGAACGCATCCACCCGCGCCAACTTGCGCATGTCGCGGTGCACCACCAGCCAGAAGCTGCGGTGGATCGTCACGCTGCCTTCCAGCACCCGCTCCAACCGCGCGTTCTGCTCGCCCATGAAGCACGGCAGGATGCCCACGCCTGCCCCGCTGGCGATCAGGCTTTGCTGGACGTTGATGCTCGAGCTGGTCAGTACCGGTTCGAGCCCGGGGCCGATCTCGTCGAGATAGCGCAGTTCGTCGGCATAGATGAAATCGGGGATATAGCCGATCAGCGGGTGGCGGCGCAGGTCGTCCACGCTCTGGATAGGCCCGGCGGCGGCGAGATAGTCGCGCTCCGCGTAAACGCCGAGCTGATAGTCGACCAGCTTGCGCACCTTCAGTGGCCCCGCGGTGGGCCGCGAGAGCATGATCGCCAGGTCCGCCTCGCGCTTGCTCGGGTTCAAGAACCCGTTGGTGGCGACCAGCTCGATGCGGATCGCAGGGTGGCGGCGGTGGAAATCGGGGAGCTTGCGACTGATGACCCAGGCGGCGAGCCCCTCGGCGACGCTGACCCGGATGGTGCCCGCAAACACCGTCTGCTCGCCGGTCAGCTCGGTGCGCGCATCGACCAGCGCCTGTTCGGCATTCTCGGCATAGATCAGCAGCTTGCGGCCATGTTCGGTCAGCGCGATGCCCTTGCCGCTCGCCTCGAACAATGTCGATTGCAGATCGCCCGACAGCCGCGCCAGCCTGCGCGCGACCGTGGTGGGGTCGATCTCGAGCCGCCGCGCCGCCTCCGCCACCGATCCGGCGCGCGCCAGCATCAGGAAGATGCGCAGGTCATCCCAGTTCATGGTACTGGTCCGTTCATGTCGCATCCGCTCCCGACCATGGCTTTTATGCAGCCTGTTGTGACGTTTTTACGCAATTGCTTGCAGTTATGCCAGAGGCTAAAGCGGCGGCCAACGAACAGAACTGTCACAGGAGAGCGACCATGCGCATCGTCACCCACCGCCTGGCCGGCGGCACCACCGCCCCCGCCAGCCCCCGCCAGTCCGACATCTTCGATCCCAACAGCGGCACGGTTCAGGCCAAGGTCGATCTGGGCGACAAGGCCGTGCTCGATGCTGCGGTCGATGCCGCGCTCGCTGCCCAACCCGCCTGGGCCGCGACGAACCCGCAGCGCCGTTCGCGCGTGATGTTCAACTTCAAGGCGCTGGTCGAAGCCAATATCGACGAACTCGCCGCCTTGCTCTCGAGCGAGCATGGCAAGGTCCACGCCGATTCCAAGGGCGATATCCAGCGCGGTCTGGAAGTCATCGAATTCTGCTGCGGCATCCCGCACGCCTCGAAGGGCGAATACACCCATGGCGCGGGCCCCGGAATCGACGTCTATTCGATGCGGCTGCCGATCGGCATCGGCGCTGGCATCACGCCGTTCAACTTCCCCGCGATGATCCCGATGTGGATGTTCGGCCCCGCCATCGCCACCGGCAACGCCTTCATCCTCAAGCCCTCCGAGCGTGACCCCTCGGTCCCCGTCCGTCTCGCCGAACTGATGAGCGAAGCGGGCCTGCCCGATGGCATCCTGCAGGTCGTCCACGGCGACAAGGAAATGGTCGACGCGATCCTCGATCACCCGGCCATCGCCGGCGTGTCGTTCGTCGGATCGTCCGATGTCGCGCATTATCTGTATCAGCGCGGCGTCGCTGCGGGCAAGCGCGTCCAGGCGATGGGCGGCGCGAAGAACCATGGCATCGTCATGCCCGATGCCGATCTCGACCAGGTGGTCAAGGATCTCGCGGGCGCCGCCTTCGGCTCGGCGGGCGAGCGCTGCATGGCGTTGCCGGTGGTCGTCCCCGTGGGTGACGAGACCGCAGACCGTCTGCGCGCCAAGCTGATCCCTGCGATCGAGAAGCTCCGCCTCGGCGTCTCGTCCGATCCCGATGCCGATTACGGACCCGTCGTCACCGCCGCGCACAAGGCCAAGGTCGAAGGCTGGATCCAGACCTGCATCGATGAAGGCGCAGAATTGGTCGTCGATGGCCGCGGCTTCACGCTGCAGGGGCACGAGAACGGGTTCTTTGTCGGCCCGACGCTGTTCGACCACGTCACCACCGAGATGAGCAGCTACAAGGAAGAGATCTTCGGCCCCGTGCTGCAGATCGTCCGCGCTGCCGATTTCGAGGAAGCCGTCGCCCTGCCCAGCAAGCACCAGTATGGCAATGGCGTTGCGATCTTTACCCGCAACGGCCACGCCGCGCGTGAATTTGCCGCGCGGGTCAATGTCGGCATGGTCGGCATCAACGTGCCGATCCCGGTGCCGGTCGCCTATCACACCTTCGGCGGCTGGAAGCGCAGCGCGTTTGGCGACACCAACCAGCACGGCATGGAAGGCGTCAAGTTCTGGACCAAGGTCAAGACGATCACCTCGCGCTGGCCCGATGGCGCGGTCGATGGCGGCAACGCCTTCGTCATCCCGACGATGGGTTGATTGGGGACTGAACGGGTGAGGCTGGCCTACACCGCTTTTCTGGTCCGCGAGTATGACGAGGCCATCGAATGGTTCGTCACAGCGCTGGACTGGGCGCTGCTCGAAGACACCGACCTGGGCGGCGGCAAACGCTGGGTCAGGGTCGGTGCGCGCGATGGCGGCGAGCTGCTGCTGGCACGCGCCACCTCGCCCGACCAGAACGCCGCCGTGGGCAAAGCGGCGGGCGGGCGTGTCGCGTTCTTCGTGCACACGCGCGATTTCGACCGCGATTACGCGCGGATGCTCGCGGCAGGCGTGACGTTTGCCGAAACCCCGCGGACCGAAGCCTATGGCCGGGTCGTGGTATTCGCCGACCTGTATGGCAACAGGTGGGATTTGATCGAATCGCGTGACAACGCGGTTCCGGACAATGGAGAGATTTGAATGGCGACCATTGGATTTATCGGCCTGGGCAACATGGGCGGCGGCATGGCGGCAAACCTTGCCAAGGCCGGGCACAAGGTCATTGCGTTCGATCTGTCGGGCGAGGCACTGGCCCGCGCGGGTTCGGCGGGATGCCATCCGGTGTCCGATCCGGTGCAGGCAGTCAGCGATGCCGATGTCATCGTCACCATGCTGCCTGCGGGCAAGCATGTCGCATCGGTCTATAACGACAGCGTGTTCGGCGCGGCGCGGCCGGGCACCTTGCTGATCGATTGCTCGACCATCGACGTCGACACCGCGCGGCACGTCGCAGCAGCGGCCAAGGAACGCGGGCTCGAGGCGGTCGATGCGCCGGTTTCGGGCGGAATCGCGGCGGCCAATGGCGGCACGCTCACCTTCATGGTCGGCGGCAGCTCGGGCGGTTTTTCGCGCGCCGCGCCGATCCTCAATGACATGGGCAAGGCGGTGATCCATGCAGGCGACAATGGCGCAGGCCAGGCGGCCAAGATCTGCAACAACATGCTGCTCGGCGCGACGATGGCCGCGACCTGCGAGACCTTTGCGCTGGCCAAGAAGCTGGGGCTCGACCTGCAGACCTTCTATGACATCTCGTCCAAGGCCTCTGGCCAGAGCTGGTCGATGACAAGCTATTGCCCCGTCCCCGGCGTCGGGCCGACAAGCCCGGCGGATAATGGCTATGCCGGAGGCTTTGCCGCCGCGCTGATGCTCAAGGACATGCGGCTCGCGCTCGAGGCGTCCAAGGCCAACGGCGCACAGGTACCAATGGGTGAGCGGGCAGAAGCGATCTACGCGGCGTTCGTGGAAGCCGACGCGCAGGGGCTGGACTTCTCGGCAATCATCACAGCGCTGGAGTGAGCGCCAAACTGCACTCACCCCGCTCAGCCTGAGCCTGTCGAAGGCCCCGCGTCCACGCCCGCTTGCGCTTCACCGTTCTCCGGCGAAAGCCGGAGCCCAGGAGTCAGATTGCACTGCCATCGCTCTGGATTCCGGCGTTCGCCGGAAAACGATGCGTAATCAACGCGGCCTTGGTGCGGGGCCTTCGACGAGCTCAGGCTGAACGGTGTTGTGCATGACGATCGATGCAGAAGGCCGCCCCCTTCTGTTCGCCCCCCTCTCCCCCTATATCCGCAGCCATGGCGCTGCCCGAAATCATCACCGACTGGTTCGCGCAGCGCGGTTGGGCACCACGGCAGCATCAGCTCGAGATGCTCGAACAGGCAGACGCCGGGCGCCATGCGCTGCTCGTCGCATCGACCGGTGCGGGCAAGACGCTCGCGGGGTTTCTGCCCACGCTCGCCGACTTTGCCGATGGCGGCAGTCATGACGGGCTGCACACGCTGTATATCTCGCCGCTGAAGGCACTGGCGCACGACATCCAGCGCAATCTGCTGACCCCGGTGACCGAGATGGGGCTGGGCATCACCATCGAGACTCGCAGCGGCGATACGCCATCGGACCGCAAGGCGCGCCAGCGCGCGCGCCCACCGAACATCCTGCTGACCACGCCCGAATCGCTCAGCCTGCTGCTCTCCTACCCTGAGAGCTTCGAGATGTTCGCGGGGCTCAAGACCGTGATCGTCGACGAGGTGCATGCCTTTGCCACGGGCAAGCGCGGCGACCTGCTCAACCTCTCGCTGGCGCGGTTGCAGGCGATCGCGCCTGCGCTGCGCCGGGTGGCGCTGTCGGCGACGGTGGCCGATGCCGATGCCTATCGCGCCTGGCTCGCGCCTTATGGTGATATCGATACCGTGGCGTTGGTCGAGGGCGAGCCCGGCGCCGAGCCCGATCTGTCGATCCTGATCACCGACGACCGCGTCCCCTGGGCCGGGCACAGCGGCAACTACGCCGTGCCGCAGGTGCTCGAGGAAATCGGTCGCAACCAGACCACATTGGTCTTCTGCAACACACGCTTCCTCGCCGAGTTCATTTTCCAGAAGCTGTGGGAGCTGAACGAGGCGCATCTGCCGATCGGCATTCACCACGGCTCGCTCTCAGTCGAGGCGCGGCGCAAGGTTGAGGGCGCGATGGCGCGGGGCGAGCTGCGCGCGCTGGTCGCCACCGCCAGCCTCGATCTCGGCGTCGACTGGGGCAATGTCGATTGTGTGATCCAGATGGGCGCGCCCAAGGGATCGTCGCGGCTGCTGCAGCGGATCGGCCGCGCCAACCACCGGCTCGACAGCCCCAGCCGCGCGATCCTCGTCCCCGGGAACCGCTTCGAATTTCTGGAGGCGCAGGCCGCGTTCGATGCGGTCACGGAAGGCCAGCGCGATGGCGAGAGCTTCCGCCCCGGCGGGCTCGACGTATTGGCACAGCACATCATGGGCGCAGCCTGCGCTGGGCCGTTCCACGAGGATGCGCTGCTCGACGAAGTGCAATCCGCTTTACCCTATAGCGGTATCGACCGCGCCGCGTTCGAGCGGGTACTCGGCTTTGTCGAGAACGGCGGCTATTCGCTCAGGGCCTATGACAAGTTCAAGCGGCTGGTGCGGCTGGCCGATGGCACCTGGCGGCTGGCACACCCCAAATTTGCTGCGCAATATCGCCTCAACGCCGGGATCATCGTCGATGCTGCGATGCTCGAGGTGCGGTTCAAGAACGGGCGTTCGCTGGGCAAGGTCGAGGAGAATTTCGCCGCGCAGCTCGCTCCAGGCGATACCTTCATATTTGCCGGAATGGGGCTCGAGGTCGAGCGGATCAACGACATGGACCTGCTGGTCAAGGCATCGTCCAAGGCCTCGCAGATCCCCAGCTATGGCGGCGCGCGGATGCCGCTGACCACGCACCTGTCGCAGCGGGTGCGAAACTTCCTCACCGACCGGGCAAGTTGGTCGCGCTTCCCCGATGATGTGCGCGAATGGCTCGAGATGCAGGACTGGCGCTCGGCGATGCCCGAGCCCGATCAGCTGCTGGTCGAGACCTTCCCGCACCATGGCCGGCATTACATGGTCTGCTATCCGTTCGAGGGCTGGAATGCGCACCAGTCGCTCGGCATGCTGCTCACGCGGCGGATGGAGGATCGCGGGCTGCAGCCGATGGGCTTCGTCGCCAATGATTATGCGCTCGCGGTCTGGGGGCTGAAACCGATCCCAGACCCGGGCGCCTTGCTGTCTGCCGACATCCTCGCCGACGAGTTTACCGACTGGGTGCAGAATTCGTATCTGCTCAAGCGTGCCTTCCGCGAGGTCGCGGTGATCAGCGGGCTGGTCGAGCGGCAGCACCCGGGCAAGAAGAAGTCGGGGCGGCAGGTCACCTTTTCGACCGATCTGATCTACGATGTGCTGCGCAAATACGAGCCCGATCATGTGCTGCTCGAGGCCGCGTGGGCCGATGCGCGCGCGCGGATGACCGATGTCGGGCGGCTGGGCGATCTGCTCGACCGCGCAGTCGGCACGATGCTGCATGTCGATCTCGACCGCGTCAGCCCGCTGGCGGTGCCGGTGCTGGTGATGATCGGGCGCGAAAGCGTGGCGCAGGGATCGACCGACGATGCGCTGCTGGTCGAAGCCGAGAGCCTCGCCGCCACCGCGATGCGCGGCGATTGATTGTCAGGAAAGGTGGGCAGTGGTAGTTTGGCAGCGCGACCATAGAGACCGGAACCGGCGGACGCACGAGAGGATCGCAGCAATGGCATATTCGCGCTTATCTGGCCGCCTTCCCGGTCGCCGTATCCTGTATGGCGCACTCGCGCTGACCATGGCCGCGGTAGCGCCCGCCAGCAGCGCGCAGGATAATGCGCCGCCTGCCGACATGGCGACCGCCACCGTTGGGGTCTTGGAGGCCAATGCGGTCAGCAGCGCAGCGGAAATCATCGGGCTGAATCAGGACCTTGCCGACAGGATGACCGTTCCGGTGAGCATCGATGGCCGCGGGCCGTTTTCGTTCCTGATCGACACAGGATCCGAGCGCACGGTTGTCTCGCGCGATATCGCGGGCACCCTTGCGCTCGAATTCGCCGAAATCGCCCATCTGGTTAGCATCGCAGGCAGCATGATGGTCGAGACCGTCTATGTGCCCGAGCTCACGCTTGGCCAGCAGAATTATGGCGAGGTGGTCGCGCCGATCCTAGAAGCGCGGCATATCGGAGCCGACGGCATCCTGGGGCTCGACGGCCTGCAGGACCAGCGCATCCTGTTCGATTTCACCAGCAACGCGATCAGCATCGAGGACGTCACCAAGCGCGCACCCCTTGGCGATTTCGAGATCGTCGTTACCGCCAGGCGCAGGTCGGGCCAGCTGATCTTCACCGATGCGACACTGGGCGGAAACCGCATCAGCGTGGTCATCGACACTGGCGCCCAGTCGAACATCGGCAATCTGGCGCTGCAGCGGCGGCTGGGCAATGGCAACCGGTTGCGAATCGAGCAGACCAGCCTGCAATCGGTGACCGGCCAGTCGGTGGTCGCCGATTCCGGATTGGCGGCGGATTTCCGTATCGGCCGGGCGCAGTTCGACCAGGTGCCGATCGTCTTCACCGATACCGATGCGTTTCGCGTGCTGGGGCTCGACAATACCCCTGCCCTGTTGCTCGGCATGGGAACATTGCGCCAGTTCAGCCGGATGATGATCGATTTCAAGCAACGCCGGGTGTTGTTCGACATGCCGAGCAACGCCAAGCGCAAGCCTGTCGGGGCGCGGATCTAACTGTGCATCAGCACCAGTCGCGACGGCCGTTGCCGTACCAAACTGCCAGCCCTTCATCGACCAGCGCCGTGCCCAGGCTGGTGCCATCACGGGTCAGCCGAAACAGCGCCCGGCCATAGCGATCCTGCGCGCGATCGGCGGGCTCTAGCGCGAACGGCCCGGTGTTGAGCAGTTCGACCATCCGGTGCGTCGCGCGCATGCCGCGTTGCAGTTCCTGCTCGCAGCGGGGCGTCGACACCTCGGGCGTATCGATATCGGAAATGCGGATCTTCTGGCTGCGCAGCCAGATCGTGTCGCCATCCACCACGCAAGTGTAGCGCTTGCCGCCACTGCAGACCGAAAACGATGCTGACACCAGGTTGGCTGCGGGCTGGCTTGTGGGGCTGGCGGACTGGATCGACGTGGGCGCAGCGGGCGATAGGCCAAGCCAGTCGGGCGCATTCCAGCCGACCAACGCGGCAATGGCAAGCGACAGCCCGATGGTGAGGCGGGTGTCGCGTTCTGCCCCGACCGGTTGCCGCGAATGAAGGTGTACAGCCATGGAGCGAGCATCAGCCCGAGAGGTAAATCAAACCTTACCTTCAGTCTTCGGTTCGGCTCATTTGCCGACGAACAGAAACCCCACCCCGGCCATGATGCACGTGAACGCCGCGAGGTGCCGCCAGTTGAGCGCCTCGCCCAGCACCACGACCATGAACACGCCGAACACCGTCAGCGCGAGGGCCTCCTGCACGATCTTGAGCTGGCCCGGGCTCCAGCCATGCGCAAAGCCGATTCGGTTGGCGGGCACCGCGAAACAGTATTCGACCAGAGCGATGGCCCAACTGATAGCGATCACCCAGAAAATCGGGCGGGCTGCGGCCGCCTCCGTCCCGCCCTTCAGGTGCCAGTACCAGGCCGTGGTCATGAAGATGTTCGAGATGGCGAGCAGCAGGACGGTGGGCGCGATCTGAGTGGGCATGGCGGTCCTTCGTATCGGGCTAAAGCGCTCAAAACCCTCTGTCGGCGACAGCGCGAGAGGTAAAGGGAACATAAATCTGTCGTCAACGCATCCTTAACCCTTTCTGCCAAGGTTTGCTAAACCAGAAATGCGCACATCTTGTTGAAGTTGCTCACAAAAGGGGGTCAGCATGTCACCAGACAGTGTGTTCATTTCGTTCCTTTCGATTTCGCTCGCATCGGTGTTTCTTGCACTGCTGATTGGCACGCGGGGCGAGCAGATCCGCAAGGTAGCGATGGCGATATCCGAGGAAAGCGGAGGGTTGACCCGGCGCAAGGCAACCCGCGTCGCAGCCGTGGAGCGCAAGACCGCAATCGCCGATGAAGCGATGAAGGCGCGTGCGCGAGGTGAACGTTTCGTCCCGCCGCAGGATTTCAGGCGCTGAGCGAACCGGCTGGCTCGATATGGCCCGTCAGGCCTGGCTGACCGGCCCCGCCGAGAGATCGATGATGAACCCGATCATGCCGATCGCGGTTCCATCACGGCCAAAACGACAGGTTCCGCGTGACATGACCTCGCGCACTTGCCCGCTGTCGGTGATAATACGCGCACGAAAATCATAATCCTCGCCATTGTCGAGCGAGCGCTTCACCGCATCGGCAACTTTCAGCCGGTCATCGGGATGATAATAGGATATCGCCTCATGCACCCCGGGCTGGCCGCGCCGCCGGTCACGCTGGTGAATGGCGAACACTTCGTCCGACCAGAACAGCGATGTTTCCGACCGTTCGAACTGCCAATTGCCCATGCGACCGATACCCAGCGCCAGATCAAGCGACAGGGTAGCGCGGTTACGGTCCTGCAGCAGCGCCAGATTTTCGCGCTGTATGGCGCGCAGCCGACGCAGCATCTCCAATGCTGCAAGCGTTGCAACAAGCGCGCATATCCATGGCAGATGCTGGATCAAGGCAGGCAACATGGTCCGCGCCTTGGCCTATGCCGTGTCAACGGCCGCTTTATGCGCCCGCGCGTTTTCGACATAATGCGCAACGCCCATCCGCATTCCGGCGATCGCAGGCTGGGGCAGGTCGCGCATGAACTGGGCTGGACGTCCGCCCCAGAGCTGACCGCCGGGGATTGCCTTGCCAGGCGTCAGCATCGCACCGGCTGCCAGCATCGCATCGCTGCCGATCCGGCAACCGTCCATCACGATCGAGCCCAGCCCGACGAACGCGCGGTCCTCAAGCACGCAGCCGTGCACCATCGCCAGATGACCGATCAGCACATCCTCGCCGATCAGCGTGGGATACCCATCTTCCAGGCCCGGGCGCGGGCTGTCGCAATGGATGATGCTGCCATCCTGCACATTGGTGCGCGCGCCGATGACGATGCGGTTGACGTCGGCGCGGATCACGCAGTTGTACCAGATGCTCGCATCGGGGCCGATCTCGACATCGCCGATGATACGGCATCCCGGCGCGATGAACGCGCTGTCGTGGATTCGCGGGGTCTTGCCGTGCAGGCTGATGATCGAAATGTCGTGCATTCGCCTCATCCCCTGGCCAGCAGCTTGGCGGCGTGGAGCGCGTGATACGTCAGGATACCGCTGCACCCCGCGCGGCGGAAGGCGAGCAAGCTTTCGAGCACCACCGCATCGCGGTCGCCTGCGCCTGCCGCCGCCATAGCCTCGATCATCGCATATTCACCCGAGACCATATACGCATAGACAGGCAGCCCGAAGGTCTGCTTCACCCTCGCTGCGATATCCAGATACGGCATCCCGGGCTTGACCATCACGCTGTCGGCACCCTCGGCGATATCCATCGCGACCTCGCGCAACGCCTCGTCGCCATTGGCGGGGTCCATCTGATAGCTCTTCTTGTCGCCCTTGAGCAGCCCCGACGAGCCCACCGCATCGCGGAACGGGCCGTAGAACGCGCTGGCGTATTTGGCGGCGTAGCTCATGATCTGGACGTTGTGATAGCCATGCGCTTCGAGCGCCGCGCGGATCGCGCCGATGCGCCCGTCCATCATGTCCGAAGGCGCGATGATGTCCGCACCCGCTGCCGCCTGGTTGAGCGCCTGGCCGACCAGCACCTCGACCGTCGCGTCGTTGAGCACATAGCCCTCGTCATCGACCAGCCCGTCCTGGCCGTGCGCGGTATAGGGGTCGAGCGCGACATCGGTGAGCACGCCAATCTGGTCGCCAAGCTCGGCCTTGATCGCGCGGATCGCGCGGCACATCAGGTTGTCGGGATTGAGCGCCTCGGCGCCGTCCTGGCTGCGGCGTTCGGCCTGGGTGTTGGGGAACAGGGCGATGCACGCGATGCCGAGGTCGGCAGCTTCGCTGGCGCGCGCGACGATGCCATCGACCGACCAGCGCGACACGCCGGGAAGCGAGCCGATCGGATCCTCGACACCCTCGCCTTCGGTCACGAACAGCGGCCAGATCAGGTTGGCCGGCGACAGGCTGGTCTCGCGGACCATGTCGCGGCTCCAGCGGGTCGCACGGGTGCGGCGCAGGCGGGTGGCGGGATAGGCGGTCGGGGGTGAATTGTGCGTCATAGACAAAGCTTTAGCGGGTGGTGAAGCCAAGGGGAAGGTGTGATGCTGGAAAGTCCGTCCCTCTATTCCCCACTCGTTCTCTAGCGAAAGCCAGAGCCCAGGAGCGAGGTTGCGCTGCAGTCGCTCTGGATTCCGGCGTGCGCCGGAAAACAGATAATGACCTCACCCCACCGGCAGCGTCAGTACCGCGCGCAGGCCTTCGATCGCCCCGCCGGCCCCGCGCCGGTTCTGTACCGTCAGCGAGCCGCCATGCTGGTGCGCCACTGCGCGGGCGAGCGTGAGACCCAGCCCGGTGCCGCCGGTGGCCATGTTGCGCGAAGCCTCGAGCCGGGTGAACGGTTCGAACATCCGTTCGATCTGATCTTCGGCAATGCCCGGACCGTCATCATCGATGGTGATCGCGACACTCTTCGCCTGCCGCGCGACGCTGATCCGTGCCCGCTCGCCATAGCGCACCGCATTGCCGATGACGTTGCGCAGCGCACGGCGGATCCAGGTGAGCTGCAACGGCGCGACGATCCGCTCGCAATCGGCCAGCTCGACATCCTGCTCCAGATCGCGGTACTCGTCGGCGATCATCTCGACCAGCGCACCCAGATTGACCGGCTCGGGGGCTTCGCCGGTCCGCCCGATCCGCGCCAGCGACAGGATGTCGTCGAGCGTGCGGGTGATGTCGTCGATGCTCGCGACCATGCGCTCCCGCTGACGATCGTCGGGCACCGATTCGACGCGGACCCTGAGCGCCGCCAAGGGCGTCTTGAGATCATGCCCGATCGCGCCGAGCATCACGTCCTTTTCGTTGAGCATTGCCGATATCCGCGCGGTCATCGCATTGAACGATCGAGTGAGATCGGCAAGGTCACTTGGCCCCGACGGTTCGATCGGCTGCGCCTGCTGGGTTTGCTCGAACTGCGCCACGCCGTCGCGCAGCGTCCCCATCGACCGCGCAATCCGCCGGGTGAGCCACACCAGAGGCACCAGCATCACCAGATACAGCACCACGGTCTGCAGGATGATCGTCGCGCCGATGCGGTTCGATGCCTCGGGAACGGGTACGCGGACGCTGAGCCACTGGCTATCGGGCCGCTCGATCGCAATCAGTGCAAGCTGGCTGACGCGTTCATTGTTTTGGCCACCGATCTCGGCGGCCAGCCGGGCCATTCGTCGGGGACGCGGCGGCGCGGGCATCGCAGCGGCATCGATTTGGGCGTAGGCCACGCCATAGGTCGGCAGGATCGCGTTCAACCGCTGCTCAAGCTCGGGCATCGGCCGCATGTCCGGTGCAACGGGGCTGGCAGCATCGAGCTCGGTCCGGCGCATCCTCAGGCCGGGTGCACGGCCCATCCTGCCGAAATTGCGCTCGCGCAGCGGGCGACCCTGCTCGATCCGGTCGGTCGCAGCGATCAGCCGCACCGCAGCTTCCGCCGCGACCCGGTCCATCGCCTGGCCACGCTGGGCACGCACCAGCAGCGCGCCGTTGAGCAGCTGACCGGCAAGCAAGGCCAATGCGATCGTCAGCAGCAGGCGGCCTGCAAGGCTGGACGGCCACAGCCTTTTGAGCGCTGTCATGAGGCCTCCGGCACCGACAGACGGCGGACTTTGGCGGCAAGCGTATAGCCCCCGCCCCACACGGTCTTGATCAGCCTCGGGGTGCGGTTGTCGGTTTCGACCTTCTTGCGCAGCCGGCTGATCTGGTTGTCGATCGCGCGATCGAACAGATGCGCCTCGCGGCCATGCGCCAGATCGAGCAGCTGGTCGCGGTTGAGCACATGCCCGGCATGCTCACAGAACACCTGCAGCAGCTTGAACTCGGCGGTGGAAATGGGGACGAGCGCGCCATCGGGATCGATCAGGCGGCGCTTGACGGTGTCGAGCGTCCAGCCCTCGAACTCGAAGCCCTGAACTTCCTCCTCGAGCGCTTGCGGCGAGCGTCCGACCCGCCGCAGAACAGTCTTGATCCGCGCCACAAGTTCGCGCGGGTCGAAGGGTTTGACGACATAATCGTCTGCGCCGATTTCCAGCCCGATGATCCGGTCCATCGCCTCGCCCTTGGCGGTGAGCAGGATGACCGGAATCTCGGATTGCGCCGCGACATGGCGGCACAGGCTCAGACCATCCTCGCCCGGCATCATGATATCGAGCAGCAGGATTGAAAAGCGCTGGTCACGCATCAAGGTGCGCGCCTTGGCCGCATCGCCCGCCTCGGTCACGTCAAAGCCCTGCCCGACGAGATATTCGGCCAGCGGTTCGCGCAAGGACGGTTCGTCATCGACGAGCAAGATGTGGGGCGGTTCGTTCATATCAGTTCAGCGTGTGCCGGTTGTAGTAATCAAAGGCAACCAGCCCCAGTGCAGCGGGGAACCTGCACCGGGGCCGGAAGAATGTCGAAAGTCGGCGATCAGCCAGCGGGATTGGCGCGCTTTTCCTGCCAGCGCTGCTTCATCGCTTCGCGCGCAGCGTTACGCTCGGCCTTGGTCACCTGGCCGTCATTGTTGGTGTCCTGGCGCTTGAAACGCTCGACTGCGGCTGCTTCGAACTCGGCCAGCGAGATGGCGCCGTCGTTGTTGGTGTCCATCCGCATCATGCCGCGCTGCATGGCTTCGCCGCCACCAGCACGCTTGCCACGCCATTTGCCACCCTGGCGAGCACCGGGCTCACCCTTGCCGGCTTCGGCGCGCTTGGCCATGCGTTCGCCGCGCTTGGCCTCACGGGCTTCGCGGGCTGCGGTCATTTCGGCCTGGCTGATCTGGCCATTGCCATCGGTGTCGAGCTTCCTGAAGCGCTCGGCCTGGCGAGCTTCGCGGTCGGCCTTGTCGATCTTGCCGTCGTTGTTGACGTCCATCTTGGCAAAGCGTTCACGGGCATGGGCACGGACTTCAGCTTCGGTGATCACGCCGTCCTGGTTGGCATCGGGACCGCGCATCTTGCCGCCAGCGGGCTGGGCAATGGCGATGCTGCCGGTGAGCATCGCGGCGAGAGCGGCACCTGCTATAAGGGTCTTCTTCATGGGGATTTCCTTTGTGTTTCCTTGGAGGAGGAGATCGCCCCGACCCCTCCTGCACAGGGGGATGAGGTGGGGCCGGGACGACTTCCTTGAGAACCGTTCTAGGGGTCCAATGTCGCACAGCTATGCCGGATCACTGGCAAAAGTGTCGCAAAGTGTATCAATTGAAGCCTTGCATTCATCGGGGCGCAATCTGATCGGGGGCTTTTGGCGGCTTTCGCTGCGTTGCAGCAACGCCCCGCTTGGCTAATGCGTCGCTTGCTGGTAGGCGCGCGGGCATGCTCGCAATGAACAACATCACCGTCCGGCTGGGTGGCCGCACGATCCTCGACGGCGCAACCGCGTCGATTCCCCCCGGCGGCCGCATCGGCCTAATCGGGCGCAATGGTGCGGGCAAGTCCACGCTGATGAAGGTGATGATCGGCGAGCTCGAGCCTGACGACGGCGAGATCGAGATGCCGCGCCTCGCAAAACTCGGCTATATCGCGCAGGAAGCCCCGCACGGCGCGATGACCCCGCTCGAGACCGTGCTCGCCGCCGATGTCGAGCGGATGCAGCTGCTCGAAGAGGCCGAGACCTGCACCGATCCCGACCGGCTGGGTGATGTGCACGAACGGCTGCTGGCGATCGACGCGTACAGCGCGCCTTCGCGCGCCGCGATCATCCTCACCGGCCTGGGCTTCGATGACGAGATGCAGAACCGCGCGCTCGACAGCTTTTCGGGCGGCTGGAAGATGCGCGTCGCCCTGGGCGCGCTGCTGTTCTCGCAACCCGATGTACTGCTGCTCGACGAGCCTTCGAACCACCTCGATCTTGAAGCGACCTTGTGGCTTGAGAACTTCCTCAAGGCGTACCCTGCGACGCTGATCGTGATCAGCCATGAACGCGATCTGCTCAACAACGTCGTCGATCACATCCTGCACCTGCAGGGCGGCAAGGTGACGCTGTATCCCGGCGGCTATGACAGCTTCGAGCGCCAACGCGCCGAGCGCGCCGCGCAGCTTGCCGCCGCCAAGGCGTCGCAGGATGCCCAGCGCGCCAAATTGCAGGATTATGTCGCGCGTAACAGCGCGCGCGCGTCGACCGCCAAGCAGGCGCAGTCGCGCGCCAAGATGCTCGCCAAGATGCAGCCGATCACCGCGCTGATGGAAGATCCGAGCCTGACCTTCGACTTCCCCAGCCCGTCCGAGCTCAAGCCCCCGCTGATCACGCTCGATCTGGCGGCGGTCGGCTATAGCGCGGACACCCCGATCCTGCGGCGGCTGAATCTGCGGATCGATCCCGATGACCGGATCGCGCTGTTGGGGCGCAACGGCAACGGCAAGACCACGCTGGCGCGGCTGCTCGCCGCGCAGCTCCCCGCGCTCGAAGGCGCGATGGAAACCGCCGGCAAAATGCAGATCGGCTATTTCACCCAGTATCAGGTCGAAGAGCTCGAGAGCGACAGCACCCCGCTCGAGCAGATGACCCGCGCAATGCAGGGCAAGACGCCCGGTGCGGTCCGCGCGCAGCTGGGCCGGTTCGGCTTTTCGGGCAACCGCGCGATGTCGAGTGTCGGCACGCTTTCAGGCGGCGAACGCGCCCGTCTGGCACTAGCACTGATCACCCGCGATGCGCCGCATCTGCTAATCCTCGATGAGCCGACCAACCACCTTGATGTCGACGCGCGCGAAGCCCTGGTCCAGGCGCTCAACGAATATGACGGCGCGGTGATCCTGATCAGCCATGACCGGCATATGGTCGAACTGACCGCCGACCGGCTGGTGCTGGTCGATGCCGGGACCGCGACCGAATATAACGGCTCGATGCGCGACTACATGGACTTCGTGCTCGGCATCAACCAGCCCAAGGGCGAGCCCAAGCCCAAGATGTCCAAGAAGGACAAGAAAGCCGAAGCCTTCAACCGCGACCAGATCCGCAAGGTCGAGAACAGGGTCAAGGCGGCGGAAAAGGCCGTGGCCGAACTGCAGGCGCAGTGCTCGGACATCGACCGCGCCATGTTCGATCCCACCACCGCCAAGCCCGAGCTTGCCAAGCTGACGATGAGCGAACTCGCGCGCCAGCGCACGCGGCTCGGCGACGAGCTGGCCGCAGCCGAGGCGACCTGGCTGGAATGCAACGAGAAGCTCGAAGCGCTCAATTGACGCTTGAAGGCCGGCTCGCGTTGGTTTAACTGATCGGTTAAATACCAACGATCGAGAGGATTTCTGCATGGCCGACGCCTATATCATCGATGCCGTCCGCACCCCGCGCGGGGTCGGCAAGCCCGGCAAGGGCGCATTGTCGCACCTGCACCCGCAGGATCTGGCCGCGACCGTGCTCAAGGCGCTCAAGGAGCGCAACCATCTCGACACCGCGACCGTCGATGACATCGTCTGGTCTACATCTACCCAGAAGGGCAAGCAGGGCGGCGACCTTGGCCGGATGTCCGCGCTCGCGGCGGGCTATGACGTCAAGGCCAGCGGCGTAACGCTGGACCGGTTTTGTGGTGGCGGCATCACCTCGGTCAACATGGCGACGGCATCGGTGATGTCGGGCATGGAAGACTGCGTGATTGCCGGCGGCACCGAAATGATGAGCTACACCCAGCAGGTGGGCGCAGCCGAAGCCAGCGCCGGGCTGCCGCCACCGCTGATGGGATCGCACAACCCCGCGCTCGACGAGCTCCACCCGCAGTCGCACCAGGGCGTGTGCGGCGATGCGATTGCCTCGCTCGAAGGCATTTCACGTGAGGACCTCGACGCGCTGGCGCTGGTCAGCCAGCAGCGCGCCGCGCGCGCAATCGCCGAGTGCCGCTTCGACAAGTCGCTGGTTCCCGTGCACAATCCCGATGGCTCGGTCGCGCTCGATCATGAAGAGTTCCCGCGTCCTGAAACCACTGCCGAGAGCCTGGCGGGGCTCAAGCCCGCGTTCACGGGCCTGGCCGATTTCGAGATTGGCGGAACGACCTTCCGCAAGCAGATCAACCGCCGCTATCCCGATCTGACTATCGAGCACGTCCACCACGCGGGCAACAGCTCGGGCGTGGTCGATGGCGCCGCTGCGGTGCTGATCACCTCGAAGGATTATGCCGACAGGCATGGCCTCAAGCCCCGCGCGCGGATCGTCACCTATGTCAACATGGGCGATGACCCGACGCTGATGCTCAACGCCCCCGTCCCCGCCGCCAAGAAGGCGCTCGAGCGCGCAGGCCTGACCAAGGACGACATCGACGTCTGGGAGATCAACGAGGCGTTTTCGGTGGTCGCAGAAAAGTTCATCCGCGATCTCGAACTCGACCGAGAGAAGGTCAACATCAACGGCGGCGCGATGGCGCTGGGTCATCCGATCGGCGCGACCGGGTCGATGCTCATCGGCACCGCGCTCGACGAACTCGAACGGTCAGGCGGCCGTTATGGCCTCATCACGATGTGCGCAGCAGGCGGCATGGCCCCTGCGATCATCATCGAACGCGTCTGAAACTGAACTACGGCCCGGTGAGCGCGCTCTAAACGAGCGCGTTCACCGCCGCCATGAACGGGCCGATCGATACCGGCTTGGAGACATAGCCTTCGGCCCCGGCGTCGCGAATCCGGTCCTCGTCGCCCTTGCCCGCATACGCGGTCACCGCCATGATCGGGATCAGCCGCAGGTCGCGATCGGCCTTGATCGCCTCGATCAGTTCCAGCCCGCTGATATGCGGCAGCTGAATATCCATGATGATCAGCCCGGGCACGAACTGCCGCGCGCGCTCCATCACCTCGCGGCCATCGGCCAGCCCCTCGACGGCAAAGCCATGCGCGGTGAGGAGATCGCAGAAAAGTTTGCGATTAAGGTCGTTATCCTCGACAACCAGCACTCTTTTTGCCACTGAACCGCTTATCCAAATTGCCGTGCCGCAAGGCACCGGTGGTTACCCTTATTACGCGGATGTAGGCCAAAGCCGTGACCGACACAATCAGGCCAAATGCTGGCAGGCCAGACACAGGTTCGTCGAATGATCCGGCCGTCATGGCGCTGCTGGCACTGTCGTGGCTGCTCGGCGATCGCGAGCGCGCCGAGCGGCTGCTGTCGCTCACCGGAATGACCGTGGACGATCTGCGTCAGGGGGCCTCCAACCCCGCAATCCTCGCGGAATTCATCCGCTATCTGGAGGGGCACGAGGCCGACCTGATCGCTGCCGCAGAGGCCACAGGCACAAGCCCCGTGGCACTGGTCAACGCCCGCATCCAGCTCGAACGCCAGACTTGAACCCGAACGGACCCGATATGAACCTTGAAACCGGCCAAACCCGCGCCCCGCGCCCGCTGCTGATCACCGATTGCGACGAGGTGCTGCTGTACATGGTCGCCCCGTTCCGCGAATGGCTCGACGAGGTGCACGATATCGAGTTCGACTTTTCGGGCGGTGATTTCGCCAAGGCGCTAATCGATCGCAAATCCCGTGAGGCGGTAAAGCCCGGCGATATCTGGCCTTTGCTCAACGCGTTCTTCGATACCGAGATGCACCGCCAGATGCCGATACCCGGCGCGATCGAAGCACTAAAGGCGATTGGCGAGCATGCCGATATCGTGGTACTGACCAACCTTAATGACCACCGCCAGCAGGCGCGCACTGAGCAGCTTGCCCGCTTTGGCGTCCATCACCGCGTCGTCTGCAACCAGGGCCCCAAGGGCGAGCCTTTGCAGCGGATCGTCGATGAGCACGCGCCGTCGGTGGCGATCTTCGTCGACGACCTGCCGCAGCATCACGAATCCGCTGCCGAGCATGCGCCGTCTGTCTGGCGGCTGCATATGGTGGGAGAAACCGAATTGGCGCCGCACATCGTCTGCGCTGCCAATGCCGGCCATGCGCATGCGCGGATCGACAGCTGGCATCAGGCGCTTGAATGGGTGCTTGAACGGTTTGCGATTGGCGCTCCCGCCCCCGGTATCGAGGCTGCGGCTTGACCGTGCCTCCGCATTGGAGAGAATGGATATATGACTGATACGATTGAACAAAAACTCGCCGAGCTGGGCCTCGAACTGCCCCAGCCTGCCGCTCCCGTGGCATCCTATGTGCCCGCGGTCGAAGTCGGCGGCCTGCTGTATATCTCGGGCCAGCTGCCCTTTATCGATGGCAAGGTGGTCACCGGGCGCCTAGGCGAAAATGTCTCGCCCGAAGCCGGCGAA
Source organism: Blastomonas aquatica (assembly GCF_014639875.1). GTDB lineage: Bacteria > Pseudomonadota > Alphaproteobacteria > Sphingomonadales > Sphingomonadaceae > Blastomonas > Blastomonas aquatica. The sequence continues at coordinate 297,821 of NZ_BMGD01000002.1, read as the reverse complement.
GCGGCGGCGCGTGCCTGCGGCATCATGCTGATCGCGCAAATGAAGGCGGCGCTGGGATCGCTCGACCGGGTCGAGCGGATCGTCAAACTGGGCGCGTTCATTGCGAGCACGCCCGAATTCACCGCCCAGCCCAAGGTCGCCAATGGCGCGTCCGACCTGATGGTCCAGGTTTTTGGCTCCACTGGCCAGCATGCCCGCAGCGCCGTCGGCGTTCCGGTGCTGCCGCTGGGCGCAGCCGTGGAAATTGATGCAATTGTCGCCATTCGGCCTGCTTGACGGCTGGCTCGCGCCGCCCCCCGATTCCCGCCGCACCGCCTGGCTGGGAGAGCAGCCGTACGCGCATCGCGGGCTGCATGATGGCATGTGGAGCGGGCCGGTGCTCGAGAACGGCCTGCCCGCGTTCACCGCAGCGATCGCGGCGGGACATGGCATCGAATGCGATGTCCAGCGCAGCGGCGACAACCGCGCGGTCGTCTTCCACGATTTCTCGCTGAGCCGGCTGACGCTGGCGCAGGGCCGGGTCGACGGCAAGACCGCCGCCGAACTCACCCAGATCCGGCTGACGGGCCAGAACGGCGCGATTGCCGAGCTCGGCGCGGTGCTGGGCGTGGTGCGCGGGCGCGCGCCGATCCTGATCGAGATCAAGACCGAGAGCGATCATGTCGCACCCTTGTGCCTCGCGGTACGCCGCGCGCTCGAGGGCTATGGCGGCAAGGCCGCGATCATGAGCTTCCACCCGGCGGTGTCGGCATGGTTCCGGCGGCAAGCGCCGCATGTGGTGCGCGGACTGGTGGTGACCGAGGAGGGAAGTCGCAACTGGAAGGGCACGCTGCAGCGCCACCGCGACCTTTGGAAGGCCAAGCCCGATTTCCTGGCCTATGACATCCGCGATCTGCCCAGCCGCTTTGCAGCCGCCCAGCGGGCACGCGGGTTTCCGGTGCTGACCTGGACGGTGCGTAGCCACGAGCAGCACGCGATCGCTGCCGAACATGCCGATGCGCCGATCTACGAACGGGCGACAGCTCCCGAATGAGCGAGCGCGCGATCACCGCCGAGGTTGGCCGCAGCATCGCCGCGCTGGATGCGGGGCAATGGGACGCGCTGGCGGGACCCGACAATCCGTTCGTGAGCCACGCCTTCCTCAGCCTGCTCGAAACATCGGGCAGCGTTGGGCGCGGCACCGGCTGGACCCCTGCCCCGATCACGATCAAGGGCGAGGACGGCACGCTGGTTGCCGCGCTGCCCGCGTATCTCAAGAGCCACAGCCAGGGCGAATACGTCTTCGATCACAGCTGGGCGCACGCTTGGGAGAATGCGGGGGGCAGCTATTACCCCAAGCTTCAGATTTCGGTTCCGTTCACGCCCGCAACCGGGCCGCGTATCCTGCTCGCCGATCCCGTATGGTCGCTGCCGATCCTTACCGCCGCGCAAAATCTCGCCGAGCAGAACAACCTGTCCTCGGTCCACGCGACCTTTATCGAGCCCGCGCAACTGCCGCTGTTCGAGCAGGCCGGATGGCTGCTGCGCGCCGACACCCAGTTCCACTGGCACGACGAAGGTTATGGCGACTTCGAGGGCTTTCTCGGCTCGCTGACCTCGCGAAAGCGCAAGGATCTGCGCAAGGAGCGCGCCAAGGCGCAGGAGGGCATCGAGATCGTTCACCTCACCGGCGACATGATTACCGAGGACCACTGGGACGCGTTCTGGGTGTTTTATCAGGACACCGGCGCGCGCAAATGGGGACAGCCATACCTCACCCGCGAGGCGTTCAGCCTGATGGGACAGACGATGGCCGACCGCATCCTGCTGATCCTCGCGCTCTACGAAGGCCGCCCGATCGCAGGCGCGCTCAACTTTATCGGCAGCGATACGATGTATGGCCGCTATTGGGGCTGCACCGTCGACAAGCCGTTCCTGCATTTCGAGCTTTGCTATTATCAGGCGATCGACGCGGCGCTGGCGCGCGGTCTCACCCGGGTCGAGGCGGGCGCACAGGGCGGGCACAAGATGGCGCGCGGCTATGCGCCCGAGATCACCTGGTCGGCGCACTATATCCCCGACCCCGGCTTCCGGCGGGCGGTGGGCGATTTCCTCAAGCGCGAGCGGGCAGCGGTGCAGGCCGACCGCGAGATGATGACCGAGATGCTGCCATTCAAGCGCGGTCCATCTGCGGCTTGACGCTGGCGGAACGGCGGCGCACGATTGGCATCAGCAACGTCGCCCAAGCCCTTCATTCCAGCAGCCAAGTCCTTGTCCTTCCAGCAGAAAGTCCACGCCCTATGCGCACTATCCGCCTCGCTGCCCTGTTGCTCGCCTTCACCAGCCCCACCGCCCTGCTCGCCCAGGCCGCGCCAGACAGCCGGCTCACCGGCAAGGACCTGTTCTCGCTCGAGGTCGCCGCCGATCCGCAGATCGCGCCCGATGGTGGCAGGATCGCGTTCGTCCGCCGCGCCAACGATATCATGGCCGACAAGGCGGTGTCGTCGATCTGGCTGGTCGATGCGGGCACCGGCGAGCTGACCCCGGTGGCTGCAGGCCCCGGCGGACACAGCCAGCCGCGCTGGTCGCCCGATGGCAAGCGCCTCGCCTATGTCTCGACCGCAGAAGGCGGCGCGCCGCAGCTGTTCGTGCGCTGGATGGCCTCGGGAGAAGCGGTGCGGATCACCGGGCTGCCCGAAAGCCCCGGCAACATCGCCTGGTCACCCGATGGCACGCAGATCGCCTACACCATGTTCGTGCCGTCAGACGGGCCCAAGCTGGGCAAGGCTCCTGACAAGCCCGAGGGCGCGACGTGGGCCGCGCCGCTCGAAACCTATGACCTGCTCGCCTATCGCGCCGATGGCGCGGGCTATATCAAGCCGGGGTTCGACAAGATCTTTGTCGTACCTGCAACCGGCGGCGCGCCACGCCAGTTGAGCTTTGGCGACTATCACGATGGTGGCGGCCTGACCTGGAGCCGCGATGGCCAGACGCTCTATTTTTCGGGTAATCGCTCGGCCGATTGGGAAAATGACCCGCAGGATGCCGAAATTCATGCGCTCGATATCGCCACCGGAACGATCACCGCGCTGACCGATCGCGACGGCCCGGATGCGCAGCCGGTGGTCTCACCCGATGGCAGCAAAATCGCGTATCTGGGCTTCGATGACAAATTGCTCGGCTATCACAACACCCAGGCCTATGTGATGAACCGCGATGGCTCAGGCAAGCGCGCTGTCGCGCCGGGGCTCGACCGGAGCATCGATACGTTGGTGTGGGCCCCCGACGGCCAATCGCTGATCGCGCAATATGACGACCATGGCGAAACCCTGGTCGCCCGCATCGGTATGGACGGATCGGTGCGCGAGATCGTCCGCGGCCTCAGCGGTGCGTCGTTCGACCGGCCCTATTCGGGCGGATCGTTCAGCGTCTCGCGCTCGGGAGCGGTCGCCTATTCGGGCGGTAATGCGACCCGGCCTGCCGATGTCATGCTGGCGAGCGGCGGCAAGACCCGCACACTGACCCGGTTCAACCAGTCGCTGATGGCGAGCAGGCGTCTGGGCGATGTCCGCAAGATGACCACCGCCTCGACCTTCGATGGCCGCGAGATCGAAGGCTGGCTGACGCTGCCGCCGGGGCATGTCCCCGGCACCCGCGTGCCCTTGGTGCTCGAAATCCATGGCGGACCGTTTGCGGCCTATGGTCCGCACTTTTCGACCGACAACCAACTTTATGCCGCATCGGGCTATGCGGTGCTTTCGGTCAATCCTCGCGGATCAACGAGTTACGGCGCAGAGTTCGCAAACCTCATCCACCACGCCTATCCGGGCAATGATTATGATGATCTGATCGCGATGGTCGACAAGGCGATTGCCGATGGGGTCGCGGACCCCGATCAGCTGTTCGTCACCGGTGGATCGGGCGGCGGGGTGCTGACCAGCTGGATCGTCGGCAAGACCGATCGCTTCAAGGCGGCAGCAACGCAAAAGCCGGTGATCAACTGGACCAGCCAGGCGCTCACTGCGGATGGGCCGGCGTTCTTCGCGAAATACTGGTTCGGCAAGATGCCCTGGGAGGATCAGCAAAGCTATTGGGCGCGCTCGCCGCTGTCGCTGGTGGGCAATGTGAAAACGCCGACGCTCGTGGTGGTGGGCAGCGAGGATTACCGCACACCGGTCAGCGAGTCCGAGCAATATTACACCGCGCTCAAGCTGGTCGGCGTGCCGACCGCGTTGGTCAAGGTTCCGGGCGCCAGCCATGGCGGCATCGCGGCGCGGCCATCGCAAAGCGCGGCCAAGGCCTCGGCGATCATCGCCTGGTTCGAGCGCTACCGCAAACCGGCAGCGCAATAGGTCAGGCGGCGCGGGCTGCGATCTGCTGGAGCCAGGCGCGGGCTTCGCGCTGGGCTTCGGCGATCTGGCGTGCGGTCATTTCCTCGGAAATCTCCGCGCGGCACATTTGGCTTTCCTGATGGCCCTTCACGGCGGCGAGGTTGAACCATTTGTGCGCCTCGATCAGATCGACGTTGACGCCGCTGCCTCCGGTGGAAAACGCCACCCCCAGATCGAAATAGGCGTTGATGTCCCCGTGCGCGGCGGCAGCCAGCTTGCTTTCGACCAGAAACGTTGCGGACTTCAGACTGTTAGCCATCACTCATGCCCCTCTTTGCATGGCCGGTTGATCCGACATTGCGGAGAGTGGAAAAAAGCGATGAAGAAACGGTTAATCCGGCAGTAACCATGCCAGAAGTTTTACATTACCGCGCGTTTACGGCCATATTATCGATGAGCCGAGTGCCGCCGATCCGCGCGGCGACCAGCAAACGCCCCGGACGGTCGGCGTTTTCGACCGGCTCGAGCGTCACCGCATCGGCCAAAGTGACATAATCGACCGAGGCAAATCCGGCCGCCAGCAACGCCTGTTCGATCCCCCGGGTCGCTTCGCCCACCGGCCCGCCCGCCTCGATCACCGCGATCCCTGCCTGCATCGCGCGCGGAAGCATGGCAGCGGCGGCGCGTTGCTCTGCGCTCAGATAGGCGTTGCGCGATGACAGCGCGAGGCCATCGGGATCGCGCACCGTCGGTACCCCGATGATATCGAGCCCGAAGTTGAGATCGCGCGCCATCGCCCGGATGACGGCGAGCTGCTGATAATCCTTCTCGCCGAACAGCGCGATATCGGGCTGGACCTGGTTGAACAGCTTGGCGACCACGGTGGCGACGCCATCGAAGTGCCCGGGGCGCGCCGCCCCGCACAGGCCATCGCTGATCCCGGTCACGCTGACGCTGGTGGCAAAGCCTGGCGGATAGACCTGGTCGACATCGGGCGCCCACAGGATCGCGACGCCTGCCTCGCTCAGCATCGCGGCATCGGCATCTTCCTGCCGGGGGTAGGCATCAAGGTCCTCGTTCGCGCCGAACTGCATCGGGTTGACGAAAATCGATGCGACAACATGGTCGGCGCGCTGCTTTGCTTCCTTGACCAGTTGCATATGCCCGGCATGGAGCGCGCCCATCGTCGGGACCAACGCCACCTGCCCGCCCTGCTGCTTGAGCAGCGAGACCGCCGTCCGCAACCTGTCAACCCGACGTATGATTTGCACCTTGGTAAAGCCTCCGATAGGGAACGCCGCATTGGGGGTGCGGGATGATCCGCACGCGATTCACTAGGCAGCACTGGCACATTCGCCCGCCTGCTGGAAGAGGCTGGAAAAACCATGGACATGATGACGCGCAAGGCGTCCGCCCACCATATCGTGTTTGCGAACGAAAAAGGCGGCACCGGAAAATCGACCAGCGCGGTGCATGTAGCCGTCGCTTTGTCCTATCTGGGGTTCCGGGTCAGCGCGATCGATCTTGATCCTCGCCAGCGCACGCTGCACCGCTATCTCGAAAACCGCGCCGCCACGCAGGAACGTCGGGGCATCACGCTGCCCACGCCCAAGTTCGAAGTGTTTCAGGACGACAGCCAGGCGCGGCTGGAAAAGATGGTCGCAGGCATGGCCGACGATTGCGACTTTCTGGTCTATGACACGCCCGGCCGTGACGACAAGTTCGCCCGCTTCGTCGCTACCCGCGCCGATACGCTGGTGACCCCGCTCAACGACAGTTTCGTCGATTTCGACCTCATCGGACAGGTCGATCCGGAAAACTTCAAGGTCCGTCGGTTGAGCTTCTATGCCGAGCTGATCTGGGAGGCGCGCAAGGCGCGCGCCAAGACCGACGGGGTCGAGATCGACTGGGTGGTACTGCGCAACCGCACCCAGCAGACCGATGCCCGCAACAAGCGTCGCCTTGATGCCGCGCTCGCCGAACTCTCCAAGCGGGTCGGCTTCCGCTATGTTCAGGGCCTGTCCGAACGCGTGGTTTATCGCGAGCTGTTCCCCTCGGGGCTGACCTTGCTCGACAAGGGCCATCTGGCGGATCTCGGCACCAGCCACATCATCGCGCGGCAGGAACTGCGCGAGATGGTCTCCGCGCTCAACCTGCCCGGCGTCGGCAGCAGGGCCACCGAGCGCCAGCCGCAGCTGATCTGATCCAGGTGCCCTGACCGGCGTTATTTTGCCATCAGCTTGAGCGTCATAGCGGTCATCGCCTCGGCGGCGGTGGCAATCACGGTATCGGCCTCGGGCGCCCAGAACGGGCTGTGCAGCGAGGGCATCTCGATGCCCTCCTTCTTGGCCTTGGTGTATTCCTCGACCGGGACCCCGCCGACCCAGAAGATCAGGCTGGTGATATTGTCCGGATCGGCGCGGTAGAAGCGGCTGAAATCCTCGCCGCCCATCGATGGCGCAACCTGCTCGACGCGCTTCTCGCCAAAACGCGTCTTGAGATATGCGGCCTGCTCCTGCGTGAAATCGGGGCTGTTGAAGACCGCAGGCGTGAAGGTGTCGCTCATCGTCACCATGGGCATCTTGTCGTCGGGAACCCCGGCGGCGATCGCCTCGCCCCTGGCGATGCGCTTGATCCCCTCGAGGATCTTGGCGCGTGTCTCGTCCGAATAGCTGCGCACCGTCAGCAGCAAGGTCGCCTCGTCCGAGATGATGTTGTGCTTGGCACCCGCCTGGAAGCTGCCGACGGTAACGACAGCGGCATCCTGCGGATCAAGCTCGCGGCTGATCAGCGTCTGCAGCGTGGTGACGATCCGCGCGCCGAGCACGATCGGGTCCTTGGTCGATTGCGGATAGGCGCCATGTCCGCCCAGCCCCTTCACCTTGATATCGACGCTGTCGACATTGGCGAGCGCAAAGCCCGGGGTGTAGCCGATGAAGCCGGCGGGCGCCTGCGCGGCGTCATGGAAGCCCAGCACATATTGCGGCTTGGGAAACCGCGTGTAGAGCCCGTCCTCAAGCATCGCCAGCGCGCCCGAGCCGATTTCTTCAGCCGGCTGCAGGATCATCACCAGGGTACCCGACCATTCGGCCTTGCGCTTGACCAGCTGCCGCGCGGTAGCGACCCAGCCGGTCATATGGGTGTCGTGCCCGCAGGCGTGCATCACCCCGGTCTCGATCCCCGCTGGGCTCATCGCGCGCACTTTGCTGGCATAGGCAAGGCCCGTCTGCTCGACCACCGGCAACCCGTCCATATCGGCGCGCAGCATCACCACCGGACCAGGCCCGTTCTTCATTACCGCAACCACGCCGGTCTTGCCGACGCCTTCGGTCACCTCGAAGCCCAGCCTGCGTGCTTCGGCGGAAAGCTTGGCGGCGGTCTTGACCTCCTGGAAGCTGAGTTCGGGGTTGGCGTGCAGATCGCGGTAGATCTCCATCAGCCCGGGCATGTCGGCGGCGATATCGCTGCGAATGGTATCCTGCGCATGCGCCGTTGCGACCAGGCCAAGCGCCAGCGCGGATGCGGCAAGCGAACGGGCCAGATGATGTGCGACCTTCATGAGTGTCTCCCCAGACAGATGTTTGACGGGGAGGCTAGCGGCTAGAACGCTGAAGGCCAACGGGTTTCAACCCCAGGCCCGTCATTCCCGCGGACGCGGGAATCCCGCTTTATCGCGCCACAGGGGCACAGAAGCGTCACCCCCGCGTTCGCGGGGGTGACGAAATAAAAGGTTTGCGGAAGACCCGCGCATCGCCTCAACGGTGCGGGGCCAGATCGAAGGTCGCGGTCTTGCCGTTCATGATGTTCTGCGCGAGCAGATCGCCCTTGCGCAACACCGCCTGCACCGCCTCGATGCCCTGATCCCAGTGCATGTTCATGGTCGAGCGCGAAAACTCGAAGTCGCGCATCCCGCTTTCCCATTTCTGCACGTTATAGATCAGATGAACGATGTTGACCGCATTGTCCTCGACCAGCGCGCGGACCCGCTCGACATCGGGCGAAGACGCCATTTCGGGGGGCAGCATTGCCAGCACGTTGCGCAGCGCCTCATGCTCCTTGCGCAGCTTCATGTAATAATCAGTGACCTGCCGGGTGCGGCTGGAATAGCGGATGTCCTTTTCGCGGCTCATCACGTCGGCGTATTTGGTGGGCAAGGCGCCGCGCGCCGGGAACAGATCGACCTGAAAGGCGAGCATGTCGCTGTCCTGGTTGTCGAGCACATAGGCAAGCGGCGTGTTGCTGACTAAGCCGCCGTCCCAGTAGTGCTTGCCGTTGATCTCAATCGGCGCAAACCCTGGCGGCAGCGCGCCCGATGCCATGATGTGGCGTGCGTCGATAGCCTGTCGTCCGTGAGGATCGCGGGTATCGAAATAATAGAAGTTACCCGATTCGACGTTCACCGCGCCCACCGAAAAGCGCACCGGACCGTTGTTGAGCCGGTCCCAGTCGATGAACCGGTTGAGCGTCTCGATCATCGGGGTGGTGTCATACATGCTGACCGCAGCCGGCGTCCCTGGCCAGGCAAGGGACGGCGGCAGCGTGTGAGGCCGATAGAAGCCCGGGACACCCACGGTCGCTGCCATGGCAGCACCTGCGAAATGGTTGAACTCGCTCCAGTAATCACTGGTTCCAAAGGAGAAGTCCACGGTTCCCGAGGTTACAAGCTCCCAGAACTCCCGCAGCTTTGTGCAGGCAAGGTGCGGCTCGTTGCCCGCGATGATCGCCGAATTGATCGCGCCGATCGAGATCCCCGCAACCCAGTCGATCCGGACGTTCTGCCGCACCAGTTCGCTGAAAACCCCTGCCTGATAAGAACCCAGTGCGCCCCCGCCCTGCAGCACCAGAGCCACGGTTTCCGGCAGCGGGACCGCAGCAGAATGGGTATCCAGCGGCTCTTGAGTGCCCGGCATAAACTATCCTTGTCTGATCGCGTGCGTGCACGCCCTTTGGCACCAACCCTATGCCGCAGCGCACAATAACGCAAATGGCGTAAAAAAACGGTGCTACCAAATCAAGCGATGCGGCGTAAACAACCAGCCACCGCAGGACAGGAGCCCCACCGGTCATGAAGCTCGACGATTATCGCACCAGCGACAACATATCCGATCAGCGCGGTGGCGGCGGGGGTGGCCCGCGCTTCCCTATCGGCGGCGGCAAGATGGGGATTGGAACGATCATCATCCTGGGGATCGCGGCTCTGGTGTTCGGGGTCAACCCGATGGAATTGATCCAGGGCGGCGGGATGACCGACGGTGCTCCGGTACAGACGCAAGCTGGCGGCCAGAATGCAGCGCAAAGTTGCGCGGTCGACGAAAAGAGCAAGTTCAGCTGCCAGGTTCTGGCGAGCACCGAGGACACCTGGGGCGCGCTGTTCAAGACACAGGGGCAGACCTATCAGCCCGCAACTCTGACCTTTTACGATCGCAACGGCCAGTCGGGCTGCGGCGCGGCGCAAAGCGCGATGGGGCCCTTTTATTGCCCCGCCGACAACGGCATCTATCTTGACACCAGCTTCTTCGACGAACTCGCCACCCGGTTCGGGGCGTCGGGCGATTTCGCGCAGGCCTATGTGATCGCGCACGAGGTCGGCCATCATATCCAGACGATCAGTGGCCGCTCGGCCGATGTCCGCCGCGCCCAAAGCCGCGCGAGCGAGGCGAAAGGCAACGAGCTGCAGGTACGGATGGAGCTTGAGGCGGATTGCTATGCCGGGGTCTGGGCGGCGCGCAACCGGAGCCGGATCGAGCCGGGCGATATCGAGGAGGGAATGACCGCCGCCAGCGCGATCGGCGACGATACGCTGCAGAAGGCCGCCGGTCGCCGTCCGGTGCCTGAAAGCTTCACCCATGGTACATCGGCGCAGCGTATGGCATGGCTGGCAAAAGGGTTGAACACCGGCGATCCTGCGCAGTGCGATACATTCAGCGCGACGAGATTATAAGGGCACGCATCGTTTTGCGTTGCCAAGCGTTTGCGAAGCCAAGGGTGTCCACTGTTGATGCCGAAACGAGGGGTAGATCCATGAGCCGCACCGTCATCACTCTTGTCAGCCTTGCATTTGTTGCCGGCGCTCTGCCCGCCAGTGCGCAGAACCCTGGCGCAAACGGCCCGCGATCGACCGAACGGGTGGCCGAAGGCGTCGTCAGTCAGCCGGTGCAGGATGTCGGCATCGACAAGAAGGACATCCCCGAAAACCTGATCGCCATCCAGGACAAGCCCTACTCGCTGGCCGGGCTCAAGACGTGCGCCCAGATCCGCAGCGCGATCGGCGACATGGATGCAGTGCTCGGCGAAGACCTCGATGCGCCCTATGAAGCCACCCGCGATGACAAGCGCAAGGATACCGCCGGCAAGGTCGGTGGGCTGATCGTCAACTCGATCATCCCCTTCCGCCAGGTGATCCGCGAGATTTCCGGCGCAGCAGCACAGGAACGCCGGTACAATTCGGCGGTCTATGCAGGTGTGGTTCGCCGCAGCTTCCTCAAGGGGATTGGCCACCAGCGCGGCTGCAAATACCCTTCAGCGCCCATCGCTGCGAGCATGAAGTAACTTGCTTCAAAATCCTCTCCCTTTAGGGGAGGTGGCTCGCCGCAGGCGAGACGGAGGGGAAGCGCCCGGGTGATGTGTCCGACGGGGTACGCAATCCGGCTGCCCCTCCACCGCTTCGCGGTCCCCCTCCCCGTTCCGGGGAGGATCTGACAGTTGGGGGCACATACGAATGCGACGTTTTCCGGTTCGGCGGCTGGCCGATTGCCATACGGTCGATGATTTTCGCGAACTGGCGCGCAGGAAGCTGCCCTATCCGGTGTTTCATTACATTGATGGCGCCGCCGATGACGAGGTGACCCGAGGCCGCAACACGGCGGCCTATGAGGACTGCGATCTCGTCCCCAATGTGCTGACGGGCGTGGCCGATATCGACATGTCGACCAGCTTGATGGGCCGCACGATCGACATGCCGCTGTTTCTCTCGCCGACCGCGCTGCAGCGATTGTTCCACTGGCGCGGCGAAAAGGCGGTCGGTGCGGCTGCGCAGAAGTTCAACACCTTCTTCGGCATATCCTCGCTCGCCACGGTCAGCCTCGCCGAGATCGGCGACAGCATTTCCAGCCCCAAAATGTTCCAGCTCTATGTCCACAAGGACAAGGGCCTCAACGCGGCATTGATCGAAGCGGCGAAGGTAGCGAAGTTCGATGCGCTGGCGCTCACCGTCGATACCATCGTCTCGGGCAAGCGCGAACGCTGCCTGCACACCGGCTTCACCTCACCGCCCCGGCTGACCCCCGGTTCAGCGATGAGCTTTGCGACGCATCCCGGCTGGTCGCTCAATTATATGGGGCGCGAGCGGTTCTCGCTGCCCAACCTCGAAAGCCATATTGCCGCCGGAACCAACGCGGCAATCTCGGTGGCGGACTATTTCAACACCATGCTCGACCAGTCGATGGACTGGGCGATGGCCGAAGACATCCGCAAACAATGGGGCGGCCCGTTCTGCCTCAAGGGGATCATGAGCGTCGAGGATGCCCGCCGTGCCGTGGCCATTGGCGCGACCGCGATCATGGTCTCCAACCATGGCGGACGCCAGCTCGATGGCAGCCGCGCGCCGTTCGATCAATTGGCCGAGATCGTCGATGCGGTCGGCGACCGGATCGAGGTGATCTGCGATGGCGGCATTACCCGCGGCACGCATGTGCTGAAAGCCTTGAGCGTCGGCGCGAAGGCGTGTTCGGGCGGGCGACTGTATCTCTATGCGCTTGCCGCCGGCGGCCAACGCGGGGTCGAGCGGACATTGGGCAATCTGCGCAGTGAGATCGAGCGGGGCATGAAGCTGATGGGGGTGACCCGGCTTGACCAGCTGGGTCGCGAGAACCTGCGCTGGCGGTGATTATTGCGGTCGGCCGACTTCGCCGGTCGCGCTGATGATGATCCGGTCGCTGTTCACCCCGCGTGACAGCACCACCTCCACCGGGGAGTTGGGAAGGCCGGTGGCATCGAACCAGAAGCGGGCCCGCGAGGGCGGCGCAGAGGCGGGGTCGGTCCCCGGCGGCGCGGCATTCTGCGCAACGTCGCCCTCGATCGTCGCAACCGTTCCCGGCTTCCAGTCACGGTTGGCGAGCGTGCGCGCATTGAGCGGCACCCATTGCCGGTCCTGCCGCGCATCGAAACCATAGCCCGAAGGCGCGATCCACACCGCGATCGGCCGCGCACTCACGATGGCTTCATCCCGCGCCGCCGCGACGCGGGCAGCAAAACGGTCGGCGTCCTCGGACAGTGCTGCGCTGTCTCCGGGGAGCGACAGCACCACCGCGCCTGCGACCAGGCCGATGATGAACAGGGTTACCATCAGCTCGATCAGGGTGAAGCCGCTTTCGCGCTTGCGCGGAAGCGCCCCTGCGCAGGCAGGGGCCCATGCCGCAACCAAATCCTCCCCGAGCTTGTCTCGGGGAGGGGGACCGCCGACCGAAGGTCGGGGGTGGAGGGGAAGCGAGGCGCACATCGTTTTCATTGGCACGATCCTGCTGCCCCTCCACCATTCGCTGCGCGAACGGTCCCCCTCCCCCAGCAAGCTAGGGGAGGATTTAGGGAGTCAAAGCCCATCGGCAGTAATATCCGCATTCTCGTTCTCGCCGCCCGGTGCGCCGTCTGCGCCCAGCGAATACAGATCGAACGCGCCGGTCGTGCCGGGGCTGGTGTACTGGTACGGTCGGCCCCAGGGATCCTGCGGCAGCGTCTTGATATAGCCGCCGCTGCGATAGCGTCCCGGCTGCGCCAGCGTCGGCGGTGCGGTGACGAGTGCGTTCAGTCCCTCGGCAGATCCGGGGTAAGCGAGGTTGTCGAGCCGGTACATTTCAAGCGCCTGGCTCAATGTCGCGATGTCGCTGCGCGCTTTCTCGGTCATTGCGCGGTCCTGGCTGGGCAGCACGTTGATGACGACCACAGTCGCCAGCAGGCCGATGATGAAGATCACCACCATCAGTTCGACAAGGGTAAAGCCGCGTTCGCTGTCCTTGCCCGTTCTCCGGCGAAAGCCGGAGCCCAGAGCAGCCAGGCGCAATCTCGCCCCTCGATTCCGGCTTTCGCCGGAAAACAGCAGTGGGTTCCACATAGATTTCAACATGATGTTCCTCATAAGCCAGTCAGGTTCTGAAGCTGCAGGATCGGCAGCAGGATCGACAAGATGATCAAGGCGACCACCCCGCCCATGACCACGATGATCGCAGGCTCAAGCAGCGCCATCGCGGTGGAAGTGAAGTTCTGGAACTCGCGCTCCAGATAATCGGCGGCGCGCTCGAGCATCGTATCGAGCTGGCCCGCGCTCTCGCCGCTGGCAACGAGATATACCAGAAGTGGTGGAAACGTGCCCGCGTTTCTGAGCGCACCCGATAGCGACCCACCCGAACGGATCGATTCGACCGCCTCTTCGAGCGCCTCGCGCAGCACCGCATTGCGCACCGTACGCGTGGTGAGCTTCATGCCTTCGAGCAGCGGCAGCCGGCTGTGCACCATCGTCGCCAGCGTCCGCGCGAGCTTGGCGGCGTTCATGTCGCGGATCAGCCGCCCGATCAGTGGCAATTTGAGCAGCATGCCATCGAAGCGGTATTTGAACGCCTTCACCTGCATCGCACGCCAGAAGGCGATCCCGGCGATCACGGTCAGAATGAACAGCGCCCACCACCAGTTGCTCAGGAAATCCGAAATGCCGATGACGATCCGGGTGATCAGCGGCAGCTGGGTCGCGGCATTGTCGAACTGCTCGACCACGCGCGGTACCACCGAGATCATCAGGCCCGCGACCACGCCGAACGCCACAAGGGTCAGGATGATCGGATAGGCGAGCGCTCCGATGATCTTGCCGCGCACCTCGGCCTGCTGCTCGAGCAGGGCGGCGAGCCGCTCGGTGATCACCGGCAGCGAGCCAGAGCTTTCGCCCGCACTGATCATCGCGCGGAACAGCGGCGGAAAGCTGCGCGGCTCGCGCGCCATCGATTCGGCGAGCGACTGGCCCTCCATCACCCCTGCGTGGACGTTGATCAGCACATCGCGGGCGTTGGCCTTTTCGGTCTGGCGGCTGATCGTGCGCAGCGCCTCTTCGAGCGGGCTGACGCTCATCAGTGACGACATCTGCCGGGTGAACAGCGTCAACTGCTTGGGGCTGAGCCGTGCGGTGCGCTGTGAAATCAGCGCCTTGCGCGGCGGCGCAGGCGCCACGGTGATGATGTGGAATGCCTTGCGAATCAACGCAGCGCGCGCCTGCGCATCGGAGGGCGCGCTGATGCGCCCCTGCCGTTCGCGCCCGGCCGCATCAATCACCTTATAGGCAAAGTCAGCCATTGGCCGTTTCGGGCACCGGCTCGGCCTCGCGCCTTGATATGCGGATCGCCTCTTCTGCCGTCGTCTGCCCGGTGCGGACCAGTTCACGCGCTGCGGAACCCAGGTTGGGCGCGTTGAGGAAGGCGTGCCGCGAGATGATCGCCTCGTCGCCGCCATCGTTGATCAGGCGGCGGATGGTCTCGTCGACCCGCACCGCCTCGAACACGCCGATCCGGCCGGCAAAGCCTGTCTGGTTGCACGAATCGCAGCCGACTGGGCGATACACCACGGTGCCCTTGTCGAAGCCGAGCAGCGAGGCGAGCGAGCCATCGGCCTGCACCGGCTCGCGGCATTCGGGGCACAGCCGCCGCACCAGCCGCTGCGCCACCACCGCGCGCAGCGTCGAGGCGAGCAGGAACGGCTCGATCTTCATGTCGCGCATCCGGGTGATCGCGCCGATCGCATCGTTGGTGTGGACGGTCGACAGCACCAGATGCCCGGTCAGCGAGGCCTGCACCGCAATCTCGGCGGTCTCATGATCGCGGATTTCGCCGATCATCACCACATCGGGATCCTGGCGCAGAATCGCGCGCAGACCCGCAGCGAAGGTCAGCCCAACCTTGGGATTGACCTGGGTCTGGCCGACGCCCTCGATCGCGTATTCGACCGGATCCTCGACGGTGAGCATGTTGCGCGAACCATCGTTCAATTGCTTGAGGCACGAATACAGCGTTGTCGTCTTGCCCGACCCGGTGGGCCCTGTGACCAGCACGATGCCGTTGGGCTCAGACAGTGCCTCGGCGAGGATCTTGTGGGTGCGCGGGCTCATGCCCAGCAGCCCCAGATCCATGTTGGCGTTTTCCTTGTCGAGCAGACGCAGCACGACGCGCTCCCCTGCCCTGCTGGGCAGCGTCGAGACGCGCACGTCGAGCAGTTTGCCGCCGATGGTCAGCCCGATTCGGCCATCCTGCGGGATGCGGCGTTCGGCAATGTCGAGCCGCGCCATCACCTTGATGCGGCTGACGATCACCGGCGCGACATTGGGCGGCATCCGCAGCTTTTCCTGCAGCACGCCGTCCATCCGCATGCGGATGACCAGGCCGGTCTCGTAAGGCTCGATATGGATATCCGAGACGCCCTGCCGTGCCGCCTCGGCGATCACGCCGTTGATCAGCCGGATCGCGGGCGCATCGTCGGCGCTGTCGAGCAGATCCTCGGCGCTGGGCAGGTCGCTCGCCAGCATCTCCAGATCGCTGCCATCGATGTTCATCGAACTCGCCATCGCCGCGGCATTGCCCTCGACCGCATAATGATCCGACAGATACCGTTCGAACTGCGCCACCGGAGCCATCTCGACATCGAACGATATCGCCAGATAGCGCCGCACCTCGAGCAGCACGATCGGGTCCGCGCCTTCGCGCAGCGCGACCTTGAGCCGCCCATCGGCCTCTCCCAGCATCACCACGCCGTTGTCGCGGGCAAAGCCATAAGGGATGTCGAGCATCATCCGTGCCAGGCTGCGGTTGACCGACAGGTCCAGCGGTGCATCGACTGTTGCGAGATCGGGCGCGGCCTCGGCTGTATTGCCCTTGCGGATCTTCATGGCTGGTCTCCCCGCAAAGGTGGCAGCTCGCCCTGACCATCAACAGCGCCCTGGCCCGGCTGGCTGGGAGGCAAGGTGGTACTATCCAGCGGGCCGCTGTTGGGCATCGCGCGCGGCAGGATAACCTGGTCGTTCGGGCCGATAGGCGGCGCGACGGGAACGTTGGCGCCCAGATAATCGCGCACGATGGCGTCGATCGAAGGCTCGACCTTGGGGTTGAACTCGACCTGCGCCGCGCGGACATAGTTGTACCGGCGCGCGGCGATCGCCTGTGCATCCTCGGCGGTGCGCAGGATGGTCGGGCGGATGAACACCATCAGGTTGGTCTTGGTCCGCTCGCGCCCGCGCGATTTGAACAGCTCGCCGATGATCGGGATATCGCCCAGCAACGGGATCTTCTGGATCGTCCGACGCTCGTTGTCGTCGAGCAGGCCACCAAGGGCGATGATCTCGCGGTCCTTGACCGTGACCGTGGTCTTGACCTCGCGCTTGTTGATAATCAGCTCGTTGAAGTCGTTGCTCACCGGCCCGGCGATCGAGCTGACCTCCTGCCGGATGTCGAGCTTGACCTGATTGCCTGCATTAATCTGCGGCTTCACCTCGAGCTCGATACCGACATTCTGCCGCTGGATGGTGCGGAAGGCGTTGTCGAAATTGTCCGACAGTGCCTCGCCGGTGCTGATCGGGATTTCCTGACCGAACAGGATCGAGCCCTGCACATTGTCGTTTACCGTCAGCGAGGGCGTCGACAGGATGTTCGACTCGCTGTCCTCCTGGACCGCGTTGATGATCGCACCAAGCACGCGGTTGTTGCCGATATCTGCAGCAAAGCCCGAATAGCCGCCACGCGCCCCAAGGATGCGGTTGGCAGCGTTCTGGCGGAGGAAATCCCCGGTCGCGCTGTTGGTGCTGGTGGTGACGACATTGCCGTTGAGGACCGTGGTCGTCTGATCGAGCTCGTTGGCGAGGATGCCGCCTGCGATATCCAGGATATTGGGCGTGACGTTGGAGAACGGCGTGACCAGGAACGGAATGTCCTTGCCGCCGATCAGAAACTGTACACCCAGCTCGCGTGCGACCCGGTCCGAAATCTCGACGATGATCGCCTCGACCAGCACCTGTTCCTGGCGGATATCGAGCTGCCGTACCAGCTCGGACAAAGATCGCTGGACGTCCACCGGCGCAGCGATAATCACAGCATTCGCGCCTTCATAGCGCGTGATGATCGCCTGACCACGACCATTGGAGAGCGCCACTGCCCCCCCAACGGGGCCTGACGCGGCTGCGGGGGCCGCGCCACCTGCTGCTGCGATCTGAGGCGCGACCGAGGCCGCCGACAAGGGCTGCATCCCGCCGCCATTGGCCTGTCCACCCGCCATCATCTGCAGCACGGGTACCAACTGCTGGGCGTCGGCATAATCAAGCCAGATCACGCGGATCTCGCTGCCATTGGCGGCGCGCGCATCCAGTTCGCGGGCGATCGCAGTCAGCCGGGCGATGGTCGGCGCGTCACCGCGCAGGGCGACCGAGTTGCTGCTGTCCACCGCGACCACCGAGACCAGAGGCGCCCCGCCCCCGCCGCCTTCCGCGCCGCCACCGGGGGCGGGGCTGAGCTGCTGCAGCGTCATCGCGATTTCGCGCGCGCCAGCATGGTTGAGCGTGATCACCTGCGTGGTCGCGTTGTCGCGGTCGATCTGGCCGATCAGCGCGCGGATGCGGCGGATGTTGTCGGCATAATCGGCGACAACCAGGCTGTTGCCGCTGGGGTTGGCGGTGATCGACCCTTCACGGCTGACCAATGGCCGCAACGTTTCCACCGCAGTGGTGGCATCGATCGCGCGCAGACGGAAGACTTCGGTGACGAACTCGTTCTGTCCACCACGGCTGCCGACCCGGCCCGGAGCAGAGGCTGCGCCATCGGTCGGCTGGATGCGGTACGCGCCATTCGCGGTCGGCACCGCGATCAGCCCGTTGGCGCGCAGGGTCGAGAGGAATACCTCGAAATACTCGCTGCGGCTCAAGGGCCGGTCGGTAACCACCGAAACCTTGCCCTGCACCCGGCCATCGATGATGAACGTTCGGCCGGTGACCGAGGCTGCATCCTCGATAAATGCACGGACATCGGCATCGCGGACGTTCAGGCTGTGCTGCGCGGCCAGAGGCCCTGTCACCATCGGTGCAAGGGCGAGCGCGGCGCAGAGCGCCAAAGTTGAAATGTGTTTTTTCATGGTTCCGGGATGATCAGCGCGATGGGAAGGGTCTCGGTGCCGCGCTCGACAAGCAACGACAGCCGGGCTCCGGGGCGAAGCTGCCCTGCCAGCGCCGCGCCATCTGCAACGGAACTGACCTTGCGGCCATTGATTTCAACGACGATATCACCGGGTTTGAACCCGGCCTGCGCGAACACCGCACCATCGGCCTTGGGGGTGACCGCAAACCCGGTCGCGCGACCGTTTTCGGTGCGCGGCGCAAAGCTAATCCCGGCAGTGATCGCCTCGGCGGTCAGCGGGCCTGCCTGCACCACGGGCAGCGGCTGCGCGCCGGTGGCGGGTGCAGCCGCAGTGTCACCTACCGTATCTGCCGGGACCGATTGATCGATGAACAGGCTCTCGCGCAATCCACCCCGCTCAAGCACGACGTGATCGAACAGCACCTGTACCAGTGTCACGCCCGATGCGACCTCCTCGCCGACATCATAGCTGCGTTGGACGCCATCAGATCCGGCGATGATCGCCGAGCCGCCGCCCGAAGCCTCGTTCATCCGCAGGCCGTACAGCGTCAGATCGAGCGAGGTCACCGCCGCGCTGGCATCGCCTGTGGCAGCCGCGGCGCGATCGAATCCATCGAAACTGGCGAACAAGGCCGCACGCGAAGGGGCCGACATCACATTGGCGGTGCGCGCCTGCCAGTCGCCCAGCGGTGCAATCGGGGTCACGACCGTCCAGATGAGCCGCGCGAGCTGGATGATCAGCGCCAGAACCAGCAGCGCCCGCAGCCAGCCATACAGGCCGACCGGAAGAAACCTGGCAAAACCGTTGTCTGAGCGCGCAAACCTTGCCGACCGGAATCGGGAAAGGGAAGCACCAAGGCCCGTCTGCGCGCCAGAATGGGCCGCTGATGCCACGAATCATTCCCCTTCGCGGGCCGATCCCCTTGGCCCTGACACGCTGCTAGGCGCAGCGCATGACGGTTGGATTACAGGTATATGACATAATTTTGAATTGCGAAGTATAGGTCTGTTGCCACAATCCCCACGAAAAAAGGGGCCGGTATTGCGCCGGCCCCTTTGACGTCGATCCGATACGACCGAACTTGGGTAGGTTAGAAGTTTGCAGTCAACCCGATGCTGTAGGAAGCACCCAGATCGTACCGGTTGTAGAATATCCGGTTGTCGCCGACTTCCTGCAATTCCTGATACTTCGTTCTGGTGATATTGCGCGCCTCGAATTTCAACTCGGCGTCGACCCCTGCCAGACGGATGCCCTGCCGGACAACGAAATCAAGCCTGAGACCTGGACGTTCGAAAATGTCGGGCTGTCCCGAAGGACCACGGCTGGTGACGCGATCGCTGTTATAGATCAGCAAAAGCGTCTGCTGCGATAACCGTTCAGTGTCTTCAAGGCCGATTTGCAGATTGACCAGATGGTCCGACTGCCCCGTCAATGGCGCACCATCGATGAAGAAGTTCGACGCGTCCGAACTCAATCCATTGACCACGGTCACGTCGTTGGGACCAACCTTCAGCTCGGACTGGGTGTAGGTGTAGTTAGCCAGCAGCAGCAGACGGCGGCTGGCAAAGAACGATCCATCGACCCAGTTCGACATGTCGAAGTACTTAACGGCTTCGATTTCGGCCCCATACAGCGTTGCCTTGGGAGCGTTGGCGAAGCTCGAGTTGACAAGGTTGTCAGAGTTGGAGGTGAACGTTTCGATGGGATTATCGATCGATTTGTAGAACGCAGCAGCAGACAAACGCTGATCCCGATCAAAATACCATTCATACCGGGCTTCCGCATTGATCAGCCGGCTGTCCTGCAACGAGGGGTTGCCGCGGAAGATACGGTTGCTGTCGGTGTCCTGGAAAACCTGCGCGATCAGTTCACGGAACTGCGGACGAGCAATCGTGCTCGACACGTTAAAGCGAAGCTGCATATCGGGCAGGAATTCCCAGGTCAGCGTCGCGGTTGGCAGGAAATAATCGTTGTTGATGTTCGTCGGAACGATGGCCGAGGCACCGCTGGAGAACAGATCGACGGGCACGACAGTCTGCTTGGCGTCTTCATAACGTACGCCAGCATTCAGGTTCAGGCCCTCTGCCATATTGATCTGCAGCTGGAAATAGCCAGCGTTGGTCGTGAGGTCGGCCTGGAACGCAGCCGTTCCATCTTGCGCCGATGTTTCGATCAGGAAGATATCATACAGCTGGATGCTGGCATCAGACAGCAGGAAGTCAGGCCGCAGCTGCTGCACGGTGGTTGGAATGCCAGGTGCACGATACAGGAATGCACGACGAACCGAACTGCGCGATGCATCGGAGTAAGCATAGCCGACCGAAGCAGTAATATCGGGCGTCAATTCATACGCAAGGTCAACCGCACCGAACCACAGGTCTTCATTGAGATCGCTAAATGCAAGCGACGCCGCGCCCTGAGATGATCCGCCAAGGTCATTGATGAACTTGCGGCCAAGCGGGTTATTGGGATCATCAACCGTCGAGCGGACATAAGTGAACCCGCGCTCATAGGGCGCTTCCCGCTGAGAGTTGGCGTACCCGCCTCTGGCGTTCACTGAGAGCGCGTCGAACTTGAATTCACCTACAAGCTGCGAGTTGATCAGCTGGCGCTCGAACCAAGCGGTATCCTGCTCGAGAAGTTCGGTCTGGAAGGTATTGATGTTCGTACCGATGCCGAGGCGTGCCTGCTTCAACGTGTCCCGAATGTACAGGTTGGTCCAGCGCAGCTTGTGCTCGCCAAATTCAAGCGCAGCACCCAACAGGCCACTGACAACAATCCGGTTATCCGTGATGACGCGGGTGAAATCCGATGCAGGGGTTCCCGACAGATCAAGCGTACTCGCAGTCTGCTGGAGCGTTTGCCGGGTCAGCCACTTGTTGCTGATATTGGCCGAAGCGATCAGCCCCAATTCGGAATCCCCGAACGGGATCGTCGTCCCACCCGAAAACCCTGCCGACCAGTTGACCGGAATATTGTCGTTGCGCTGCAAAACTGTGGTTGGCGCATTGACGAGTTCGAGCTGGATGGCCTTCAACTCGTCCAGAGAGAAGTCGGCGCCCGGCAAAATCGGGCGGCCGCTGTTCAGCGCGGCGTTCAGCAATGGCGGAATATCGCGTGTGCCGTCGTCAAAACCGGTCCAGTCAGTCCGCGACCCGAAATAGGTGTAGCCGAGATTTCCGGTGGTTTCGGTGTCGCCACCAACGCTGAACGAAAGGTTGAAAAACGGCTCGCTGGGGGTCGCAATCGTCGTGAGGTTGATGGCACCCCCGCCGAACTCACCCGGGTAGCTCGCCGAGAACGTCTTCTGGACAACCGATGATGCGATCACGCTCGTGGGAAAAATATCCAGTGGAACAACACGTTTGAGCGGCTCAGGACTTGGCAACGGCGAGCCATTGAGCAAAGCCAACGAATAGCGGTCGCCCAGACCGCGGACATACACGAAACCGTTGCCGACGACGCTCAGTCCGGTGACACGCTCGAGTGCCCCGGCAATATCGCCTTCGCCGGTGCGCGCGATATCCGCCGATGACAGCACCGAGACGACTTCTGTGTTCGCGCGCAGCGTGTTGGGGATGAACCGACCGCGAACGACGATTTCCTGCCCGCCAGCGCCGGGACCGGAAATCTCAACATCTTCCTCACCAGCATCAGGACTGGGCTGTGAGTCCTGGGTGGGGGAAACACCTGCCCCCGCATCGGTTGATTGCGCCCACGCGCTGGATGGAGCAACAAGTGCAGTGCTCAGTAACAATGAGCCCGCAAACGATAGCGGCATTCGCATAAAAACCCCCATAAATTCGGGGGGTCGAGCCGACCGGCCCGACCCTTAGACTAGCTTGATCAAATCACAGGGATAGAAGTGCAGCTTCCGCTGGTTGCCCCAAAGTTGGCGAAGTTCGAGTTGCAGGTCCAACCCGCAAACCAACGATCGTTCGCGTCACGAACCGCACCGATATAGGTCGTCCGGTCGAAGAACGGATTGATCGTCGAGGCATCGAAGGCGGTAATTGCGGTTTCAGCGCTGCCATTGATGTAGATGGCCGACAGGGTTGGCGAGAATGTCGAGCTGACATTCGTCCCGGCGTTGAACAGGGCTGCGACCTGTTCGTTCGTGACACCGTTGCGGCCGCTGAATGCGTTACCCGATGGGCACTGGAACTGCACCGACCGGAACACAGGAGCACCAGCTTCATCGATGGCTGCGTTGGCAGTGGTCGAAGCGGTCTGGGCGCGGCTGACGGCCAGGCAGGGCAACTGTGGGCTGACCATCACACCATTGAAGAACGAATAGTCGGCACCGCCGCGCAGGAGGATGGCTGTGCCATTGTTGCCAGCGCGGTTGTCGCCGTTCTTGATGAAGGTGAAGTTGGAAAGCCGCACGTTCTGGCGCGGGGTCTGGCCGTCGTTGGCGTTGTCCGAGTCGATTTCAAGCATCGAGTCGCCGATGTCCGAACGCTGGATGGCGATCATGTACTGGACAAAGCCCTTGTAGCCGACATCGGTATCGAAGCTGTCATCTTCCGCGCCGGTGATGACCAGGTGCTTGGCGTTGCCGCGTCCACCAAAAACTTCGATGCCGTCATCCGAGCTGTTGTGGACCTGGATGTACTGCAGTTCGGTTCCCGAGCCCGTTCCCGATGGGGTCAGGCCCTGCAGCTCGCTGTTGCGCTCGAGCACGAAGCCCGAATAGCGGATCTGCACATAGCGCATGCGACCGCTGCTGTCTGCGGGCGACGCACCGCCGTACAGAGCGTTGCTGGTGCCTTCGGTATCGCGCTCGCATGCAGCGGTACCGGGGGTTGCGCCCGATGCCAGGCAATCGGTGATCGGTGCGCGACCCAGAAGAACGATGCCGCCCCACAGCTGCGAAGTCGCATCCGTGGCTGCACCGGTGATGTTCTGCCGGCCGGTGAAGATGATCGGCTGGGTTGCAGTGCCGACTGCGTCGATCTGGTTACCACGGTTGACGGCCAGGAACGCCGCGCCGCTGGCAAAGACGACTACGCCCGGATCGATCGTCAGGATCACGTTGGTACCGGTGCTGGTGGGGCCCTGGTCGGTGCCCACGTCAACGCGGCCGCCCATCGAATAGATCACGCCAGGAGCGCGCGCGACCTGGGTGTTCGCGGTGAACCGGCTGGGGAATTCGCAGTTGCGATAGGTACCGGTCGGTCCTGAGATTGTGCCACGATCGGTAAAGACCGACGAAGGGCATGCCGCTGCGGGCGTCGCCAAGGCCGGCGGAGTCGGGGTGGGCGTGGGAGTAGGCGTCGGGGCCGGGGCGGGTGCCGGAGCCGGAACGATAATAACGCCCTCGCCGGGCGATGCGATGTCGTCTGCGCCGCAAGCGGTCACCACCAAAGCTGCGGCCGAGGCCATCAGAACCGAACGAACACGTGCATTAAGCATCTTGGAATCTCCGCAAATCTTGACAGGCGTTGCTGTCGGCTTTTCAGGAACGAAGCGGAGATGAGCTGATTCCACCCCCTGGAACGCCGTTCGAGAGGGCAGATAGGCAGGCAAGATGAACCTGCGGCGCTATTTCGATGACACCGCAAAGACAGGATTATGACAATTTGGAGTCTTATGTGACAGTGGCGCGTCAGGGCGTGGCACAAGACGGCTAACATATTAAAAGATTTATGTTTCTAGTCTGGACACCAAGCCAGATGCCCCCTCGCATGCGGCCTTCGACGGTCAATCGGCCAATCGGATGAAGCGCATAATATGTAAGCAGGTGACAAATTTACAACTGTCGAGGTCGTTGCCCGTCGATAAGGCCTTCGCCCATGTAAAAGCCCGGCCGAACCATGTTCGACCGGGCGGTGATGTTCGATCGTGCAGGAGTGTCGTCAATCAGCGGCGCGCATAGCCCTGATTGAGGCGGCGCAGAGCGTGCCGCGCTGCAATGCGGCTGTCCATCACACGTCCGTCGGACAGAATGATATCAAACGATCCCGGGGCATCGATCGCAGCCTGATAGTGTGCGCGAGCTGAAGCCGTGTCGCCCATCTTGGCATAAGCCAGACCCATGTTGATCAACCGTGCGGGATCGCGGCGGGCGGCCGGAGAAACCTGTTTTTCAGCGGCCTGCATCTGGTCGAGAGCGGCCGAATAATTGCCCTGCAACATCGCGGCATAGCCGAGCGATCCTGCTTCATAGCCGATTTCGGTCGCCGCCACCCGGTTCTGCACAGGCTGAGCAAAGCCAGGCGCAGCCATGCCGAGGGCGGCCAGAGCCGCGAATGTGATAACTTTGGTGTTCATGTCATTGGTCCTTTCCTGATGTGACAGGAGGAAAGCTACGCTTGTGTGACAACCGATGCAATATCAATGTCACATGAAATACATTTAAATGTCATATTTCTGTAATCTTCGAAATTTCGGTGGATTGTCACACCTACGACACGAGAGTTGATCATCACGCGGCTGCGCCGTCCGATGAGGGCGGAAAAACACCCAGGGAGATGCCGTGCCATGACCATGAAGATCGATCGCAGACTCTTGATCAAGGCTGGCACGTTCGGCCTTGCGGCACTGTCGATCCCTGGCGCTGCGCAGGCTTTGTTTGCCGGGCGCGGCTTCACCCATGGCGTCGCGAGCGGCGAACCCTCGGGCGACTCGGTGCTGCTGTGGACCCGCTATGTCGGCGATAGCGACACCCGGTTGACCGCAGAGATATCCCCTACCCCCGATTTCGCAAAACCCATCGGCGGCGGTTCGGTTACCGTCAGCGGCGCGCGCGATCACATCGCCAAACTTACCGTATCGGGGCTGAAGCCTGACAGCTGGTACTTCTATCGCTTTGTTGCTGCGGACGGCAGCACATCGCCGACAGGCCGCACCCGCACGCTTCCAGTCGGTGAAACCAAAGGCTTCAACATCGGTGTGTTCTCGTGCTCCAACCTGCCCTTTGGCTGGTTCAACGGCTATGCCCACGCCGCCGGGCGCAACGACATCGATCTGGCCGTCCACACCGGCGACTATCTTTATGAATACGGTCTCGACGTGTATCCCACGCGCAGCCAGGCACTGCCGGGGCGCAGCGTGCAGCCCGATCACGAGATGGTGACGCTCGCCGATTACCGTCTGCGCTATTCCAGCTATCGGCTCGATGCGGATCTGCAGCGGCTGCATCAGGTGGTGCCGATGATCGCGATGTGGGACGATCACGAAATCGCCAACGACGCCTGGCGCGAGGGCGCGCAGAACCATCAGAGCGAGACCGAGGGCGACTACATGGCGCGCCGCCGGATTGCCGAGCAGGTCTATCGCGAATGGATGCCGGTCGCCGATCTGGCACCTGCCGATACCCTGTGGCGCAGCTATCAGATCGGCAATCTGGCGACACTGATCCGCACCGAAAGCCGTCTGTCGGGTCGCGACAAGCCCGCCGAACTGGCCGAAGCCTTTGCCGGTGGCGGCGACATGGCCGCATCGCTTGCCAAGTTCCGCGACGAGAAATGGGTCGACCCTGCCCGCAGGATGCTGGGCGATGATCAGGCACGCTGGCTGGGCGACGAGTTCAAGGCATCAAAGGCATCGGGCACCCGCTGGCAGGTCTGGGCGCAGCAGTGCGTGATGGGATCGCTCAAGCTGCCGCAGGAAACCGCAGACTGGGTTCCCAAGGATGCGCCGCAGATCGTGCGGACCCGCTCGGCAGCGGGCCTGGCCGCAAGCAAGGCGGGCCTGCCGTTCAACATGGACGCATGGGATGGCTATCCCGTCCAGCGCGAGGCATTGCTCAAGTCCGCGCAAGCCGCCGATGCCGATCTGGTCGTGCTATCGGGTGACAGCCACAACGGCTGGGGCTTTGATCTGGATGCAGGCGGCAAGCCCGCCGGTGTCGAGTTCGCCGGCCATTCGATCAGTTCACCAGGCTTCGAAGCTTATGCACCGACGATCGCACCCCAGGATGTTGCAGGCGCGCTGGTCCGCGCCAACCCGCAGCTCAAATGGGCCGACACCAGCTCGCGCGGCTATATGACACTGCAGCTGACCCAGGACAGCGCCACCGCGCACTGGCACAAACTGCGCACGATCCGCGAACGCAGCACCGATCTTGCCGGCAGCACCAGCCTGAGCGTTGAGCCCGGTAAGCGGACGATCGCCATGCCTGCCTGATGGCGCCTGCCTGATGGCGCCTGCCTGATGGCGCCTGCCTGATGGCGCCTGCCTGACGATCCGGGCTATCCGGTACATCGCTTCTGGCGGCGACCTTCCACGGTTGCCGCCAAGGCGGTGCATCCGTTGGTCGATGCTGCCGTGTCGCCTGCCGAAAAGCTTTGCTCGCCTGTCGGACGCCCCCTAGACTGTTGGCAGCGCCGCGCCCCGCACTGATGCGGATCGTCGCGGCCGCCCGTACTGCGGGCTCAGCCGACTTTAGGGGAGCTACACATGATAAAATCGATTCTGCTGGCATCGGCAGCGCTCATCGCGTTGGCCGCAACGCCGGCAAATGCGCAAGACACGTCTGCCGCCGGTCCTGACATCGACCTGCTGGTCGATGCCGAAACCGCTGGCGACGCCTCGATGAACGGCACCGCCGATGCCGAAGGGATCGTCACCACCGCGCGCGATTACTGGGGCAACTGGGGGATCGACACCTCACTGATGAACCCTGCGGTCAAGCCCGGCGATGACTTCTATGCTTATGTCAACGGCAAGTGGCTCGACAACTTCGAGATGCCCGCCGACCGCACCCGCTATGGCGCGTTCACCCTGCTCGCAGAAAAGTCCGAGCAGCGCGTGCGCAAGATCATCGATGAGCTCGCCGCCACCCAGCCCGATCCGATGACCGGTGCTGGCAAGGTTGCCGCGTTCTACAACGCCTATCTCGATACTGCCGCGATCGATGCCGCAGGCCTAGCGCCCGCACAGCCCTATCTCGACAAGATCAAGGCCGCAAAGACCCGCGAGGACCTTGCCAAATTGTTCGGCGCGCCCGGCTTCCGGAGCCCGGTGGCCGGCTTTGTCGATATTGATAGCAAGCAGACCGATAAGTATATCTTCCAGGTGACGCAGGCGGGCCTGGGCCTTCCCGACCGTGACTATTATCTGGTGGATTCCGAAGCCAATCTGAAGATCCGCGAAGGGTACATGACGTATCTGACGTTCCTGATGGGCAAGGCCGGATACGCCGACCCTGCAGCAACCGCGCAACAGGTCTATGATCTCGAAAAGGCGATGGCAGCCGAGCACTGGGACCGCGCTGTCGGACGCAATCGCAACCTTACCTACAACAAGCTGAGCAAGGCCGAGATGGTCGCGCTGGGCGGTGGCTTCCCGGTCGAAGCCTTCATGCAGACGATCGGAGTCGACGGGCAGCAGGAGTTCGTCGTCCGTCAGCTTGCCCCCACCGCTGAAGAGCTCGCCGCCGAAAAACTGACCCCCGAACAGGCGGCCAAGCTGGGCAGCGGAATTCCCGGGCTGTTCAAGCTCGCCAACACCGCGCCGATCGCGACGTGGCAGGCATGGCTGACCGCAGGCTTCCTCTCGACCAACGCCAGCGTTCTGCCTTCGGACATCGATGAGGCCAACTTCGCGTTCTATGGCACCGTGCTGGGCGGCCAGCAGAAACAGCGCGAACGCTGGCAGCGCGGTGTCGCAGCTGTCGAAGGCACGATGGGCGAGATTGTCGGCAAGATCTACGCCGACCGCTATTTCCCTGCCGAGAACAAGGCGGCGATGGACGAGCTCGTCGGCAATCTGCGCAAGGCAATGGCGGCAAACCTTGTCGAAATCGACTGGATGGGCGAAGCCACCAAGGTCGAGGCACGTGACAAGCTCGCCAAGTTCACCCCCAAGATCGGCTATACCGAAAAGTTCGAGACCTATGACAGCCTGGCGATCGCGCCGGGCAAGGCGCTCGACAACGTGATCGCCGCGACGACCTGGGGATACAAGGACAACATCTCCAAGCTGGGCAAGCCGATCGACAAGACCGAGTGGTTCATGCTGCCGCAGACCGTGAACGCGTATTATTCGCCGCCGCGTAACGAGATCGTCTTCCCAGCCGCGATCCTGCAACCGCCGTTCTTCAACCTGTCGGCGGACCCGGCAGTGAACTATGGCGCGATCGGCGGAGTCATCGGCCACGAAATGGGCCATGGTTTCGACGATCAGGGATCGAAGTCCGATGGCGATGGCGTGCTGCGCGACTGGTGGACGCCTGAAGATCAGGCCAACTTCAAGAAGCTGACCACCGCCCTGGTGGCGCAATACAGCGCACTGTGCCCGCTCGACGACGGCAAGACCTGCGTCAACGGCGCGCTGACGCTGGGCGAGAATATCGGCGATGTCGGCGGCCTGTCGATGGCTTACCGCGCCTACAAGATCCATCTCGATGGCAAGGAAGACAAGGTGATCGACGGGATGACCGGCGACCAGCGCTTCTTCATGGCGTGGGCGCAGGTATGGCGCAACAAATCACGCGAAGAGTATCTGCGCCAGCAGCTGCAGACCGATTCGCATTCGCCGCCAAACTATCGCGCCAATGGCACGGTCCGCAATTTCAATGAATGGTACCAGGCCTTCGACGTCAAGCCGGGCGACGCTTTGTACCTGCCGCCCGAAAAGCGCATCCGCATCTGGTAATCGGATCGGTCGTCTTCGGGCCACGAAAAAAGGGCGCTGTCATTGCCGTGACAGCGCCCCTTTTGTTGGTTCAGGCCATGCATGTGAAGCCAGTAGACCTGCTTGTTAAAATCAGTGGGTTCTGAGCTTGCCGAAATGCGTCTCGAGCATGGCCTGCATCTTGTCTGCGGCGTCGCGAATAGCCGAATCGCTTTGTCCGGCATTGCCTTTGACCGTGAGCGGCTTGCCGCCTTCGGGCCGCGCCTCAAGCGTGCAGACGATATCATCGCTGCCCCCGCGCGGGCCATTGATGTCGGCCAGATGAATCTCGACCCTGCTCAGGCGGCTTGAAAACCGGTCGAGACGCGATTTCACGATCTCTTCGGCTTCTGCAGCCATGGCCTCGTCGCCCGTAATGCGATTGTCGGTGTTAAATTGAATCAGCATGCGGGCTCACCTTACCTTTCTGGAACGCTCGAGGACCGGACGATGGCCTTCGGCCTCCAACGCACCCATCGGTGGATTGTGACTGCCCATCTCGCTGATGCGGCCCTCTCCAGCGGTATCTGTCTGATGCTGCAGATATTCCGCATCTTCAGTCGGATCGCCCTCCTGCTTGAGGTTCAGCGCCTTTTCTGAAAGCTCGGTCTGGTCCGGCGCGGGTGGTGCTTTGTCTGTCTTCTTGCTCATGCAACAATTACGCTTGAGACAGGCCACGGGTTCCGCCGCATGCCCAGGTTTCGTTCCCTCCCCCTGCCCCATAGCGAAGGGGTAAGTCCCTCAACGCGAAGCGGTTTCGACCGGCCTTGGGCGCATCGCGGGATTGCTCACTCGCCAGATGATCCCCGCGACGTCATCGGTGACCAGCAAAGCACCCCGGCTGTCGATGGTCACGTCGGTGGGCCGACCGCGAGCCGATCCGTCCTCACCCAGAAAACCCGACAGAACATCGACCGGTAGACCGCCAGTGACCCTGCCCTCGGCATTGCGGGTGACCGCAGGCTGGCCGTCCGAACCGAACGGCACGAACACCACCTTGTAGCCCGAAGCCGGCTTGCGGTTCCACGATCCATGCAGCGCGACAAAGGCGCCGTTGGTAAAGCTGCCGCCCAGCGCAGCGTTGCTGGCGAAGGTCAGCCCCAGCGGCGCGACATGGCTGCCCAGCGCGTAATCGGGCCGCCGTGTGTATTCGCGCAGATCCTGACGGCGTGGCTCGACCCGAAAATCCTCATACCCGCCCCAATAGTTCCATGGCCAGCCAAAGTGCAGGCCGACCTCGACCCGGGTGAGGTAATCGGGAACCAGATCCGATCCCAACATGTCGCGTTCGTTGACCACTGTCCACAATGCGTCCGAGTTGGGCTCCCACGCCAGACCGACCGGGTTGCGCAAGCCGACGGCAAAGTCGCGCTTCCTGCCGGTCGCCAGATCGATCTCGATGATCCGTGCGCGGCCTCTTTCAACTTCGAGCCCCTTTTCGGCAACGTTGGTGGCCGAACCGATCGCGACATAGAGCTTCGAGCCGTCTTCGTTGGCAAGAAGATTGCGCGTCCAGTGGTTGTTGGGTTTGGAGGCCGGCAGATCGACGATCTTGCGCCCGGCCCCTGTCACCTTCACCTGGCCGGCAGTGTACGGATACGCCATGACCGCATCGGTGTTGGCGACATACAACGTGTCACCCACCAGCTGCATGCCATAAGGTGAGTTGAGCCCGTCGAGCAGCACGGTCTTCGATTCCGCCCGGCCGTCGCCATCGGCATCGCGCAGCAGCGAGATGCGGTTGGCCGAGGGCACGCCCGCGCCTGCCTTGTTCATCAGCATCCGCATGATAAAGCCTTCGATGCCCTTGTTCTCGCGCGGGGGGCTGTTGGTTTCGGCGACCAGAACGTCGCCATTGGGCAGCACCAGCATCGAGCGCGGGTGATCAAGCCCCTCGGCAAAACGCACGACCGACAGGCCCTGCGCTGCGGTCGGTGCTTCGCCTTCAGCCCAGACCTTGATGTCGGCGACGTTAATCGTCGGGAAGGTTTCCTTGCGCGGCGCAGTGATCACCGGCGATGGGCCGCTCACAGCCGCAATATCAAGCTCGGCGGTGTCGCCGCTCAGAAAATACCAGCCTGCCCCGCCGACAATCGCGGTGGTGAGGCCCAGAAAAATGAGGATGTTGCGTGCTTTGTTGGTCATACCGTCAAATTAGGGGGACCAGCCACCGCACGCAAGCGCGATCACCCGGTATAATCGGGGAGCGAATGAAATGCGTTCTTCAGCGCGTCGCTCCACTGGTCGGCGATCAGATTGTAATAGGGGTCGCTGCCCGCGATCCGTCGGTTGCGACCGGAAAAGCTGCCAGAGGCGTAAATCTGCAGATCCAGCGGAAGATCGACCGACAGGTTGGCCTTGATCGTCGAATCGAACGACACCATCAGCAGCTTGATCGCATCGTTGAACGACATATCGCGATCATACGCGCGCACCAGGATCGGGCGGCCGTATTTGGTTTCGCCGATCTGGAAGAAGGGCGTGTCGTCGCCTGCCTCGATGAAGTTGCCCTCGGGGTAGATCAGGAACAGCTTGGGATCCATGCCCTTGATCTGCCCGCCGACGATCATCGATGCGCCAAACGACGAAGTTGCCGTTTCGCCCGCGATCGAGCGGGTCCGCAGGATTTCATCGCGCAATGTCTCGCCGATGAGCCGCGCGACCTGAAACATGGTGGGCGCCTCCATGATCGAAGGCTTACGCTCGTGCGGCGCCTTGGTGCGCTCTTCGAGCGCGCTGACCACGCCCTGGGTGGTCGCCAGATTGCCTGCGGTCATCACCGTGATGTAGCGGTCCCCCGGCTTCTCCCAGGTGAACATCTTCTTGAAAACACTGATGTTATCGACACCGGAGTTGGTGCGGGTGTCCGACATGAACACCAGCCCTTTGTCCAGGCGCATCCCGACGCAATATGTCATAGGCGCGTCCTCCCCCTTTGCTCTCATGCTGTTTATAAGGGGTCAAGCGCAACAAAGGGTCAAGCGCGAATGGCGCGCGGGACTTTTTGTATGTGGAAAAAAGGCTATTGCTGCTGTTCCTGCGTTTGCACTTGCTTGACCTGCAAGGTCACGCTCATGGCCTCGTTGCCCTTGCCGAAGGTGATTCCGCCGATCGGGGCAGCCTCACGATAATCGAGCCCGGTGGCAACACGGACATAGCGCTCGTCAGGCGAATAGCCGTTCGAGACATCAAAGCCAACCCATCCCAGACCATCTGCGTGCACTTCGGCCCAGCCATGACCCGCATCCTGATCGATCCGATCGTTCATCAGCAGATAGCCGCTGACATAGCGCGCAGGGTAACCCAGCAGCCGAGCCAGCGCGATAAACAGGTGCGCGTGGTCCTGGCACACGCCGTGCCCGGCGTTCAGCGCCTCTTCCGCGGTGGTGGTGGCACCGGTCTGGCCAATTTCATACGCCACCGCGCTGCGAACCTGTTCAGACAGCGCGTGCAACCGCGGCGCATCGCCATCGCCTGCCCCTGGATCGTCAAACTGCCGCAACAGCTTGCGGATGGCAGGGCCTGGCTTGGTGAACGGTGTTTCGCTGCGGAAATACCATAACGGCGTCGATCCGCCGTGCTGGCCGACCAGCCCGGCGTGGTTGCTCGTCTCCACCTCGCCCTCGCAGTGGATCACAACCTCGTGCTGGTGCGGATTGAAGCTGAACAGTTCGACATGATTGTTGTGATGATCGACATAATCGACCTGCTTGGTGCCACCCTCGACCTCGGTCTTCCACGTAACGACACGTTGCCCGGCGGAATCCTTCGGAATCATCCGCAGCCGCTGCAGCGCATAAGGCATCGGGCTGTCGTAATGATAGGATGTTCGGTGGACGATATGCAGACGCATGAGTGACCCGTAATCCTTGTAAGCTTGGGATCCGGCGCGGATCTAGAGGTAGAAGCGGAATTCCTGCTCGATCCGGGCGGAAATCGCGTTGTTGCGCTTGATGAAATCCTGGATGAACTGGTGCAGGCCGTTATCGACGATCATATCGATATTGGCCTGTTCAAGATCACGCCGCAACGCACAAGCAAGTTCCAGACTTTCGCCGCTACCGCCATATTCGCGGGCAATCGCCTCGAGCGCACCTGCCATCCGGCCCGCACAGAAGGCCAGCGAACGCGGCATCACTCGATCCAGTATCATGAACTGGGCAATATTGCGCGGGTTGGTTTCCCCGGGGTTCAGCCAGCGGAAGGCGCGATAGGCCGATACCGAGCGCAGAATCGTCTCCCACTGCACATTGTCGAGGCTCGATCCGACATAGGACAAGGATGGCAGCAGCACATAATATTTGACGTCGAGGATCCGCGCGGTGCTGTCCGCGCGTTCAACAAAGGCCCCCAGCTGCGCGAAGAAATAGATGTCGTTGCGCATCATCGTGCCGCTCTGCGCGCCGCGTACCAGCGCGCTTTGCTGGCGGATCAGGCTGAGCACATCGGGAAGGTCGTTGTCCGAAATCTGGGTGCGCAACGCCTCTTTCAGCGTCATCCAGCATTCGTTGGTCGCTTCCCACACTTCGCGGGTCAGCGCGGTGCGGACCAGCCGTGCGTTGTTGCGCGCGCTCTCGATCACCGAAATCACGCTCGAGGGATTGGTCTTGTCGCGCAGCAAAAAGTTGATGACGCTCGATCCATCGACCTTGTCGTAGCGCTGCAGATAGGCACGCTTGACGCCGGCGGTGGTCAGCACCGATCCCCATTCGTCCTCAGCAGCTTCCGAGCGGGTCAGCGCAATGCGAAAGCCCGCATCGACCAGCCGCGCGATATTTTCGCTGCGCTCAAGATAGCGCTGCATCCAAAACAGGCCGCCTGCGGTCTTGCCCAGCATTAGCGGGCTCCTTCGGGCATGGCGCGACCGATCATTCGTCGAGCACCCAGCTGTCCTTGGTACCGCCGCCTTGGCTTGAATTCACCACCAGCGATCCTTTTTTCAGCGCAACGCGGGTCAACCCGCCCGGCGTGATATCGATGCCCTTGGGCGAGACCAGCACGAACGGGCGCAGATCGACATGGCGCGGCGCGAGCCCCTGGCGGGTCATGATCGGTACGGTCGACAGCGACAGCGTGGGCTGCGCGATATAGTTGGCGGGCCGGGCCTTCAGCTTCGCGCGGAAAGCGGCAAGTTCCTTGCGGTTGGCCGCCGGCCCGACGAGCATGCCATAGCCGCCCGATCCGTGGACTTCCTTGACCACCAGCTCGGCAAGATGCTCGAGCACATAAGCGAGCGAATCCGCTTCCGAGCAGCGCCAGGTCGGCACGTTTTCCAGGATCGCCTTCTCGCCGGTATAGAATTCGATGATCTCGGGCATGTAGCTGTACAGCGCCTTGTCATCCGAGATCCCGGTGCCCGGTGCATTGGCGATGGTGATGCCGCCTGCGCGGTAGACATCCATGATTCCGGGAACGCCCAAAGCCGATTCCGGACGGAAGGTCAACGGATCGAGATAATCGTCATCGACGCGGCGATACAATACGTCGATCGCGCGATAGCCTTGCGTGGTGCGCATCGCCACGCGTCCGTCGATGACGCGCAGGTCATGCCCCTCGACCAGTTCGGCGCCCATCTGGTCGGCCAGAAAGCTGTGCTCGAAATAGGCACTGTTGTGGATGCCCGGGGTCAGCACCGCGATCTCGGGCGCGCCGTTGCACGCCCGTGGCGCGCTGGCAGCGAGCGAGCGGCGCAGCTTGCGCGGATAATCGGAAACCTCGCGCACCCGGTTCTTGCGAAACAGCTCGGGAAACATGTGCAGCATCGTCTCGCGGTTCTCGAGCATGTACGAGACGCCCGAAGGCGTGCGCGCATTGTCTTCCAGCACATAGAACTGGTCGGGCCCGGTGCGCACGATATCGACGCCGATAATATGAGTATAGATGCCGCCGGGCGGATCCATCCCGATCATCTGCGGCAGATAGGCGTCGTTCTTGGCGATCAGCTCGATCGGGATCCGGCCCGCGCGCAATATCTCCTGCCGGTGATAAATGTCATACAGGAACGCGTTGATCGCGCGCACCCGCTGTTCAATGCCGCGGCTGAGGCGTGCCCATTCGCGGCCCGAGATGATGCGCGGCACGATATCGAACGGGATCAGGCGTTCGCTCGCCTCTTCTTCGCCATAGACTGCAAAGGTGATGCCGGTGCGGCGGAAGAAGTTTTCCGCATCGCGCGACTTGATCCGCAACCTTCCTGCATCCTGCGCACTGTACCAGGCACAAAACTCGTCATAGGGGTCCCGCACCGAGCCATCGGCCCGAAGCATTTCGTCAAAGTGCGGCGTTTCCCCTGTCATTGTCATCAGATGTGACAGCTATTGTGCACTGCCGCAAGGGCCGAAATGCAGGAGGTGCTCCTGCGCCCGGCAACCGCCGTTGGCTTGCCTTGTGCGGGCTTGTGGTGTGTATGCGGTCGTAACACGCCATATGGGGACCCGCCGTCTTGAAGATTTCATCAACCCTTTCGATAGCTGCCGCCTTGATGCTGGCAGGCTGCGACACCGCTGATGCCCCCCGCGAACCTGCGCCAGTGGCGATCCCCGAGGCGCGCCCCGATGCGGTCAACGACCGGTTTGCCCGGCTGGCGCTGAGCTGCGTCCATCAGGAATACCCCAACAAGATTTCGCACGTGATGAACGATGCACGCGATGCGCAAACGCCGAGCGCGCTGACGCCTGCGTTCTACGGATGCTTCGACTGGCACTCCTCGGTCCACGGCCACTGGCTGCTGGCGCGCATCCTCAAAACCGATCCAAGGTCGCCGATGAATCCCGCAATCCTCGCCGCGCTCGACCGCAGCTTTACCGAGCAAAACATCGCCGCCGAGCTCGCCTATCTCGATGGCGAAGGCCGCAAGGGGTTCGAACGGCCCTATGGCACTGCATGGCTGTTGCAGTTGGTCGCCGAACTCGACGAAAGCGATGACCCCAAGCTCAAGGCCTGGCGCGAGATTTTGCGCCCGCTCGAGCAGCGGATCGTCAGCGAAACGCAGGAATGGCTGCCCAAGCTGGCCTATCCCATTCGCCTCGGAACCCACAACCAGAGCGCCTTCGCCTTCGGGCTGATGATCGATTATGCACGGCAGGTGGGCAATAGTGCGTTTGAAAAGCAGCTCGCCGACAAGGCGCTCGCATTCCACCGCGGCGATGTGAACTGCCCGCTGGCCTATGAGCCCTCGGGCGAGGATTTCCTCTCGCCGTGCCTGATGGAGGCCGACCTGATGCGGCGTGTCATGCCGCAGGCCGAGTTCGCCACGTGGCTGGGGCGGTTCCTGCCGCAGATCCCGGTGGATGGTTCGGGCGACTGGCTGACACCCGGCGAGGTTCGCGATCCGACCGATGGCAAATTGGTGCATCTCGATGGCGTCAACCTGTCCCGCGCATGGGCGATGGAAGGCATCGCCAGCGCGCTTCCCGCAGGCGATACGCGGGTCCCCGCGCTGCTGGCAGCATCACAGGCGCACGCGACCAGTGGGCTGGCAGCGGTCAGCGATGCAAACTACGAAGGAAGCCACTGGCTGGGCAGCTTTGCGACCTATCTGACGACCAAGCGGGGGATTGCGGGCGGTTGACGCTAAAGGCTCCCCTCCCTGCAAGGGAGGGGCTGGGGGTGGGTAGGCGTTTGCAAAACCGCCCCAGCTTCATCTCGCTGACCCACCCCTAACCCCTCCCTTCCTAGGGAGGGGAACGCAAATAAATCGACCTGACCAGCCTAGCTCACCGTCAGCACCAGTTCGCCGTCGCCATCCTCGACCTTGACCACCGAGCCATCGGGGATCTCGCCGCGCAGCAATTTGTCCGCGAGTGCATCCTGCAGATAGCGCTGGATCGCGCGCTTCAATGGCCGTGCGCCGTAAACCGGATCGTACCCGACCCGCCCCAGCCACTTCTTGGCGCTGTCGGACAGATCGATCGTGATCTTGCGATCCTTGAGCAGCTTGGCGACGCGTGCGACTTGGATGTCGACAATCGGCGCCATATGCTCCTCGCCCAGACGGTGGAACAGGATGATCTCGTCCAATCGGTTGAGAAACTCGGGGCGGAAATGCCCGCGAACGATCTCCATCACCTGCGGTTCGACATCCTTGACCTTCTGGTCCTCGGTCATCCCGGCAAGATACTGGCTGCCCAGGTTCGACGTCAGGATGATCAAGGTGTTCGAGAAATCGACCGTGCGCCCCTGCCCGTCGGTCAGGCGGCCATCGTCGAGCACCTGCAGCAGCACGTTGAACACATCGGGGTGCGCCTTTTCGACCTCGTCGAACAGCACGACCTGATAGGGCCGCCGCCGCACCGCCTCGGTCAGCACGCCGCCTTCCTCATAGCCGACATAGCCCGGAGGCGCGCCGATCAGCCGCGCGACCGCATGCTTCTCCATGAACTCGCTCATGTCGATGCGGACCATCGCGTTGTCGTCATCGAACAGGAAGCCCGCGAGCGCACGCGTCAGTTCGGTCTTGCCGACACCCGTGGGGCCGAGGAACAGGAAGCTGCCGAGCGGGCGATTGGGGTCCTGCAGACCGGCGCGCGAACGCCGCACCGCCTTGGCGACGGCCTCGACCGCAGCAGCCTGGCCGATCACCCGCTTGCCGATGCTCTGTTCCATGTTGAGCAGCTTTTCGCGCTCACCCGCGAGCATCCGCTCCATCGGGATGCCGGTCCATTTGCTGACCACCGCAGCGATGTCGTCCTCGGTGACTTCCTCGCGCAGCATCGCGCCTTCGGTGAAGGTTGCAGCCTCCTCGATCTTGCGCTCGAGCTCGGGGATGCGCCCATAGGACAGCTCGCCAGCCCGCGCGAGATCGCCATTGCGCTGCGCCTGTTCAAGCTCGATGCGCAAGGCATCGAGCTCTTCCTTGAGCTTGGCCTCGGCGTTGATCTTGTCCTTTTCACCCTGCCAGCGCGTGGTGAGTTCGGCCGACTGCTGCTCGAGATCGGCCAGATCCTTCTGCAGCGTCACCAGCCGGTCCTTGGAGGCGGCGTCGCTTTCGCGGCTCAGCGCCGACGCTTCGATCTTGAGCTGGATGATCTTGCGGTCGAGTCCCTCGATTTCCTCGGGCTTGCTTTCGACCTCCATCCGGATGCGGCTCGCGGCTTCGTCCATCAGGTCGATCGCCTTGTCGGGCAGGAAGCGGTCCGAGATATAGCGGTTGGACAGCGTGGCGGCCGCGACCAAAGCGTTGTCGGTGATCCGCACGCCATGGTGCAGCTCGTATTTCTCCTTCAGGCCGCGCAAGATCGAGATCGTGTCCTCGACATTGGGCTCGCCGACGAACACGGGTTGGAACCGCCGCTGCAGCGCCGGGTCCTTTTCGACATGCTTTTGATATTCATCGAGCGTGGTCGCGCCGATGCAGTGCAGTTCGCCGCGCGCCAATGCAGGCTTGAGCAGGTTCGAGGCATCCATCGCCCCCTCGCCCTTGCCTGCGCCCACCAGCGTGTGCATCTCGTCGATGAAAAGGATGATCTCGCCGTCGGCGCCCTTGACCTCGTCGAGCACCGCCTTCAGCCGCTCCTCGAACTCGCCGCGATACTTCGCGCCCGCGATCAGCGAACCCATATCGAGCGCCATCAGGCGGCGGTCCTTGAGACTGTCGGGCACGTCACCATTGGCGATGCGCAGCGCGAGGCCCTCGGCGATCGCGGTCTTGCCGACACCGGATTCGCCGATCAGCACCGGATTGTTCTTGGTCCGCCGGGCGAGGATCTGCACCGTGCGGCGGATTTCCTCGTCGCGCCCGATCACCGGATCGAGCTTGCCCTCGCGCGCGGCCTCGGTGAGGTCGCGGGCATACTTCTTCATCGCTTCGTAGCTTTCTTCGGCGCTGGCCGAGTTGGCCGAGCGCCCACCGCGGAGATCGTTGATCGCGGTGTTGAGCGCCTCGGGGGTCACGCCGGCCTTGGTCAGCGCCTCGCCCGCCTTGGTACCCTTGGCGAGCGCAACCGCGAGCAACAGCCGCTCGACGGTCACAAAGCTGTCGCCAGATTTGGTCGCGACCTGTTCGGCGCTGTCGAGCAGGCGGACCGCGTCGTTGTCCAGCCCCGGTGTCGCTTGCGCGCCGCCACCCGATACCGCGGGCACCTTGGCGAGCAAGGCATCGACTTCTTGTACCGCGACCGGGGCATTTCCGCCCGCTCGGCTGATCAGCCCCGCGGCCATGCCTTCGGTGTCTTCGAGCAGTGCCTTGAGGATGTGTTCCGGGCTGATCCGCTGGTGATTCATGCGGATGGCAACGGTTTGCGCCGACTGCAGGAAACCCTTGGCGCGATCAGTAAATTTCTCGAGGTTCATGGGAGTGTCTCCGCCCTATCTAAGCCCTTGCTGATCCGAGATAGTGTTGCATCTTTGCAACGCAAGGGGTGCAGATAACACATGCCGCATCTTGCGCTGAAATCGCTGGGCTCAACCCTGCCCCACCTGGCAGAGCAGTCGCTGCGCGCGCGACAGATGCGGACGATCGAGCATGCCACCCTGATAGCCGATCGTGCCGACACCGGGGTTCGCAGCGAACAGATCGACCACCATCTGCGCGTGCGCCAGTTCCTCGGCGTTCGGCGTGAACGCGGCGTTGATCACATCGACCTGCGCGGGGTGGATCGCCAACATCCCAGCAAAGCCATCGCGCCGGACCTGCTCGGCGCGTGCTTTGAGCCCATCCAAATCGCGGAAATCGGCTTGGATCGTCTCGATCGCGGCCACCCCGGCATTCGCTGCGCCAAGCAGGCACAGGCTGCGCGCGAGTTCATAGGTGAAGCCGTAGCTGCCATCGGGCTTGCGGTTCGAGCTTGCGCCAATCGAATCTGCCAGATCCTCGGCGCCCCAGCTCATAGCGACGAGACGCGGGGCGCCCCTGTAGTCGCCGGTGTGGAACATCGATGCTGCAGTTTCGGTGACCAACGCAATCACCGGCGTCGATCCCTGATCGATGCCGTTGGCCACTTCGAGCGCCGAGAGATAATGGTCGAGCCGCTCGACATCGCCGCGCCCACCCGCCTTGGGCAGCATGATGCCCCCAGGGCGCGCGGGCATCACTGCGGCAAGGTCGGCCAGCGTGTGCGGTCCGTCGAGCGGATTGACCCGAACCCACAGCCGCTCGCGCCCCTCGGGACGGCTGGCCAGCATCGCTCGGACCAGATCGCGCGCGCGCGGCTTGTTCTCGGTCGCAACCGCGTCTTCCAGATCGAACAGCGCGATATCGGCCGCGCTGTCAGCCGCCTTGGCCATCTTCTTCTCGCTGTCGCCCGGCGCGAACAGCCAGGATCGCATGGCCAACGACGACAGGGACGACGACGGGGGCATATCGGCAATCGGCGGCATAAGGGCATCCTGTCCAGTGCAGGCCAATATGGCCGTCAGGTGCCTTTTACCGCCGATTGCCGTGGGTGCAATCGCCTCAGAACCGGTAGCTCACCGTGCCGAAGACGTTGCGCTCTGCGCCGATGAAGCAATCTCCGCGTGCCAGACACGCCGAATAGAAGCTTTTGCCGAACAGGTTGGTGGCGTTGACCGCGAGCGACCACGGACCATGCGCGAGCTCGACCAGCGCATCGACCAAGGTATAGGACGGCGTGCGCAATCCATTGGG
This sequence comes from Blastomonas aquatica, assembly GCF_014639875.1. Classification (GTDB taxonomy): domain Bacteria; phylum Pseudomonadota; class Alphaproteobacteria; order Sphingomonadales; family Sphingomonadaceae; genus Blastomonas; species Blastomonas aquatica. The sequence goes on along the minus strand of NZ_BMGD01000002.1, from coordinate 257,162 downwards.
GAAGGCTGCACCGAACGAAAGGTTCGCGCTGGTATGCCGCACCCCGGCACCGATGCGCAAATTGGTATCATCACTGAGCGCAATCGACTTGGTGCCCCACATTGAAGCATTGTGCTTGGGCACGTTTTCGAGCTGCCGGTTAGTGCCATCGATCTCGGCCTGGGTGTAGCTATAGTTGGCGAGCAGCTCCCAGTTGCCCGGCAGCCGGCGGCTGGCCTCGACCTCGAAGCCCTTGGATGTCAGCGCGCCCGCCTGGATCTGGTCGAACGGATCGGGCGTGGTCGGGTCGTCGATCGGACGCCCGGTTTCCTTGATGTGATAGGCGGTGAGCGTCACCAAAGTCGCTTCATCGGGGTGGAACTTGACCCCGCCTTCGAACTGCCGCCCGCGCTTGGGGGTGAACGGGTTGCCGTTGCTCGCATCGCCGGCGATCGGATCGAACGATTCGGTGTAGCTGAAGAACGGCGAGACGCCCTCGAACAGTTCGCCGATGATCCCTGCCCGCAGCGAGGTTGCGCTGACCTTGACCGTCGGGTTGCCCGGTGACGACGAGCGCACGGTATCGCGCCTGCCGCCGAGCACAATCGACACCCGGTCCCACAGCCGGATCTGATCTTGCAGATAGAAGCCGAGCTGCTTTTGGGTGTTGTCTTCCGCCGACGCACCCAGGAAACCAGGAAACGCCGCTGTCGGAATTCCGCCGCCGAAATCGGACAATGCGGCGTAGTTCGGGTTGTAGATGTCGAAGGTCTCGAGCGCCAGACCGCCGGTCTTGCGCACCCGGTTCCAGCTGTAATCGACTCCGGCAAGCACGACATGCTCGATATCACCGCCGGTGTTGAAATCGAACCTGAGGTTGTTGTCGGTCGAGAAGATATCGAGCCGGGCGATGCTGCCGCTGGCATAGTTGCCGATGATCCGCTGGTTCGCATCGAGATACGGATTGGTCGGGTTGCTGTAGCTGTTGGGATAATGCGTCAGATAGGTCAGATTGCTGTCGATGCTGCGCGCCTTGGCGGAAAAGCTCACCGTATCGCTGAACCTGTGCTCAAGCAGTGCGGTGCCCTGCAACAGGCGGCCATCATAGCGGTCCCAGCCGGGCTTGCCGATAAAGGTGCTGTTGGCGAGGCGCCCGTTAGGGTTGGGCAGCAGCGTCCCGACCAGAGGCAGGAACTGCGACACCGACCCGCCATCGTCCTCCTGATACAGCCCGATCAGCGTCAACCGGGTATCATCGGTCGGCTGCCACGACACGGACGGCGCCAGCATGATCCGGTCATCATCGACAAAGTCCGTCTGCGTGCCCGAATCACGCACCCGCGCCACCATGCGCGCGGCGACGGTATCGGTGATGCCACCGGAAACATCGGCCAGCATTTCCCTGCGATCGAAGCTGCCATAACGGACCGCGATCTCGCCGCGGGTTTCGAACGTCGGAACCTTCGACACCAGATTGATCAGCCCGCCGATCGAGCTTTGCCCGAACAGCACCGATGCGGGGCCGCGCACCACCTCGACCTGGGAGAAGTTGAACGGGTCGGCACGGATGCTTGCATAGAAACTGAAGATATCGCGCATACCGTCACGGAACTGCAGCGGAGTCGTGCCGCGGATGAAGCTTGCATCGACGCGGCCATCGGGGCCGTAGGCATTGGCCTGCACCCCTGCGACATAATTGAGCGTGTCGGCGATCGAGAGCGCGCCCTGCGCAAGGAACACGTCATCGGTAACAACGGTGATCGGCTGCGGCGTTTCGATTGCCGGAGTATCGGTCTTGGTCCCGGCGGCATTCTGCTGGCGTGCCCCGGTTACGATGATATCGGGACGCGGAGCCTCTGCAGCTTCTATTTCCTGTGCCGCTGCGGGTGTGATCCAGCCCAGGCCTGCGAGAGCCGAACCGGCCAAAAGAACACTAAAGCTTGTGCGAGTCATTTTCAATTCTCCCTGGGATTGACGCGCCCCTAGCCCAACTGCAATCCACTCGCAATAGCAATTAAGCGGACCAGTGGTTCGGCCGCCCGGTTAAGCGCAAACTCATCCAACGACGCCCGATTGCAGGGCGACCGAAGCGCAGCCTGTTGGAACGGCAAGCTCAGAAGCCGGGAGGCAATAGCTGCAGACGATCCAACAGATGATGGCCTGAACGAACAAATGGTTGTGAATACTCGGTTGCCATCAATCAAACCGAGGGTTCTCCCCCAAAAGTCGGGGTAGCGAACCTTGTTCGTTACTGCGACAACATCTGATCGAATAAGCCCTCGCTGGGCACCGATCGCCGTCTGGCGTCGGTTTCCGGACAGAAGGCAGGCGGTCGCGCGACTTTACACAGGGGGAAGCACGTGAAATCGGTAGCGAGAGATAATTCCACGCGCTCGGCATCGGCCTGGCACCGGCCAACCCGGCCGGATGGCGTACAGCCCGATCCAAGACTGGCGGAGAATGATCGCAAGATGCGGTTGATCCTGCAGGAGCAACAGGCAAGCCGGTTGCGGTCCTCAGCCTTTAAGACGCTCAAGCTGCGCAACCCGACCTGGGACATGCTCGTCGCCTTGCTCGCTGCCAAGCGCAATGGCACCCAGCTTTCGATGAGCGATTTGTGCCTGATGTGCGATGCGCCCGAAAGCACCGCGCTGCGGTTGATCCACCAACTGCGTGAAAAGGGCTATGCCGAAATGGTCCCCGACCGCTCGGACCGCAGGCGTACCCGCGTGTCTCTTACCAGCATGGCCGAAGCACAGTTTGAAGCCTATATCGACAAGGCCGATCCGGCCTGACGCCGATAGTCCCGGACTGGGTTGATTTTACCGCAATTTAACCGTTGGCAGCTATTCCCCGAGACTATGAGGATGGTATCGCCATGGCGTTCGGTAAAAAGGGACTGACACAATCTGACGTTCCGGCGACCGCAAAGGTTGACCCAAATCTGCCCGTGCGCGAGGCGCGGGTCCACCGTTTGATGAAGGTCACGGTGTTCCACGAACGGTTCGGCAGTGCAGATGCGGTTATTCGCGATATCTCATCGGGTGGTCTGGGGGGCCGCTGCCAGGCCAAGCTGATACCGGGTGATGTCGTCGAGATCGACAGGCCTGGCCTTGGCAAGTTCGAGGCGGAGATCCGCTGGGTGAGAGCCGGACAATTCGGCGCGCAGCTGACATCCGATCTCAAGATCGATACCAAAGCCGTCGAAAACCTCGCGCTGAACGGCTCCAGCTGGGACAGTCAGGTCAACAAGCCGCTGGAACACCACGTATTCACGCGGTTCAGGCCCATGCAGAGCACCTACCGCCCCAGTATCACGCCGATCCGCCGCGACCGCTGAGCACGGCGGAGGAACCCCTGCCCCCGGCGCTTGCCGGAGGCAGGATCACAGCATCATCCTTATCCGTCGAAGCGCAGGCTCTTGACCGTCTTTACGCCTGCGAGCTGGCATAATTTCCACAGCACCGGCTCGGCCACTGCACCATCGAGCGACAGCAGCAGCACTGCCTCGCCCCCGCCGCGTGATTCGCGGCGGCCAAGGTGGAAGGTCGCGATATTGACGTTCGCCTCGCCCAGCGTCGATCCCAGTCGTCCGATGAAGCCAGGCTCATCGCGGTTGACGATGTAGAGCATGTGGCCCGCCAGATCGGCCTCGATCTTGATGCCATACATCTCGACCAGACGCGGCGTAGCGTTGCCGAACAGGGTGCCAGCAACCGAGCGCTCACCATCTTCGGTCTCGACCGAGACGCGCACTAGCGTGTGATAGTCGCCCTCGCGGTCATGCCGCACTTCGCGCACGTCGAGCCCGCGGTCCTTTGCGAGGAACGGCGCGTTGACCATGTTCACCGAGCTGCTGAACGCGCGCATGAAGCCTGCGAGCACTGCTGCAGTGATCGGGCGCATGTCGAGTTCTGCTGCAGCGCCCTCGACCTCGATCGCGATGCTCTTGACCCGGTCGCTTTCCAGCTGGCCGACGAGCAGACCCAGATTGGTGGCCAGCGCCATATACGGACGCAGCTTGGGTGCCTGTTCGGCCGAAAGGCTGGGCATGTTGAGCGCGTTGGTGACGCCGCCCTTGACCAGATAATCGGCCATCTGCTCGGCGACCTGGATCGCGACATTGACCTGCGCTTCGCTGGTCGAAGCACCCAGATGCGGGGTCGAGACGAAATTGGGCGTGCCGAACAACGGGCTTTCGGTGGCGGGCTCGGTCGCGAACACGTCGAGCGCAGCACCTGCGACCTGACCCGAATCGAGCGCCTCCTTGAGCGCGGCCTCATCGATCAGTCCGCCACGCGCGCAGTTGATGATGCGCACGCCCTTCTTGGTCTTGGCCAGCGCCTCCTTGCTCAGGATATTGCGGGTCTGGTCGGTCAAGGGGGTGTGCAGCGTGATGAAATCGGCGCGTGCGAGCAGATCGTCGAGCGTCACCTTCTCAATACCCAATTCAATGGCACGTTCAGGCGTCAGGAACGGATCGAACGCGACGACCTTCATCTTGAGGCCTAGCGCGCGATCCGCGACGATCGAACCGATATTGCCCGCACCGATCAGGCCCAGCGTCTTTGCGGTGAGTTCGACCCCCATGAAGCGGTTCTTCTCCCACTTGCCGGCCTGGGTCGAGGCATCGGCCTCGGGCAGCTGGCGCGCGAGCGCGAACATCAGCGCGATGGCGTGCTCTGCCGTGGTGATCGAGTTGCCGAACGGGGTGTTCATGACGACCACACCCTTGGCCGAGGCCGAGGGGATGTCGACATTGTCGACACCGATGCCGGCGCGGCCGACAACCTTGAGGTTGGTCGCGGCATCGAGGATCGCCTTGGTCACCTTGGTCGATGAGCGGATGGCGAGGCCATCATACTGGCCGATGATCCCGGCGAGCTCTTCAGGCGTCTGGCCGGTGATGACATCGACTTCGCAACCGCGCTCACGAAAGATCTGCGCGGCTTTGGGGTCCATTTTGTCGGAAATGAGAACTTTAGGCATGTTTATCTCCCTCTCCCCTTCAGGGGAGAGGGCCGGGGAGAGGGGAATGACCCTGAATACCCGGCCCTATTGATGAATGAAAATTCGAGAGGGTGCTCCCCTCTCCCTTCGCCGCTGCGCGGCTCTTCCCTCTCCCCTCAAGGGGAGAGGGCTCAGGCGGTTTTAAGCTCGCTATAAGCCCAGTCGAGCCAGGGGCCGAGCGCCTCGATATCGGCGGTGTCGACGGTCGCGCCGCACCAGATGCGAAGCCCCGGAGGCGCATCGCGGTACCCTGCGATGTCGAACGCCGCGCCTTCCTTTTCGAGCAGTCCGGCAAACGCCTTGATGAACGCTTCATCCGCGCCTTCGACCGTCAGGCAGACACTGGTGGTCGAGCGGGTTGCCGGATCAGGCGCGAGGTGCCCCAGCCAAGGGCGTGATTGCACTATGGCGTCCAACGCTGCGGCATTGGCGTCGCTGCGTGCGATCATGCCCTCGGCCCCGCCGATCGACTTGCCCCATTCGAGCGCGAAGATCGCATCTTCGACCGCGAGCATCGAGGGGGTGTTGATCGTCTCGCCCTTGAACACGCCTTCGGCCAGCTTTCCCTTGGAAACCAGACGGAACACTTTGGGCAGCGGCCATTCGGGCGTATAGGTCTCGAGGCGTTCGACCGCACGGGGGCCCAGGATCAGGACGCCGTGTGCGCCCTCACCGCCGAGCACCTTCTGCCAGCTAAAGGTGGCGACGTCGATCTTGTCCCAGGGCAGGTCATAAGCGAACACCGCGCTGGTCGCGTCGGCGAAGCTCAAGCCTTCGCGGTCGTCGGCGATCCAGTCACCATTGGGAACGCGTGCGCCCGAAGTCGTGCCGTTCCAGGTGAACAGCACGTCGTTCGACCAGTCGACCGCGTCCAGATCGGGCACGAGGCCATAATCGGCGCGCACGATGGTGGGATCGAGCTTGAGCTGCTTGACCGCGTCGGTGACCCAGCCCTCACCGAAGCTTTCCCATGCCATCGCGGTGACCGGGCGGGCGCCCAGCATCGTCCACATCGCCATTTCATAGGCACCAGTGTCTGATCCGGGAACGATACCGATGCGGTGGGTGTCGGGAAGCTTGAGCAACTCGCGCATCAGATCGATGCAATATTGCAGACGCGCCTTGCCGACCTTCGAACGGTGCGAGCGGCCCATGGATTCGGTTGAAAGGTGCTGCGGCGACCAGCCCGGAGGCTTGGCGCAGGGCCCGGACGAGAAATGCGGACGTGCAGGCTTGGTATCAGGTTTTGCGGCGAGCACAGCGGTGCCCGCGCCAACGGTATCAGTCATAAAGTCTCTCCTCACAGAGAGCACGCGCGGCGTTGGGACCGCGTGGCCCGTCGACGGCACTAGGGGTGTTTGCCGCATCGCGCAATCACCAATTGCCGGATGGACCCAAAAGGTCGCAGTCCTGTGTAACAAAACGCCCGCTGATGCGGCGATCAGTGCTTGAAAATAACTTTACCCAGGGGCGAAAGTGGCAGCCTGCCCGTGATTACCGGGTGGGGATGGGCCGCGACATGCTGTCCCTTTGGGGTCACGCCATTACCTCATGGCGCTTGCGCCGGCACGGCCTGCGATACCTTCCTCGATCATCCGTCGCGATCGCCTTTCGATACGCCGCATCGCAGGTTGCCAGTCGCTGGCGTTCGTCGTGGAGACAGGTTAGCTGTCACACCGCCACATCCCGGCCAACGACATGCAATGCTGGCGGCGGCAAGAGTTACCAGCCTGTTAACCATGGTCGGCACGGCAGGGTTAAAGTTCGGGCAGTATATCTACCGTCATGATCAACAGCGCCACCCCCGCCCAGACGCCCCTGCCGGCCTCCGCGCTGCCGTGCCAAGCCGTGGATGACGCAAATGCCGACAATTCCGCTGTTGTGAATGACGCGCAAAGCCCTGAAGCGACGCTGTTCGCCGAAATGGCGCAGGTGCATCTGGCCAGCTCCGCCGCACCCGGTCGCGCGCACAGTCGCCGCCGCCTGACGCGCAAGGCCGATCCCCGCTTCGACACTCAGGGCAGCTCAGCCGAGATGCAGCGGTTGGCATTGGTTGCTGCGCTTTCCGTTCTCATCTCCGGGTGCAGCATGGTTCCCGACGGGCGCGGTCTATCACGCGGGCCATCCGCGCCGATGGCGAGGTCAGGTGCGCCTGCTGCGATGCCCGCCCCGCGCGCTGCGGACACACGCCAGTGCATCAGCGCGCTTTCGGCGGCACAGGTTCGCTTCACTCCGGTTCCCGACCAGACCTTTGGCGCGGGGTGTTCGCAGCTGGGCAGCGTGCGCCTATCGACCATCGCGCTGACCGATGCGCCGCGCGGTCTCAATGAGCTTGCGATCACCAACATCGGCCCGGTGCGCTGCGAGCTCGCCCAACGATTCGCCGGCTGGGCGCAGTTCGGCATCGCGCGCGCCGCCGAGCAAATGCTGGGCAGCCCGTTGGTGCGGATCGAGACGATGGGCAGCTATTCCTGCCGCACGATCGCAGGTTCGTCCAAGCTGTCGCAGCATGCGCACGCCAATGCGATCGACATCGCAGCTTTCGTGCTCGCCGACGGGCGGCGAATTTCGGTCAAGCAGGGCTGGAACGGCAGCAACCAGGAACGTGCTTTCCTGCGCACCATCCATGGCAGCGCCTGCAAGCGCTTTGGCACGGTGCTGGGGCCGGACTATAATGCGGCGCATCATGACCATCTCCATGTCGACATGAGTGGCCAAGGCTATTGCCGATAACGCCAACGCTCCTTAATTGCGGGCGATGACCAAGAAAGAACTGACCGAGCCGCGTTTTCGCCAAGCCGCAGAAGACGCCCGTACTGCCGACGCCGCGGTACACGACACCCCCCAGACCCAGGACCCAGCCTATCGGTTGGCCTTTGGCGATACCGATTTCCTGCTGCGGCAGGAGCTGCGCCCGGTGCGCTTCCAACTCGAACTGCTCAAGACCGAGATGCTGCTCGAAGAAGCCGGCATCGGATCGACGCTGGTGATCTATGGCTCGGCGCGGATCCCCGCACCCGACAAGACCGAAGGCCTGGTCGAGGCAGCTCAGACACCTGAGCAAAAGAAGGTCGCCGAACGGCTGGTCGCCAAGGCCAAATATTATGCAGAGGCACGCAGGCTCGCTGCACTCGCCAGCGAATGCGGCGTTGAAGAGGACGGCAAGCGCCAGTTCGTCGTATGCTCAGGCGGCGGCCCCTCGATCATGGAAGCCGCCAACCGCGGCGCGGATGATGTCGGCAAGGATTCGGTCGGGCTCAACATCGTGCTGCCATTCGAGCAGGCCCCCAATCAGTATGTCACCCCGCATCTGTCGTTCCAATTCCACTATTTCGCGCTACGCAAGATGCACTTCCTGCTGCGAGCGCGCGCAGTTGCGGTGTTCCCCGGTGGATTCGGCACCTTTGACGAGTTCTTCGAGCTTCTCACCCTGATCCAGACCGGCAAGATGGCGCCGATCCCGATCGTGTTGTTCGGTCGCGAGTTCTGGAACCGGGTCGTCAATTTCGAGGCCCTCGCCGAAGAGGGTGTGATTTCGGCAGGCAACCTCAAGCTGTTCAGCTTCGTCGAAACCGCAGACGAGGCATGGGAAATCATCCGTACTTTCTACGAACTGCCCTGCGACTAAACTGCATCGCGGGTTGAGCCATGATCGAAATCGTCGCTCATAACACGTTATGGAAACAGGACTTTGCGGCGGAGGCGAATGCGGTTGCCTCCGCCCTGGACCTTCGCTTGACCACGGTGCATCATATCGGCAGCACCGCGATTGCGGGAATTCTAGCCAAGCCGGTAATCGACATGCTGGCGGTCTCGCCCTCGCTCGATGCACTCAACACCGCCACCCCGGCACTGACTGCGCTGGGCTATCAGGCGATGGGCGCTTACGGCATTGAGGGACGTCTGTACTTTCGCAAGGATGACGCCGCAGGCCGAAGGACACACCATCTGCATGGCTATGCTGCGGGTTCACCGCAGATCGAACGGCATCTGGCGTTTCGCGATTATCTGCGCGCGCACCCGGACATAGCGATGCAATATTCGGCATTGAAGCAACAGCTTATTGCAGATGATGCAGACTATATCGAGGGCAAGGCACCCTTCGTGCTGGCGACCGAGGCCCAGGCGCTTGGCTGGTATCGCCAGCAGCCGCGCGATTATTGACCCAGTTCGACGCTGCGTTTCGCTGCGGCAGCCATCGCATCGGCCACCAGCCGGTCGAGCGCATCATCGGCATCGAACACGTGGAGCGCGGCGCGGGTGGTCCCTGCGGGACTGGCGACTCGTTCAGCCAGCTGTGCAGGCGTTTCCGCTGATTGCAGTACCAGTTCGGCTGATCCGCGCACCATACCCAAAGCCAGGCGCGCAGCCTGGTCTTCGGGCATCCCCAGCGTAATCGCGCCTTTGGCCAGCGCATCGAGGAAACGGAACAGATAGGCAGGCCCCGAACCGCTGAGCGCGGTGACGACGTGCATCTGCGATTCGTCATCAAGCCATTCGGCGGTGCCCAGCATCGCAAACAGCGTTTCGATCCGATCACGTTCGGCCTGGTCGAGCGTTTCGGCAAACAGCGCGGTGACGGACTGGCCGATCCCGATCGCCATATTGGGCATGATCCGGGCGATCGCACCCACACCGGGAACGGCAGCGCGCAGCCCGGCGATCTCGACGCCTGCAAGCATCGAGACCAACAGCGTATTCGAAAGATCGAGTGTGGCGAGGTGCGGCGCGACATCGCGCAGCATTTGCGGCTTGATCCCCAGCAGCAACCAGTCGGGCGCGGAAATGCCGGCATCGATGGTGGTCAGGTGACGCACACCTTCAGGCAATTCGCGTGGCGACGGATCCACGACAGTGACGCTGGCCGGGTCCAGCCCGCGCGCAAACCACCCGCGCAGCATGGCGCCTGCCATGTTGCCCGAGCCGATGACCAGCAAAGATTGGGGGAACGAGTTCGACAAACCGACCTCCGTTTGTCCCGAGCGAAGTCGAGGGACGTCATCAACAACGGTTGCGCATGCGTCCCTCGACTTCGCTCGGGAACGCGGCTGGGGTGGCTGTGCCGCTAAACCCTCAAGCCTCGCCCTGCGTATCGATCAGCGCGGCGGCCAGCGCTTCCTGCGGGGTCTTGTCGCCCCACAGGATGAACTGGAACACCGGATAGAACCGGTCGCATTCGTCGATCGCAGCCTCGACCGCGAGCTGCGCCTGGTCGAGACCCAGCATCGCATCGCTGCCCAACATCATGCCGTTGCGGTAGAGCACCACGCCGCTGTTCGACCAGATATCGAAATGCCCCAGCCAGAGCTGTTCGTTGATCAGCGCCAGCGCCTCGCAGATCACCGCGAACTTTTCGTCGGGCACGCGAATGTCGGGCATGGCCAAAAGCTGCAGCACGTTGTCTTCATGCCGCCAGATCGCGCGCAGCTGATAGCTGGTCCAGCTGCCCTTGACCTCGGTCAGCAGCTCGTCTTCGCCGACCATCTCGCACGGCCAGCCCCGCGCCTCGAACAGCGCGGCAAGCATATCGACCGGCGCGGCTTCTTCGCGGTCCAGATCAAGCTGCTGTTCGTTCAAATGAATTTCCTTTCGCGCCCCGTGGCACGCCTTGAATCTGCCGGGATGCGGGACTGCGCGCAATGGCTACGCACCCAGCCGGAGCGCGTGATGTGGCGAAGTCTGTTCAAAAACTGTGGATAACGGGGGATTAATCCGCGTTCAGGCCGCAGGGCCTGCACCCTTGGCGGCCATGGCCGCTTCCAGCGCATCGAGCCGGCCTCCGAGCATTTCGCTCTCTTCACGCGCCTTGGCCGCCATTTCCTTGACCGCGTCGAACTCTTCGCGGCTGACGAAATCGAGCCCGGCGATCCACTCGCGGGTGCGCTCGCGCGCGCCCTCGCCCGCTTCACGGCTCATGCCGGCAACGGTTCCGGCGAGGCCGTTGATGAACTTTGCGAAATCGCCGCCAAATTCGGATTTGTTCTGCATGATAATCTCCATCGCAGGCGCCACGCGCCCCGGTTCAATTGTATTGCCATAGCATGTGGGAACCGCCCGCACCAATCGCAAGCGCCTATGAGCGCGATCAGGGCGCCGGCGGGGCGAGCTGAATACGCTGGGAGTCGCGCGGAACCACGAGATTCTCGGCGTCGGGGTTCAGCGTGTCGATCTGCTTGTTGAGCACCGATGCGAAGCACAGCCAGGCAAGGTACGGCACCATCAGCCAAGCGGCGAGCGCGCGGACCCGGCCAAACACGATGGTGGTGGCGAATGCCGCGACAAACACCGCAACCAACAGATAGAATCCGCCGGTGACCTGATGCATGCCGAAGAAGTAAATCGGCCAGGCAAGGTTGAGTGCCAGCTGGATGAAGAACAAGGTCACCGCCAGCCCGCGCAGCCTTGCGCCGCGTGCCGTCACCACCACGGTGACCGCCAAGCCCATCATCACGTAGAGCACCGCCCACGCCGCACCGAACGCCCAGCCTGGAGGTTGCGCTTCAGGTTTCTGCAGCGCCTCGAACCAGGGATTGTCCGCGCCCGATCCGGAAAAATTGCTGACGCCAAAGCCGAGCAATACGACCAGCGGAACAAACAACAGGGCCCAGCGCAAAAAGCTGAGGCGAAGCTGCATGGGCGAGGCGATTTCATTCATCGAAGCGGAGTCTCCTGCCCTTTTCAGGGGTTTACCGGCATCGGCATATCGGATTCGATTGCGCCGCGCCAGCAGGGTTTACCATCGCAAAGCGTACCGCTTCGGGTCAGCAACTTCGTCCCTTTTGGGCCGCGACCAGAAACTCGACGTTGCCACTGGGACCGGTAATCGGGCTTTGCGTCAGCCCCGTGACAGGCCAGTCGATACTCTCGAGCCACGCCATGACCCGGTCGCAGACCGCCGTGTGCAGGGTGGAATCACGCACCACCCCGCCCTTGCCGATCTGGTCGCGGCCGACCTCGAACTGCGGCTTGATCAATGCTGCCAGCCACGCGCCCGGCCTTGCAAACGACATCGGCACGGGCAGCACCTTGTCGAGCGCGATGAAGCTGGCATCGCACACCACGATATCGATGGGCTGGGTGATATGCGCTTCGGTGATGATCCGCGCGCTGGTCTGTTCGTGCACTGTCACCCGCTCATCCTGCCGCAATTTCCAGGCGAGCTGGTTGGTGCCGCTATCGACCGCAAAGACATGCGCCGCGCCGCGGGTGAGCAGCACATCGGTAAAGCCGCCGGTGGAGGACCCCACATCGATCGCGGTCAGGCCGGTCACATCGATACCGAAATGGTCGAGCGCGTGCGCCAGCTTGATCCCGCCGCGCGACACCCAGGGGTGATCGCGCCCGCGCACATCGAGCGGCGCATCGGCCGGAATCGTCTCCCCTGCCTTGGCGACCTTGCGCTCGCCTGCGAACACCAGACCCGCCAGGATCAGCGCCTGCGCCCGCGCGCGGCTCTCCACCAGCCCGCGTTCGACCAGCAATTGGTCGACCCGCATCTTGGGGGTCTTGACGGTCGAGGGCTTGGGGGAATGGTCGGCCATGGCGAAGTGCCTTACCGGCTGCGACGCGCTTTTGCGAGCGACAGATAGTGACGCCAAAAAAATTGAATTACAAGTCTTGCTGTTGCCTCCCCGATGATTCACAAGGGGGGTGCAAGGTATACAGATCGCAAGAAACCCGGGAACTTCCCGCTTTTTGCGAATGGCCCTTCACTTGGTTTCAACATAGCGAAAGGAGGTGATCCGATGTCTCATGGTTCAGCAAAGGGGTCGGTCAAGTCCATTCGGAGTGTTCGCGGCTAACAGCCTTCTGCCCATGGTTTGGGCGGGCGCTTGTTAAGCGCGAGATACACTTCGAAGGCGGCACTTCCGGCCGCTGACCATGTGATGGGCCGCGCGGGGAGCTTCGACTCCCGGCGGCCCCTCTCATATTTTCAGGTTTCCAGACTTCTGCGGATTGCCAGCGTGAGCGTTACGAACGCCGCGGCACCATCCCTTCCCACTTCAGCACAGACTTGGCGCAACAGCCATCTTCGTCACCCCCGCGAACGCGGGGGTCCCGCTACTGCGCGGCCGCCGCGAATAAGCGGGATTCCCGCGAACGCGGGAATGACGATGAAAGTGAGCTAAATCCTCAACCTAATTTCTGCGCGATCAGCGCCTTGAGGTCGGCCTTCGAACGTGCGCCGAAGTGCGAGATGATCTCGGCTGCGGCAATCGCGCCCATGCGCAGGCTGGTTTCGACGTCCTTGCCCTGCGCCTGTCCGGCGAGGAAACCGGCAGCAAACAGATCGCCCGCACCGGTGGTGTCTACGACCTTGTCGATCGGCTCGGCGGGCACGGCAAAGCGTGCACCTTCGTGGATCGCAATCGCGCCGTTCTCGCTGCGGGTGACCACCAAGGTCGGCAGCTTCGCCGAGATCGCGGCAACCGCAGCATCGAAATCTTCGACCTGCGCCAGCGAGCAGATTTCCGCCTCATTGGCGAACAGGATGTCGATATGGCCCTTGTCGAGCAGATCGAGGAAATCGGCGCGGTGGCGATCGATCACGAATGCGTCGGACAGCGTGAAGGCAACCTTGCGGCCTGCCGAACGGGCGGCGTCGATCGCGGCGCGCATCGCGGCGCGGGGCTCTTCAGGGTCCCACAGATAGCCCTCGAGATACAGCACGGCGGCGTCCGCAATCATCTTGGGGTCGAGCGCGCTGGCAGGGAGGAACTGCGATGCGCCCAGGAAGGTGTTCATCGTACGCTGGCCATCGGGGGTGACCAGAATCAGGCAGCGCGCGGTCGGGGTTTCGCCCGCACGGACCGGGGTGGCATAATCGATGCCGAGCGCGCGCACGTCATGCGCGAACACTTCGCCGAGCTGATCATCGGCAACCTGTCCAATGAACGCGCAGCTGCAGCCCATCCCGGCAAGGCCCGCAAGCGTGTTGGCAGCAGAGCCACCGCTGATTTCCTGCGCTGGGCCCATCGCAGCATACAGCGAGGTCGCACGATCGGCGTCGATCAACATCATGCCGCCCTTGGTCAGACCTTCGTTGGCGAGCAGGGTATCGTCGGCAGGAGCCATCACATCGACGATGGCGTTGCCGATCGCGAGAACATCAAAACGGGGGCTGGTCATGGATATCTGGACTTTCGCAAGGCGCGCGCAGGCGCGGTAGGGTTGCCGCGCGGCCTATCGGCTTGGGCAGAAGGGTTCAAGCGGAATTGCCGACACGCCTGGTCGGGTGTTGAGGCGCACGCGGCACGATTGACCCGGCACGGAATTTGCCCGACACGCTGGACCTATGCTGACCGCCTTCTTCAAGAGCCTGGGCCAACTGGGCGACCGCGCGATATTAAGCGCGCTGGGATGGACCTTGCTGTGCGCGGCGCTGATCTTCGGCCTGACCGGCTGGGGGCTGTGGCAGGGTCTGGCCTGGGCGATGGGGCGCCATGGCGGCCCGCTGTCCGATTATGCCGAATGGACCGGGCTGCTCGCGGTGATTGCCACGATCATCGCGTTCTGGTTCTGGTGGCGCGTCGTCGCGATCGCGGTGCTGCAGCTGTTCGCCGACCGCATCGTGATCGCGGTCGAGCGCAAGCACTATCCGCAGGCCGCGGTCAGTGCCCGCGATCTGCCTTTGGGGCCGTCGCTGGCGATGGCGCTGCGCAGCCTGGGCCGTGCGCTGCTGTACAACGCGATTGCGCTGCCCTTCGCGCTGATCCTGCTGTTCACTGGCGTTGGCGCGCCGATGCTGTTTCTGGCAATCAACGCGGTGCTGGTCGGACGCGATCTCGACGAGATGGTATCCGCGCGGCATCCGGGGCTCGCGCAAGCCAGCCCGTCGCGGACCAACCGTTTCGTGCTTGGGCTGATCGCCAACCTGCTGCTGCTCGTTCCCTTGGTCAATCTGCTCGCACCGATTATAGCCGCCGCGATGGCCACGCACCTTTTTCACCAGCGCAAGGCCGCAGGGGCTAGATCATGAACCGCACACTCGCGATTGCCACGCTGACACTGGGACTGGCCGCCTGCGCCGCGCCGCAGCAGGTCGCTGCCCCTGCCCGCCCGGTCGTGCCCTCGCGCAGCACCACGCTGTCGGAAAAGGGGTTGGAGGCGATCATCGGCAAATCGGTGCGCGATCTCGAACGGATGTTCGGCCAGCCGCGGCTCGATGTGCGCGAATTCGATGCCCGCAAGCTGCAGTTCGTCGGCAGCGCCTGCGTGCTCGACGCGTTCCTCTATCCCGAAGGATCGGGCGGGACGCAGGTGGTGACGTATATCGATGCCCGGCGCAGCGACGGCCAGTCGGTCGATCGGGCGGCGTGCGTGGAAGCGTTGAAAAAATAACCTTCGTCATTCCCGCGAACGCGGGAATCCCGCTTGTCCGCCAGAGCTAGCGAAAGAAGCGGGACCCCCGCCTGCGCGGGGGTGACGTGAAGGTCAGAACACCGCCTTGGGCGTTCCCTCTTCCATCATCGCGGCGCGCACCATCGGCACCGGGGGGCCGCCATAGGTCAGGAACGCGTCGTGGAACGCCTTCCACGCATCGCGTCCGCCCTTGTCCGCGGTCCAGTCGGCGCGAAGCTTGCGGATCATCAATTTGCCCAGTGTGTAATTGAGATAGCCCGGATCATAGGTGCCGCGCAGCGCCTGCTGGCGGGCATTGCCCTCGTCGATGAAGCACTGCTCGCGGAACATCGCCAGCGACTGATCGACGCTCATCCCGCCGGTGTGCAGACCGATCGCCGAAAGATAGCGGCAGTTGCGCAGCAGCGCGTTGGCCAGCTGGCCGATATGAACCTCGGGATCGCCCTTGCCCAGGCCCGCTTCCCACATCATTTCCTCGGTATAATGCGCCCAGCCCTCTGCATAGGCATAGCCGACGAACAGCCGCCCGAAGAACGATTTGGCACGATTGGCATGCAGGAAGTTGAGGAAGTGCCCGGGCCAGACCTCGTGCACGCTGGTGAACATCAGGTCCTTTTTGGGCGGGATATACTCGGCCTGCACTTCAGGCGCCCAGGACGGATCGGGCGGCGAGATATAATAGATCGAGGGCAGGCCTTTCTCGTACGGGCCGGGGATGTCGATATACGCCGAGTTCTGGCGGTTGTACGGCGGTGATTCCTCGACCTTGGCCTCTTCGGTTCCGGGGATCGAAACCAAATCCTTGTCGACCAGGAACGCTCGCAGCTCGGGCAACTGTCGCCGCGCCTCGGCGACAGGTCCATCCTCGGGCTTGTCGAGCGACAGCTTGGCCATGCATTCGGGCATCGTCGAACCCGGCGCGAACTGCGCGCACGCGGTGGTGAGCGCCTGCTGGTTGCGCTTGAGATCCGCCTCGCCGATCGCCTTGAGCTCGGCCATCGGCAGATCGACCATCTCGGTGCTTACCAGCATCTGCGAAAACAGCTCAGGACCCAGCGCATAGCCCACCTTGGCATTGGGCTTTTCGGTCCTCAGCCAGTCGGCCAACCCCTGCATCGCCTCGCTGGCTTCGGCGGTGGCGGACTCCAGATCGGCCTTGATCCCCGCATCGCTGACATCGGCAAACGCAGCGCGCGCATCGCCGATGAAGAAGCTGGCATAGCCGCCAAATGCGTTGACGCCATAGTCGATCGCATAAGGGTCAAGCGGGGTGCGCAGATTGCTGCGGATCTGCTCGGCCGCCTTGGGCACGCCGCGCGCATAGGCGATAAACGCCTTGGCGCGCGTATCGACATCGGCATAGGGCCGGGTGACATAGACCGACGGGTCGAGCGTGCCGGTGTAGAACGCAGGGTTGCGGTGCGGCCAGTCGGCCTGTTTCAGCCAGAACAGCTTACCGCGTGCCACCGCCATCAGATAGTCGCGCTCGAACCTCTGTTCGGCATCAAGTGTCGCAGCATCGATCGCCTGCGCATCGGCGAGCGTCTTTTCCAGGAACGCGGTGTGATCGGCCAGACCCTGTTCCGACCAGTCGGGAAGCTTGCCATCAAACTCGTGCCGCCCCTGATAGACCGCAAAATCAGGATTGCGCGCGAAATAACCGGTCAGGAAGGAATCGACGAACTTGCCCCAGTCCGACGCTGTATCGATACCGGTGGCTTTTTCGGTGCGATCGACAGGCTCTGCCGGCGGCATGCCGCACGCGGTCACCAGCACTCCAAGCGACACTGCAGCGAGAAGCTTTTTCGACCAGTTCATGCGCGACCCCTTGCTCTGCCCATCACCTCGAAATCCTCCCCGTTCCGGGTGCGGATTTGAAGCTATCCGCCATTGCTGACACCATCGCCTTCGCATGGGAAGAGCAATTCTTTCGCAACCGCACAACATACATCGCGCATGGTCGCAAGTTCATCTTGCTTGCCGCCCGCCGCTTGCTGGCTTACCGGACGGCGATGGACAATCCAGCCGCCCCTCACCCCTTTACCATCCCCAATTACCGCGCTTACTGGCTGACGCGGCTGACATCGATGCTGGCCTTGTACTGCATGATGCTGATCGTCGGGTGGCAGGGCTACAACATCGCGCGCGAAACGATGGACATTGCCTCGAGCTCGGCGCGGCTGGGGATGATCGGGCTGCTGCAGTTCGCGCCTTTGTTCGTGCTGACCCCGCTGGTCGGGTGGATTGCGGACCGGATGGACCGGCGCTTCGTCGCGCGGATCGTGCTGCTGTGCCAGGCAGCGATCGCCGCGACTCTGGCGTGGACCACCGCACAGGGTCTGATCAGCCTGCCGATTCTGTATGTGATCGCCGCGCTTCTCGGCACCGCGCGCGCCTTTCTCGGCCCCTCGCTGAGCGCGCTGGCCCCCAATCTGGTGCCCAAGGCATCTTTGCCCACCGCGATCGCTCTGTCATCGATCGCTTGGCAGTCGGGCATGCTCGTGGGCCCCGCCATCGCCGGCCCGCTCTATGCGATCCGCCCCGATCTGCCGTATATCGTCAGCGCCTGCCTCTACACGGTGGCGGCCTTGGCGATGATGACCATCGGCCCGGTGCCCCGGACAATCATGGACAAGGGCAAGGGCCCGATCGCACAGATCATCGACGGCATGGCCTATGTCGGCCAGAACAAATTGGTGCTGGGCGTGATTACGCTCGATCTGTTTGCGGTGTTCCTCGCAGGGTCCACCGCGTTGCTGCCGGTGTTCGCGCGCGATATCCTGCAGGTCGGTGAACAGGGGTTGTCGCTGCTGGCATCGGCGCCAGCGGCCGGCGCGGCCTTGGTGGCGTTGGTGTTCTCGTTCCGCCCGATACGCTACAATGTCGGCAACAAGATGCTTGCGAGCGTGCTCCTGTTCGGGCTTGTCACGATCGTTTTCGGGTTCAGCAAGATCCTGATCGTCTCGATGGCGTGTCTGTTCATCGCAGGCGCCGCCGACATGTTCAGCGTCTATGTCCGCCAGTCGCTGATCCAGCTCAACACTCCCGATGACAAGCGCGGCCGGGTTTCTGCGGTGTCGCTGCTCACCGTGTCGGCATCGAACGAACTGGGCGATGCATTTTCAGGCATGCTCGCCTGGCTGATCGGTCCGGTCGCAGCGGTTGTCGCAGGCGGCGGGGGTGCTATATTGATTACAGCGCTGTGGGCCCGGCTGTTTCCGCAGATCGGCGCAGCGCGAAGCTTTGATCCTACGGAGGAAGAAGCGCACCCTCGATCCCAGGCCCATTCCCCCGCGCCGAAAACGCCGGCGCCCTCTGCAGGAGAGACCACATCATGATCGCATCGAGCATTCTCGAAACCATCGGCAAAACCCCGCACGTCCGCATCAACCGGCTGTTCGGAGACGCGCAGGTCTGGATCAAGTCCGAGCGCAGCAACCCCGGTGGATCGATCAAAGACCGCATCGCATTGGCAATGATCGAGGCAGCCGAGGCCGATGGGTCGCTGCAGCCGGGCGGCACGATCATCGAACCCACATCGGGCAACACCGGGGTTGGCCTGGCGATGGTCGCGGCGGTCAAGGGCTACAGGCTGGTGCTGGTGATGCCCGAGAGCATGTCGATCGAGCGGCGTAGGCTGATGCTGGCGTTCGGCGCAACCTTCGACCTGACCCCGCGCGAAAAGGGCATGAAGGGCGCTATCGAACGCGCACAGGAACTGGTCGACGCAACCCCGGGATCATGGATGCCGCAGCAGTTCGAAAACCCTGCGAACATTGCGGTCCATGTCCGCACCACCGCAATGGAAATCCTCGCCGATTTCGCCGACACGCCGATTGACGCGCTGATCACCGGGGTGGGCACCGGCGGCCACATCACGGGATGCGCCGAAGAGCTCAAGAAGCACTGGCCAAGCCTGAAGGTCTATGCGGTCGAACCAACGCTGTCGCCGGTTATCTCGGGCGGGCAGCCCGGACCGCACCCGATCCAGGGCATCGGCGCGGGCTTCATCCCCGGCAACCTGCACACCCGCTTGATTGACGGGGTGATCCAGGTCGATCCTGCCGACGCCAAGGTGATGGCGCGGCGTTCGGCCAGCGAGGAAGGCATGCTGGTTGGCATTTCCTCGGGCGCAACGCTCGCCGCGATCGCGCAGAAGCTTCCCGAGCTGGGCAAGGACGCGCGCGTACTTGGCTTCAACTACGATACCGGTGAGCGCTATTTGTCGGTGCCCGATTTCCTGCCCGAATAAGGCGCCTCACAAAGGCGTTTTCCGGCGGACGCCGCAGAACGATGCTTTCGCGGTTTCGGAATCCGCGCGTTTAGGAGAATGACGAGGATACAGCGCAAAAACGCCAAAGGCCGGGAGATTACTCTCCCGGCCTCCGGTTGCGACCCCGTAGGGATTTAGATTATTCTGCGGCTTCCATCGGATCAGCCTTGTCGGGCTGGCCGTCACCGTTCGTATCCCATGCATCGGCCTGGCCGTCGCCGTTACGATCCCAAGCGTCTGCAACACCGTCACCGTTCGAATCGATGGTGGCTGGCGGAGCCTGCTCAGCAGTTGCGGGTGCTTCGAGAGCCGGCGATTCGTTGGTCACCGGTGCTTCGGGAAGCATTTCCTGCGCCATTGCGGGGGTTGCCGCGAGTGCGCCGGCTGCGATCAGGGTTCCAAAAATAGTGTTTTTCATGAGTTCTTCTCCTCGTGATGCGACCCCTCAGCAGGGCCTTATAAAATTGCGGAGGGTTATCGTCGCTCCGCAGCATTAACGATGGACCCCGGCGGGTGTTCCTTAGCGCCAGCATCCTTGGAGTGAAGATCCCGATGGTTCCCACAATCCGCCGCAAAAACCGAGCGCGTTAACGACAACGTTTATGCAAAGCTGCGATCAACGGTTTTCTGTCGGCGATAAAAAACGTCATCAACTCACCGCAAAATCAAATGACATGACATGACAAGGGCGCCTCCGGTCTCCCGAAAGCGCCCCTGAGAACAGCTAGCAGCTGTTTTGAAGGTTAAGCGGCGACGAAAAGCTCGGGCTCGAGCGCCATGATCGCCTCGGATCCCGCCTCGATCTTGCGACGCAGCGCGCCGGCGTCGGGCATGATCCGCTCGGCGAAATAGCGCGCGGTCTTGAGCTTGGTCTCATAGAACACCGCGTTGCCGGTGCCCGCATCCAGCGCAGCGATCGAAGCGCGCATCATCCGCAGCCACATTAGGCCCAGCGCTACGATGCCCATTATGTGCATATAGCTGTGTGCGCCTGCGCCGACGTTGTTGGGGTTGGCCATGCCGTTCTGCATGAACCACATCGTCGCGGCCTTGAGCTCGCCTGCGGCCTTCTCAAGCCGGGTCGCGAAATCGGCCAGGCGCTCGTCGGCCTTGGCCTCGGCGCACTCGCTGTCGAGAATGCCGAACAGGGTCTGCACCGCGCGACCACCGTTCTGCGCCAGCTTGCGGCCGACCAGATCCATCGCCTGCACGCCGTTGGTACCTTCGTAGATCATCGCGATGCGGGCATCGCGGACATACTGCTCCATGCCCCATTCGGCGATATAGCCGTGGCCGCCATAGACCTGCTGCATGTTGGTGGCGATCTCATAGCCCTTGTCGGTGCCGTATCCCTTGATCACCGGGGTCAGCAGGCTGATGATGTCGTCGGCGGCGACGCGCTCTTCCTCGGTCTGCGCCTTGTGGGTGAGGTCGACCTGCAAGCCGCCCCACAGGATGAGTGCGCGCAGGCCCTCGTTGATCGCCTTGGCTTCCATCAGCATCCGGCGGACATCGGGGTGGACGAACAAGGTGTCAGCTTTTTCATTGGCATCTTCAGCGCCCGTGAGCGCACGGCCCTGGCGGCGATCGCCGGCATATTGCACCGCGTTCTGGTACGACACCTCACCCATCGACAGGCCCTGCCCGCCGACGCCGAGGCGCGCTGCGTTCATCATGATGAACATCGCGGCGAGGCCCTTGTTTTCTTCACCCACCAGATATCCTGTCGCCCCGTCATAGTTCATGACGCAGGTCGAGTTGCCGTGGATGCCCATCTTGTGCTCGATCGAACCGCACGACACCGCGTTGCGTTCACCCAGCGAGCCATCGTCGTTGACAATGAACTTGGGGACGATGAACAGCGAGATGCCCTTGACGCTGTCGGGCGCATCGGGGGTCTTGGCGAGCACCAGATGGATGATGTTCTCGGTCAGGTCATGCTCGCCCGACGAGATGAAGATCTTGGTACCGGTAATCGCATAGGCGCCGCCGGGTTGCGGAACAGCCTTGGTGCGGATGAGGCCCAGATCCGTGCCGCACTGCGGCTCGGTCAGGTTCATCGTGCCACTCCACTTGCCGCTGATCATGTTGGGCGCGAACTTTTCCTTCTGCTCCTGGCTGCCCTTGGCAAGGATCGCCGAGACCGCGCCATGGGTAAGGCCAGGGTACATGGCAAACGCCATGTTGCTCGACGACATAAACTCTTCGAACGCGATGCCGACGACATGCGGCATGCCCTGCCCGCCGAACTCTTCGGGCGCTGCCAGCGTGCCCCAACCGGCTTCGCAGTACTGCTCGTACGCAGCTTTGAAGCCGTCGGGGGTGGTCACGGTGCCGTCCGCGTGGCGGGTGCAGCCCTGGAGGTCACCGACCTGGTTGAGCGGGAACAGCACTTCCTCGACGAATTTGCCGGCTTCTTCGAGCACGGCGGACAGCACGTCGGGGGCGGCATTGTCGAAGCCGGGCAGGTTGGAATATTTCTCGATACCGAGCACCTCGGTCAGGATGAACTGGGTGTCGCGCACGGGGGCGGTGTACTTGGGCATATCAATGTCCTCTTAAACAATGGCGATCAGTGTTTCAGGCCAGTTGGGCCCGATTGGGGCGTGGTCCGTGTGGCAACAGCCCACATAAGTCGTTGGGCGGTAAAGCCCGGTTTCTCAGGCCCAAGTTCTTAGGCCCAAGTTCTTAGGCCCAAGCTCTTAGGCCCAAGTTCTTAGGCCCAAGTTGTTAGGCGAGGTCTTCGAGTTCTACTCGCTCGACCATTTTCACGAACTGCGAAAGCTCCTGGATCGAGCTTTCGATGTCCTTCTTCTGCTTGCGCATCAGCGCGATCCGTTCCTTGCAACGCTGCAGCGTCACCCGGCGCTGTTCGCGCCTGCCGTCACCGACGTCATACAGATCGATCATCTCGCGGATTTCACCGAGGCTGAAGCCGACATTCTTGGCGCGCATGATCCAAGCCAGCCGGGCACGATCGCGTTTGGAATAGACCCGGGTGAGGCCTTTTCGCTCGGGCGCGATCAGTCCCTCGTCCTCGTAGAACCGCAGCGCACGCGCGGTCACGCCGAATTCGTCCGAAAGATCGGAGATGGTGTAGCTGTCCCGATTTTGCAGATCGGGCGTGTCGATGCGGCCAAGGGTCGAACGGTCATGCATGGCGAAAGGGACTACATTCCCTTGACGTAAACGTCAAGCAAAATCAGCCATCGCAAAGCCTTTCGATCGATCGCCCGCGCGCCCTGGCGGCAGCATCGTCACCGGGTTCGATCAGCGCGAACGATGCCCCCGCGAGGCTTGCGCGGCTGTTGCACACCGCCTCGCATCCATCGGGAAGACTGCCCGGCAGCGCAAGGCCGCTGCCGTCAAAGTGCGCGTCGAAGCTGCAATCCGAAATCGCGTTGCCCTTGCCGCTGCGGTTGAGACTGATCCGTGCCTGCTCGCCGGTCAGGCTGGCGACGCCCTGTGCCTCGCACTGGGTGGTACTGCCAAAGGTCACCAGCACACCGACCGCATAACCGCCCTGCCGGTCGCCGCGCGCGCAAAACGCATCGTTGCCGGTCCCGCCGGTGTCGGCAAAGCTACCCGCCAGATCGATCGCCTGCGGGTCGGCGATGACTCCCGCCTCGATCGCTGCAGCATCGAGCGGGGTAACCGAAGCCTCGTCGTCGCCAGCGCGGGTTTCGCTGCACCCGGCCAGCACCAGGCAGGCAAGCGCAGCGAGCCGGATCACGCAATCCGCTCCAATGCGCCGTCGGACGCGACCTTGCGGTAAAAGCACGAAGGCGCGCCGGTGTGGCAGGTCGGCCCGGCAGGCGATGCGCTGACCCACACCGCATCCTGATCGCAATCGATCCGCAGCTCGACGAGCTTGAGCACGTTGCCCGAGGTCTCGCCCTTCTTCCACAGGCTGGCGCGCGATCGCGACCAGAAATGGACCTCGCGGGTTTCGATCGTCAGCGCCAGAGCTTCGGCATTCATATGCGCGATCATCAGCAGCGCACCGCTTGCCGCATCGGTAACGGCGGCGGTGATCAGCCCTGCGGCATCATATTTGGGATCCAGGACCAGCCCGGTTTCGCGCAGATTTGCCATGACCCCCGGTTAATCCCCCATATCCGCCTGTGCAACACGGTTAACAAAAAATGACCTGTGACAAAAGCAAGACAAACCCACAAGGCGTCCCTATAGGGGTCGCGAACCAGCCAGCTGCAACCGAATCGGGCGCGCGACATGATCACCACAAATCCTTTTGACGATGACAAACTCCGCGAAGAATGCGGGGTCTTTGGCGTAGCCGGGGCCATCGATGCCGCCGCGATGGTGGCGTTGGGGCTGCACGCGCTGCAGCACCGCGGCCAGGAAGCCGCAGGCATCAGCAGCTTCGACGGCCGCCTGTTCCACAACCACAAGGCGCTGGGCCATGTCGCAGGCAACTTCGATTCCGAAGACATCATGCGTTCGCTCAAGGGCGAATGGGCGATCGGCCATGTGCGCTATTCGACCACCGGCGAAACCGCGCTGCGCAACGTCCAGCCGCTGTATGCAGAGCTGGCGTCGGGCGGATTTGCCATCGCGCACAATGGCAACATCTCCAACGCGATGAAGCTGCGGCATGATCTGATCCGCACCGGATCGATCTTTCAGTCGACATCGGACACCGAGACGATCATCCATCTGGTCGCGACATCGCGCTACCGCACTTTGCTCGACAAGTTCATCGATGCGCTCAAGCAGGTCGAGGGGGCGTATTCGCTGATCTGCCTTACCGACAGCGGCATGATCGCCTGCCGTGATCCCTTGGGCATCCGCCCATTGGTGATGGGCAAGATCGGCGATACCGTGATCTTCGCTTCGGAAACCGTCGCGCTCGACATCGTCGGCGCGGAGTTCGTGCGCAGCGTCGAGCCCGGCGAGCTGGTGGTGGTCAGCGGCGGCGAGATCCGCTCGCATCGTCCGTTTGCCGAGAAGAACTCGCGCCCCTGCATCTTCGAGCATGTCTATTTCTCGCGGCCCGACTCTATTGTCGATGGCTCGTCGGTGTACACCGTGCGCAAGGCAATCGGCGCGCAGCTGGCGATGGAAAACCCGGTCGATGCCGATCTGGTTGTTCCCGTCCCCGACAGCGGCACTCCTGCTGCGATCGGCTATGCCCAGCAATCGGGTCTCCCGTTCGAGCTGGGCATCATCCGCTCGCATTATGTCGGGCGCACCTTCATCCAGCCGGGCGATGGCGTGCGGCACCTGGGCGTCAAGCTCAAGCACAACGCCAACCGTCCGCTGATCGATGGCAAGAAGATCGTGCTGATCGACGATTCGATCGTGCGTGGCACAACCAGCCTCAAGATCGTGCAGATGATGCGCGATGCGGGTGCTGCCGAGGTCCACATGCGCATCGCCAGCCCGCCGACGATGCACAGCTGCTTCTACGGGGTCGACACGCCTGAACGCTCGAAGCTGCTTGCCGCGCAGAAATCGATCGAGGAAATGCGCCAGTTCATCCAGGCCGACAGCCTGTCGTTCGTCTCGATCAACGGCCTGTATCGGGCGCTGGGCGAATCCGAGCGTCAGGACAACAAACCGCGCTATTGCGATGCCTGCTTCACCGGCGATTATCCCACATCGCTGACCGATCTGGCCGAGCGCGAGCAGCCCAACCAGCTGACCCTGCTGGCCGAACGGGTCGCCGGCTGAGGACTTTTTCAGATATGACCGACAAGATTTTCGAAGGGCAGATTGCCCTTGTCACCGGCGCCAGCCGCGGCATCGGCGCCGCCACCGCCAAGGCGCTCGCCGCTCGCGGCGCGCACGTCATCCTCACCGGCCGTACCGCCAGGGACCTCGAAGCCGTCGAGGACGCGATCTTCGAGGCTGGCGGCAACGCCACCATCGCGCCGCTCGATCTGAGCGATGGCGAGAGCATCGCGCGACTCGCGGTCGCGATCGGCCAGCGCTGGAAGTCGCTCGACATGCTGGTGCTCAACGCAGCTATGCTGGGAACGCTCGGCCCGGTTCCGACGATCGATGGCAGCGAATTCAACCGGGTGATGACACTCAACGTGCTGAGCGCACAGGCGATGATCGCGCATTTCGATGCTATGCTGCGCGAGAGCGGCAAGGCGCGGGTCGTTGCGCTCACCAGCTCGGTCGCGGCAACCCCGCGCGCCTATTGGGGCGCCTATGGGGCCTCGAAGGCGGCGCTTGAGGTGCTGCTGTCATCCTATGGCGAGGAAATGCGCAACATCGGCAAGGTTCGCACCGCAATCGTTGATCCCGCCCGCACCCGAACCGCGATGCGTGCCAAGGCCTATCCGGGCGAGGATCCGTCGACGGTCAAGGAGCCCGAGGTCGTAGCAGACGCGATCGCCGATCTGCTCGCCAGCGATTTCGAGACCAACCACCGGCTCGTTCTGCAGGGCTGACACTGCCGTTTCGTCCGCGCTAAAAGACGTTACCCAGACTAAAGCCCTCCCCCTTGATGGGGGAGGGTTGGGTGGGGGTGATCTCTTCGAATTGCGTAAGATGTGCGTTATCGAGCCACCATCACCCAGCCGCACCATCACCCTCACCGCTGCGACTACGCCTCAAGCTGCCAAGTCTCGCTGCCTCTCCCATCAAGGCAGAGGCGAACTTCACTGGCGAGCCTCGCCGTCAGCAAGATTGCCCCCTTCCCTTACGGCCCGCGTAATCCTTATGGATTATGACAGTTCTAAATTAACATCGCCACAAATCAGTAATTGTTGCGACGCACAATCGTCACTGGTCGCGGGCAATGGCCGAGCATTCACTCCAATCCGAGGATATGCTCCGATGCACTCATCGCTTTTCCGTCGCCCTGCCCGGGCGTCGCTCCTGGCGCTCGCCACCGTTCTGGCTGCCAGCCCCGCCATCGCGCAGGACCAGGCCGACACCACTACTGCCAACGACGATCTGATCATCGTCACCGCGCAGAAGCGTGAGCAGTCGATCAAGGACGTGCCGATCACCGTCTCGGCGATCAGCGGCGACCAGATGGACAGCATCGGCATCGACGAGTTCGACGAGCTGTCGGCGTTCATCCCCGGCCTCAACATCCAGGAGCAGAGCGCCAACAACCCCGGCTTCGTGATCCGCGGCATCACCTCGGATTCGGGCAGCGCGCAGGTCGCGCCGCGCGTTACCATCTATCTGAACGGCATCGACGTCTCGCGCTCGCGCGGCTCCTATTTCGATCTGTTCGACATCGACCGGATCGAAGTCGTGAAGGGCCCGCAGGCAACCCTGTTCGGTACTGCCGCCACCATCGGCGCGATCTCGGTGATTACCGCCAAGCCCGAACCGGGTTTCAAGGCCGACATTCGCGGCAGCTACGGTAACTTCAACCTGTATGAAGGCCGCGCGATGATCAACGCGGGCAACGACAAGATCGCAGGCCGCATCGCCGCATCGTACAAGAAGCGCGACGGCTATATCCGCAACATCGCCAACAATCCCGGCACCGTCTCGGCGCGCGACGTCCGCTCGGATCAGGACGACCTCAACGGCATCGACCAGCTCGCGGT
This sequence comes from Blastomonas aquatica, assembly GCF_014639875.1. Taxonomy (GTDB): domain Bacteria; phylum Pseudomonadota; class Alphaproteobacteria; order Sphingomonadales; family Sphingomonadaceae; genus Blastomonas; species Blastomonas aquatica. Next base: position 229,997 of record NZ_BMGD01000002.1, on the reverse strand, counting down.
GCGCGGCTCGCTGCGCATCTGGCCGACCGACAGCAGCACGATGGATTTCGTGTTCAACTATGAACAGCAGCGCAACCCTGGCACCGCGTTCATCTCGGGCACGTTGCCGCGCAGCGGCGGAGACACCGATCCGTTCCGCGTCGGTGAAGTCGGCGGCGCACCCCGCGCGATCAGCGAGGCGATCCTGGGGCTGCCCGAACTTGGCCTCAAGCGCGAAGTCTATGATGCCAACGTCACCTTCGAGACCGAAATGAGCGACAACTGGTCGCTGACCGCGATCGGCGGCTATCGCAAGTTCGACAGCCTCGAGGTATTCGATGCCGATGGTTCGGGCCTGTTCTTCCTCGAGTTTTCGGAAGACGCCAAGGGCGAGCAGTTCAGCTACGAGACCCGCTTTGCCTATAACAGCGACCGATTGCGCGGCTTCTTCGGCTTCAACGTGTTTCACGAACAGGGCACCCAGCGCGTCCCGTTCGCGACCGAAGAGGGAACGTATATCGGTTGCTCGACCGCAGCGTTGCTGGCTCCGTTGCGCGCCGGGCTGGCGGCTGCGCTTGGGGTGCCTTCCGCACAGAGCTGCCAGACGCTGAACAACCCGGCGCTCCCCAATCGCGCCACCGCGCTGCTGACCAATGGCGCGGCCTCGCAACTGCTGTATTCGAGCGAGTTCACCAACGGCGGCAAGAACACCAGCTACTCGGCCTTTGCCGACATGACGTTCGATGTTTCGGACCGTTTCGAGCTGACCGCAGGCGTCCGGTATCTGTACGAAGAGCGTACCTCGACCTATAGCGCCATCGCAGGCGCCAGCCAGATCGTGGCAGCCTTCGGCACACCCGGGGTCTCGCTGCTGGGCACGGTCGACACGCGCGGCCAGGTCTTCCGCCAGAGCGACAATTTTGATGCGTGGTTGCCGCGCTTCAATGCGCTCTACCGGATCAGCGACGCCGTCAACGTCTATGCCACCATATCCAAGGGCCGCCGTGCTCCTGTGCTCAACCTGAGCGCGCGTGCCACGACGGCAGGTCCAGTGGCGGCATTCACTCCGGTCGAACAGGAAACGGTGTGGAACTATGAAGGTGGCATCAAGGGCGCGTTCGGAGCCTTCAATGGCTCGGTCGGCGTGTTCTACCAGGATTACTCCAACTTCCAGACCAGCTTCATCAATGACCAGGGAGAAACCAGGAGCGAAAATGCGGGGAGCGCCGGCAACCTCGGCGTCGAGGTTGAAGGCGCGCTGCGACTGAGCCCCAATTTCCGGATGTTCGCCAATTATGCGTTCATTGACGCCAAGGTCGAGTCACCCAATCCGCTGTTCAACGACAACCGCTTCCGCCTGCAGTCCAAGCACACCGCCGCTGCGGGAATTGACTTCAACCTGCCCGTCAGTGACAACGCGGCGATCTTCTTCGTGCCCACGGCCACCTACAGCAGCAAGCAGTTCTTCGAGATTCCCAACCGCGAGGAAATCAGCGAGAACGGCTATTTTCTGGCGCACGCCCGTGCGGGAGTCCGCTTCAACGACGGCGCGTTTGAAATCACCGCCTTCGCGCGCAACCTGTTCAACGAGAAATATCTGATCGACGCCGGCAACACCGGCGGCGCATTCGGCACCGCGACCTTCATCGCGGGCGAACCCCGGCTGTACGGCGTGCAGGTGGGCGCCAAGTTCTGATCTGAAACAACTAGCCTGATGAGCCCTCCCCCTTGATGGGGGAGGGTTGGGTGGGGGTGATCTCTCCGGATTGGTCAATCGATCACGAACGCGCGATCACCCCGCCCGCTCAGCCTGAGCCTGTCGAAGGCCCAGCACAGACACCAGCCCAGCTTCAAGCCGTTCTCCGGCGAAAGCCGGAGCCCAGCAGCCGGATTGTATTGTGGTCGCCCTGGGTTCCGGCTTTCGCCGGAAAACGGCACAGCAATCTGGCAACAGGATTCGCGTGGCCTTCGACTGGCTCAGGCTGAGCGGCGATTGGACGCAGTCAACCCTCCGGCCGTAACACGTCCAGCCCACCCATATACGGCACCAAAGCCTCGGGCACGCGGACCGAGCCATCGGCCTGCTGATAGTTCTCGACGATCGCAACCAGCGTCCGGCCGATCGCGAGCGCCGAGCCGTTGAGCGTGTGGACGAACTCTGTATTCTTCTCGCCCTCGGGCCGGAAACGCGTGTTCATCCGCCGCGCCTGATAATCGCCGCAGTTCGAGATGCTGGCGATTTCGCGATAGGCGTTCTGCCCGGGCAACCACACCTCAAGATCGAAGGTCTTGGCGCTAGCCTGGCCCATGTCGCCCGCGCATAGCAGCATCTTGCGATAGGGCAGCCCCAGCGCTTGCAGGATCGCCTCGGAGGCTGCGCACATCCGCGCATGCTCCATGTCGGAATGCTCAGGCGCGGCGATCGTCACCAATTCGACCTTTTCGAACTGGTGCTGGCGGATCAGCCCGCGGGTGTCGCGGCCGGCAGAGCCTGCTTCCGAGCGGAAGCAGGGAGTCAGCGCGGTGAGCCGGATCGGCAGTTCGGCCGAAGTGAGGATCTGCTCGCGCACGCTGTTGGTCAGGCTGACTTCCGACGTGGAGATCAGCCAGCGGCCATCGGTGGTCTGGAACAGGTCCTCGGCAAACTTCGGCAGCTGTCCAACGCCGAACACGGCCTCGTCACGCACCAGATACGGCGTCGCGCATTCGTTATAGCCTGCCTCAACCTGGGCATCGAGCATGAACTGCCCCAGCGCGCGGTTCATCCGCGCGATCCCGCCGCGCAGGAAGGTGAAGCGCGCGCCCGAAATCTTGGCAGCGGTCTCGAAATCCATGCCCAGCGCCGGGCCGATATCGGCGTGCTCCTTCGGAGCGAAATCGAACTGCGGAATGTCGCCCCAACGGCTGATCTCGACATTGCCCGCTTCGTCCAGCCCGTCGGGAACGTCCTCCGCAGGCAGGTTGGGCAACAGCGCCAGCCGCTCGGCCAGCGCCGCCTCGCCTGCCCTGGCCTGTTCCTCAAGATCGCCCAGCCGGGTCTTAAGCTCGGCAACCTCGGCCTTGAGCGCGTCGGCACGTGCGGTGTCCTTTTGCGCCATCGCCTGGCCGATCAGCTTCGATGCCTCGTTGCGTCGGGCCTGGGCGGTCTGCGCGCCGTTCAGCGCCTCGCGCCGCCGGGCGTCGAGCGCGATGATGTCGGCGGCAACGGGAGCAACGCCCTTGCGTGCCAGTGCGGCGTCAAAAGCCTCGGGGTTTTCGCGGATGAATTTGATGTCATGCATGGGGCAAGCCTATGCCCTGCCCCGACGGCCAGATGCAATCGCCAATCTGCGCAAAATCGGTGTGCGCAGCCAAGCGTGTGGTGACCAGCAGCGCCCGACAGAAAAAGGGCGACCCTGCCGGAGCGGGGTCGCCCTTGAATGCGGCGATCAGGCAGCGGTGACGGACGCTGCCGGACGATCAATCCGCATCGCGGTCCTTTGTAACGTCCTTGCGCTTGGCAAAGCGGCGACGCACCGCCAGGGCCAGAGCGCCGGCCCCAAAAAGCAGCACAGCAGGCGGCGCCGGCACATCGGTCGGCGGCGGCGGCGGAGGTGGAGGTGGTGGTGGCGGCGGATCGACCGGCGGATGCGGATCGCCGAAGCTGGAGGATCCACCAGTCGAGGTCGACGTCGATGTAGAGGTGGACGATGACGTCGATGAAGATGTCGAAGACGAAGACGAGGTCGAAGACGACGAGCTGGTCGACGACGAGCTGCTGGTGCTCACATTACCCGATGACGTGGATACGTTGCCTGAAGAGGTGGATACGTTGCCTGACGAGGTCGATACATTGCCCGACGAGGTGCTGACACCGCCGGTTGATGTCGAAACGCCGCCGGTTGACGTGGACACGCCGCCGGTTGATGTCGAGATACCACCGGTCGAAACGCCGCCCGTCGAGGTGCTGGTCGATCCGCCCGTGCTGGTGAACCCGCCGGTCGAGGTGCTGGTCGATCCGGTCGAGGTGATCACGACGCTGCCGCCACCACCACCGCCGCCACCGAAAAAGCCACCGAAAAAGCCGCCGCCGATGCCGCCGCCAAAACCGCCGCTGCCGCCGACAACGACCGGGAAACCGCCACCGCCGCCACCAAATCCGCCGGTGTCCTGCGGCAGAGGCGCAGGGTAAGGCAAGGGCAGCGGGATCGGAGACGGCTGGGTGCTGACGGTCACGACCTGGGGCGTGCAGCTGCTTGTGGTGCGCGCAACAGCCGTGCGCGCTCGCTTGATCTGACGGACCGGGGCCTTGGCGACCTGGCGGCCGCGAATCGGCTTGCTGGTCTTGGCCTGTCGGTACTGCTTCACCTGAGCAGGAGGCGTATCTGCAACATGCACCGCACCACCGCCGATGATTGCACCGCCGCAGGTACAGGCGCACAATTTTGCCAAGGCCATCCGTACAGACATTGTGTTTTCTCTTTCAGCGCAGGGAGGCTGCTTTTCGACCTTCCAGTACCCAAACCGGGGTCGGGTCAGCATCCCGATATGCTAGGCAAGCCAGAACAAAGCGTTAATCTCAATGCTGTTAACCTTGATTTGACAATCTGTGCGACAAAAAACTACGCTTCTATTGTGCTTACTCCCCCGCCTGTCCCGAATTGGAACCATCTGCGGAACCCAGATTAACCTATATCATCCCAGCGGCGCCCTCAGGGTGCTGCGGAATTGGTGCATGCAATGCCACGACTCCGGTTGACCTTACGGCAACACGGGATGCTCAACGATCCTGTTGATTTCTCCCCGATTCCCAAGCTTTCCAGCTTGTGTGGCCATTGCACGCTGGCTATAGGCGCGATCAACATAAGGCCGACGGAATGTGTCCGACCTTGGGCGCGCGCTGCCGGTACTGCTATCCACTGGGAGCATCCAATGGCGTCCATCTCGACCGCGATTGACGATATCGATGTGTTGGCCAAGGCGCGCAAAAGTATAGAAGGGGATTATTTCCCGTCTTCTGATGAAGACTATATGAGCGCACGACAGCTGGAATATTTCCGAGCCCTGCTGCAGGAGTGGAAAAGCTCAATCCTCGCTGCCTCCAAGGGCACCTTGCAGCAGCTTCAGGATGGCCCGATGCGCGAGCCCGATCTTAACGACCGTGCCTCGAGCGAAACCGACTGGGGCATCGAACTGCGCACCCGCGATCGCCAACGCAAGCTGATCGCCAAGATCGATTCTGCGCTGCGCCGGATCGACGAGGGCGAATACGGTTATTGCGAAGTCACCGGCGAGCCGATCGGCCTGGGACGCCTGGTTGCACGCCCCATCGCGACGATGACGGTCGAGGCGCAGGAAGCGCACGAACGCCGCGAGAAGATATCGCGCGACGACTGATTTTTTAAGCTGTTTACCCTATCGCTTAACCAATTGGCGATACACGCTGGGCTATGCCTTCGACAGCACCGCTCGCGCCCGCACACGCGATGCGATCCCTTCGTCGATTGTTATCGCCAAGCATCTGGACGCCACAGCCATGAATATGCCCGTCAGCCCGAAATCTCTTGAAAGCAAAGAGACACGCGCCCGCGACAGCCTGTTCCTGCTGGCGGAAATGACATCCGAGGGCTCGGATGAAGTCTACAAGGTGAAGGTCCGCAACCTGTCACCCGGGGGCATGATGATCGAATCCGATCTCGAAGTGACACAGGGACAGCAGGTGGTGGCGACGCTGCGCAACATCGGCCCGGTGCGCGGTCAGATCGCGTGGGCACGCAGCGGGCGTTTCGGTGTTGCCTTCGACCGTGAGATCAACCCGAAACAGGCCCGCCAGCCGGTCGGCGGAGGCGGCGAGGTCCCCCGCTATCTGCGCACCATTCTGGGAACCAGCCCCTCCTTCCCGCGCTGAGCGCCATTGCGCCCAGCGTGGTCGAAGTCTGATCTGCCGGTTCAATCGTTTGCCCCCCCCGGCAGTTCGTGGTTCTGTGCGCCGACGCTTTGCGGAGCGAGCCGCTGGTTGACCGGACTGCCGCCATACGCAATCGGATGCCGGAGTGTCCGGTACGCCCCGATATGGTCGGCCTGCGCATCGATAAAGAACCCGGTCGCCTTGAGATGCGGATCCTCGGGTACATCCTCGATCCGGTTGAAGCGCATTGCGGGAATGTCCTCGCGGTCAAGCAATTCGACCCACTCGTCGGTGGTCTTGGTCGCGGCGACCTCCTCGATGATCGCGTACAGATCACCGGTGTGCTTGGTGCGCTCCTCATAAGTTGAGAAGCGCGGATCCTGGAACACGCCGGGACGTCCGCCGATCTCGAAAAAGCGCTCCCACTGGCGATCGACATATGGAACGATCGCGATGTAGCCATCCTTGGTGGGATACGGGCGCCGCCTGGGATTGATCGAGCGGGTGTAGCCGAACTTGCCATCGCCGGGGAAAGTCTGGCCGTAGAGATTTTCGACCATGTTGAAGAACGTGAAGCACTCGAACATCGGCACCGAGACGAACTGTCCCTGCCCTGTCCTTTCCTTGTGCACCAGCGCCGCGAGCGTGGCGTTGGTGGCAAACAGACCCACCGTCTTGTCCGCCACCAGCGAGGGGGTATAGCCCGGGGCCCCGCCCGAACGCTTGGCATACAAATCCGCCCAGCCGGACGCCGCCTGCACCAGATCGTCATAGGCCTGCCGCTTGCCATACGGGCCCTCGGCGCCGTAGCCGCAGCAGTGGATATAGATGATCTGGGGGTTGATCTTCTTGACCGCCTCGTACCCCAGCCCAAGCCGTTCCATCCCGGCCATGCGGACATTGTGGAAGAACACGTCAGCTTGCCCAAGCAGCGTCTCGAGCTGCGCCTTGCCCAATTCGTCACGGCCATCGATCGTCACCGCTTTCTTGTTGCGATTAAGCGCCATGAAGATCGGCCCCAGGTCGCCCGTCGGCGATGTGCCGGCATAGCGCATCATATCGCCGCTGTGGCTGCCGCCGCGGTTTTCAACCTTGATCACATCGGCGCCCATATCCGCCAGCATCATCGTCGCCAGCGGCCCCATGACGACGCTCGACATATCGAGCACGCGCACCCCGGCCAGCGGGCCGGTCGCTGCGATATCACTCGTTTTCCAGATTGATTCTGCCATGCAAGGCTCCTGTTTGGTCAATTGTCAGTAATGGCGTCACTTAATGGCCACAGTTCACCGCAAACCCTCGGGAAACATCCATAATCGAGACACATCCGGCTCTATTTCGCAACTGCAGCATTGCGGATGCCCCCGATACTGGGGTATCCTCCGGGTCGGGCTCAGGGGTGGCTTGATTAAGGAATGCGGGTCGCACCGTTTCCATTGGGGTCATTATGGTATTGGGCTTGTTTGAAAGCGCCGAACAGCGGCGCAAGGATGATCGCGAACTCGACACGATCCACAAAAAGTACGGGGACACCACGGTCGATGTGCTGGATGCCCGGTCGAAAGACGCCAATCTGACTGATCGCGAGCGCAAGCACTGGTCGCGGCTGGCACGCAAGGCGCGGCAACGCTTCCGGGATTGACTGCGGTATGAGACAGCCATTTGCCTCACCGCCTTTGGTCGAAACGCCGCCCGATCATGGCGCTGGCGATGTTGACCTTCTGGATATCGATCGCACCCCCGGCAATGCCCCAGCCCCAGGCATCGCGCATGCGTCGCTCCATGGGATATTGCGTGGAATAGCCATATCCGCCCATCAGCTGAACCGCGTTGCCGGTCACTGACCGGGCGATCTGGTTGGCGAAACACTTGGCTGATGAACTGTCGAGGATCGACGGCAGGCCCTGGTCCGAATTGGCCGCCGCGCGCCAGATCAGCAGCCGCGCCGCCTCTACCTCGATCTGCATCTCCGCCAGCTTCATCTGCACCGCCTGGAAATCAACCAGAGGCTTGCCGAACTGCTGGCGTTCCTGGACATAGGCGAGCACGTCTTCCAGCGCGCCCGATGCCTGGCCCAGCGCCATCGTGGCATTGCCGCAGCGTTCCAGATCGAACGCCTCCATCAGCTTGGCAAAACCGCCTGCCGGCACGACGATATTGCCTTCGGGCACGCGGCAGTCGTCAAAAATGAGGTCAGCCGACGGGACACCACGAAATCCCATCAACGTCTCGTTCTGACCGAAGCTGAAGCCCGGCGTTCCCTTTTCCACCAGCACCGCGCCAATGCCCCTGGCACCCGGTGCATCCGATAGCCGGGTATAGACAAGATAGGCATCCGAATGCCCACCTCCCGAGCACCAGCGCTTGGTGCCATTGATCATGACGAAGCCATCGGCCATCACGCCGCGTGTCGTCAGATCGGTGAGCGCGGTTCCCGCTGCAGGCTCAGACATCGACACCGCGACGATCATGTCGCCTGCGCAGACGCTTGGCACGATCCGTTCCTTGAGCGCTGCTGGGGCAAAATGCTGGATCGCGCGCACCGGCCCGACACACGCTTCGAACACCGGGAAGGCGACGGCCGAGCTGACTTTGGCCAGCTCTTCGAGCACGATCAACGCGTCAAGGTTTGATAACCCCAACCCGCCCAGCGCCTCTGGTGTGTTGATGCCCAGCAGCCCCATTTCAGCATAGCGGTGTACCATGGCGCGCGGCACCGGGCGATTGTCGCGCTCCAGCTCGACCGCCAGCGGCACAAGTTCGGTGCGCGCAAATCGCCTGACCGTTTCGCGCAGGGCGACCTGCTCGTCCGAAAGATTGAAATCCATCTCCGCATCCCTTTAACCGACCGGTTAACAAAGGGATGCGGGAGAATGCGTGCCGGGTCAATCACCAGTTATGCCAGCAAAGGCGAAGGGCCCCTGTCTGCGGATCAATCCCCGAATCAATCCCCGGTGAGGATACGATCGACCAGCTGCTTGACGGTCGGAACGAAGCCGTTCGAATAGAACGGATCGGTCCCGAAATTGTAGGCCGCGTGGCCGGCAAACATCAGGTTCTTGTCGACATCCTCACCATGCGCGATGTTCTGCAGCGCCTTCTGGATGCAGAAGCTGCGCGGATCGGCGAGGTAGCCGGTGGAGAAATTGTCGTGGTCCTTCCATGCCGAGAAGGCGCAATGCGACAGACAACCCATGCAATCGGTCTGGTCCTTGCGGATTTCCGCACGCTCTTCGGGGGTGCAGAACACCAGGGTGTTGTCGGGAGTCTTGAGCGCGGTGGTAAAGCCTTGCGCATCCCAGCGGCGCGCGTGCTGCAGATCGGTCGGCGTCACCCAGAAGTTCTTGCCCTTCACGCCGCAATCGAGCTGCGCGGTATGTTCGCCTGCCATCTCGGTCGAGAACGGGATCTGGCGCTGAGAGCGCGCCTCGAGGCTGCGCAGGAACGGGTTGCGGACCGCACTCGAATAGAAACCGGTCGGGCTGAACTTGTGCAACAGCACATCGCCCGGAGCGATCTTGGTCAATTCGTCTTTCCACCCCTGCGGGATCGGGCTTTCCTGCGTCAGCAATGGTCGGGTGCCGAATTGGAACGAGATTGCACCAAGCTCGGGATTGTCGATCCAGTTTTCCCAATCGCGCAGGTACCACACGCCGCCTGCCATCACGATCTGGACGCTTTCGGACACACCCTCGGCGCGCATCGTCTCGCGCAGTGCAGCGACGCGAGGATACGGGTCTTGCGGTACGCGCGGATCTTCAGCGTTGGACAGGCCATTGTGACCACCGGCCAGCCAGGGGTCTTCATAGACCACCGCGGCCATCAGATCGGCGTATTTGTGATACGCCCGCTTCCACAGCGCGCGGAACGCGCGGGCCGAACTGACGATCGGCAGATAGTTGACGTTATACTGCGCCGCGATTTCGGACAGCTTGTAGGGCATGCCCGCGCCGCAGGTGACGCCTGCGACCATGCCGCGGGTCTGCTCGAGAATGCCATGAAGGATCGGCTGAGCGCCGCCCATTTCCCACAATACGTTGATGTTGATCGCACCCTGGCCGCCTGCGATTTCATAGGCGCGGCGGACCTGCTCGACGCCGCCGTCGATGGCATAGCGGATCAGCTCCTGATGGCGATCGCCGCGGGTGCGGCCGTGATAGATCTGGGGAACAACGTTGCCGTTTTCGTCATAGCTGTCGGCGTTTACCGCCGACACCGTGCCGATACCGCCTGCTGCGGCCCAAGCGCCCGAACTGGCGTGGTTGGTCGCAGAGACGCCCTTGCCACCTTCGATGACCGGCCAGACTTCGCGTCCACCATAAATGATCGGCTTCAAACCCTTAAACACGCATAAGCTCCCACATTGGCACAGCCGTATAGACATGCTGCGCAGCAATTGCCCAATAAAAACGCCCCGCTGTCAGGTGCGTTGCCTGATCCGGTCAGGCTTGATCGCATCCCTTGATCTTGCTTACATCAAGCGCCGGACCAACCGCCTCGAACCGCGCGAAATACCCTGCGATATCAGGCTTCTCGATGAATTCGACCAGCTTGTAGCCTACCGCTTCGAACTCACAGAACAACAATTTGGGAGGTATGCCGTGGCGGTTGGTCGGGCGATCGACATCGACCACGATCACCTGCCCGCCCGGCTTCAGCGCGGGCCGCAGCCGAGAGATGAACGCATAAGGCTCGGTCACCTCATGGTACATGTGAACCATGAAGACCCGGTCGAAGCTGTTTTCGGGCAGCCGCGGATCATCGATATCGCCGGGCTTGATCGAGACGTTGTCGAGCCGCTCGCGTTCGACCCGGGTGCCCAGCCGCTTGAGCGCGGCATCATCGATATCCTGCGCCAATACGCGACCACCCGCCCCAACCCTTTCGGCCAACCGGACGGTATAATAGCCGTTGCCAGCGCCGATATCGGCGACGGTCATCCCCGGCGTGATCCCGGCGAGATCCATGACCTTGGTCGCCTCGTTGCGGTCGTCGCGGGCTTCCTCGTTGGAAAACTCGTTGCTGACCACGCCAGCCACTGGCCGGTCCGCGCGGGGAAACCCACGCGCGGTCTCGGGCCGGTCTGCATCATCATCCGCCCCCAGCTGGCAAGCCCCCAACAGGGCAAGCGCCGCTGCCGTCAAACCAAACCCCGCCATGCGACGACCCAACCGGTCAGTCGACATCTTCGACGTCCACCTTCTCGCCGGTGACCTTCTGCGACAGCGCCGCTGCCATGAACGGATCGAGCGCGCCATCGAGCACATCGCCCGGCGCGGTCGAGGTCACCCCCGTGCGCAGGTCCTTCACCAGCTGATAGGGCTGCAGAACATAGGATCGGATCTGGTGGCCCCAGCCGATATCGGTCTTGGCGGCATATTCGCCCGAAGCCTCTAGCTCGCGCTTCTGCAATTCGGCCTCGTACATCCGCGCTTTGAGCATGTTCATCGCGGTGGCGCGGTTCTTGTGCTGCGAGCGGTCGTTCTGGCTGGCGGCGATGATCCCGGTGGGAATATGCGTGATGCGCACCGCCGAATCGGTGGTGTTGACGTGCTGTCCGCCCGCGCCCGATGCGCGATAGGTATCGATCTTGAGATCGCTTTCCTTGATCTCGATATCGATATTATCGTCGATCACCGGGTATACCCAGACGCTCGAGAAGCTGGTGTGCCGCCGCGCCGAACTGTCATAGGGCGAAATCCGCACCAGTCGGTGAACGCCGCTTTCGGTCTTGGCAAAGCCATAGGCGTTCTCGCCCTTGATCAGCAACGTCGCGGACTTGATACCAGCCTGCTCGCCCGAGTGATAATCGACGAGCTCGACCTTGTAGCCGCGCCGTTCGGCCCAGCGCGAATACATCCGCTGCAGCATCTCGGCCCAGTCCTGGCTTTCGGTGCCGCCAGCGCCGGCGTGGACTTCCAGATAGGTATCGTAGCTGTCGGCCTCGCCCGCGAGCAGCGCCTGCACCTTGTCGCGTTCGGCCCGCTCGGCCAACGCCTTGAGGCTGCCCAGCCCCTCGGCGATGGTGTCGTCGTCGCCCTCGGCCTCGCCCAACTCGACGAACTCGATCGCATCGGCCATCTCCGCGCCGATCTCGTTGACCGTGCCGATCGCCTGTTCCAGCCTGCGCCGTTCGCGCATCACCTCTTCGGCGGCCTTGGGGTCGTTCCACAGTGTCGGATCCTCGACGCGCGCATTGAGTTCGTCGAGACGACGAAGCGCGCGTTCCCAATCCAGAAACTTGCGGACCAGCGCCAAAGCGGCGTTGATGGTATCGATATGGGCCTGCCCTTCGGCACGCATGCGGGTTACTCCTGATGTATTTGGTGTCGCGCTCTAGCTGATTGCCGGGCAATCGCAAAGCCCTGCGCGGTATCCGTGATTGATCTTGGGCTCCGAGCGCCTAGATTGAAGGAATGCACGGCACCCCCGGCCCGGTAACGATCGACCTGACAATGCTGATGCGCGCATATGCCATCGGTATCTTTCCGATGGCTGACGCGCGCGACGACATCGACGTTTTCTGGGTCGAGCCCGAAATGCGCGCGATCCTGCCGCTCGACAATTTCCACCTGTCCAAGTCGCTGAAAAAGGTGATCCGGTCGGACCGTTTTACCGTCACCTGCAACCGCGCCTTTGCCCAGGTCATCGCGATGTGCGCGGAATCGGCCGATGGGCGCGAGCAGACCTGGATCAACCGCACGATCGAGGCGAGTTTCATTGCACTCAACCGCCAGGGGCGCGCGCACAGCATCGAATGCTGGCTTGATGATACGCTGGTCGGCGGGCTTTATGGGGTCGAGATCGGGCGCGCGTTTTGCGGTGAGAGCATGTTCAGCCGCGCCACCGATGCCAGCAAGGTCGCGCTCGCCTGGCTGGTTGCCGCGATGCGCAAGGGCGGGATGAGCCTGCTCGACTGCCAGTTCATTACCCCGCATCTCGCGTCGCTGGGGGCGCAGGAAATTCCGCAGGCGCAGTACATGGCGTTGCTCACCGATGCGATCCGCGATTCGCCGTTCGCCCCGCCGCGAGTGCAACGCCCGCACCCGGTCATGCCAGGAATTTATTCGGTGTCGGTAGAGGGGGTCGCTGGGGTTGGGCCTGGGGCCGGGGTTGGGGCCGGCGCAGGTGCCGGAGCCGATTCGGGGTTGGTCGCGGGATTTGCTGCATTGGCAGGTGGCGATGCGGTCGGCCCGCCCGCCGGGGCACCAGCGCCCTCGGCCGGAGCCTCCTCGCCCGGATACTCCATTGCGCAGTTCTTGACCCAGACATCGTAGATCGGGTGCTCGACAACGTTGAGCGAAGGTGATTCCTTGAAAACCCAGCCCGAGAACACCCGCTTCCAGACTGGATCGGACGACCGGGTCTCACGGTGCTGGACCAGCAGTTGAACAAAGGCGCCGGTTTCAGGTACCGGCTCCCACGGCGCGGTGCGCTCGCAGGCCGACAGGCGAACGATAGCATCGCCAATCCGCCGCGATTCGCCCGGTTTCATTTCGAGATCGCGGGTCTCGCCGTTGCGCTTGTTGAGGAACGAGATCGTGGCCACGCGTTCGGCCATCGGGGTCGCTTCACCGGCAACGAGCTGGACCGGCGGGCGCAAGGGCGCTCTTGCGGCAACTTTGGGCTGCACCTCGGGCTCGCCGCCTTGCATCAGGCGATCACCGAATTGGGTCCAGCCATACACCCCTGCCCCCAGGAGCACGGCAATCAGAATGATGATGGCGATGATTCGCCCGCGCGTCACGCCTCGGGAGTCCACGCTTCATAGTCGCCGGTAGCGGCAGCGCGAACACCGCCACGCTCGAGCGAGCCTGCGGGGCGGTATGCGCCGGTGGTTCCGGTCAGGTTGGGAACATAGTCCTTTTCCCAGATTCGCGGCGGCGGCAGATGGCTCTCGGGAATTGCATCATAGCTGTTGTGCAGCCAGCCGTGCCATTCTGACGGCACCCGGCTCGCATCATTGGCACCGTTGTACAGCACCCAGCGGCGTTCCTTCCGGCCCTTTTTGGGCTTGGAGCGGAAATAGGTATTGCCCTGATGGTCCTCGCCGACTTTCTCGCCGTTCAACGAGCTGAACAAAAGCGTGTCGACGGTCGCGCCGTCCCACCAGGTGAAGATTTTTCCCAAAAGTCCCATGGCGGCCCGCTTAATGCGTAGGAGACCAAAGGGGAAGATGGTTTTGTGAAGCTGGCATGCGCTTTATCGCGCTCTGGATGACGCCCCGAGTCCATTTGCGCAGACCAGATAGGGTTGAAGCGGGACGGCATCGCCATCCCGCTTCTTTCCACTGGTGCGACCCGGGGGAATCAAGGTCTGTGGGAACGATTGCTCCCGGTATCATCGTATCAGCCCACCAGCGCCATCTGCTTGTCGGTGACAAGCCGGTGCATCGCCTTTTGCAGCTTTTCGAATGCGCGCACCTCGATCTGGCGCACGCGTTCGCGGCTGACGTTGTAGACCTGGCTCAGTTCCTCGAGCGTCTTGGGGTCATCGACCAGACGCCGCTCGTTGAGGATATGCCGCTCGCGCTCGTTCAGCGCCTGCAGCGCCTCACCCAGCATTTCGTGGCGCATCGAGGCTTCCTGCGCATCGGCGACGGCGACGTCCTGCAAAGGCGCATCGTCGGTCAGCCAATCCATCCACTGACCGTCACCATCCTCGCGCATCGAGACGTTGAGCGACGCATCGCCGCCCATCGCCATCCGGCGGTTCATGTTGACGACTTCGGTCTCGGACACGCCCAGCTTGGTCGCGATCGTCTTCACGTCATCGGGATGCAGATCGCCGTCCTCGAACGCGCGCAGGTTGTTCTTCATCCGGCGAAGGTTGAAGAACAGCTTCTTCTGCGCCGCGGTGGTGCCCATCTTGACGAGGCTCCAGCTGCGCAGGATGTATTCCTGGATCGATGCCTTGATCCACCACATCGCATAGGTAGCCAAGCGGAAGCCGCGATCGGGCTCGAATTTCTTCACGCCCTGCATCAGGCCGATATTGCCTTCGGAGATCAGTTCGCTCACCGGAAGGCCATAACCGCGATAGCCCATCGCTATCTTGGCGACGAGACGCAGGTGCGAGGTGACGAGCTGGGCAGCCGCCTCAGAATCCTGATGTTCCTGATAGCGCTTGGCCAGCATGTATTCCTGCTCGGGTTTGAGCAGCGGGTACTTGCGGATTTCGGTGAGGTAACGGTTCAGGCTAGCCTCTCCGCCAAGGGCGGGGATGGTTGCCGGGACACTTCTGGTCGCGCTCATGTATTCCCTTTCTGCCGATCCGATTTCGGGCCTCGAAGGAGCACCCATCATGGGGATCGCATTTCGACTTGCAACCTAAACCCTTATTATAGTCAAAAGTTCCGCCATGTCGGCCGGAATCGGACTAAAAAAGTCGCATTCAGATCCAGTCACCGGATGTATAAAGCCCAGCCGCTGCGCGTGCAATGCCTGACGGCGGAAATCCGCGGCTTTCAGCAGGTCTCGCAACCCCTTTGGCGGCTTGGAATAAAGCGGATCGCCCAGCAGCGCATGCCCGATGCTCGCCATATGCACCCGCACCTGATGGGTTCGCCCGGTCTCCAGCCGACACTCGACCCGGGTCGCACCGCTCAAGCGCTCCTCGGTGGTGTAATGGGTGACGGCATGCTTGCCGCGCCCTTCGCCAACCAGCGCCATCTTCTTGCGGTCGTGGTCGCTGCGACCGATATTGCCGGTCACTGTGCCGTCGGCGGTGCTGGGTCGCCCCTGCACGACCGCGACGTATCGCCGGTTGATCGTGTGCGCGGCAAACTGCGCAGCCAGACCCAGATGCGCCGCATCGGTCTTGGCAACCACCAGCAGCCCCGAGGTATCCTTGTCGATCCGGTGAACGATCCCCGGCCGCGCCACCCCGCCGATCCCTGACAATTGCCCTGCGCAATGGTGCAGCAACGCGTTGACCAAAGTGCCGTCGGCGTGCCCCGCTGCTGGGTGCACCACCAGCCCGGCGGGCTTGTCGATCACCAGCAGATGCGCGTCCTCATAGACGACCGCCAGCGCGATATCCTGCGTCTGCGCATCGAGCGGCAGCGCTTCTGGCACCGCAATGGCATAGCGCTCGCCCGGCGTCAGCTTGACCGATGGACGCGCTGCAGCCTTGCCGTCGATCATCACCGCGCCTTGCAGGATCAGCGCCTTGATCCGCTCGCGCGACAGCGTCGGCTCGATCACCGCCAGCCCCGCATCGAGCCGCTGGCCTGCGACGCTTTCAGGGATCGTGCCGCTAAGGGGCTCGGATGCAGGCAGGTTGGATTGCACAGGGTTCATCGCTATGCTGTGGCCGATGCAGGTTTCGCTTTCAAGCGCGCTCCATGCGCAGTTGCTGGCGGCAGCGCGCGCTGCGCATCCGCACGAGTGCTGCGGACTGCTGTTCGGCGATGACGCCGCAGTGCACCGCATCGCGCCCACCCCAAACGTCTCGCAGGATCCATCGCGCGCGTTCGAGATTGAGCCCGGAGCGCTGATCGCCGCCGAGCGGGCGATGCGACAGGGCGGCGACCGGTTAATCGGCCATTATCATTCGCACCCCAACGGCCGCGCCGAACCCTCGCCGCGCGATGCTGCCGATGCTGCTGCCGATGACCGACTGTGGCTGATCATCGCAGGCGACATCATCACAGCCTGGCGCGCTGTGGCCCAAGGCGTGCTGCTCGACAGGTTCGATCCGGTTGCGCTTCATCTGGCCACCTGATCTGGCGCACCGGCTGGCGTGCGGCGATCGATCTGCCGCATTAAGGCTTGAACCGGTGCGACATTTTCGCCACATCCGATAGGCGAGGCCAGCCGGTCGACGTGCCCTTTTCCTGTTCATCGCCACGAAGGCAAACCCAGCCCATGTCCAGCTCTGCAGACCTGTCTGAAATCGACCTTGCCAGCCTGATGTGTTCGCGGCTGTGCCACGATCTGCTGAGCCCGATCGGGGCGATGAACAACGGGCTCGAGCTGCTCGCCGACGAGACCGATCCGGAGATGCGCGCCCGCTGCATCGAGTTGCTGACCGACAGCGCCCGCGCCTCTGCCAACAAGCTCAAGTTCTTCCGCCTGGCCTTTGGTGCTGCGGGTGGGTTTGGCGACAAGGTCGATGTCAACGAGCCCCGGATGCTGATCGAGGGGCTGGTGGCGGACAAGCCCCGGGTCGAGCTGCAATGGCATGTGACGTCCCATCTGCTCGCCAAGCCTGCGGTCAAGGTCTTGCTCAACCTCGCGCTGATCGGCCTTGATGGGCTGGTGCGCGGCGGACAGCTGATCATCGCGGCCGAGGAAAATGCCGGAACCTGCGAGATCGCGGTCAACGCAACCGGCCCCAAGGTGGTGATCGACCCGGCGGTCGCAGCTGCGCTTTCGGGCGACCCGGGCCAGGCTGCACTGAGCCCGCGCACCGCACCTGCTCATATGATCCAGCAGATCGCACGCCGCTCTGGCGGCGATATCCAGCTTGCCGCCACGCCTGAATCGCTGGTCATCGGGGCCATGCTGCGGGTTTGATCCCGTCCTGAAAGTCTTGTCTTGGCAACCTGATCTTAACCATAGGCAGCGCACACCGTAGCCCAAGCGCTTGCGGACGGTGGATATGGACGACCTGATACAGGAATTTATCGCTGAAACCCGTGAGACGCTGGACGCGCTGGCCAGCGAGCTTGTGCTGTGGGAACAGAACCCGCACGACACAGCCCTGCTCGACAACATCTTTCGCTTTGTCCACACCGTCAAAGGCAGCTGCGGCTTCCTCAACCTCCCACGTTTCGAGCGGCTGAGCCACGCCGCCGAAGACGTGCTGGCCCAGGTCCGCGATGGCAAGCGCGAGGCATCTGCCGCGCTGGTCGATGCCGTGCTCGGCATCATCGACCGGATCGGCGAGTTGATCGTGGTGATGGAATCGGGTGAACCGCTTCCCGATGGATCGGATGCCGATCTGATCGCCGCGCTCGACCGCAGGGCAAACACCGCGGGACCTGCTGCGCATGTCGCAACCAACCCTGCCAACGACACCGGCTCTGCCGCACGTCGCCAGGCCGCGATCCGCTCGATCCGTGTACCGCTCGACCTGATCGATCATCTGATGAACGGTGTGTCGGACATGGTGCTGGCGCGCAACGAGGTGGCGCGCTGCCTGCGCGACGACCAAAACGGCCCGGTTCTCGAAAACGCCTTCGACCGTCTCTCGTCATGCATTGCCGATATGCGCGATGCCATCGGCCAGACCCGGATGCAGCGGATCGAGCGTATCTTCTCCCCCCTGCCCCGGCTGGTGCGCGATCTGTGCGCCGACTTGGGCAAACAGGTCGATCTGCGCACCTCGGGAAGCGATGTCGAACTTGATCGCGAGATGATCGAGATGATCCGCGATCCGTTGACCCATATCATCCGCAATGCGATCGACCATGGTCTTGAATCGCCCGTCGCGCGCAGCCTGGCCGGAAAGCCATCCGCCGGACGGTTGAGCATTTCCGCGCGCCAATCGGGCAACCAGATCCTGATCGAAATCGCCGATGATGGCCGCGGCATCGATGTCGACAAGCTCGTGGCGCGCGCACAGGCTGCCAAGGTCCGCACCGCATCCGAGATCCACGCGCTATCCGAACGCGCCCGGCTCGAACTGATCTTCGCGCCCGGCCTGTCGACCGCGGACCAGGTCACCGCGATTTCAGGCCGTGGCGTTGGCATGGATGTCGTCCGGTCGAACATCGAACGGATCGGCGGATCGATCGATCTGGAAAACCACCCCGGCAAGGGGCTTCGCGTCATCCTCCGGGTGCCGCTGACGCTGACGATCATCCCGTGCCTGACGGTGCGCGCCGGCGGCCAGGAATTTGCCATGCCGCGCTCGGCAATCCGCGAGATCCTGTTCGACAACAACGATCAGGTGCGCATCCAGCAGGTTGGCGGCCGCGACCTTGCCTATATCCGCGGCGAGTGCCTGCCGCATGTCGCGCTCGAAACGCTGCTGGGGCTCGAACCCACGGCGGAGCCTGCGGCGCGTCACCGCACGATCATCACCGTCAACGCCTCGTCCGAGCTGCGCTATGCGCTCGCGGTCGAGGCGGTGATCGATCATGAAGAGCTGGTCGTTCGCCCGGGCGCACCGGTGATCATGGCCGATGGCCTTTATGCCGGCACCACGCTGCCCGACAACGGACGCCCGATGCTGCTGCTCGATCCTTTGGGCCTTGCCAACCGCGCGCAACTCAACGAATTCGCCCGCGTCGAAGAAGCAATGCAGGGCGACGGGCCGGACGCTGCCGAAATCGATGGCGGATCTGCGCTGATGTTCCGCGAGGCCGCAGGCATGTTGCGGCTGATAACGCTGACCGCGGTCGAGCGGGTCGAGGATGTCGAAGCTGTACGGCTGGCGCTCGCTGGCGGTCAGGTCAGGCTGAGCATCGATGGCGAGAGCCGCCCGGTGTTCGGGCTCGACCAGCTTCCGCAATCGGGCCACGCCAAGCTGCTGCACCTGAGCGATGGCACACGCCATGTGCTGTATGCCGTCGACGACGTGATCGACATCGTCCGGCTTCCCGCCAAGGTCGAACCGGCGAGCCAACCCGGGCTAGTCGGAGGAATCGCGCTGCTGGACGACGAACAGATCGAGGTGATCGATCCGCACTGGGTGTTCAGCCACATGATCGGCCCTGCGCCGTCCGCAGAGCGCCCTGCCTGTTGCCTGATCGGCACCGACGATCCGTGGACCCGCAACATCCTGGCGCCTCTTGTATCGGCTGCAGGCTACCGTCCGGTGTTCGCCGGAACCCATGGCGGCCAGGATATCGATGCGGCGATCAGCATCATCGTCGGCGACGCCGCCGATACGCCTCCCAGCCTACGCGGCGAGATCATCCGTCTGCGCGATACGCTTTCGAGCGGCGGCCAGGATGCCGACACCATCTATCGCTATGACCGGGCCGCCCTGCTGGGCCGCCTCATCAACGGGCGCACGGGAGCCAGCGGCACATGAAAGAGCTTTACCTGATCGCCGTCATCGCCGGCGAGAAAGTCGCCATCCCTGCTGAACAGATCGACAGTGTGGTCAAAGTCCGCGAATCGGTGCCCGTGCCATCGGCCGCACCCTTCATCGCGGGGCTGTTTGCCCTGCGCAGCCGGGTGCTGACGCTGATCGACTGCCAGTTCTTCGTCAGCGGCGAGCCTGCCGAACTGACCCCGGGCCAGCCTGCGATCGTCGTCAACATCGGCGGATGCCATTATGGCCTGCTGGTCGATGCGGTCATCGATGTGGTGCAGACCGGTATCGTCCCCACTCCGTTGCCTGGGCAACTGCCGGCTGGATGGAGCGACATCGGCCGTGCGCTGCTCGATATCGACGGTGCGACCTACCTGCTGATCGACCCCGATTACATGGTCAATCCGGCGCTGCGCCGCGCCGCTTGATCGCGGTGTTTTGCGGTGAACCGATCCCGCGATCCAAGGCTATTAACACCCTGATTACCAATCACGCCTAATATTGAACCGTGGCAAGCTTGCCGCGAGGAGGGCGCATTTATGAAAACCTGTCTGGTAGTCGATGATAGCAAGGTCATCCGGAAAGTCGCACGGCACATTCTGGAAACTCTCGACTTCAACGTGTCCGAAGCTGCCGATGGCAGCGAGGCGCTGGACCAGTGCAGTCGCGCGATGCCCGATGTGGTTCTGCTCGACTGGAACATGCCGGTGATGAGCGGCATGGAGTTTCTGTGCGCGCTGCGCACCGTCGAAGGCGGCAGCAAGCCGAAGGTCGTGTTCTGCACCACCGAAAACGGTCGCGGGCACATTCAGGCAGCGATCGAGGCGGGGGCCGACGAATATGTGATGAAGCCCTTCGACCGCGAGACGCTGCACAGCAAGCTCCAGATCGTCGGCTGCGCCTGAGAGCGCGCGGGAGAACAACGACAGATGAGCGGCCTTGAGCCAGTGGCGGCTGCGCGGCGCGCTTCGCCCGGCGTGCTCGATGGAGGGCAGGTCAGCCGGGTGCTGATCGTCGACGACAGCCTGGTGATGCGCTCGATCATCCAGCGGATCGTCGAGCAGGCACCGGGCTTTTCGGTGTGCGCCAGCCTGCCATCAGCCCAGGCCGCGCTCGACTTTCTCGGCGTCAACGCCGCAGATATTATCCTGCTTGATATCGAGATGCCGCGCCGCTCGGGGCTCGATGCGCTTCCTGATCTGATCGCGGCGAGCAACAAGGCGCGCATCCTCGTGCTGTCCTCGTACTGCCACGAAGGTGCGCCCACCACCTTGAAGGCCCTGGCGCTGGGGGCAAGCGACACCTTGTCCAAGCCCGACCGGCAATGCTATCCGCAGAGCTTCACCGATGCGTTGCACCACAAACTGCGTGTGCTGGGCGATGCCGCGCGGTTTTCGCGCCAGGCGATGCCGCCAATGCTCGCCCGCCCGGTCCTTACCCACAGCACGCTGGAATGCATCGCGATCGGATCGTCGACCGGCGGGATCAGCGCGATCCACGAGCTTCTGGGCCACCTCGATCCGCTGATCGATGCGCCGATCCTGATCAC
Source organism: Blastomonas aquatica (assembly GCF_014639875.1). Taxonomy (GTDB): domain Bacteria; phylum Pseudomonadota; class Alphaproteobacteria; order Sphingomonadales; family Sphingomonadaceae; genus Blastomonas; species Blastomonas aquatica. The sequence goes on along the minus strand of NZ_BMGD01000002.1, from coordinate 208,593 downwards.
CCAGCATCTGCCAACCGACTTTGTTCCCTTCCTCGTCCGCCATATCGGCGATCTGGGGCTGCGTCCGGTGCATCTGGCCAAGGACGGTGCGGTGCTGCAGCGCGGGCACATCTATTGTGCACCGGGCGATGCGCATCTGGGGCTGCAGCGCAGCGGTGATGTCACCCGCATCGAACTGATCGGCGACTGGCCGGGTACCGTCTACAAACCCTCGGTCGATCCGATGCTCACCGCTGTCGCCCGCTGCTTCGGAGCTTCGGGCGCGGGCGTGATGCTCAGCGGCATGGGCTCCGATGGCCTGGCGGGCGCGCAGTTGCTCGCCGAAGAAGGCGCACCGATCTATGTTCAGGATCCGCAGACCAGCACCGTGTGGGGCATGCCCGGAGCGGTTGCCCGCGCAGGCCTGGCCAGCGTCATCCTTCCCCCGGCCGGCATCGCCCGGTTCATTGCCGATTGCTGGCTGGAGCCTATATGATTCATTCCCAACCCGCCGCCAGCGCCACGCGCATTCTTGCTGGATTGCTTGAAGCCCGCACCGGGCAGCAGATCGCGCCCAGCCGCTATTGGCGTATCCAGACCGCGCTTGCACCGATTCTGAAGACGCAAGGGATCCCTGATCTCGATGCACTGGTCGCAGTGCTCTCCGATCCCGAAAACGAGAAGCTGCTCCAGGAATCGCTTGATGCGATGCTCAACAACGAGAGCTTCTTTTTCCGCGATACCGCGATGTTCGCCGGGTTGCGCGCCGAGGCGTTTCCCGTGCTTCGTGAACGGCGCGCGCAGCGCAAGGCGCTTCGCGTCTGGTGCGCGGGCAGTTCGACCGGCCAGGAAGCCTATTCTGTGGCGATGCTGTTCGATTCCGAGCGCGACAAGTGGCTCGACTGGAAGATCGAGATCGTCGGCACGGATATCTCACCATCGGTCATCGCGCGCGCCAAAACCGGGCGCTACAGCCAGTTCGAGATCCAGCGCGGACTGTCGGTCGATTTCATGCTGCGCTATTTTGCGCAGGTCGGCGAGGATTGGGTTGTCGATCCCCGGCTGCAGGCGATGGTCCATTTTCAGGAAGACAATCTGCTCAAGCCGCGCGCTGATCTGGGCCAGTTCGACATCATCCTGTGCCGCAACGTGCTGATGTATTTTGCCCCCGAAACCCGCCACATCGCGTACTCCAAGCTCGAGCGATCGCTCGCCAATGACGGGATGCTGATGCTGGGCGCAGCCGAAACTGTGATGGGACATACCGATCTGTTTTCGGCCACGCGCGAAATGCGCGGGCTGTATTGCAAGGCGGTCGCCGGACGCACCGGCCAGTCGATCATCCCGCCGCCGTTGCTCTGACTTTTTGCCGCTATCCCTTCGCAAACGCAGCATAAAGGCTGTTCTGGCGAGGCAATTGCCCTATGCCACCGCGCATGACGCACGAATCGCCCGCGCCTGATCTGCCCGAACGGGGCTTTGGCCGTCTCGACTGGGCGGTCGCGATCGCGATGATGCTGCTGTGGGGGTTCAACATCATTGCGATGAAGTCTGCGGTCGATGCCGCTGGCGCGCTCCCCGGCGCGTTCTTGCGCCAGGCGATCGTCGCGGTGGTCTGCCTGCCTTTCCTGCGCATCGTGCCGGGCCGGATGCGGCTGATCGGGGTGCTGGGCGTGCTCAGCGGTGGATTGTTCTATGTTGCGGTAGGGCTGTCACTCAAGGTCAGCACCAATGTCAGCGCGCTGGCGATCGCAGGGCAACTGGGCGTGCCCTTCTCGCTGATCCTTGCCGTGATCTTCCTCAAGGAAAAGATCGGGATTCCGCGTCTGATCGGGATCGTGCTGGCGTTGTTCGGTGTCGTGCTGCTGGTGTTCGATCCCAAGGTGGCAGGCGAAATGCCCGCCATCGCGATTTCAGCCTGCGGATCGCTGATCTGGGCGATTGCGACGCTGATCCAGCGCAATCTGAGCGGTATCGGCGTGCTCAACATCAGCGGCTGGCTGGGGCTGATCGGATCGCTGGTGATCCTGCCCTTCGCGGTATTGCTCGAGCCCAACGGCATGGCGCTGCTGCCATACCTGTCGATGGAAACCTATGCCTGGACCGCTTATGCCGCGATCGGATCGAGCATCGGCGGCCACGGCGCGATGGTGTGGCTGCTGCAGCGGCACAGCGTCTCGACGGTCAGTCCGCTGACCATCCCCACCCCGGTGATCTCGGTTGCCTTTGCCACCTGGTGGTTCGGTACGCCGCTCACCCCGATGATGATCGCAGGTGGATTGATCGCGCTGCTTGGCGTCTCTATCGTGGCGATCCGCAACGCGCAAAGATCGCGGATGCTGGCCGAGGCACGGCTGCTGAAGGAAGGGACCAGATCTTGAGGCAAGGAACTGGATCTTGATCGACACGCCGTCACCGAACTTTGACGAACGTTCGCTGCCCATCAACATGCTGGTGCTGCACTATACCGGCATGCAGGATGCGCCATCGGCGATCGACTGGCTCGCCAATCCGGAATCGAAGGTCTCGGCGCATTATGTCGTCACCGAGGACGGCCAGATCATCCGCATGGTCGATGAAGCCGACCGCGCCTGGCATGCCGGCCGCGCGCACTGGCGCGGTATCACCGACGTCAACAGCGCCAGCATCGGCATCGAGATCGTCAATCCCGGGCACGAATTCGGCTATCGCCCCTTCCCCGAGGAACAGATGTCGGCGCTGATCCCGCTGGTGGCGGACATCGTCGATCGCCACGGCATTCCGCGCGCCAACGTCGTGGGACACAGCGATGTCGCCCCTGCGCGCAAGCAGGACCCCGGCGAACTGTTCGACTGGCAGCGGCTGGCGCGGGTGCGGCTGGCATTGCCGATCCCGCAGGGACGCCTGATCGATCCGTACTGGAGCGATGGCGCGTTTCTGCTCGCACTCGAGCGCTTCGGCTATGACATCGGCGACGGGCGCGCGGCGACGACAGCCTTCCAGCGGCGCTGGCGCCCGGGCACCATCGACGGCCAGATCGACGGCGAATGCCGCGCGCTGCTGTTCTCGCTGCTGCTCGACCGCGACGCGGGGCGTTACCGCTGATTGCGTTCGGTGCGGTTCACCGCTAGGGCACCGCTTGCCAGAGGGTCGGGCAGCCGCGGGTCAGCAATGACGCGAGGAAAGTCCGGGCTCCACGAAACAAGGATGCCGGGTAACGCCCGGCGGGGGCGACCCCAGGGACAGTGCAACAGAAAGCAGGTTGCCAAAGGCTTCGGCCAGGTAACATTGAAAGGGTGCGGTAAGAGCGCACCGCGCGGCCAGCAATGGTTCGCGGCACGGTAAACCCCATCCGGAGCAAGACCGAATAGGGGCGGACATGGTGATACGGTTTCTGCTTGCAGAGGCGCGTCCCAGGGGTGTTTCGGCCCCGAGCCGCCCGGGTTGGTTGCTTGAGCGGTGCAGCAATGCCCCGCCTAGAGGAATGGCTGCCCATGACCGGCAACGGTCAGGACAGAACCCGGCTTACAGACCCTCTGGCAATTTTATCTTGGGAAATCTGCGATCGTCGGCATCGCTTAGAGCGAGGCGAGTACCATGTGCGACGGCACGAAACGCTCGCCCGCAGCAGGCGACTGCTCGATCTGGTCCAGCGTGCACTCGGCAAAATCCTGCGCTGCGTCATCACCGGCATACGCCTGCGAACCGAGCGCAAATGTCGCCATCATGGCGATGGAGAGCATGGCGGAGAACATCAACTGGCGGCTCATGCGGTACATCCCAAAACACGTCTTTATTTGCAATCTATGTTGCAGCTGCGAGATAGTTAGCCGCACAATGCTTTCAAGACCCTTAGCGTTCGACCAACGACATTTGCCGTCGATGAAGCGAGCGCAGATGCGTCATCTGTACGGACAAAGTGCTCTACTGAGCTGCACCACCAACGCTCAAAGCCCGGCCAGGAATATCTTGGTCTCCTTCCAAGCGGCTTCCCTCGCCTTGAGCGTCCCTGCTTCGCTGCCGCCGAAGTGGACAGAGAATGTCCCTTGCGTGAAACTCACAACGCCGGGCCCCGGTCCCATCAGCAAATGGCTTGCGTCGTCATATTGCAGGTTCCGCACCGATGGACCGAAACCTGCCGACACGAGGCGCGCCGAGATCTGATCGGCCATCTGCGAGGCTGGCCAGATTCGATCACTGCGACTTGAAACCAGCAAGATTGCGGCTTTGGACTGTTCGACGGGGATCGCGGACGTGCGCGCGCGCACTTCATCATTCAGGCCATCGCGGAACTGATGCAAAGGATCGCTGACCGGAATATCCACGAACGGCACAGGTAAGCCTGCCTCGGTCCAGGCCGCAATTTTTCCCGTTCTGTCACCCACGGCTGGCCATACAAGCGACGAGGGCGAAAACGCGACGATTGCGTCAACATCCGCGCGTCGACTGCCAATCAGAAGCGCAAGCTCTGCTCCACGCGACTCACCCATGACGGCGATTGTCCGGTTCGCACCGAACCGGCGCCTGATCCACTCGAGCGCACCGTAGCTATATTCGAGGGGGATGGTTTCGAGCCGTTCGGGCACGCCATCAATCTTGGCAGAAAATCCACTGAAGTACGCAAGAGCCAGGACGGGATGCCCTGAACGCGCCAGATCGAGCGCCGCCCTTGGTGATGGATAGCCCCCATCCGAACCGCCGAGCATCAGGACCACCGCGCCGTTTGTGTCATCGGCCGACGGCAGATAAAGCCGAGCGGCGATCCCTGCCCGATCGACCGTGATTTCCTCGATCAGAGGCGCGTCCTTGGCGTACGCTGGCGCGTCTAAAAACCAGGCTGCAAAAAGCAACATGACCATCGGGCGTATGCGCACAATCAGCCTCCTCAAAGTTCGAGCAGACAAGTCCATCCGCACGCAAGGCTGAACCGGCTTTCGACCAGTCTACAGCTGTAGTCGATAAGCGTCGGCATTCGTTATCCGGCCGGGGAAAGCGGCGGTCGGATCGCGCTCGCCGATCGCTTGCGATTTCCTCGTCCCGATCAGTGGTCCGGCACGCTCGATCCACAGCAGGGGCTAGCCCTGCACCCGCATCATAGCTAAATGCCACCCGATGGCAGGTAAACGATCTTCCGATTGGGGTTTCCCACGCTGGCGGGGCTATGGGTCGTCGCGTGATGCGCAGACGGTGCGGATGTGTGACCGGCACAATTGCGGCGAGGCGGGCAACTGCCCTGCGCCCAAATCTCCCAACAGCCCCGACCGCTGGTATTTCTGTGAGAAGCACGCGGCCGAATACAATCAGGGCTGGGACTATTTCGCAGGGCTCGACAAGGAAGAGGCCGCCGCGCGCGCGGCGGAAGAGCAGCGCGATTCTTCGGGCTATCGCGAATCGGCGTTCCATGGCTGGACCGGATCGGGCGATGGATCGCGCAGCCGCGACGAGATGCGCGCGCTCGATGTGCTCGAATGCGATGCCCATGTCGAGTTTGATGAGATCAAAAAAGCCTATCGCCGCCTCGCCAAGGCCAACCATCCCGATACCAACCAGAACGACAAGGACGCCGCTTTGCGGTTCCAGGCGATCCAGGCGGCCTATGCCGTGCTGCGGACCGCCGAGGAAAGAAAGACCTGGAAGGGCGTGTAATCGCGCCTTCCCGCCCCTATCTCACCACCCATGAAAACCGAAATCAGCGCCAACTGGTCGCACGCCATCCTGGTATGCAAGAAATGCCAAAAGCGCGCCAAGGCCAGCTTCGGCCCAGAAGGCACCCCATCGCTCTCCAAGGCGCTCAAGCGACGCTTGCCCGGCGGCAAGGGCCGCAAGGCGCGATTGGGGGTGCTTGAGGTCCCCTGCGTCGACATCTGCCCGAAAAAAGGCGTGGTGCTGATCGATACCCGCCATCCCGACAGCTGGCGGATCGTGCGCGAGGACGCCGATATCGACCGGCTGGCCGAGGAACTCGCCACCTGAACGTCCAAGCACGAAAAAGGCCCCTTCCGTTCCCGGAAGAGGCCCTTTCGTGTGGGTTGGGGGTTACAGCTTAGCGGCAGCTGACCCGGCTGCGATCGATGGCGCGGCCAGCGGCTGCGCCGCCCAGGCCACCGACGACGGCGCCCAGCGTCTTGTCACCGCGACCGGCGACCTGATCGCCGATCAACGCGCCGACACCTGCGCCAACCAGAAGCCCGGTGGTGCCGTTGCTGCGCTGGCAGCGATAACGGCCATCGTTTCCGCGCCAGTAGCGGCCTTCATAGCGCGCATTCCGGCGGGCGTCGCGACGACCCTGATTGTAGGCGCGGCGCTCGTCACGACGCTGGAAATCAGCCGCTTCCTGAGTGTGGAAGCTCGTCGGGAACGCCAGCGTGGTGGCGGGTGCGGGCGCCGGGCTCAGAAAGGCGGCTGCGCTGGCGAGAGCAAGGTTCAACATGATGTCATCTCCACTGAATGCTCCGGGCGGTTCGTCCCGGCTCAATCCTAACAACATTCATCCCCGCTGCCGGTTTCATGAACAGAATACAACATAGGTGAATCCGGCTTTTCTTTGGCCGAACCGAGCCTTGTACACGACGAACCGTTTTAGAGCTTGCAACCTTGCACTGTCTTATCCATATAAGACACATGCTGAACATACTCTCTATCCTCATTGGAATCTTCGCCCTTCTGCTCGCCATTCCCGCGTTCCTGCCGCTGCTTGGCGCGCTTAACTGGCTGATCGTACCGATTGCGCTGCTGGGCGTGTTGCTGGGCTTTCTGTCGAGCAGCAACACCGGACGCAACCTGTGCCTGATTGTGCTTGTGATCTGCATTATCCGGCTATCGCTGGGCGGCGGCATCTTCTAATCCGCCGCGATGAGCGGTGACAGCGAGCGACTAAAAGGCCTTCCCGAAGCGGTTGGTGCCTATACCATCTGGGGCTTCATGCCGCTGTTCTTCAAACAGCTGCAGGGTGTGTCCCCGGTGGAGATCGTCGCACATCGCGTGATGTGGTCGGTAGTGCTGATCGTCGCGATCCTGTGGATGCGCAGCCGACTTGGCGAATTCCGCGCCGCGCTAGCCGACAGCCGCACCCGCCGGTTCATGGTGATGAGCACAACGTTCATCGCAGTGAACTGGCTGGTCTATATCTGGGCGATCACCAACAACCAGATCCTCGCCGGAAGCCTCGGCTATTACATAAACCCGCTGATCAACGTTGCGCTGGGCGTATTGTTCTTCAAGGAACGCATGAACCGCATCCAGATCATCGCGATCACCTTGGCCGCGTGCGGCGTGATGGTCCTGGCGAGCGAATCGCTGGCATCTATCTGGATCAGCCTGGCACTTGGTATCAGCTTCGGGCTGTACGGCATGGTCCGCAAGATGGCCCCAGTGGGCTCGCTTCCGGGCCTGGCCTGCGAAACGACGCTGCTGCTGCCCTTTGCGTTGGCCTATGCCTTGTGGGCGGCATATTATGACCCGACGCCGGGGTTCGGCTATTCTACCTATACCGATATCTTTTTGATCGCAGGCGGCGCGATCACCACCATCCCGCTGCTGCTGTTTGCCAGCGCCGCGCGCAAGATGCCGCTGTCGACGCTGGGCTTCATTCAGTTCATCGGCCCGACGATCCAGTTCATGCTGGGCGTTTTCGTCTATGACGAGCCGTTCACCCGCGCGCATGCGATCTGCTTCGGACTGATCTGGACTGCGGTGGCGATGTTCTGCTTCGACAGCATCAAACGATCGCGCGCCCCGCGGGTAGCGGCGGCTTAGTTCGTCCCAACGAACCTTAACGTTTTCCGGCGAAGGCCGGAATCCAGAGGCGATTTTGTACTTCAGCCGCTCTGGATTCCGGCTTTCGCCGGAAAACGAAGAACGGAATATCAATCCGCCGCGACGAGGCCCTTTTCCTGCATCATCGCCTGAAGCTCACCGGCCTCGAACATTTCCATCATGATGTCCGACCCGCCGACGAACTCGCCCTTGACGTAAAGCTGGGGGATGGTCGGCCAGTCGGAGAATTCCTTGATGCCCTGGCGGACTTCCATGTCCTGCAGCACATCGACGCTCTCGTAGTCGACACCAAGGTGATCGAGGATCGCGATCGCCTTGCTCGAAAAGCCGCACTGCGGAAAAAGCGGCGTTCCCTTCATGAACAGCAGGACGTCGTTGGACTGGACGATTTCGGCGATGCGGGCGTGTGCGGCTTCGGTCATGGGTTCAGCTCCGTGATAATGACTGTCATGAAAATTAGCTGGGGAGTGCGGTGGTCAGTTGCAAGGCATGCAGCTCACCCCCCATGCGCCCACCCAGCGCCGCATAGACCGCGCGCTGACGAGCGACGCGGCTCATCAAGCGGAAGCTTTCGGCGACCACGTGCGCAGCATAATGGTCGCCATCGCCCGCCAGATCGGTAATCGACACCTCGGCGTCGGGAATCCCGGCCTTGATCAACGCCTCGATATCGGCGGCAGCCATCGGCATGGCTCAATTCGCCTCTTCGATATACTGGCGGCGCGCTTCGGCCATCTTGGCCTCGAGCGCGCTGCGAACCCCCAACTCGTCGATCTCGATACCGGCCGAGACCAGATCACCCAGCAGCTTGCGGATCACGTCCTCATCGCCGGCTTCCTCGAAGTCGGCCTGCACGACCGACTTGGCATAGGAATCGGTTTCGGCAGCGGTCAGGCCCATCTGCTCTGCCGCCCAATTGCCCAGCAACCGGTTGCGCCGCGCGGTGATGCGGAACAACAGGTCTTCGTCCGCTGCAAACTTGGCTTCGAACGCGCGTTCGCGGTCATTGAAAGTGGTCATGTCGGCCCCTTATGGTCATGCAGGTTTGCCTAGCGCATACGCACAGCGCGCGTCAGCGGCAAGCGTCAACCGCATGACCGGGGCGCATATGCGTTACATCGTGACGACAAGTTTGCCGATTGCCTCACGGTTTTCAAGCCGTGCGATTGCCTCGTGCGCGGTTGCGAAGCTGAAGGTTTCAGAAATGCGGGGAGAAATCTTGCCGGCCGCCCACAGATCGAACAGTTCGGCGATGTTGGCGGCGTTGCGCTTGGGTTCGCGGGCAGCAAATGCACCCCAGAACACCCCGCATACATCGCAACTCTTGAGCAAGGTGAGGTTGAGCGGCAGCTTGGCGATCCCGGCGGGGAAGCCCACGACCAGGAAGCGCCCTTCCCAGGCCATCGCGCGCACCGCAGGTTCGCTGTAATCACCGCCGACCGCGTCATAGACGATGTCCGCGCCATTGGGGCCGACCGCATCCTTGAACGCATTGGCCAGCGCCTTGGACTGGTCCTTGTCGAAAGGCTGACGGTCATAGACCACGACCTCGTCCGCGCCCGATGCGCGTGCAGCCTCTGCCTTGGCTTCGCTCGAAACACCCGCGACGACGCGTGCGCCATAGGCCTTGCCAAGTTCGACTGCAGCCAGGCCGACACCGCCGGCTGCACCCAGGACCAGCAGCGTATCGCCCGGCTTGATATGGCCGCGATCCTTGAGCGCGTGGATCGAGGTGCCATAGGTCATCAGCAACGACGCCCCCTGCTCGAAGCTGAACTGCTCAGGCAGCTTGTACGAGCCTGCCGCAGGCACGACCTTCTTTTCGACCAGCCCGCCAAAGCCGGTACCCGCGATCACGCGGTCCCCCACCGACCAGCCGGTGACGCCCTCGCCCACCGCCTCGACGGTGCCCGCGATCTCGCTGCCAGGTGCGAACGGGCGCTGGGGCTTGAGCTGATACATATCCTTGATGATCAGCGCGTCGGGGAAGTTGATCGAGCAGGCCTTGACCGCGACCAGCAATTCGCCCGGCCCCGCGACTGGCGCATCGATCTCGGTCATTTCAAGCGTTTCGGGTCCACCGGCAGCAATCGACAATAGGGCTTTCATATGTGGCTCTCTCCGTTTGTTGTTGTTTGATTTCGTTTTCCGGCGAAAGCCGGAATCCAGGGCGATGACAGTGCAACCCGGCCCCTGGGCTCCGGCTTTCGCCGGAGAACGGGGAAGCCGGGACTGGCGTGGTTAAGCTGCGACCGGCACCATCCAGGGACGCTCGACGCCGACCTTGGCCTCATACGCGCTGATCGCATCGGCCTTGCCCAAGGTCAGCCCGATCTCGTCGAGACCCTGCATAAGGCAGGTCTTGCGGAACGGGTCGATCTCGAAGCTGAACCGGTCCTGGAACGGCGTGGTCACGGTCTGGCTTTCCAGATCGATGTGGATGGTGTCGGTCTTGGCGACCTCCATCAGCCGGTCGACCGCGTCCTGCGGCAACACCACCGTCAGGATCCCGTTCTTGAACGCGTTGCTCGAGAAGATGTCCGAAAAGCTGGGTGCGATCACCGCAGTGATGCCCAGATCTATCAGCGCCCAGGCGGCGTGCTCACGGCTTGATCCGCAGCCGAAATTGTCGCCTGCGATCAGGATCGGCGCGCGCGCATAATCGGGATCATCGAACACGTTGTCCGGCTCTGCGCGGATCGATTCGAATGCGCCTGCGCCCAGCCCTTCGCGGCTGATCGTCTTGAGCCACTGCGAGGGGATAATGATGTCGGTATCGACGTTCTTGCGGCCGAAGGGGATGGCCTTGCCCTCGACGCGATCAATCGGTTGCATGGGGTCCCTCGGTCGCTTCGGCGCCGGGTTCTTCCGGCTTGGCGGGGGCACCGGTCTTGGGCTTGTTGAACTGCTTGCCGACATACAGCAACGCGGCTGCCAGCGCAGCGGAACCTACCGCCGCGCCCGCCATGGCGCTGTTCGACCAGCCGTCTTTCTTGTCCTTGCTCACTGTATTTACTCCGCCGCCTGGGGAAATGCGGGCAGCTTGCCCACATCTGCCGGCTCATGTTGAATGATCACCGTTGCCTTGAGATTGTCTGCCAGTTTCTTGAACCGGTCAAGCGATGCCAGAGTTTCGGCGCGGTTGACGTTGAACGTCGGCACCCCGTTCGATGCATAGTTTTCGCTGAAGTGCGCGAGATCTCCGGTCAGCAGCACCGGACCTGTATCCTTCAGCCGGACCAGCAATCCGCTGTGCCCCGGGGTGTGCCCGGGCAGCCGCAGCATGGTCACCGTGCCATCGCCGAACACGTCCTTGTCGGTCGTCGCCTGCTCGACCTTGCCGCCGCCCGATATCCAGTGTGTGAAAGGCTTGGGATCAGCCCCATAAGAACCAGGGTCGGTGGTGAGCACGGTCCAGTCACCCTTGCCCACGATCAACGTCGCTCCGGGAAATTCGGCAAGCTGTCCGCTATGATCGAAGTGATAATGGCTGAGGCCCACATGCGTGATCTGCGCCGGATCAATCTTGAGCTGGGCCAATTGCTCCTTGATCGTCAATGTGACCGTGGCATCCATCGCCTGCTTGGGATCGAGCGGCTTGCCCTTGATGGCCGACGGAAGGCCCGTATCCCACAACAGGTAATCGCTGCCGTGGCGGATAAGATAGCAGCTGCTCACCAGCTGTTTGGACTGGCCGGTATACGCCTGTGTATCCGAAAACGCGTTGAGATCGTTCGCCGCAACGGTCCCGCAATCGAGCCGCCAGAGTTGGACGTCGGTGTTCTGTGCCATGGCGGGTGCCGTTGTAGCGAGAGCCACGGTCGCAGCAGCGAGTATCTTGCGAAACTTCATTCTATCGCTCCTTCAAAAAGCAACACACCAGCCTCCTGCGCAGCGGCAGCAAGCTTCTTGTCCAAGGTGGCAAGCGGCACCGACCTGCGCCCGGCGAGCTCAAGATACAGCGCGTCATAAATCGTCAACTGATAGTGCCTCGCCAGCGGCAACAGGCGCGTCATCGTCGCGGTCCGCGCAGTATCATCGACATCGATCATCAAGTCAGACAGACGCGAAACGAAAGGCCCCACATCTCAAGGCTCCATTCTGTTTTTTCGTTCACCCACCAGCATTCCGTTCGCCACCTCGATGTACCAATGCGGAGGGACAAGCAGACGCAGACTGTTGGATGCCTCGAATGCCGCCAACGCAAGCTCTGAGCGCTCGTCCTTGAAATACCATGAAAGCGCGATGGATGCGTCGACGACGAAGGCGCTCAATACCGCCGACCTTCTTCGATCAGCTGCTTCACGGTCATGCCAGGGCCCAATGTCGGCCCGTGCAGCTCGCGCCATTTCAGGAACTCCTGACCGCGTCTCCGCCGCTCCTCTACCGTCATCGCGGGGCCGGGAGCAACCAGGCGAGCCACCACGCGTCCGTGGCGCAGGATCGTTATTTCCTCACCCGCTTCTGCACGGTCGAGCAATTCCGAAAAGCGAGCCTTCGCTGCGGACGCTGCAAACTCGGTTACGCGCCCATCCATAGAGACCTCCTGGAGTTTTGACCAAAATACTCTCGAATTCAGGTCAAATCAACGTCCGCACATCGCTCAGCCGACCCGTCACCGCAGCAGCGGCGGCCATGGCGGGGCTGACCAGATGCGTGCGCGCTCCCGGCCCCTGACGGCCGACGAAGTTGCGGTTCGAGGTCGAGGCGCAGCGCTCGCCCGATGGCACCTTGTCGGGGTTCATCCCGAGGCACGCAGAACAACCAGGTTCGCGCCATTCGAACCCGGCATCGATGAAGATGCGGTCGAGCCCCTCGGCTTCGGCTTGACGCTTGACGAGGCCCGACCCCGGTACGACCAAGGCCGACTTGATGCCAGGCGCGTTGTGCCGCCCTTTGAGGATCGCGGCGGCTGCACGCAGATCCTCGATCCGGCTGTTGGTGCAGCTGCCGATGAAGATGTGTTCGACCGCAACCTCATTGAGCGGCATGCCTGCGGTCAGCCCCATATAGGCGAGCGACTTTTCCGCCGCCGCGCGCTTGGATGCATCGGCGAAGCTCTGGGGGTCGGGAACGTTGCCGGTGATCGGCACGACATCCTCGGGACTGGTGCCCCAGGTCACCGAGGGTGCGACATCGGCGGCTTTGATCACCACGCTCTTGTCGAACACCGCGCCGTCATCGGTCTTGAGCGTGCGCCAATAGGCGACTGCCGCGTCCCAGTCCGCGCCCTTGGGGGCCATCGGACGGCCCTTGAGATACGCGAAGGTCGCATCATCCGGCGCGATCAGACCGGCGCGCGCGCCTGCCTCGATCGACATGTTGGCGACCGTCAGTCGGCCTTCGATCGACATCTGATCGAAAACCTCGCCGCGATATTCGATGACATGACCGGTACCGCCGGCAGCGCCGATCTGGCCGATGATGTGCAGGATCAGGTCCTTGGGGCTGACGCTTGGGGGCAGATCGCCCTCGACGCGGATTTCCATCGATTTCGAGCGCTTGAGCTGCAGCGTCTGCGTCGCCAGCACGTGCTCGACCTCGGAAGTGCCGATGCCGAACGCCAGCGCGCCCAAGGCACCGTGCGCGGCGGTGTGGCTGTCGCCGCACACCATCGTGCACCCGGGCAGCGTGAAGCCCTGCTCGGGCCCGATGACATGGACGATTCCCTGCCGCGGGTCGGTCGCATCGATATAGGGCACGCCGAACGCGGGCGCGTTGCGCTCGAGCGCGTCGAGCTGCGCGCGGCTCTCCGGATCGGCGATCGGGATACGGTTGCCCTGCGCATCGATACGCGGCGTGGTCGGCACGTTATGATCGGGCACCGCGAGCGTCAGGTCGGGGCGGCGCACCTTGCGCCCGGCCATGCGCAAACCCTCGAACGCCTGCGGGCTGGTGACTTCGTGAACGAGATGCCGGTCGATGAAGATGATCGCAGTGCCATCATCCCGCTGGTCAACCACATGGGCGTTCCAGATTTTTTCATACAGCGTCTGTGCCTGAGCCATTGCGCAAAAACCCCTTGTTCACCGGCTATTGTGGACGCGGCTTGGCAGAAGCCCGGGCCCAAATCCAGCGCGGATTTGGTTGCCTGTGCAACCAGGACAATATGCCCTCTTCAAACCGGCGGTGATTGCGCCTATTCTTGAGGGCATGCAGGCTCTTATCAATCTTGGCATCGTGATTGCCACCACCGCGTTCATGGAATTTGTCGCCTGGTGGAGCCATAAATACGTGATGCACGGCTGGGGCTGGGACTGGCACCGCGACCATCACGAACCGCACGACAATGTGCTCGAGAAGAACGACCTATACGCGATCGTCGGCTCGGCGATCTCGATCAGCCTGTTCATCATCGGAGCCTGGGTTTGGGAGCCCGCGACATGGATGGGCATCGGGGTGATGATCTACGGCGCGATCTACACGCTGATCCACGATGGCCTTGTTCACCAGCGCTATTTCCGCTGGGTGCCCAAAAGCGGTTACGCCAAGCGCATTGTCCAGGCGCACAAGCTGCACCATGCGACGATCGGCAAGGAAGGCGGAGTCAGCTTCGGCTTCGTGATCGCGGAGGACCCGGTCAAGCTGAAGCAGGAACTCAAGCGCCAGCGCGAGGCGGGGATCGCCGTGGTGCGGGAGTCGGCGGGGGCGTATTGAGGCTGCTTCCTAAAGCCCTTCCCCTGGATGGGGGAGGGTTGGGTGGGGGTGATCTCTCCGGATTGACCTTGCGGAGCGACACCGCACCGCATCCACCCAGCCGCACCGTCACCCTCATCGCTGCGACTAAGGCAGCAAGCTGCCAAGTCTCGCTGCCTCTCCCATCAAGGGAGAGGCGTTAAAAGCAAGCTACGCCATCAGAGGCGGGCCTAGTTCACAGCATCCCCGTATCCGTCGGCAGGCCCAGCGCTATACGCCCGACCAGCTCGTACACGCTGCTTGCCGTCGCAATGTGCTGCGTTGCGACATGCGCGTCGCGGAAGCGGCGCTGGAGCGAACTGGTCATGTAGACCGCGCTGCCGCCGCCGATGGTGAACGCGGTCTTTGCGACATCGGCTGCAGTCTCGGTGGCGTAGGTTGCCGCCAGCCGCAGCCTGGCGCGTTCTTCGGGTGATAGCTCGCCGCGCGTCGTCGCGCCCTCCCAGCACTCGGCGATGCTTTCGCGAAAGAAGGCCTCTGCAGACGCCAGCTTGGCCTCGGCGCGCATCAGGTCGGTCTGCACCACGGCGCGTTCGGCCATGGTGCGCTGGCCGCCCTGGGGCTTCTTGGCGCGGGCGAGCGCCTTGATCTCGTCCATCGCGCCCGCCGCGTTGCCCAAAGCCACCGAGGCAACACCCATCGCCAGCAGCCCAAACACCGGAAACTGGTACAGGGGCCCCTGCTCTACCGGCGTGTCCGCGATCAACGAAACGCTGCGCGCCTTGGGCACCAGCACGTCCTTGACCGCAATGTCGCCCGAGCCGGTGCCCTTCATCCCCATGACATGCCAGGTATCGAGCAGCTCGACCTCGCTGGCCGGGAAGATCATCATCCGATGGTAGGGCGCGCCGTTATCGAACCGCTGAAGCTCGCCGTCCTTGAACACCATCGCGCCGCCGCACAGCCAGTCGCAATTGGCACTGCCCGATCCCCACTGCCAGCGGCCGGTGACCTTGTAGTGATCGCCCATGTCATCGGCGCGGCCCATCGGCGCGAACACCCCCCCGGTGATCGAGTGCGGGTCGGCGTAGACTTCCGCCGCGACATCGGGCGGCAGATACGCCGCGTTGATCGCGGTGGTCGCGCCGATCATCGCGCACCAGCCGGTGCTCGCCTCGGCGCGCGCGATCGCGTGGAGCACGCTGACCAGATCGAGCGGTGCCATCTCGAGCCCGGCCAGACTCTTGGGACGCACCATGTTGAATACGCCGGCGCGGGCGAGGCTTTGCGCGATATCAGCAGGCAACCGCCGCGCCTCCTCGATCTCGTCGGCGCGCGCGGCGATCCCGGGCAGCTGCAACGCGACCGCATGGCCCAGGGGTTCGATGCTCTCGAGTGGTTTCATGTAAAGTCCCTCTCCCCTTCAGGGGAGAGGTTAGGAGAGGGGACTGCATTGTGCCCTCGCGTCCTTCCCCTCTCCCTTCGCCGCTCTGCGGCTCTTCCCTCTCCCCTCAAGCGGAGAGGGCGTTACCTACAGTTTCATCAAACTCGCGAGATTGTTCTTCTGCATGTCGCTCGACCCGCCGACGATCGGCATGCCGAGCAGATCGCGGACATGGCGCTCCATCTCATAAGCGTCGCTCAATGCGTACGAGCCCATCACCTGCTGGCAGATCAGCGCGATCTCGACGCCCATATCGGCGACGAACAATTTGGCCATGCTGGTCTCGACCGAGCACGGCCGCCCCTCGTTGGCCAGCCACGCGGCATGGTACAGCATGTGCCGCGCCGCCTGCCATTTGGTGCGAGCGGTGACGAGCTTGTGGCGGATCGCCTGATGCTGGCTGATCGGCTTGCCGAACTGCACCCGCTCCTGCGCATAGCCCCAGGCCTCATCGATCGCGGCGCGCGCAATCCCCAACGCCACGGCGGAAATCTCGAGCTTCTCGACATCGAGCGCGCGGCCCGCGAGCAGTTTCCAGCCCTGGTTCCACATCGCCTCGCCGCCGACGATGGCGCTTGTCGGCAAGCGGACATTATCGAAATAGACGTCCTGGCTGTGGGTGTAGCGCAGGTTGACGTGCTCGATGTCCTGCATCGTCACGCCGGGTGCATCGGTCGGCACCAGCACGAACGACAGGTTCTTGTAGCGATCTTCGGGTGGCCCCGAGCGCACGAGGCAATAGATGTAATCCGCCCAGTCCGCACCGGTGCACCAGCGTTTCGCCCCGTTGATCACGATATCGTTGCCCTCGCGCACCGCACGGGTCTCGACACTGGCAAGGTCGCCGCCGACATTGGGTTCGGAAAGGCCATAAGCGAAGAACAGTTCGCCTTTTGCCAGCCGCGGCAGGAACTGCGCCTTCTGTTCGGGCGAGCCGTTTTCGGACAAGTTCATGCCGCCATAGAAGCTTGTGTGGATGAACGGCCCCGCGAGGCACGGGCCACCTGCGGCGAGCTCCTCGATCACCGCAATCGCGGCGACAAGGTCCTGCCCTGCCCCGCCAAATTCCTCAGGGACCGTAAGAGCCGTCAGCCCCAACGCATTGAGTTTGCTGTAGACATCGCGCGGCCAGCGCGCCGCCCTGTCCCAGGCCTGCCGCGCCTCGCGCGGGGCGTGCTCGGCGAGGAAGCGCTGCAATGTCGCGCGCAGAGCGGAGACGTGTTCGGGTTCGTCGGTGAAGGTTTGCAGGGTCACTTAGGTGCGCACTCCACATGACCGTTCTCCGGCGAAAGCCGGAAACCAGGGCGGCAATAATGCAATCTCGCTCCTGGGCTCCGGCTTTCGCCGGAGAACGGGAGGGGCAAGCCGGGCGATAGAAACCTCAGCCCGTCACCCCCGCGCACGCGGGGATCCCGCTTGTGCGCGTCGGTGGAGCAGTGAAGCAGGATTCCCGCGTTCGCGGGAATGACGAGCAAGGTCACCAACATCTCCATCACTCCCCCGTCAATTTCGGCGCGCGCTTCTGCGCCATCGCTGCCACCGCCTCGCGGCGGTCGCCGAGATAGTTCGAGACGCTCTCCCAGCCGATCGCTGCGTCCATCATCTGCGCGGCGAGTGCGCGCAGCGGGATGTTGGTCACCGTCTTGGTCCAGCGCACCGCCCATTTGGGGTTGGCCTGCAGCTTGGCGATGATCTCGCCCAGCTTGGCGTCGAGCTGGTCGCCCGGAACCGCATGGTTGATCAGCCCCATCGCCTTGGCTTCGACAGCGGTCAGCATGTCGCCGGTCATCAGCAGCTCTTTGGCGCGCGCATAGCCAATTAACTGCGGCCAGATCATCGCGCCGCCATCGCCCGCGACCAGCCCGACCTTGACGTGCGGATCGCCGATCAGCGCCTTTTCGTCGGCGACGATGATGTCACACAGCAAGGCGATCGTCGCCCCCAGCCCTGCGGCTGCCCCGTTCAACCGGCACATGATCGGCTTTTCCATCTCGAGCAGGCTGGTGACGATGCGCTTTGCATCCCAGGCGATCGCGCGAAAGCTGGCCGGATCATCGATCTGCTGCTGAAACCAGGCGAAATCGCCTCCCGCACAGAACGCGCGGCCCTTCGCGGTGAGCACGATGATGTCGCTGTCGCTATCGCGCTGCAGATCGGTGAACACCCGCGCCAGCTCATCGTGCATGGGGCCATCGACACCGTTGACCGGGTGATCCGAGGTAATGATCGCGCTGAGCACCCGGCCCTCGCGCGCGAAGGTGAAGCGCGAATAGCTCTGGTCCTCGATCCGGAAAGGCTGTGTCATCACGCGTCTCCCAGCCGCACCAGCCGCCGCCCGAAATTGGCGCCGGTGAACAACCCGCAGAACGCCTCAGGAAGCTGATCGAGCCCGTCGAACAGCTCCTCGCGATACACGAGCTTGCCCTCGCGGATCATGGCGCCCATCTCGGCCTGCGCGGCGGCAAACTGCGGAATGTCGTCGAACACCACCATCCCGCGCATCGTCAGCCTTTTGGCGATGAACTCGGCGGTGTTGATGATTCCGGCGCGCTGGTCGTGCGGCACGCTGTAGTCCGCGACCTGACCCGAGACGACAATATGGCCATTGAAGCGCATCAATGGCAGCACAGTGTCGATCATCGCGTTGCCGACATTGTCGAACAACAGGTCGACCCCCTTGGGGCTGGCAGCGGCGATCGCGCCCGCGAGGTCATCGGTACCCTTGTAATCGATCGCGGCATCAAAACCGCATTCGCGCACCAGCCAGTCGCATTTGTCCTTGCCCCCAGCGATCCCGACCACGCTCGCCGCGCCCCACGCCTTGGCGAGCTGGCCCGCGGTGGCGCCGACCACGCCGGCCGCCGACGTCACCAGCACATGCGCGCCCTCCCGCATCGCACCGACGCGCTTCAAGCCGAACCAGCTGGTCATCCCCGGAATGCCCAGGATCCCCAGCCACAACGAGCGCGGCAGGCCGTTGTCGGGCAAGGGCATGATGTAGCCGCGGCCATCACCGATGCTGTGGCTGGCCCAGCCGCCACCCGTGGTTACCCAGGTGCCGACCGGAAAACGCTCGTTGCGGCTGTCGGTCACCTGCCCGACGATGAAGCCATCGATCCGCGCCCCCGGCGGGATCGGCGGGGCATAGCTCGCGCCAGTGGCCGACAACCGCGAGCGCACGCCGGGATCGACCGAGACGATGGCATGTTGAATCAGGAACTGGTGGTCCTTGAGCGCAGGGATATCGCTGTCGGCAAAGGTGAAGTCACCCGGCTCGGGCAAGCCTGCGATCGGGGCTTTCAGCACGACGCTGCGCATGATGGCCATTGGGTGTCCGCTCCTGCTTTTTGTTTGATTTTCGGCAGAATTGCAGAAGCAGCGCCAGACGCAAAGCGGAAATGTCGGCAGGACCACGGACGGAACCGGCCAATGCGAGTAAGCCCTAACGTCAGGCGCGCGGATCAGCCTTGCAGATCAACCGGGGCGCCGCTCGTTGCCCAGTTCGGCCAGCAGGGTCCGATCCGCGTCGGGAACCAGCCCCTCGAGCACCCGCCAGAAGCCGGTCACCGAATCCTGGCCGGCGCGCCTGTACGCCTGCGACAGCCGGGTGCGCAGCGCATCGAACAGTTCGGCCTCCAGGCTCGCTCCGGGGGGCGTCAACCGCAGCAGCTTCTGCCGCCGGTCGGTCTCGCCGCTGCGGGTCTCGATCAGCCCGCGCCGCTGCAGTTCGGTCAGCACCCGGCCCAGCGACTGCTTGGTGATCGCCAGCGCGCGCAGCAGCTGGCTCACTGTCAGATCGGGATTGCGCGCGATGAAATACAAGGCGCGGTGGTGCGCACGGCCCAGACCCTGCTTGGCCAGCTGATCATCGATCGACTTGGTCAGGCGGGTATAGCCGAAAAACAGCAGCTCGACGCCGTGACGGACTTCATCCTCGCGCAGAAACAGGGCGGAAGCAGGTGGGGAAGATGGGACAGGCATGTTGACCTTGATTGCCAGCCCGATTAGGTCTTGGCAACCCCGCGTTGCAGCAAGACCAGCGAACGGGACCCGACGACCACCCATAATCTTGCAGTTTCAGGGGATGACATGCTGCCCTTCGCCGTTGAGCCCACCACCAACCCCACGCCTGCCGACGCGCGCGATGCCGCGCTTGCCGATCCCGGCTTTGGCAAATTGTTCACCGATCACATGGTGGTGGTGCGCTATGACGAGGACAAAGGCGGCTGGTACGATGCCCGCGTTACCGCCCGCGCGCCGATCCCGATGGATCCGGCTTCGTCGGTGCTGCATTACGCGCAGGAAATCTTCGAGGGCATGAAGGCCTATAAGCTTGCCGATGGCAGCACCGCATTGTTCCGCCCCGATGCCAATGCAAGCCGCTTCAATCAATCCGCCGCGCGGATGGCGATGCCTGCCGTGCCGCAGGACGTCTTCATCGAATCAGTCGAGCAACTGGTGCGGATCGATTCGGACTGGTTCCCCAAGGTCGATGGCGGCGCGCTGTATCTGCGCCCGTTCATGTTCGCGAGCGAGGTGTTCCTGGGCGTACGTCCGGCGAAACAATATCTGTTCATCACCATCGCCTCGCCCGTCGGTGCCTATTTCAAGGGCGGCGCGGCACCGGTGACGATCTGGGTCTCGCAGCATTACACCCGCGCCGCCCCCGGCGGCACCGGCGCTGCCAAGTGCGGCGGCAATTATGCCGCCAGCCTAGTCGCGCAGGCCGAAGCCACCGCGCAAGGCTGCGACCAGGTCGTGTTCCTCGATGCCGCCGAACACAAATGGGTCGAGGAACTGGGCGGCATGAACCTGTTCTTCGTGTTCGAAGATGGCTCGATCATCACCCCGCCGCTGACCGGAACGATCCTGCCCGGAATCACCCGCAATTCGCTGATCACGCTGGCGCGCGCGCAGGGCATGACGGTGCGCGAGGAGCCCTATTCAATCGACCAGTGGCAAGCCGATGCCACCAGCGGAAAGCTGCGCGAGACCTTCGCCTGCGGCACCGCGGCGGTGGTAACCCCGGTGGGCACGGTCAAGAGCCCCGACGGCAGCTTCACCATCGGCGGCAACCAGTCGGGCCCGGTGACCGCAGCGCTGCGCTCTGCTTTGGTCTCGATCCAGCGCGGCGATGCGGCCGATCCGCACGGCTGGGTCCACCGCATCGGCTGATCGCGGGCGGGTCCCCAGGACGGCGCCCCAAAAAGGCGCTTGGCGGCCCCGCACTTTTCCGTATATAGGCCGCTTCCGCGCTACCCCGGCCCATGCCGCCCGGCAGCGCCGCGAGCACGGCATTGGGGTGTCGCCAAGTGGTAAGGCACCGGTTTTTGGTACCGGCATTCGCAGGTTCGAATCCTGCCACCCCAGCCATGTTCAGCTGCAAGCTATTGAAAAACAATAATTCGCCTTCTCGCTCCGCATTTGGCGCCCGCCAACTGTGTGACCCATCCTGTGACCTATCGTGTGTCGCAGGGTCGAACGAGTGGCACGAACCATGTCAAAGAAAGATCCCAACCTCAGCCGGCGCGATGGCCAGTATTATTATCGCGGGTCCTTCTCACTGGATGGAAAGATTTGCCTGATAAGGCTCACGCTGCATACCTCTGATCGGTGCTGTTGGGCAAAACCGGCTACAGCGCTGCCAGCAATGTCGCCACGGCCGTCTCTTTGACCATTGCCGGTCCGAAAACGACTGCGTCATAACCGGTCAACTCTGCCGTCAGCATGGCGATACAATCGGGCGAGATTTCGCCGTCGGCCGTTTCGGGCAGCGCTATCACCGCGCAAGCCGGGCATGCGATCCTCAGCGGGATGGCCGCAGATGTGATCCACTGGCTGTTTCGCTATCATTGCCGCGATCGTCATCGCGCCCACCAAGCCGTTGGTGACCCTTTGCTCTGGATCACCGGTGTGAACATAAGTGCTTTCATTGCCCGGTTACTGCTGTCGGCGTCGCTTGAGCAGGCCAACTGCAACCACGCCGATCAGTCCGCCGACCGCAAGCTTCTTGGCAAAGCCGCGCTTGTTATGCGCGAGCTCGGAACGGATCCCCATTTCGGCCGGGATATTGGGGATGCGCGCATGCGCCAGATCGTCGACGATGCCCTCGATGACATTGACCCGGTCGGCGCCCATCAGCAGCAGCCAATGGGTCCAGTTGGATTCGCTCCAGCGAAACGCCGTCCGGCGCATCATCCCGCTGAGCCCGCTGGGCGGAACGGAAGTGCCGACCACCGCCGGCTGGCGGATATGCTCGATCGACTGGAGAATCTCGACATCGGGGTGCTGGATCGTGGGCCGCTCCCAGTCGCTAGTCAGGCCCGGATCGCGTGCGCGGTCGCGGATCGGATAAGTGGGATCGTTGAGCGGATCGGCATCGACCCCCCAGCCGGGGATGGTTGACGTGTCGATGGCCCCTGAGGTGAGGGCGGGGGTGTGGATGATGACGGGAAGGGTCATGTCGTACTCCTGATTATCCGCCATTGGGCACCAGCACCGGCTTGATGCAGCCGTCCAGTTTTGCCGCGAACATGTGATAGGCGTCGGCGATGTGATCGAGCGGAACGCGGTGGGTGATCATCGCCTTGGGGTCGATATGGCCCATGCGGACATGCTCGATCAGCCGGGGCAGCAGGCGCTTGACCGACGCCTGATTGGCGCGGATCGTGATCCCCTTGTTCACGACATTGCCGATCGGGATCATGTTGCCGGTAGGCCCGTATACTCCGACAATAGACACGATGCCGCCCTTCTTGACCGAATTGATCGCCCAATGAAGCGCGATCGCCGAGCCTGCTTCCAGCTTGAGCTTGGTACCGAACAGCGTGTGGAGCGCGTTGCCGCTGGCATCACCGCCGACCGCATCGATCGCGACGTCCGCGCCGAGCCCGTCGGTCGCCTTTTTCAGGAACACGACGACATCGTCGATTTCCTTGAAATTGTAGACTTCCGCCGGGCAATAGGTTCGCGCAAACTCGAGCCTATAATCGTACATATCGATGACGATCACCCGGCCCGCGCCGAACAGCCAGGCACAGCGCGCCGCCATCAGCCCGACCGGCCCGGCGCCGAACACCACGACCGTGTCACCCTTCTGGATGCCGCCCATCTCGGCGGCCTGATAGCCCGTCGGAACGACATCGGTCAGCATCACCGCGTCGTCGAGGTCCATCCAGTCGGGAATGACGACAGGGCCCACATCGGCGTAGGGCACGCGGACATACTCTGCCTGGCCTCCATCATAGCCGCCTGCGGTATGCGAATAGCCAAAGATGCCGCCCAGCGCTGTCGCCTCGGGGTTCACTTCGTGACAGTTGCCGAACAGCCCCTGCAGGCAGAAATGGCACTGGCCGCAGGCGATGTTGAACGGCACCAGCACATGGTCGCCAACCTTCAGGTTTTCGACCTCGGGTCCCAGTTGTTCAACCACCCCGCAGAACTCGTGTCCGAAGGTCGTTCCCACCCGTGTATCCGGCACCATGCCGTGATACAGATGCAGATCCGAACCGCAGATGCAGGACCGCGTCACCCGCACAATCGCGTCGCGCGGATGCAGGATTTCGGGCATGGGCTTTTCCGAAAGGCGGATCCGGTATGGTCCGCGATAGTTCATTGCCAGCATAAGTCGTCCTTGGGTTGGGGGGCAGCCGGCGCCGTCGCGTCAGCAGGATCGATGGCTTGCCTGCGTCCGGTCATCGCGGCTTTTCGTGGGTGGCGGGGGCCTGCGAGGCGAGCAGGTCGAACTCCACCGAATCATGCGCGCAGAAAATCCGCACCTCATTGGCCTGGTCGATCGAGAGCCGCCGCAGCCTTGCCTGATTGCCCAGCCGCGCGGTGCGATCGACCTCCATCATGCGCTGGTATCCGCGCAGCGCAGGGGGACATGCATAATGCTCCGCGCCGATCTCACCGCGATAGAAATATGCATCGCCTGCGTGGAGCAGCCAGCCTTCGGGCTGGCGGATCGCCACGCCAACGTGACCCCAGGTGTGCCCGGCCAGCGGGACCAGCAGAATTTCGGGCGGCAGTCCATCGAGATCGCGAACGCTGTCAAAGCCCAGCCATTTTTCACCGCCGCCGAAGGGGTAGAGACGCCAATCGGCGACCTCGTCCCATTGCTGCGGCCGGTAGCGGCGCGTACCGACAAAGGCTCCGCCCTTTTGCGCATCGGCCACCTCTTTTTCGCGCGAGGTGACGTGGACGGTGGCGTTCGGAAAATCCTCGATCCCGCCGGCATGGTCGAAATCGAGATGGGTGACGATGATGTGCCGAACATCGGACGACTGGAAACCAAGCTTGCGGATCTGTGCCAGCGCGGTCTCTTCGGCACGCAACTGGATGTTGTTGAGGGTCAGGAAGAAAGGCGAAATACGCCGCGCGGGATGATCGACATCGCGGGTGCCAAAGCCGGTATCGACCAGGATCAGGCCGCGATCACTCTCGATCAGCAGACAGTGACAGACAATGTGCCCGAACGCGCTATCGCTTTTGCCGTCGAACAGGCGTCCACCCACCGGACAGCACGTTCCGCAGTTGAGATGATGGATTTTCATGCCTGCTGCCCGCCGGCATGACCGATGCGCAGCCGGGCTGCGGTCCGGCTCTCGATCGCTGGCTCTTGACGCTGGCTCCACCACCAGGCGCCCGCGGCGATCCCGATCAGTGACAGCGCCAACGGGACTGATGCCGACGACTTTTCATGCGACGTTCCAGGCAGGCTTGGGGGATTTTGTCTGCGCCCGGTCATATCGTTCGTCCTTCGCATCCGACGAAAGATGCTTCGCGCCGGTCCTGCAAATCCCGGCCCGCTGCCCAAGGGGCAAGCGGTCGTCCGATCTGCTTGTGCACCATCGATTTCAATCCTGAGACGCGCACTAACACAGGTGTTCGCGCGCAACGGCTCGACCGATTCTTCGGGGTGCGCCGTCATGACCCTGCGCTGCGAATGAGCCTCCATCCTGACAGGATGAGCACGACACCTGATGCCAGGAACACATAATCCCACGCCGATTGGCCAAGTATTTCGTAAACATGGTGGATCTGCAAAATGTGGTGGTTGATCAGCCCTTCGATCAGGTTGAACAAACCAAAGCCGAGCAGCATCGAACCAGACAGCGCCTTGCCGGACAGCAGGACATCGCTTCGCTTCACGGCATGCCACAGCAGTGCGATGCCGATCGCGGTGGCAATCCACACGCCCGCGTGAAACAACCCGTCCCACACCATGTTCACTTTTGCGCCGACAAGCGTGTCGGTCGGCACCCTCGCGGACAGCATGTTGTGGATCTGCAGGATCTGATGAAACACGATGCCATCAAAAAACCCGCCCATGCCGATGCCGATGACGGTGCCCGCCGTCGTCAGGTGCCGGGTTGTCTTTGCGCCTTCGATCACGTTTGTGGCCATCATGGCGAAATCCTGCGCACCAACACCACCGCCAGGACCAACGCGGGAACGACCGCCGACATGGCGGCGACATTATCCCAGAAGTCCGGACCGAAGACCGCTGCCCGGACATCCTGCGCGGTCCGGCTGTGACACAGGGTGCAGGCAAACGCCTGTGATGCGCCAAACATCGCGACTACAGGCCCCGCAACCACCACAAGCGCACGTCTCAAGCTCGCCGCTGGCTGTCCATGTTCCGCTGCCGCGCTCCCCTTCCAAACCATCTCATTCACTCCTGATCGTGCCAGGCCGGCGCGACCCGAGATCGAAGTCGTCGCCCGCGCTGAGGACATGCATGACCACATCGTGGATCGACAGCACCCGATCGGGCTTGGCTTCTGCGATGTTCGACCGGGTCACATGACCTGCATCGACAACCGTGACGGCGCCCGATCCGATCACCTTGAAGCGGTTACTTTCGATAACAATCGCGGTGTCCTCGTCGATGCCGACCCCCAGTAACCGCGGGTTATGCGCGATCGCACCCAGCAGCCGTCCGATCCGGCCGCGCTCGGCAAAGTGCTGGTCGATGATGACATCCGGGATCAGGCCCAGCCCAGGGGCCATATGCATGTCGCCGATGCGGTAGGATTCATCGCCGCTGCCATCGACCAGCATGACATCGCTTTGCACCGAAGCGCCCGCCGAGGTTCCGGCGATCACGCCGCCGCGCTTGTGCAGCGTGCGGATTTCTTCCTCGAGCGGGGTATCGCCGATCTGGCTGGCAATCCGCAATTGATCCCCGCCGGTGAAGAAGATGCCACCCGCGCCCGCGATCAGCGCCCGCAGTTCCGGATCATCTGCCTGGGCGCGGTTGTCGACATACAGTTCGGCAACATCCGATACGCCCAGCGCCCCGAATGCAGCGCGATAGGCCTCGAAATACTGCTCCGGATCCTGGCTGGCCACTGTGGCGATGACCAGGCAACCATCGGCCACTTGCTCGGCGACAGCTTTAAGGATGGTCCGATCGCCATCCTTGTCTTCATGACCGCCGATTGCGATCAGGATGCCTTGGGTGTCACTCATCGTGAATGTCCATTTTCAGTTCGGTCTGGTGAAGCGCCGATACTACCCCGGCAAATGCGCTCGATGCGCAAGCGAGCGCGAAATGGTCGCTGTTGTGGGCAACGCCGATCCGGCCGCCGGTATCGATTGCAACCACCCCGGCTTGGGCGCCCAGCCGCTGCAATGGAGCAAAGATGGCGCCGGCTGCTTCGGGCGCTGGCCGGGCTTCCATCGCGCGCATGACCTGCGTAGCGAGCAGCGTTCGGGCAATGGCCTCGCCTTCGCCTGACAAGGCGACGGCTCCCACCGCGTCATCGGCGTAGAATCCGCAACCGGGAAGGGGGGAATCCCCGACTCGCCCCGGCAATGTACCTTCCAGCCCTCCGGTCGAGGTCGCTGCGGCAAAGGCGCCTTGTTGATCGAATGCAACGCACCCGACCGTATCGTGCCCTGCGTCGATAGCGCTGCAATCATCGGGCGTGTCGCGGACCGCCAGCCCCTGATCCAGCGCAAAAACCTCGGCTCCATGTCCCACGAGCAGCACCGGTTCTGCGTCAAGCATCGCAGTGGCAGCTTCCACCGGATGGACGATGCACCGGACGGCGGCGACAGCGCCGAGCGCGAGCGTCGTGCCGTCCATGATGCCTGCGTCCATTTCCACACCGCCGGCCGCATTGCGGACCGAGCCTCGGCCTGCGTTGAACACCGGATCGTCCTCAAGCACGCAGACCGCCATCCGGGCGGCATGGACGGCAGACCCGCCGCGCCGCAGCACTTCGGCCCCCGCAGCGGCCGCCTTTGCGCAGCCGCTGCGATGGGCTTGGGCCTGATCAGCACGGATCGTTTTGGCACCGCCATGCACGACGATGGTCCAACGTCCTTTGACCACTGGTCGCGTCTCAACCATTGGCCATCTGCGTCAAAGTCGCACCCCAGTACTCATTAGGATGAGCGGATGCGAAAGCCTGAACCCGTGCCCAGATGCCGTCGATATCGGTCGGGGTGAGCACCACCACGTCCCCGGGTCTTGCGCGCTTGAGGCAGAAGTCTGTGGCGTCAGCCTCGTTGACGAGCAAATGGATCGTCGCCGGGTCCTTACCCGTTGCCAAGGCACCTTGCGCCATCAACGCGTTCATCGTTCCAGCTTCCCGGCCCCGACCGTCGGGCCCTTCCCGGAACATGATTTCATCGAAGATCCCCGCCGCCTGCGCACCTATGTCGCGAAGATCACTGTCGCGCCGGTCGCCGGGAAGGCCGATCATTCCCATCAAGCGACCCCGCCCGCGATAATGGTCGAGCAGCTTGGCAAGCGCACCAAGCGCGGCCGGGTTGTGCGCATAATCGACGATGATGGTAACCCCATGGGCTTCGACGATATTCAGTCGTCCCGGCGAATCCTCGAACGAGGCATGAAAGGACGCGAGGCCAGCGGCGATCACCAGGACCGGAATACCATAGGCTGCCGTCATCGCCGTTGCGGCAAGCGCGTTGAGCACGTTGAACTCCGCAGCACCCCCAACCGTGGCAGGAATCTGGTCGACCGGGATGACCGGAAAGCGTTCGCCATCGCGGCACAGGACGATTGAATCAGCGCAGCGGACAACCGCTGTGCCCCCATCGGCGATATGCCGTTGAACGGGGCCGCGTTCGACCGCGCTGCTGTCGCCCGAAAACCAGACAATGGTTCCGCGTGCATGGCGCGCGATAGCCACCGTCAGCGGATCGTCGGCGTTGAGGATGCTGTGACCGCGGCGCTTGACGCTCTCCACGACCACGGATTTGACCCTCGCCAGATCTCCCGTGCTGTTCACCC
Organism: Blastomonas aquatica; assembly: GCF_014639875.1. Taxonomy (GTDB): domain Bacteria; phylum Pseudomonadota; class Alphaproteobacteria; order Sphingomonadales; family Sphingomonadaceae; genus Blastomonas; species Blastomonas aquatica. The sequence continues at coordinate 180,511 of NZ_BMGD01000002.1, read as the reverse complement.
CCTTCAATCCCAGGTGATCTTCGGTGACGTTCAGCACCGCGCCCACGTCGCAGGCATCGAAACCCAGCCCCTCGCGCAAAATGCCACCCCGGGCGGTTTCGAACACGGCAGCATCGATGACGGGATTGCGCAGCACCTTGCGCGCGCTCTTCGGGCCGCTGGCATCCCCCTCGATCTGCCGGTGGCCATCAATGTACACCCCGGTGGTGGACGTGAAGCCCACCCGGTAGCCTGCGGCACCCAAAATCTTGGCGACCATGCGCACGGTGGTGGTCTTGCCGTTGGTGCCGGTGATGGCGAAGATCGGGATACGGCTCTGACTGCCCCTGGGGAACAGCGACGCAACGATCGGACGGGCGACATCGCGTGGCGTCCCCTGCGAAGGGGCGATGTGCATGCGCAGCCCGGGAGCCGCGTTGACCTCGACGATCCCGCCACCGGTCGCTCGCAGGCTCTGGCGGATATCGGTCGAGAGGATGTCCACGCCGGCGACATCCAGCCCCAATGCCAGCGCGGCCTGGACCGCGATTGCTGCGTTTTCGGGGTGGACCTGGTCCGTACGGTCGATAGCGGTTCCCCCGGTCGAAAGATTCGCCGTGCCGCACAGAACGATCTTCTCGCCAGCGTGCGGCACGGTGGAGAGCGAATGCCCGTGGGTGCGCAAGAAACCATGCAAGACTTCATCGATCCGAACGCGGGTCAGCACTGCCTCGTGACCGTTACCGCGCCGGGGATCGTCATTGATCCGGGCAATCAGCTCGGCGATCGTTTCGCGACCGTTTCCAATCACGTGTGCCGGTACGCGCTCGGCAACCGCGACCAACCTGCCGGCCACCACCAGAAACCGATGGTCTGTGCCGAGAAGCATCTGTTCGACAATGACCCGTCGGCTGATCGCTGCAGCGGCATCAAACGCTGCCCCGAGTTGCACGTTGTTGAGGACATGCGTGGTCACGCCACGGCCCTGGTTGCCATCCAGCGGCTTGACGACAACGGGCCAGCCAAGTCGGATTGCGGCAGCGATGATCTCCTGCCGATTGTGGACCAGTTCGCCCTTCGGGACAGGCAGGCCGATCTCGGACAGCAATTGCTTGGCAGCGTGCTTGTTGCCTGCGAGCTCTGCGCCGATCAATGACGTTGAACCGGTCACACTTGCCCTGATCCGGCGCTGGCGGCTGCCCGTGCCAAGCTGCACGAGGCTGCCGGTGTTCAGCCGCATGACCGGGATGGAACGTCTCTGCGCTTCGCGGACGATCGCTGCGGTGCTGGGGCCCAGGCCGTTGGCGATCACCAGCCTGCGCAGCGCGGCGATCGTTGTTTCGGTATCCGTGGGGGGCGTCAGCAGCGCGCTGCCCAGCCTGTCCAGACCCGTCGTCCCCCGCAGGCCTGGCGGCAGGAGTGTGTCGACCAGCGCGATCGCAGCGCGTCCCGCCGCCATGCCGCTGATCTCGTCGGCATAGCTAAAGAGGATGTCATAAACGCCGGGCTGGTGCTTGACCGAGCGCGTCTTGCCCCGGGTGACGGTTGCCCCCGCACACGCTTGCAGCTCGATCGCGACATGCTCGATAACATGGCCAAGCCACGTGCCGTCAGCCATGCGACGGACAAGCCCGCCTGCTTGCCCGTAGCTGCAGCCGTGCGCGGAAAGCCCCGGGAGCTGCTCGATTAATGCCTCGGCAAACCCCGTCAATCGGTTGGTCGGCCAGTCCTCCAGCGCCCCGAGGTCCAGACGGATGCGGATCATCGGCCGTGCGCTGTACAGATGCGGCCCGCGATAGATACTGCGCTCGACGACGCGCATCGGCGCGGTCATATCGAGCCGCGGTCGATGATCACCGCCACTGCGGCGATGCGATCGGCCTCTGCATAGGCAGGCGTATCCAGTTCGTCGCCGAAAATATCCGAATCGAGTTCGTGATAATCAAGCGACCATTCCTTGGGCAGCTGCTCTTCGAGCGCGCCCAGCAATACATCGTGACCATGCACGATCGAGACACCGGTGTGCATGATGAAACGTCCACCTGGATTTAACAGCTTTGCGCCTGCCAGCGCCCATTCCAGCGAAAGCCTTGCCCCATAGAGGTCGCCGCCATCGCGATAGGTTCGCTGCTGGCGGTCGATCAGGAACGGGGGATGGGTCACCATCAGGTCGGTCGATCCGCCGACATCTGCCGGGCGGTTCGCCGCGATGGTGCGATGCTCAACACCGGCATGATCGGCGTTGACCGATGCCAGGAACAGCGCCTTTGGGTTGATGTCCGCAATCGTCAGAACTGCACCCGGTGCCTGCCGGGCTGCGAGAATGCCGCCGACCCCTGCTCCTGCGCCATAATCGAGAATGGTCTCGAGTTCGTCCGGCAGATTGGCATTGATCAGCAGCGAGAAGCGCAGGCTGTCGGGCCCGAGAAACACCGAATTGCTGGCATGCGTGGGGTAGGCAGAGTGCAGGAAAAGCTGCGTCTGCACACGCGAAGCGCGTAACAGTGGCTTGAGCAACCCATCCGTCCGCCGGATCAGCAAGCCTGCATCGAGCAGCGCGCTTTCGATACCCGGTTCAAGCATTCCCGCAGCAGTCGGAAGGCTCCACCCAAGCACGTCGACCAGACATTCCGCAAGCTGCCGACCCGGTCGGGTCACCACCCTGCGGTGGGTGGCAGGTGTCGGTGTCACGAAATCATAATCCTGCTCATCGAGTGCCGTCATGATCGCGAGCAGCCGCTTGCGGTGTTCGCCGCACAATGTGGGGCGGGGTTCGGGACCAGCCCGCACCAGCGGAGCGGGTATCACCAGAGTATCGCTTGCCTGCATTGCCGGTGGCCTCGCTTGTTTACACACGGGCACTGTCTTGCGAAGGCGGCTCTGCCGACAGCACATAGGTTACGACCATTGTGGTCGGTGTCATCGAGCTATGGCACCTCAACGCTGGGCATAGATACATGCTGAGCGGTCGTTCGCGATTGCGAGGGGTTGTTCACGCCCGAAGTGCCGCGAGAGGCGCAGGGCCCGCGTACTTGAGAGGGCCTTGGTGCAGCATCGACGTCCAGGCAGCCAGCAGTTCCCGAGACGGTGTCGTGCCAGCAAGGATGGGGGTCCCTCCTGATCGCGCGACGCGATAATGCTCCAAGTAACTGCATTATCGCGTCGCGCGATCAGGCTGACAACGCGCACAGGTACGCAGTGGGTGAGAAGCCAGGTCGAACTAAGCGCTCGACGAAGTCGCTCCCTCAGCCCCGCCGGTCGGTGTCATTGCAGCGACGGCTGTGTCCAGGACCTCGTCCTTGGTTTCCTTGGCTTGCGCCCCCAGGTTTTTTGTCTGCTCAGCTACCTGATCAAGCGCCTTGGCGCCCAGCGCGCCAAGCTGTTCATCTTCGGTCCGGGTCGTGGGAAGTGCGGCACCGATCACCGCGCCTGCAAAGGCAGCTGCCAGACCGGCGACGATGGGGTTTTCCTTATAGGCTGATTTCGTTTTGGAAGCCACCGTGCCGCCCATATGGAGCGCACTTTCGCCGGCCTCGCTGATCATTTCGAATGCCTTGTCGCGGCTCTCACGAACCCGGTCGGTGGCCGCATCCAGCCGCTGCCTGAACGCTCCATCGTCCTCGCCATGCTCTCGTTCGAGCATGAAATAGTTGGCCCGCGCGTGATCGCGGCGGCGCCCATAGGCCAGGTCATCCTCGTCCTCAGCACGTTCGACAGCCGACATGTGATCCACATATTCACGGTGCATTCCATAGCCACGATGGTCACGGCCACCGTCGTCCCGCTGGGAGCTGCCGGTGCCCAACGACGGTATCTTGGAATCGTTATCGCTCATTAGCCAGATTCCGCCGATGGCGATCATGCCAAGCGCGACCGGATTGCGCCGAGCGCCGTCAAGCAGCGACCGGGCATCCACATCGTTTTCGTCAAACTTGTCGAGCAGGGCGTTGAAAATGCTGCGCGGGGTGAGCTGATCTCCGATCGCATCGACGGTCTGGCTCATCTCGTGCTGCGTTTGCTTGATATCGCGGGCGATCGCTTCGGGGTCGCGCGTTTGGGTGTCGGTCATGTTAAGCTCCAGTGTTCGTCAGGCTGCCGGTCGCAGCTGCGGGAATGGTTTGCGCAGTCTCGATGGTCAGGCGGGGCTTCAGTTCGGTCGCGGCGAGTTTGCGGCGCGCGCCTGCATACAAGATCGCCGCGACGACAAGGGTGACGCCGCCGACGATGACGGTGCCGAGCGCGATGTTATCGACAGCATCGCCCACGTAATAGGCGATGCCCATCAGCAGCACGCCTAAGCCCGCCACTCCCACCGTGACTGCAGCGAGGCTCGCTGCCACCGCCGCTTTGACCTCGTTGCTCGTCTCGTGCAGCTCGGCCTGCACCAGATGAAGCTGCTCTTGCGCAAGATGCGATCCCTGGCGCGCAAGCTTGCCGACAAGATCGACCAGACTGTCTTCTGGCGGCTGGCCCGGGGTTCCCGCCGTCATATGGCCGCTCCGGAACTCGAGGACGCCAGATCATGCTCCTGCTCCATCGATGCATTGTACGGGTTTGTTGCAGCCGGGGCCGTGGTTTGCGGCGACGGATAATCCACGGCGCTGGCCGTTCCGCCATCAGGCGTCGAAACATGTGCGGCACCGGCACGCAGCAGCCGCGCAAGGGCAAAGCCTGTCGCAGCCGATGCCGCCAGAAAGGTGCCCGGATTGTTGCGGGCAAATTCGCTGGCCAGGCGGCCGATTTCGCCGGAGCTTTTGTTGTCGAGCGCGTCAGCCAGGTCCGACACCTTGTGGGCGACCTGTTTGAAGCCCGTCGACAACCACGCAGGTGCATCCTCGTTCATCTGGTCGGCAGCCGATTCGATTGCCGTCGACGTGGAACGGGCCAGCGCGCTGACATCACCCTTGCGGCTGTCCACCGCCTCGCCTGCCTTCTGCTGGGCCATGCCTTTCAACGACTTGACGTCGCCAAGAAGCTCATCGCCGACTTTCGCCGCCGCTCCACTCAACTGATCTGTGCTAGAGGTCTGATCGTTCATGCTGCTCACTCCATTTGGCGACAAATCTGAGTTTGTCGCCCTAGCCTATGGGTCTGTGAGGCTCTGGATAAACAGCGCCAGGTTTCCAGCACTTAAGCATGTTAGCGGGTCGGCAGGATTGCTGTCCGACGGTATTTAAAGGCGATCGCGCGGTACGATGTGCCTACTTCACACCGCACGTCCGCGCATTTTCGGTAACCCCTCGGCGCTTGCTGGCTTGGTCAATCGAAGCCGTTGAGGATTGTCAGACCAGGCTCCGAAGTTGAAGCGGTCGGCAGTGCTTGCAACAGCTTGGCTGCGTCAGCGATACCGGCGTCCCACCGCTGGCGCGCGGAGGCCGGCGAGAAATCCATCGCCTTGCCGGCCACCTCTGCCTCCTGGTCGGTATAGGCCAGTCGTGCCAGAGCGACGTGATGCGCACCCAGGACCGCATCATGGGTGTATTGCGAGCGCCAGCGTGCGATCGTTCGGCGCGACTGACACGCAAACATGAGGTCCTGCGCGCGAGAGATGGATTCACCCAGCGTTGCAGGCGGACGTGCCTGTTTTGGCAACAGATCGGCAGCGATGCACAGCAGGCGCTCTGCTCCGGGCTCAGCGAGGACGGGATCGAGCGGCAGGTTGGCAGAAAACCCACCGTCGACATAGGACCGCCCGGCAATACCCACCGACGCAAACATGGGGATGAGCGAGGCACTTGCGCGAACATGCCTCGCATTGACGCGTTCGCGGCTGGTATCAAAAACCACCTCTTCGCCGGTCTCGATATCGACCGCGCAGGCGCAGAAGCGCACGGGCCCAGCGTTGAGCAGGTCGAAGTCGACCAATGTTTCCAACGTGGATTCTAGCTGCGCGCTGTCCAGAAAACTTGGCGTGTCGCCATTGTGATGCGCGCTGCCCCACGGACCCAGCGATCCGATCGGTGCAAACAGACCGGGACGACCCGTGAGCAGCGTCGCGTTGACCGCAGCGGTACGGCGGATCGTGTCGGCGTACGGCAGATCGAAGATACTGCCTGCGGTCCCGGCCCGCCAGAACCTGCTCAACTTTTCGATCCGATCTGCAGGCGGATTGCCGGCAATGATCGCGCCGTTGATCGCACCGATGGAACTGCCGACGATCCATTCGGGGGAGAGCCCGCCTGCGTGCAGCGCCTCATAAACCCCGGCCTGATAGCTCCCCAAAGCGTTTCCGCCGGATAGCACCAGCGCCACCTTGGCATCGAAATTGGTCATGAATTTCGCTTTCAGGAGTTAACTGGGCAGGATCGATCAGGACCGCCATAATGCCAGATTGTACCATGAACGCATTGATCGAGATTTGGTGCGACAGAAATTTTCACCTGAACCCAGCGGCTGTTCACGCAGATCGTGGTCACAATCGCGCAGGCAATCAATCCAAGTTAAGAATCATCCTGCGCCAGCGGCTAAGATGCCTCCAGCTTAAAATCTTTCAGTGGGGCATAGCTAGCCCAGTAGATCCACCGGAGATCATCATGTCGCAAAACAACGATCGAGAATATTGCCTGAAACGTGCGGCCGCTGCGCGTGAGCTGCAGGGTAGCACGACCGATCCAGTCGTTGCCGGAGTTCATGCAGAATTTGCGGTTCGCTATGAGCTGCAGGCGCAGCAACGGGACCAAAATAGACGCCGAAAATGAGCTGTGTTTAGTTCGCTGGAGGTACCAATCATCCTCGTCGAGATGACGAAACTGCGGGATGATGGACACTGCAGGGCAGCGATCGCTGACAGCGATAATGCCAACGTCGGGAACGTTTTCGTTGAGCCGCGGTAGATTCTGGCATCGCGTGCGTTCGCGCCTCGTGCCCCCTCAAGCACATTGTCAGGATATCGCATGATGAGCAAAAGCCCATTTGGAAAATTCAACTCATCGCGTGGCGGCACAGTTGCAGGTGCCATTGGCATGCTTGCTGGCACAGCTGTTCTCAATCGATTGCTAGCTGACCGGGCGGAGCACAAGCATCCCCAGATCGGCTCGTTGGTCTGGGTCGACGGCGTTCCGGTACATTATCTTGAACGCGGTAGCGGTTCCCCGATCGTTCTGGTTCATGGCGTCGGCTCGCTGATTCAGGATTTTGTGACAAGCGGTCTCATGGACATGTTGGCGCAAAGTCACCGTGTCATCGCCTTTGATCGTCCCGGCTACGGTTATACGCCCCGGCCCCGAAAAACAGACTGGACGCCAGAGGAGCAGGCCAATTTGCTGGTGGGAGCCTGTACCGCGCTGGGGATTGCAAAGCCCATGGTGGTGGGACACAGCTGGGGCACACTCGTGGCACTTGGATGGGCGCTGGAGCACCCCGACCGGATTAGCTCGCTGGCCTTGCTATCGGGCTATTACTATCCGACATCCCGCCCCGATTCCGCCTTGATGGCGGTATTGGGGTCGCCCGTTTTTGGCGATGTATGGGGAAACACCCTTGCGCCCCTTCAGTCGCGGCTGACCGGACCACTGGGAAACAAGATGGTGTTCTCTCCAGCTTCGCCAACCGACACTTTTCTCAGCGAAATGCCGTTCGAGCTCATCCTCAGGCCGTCGCAGTTGCGCGCCACCGCCAAAGACAGCGGACAGATGCCTGCCTCCGCTGCTCGGCTATCAAAGCGATATGGCGAGTTGAAGCTGCCCATCTCGATCGTGTGGGGGGATGGCGATAAGCTGGTCAAGCAGGGTGACCAGTCAGCAAAACTTGCAATTCAGCTTCCACATGCATCAGCGATCGAAATGGAAGGCGTGGGCCACATGGTGCACCACACCGATCCTCAAGCCGTGGCATCTGCCATTGAAGCGCTGGCAAGACAAAGTGGCTAATTCTGCGCAAGGTAGAATTCCCAAGCCGATGCAACCCGTCCCGGTGAACTGTCTCGTCATCGGCGCGGACCGGCTGGATTAACAGCAGCGATTTATCTCGCGCGTTTTCATTTGTCGGTATTGGTGATCGACAGCGGTCAGAGCCGTGCCGCGCTGATTCCTTGCACCCACAATCATGCGGGGTTACCAGACGGCGTTTAAGTGAACTGATGGGGTGGCATTTTCCGGATTAATGGAGATGGCAATACGCGCGTACCGGTCAACCTGCCGGATTATCTCCCAGTTGCTGGATCATAGATGGTACGCAGCTGGCAGGCTTCGCGTGGCTGTACAAAAAGCCTTGGCCTACATTACAGCCGTGAGTTTCGACAAATTCCGCTTGAGCCTTTGTTTCGATGCCTTCAGCCACAATCTCTATGCCAAGGCTTTGCCCCAAACCGATCAGTGCGCGGACAATTGCAGTGTCATCAGGGTTGATGCCAATCCCGGCGACAAATGATCGATCAATCTTAAGCACATCGACTGGAAATTGTTTCAGATGTGTCAGCGATGCAAATCCGGTCCCGAAATCATCGAGAGCGATACGGATGCCGCGGTCACTCAAGACCGATAATGCGCGGGCCACGTGATGTGCGCCGCGCCCCAAAAAGACGCCTTCGGTCACCTCCACCTCAATTAGCCGAGGATCGAGCCGGCAGCGTTCAATGTTGGCTAGCAAGGTCTCAGCAAAATCGTTGGCACGGAAGTCTGCCGCACAGGTATTGATTGCGATATGCCCGAATTCCAACCCGCTATCGACCCACCTCCGGACATCATCCAACACTCTGCCGATCATCTGTTGGCTGATAGCAGCCGCAAGCTCGCGATCGCCAAAGGCCAAGTTGAACATTTCCGGCAAGATGGCGGGGCCATCGTTCAAATCGCAGCGCACCAGTGCCTCAAACCCCACCACCTTCCGTGAATTCAATGCGACCTTGGGTTGATAGTGCGGAGTTATCCGCTGCAACTCGATGCCTTGCCGGGCAATTTGCAACATCGCGCTTTCGCGTTCAAATTCATCACCCATGCTGTGGCGGAAGGTCTCGACACAGCCGCGCGACTGTTTTGCCTCTGCTAAAGCAAGATCGCTACATCGGGTCAAAAGCTCGGCGGTGTGTGCATGATCGGGATAGATCGCCAAACCGATGCTTGCGCGGCAATCCACCAGACGTCCGTCATGCTCCATTGGTTTGTTCAACCGCTCCGTGAGCGACTGGACTATTGTCGACACCTCTTCGGTGCGGTTGATGCCAGTCAACAACACGGCGAACTCGTCGCCGCCAAGCCGGGCAACGTTATCGCTAGCTCGGATGATCGTGCGCAGGCGATTAGCAAAGCTAATAAGCATTGCATCGCCAACCATGTGCCCCAATGAATCGTTGATTTGTTTGAAGTGATCAACATCGATCAGCATCAGCGCGATGCGGGTGCCGTCCTCCTCAGCATCAAGGATCGCCGTCCGTAGCCTTGTATTGAATGGGCCCCGATGAGGCAGTCCTGTCAGGACGTCATGTTCGGCGACATATCGTAATTCATCAGCCAGCGCGATCTGCGCCGCCACCTGCTCCTCGCGCTCGATCAATAAGCGGCGTAATTCCAGCAGAGACTGCACCTGTCCGGCAAGAACGCGTAAGGTAGCTTCCTGATCAGTCGTGAGGCCTAAAGCACGAGGGTGGGGATCGAACACGCATAGCGAGGCAATGGGTGTACCGTCACCCGAAAGAATCCGCATGCCCGCGTAAAAACGAATAAACGGTGCGCCGGTGACCAGCGCATTGTTTGCAAATAACGGATCTAGATGAGCGTCGTTCACAACGAAAACTGTCTCAGACGCGATAGCATGTAAGCAGAACGATACATCGATTGGGGTTTCGCGCTCGTCTATACCGCAAGTGGCCTTAAACCACTGCCGATGATCATCTATAAAGCTAATCGCTGCCGAGTTTGTCTCGCAAAGACGGGCAACCAGCATCGTAATTTCGTCGAAATTCGTTTCGGGCGGGCTATCGAGAATTTGGTACTCGCCAATCGCTTTGCGACGTTGCGCTCGGCGGCGCTGCCCCAGTCGGTCCGCTGCGACCTGACTAAATTTGGCTATCAATTCTTCCGGGGACACCGGCTTCTGGAACACTGTGCAGTTTCGGCCGAAATTCTTGCATCCTTCAGGTGAGCTTGTGATGAAGATGACGGGAATTTCCCCGTGGTCCCTGATGATCGATCGGACAGCGCATGGGCCACTGCCTTCAAACAGATTTACATCCGAGAGTATAACGTCAGGTGGCTGTTTTCGTGCGGACTCAACAGCCTCGCTTTCAGTTGTTGCGAAGGCCACAGATGTTGCGCCTGCCGTCTCGACAAGGGCTGCAAGGTCCATAGCAATGAGACATTCGTCCTCGATAATCAGCGCGTGACAACGATCGCTAGCTGGACCCTCCATGTTGCTAGGCTCAGCGGCGATGGTCTGCGGACTGGCCCAATTTGTAAGCTGATCATCATTGACCGTCAGCGCAAGGGAGCCAGTTCTATTGGGACGACGTTTTAGATCGCGACCGTTACACATCAGGATCTACCGGTATATCGACCTCGAGTGAGCTAGCGATCGCGGCTAGCAACTCGAAAGATCGCCACGCGGATTCACAACCGGTTTTGGTTTCGATCGCTCTGTCGTATTGGACACTGCTCGCCCTTTGGGTAATCTCCACGGCTTCAATAGTGCTCAATGCCGACTTTTCGCAAAGGCCGTGGACCAAACTTTCCACAAGCAGCAGCGCTGCCTTTCCGTGGGCATCAAAGCACTTTTCCTCCACAGTGGAGTTGCCTGGCGTGCCAAAATTGTCATTGCTGTGCACAAAAGAGACCTCATTCAATGGGGAAGCAGAAGCATACCTTCAGTGTGGTTTGCCGGGCCGGATTGCCGACGATTTGCTGCAGTTACCCGAAAGCCGCCAACGAAACCACAATGCATATTAATAATAAACAATGATTTGCATCAATGTCTAGCTCGGGTGATTGCCGTTATGTTAGCTCTATGACCAACCGTTTTATCAGCAAATTGAATGGGTTAGTGCCGTTGACCGCTAGCGATATCGCTATTCTGGAGGACGCAGCAGCCCGACCAAGGGAGTATCAACCGCGTCAGGACTTGATCCGCGAAGGCGATGAGCCGGGGCCGATGTTTGTCGTTCTTGAAGGCTGGGTATGTCGATACAAGATACTACCGAACGGTGCGCGACAAATCATGGCGTTCCTTATGCCAGGCGACGGTTGCGATCTGCATATAACGCTACTGAATGAGATGGACCACAGCATCCAAGCGGTCACCAAGGCAACCGTCGCAACTATCTCTAAGGATGAAATGAGCGAAATGCTCGCTACGCATCACAATATTGCCAGGGCAATGTATGCCGCGCAACTTATCGACGAGGGCATTATGCGTGCGTGGATTGTAAGCATCGGACGACGCAATGCCACCGAACGCGTTGCCCATTTAATTTGTGAACTTTACATTCGCGCAAGATCAATCGGACTGGCAGATGAAGGTGAATTTGCCCTACCGCTTTCACAAGCGGTATTGGCTGACGCTCTCGGCTTGACAGCAGTCCACGTCAATCGCATCTTAAAGGAATTGCGGGTTGCTGGAGCTATGTCGATTAAACGTGGAAGCGTGACCATCCTGGACCCGATAGCGCTTATACAAATTGCGGGATTTGATGAAAACTACCTTCATCGTAGGATGCGCCGGGCTGGCTAACCACAAATACTGCCCTGGGTCGGTGATGCGCCTTTGCAACGGATTTCGGTTAACTGAGTGGTCGCTTTGTAGCGCCTGATCGGCAGCATTCGTTCTGAGCGGACATTTACAGCAAATTTCGTATATGACCGTGTCTCGGTCGGCAGCTGCAATTCACGGACCACCCAGACCGACTGCAGATATCGTGCTTTCGCGCCCTGGAACCTGCCGGTCAGCAGACGGCCGATTACCTTTCTCGCGAGCCACCCGTCTGCTTTTTGACGACCGGATCCTGAGCGAGACTGGCAGAGAGATTGATTTGCTCGATGCGATAACGTTTCCCCAATATGTATTGCTGTACGCCTGTACGTATTGTTCAGCAGGACGGATCGTGCGCCCAGACCTGACCCCGGAAGAAGTATATTCGGCCTGCGACGCCGTTATGGAATCGCAGCGTTTACCGCGCGCGGCAGTGAAGGGCCACGCGGTTTGGAAACATTTGGGGCGCGGCGGGAAGGGAACAGTCGAAAAATACACCAAGGCGCGGCGAGAAATGCGTGACAGCAATCCGAATGATGGGCGTGTGACCCTCGCTTCGGTAGTAACATCCATTGAGCATTCCATCGGCAACTTGCTTGAACAGAGCATCGATTGTGAGTTTTCCCGCGTGCAGACCCTGCAAGAGGAACTCGCCGCCGGTACTGACCCAGTCCAGGACCAGGTCATTGGCCCATATCAAGGTCACACGAATCATTTCGATGGTCTTCGAATTGAGGGTTGACCCGGCCACGCAACACGTTATTTCGACGTTACTCGAAAGGTGGTGGTGATGGACGATCTCAGCGCGCAGGTCTGGGCGGTGGATGCCCTAGGAGCACTTGCCCATGAAACGCGGCTCGCAGTGTTCCGCATGCTGGTGAAGGCCGGGCCCGACGGGATGATCGCCGGCGCGATTGCCGAGCATCAGGGGGTACCGCCGTCGACTATGTCGCACCATCTGGCGACGCTGGAGCGCGCCGGGCTGGTCCAGTCCGAACGCGAGAGCCGTCTGATCCATTACCGCGCCGATTATCCCGGCATGCGCCGTCTGCTGATGTTCCTGATGCAGGATTGCTGCCAGGGCGCGCCCGAAATGTGCGGCGACCTCGTTGCCGGACTGACCTGCGAACCATCCCCAACCCCGAACGCTTGAGGCTCACCATGGCGATTCCGATCTACAACGTCCTGTTTCTGTGCACGGGCAACAGCGCCCGCTCGATCCTGGGTGAGGCGGTGCTCAACAAGATGGGCCAAGGCCGCTTCAAGGCCTATAGCGCGGGCAGCCACCCCAAGGGCGAGGTCCATCCGATGGCGCTGTCGGTGCTGGATGGCATGGGCTTCGACACCGATGGCCTGTCCTCCAAGAGCTGGGACGCCTTTTCCGCGCCCGGCTCGCCCGAGTTCGATTTCATCTTCACGGTTTGCGACAATGCCGCGGGCGAGGTCTGCCCGGTGTGGCTGGGCCACCCGATGACTGCGCATTGGGGGATCGAGGACCCCGCTGCGGTCGAAGGCGATGGCCAGCGCGAGGCGTTCCTGCAGGCGCTGCGCTATCTGTCCAACCGCATTTCGCTGTTCCTGGCGTTGCCGATCGACAGCATCGACGCGCTGGCGATGAAGCAGAAGCTTACCGAGATCGGCAGCGCCGAGGGCGCCAGCAGCGGGGCGAGCATGTGACGAAGGGCGTGGCTTCCATTGCAGACCGATCCCCCGCTTCCTCTCCGCTGGGCATCTTCGAACGCTGGCTGTCGCTGTGGGTAGCGCTCGCCATCGCAGGCGGAATCATCCTGGGCAATATTGCCCCGACAGCCGTCTCGGCGCTGGCCGCGCTGGAGGTGGCGTCGGTCAATCTGGTGGTCGCGGTGCTGATCTGGGCGATGATCTTCCCGATGATGGTCGGCGTCGATTTCGCCAGCATCCGCGATATCCGCAAGAAGCCGCGCGGGCTGATCATCACTCTTGTGATCAACTGGCTGATCAAGCCGTTCACGATGGCGGCCATCGCGGTGCTGTTCTTCGATTATCTGTACGCCGGGCTGCTGCCACAGGACGACGCGCAGCAGTATATCGCAGGGCTTATCCTGCTGGGCGCTGCGCCGTGCACCGCGATGGTGTTCGTCTGGTCGCAGATGACCAAGGGCGATCCGGCCTACACGCTGGTGCAAGTCTCGGTGAACGATCTGGTGATGATCGTCGCCTTCGCGCCCATCGTCGCGCTGCTGCTGGGCGTGACCGATATTGTCGTGCCGTGGGAGACGCTGCTGCTCTCGGTGGTGCTTTACGTCGTGATCCCGCTGGCGCTGGGCGCGCTCACCCGCAGGCGCGTCATTTCCTCGCACAATGGTGACGTAGCCGCCGTCGATGCGTTCACCGCCAAGCTGAAGCCCTGGTCGGTGATCGGCCTGCTGGCAACGGTAGTGCTGCTGTTCGCCTTCCAGGCCGAAACCATCGTTTCCAACCCGCTGCTGATCGTGCTGATCGCGATCCCGATCATCATCCAGTCGTACGGCATTTTCGCGATTGCCTATGCCTGGGCGTTTGCCTGGAAGGTGCCGCACAACATCGCCGCGCCCTGCGCCATGATCGGCACGTCCAACTTTTTCGAGCTTGCAGTCGCCGTCGCCATCGGTCTGTTCGGCCTTTCGAGCGGTGCGGCGCTGGCGACCGTGGTCGGCGTGCTGGTCGAGGTTCCGGTGATGCTCACCCTTGTCGCCTTCGCCAATGCCACGCGCAGCCGCTTTACCGGGACAGCAGTATGACCGCCGAGCCTGCCTTCGAACGCCTGCGGCATCTGGCCGACGCAGACCATTTGCCCGCGCTCAATCCCGAATTTGCGCACCGCATCCCCGCGACCGGACTCGGACCGCTCGACCCCAAGCCGCGCATCCTGCTGCTTTATGGATCGCTGCGCGAGCGCTCCTACTCGCGGCTGGTAATCGAGGAGTCGGCGCGCTTGCTGGAGTATTTCGGCTGCGAAACCCGGATCTTCGATCCGTTCGACCTGCCGCTGCCCGATCAGGTCGAGGGTGACGATCATCCCGCCGTGGCAGAGCTGCGCGCGCACTCGATGTGGTCCGAAGGCCAGATCTGGTGCAGCCCCGAGCGCCACGGTCAAATTACCGGGATTATGAAGACACAGATCGACCACCTGCCGCTGGCCTATCAGGGGATGCGCCCCACCCAGGGCCGCACGCTCGCGGTGATGCAGGTGAGCGCCGGGTCGCAGAGCTTCAACAGCGTCAACACCTTGCGCATCCTGGGCCGCTGGATGCGGATGTTCACCATCCCCAACCAGTCGAGCGTCGCCAAGGCCTATCAGGAGTTCGACGAGGCCGGGCGGATGTTGCCATCGGCCTATTACGACCGGATCGTCGATGTGGTCGAGGAACTGGTGCGCTTCACCGTGCTGCTGCGCCCGCATGCCGACCAGCTCGTCGATCGCTATTCCGAACGAAAGGACAGCGGGCAGCCGGTTGCAACTCCGGTCGAGGCTGCAGGCATTGCCCGCGCACAATAGGAACGAACGCCGGCGTCGACCCGCACGCCGATAAAGCGTCAAGCGATTATCTTCTTTACGATGGGTTTTGCGCGCTGTGCTGCGTGCCTCGGCGCTGCTGTGGTGGAATTACAGATGCTCGACGGCACCATCAGGATCAGCCATAGGATCACGCATGCCGAATTGAGGCAAGCCATCAGCAAGTCGAAGATCCATTCGGTCGGTATGCTCCGTGCCTGCTGATCGTTAGCGGACATGAAGCTGGTGTCGATGCACAGGGGTTGGGGTTATGCAGCGATTTTTCGGGTGGCTTTTCGGCATGGTCTTGGCGCCGGTTGCTGCTGCGTCGGCCATGGCGCAAGCGGATGAGGCTCCACCGCAGGACCAACGCCGCTGGCTGGCGGGCGATCACCATGTGCACAGCGTGTACAGCGCGCGCTATCGGTCCGATCCGGAGCGTCCTGGCGAGCCACCTGAACCCCTTCTGGGTGGCGACGCCTGGTATCCGGTGCTGCAGAACGCGCAGATGGCGCGCCGGTTCGGGCTGGATTGGATGGTTTCGACCGATCACGGCGGTCCGGGCCATTCGCAGCTCAACTACGACATGGCGTGGCCCGACGTGGTGGCAGCTCGCGCCGCCCTGCCCGACCTTGTACTGTTCTACGGCATGGAATTCGACGTGCCCGGCGGCGAGCATGCCAGCCTGATCCTGCCCATCAATGCTGCCGAACGCGACATTCTGCGGCAGATCGAGGCTGGCTTTGGCAAGCGCGAAGCATTTCCGGATGATTCGGCGCGCAACACCAAGGAGCGGATGATCGAGGCCCTGCGCTTCATGGCTCAGTTCCCCGTACCGCCGATCATCATTGCCAACCACCCATCGCGCACAGCGACCGGCCCAGGCTTGTGGGGCCGGCATACGCCCGCGGAATATCGCGCCTGGCACGATGCCGCGCCAAATGTCGTTATCGGCATGGAAGGCGCTCCCGGGCATCAGGCAGCGCAGCCCAAGTCTGGGCTGGATGTGGCCCATGGGTCGCGCGGTCTATATGGCGGGTCGCCCACCTTGGGCGGCTTTGACCAGATGGTGGCTACCTTGGGCGGTGCCTGGGATGGGTTGCTGGGTCAGGGCCTGCGCTGGACCATCACCGCGACATCGGATTCGCACGGACATTGGAGCGAAGGTGGTGCGGATTTCTGGCCCGGCGAATATGCCAAGACTTGGGTCTATGCCAAGCCAGAGGCCGCCGACATCATGGACGGGCTGCGATCCGGGCGGGTGTTCGTCGCCACCGGTGGGCTGATCGACCGGCTTGAATTCACCGTCGCAGCCGTTGGCTCCGGACAGACGCCAGCGGCGATGGGGGATAGCCTTGCCGTTGACAGCAAGACCATGTTGCAGGGCACCATTCGCTTTCGCTCATCGCCAGTTGCGAACGCCGGGGGTGCGACAGTGTCTGTCGATCATGTCGATCTGATCGCAGGGGACGCGAATGGCCAGCAGGGGGATAGCAATCCGACAACAAGGGTCGTGCGCCGCTTCACTGCAGCCGACTGGCAACGCGATGGCGAAAGCTATGTCATTCGCTTCCGCATGCCAGCGCCGGATGTGTCCGGCTATCTGCGGCTCAGAGGCTCGAGCACCGACCAGGCAGAGCCCGCGCCGGACGTTGCTGGCGAGAACCCGTGGGACGATCTGTGGTTCTACTCCAACCCGGTGTATCTGCGCTCCCAATAGCTTGGATTGCTTTTTCTGTCTCCAGAATGTCACAGAATTGTATCGCTGGCGGACTACACGCCGACGCATGAAGGCTAGTGAATCGGTAACATGGTCGGGCTTGATCGGACTGGGCTGGGAGCGTGTGCGCGGCCAGGTCGCCCGCATGACCAACCGCGACGATGCCGAAGACCTGATGCACGATGCCTGGCTGGGCCTTGCAGAACGGCAGATCGCCGCCAGGAACCCCACCGCGTTGCTGGTGCGGGCAGCGGCGAACCGGGGCGTCGATGCCTTCCGGCGAGAGCAAAGAACAGGCTCTGCCATCTCGGCGGACCAGGCCGCAGAATCGATTGCCGACCTGACGCCGCTTCAAGATGAAGTGCTGATCGCCAGGCACCGTCTGGAACGTCTGCGCCACGGCGTGAACCAGTTGAAACCGCGGACGCGTCAGATCCTCTTGATGCATCGGCTGGAAGGGCTTAAATATCGCGAGATTGCAGAGGCGCTCGCGATCAGTCAAAGCGCCGTTGAAAAACATATCGCGTCGGCCATGGAAAGCCTGACGGATTGGATGGAGGATTGGTAGCTTGATCTTCCGCGGCAAGCCCGACAGCACAAACCGGCAGGCAGCAGACTGGTTGGCAAGGCTCCATGCGGATGACCGCAGCAAAGCGGATGAAGCCGGATTTTCCAGATGGGTCGCTGCCGATCCCCGCAACGCCGAAACCTTCGAGCGCACGTCTGCTATCTGGGATTCGCTGGGCGGCTTGGCGCAGGAGCCGCGTGCGCCATCGCCTGCACTGTCACGTCGCATGGTGCTGGCTGGCACTGCGGTCGTTGCGGTGACGGGCGCTGCAACGCTGGGCTGGCAAGAGGCTGGCGCCGTCGAGTATGAAACCGCAGTCGGCGAGCAACGCCGCGTCGTGCTGGGCGATGGCAGCCGGGTGATCCTCGATACCGCCACCAGCATCCGATTCGTTGCCGAAACCGATTTGCGGACGCTTTTGCTGATCGCGGGCCGGATCGATGTCGAGATCGCGGCCGATCCCCGGCCATTCGTTATCGATGCGGGTAGGCGGCGTGCCTTGTCCCGCGCTGCGCGTCTCGATGTGCGGCGCGATGGCGATGCGATAGCGTTGACGACGCTGGCAGGGCGCGCACGCATCTCTGCTGTTGGGCACCCGGCTGTCGTCGATATCGGGGTCGGCGAACGCGTCTCAGTGGCGCAGGACCATGGCTATCAGATGGACCGCCCGGAGCTGGGCGACCTGACCGCGTGGCAGGCCGGCAGGCTGGCTTTCCGCGATGAGCCGCTTGCAACCGCTGTCGCCGAGATGAATCGCTACTCCCAGCGGCCCCTGGTGATATCCGATCCCGAGGCAGGCCGGCTGAGGGTCAGCGGTGTTTATCGCGTCGGTGATCCGGAAGCCTTCGCGCAATCGCTTGCGGTGCTGTTGTCCATCCGCGTTCGAGCAACCCCGGACTCCGTCTCCATTTCCTCTGTCAGCTGATTTTTTTTCAAGGCAGCTGAGGAAAATCGTCTGGCCATCGTCGGGTATGTGACGCTCGATGGGAGCGATGACGGGGGACAATCACGATGACGAATTTCAAACGGCACCTGTGCCGATCGGTTGCACTTGCGCTCGCGCTTTCAGCTACGTCCATCAGCGGCGTTGCCGAGGCGCAGAACGCGACCCGCCGGGTCCAGATTGCTATCGCTGCGCAGCCGATGGATCGCGCGCTGGAGCAGCTGGCAAGAGACAGCGGCACCGACATCCTGTTTACCCGGGCCACTGTGGCAGGACTGCGCGCGCCATCGCTGGTTGGCGAATTCGACGCTGAGACCGCTGTACGCCGGCTGATCAAGGGCACCCAGCTCACCGTAACCCGCGATGCCAGCGGCGCACTGATCATTCGTTCGGCATCCGACGCCCGCCGCGCGCCGCAGGGGGCAGCAGCCGATGGCGTGAACACGGAAAAGGAAATTGTCGTCACCGCCTTCTTTTCCAAAGGCATTGCGCGTGCCTTGGATCTCAAGCGCGAGGCAGATTCAACCTCCGATGCCGTGGTCGCCGCCGACATCGGCAAGCTGCCAGCATTCAACATTGCCGAAGCGCTGCAGCGCGTGCCAGGAGTCACGATCGTTCGTGAAGCTGGCGAAGGCCAGTTCATTTCCGTGCGCGGTCTCGGTCCCAATTTCCAGGCGGTGACCTTCAACGGAATGCCGCTGGCATATAACGAGAATATTCGTAATTCGGGCCAGTCGGGTCGCCAGTTTCGCCTGCAGGTGCTGCCCGCGTCGTTGATCGATAGCATCGTCATTACCAAATCGCCCACGGCCGATCTGGTTGAAAACGGTGTCGGCTCCAATGTCGATATTCGCCTCATCAACCCGCTGGACCGGGGCACGTTCGTCGCGGCAAGCGCGCACGCCGGTTTTGAAGAACGCACCGATACGGTCAATCCCAATGGCTCGATCGCGGCGGGCTGGCGCAACGCGGACGAAACCTTCGGCATACTCGCCGGCGTCTCCTACTCGCGCCGCGAAGTGCAATTCGATCGTCTGCGCACCGGCTGGGTTGATGTTGCGGTCGCGGGTCTCGGTACCGTCCGGGCACCGTTCGATGCGCAACCCTATCTCGAACTGGAAGACCGCGAACGGATCAGCGGCGTCTTTGGCCTGCAATGGCGACCTTCCTCGAACGTCGAGTTCGACTTCGACGCGTTGCTGTCGCAGTTCAACAACGAAACCTACGAGCGCCGCCTCACCTATTTTATCAACTCGGAGATTTCGCGCCTGGACGTTTCCAGCGCCGTGGTCGAGGACGGCCGGCTGGTTGCCGGCACCATCCGTGGTGGCCGCATCCGCAACTACAGCGAGTTTCTGGATCAGTCGCACCAGAACCTCCAGCTCAACGGCACCGTGCGGCTGGACCTGGCGGGCTGGAAGATCGAACCGCGGCTGAGCTATTCGCGTGCGCTCAGCGACCTGGAGACTCCCATCCAGCGGGCGCAATTCCGCACCGGCAGCGGTCGGGGCGGCAATGTCACCTTCGACTTTCGCGGCGACGTGGCGAGCAAGGCCAAGGTGCCTGCCCTGTTCACCGATCTGGACCTCACCAACCCCGCGCTGATGCCGTTTGAATCGCTGCAGATCCGCCCGATCAACTCGAAGGATGAAGACACCACAGCGGTGCTCAACATGTTCCGGCAAACCGATTTCGGCATTGGCAACCTGCGGTTTACCAGCCTGCGCTTTGGCGGCCAATATTCGGACCGCACGCGCGATTATCAACGTCGCGATCGCAGTTCCACCGTATTGCGTCCCGGTGTCACACGCACCGACGCCTTCCTGAGCTTCCCTGTGCCGTCGAATGCCTTCAACCAGTCGATCGGGACATTTCAGCCGTGGACCAATGTCGATTGGGAACTGTTCAACAGTTCCTATGTGCTGCCCAACGAATTCGATGGCGTGAACCCCAGCGCCAAAGACCTCGTCGCCACCGCAGCGGATCTGCAGAACTCCTATCGGATCGGTGAGGAAATTGTCGCCGGCTATGGGCGACTGGATTTCGCCTCGGCGATTGGCGATTTTCCGGTCACCGGCAATATCGGCATACGCTATGTGCGCGTGGCGACCGAAGTCGACGGCACAACCGTGTCGCCGGTACGCAACGCGGCGGGGGCCGTGACCACCATGGTCACTCCGCAAACGACCCGCGCAAATTATGCCGAGTGGTTGCCCAGCTTCAATTCGACCATCAAGTTTCGCGATAACGTTCAGCTGCGGCTCGGCGTTGCCCGCACCATGACCCAGCCATCTTTGTCGGAGCTTCGCAATTCGGTCGGCACCAATAGCCTGACCGTGGCGCGCATCTTCAACGAAGGCGCCGCAGCGCTCAACGACACGACGCTGAATTTTCAGGGATCGGCTGGAAATCCCAATCTGAAGCCATACAGCTCGTGGAACTTTGATGCGTCGTTTGAATGGTACTTCGATGAGTTCGGCGCACTGACCGCGGCCGTCTTCTACAAGGACGTGACCGATTACATCGCCTCCGACTTCGAGGTCCGATCGCTGGCTTTTGCGGTGAGCAACGGCACCACGCTGCCGGTCGATATCTTGGTTGCCAGCCCGGTCAATGTCGGCAACGCCAAAATCCGCGGTGTCGAGTTCGGTTATACCAACAAGCTGCCTTTTGGCCTGGGCATCACGGCAACCGCAACGTTCGCTTCATCCAAGCTTACCCTCGACCGCCTCGACGTCGGCGTCCAGACCGCAGGCATCAAGGGGATTTCGGATGTCAGCTATTCGATCACCCCGTTCTTCGAAAGCGGGCCGTTTGAGATCAACGCCAGCTACACCTATCGCAGCAACTATATGACCGACGCCGGAGCGGTGGTCACATCCTTGCCGACGCCAGACGATGTGGTGGCCAATTTTCAGGATGGTTTCGGCATTCTCGATATCGGAACCAGCTTCAAGCTTCGCCCCAATGTCGAACTGTTTGCGCAAGCCGTGAACGTGCTGAACCAACGCCAGGTATCCTATGCCGGGACGAAGGAGGATTTTACCGAAATCCATACCTTCGGGCGTTCGATCAACTTCGGGGTTCGCGCCCAGTTCTAATGATGACCACCTAGCAATATCCGCCGCTGGCACCCGTTTCTCACGCCCTGGACGATTGAGAAACGGGTGCCAGTCATGGCGCACCGCCAAAGCGGCCGGTTGATCAAACCAGGGCTTTGTAGATGCTGAACATGCTGGTGACAGTCAGCACGGCGCCCACCAGCAGCAACAGCGCACGCGGCTTGACCCGCTTGGCCAACAGCGCCCCGAATGGCGCGGCGAGCACCCCGCCGATCAGCAAGCCGATGGTTGCATTGGTGAACGCCTCGAAGCCCAGTGTCAGAATGAACGTTACCGAGATCGAAACGGTGAGAAAGAACTCCGATGCGCTCACCGTACCGATCACCTTGCGCGGTTCGCTGCCCTGTATGAGCAGATTCGAGGTCACCACCGGCCCCCAGCCGCCGCCACCCGCCGCATCCAGAAACCCGCCCGCAGCACCCAGCGGCGCGACGATGCGCGGATCCTTGAACTTGTTCGGCGGGAATTTCCAGGCGCGGTACAGCAGTAGAACGCCGACGCCCGCAAGGTAAGCCATCACCAGCGGACGGGCGATATCCGCGTCGATGCTGGACAGGATGTACGCGCCCACGATACCGCCTCCAACGCCCGGCAGCACCAGCCGACCGAACAGCTTCCAGTCGATGTTGCGCTGCCAGGCATGGCTGAGCCCCGAGGCACCGGTTGTAAACACCTCGGCCAGATGGACGCCCGCCGAAGCCTGTGCGGGCGGCACGCCCAGCACCGAGACCAAAAGCGTGCTGGAGATGACGCCAAACGCCATCCCCAGCGCGCCATCCACCATCTGCGCGGCAAAGCCCGCGAGGACGAAGGGCCAGATATCGGCGGGGTTCAGGATACTCAGGTCCAGCATGTCTGGTCCCTTTCTTGGCTGGAGGGGTCAGAAGCTGGAGGCAAGGGTCAGGCCGAAGGTGCGCGGGTCGCCGGGCTGTCCGGCGATCAGGCCGGTGTTGCCGCCGGTGTTGGCCGCGAGCTGCTCGAAATAGTTCACGTCAAAGGCGTTGCGCACCCAGGCGAAGACGTTGAGCCCGTCATCGGTGCGATAGCCCAGCCGGAAGTTGGTAAGCGCATAGCCATCGATGTCGGTGTAGATCGAGCGCGAAGGGTTCGACGAGAATTTGGAGCGGTAGTTGCCGTCGAACCCGATATAGGCAAAGCCGTCGAGCCCGAAGATCGAGGCCGGCGCATTGGCCTCTGCGCCATACGAAAACGCCCAGTTCGAGATACCGGGCAGCCACTGGTCCGAGATATCGCAGTTGGCCGGGCTGAGCGCACCTGGCACCCCGGGAGCTCCGGGGACCTGGGTTCCCGTCACCGTCGTACCGCCGGCCAATTCGGGCGGGCATGGCGCGTCGACGAAGCGGACATATTCATGGTCGGTATAAGCGCCACTGACATAGGCGGTGAACCGCTCCGAGGGCCGCACGCTGAAATCCGCCTCGATCCCGCGCACCCGCACCTTGCCCGCATTGGCGAGATAGCCGCGCAGCACGCCCAACTGGCCGTTGTTGACCGTCGCCTGATAGTCGCCGATCTCGGTCCAGAAGCCGGCGAGGTTGAGTGTTGCGCGACGATCCCAGAACTGGGTCTTCAAGCCCACCTCGAAATGATCGACCTTTTCGGGCGCGACCGATCCGGCAGCGAGCAGCGGGTTGCCCGCCGCATCATTGGGCACGCCCGACAGGTTGATGCCGCCGGTCTTGAAGGTCTTGGCATAGGTTGCATACGCGCGGACATCGTCGGACACGCGATAGGCCAGGGTCAGGTCGTACGACAGGTTCCAGTCGCTGAACTCGGGCTCGAAGAATTGCGGAGCGAGCACCCCGCGCTGCGCGACGATCCACGGATCATTCGCGAACGGGCCGTTGAAGGTCACCAACTGCCGCGTGCCGTTCGATGCCGTCCCGGTCACCACCGAGTTGTACGATCCGGTCTTCTTGTCGTAGTTGATGCGGATGCCTGGCTGGATGGTCAGGGCATCGGTGACCTTCCAGCTGAGCTGGCCGAATGCGGCGACGCTGGTGTTCTTGAAGCCGATGGTGTTGTTCGCAACAAGCCCGTTCAGCACGGCGGGATTGTTGGCAAGCGGGCTGGTCGGGTTGAGCAGCCAGCGGCTGGCGGCCGGCCCCTGCTCCTGGATGCCCTGCGTGTCGATCGTCTGGTAGAAGCCGAACACGCCTGCGACGAAATCGACGCGGTCGCCCAAGGATCCGGCATAGCGCACTTCCTGCGTGAACTGTTCCTGCTGCGAGGGGTTGTTGACCTTGAGCGTGATCGGCAGGCCGGTGAAGTCGCGGTCGTTCGACGGGGTCCAGTCCCAGAACCGCCAGGCGGAAACCGAGGTCAGCGTGCCGGGCCCGACATCCCATTCGACCTTGAGCGATGCGCCGCCCAGGATACTCTTGGCGCTGAGTTCAGCATCGACATCGGTAACCCGGTCGAACGCGTTGAGGCTGGGCGGGGCATAGCCGAACGCGGCCGACAGTGCGGGGAACTGGCGGTTGGCGGGGCGCTGGGTGCTGCCGTAACGCGCATAGATCTGCGCGCAGCATTCGGGGTTCTGGCGGTTGTAGTCGCCCGCCAGCGTCACCTTGAGGGAATCGCTCGGCTTCCACAGCAGCGTGCCGCGAACCCCTAAATTGTTCAGCTCATTCACGTTGGTGCCGGTGGCGACGTTGAAGATCGTGCCCCGCCGATCGGTGGTCGCAACCCCGAAGCGCACCGCCAGATTATCCGACAGCGGCCCGGAGACCGACGCCTTGGCCTGGCGGAACTCAAGATTGCCTGCGGTGACCTCGGCGCGGCCCTCGAAATCGAAGCTCGGTTCCTTCGAGGTGATGTTGATCGCGCCTGCCGTCGTGTTCTTGCCGTAAAGCGTGCCCTGCGGCCCGCGCAGCGTCTCAACCTGCGCGATATCGAGGAAATCGAGCGTCGCCACCGCGACCCGGCCGACGAACACATCGTCGATATAGATGCCCACGCCCTGCTCGATGCCATCGTTGGTCAGACCGAACGGCGCGCCGAGCCCGCGGATGTTGATCGCCGAGTTGCGCGGGTTGGAGGAGTAGAACTGCAATGTCGGCTGGAGCTGCGTCAGGCGGCTGACGTTGAAGCTGCCAGTGTTGTCGAGCGTGGTGACATCGACGACGGAGAGCGCGATCGGCACGTCTTGCGAGGATTCGTCGCGACGCCGGGCAGACACGATGATCACGTTGTCGGGCTGCTGCTCGGCTTCTGCGACGGCATCGGCCTGCACGTCTGCTTCGGATGCGGCTTCGGCCGCGGCGCCGTGGGTGTCAGCAGCGATTGCCGGAGCCTGAGACGCAAGCGCGAAGGCCAGCGCAGCAACGGAGGTGCGCGCAGTAAAGGAAATGGACATTTGGAAAGACCCCCAACGATGGAAGTGCTTCCGGCTGTCCGGTCGGCACGGCTGTATGGCTGTTGCACAAAGCGTGACCTCAGAAAAACGCCGGTCCGGTGTCCCGGTCCCGGCAGTCGAGGGAATTCAAAAATGACGATCAGCTAAAGCGCTGGCGCTCGGTCACGTCCATTTGGACCAGCTTGCCATCGTGCACGGTCAGCACCACCGCGCCGAAGCGGAGCTTTGAAATGGCATCGGCGATTGCAGCGATCGGAATGTCGCGCTGCGCGTCAGCAAGCGACCCGGGCAGTTTTGAAGGTGGCATCGTTAAAACCCCTATGAAACCTGGTGTGGACCGGCTGCATGCAGCATGGCCCACGCCCATAGAGCTAATCTCAACTATTTTAGTTGGCAAGATAGTTTTGCTTGCCGGGGCCTCAATCTGCGATAGCAGGCCCGATCGGTAGGACAGGCTGAACGCAATCAGCCGATGTGATTGTGGCGATGGTTGGCGATGTCTGGCGCGATCATGCGGTGTCCGTTGCCGTCCCTGATCTGCATCAGAAGATGAAATAGATCGCGGCGGAGGCTGCGAAGCCGACAATGACATTCATCGGGATCCCGATTTTCAAGAAGTCGGCAAACCTATAATCCGCAGCGGCATAAACCATCGTGTTGGTCTGATAACCGATCGGGGTCGCAAAGCTTGCCGAAGCGGCTAGCATGACAGCAACCAGCAATGGCCGCGGATCGATCCCGACATTGGCTGCGATACCGATAACGATCGGGGTCAACACCACCGCGACGGCATTGTTGGTCACCGTTTCGGTGAGCAGCGATGTCAGGGTATAGACTGCCAGGATCAGCAGAAACATCGGCGCGGTGCTCAACAGAGGCGCTGCAAATCCGACGATCAGATCGACACTCCCGGCATTCTGGAATCCCGTACCGATCGCGAGCATCGCGAAGATGAGGACGAGCAGACTGCCATCGATCGCGGCCCAGGCTTCGGCAGGGTCGATCGTCCTGGTGATCAGGACGACTGCAACACCAATGATCGCAAGACCCTCGATGGGCATGACGCCCATGGCCGCTGCAAACACCGTTACCAGGAGCGTCAGCACCGCAATCGGGGCCTTGGCGCGGCGATACGGGGTCGCCTTGGCCGTGGAGATTCCAGCAAGATGAATATTTTCCTGCAGCCGCGCAAGTTCTGCAGGTCGCGCTGCAATCAGCAATGTGTCGGCGGCGCGCAGCCGTGCGGTGGCAAGATCGGGACCGGGCAGATGACGCCCGCGTGAAATCCCCAGAATGCGAATCCGCAGGCGTGAGAGCATCGGGATTTCGTTGAGCTGCCGACCGATGCTCGGGTGGGTGGGGGCAATCGTGGCTTCATACAGCGTCACATCCTCGGGACGCTCTTCACCGTGCAGTGCCAGCCCTCCCCCGAGGCCAGCAAGACCGGTCTGGAACCCTGTGCCCGACGCAAATGCGGCCAGTTCATGCGGCGATGCAGAGATCACCAACCGGTCGCCAGATTCGAGCACGGTGTCCTCATAGCCCCTGCGAATAAACTGCCCCTGACGCTTCAACCCGAGCAGGCGTGCCCGTTCAGGCTTCAGGGCAGCTATGTCCGCGATCACCTTGCCGATCATGTCCGAATCCTGCTGGACCAGCAGCTCGGAAAGGCATTCGTGGGCCTCGCTGTCTGCAGGCGCATTCTCTGGACGGTCCGGCAGAAGCCTTGGCCCCAGCAGCAGCAAGGTCAGCGCGCCGGTGAGCGCGGTCAGCAGGCCCACGCCGGTGATCTCGAACACGCCAAAGGCAGGCTGGCCGAGCTCGCGGGCGACGCCATCGACCAGAAGGTTGGTCGATGTTCCCACCAACGTCAGCGTCCCACCCAGGATCGCCAGATAGGACAAGGGAATCAACAACCGGGTGGCGGATATTCCAAGCGCCTTGGCCAGCTTCTTGATGATCGGAATCATGATGATGACGACCGGTGTGTTGTTGACAAAAGCCGCAGACGCCAAGGTTCCGCCGAACACCTCGACCATGATCCTCTTGGGGTTGCTTTCGGCCCGGCGAATGAGCACTCCCATGACGGCCTCGATCGCGCCGGTGCGTACCAGCGCGCCCGACAGCACGAACAGGGCACCGATTGCCAGCGGCGCGGAGTTTGAAAACACCCCCCGCACATCGGCAACCGAGACAAATCCCAGCACCATGACCACGGCCGCGCCCGTCACACCGACGACGACTGGAGGAAAGCGCTCGGTGATGAAGGCTGCAAAAATGAGGGCAAGGACCGCCAGGCCGATCTGCGCGCTGTAGCTATCGATAAACTGGTAAATCGTCTCGATCATGAATCTGCGTCTGCCTTGGGAAACCCGCCCACGTTTGTGTGGCTGCCCACCTTTGACGACGGTCAGGTCTGCATGCCAGCAGAAACATTTCCACCCCTGGTCAGCGTCGTCGGGTGCCTGGGCCAGCAGCGATCTTCAACGCCCGGCGCGCATGGCCTGCCCAGCCATGCCGCCAGACAGCCCCAAACGGCAGAAAACACCGCCAATGCCGGGTGCCGGATGGAGCCACTGGCGGGAACGGAACCACACGGCACACGTAACCCGCAAGTGCAATCCCTGATCTATTTTTGGTCCGTAACGTGCAAGTTTACGCCACCGCATATCGGGCCGATTATCCAGACAGGATGCCGGTAGAAGATTGCTCGATGATTCGGGGTCGTGAATGCAGAGTTTTCTTGAAGGTGGCGGTCAGCTGGGCTTGTTGTTGCGCAACTTCGATTGGGAAGAAACGGGACTAGGGTCGCCGGCTGACTGGCCAACACCGCTCAAGACCCTGGTTGGGGTTATCCTCGGCTCAAATCAGCCCATGTTCGTCGCCTGGGGCAGCGATCAAGTCCTGCTCTACAACGATGCGTATGCCACGGTGCTGGCCAACAAGCACCCCCATGCCCTTGGCCGCCCCTTTCTGGAGGTCTGGTCCGAAATTCGCGACGACCTCATTCCGATCGTCGATCAAGCCTATAGCGGCTTGCCGGTCCAGATGGACGACATCATGCTGATGATGAACCGTCGCGGCTATCTGGAAGAGACGCATTTTGCGTTTTCCTACACGCCGATCATCGTCAAGAATGGCTTGGTCGAGGGATTGTTCTGCGCTTGCAACGAAATCACCGAACAGGTGCTCGCCGATCGGCGCCGTGAGGCCGACAGTCAGCGACAGCGGCGGATGTTCGAGCAGGCGCCAGGCTTCATCGCCATCCTCCAGGGGCCGGACCACATCTTCGAATTTGCCAACGCGACATACCGCCGCCTGTTCGGCAACCGCGAATTTGTCTGCAAATCCGTTCGCGAGGCCTATCCTGATTTGAGCGGTCAGGGTTTCTTCGAACTGCTCGACCGCGTCTACCAGACCGGCGAACGCTTCGTCGCGGACCAGATCAAAGTGGTGCTAGATCAACAGGACGCTGGCCCAAGGGAGCACTTCCTCGATTTCATTTACGCGCCTGTGTGTGACGATGCAGGCCAGGTCACCGGCATCTTTGTGGAAGGGCACGACGCCACCGAGGCACGGAGTGCCCAGGCCGAGCTGCGCAAGAGCGAAGAGCGCAGCCGCCGCATCATCGAGGGGGTGAAGGACCATTCGATCTTTACTGTCGATGTCGACAACACGATCATCGACTGGACTCCTGGCGCCGAGGCCATCTTTGGCTGGCAGGCGGGTGAAATCGAGGGACAGGTCGTTGACATCCTGTACACCCCGGAAGACCAGGAACAGGGCATTCCAGCACTGGAACTTCAAACGGCCCGCGCCAAGGGCTGCGCAAACGACGAACGTTGGCACGTGCGCCGCGATGGCACGCGGTTCTTTGCCAATGGTTCGGTTCGACCGCTTCACGATGCCGACGGCAAGATTACCGGCTTCATCAAGATTGCCCGCGATGAAACCGAGCGACGTGCAGCCGATGCCATCCTGCGTGAAACCGAGCAGCGCTACCGGCTCGCCGCCAAGGCGACCAATGATGCCATCTGGGACTGGGATCTTGGCGCGAACCGGGTTGAATGGAACGAAGCCGTCAGTGTGCTGTTCGGGTACACCGCCGAACAGGTTACCCCGACCGCCGACTGGTGGGTGGCCAATATCCACCCCGACGACCGGGTCCGGGTCGAGCGGGATATCCAACAGGTGATCGACGGCGACCGCGACCAGTGGACTGCCGAATATCGGTTTCGGCGCAGTGACGGGACGTTTGCTGACGTCTTTGACCGAGGCCACGTTTTCCGCGACCAGAATGGCGAAGCGGTGCGCATGATCGGCGCCATGTTTGACCTGACTGAGCGAAAACGGGCCGAGGACGAGCTGCGCGTCTTGAATGAAACGCTCGAGACGCGGGTTTCGGAGCGTACCGCCGAGCTCGTTGCCGCCCAGGATGCGCTGCGCCAGGCGCAGAAGATGGATGCCGTCGGGCAACTGACGGGCGGTCTTGCGCATGATTTCAACAACCTGCTCACCGGTATTTCGGGCAGTCTCGAGATGATGCAGATCCGGATCGCGCAAGGCCGGACGTCGGACGTCGAGCGGTATGTGGGCGCTGCGCAGGGGGCAGCCAAGCGCGCAGCTGCACTGACGCATCGGTTGCTGGCGTTCGCGCGCCGTCAGACGCTCGCGCCCAAGCCGACCAATGTGAACGATCTCATCTCCGGGATGGAAGACCTGATCCGGCGCACGGTCGGCCCGGCGATCGAGCTGGAAACGGTCAATGCAGCAGGTCTGTGGTCCAGCCTGATCGATCCCAGCCAGCTTGAAAACGCTATCTTGAACCTTTGCATCAATGCGCGTGACGCAATGCCCAAGGGCGGGATCATCACGATCGAAACCTGCAACCGGTGGATGGACAAACACACTGCCGAGCAGCGCGGGCTGGAGCCCGGTCATTACATCTCGCTGTGCGTATCCGACAACGGCACGGGGATGAGTGCCGACGTGATCGCCAAGGCGTTCGACCCGTTCTTCACCACCAAGCCGATTGGAGAAGGCACCGGGCTCGGATTGTCGATGATCTACGGCTTTGCCAAACAATCCGGCGGGTCGGTCTCGATCTATTCGGAGATCGATCAGGGCACGATGGTCTGCGTCTATCTGCCGCGCCATCTGGGCGACGCCGAAGCCGAAGCCATGGAAACCGACGTCGAGCCGGCACCGCGCGCCGAAGTGGGTGAAACGGTGCTGGTGATCGATGACGAGCCCACGGTGCGGATGCTGGTGGCAGAGGTGCTCACCGATCTGGGGTACACCGCAATCGAGGCGGTCGACGGCGCTGCCGGTCTAAAGGTGGTCAATTCAGATCTGCGGCTGGACCTGCTGGTGACGGATGTTGGGCTGCCCGGCGGTCTGAACGGCAGGCAGGTCGCCGATGCCGCACGCGCCGTCCGCCCGGACCTCAAGGTGCTGTTCATCACCGGCTATGCGGAAAACGCCGTGCTCAGCCACGGTCATCTGGATCCTGGCATGCACGTGCTGACCAAACCCTTTGCCATCGACGTGCTTGCGACGCGGATTCGAGAGCTCATCGAACGATAATTGCCGGTAGTGCTAGAGCGGAAGCCCGACATAATTTTCGGCAATCGCTGTCTGCATCGCATGCGAACCAGCGAGGTAATCGAGTTCGGCGATCTGCATGCGGCGTTCGAACGGGCGCTGTTCGGGGAAGCTGTGCATCAGCCTGGTGAGGCTCCAGCTGAACCGCTCGGCCTTCCAGATCCGCGCCAGCGCGCGGCGTTGATAGTCCAGCAACCCGCCCTCGCCGCGCTGCCGGTAATGGCCGATCAGTGCGTCGGCCAGATAGGTGACATCGGATGCCGCAAGGTTGAGGCCCTTGGCACCGGTCGGCGGCACGATGTGCGCGGCATCGCCTGCCAGGAACAACCGCCCGTAACGCATGGTTTCAAACACATAGGACCTGAGCGGCGCGATCGACATCTCCAGCGCCGGCCCCCTGGTCACGCCGTGCCGCGAGATCCCGTTGAAGCGGCCTTCAAGCTCGTCCCACAGCCGGTCTTCGCTCCAGTCGGCCAGCTTTTCGCCCTGCGGCACCTGGATGTAATAGCGGCTGCGGGTCGGCGATCGCATCGATGCCAAGGCAAAGCCGCGCGGGCCGTTGGCGTAGATCAGTTCGTCATGGCAGGGCGGCACATCGGCAAGGATGCCCAGCCAGCCAAACGGATATTCGTGGGTATATTCGCGTGCCAGTTCGGCCGGGATGGCGCGACGCGAGGGGCCATGGAAACCATCACACCCGGCGATGAAATCGCAGTGCAGCGTGTGCGCGACGCCGCCCGAGACGTAGGTCACGCTGGGATGATCGCTGTCGATATCGTGCAGCGCCAGATCGGCCGCCTCGAACACGATTGAAAGGTCACGCTCGGCCGCGGCCTTGATCAGGTCACGGGTGAGTTCGGTCTGGCCGTAGACGATGACGTTGCGACCGGTCAGCGCCTTGATGTCGATCCGCACCATCATGTCGCCATCGGCCAGGTTGAAGCCGTCCTCGACCAGCCCTTCGGCGTTCATCCGCGCATCGAGCCCCAGCCGGTGCATGATGTCGGTGGTCACCGTTTCCAGGACGCCTGCGCGGATGCGGCTTTCGACATGCGCGCGGGTCTGGCGCTCGAGCACCACGCAATCGACACCCTCGGCCCTGAGCAGATGCCCCAGCATCAAGCCGGCGGGACCCGAACCGATGATCGCGACCTGGGTGCGGTGCGTCGTCACGCGCCGAGCTGCCGCTCGAGATCGCCGAGCACGCGGTAGCAATCGAGCACCTGGCCGACCGAGCTGTTGGGCTCCCGCCCCTCGCGGATCGCAGCGATGAACTCGCGGTCCTGCAGCTCGATGCCGTTCATCGAGACCGCGACGTTCGAGACATCGATCGGCTCTTCCTTGCCGTTCACCAGATCGTCGTAACGCGCGATATAGGTCGCGGTGTCGCCGATATAGCGGAAGAAGGTGCCCAGCGGGCCTTCGTTGTTGAAGCTCAGCGACAAGGTGCAGATCGCGCCGCTCTCGCTCTTGAGCTGGATCGACAGGTCCATCGCGATGCCGAGTTCGGGATGGATCGGCCCCTGCATCGCGTGCGCTGCCACGATCTTGCCCGCCTGATACGCGAACAGATCGACCGTGTGCGCGGCGTGGTGCCACAGCAGATGATCGGTCCAGCTGCGCGGCTCGCCCTTGGCGTTGATGTTGCGGCGGCGGAAGAAATAGGTCTGCACATCCATCTGCTGGATGTTCAGCCTGCCGCCGGTGATCTCGTTATGGACGTACTGGTGGCTGGGGTTGAAGCGCCGGGTATGGCCGACCATGCACACAAGGCCAGTTTCCTGCTGCTTGGCTACGACGGCCTCAGCATCCGCCCAACTGTCGGCGAGCGGGATTTCCACCTGCACGTGCTTGCCCGCATCCATGCATTGAATGGCCTGCGCGGCGTGCATCTGGGTGGGGGTGCACAGGATCACCGCGTCGAGCCCAGGCTGCTCTAGCGCCTCGGCCAGCTCGGTCGTGGCGTGGCCGATGCCGTATTTCTCCGCGATCGCCTGGGTCGGATCGAGCCTGCGTCCGACCAGGGAGACCACCTCGACGCCGTCGATGTTCTTCAGTCCGTCGAGATGCTTTTCACCAAAGGCGCCTGCGCCTGCGAGTGCTATTTTCATGGTTGTGGCTCCAAGACCATATGGCCGATGGCCGTGTTGCTGCACGGGACGTGATAATGCCGGTGCAGGCAGCGCGTGGTCTTGCCCAATGCGCCCCGCATGATCAGCCACATCACCATCTCGATCCCTTCGGACCCGGTTTCGCGCAGATATTCGATGTGCGGAATGTGCCGCAGATGGTCGCTGTCGCCGACCAGACCGTCGAGGAACATGTTGTCCCATGCGCGGTTGATCAGCCCGGCACGCGGCCCCTGCAGCTGGTGGCTCATGCCGCCGGTGCCCCAGATCTGCACGTTCAAATCCTCTGGAAAACTCGCCACCGCGCGGGCGATCGCCTCGCCAAGCGCCCAGCAGCGATTGCCCGTCGGCGGCGGATAGGTGACCACGTTGACCGCGAGCGGGATGACCTTGACCGGCCATTCGGCCACATCGCCGAACATCATGCTCAGCGGCACGGTGAGCCCGTGGTCGACGTCCATCTCGTTGACGATGGTCATGTCGAACTCGTCGAGCACCAGGCTCTGCGCGATATGCCAGGCGAGGTCCGGATGGCCGATCACATCGGGCACCGCGCGCGGGCCCCAGCCTTCATCGGCAGGCTTGTAATGCTCGCCGCAGCCGATCGCGAAGGTCGGGATGATCTTCATGTCGAAGGCAGATGCGTGGTCGTTATAGACCAGGATCACGACATCGGGCTTTTGTTCCTTTTCCCATTGCCGGGTCCAGTCATAGCCTGCGAAAATCGGGCCGAAATAATCGTCGCGGTCCTTCTTCTGGTCGTGCGCGACGCCCATCAGCGGAACGTGGCTGCTGGCGACGCCAGCGGTCAAGCGGGCCATCAGCGTTTCTCCCTGATCGATCGGACACCCTCGGGCGAGCGGCCGCCATTGATCATCATCTGGCGGTAGTCGGGCCATGGCATGTCGGTCATGGTGCTCACCGCTTCGGCAAAGGCGATCCCGTCGGTGGAAAACAGCTTGGAGAAGAAATAAATGTTGCCGCCCAGATCGAGCAAGGCGTTGTAATCGCGCGCCAGCACCGCCTTCTTGGCCTCGGGCGTTATCGCCCATTCGTCGAGATAGCCGCGCTCGTCGGCCTTGAACCGCGCGCGGTTTTCAGGCTTCATTAGGCTCATCGCGAACTGGTTGAGGTGATAGCCCTGCCGCGCACGCGCCGCGGTGAACACCCGGGTTCCCGGGATATCCTCGAGATCGGCGAGATAGGCATGGATGTCGGTTGGCTGGCTCGCCCGATGAGTCATAGGCCGCGCTCCTTCAGTTGCGCATCGAGCCGCGGGAAGACCCGGCGGGCATTGCCCTCGAAGATCATGTGCCGCTCAGCATCGCTGATCTCGAGCGCATCGACATAGCGCTTGGTGTCGTCGAAATAATGCCCGGTGGTCGGATCAATCCCGCGCACCGCGCCGACCATCTCGCTGCCGAACAGGATGTTCTTGTTGTCGATCACATCGGCGAGCAGGTTGATCCCCGGCTGGTGATAAACGCAGGTGTCGAAGAAGATGTTGTTCATCAGGTGCGTATCGAGCGCGGGCTTTTTGAGCATGTCGGCAAGCCCGCGATAGCGCCCCCAGTGATAGGGCACCGCACCGCCACCATGCGGGATGATGAAGCGCAAGGTCGGGAAATCGGCGAACAGATCGCCCTCGAGCAACTGCATGAAGGCGATGGTGTCCGCCGCGATGTAATATCCGCCGGTGGCGTGCATCGCCGGGTTGCAGCTGCCCGAAACGTGGATCATCGCAGGGACATCGAGCTCGACCATCTTCTCGTAGAACGGATACCAGAAGCGATCGGTCAGCGGCGGATGCTCGAAACGGCCGCCGCCCGGATCAGGGTTGAGGTTGCAGCCGATAAAGCCCAGTTCGGTGACGCAGCGTTCGAGCTCGGCAATCGAGCCTTGCATGTCAGCCTTGGGGCTTTGCGGCAGCATGCACACGCCTGCGAACACGCCCGGAAACAGCCCGACGACGCGCGCGATCAGATCGTTGCAGCGCCGCGCCCACTCGAGCGCCACCGCCTCGTCGCCGACATGCGGCGCCATTGCCGAAGCACGGGGGCTGAAGATGGTGAGATCGCTGCCCCGCTCCTTGATCAGCCGCAGCTGGTTGGCTTGAATCGTCTCGCGGATGTCGTCGTCCGAGATCTCGGGGTATGGCGGGCAAGGCGTTCCCGCCTTGAACGCGGCCTTCTGTTCCTCGCGCCAGGCATCATGGGCCTTTGGCAGCACGGTGTAATGGCCGTGGCAGTCGATGATCAGGGTCATACAGCGTCACTCGTGTTGGTCAGGTTGATCGCCTGCAGCTTGGCGGCAAGCCCGGCGGGCGGCGCAATGCCAAGCGCGCCCAGGTCGCGCTGACGGGTAATGATACCGCGGGTCATCGCCGGATCGACCCCCAGCTCCTCGAGCGTGACTGCGACCTCTTCCATCTCGGCGGCACGGCGCAGGCCGTGCGCCATCATCCGGTCGAGATTGTAATCGAACCGGTCGCCCCAGGATTGGGGCTTCCAACTGGCGTCGAGCGAGGCGAGCACCGCATCCGATACCCCTGCCCGGTCGGCGGCCAGCGCGCACTCCGCGCTCAGCGCCTCGAGCCCCTTGACCATCACCGAACGGATCATCTTGATCGCCGACGCATCGCCAATATGGGGCCCGGCGATCGAGACATAGGAGAAGCCCAGCGCCATCAGCGCCTGCGATGCCGCGCCCGCATGTGGCCCTGCGACCAGCAGCGGCACCGACCGGCGCGCGGGCAGCACCGGCGCCATCACCGCGACATCGACATAGCGACCGCCTTCCGCCTCGATCACCTCTGCCGCGCGGCGCTTGGTGCCCGGCGCGACGCTGTTCATGTCGAGCCAGAGCGCGCCGGCATCGAGCAGCGGCGCATACTCGCGCGCGGCGATGAAGGCCTGATCTGCCGTGACCAGCGACAGCACCGCGCTCGCGCCAGAGAGCGCCGTGGCCGCGTCATTGGCGCCGGTCACGCCAGCAGTCTTATAGGCCTCGATAAGACTGCCGCGCATGTCCGGATCGAGCGTCTTGCGATCGAACGCGCGCGCTCCTGTCCAGGCAAAGGCACGGCCCGCTTCCCCGAACCCGATGAATGTGGCTGCTGTCATCATGGGGATGCCCTAGACCGGCCGGTGCACCGCCCACCAATCCAATTGCGGCGGTACCTATTGGTTTTCGTGAAGTCTGGTTTCAATAGATGCCTGATGGAGGAGATCGACCAGCCGCTGTTGCGCACGGGTCGGGCGCCAGCCGTGGCGGGTGCTGATCCCGATCGTGCGGATGCTGCCGGGCAGATCGAGATCGATCCGCACCAGCATCGCGGTGTCGAGTTCGACCGCGATCTGGTCGGGCGACAGCAAGGTCAGCAGGTCGCTCTGCATCACCAGACCGCGGATCACCATCACCGACCCGCATTCGACGGGCACCGGAGGCGGATCACCGGCAAACAGCTCCTGCCAGTGCGCGCGCAAGGGCGTTCCGTGCGGCCCGACGACCCAGGACTGGCCATGCAGATCGGCGAGCGTCACCGGGCGCCCAGCCAGCGGATGCCCCTTGCGCGCGAAGACCGCCAGCCGGTCGGTGAACAACGCCACCTGATCGATCTCGGCGGGTGGATTGTCGCGCAGCGCGCCGACCATCACGTCGATGACGCCATCGAGCAGCGGATCGACCAGTTCGCGCCACGATCCTTCGACCACATCGATTACCGTGCCCGGGCTTTCACGCAGGAAATGCGCGATCGCGCGCGGCACGACCAGCGCACGGCTGAGCGGCATCGCGCCGATCGAGATCCGCGCGCCACCCTCGGGATCGCCGCGCGCCTCGTCGATCCCGGCGGCGATTTCGCGCGCCGCCAGCCGCACCCCGCGTGCCATCGCCCGCCCGGCCGGGGTCAGCATCATGCCGCGTCCGCGCCGTTCGGCAAGCGCAGCGCCGCAGATCTGCTCGAGCTCGCGCACCGCGCGGTGGATGCCGGGCTGCGACAGGCCGCTCGCAGCCGCCGCTCCGGCAAAACCTTGCGCGTTCGAAAAATGGACGAACGCTTCAAGCTGGGTCGCGGTCATCAATTGTTCGGGGCGAGAAAATCCGCGCGCGCCGGTTCGCCCCGGCCGCCGCGTGGCCGCTGCCAGATGGCTGAACGCCAGCTCCGCGCGCTCGGCCATCGCCAGCCCCGCAGGCGTCGGGGTCACCCCGCCCGAGTGGCGATCGAACAGCAGCACGCCCAATTGCTTCTCGAGCTTGCCCAGCCCCTGGGTGAGCGCAGGCTGCGACAACCCAGCCGCCTCCGCCGCGCGATTGAGGCTGCGCAACGCCACCACATTGCCAAGCGCCCGCAGGTGCCGCAAATTGAGATCGAACGGAGCTGTCATTGCGACCAGACATAGCAAAAACCTATTGCCTGTCCACAAGTTGGATTGGCGCGTGCCCCGCCCCTGCGGGCACGGGAGCATCCAAAGGAGTGTGTGGCATGAACGTGGTAGTGCAGAATATCGAACGGACGGCGCTGGACATCGTCGATGGCCTGGGTGCAGCAGGGGTCGCGACCGTCCACGAGGCGCAGGGCCGCACCGGCCTGCTCGCGCACCATATGCGGCCAATCTATGCCGGCGCGCGGGTCGCGGGCAACGCGGTCACGATCTCGGCGGCTCCGGGCGACAACTGGATGATCCATGTCGCGATCGAGCAGTTGCAGCCCGGCGATATTCTGGTGCTCGCCCCCACCAGCCCGTGCGTAGACGGCTATTTTGGTGATCTGCTAGCGACCAGCGCGATGGCGCGCGGCTGCCGGGGGCTGGTGATCGATGCAGGCGTCCGAGATGTCCGCGACCTCACCCAGATGGGATTCCCCGTCTGGTCGAAGGCGGTGTTCGCGCAAGGCACGGTCAAGAATACGCTCGGTAACGTCAACGTGCCGATCGTGTGCGCTGGCGCCTCGATCCAGCCGGGTGACGTGATCGTCGCCGATGACGATGGCGTGTGCGTAGTCAAGCGCGCCGATGCCGGTGCCGTCCTGGCCAAGGCGCAGGCACGCGAAGCCGCCGAGGAGGCCAAGCGCCAGCGGCTGGCGGCGGGCGAACTGGGGCTCGACATCTACGACATGCGCCCGCGCCTCGCCGAGATGGGGCTGAAATATGTGTGATCAAAACGCTCCCCTCCCCTTCAGGAGTTTTGGAGTCACGTGCCTCCAAAACTGGGCCGGGGGTGGGGCTGTATTTTCCTTCCCCACCCCAACCCCTCCCCTGAAGGGGAGGAGCTAATGAAGGTCCGCTGCATGTGGATGCGGGGTGGCACGTCGAAGGGCGGGTTCTTCTTGGCAGACGATCTGCCCGCCGACACGGCTGAACGCGACGCGTTTCTGCTGCGCGCGATGGGCTCGCCCGATCCGCGCCAGATCGATGGCATGGGCGGCGGCGATCCGCTGACCAGCAAGGTCGCGGTCGTCAGCAAATCGGAGCGGCCCGGTGTCGACGTCGATTACCTTTTCCTGCAGGTGTTCGTCGATCAGGCGATCGTCACCGATGCGCAGAACTGCGGCAATATCCTCGCCGGCGTCGGCCCGTTCGCGATCGAGCGCGGTCTGGTGGCGGCAGTGGACGGGGTGACGCGGGTTGCGGTGTTCATGGAAAACACCGGCCAGATCGCGGTCGCCAGCGTGCAAACGCCCGGCGGCCTGGTGCGCTACGACGGTGATGCGGCGATCAGCGGCGTTCCCGGCACCGCCGCCGCCATCCCGCTGGCGTTTCGCGATACGGCAGGGTCCTCGTGCGGCGCGCTGTTGCCGACCGGCAACGGCGTGGACATTATCGATGGCGTTGCGGTGACGCTGATCGACAACGGCATGCCCTGTGTGGTGATGGCGGCGTGCGATGTCGGTGTGACCGGCTATGAGGACCGCGACACGCTCGATGCCGACGCGGCGATGAAGGCGAAGGTCGAGGCGATCCGGTTGAAGGCCGGGCCGATGATGAACCTGGGCGATGTCACGGAAAAAACGGTGCCCAAGATGATGCTGGTTGCAGCGCCCAAAACGGATGGCGCGATCACCGTGCGCTCGCTGATCCCGCACCGTGTCCATGCCTCGATCGGCGTGCTCGGCGCGGTCAGCGTCGCCACCGCCTGCCTGATCGAGGGGTCGCCTGCCGCCAAGGTGGCCCGCGTTCCTGATGGCCGCACCAAGACCCTCGGCGTCGAGCATCCGAGCGGGGTCACCGAATGCGTGGTGACGATCGATGACGATGGCGCGCCTATCGAGGCGGGCATGCTGCGCACCACGCGCAAGCTGATGGACGGAGAGATTTTCGCATGAGCACCGACGCCCAGGGGCGTGTCCGCAGCTGGACGCTCGAGCCATCGAAACCGCGATTTACGCTCCCGCCCGGCGCGGTCGATGCGCATTGTCATGTCTTCGGCCCGATGGCGCAGTTTCCGTTCAGCCCCAAGGCCAAGTACCTGCCGCAGGACGCGGGGCCCGAGGCGCTGTTCGGCTTGCGCGACCGGCTGGGCTTTGCCCGCAACGTCATCGTCCAGGCGAGCTGCCACGGCACCGACAACCGCGCGACGCTGCACGCGATCGCGCTGTCGAACGGCATGGCGCGCGGGGTCGCGGTGGTCGATCCGGCGATCACCGATGCTGAGCTCGACACGCTGCACGCAGGCGGCATCCGCGGTGTGCGCTTCAACTTCCTCAAGCGGCTGGTCGATGACGCCCCCAAGGACAGGTTTCTCGAGGTGGCGCGCCGGATCGAGCGGCTGGGCTGGCATGTCGTGGTGTATTTCGAGGCGGATATCTTGGACGAGATGCTACCCTTCCTCGCCGCGATCCCGGTGCCGATCGTCATCGACCATATGGGCCGACCCGATGTGCGCCAGGGCCCCGCTGGCGCGGATATGGCCGCGTTCCGCCGCCTGCTGGACAGCCGCGACGACATCTGGACCAAGGTCACCTGCGCCGACCGGCTCGATCCCGCAGGCCCGCCTTATGCCGATTTCGTCCGCGCCGTCCGCCCCTTGGTGGCGGACTATCCCGACCGGGTGCTGTGGGGCACCGATTGGCCGCATCCGAATATGGAAAGCGTGCTGCCCGATGATGGCGCGCTGGTCGATACGATTGCGCAGATCGCACCGACGCCAGCGCTGCAGCGCAAGCTGCTCGTCGACAATCCGATGCGGCTGTACTGGGCGGACTGACCCCGCCCCGGCGCCTCAGAAACGGTCGAGGTCGTTGGCCAGCGTCACCGGCCCGCGATAGCGCGCCGTGATCTCGGCCAGATAGCCTTTGGTCCGCTCAGGGTCGGGGGTTCCGGCGGCGAAATGGGTGATCACCAGTGCCTTCACCCCTGCGCTTGCCGCCAGTTGCCCCACCGCGTCGGGGGTCAGGTGATGGGTCGACAGATGCTGCGCAAGCTGCCGCTTGGCATCGGCGGGCATATCGGGGGAATTGCGTGCGACATTGGCCATCGTCCCGCCCATGTCGATCATCTCGCTGACCAGCAGATCGGCACCCTGGGCGAGCTTTTCGACGGCGGCGCTGGGTCCGGTATCGCCGGTGTAGACGACGGATCGGCCGGGCAGGCCGAAGCGGAAGGACAGCGACTTGTAGTTGCGGTCTTCGGTGCTTCCGGCTGCGAAATCATAATGCGAATTCTGCGCGGCAGTGACGGTCATCCCATCGACTGCCAGCGCCTCGCCGCCTGACATCTCGATGACGGTGACGGTATCGGCGGGCGGGGTCCAGGGTTGGCCCGGGATGCCATAGCCGACGTGCGCGGCGGGCTGCATCGATGCCACCATGCCCGCAACCAGCTCACGCGTCCCCGGCGGCCCGTACACCGTCAGCCGTTCGCGCGCATTGGTCTGGTTGCGCAAGCCCAGTACCGCCGACAGCCCGCCGGTGTGATCGGCGTGGAGATGGCTGAGGAACACCGCCTTGACGCGTGGCAGCATGATCCCGGCGCGGCTGAGCTGCTGCACCGTGCCGTCGCCTGCATCGACCAGATAGATCCGCCCCGCATGCTCAAGCGCATTGGCGGGCTGCGACCGGTCCGGCGAAGGCACCGGTCCGCCCATCGTGCCCAGCGTGATAAAGGCGCCCGTCGAAGTTGGCGCTGGCTGAGCGTTTGCCGGCGTGGCGGCGGTCAGCACCGCCAATGCCAACCAAACTGCCCGTCTGCCCATCAGAAGTTGAAACCGACCCGCACGCCATAGGTCCGCGGCGGACGCAGAGTACCGACGGGGAAGTCGAGGATCGGCCGGGTCCCTGCGCGTGCCAGCACCACCTCGTCGGTGATGTTGTTGATGAAGCCGGTGATGCTCCATCCGCCCAGGCTTTCCAGCGTCGCAAACGCATCGGCCATCGCGAAGCTGCCCTGCCGCTCTTCGGGCCGGTAATTGGAATTGAGAAAGCGACCGCTCTCGATGTTGCCACGCGCGCCGAAGATCAGATTGAGGTCACCCGTCAGTTCGAACGTGCGTTCATAGCCCAGGTTCACCGCCCATTTGGGCGAGTTGACCGTCGGCCTGCCCGAACAATCGATGTCGAAGAAGCGTGCGCCGTTGACACCCGGGTTGGCCAGACGGCTGCCGACGGTGGTGCAGCCCGTGGTCACCGGTGCGCCGGTGGGCGAGAAGTTGGCGGTCTGCAGGCTGTTGTACTTGCCGTTGAGGTACTGGACGTTGACGCTGAACAGATCGTTGCTGCTCGGCGCGAACTTGGCTTCGAACTCTGCGCCATAGATCCGCGATTTGCCCGCGTTGACCGTGGTCGAGCCTTGCGCGAAGATGCCGCCTGCGGTGGGCACGCCACCGACGAAGGTGATCTGCTGGTCGCGATAGTCCCAGTAGAACGCCTCGATGTTCAGCTGCAGCTTGTTGTCGAAGAACCGGTTCTTGGCGCCGACGGTATAAGCGGTCAGCTCTTCGGGAGCGAAGGTGTTGTTGGGCGGCTGGGCGACGAAGAACCCGCCCGATTTGAACCCGGTCGCCACATTGGCATAGACCAACGAGGCCGGCCCCGCATCCCATTCCACTCCGGCCTTCCAGGTGAACTTTTCGAACGACAGGTCACCGGTGAACGGCGCACTGAGCGGCGGCTGGACCGGTCCCGGCAGACCGCCGGCGGCCACGGACGTGAACTGCGACTTGTCTTCCCTGGTGTACCGCCCGCCGGCGACCAGCCGAAGGCTATCGGCGATATCGAATGTCAGCTGGCCGAAGGCAGCGATGCTCTCGGTGCTGAGCCGCGGCGTGAAGCGGGTGGTGGAGATGTTGCCCTGGCGGAAGAAGTTTTCGGTGATCTGGTCCTCGCCAAAATAGAAAGCGCCCAGCACGTAGCGCAGCCGCTGGTCTTCGTTGGAGGCCAGCCGTACCTCGAGCGACATCTGCTCGGCCTTGTCGTTGATCGTCCCTGCAAAGCCTGGAAGATAGGTGAGCAGGTTGACGTCGGACTTGCGATAGGCCGGAATGACCGTCAGCGTACCAAAGCCCATGTCGCCGACGACCGTGGCGCTGACGCCGATGAATTCATTGTCCAGAAAGCCGTCAGTGCCTGCGAGCGCCACGCAGCCGCTGTTGACGAAATTGCCGAAGCCTCCGCAGAACGGCGGCGCCGAAATGCCCGACGCCAGCTGGCGGATCGAAGCCTGCGCGCGCGGATCGGAAATGCTCACCCGGTCTTCGAGCGCGGGGACGGCATAGCGTCCCTCGGGCAGCAGCACCGCGCCTGCACCCTTGCCGCGCTGGTTGTAGTAATCGGCAACCAGCGTCATCGACCACATGTCCGAAGGCTCGATCAGCAGCGATGCGCGGAATGCTTCGCCCTTGTCGTCGTCATAGCCATCGGAGATGTAGCCATCGCGATCGACGATCTGCCCTGCAACGCGCAGCGCCACGGTGTCGCCGAGCGGAATGTTCAGCGCCAGCGACGCTTTCTTGCTGTCGTAATTGCCGTATTCGAACAGGCCTTCGCCGCTGAACGTGCCGAGCACAGGCTTTTTGGGGAGCACGTTGATCGCACCGCCGGTGGCGTTGCGGCCATAGAGCGTGCCCTGCGGTCCCTTGACCACCTCGACGCGCTCGAGGTCGTAGAACACCCCGGCTGGCGCGGTCGGACGGCCGACATAGATGCCATTAAAGTTGAACGCGACCGCGTTTTCGGCGAACGAGTTCTGCGAATTGGTGCCGACGCCGCGCAGGAAGAAGCTGGTGGTGCCGCCGGTGGGCTGGACGACCAAGGAAGGCACGAGCCGGCCAAGATTGGCAGCTTCGGTGATGCCCGATTTGGTGAGGTCATCACCGGTAACCGCAGTGACGGCGACGGCGGCGCGCTGCAGGCTTTCTTCGCGGCGTTGCGCGGTGACGACGATCTCGCTGAGGCCTTCATACTCCTGCGTTTCTGCAGCAGCCTCGGGCGCGGTCGTATCCTGTGCAATCGCGATTTCCGGAACGGCCAGTCCGGCAAGAACGGTCGTGGCCAGCAGCAATGCCCTCATTCATCATCTCCCTGAAAATTGCAGGCAGCCTGCTCGGGCCGCTGCTTTTTGTTGATCTGCATTTAGATCATCGACTAGCCATAGGTTAAATTTTTTGTTTTAATGGTAATCCAATCACCATATTGATAGGTTAACGCGATGCGCTTCAAGGGTCTCGATCTCAATCTGCTGGTTGCCTTCAGCGTGCTGATGGAGACGCGCAGCGTGTCGCGCGCCGCCGAGCAGCTGCATTTGAGCCAGCCGGCGATGAGCGCCGCACTCGGACGACTGCGCGACTATTTCGGCGACGACCTGCTGGTTTTGCAGGGCAAGCGCATGTTTCCCACCGCTTATGCCGAAACGCTGGTGCCGATGGTGCAGGATACGCTGCGGCAGGTCGATGCGCTGATCACGACCTCGACCAGCTTCGATCCAGCGACATCG
The DNA here is from genome assembly GCF_014639875.1 of Blastomonas aquatica. Taxonomy (GTDB): domain Bacteria; phylum Pseudomonadota; class Alphaproteobacteria; order Sphingomonadales; family Sphingomonadaceae; genus Blastomonas; species Blastomonas aquatica. The sequence continues at coordinate 136,952 of NZ_BMGD01000002.1, read as the reverse complement.
CAGCGCACCTTCCGGCTGATTGCATCGGACTATATCACCGCTGCCGTCATCGCGCCTTTGTCGCGGCGGCTGGCGCAGGTTGCGCCGACGATTCGGCTGGAAACCGTGCTCCCTTCGGATGGCAGCGCCGATCTGATCGTGCAGGGTTCATTTGATCTGCTGATTACGCCCGAAGACTTCATCAATCCCAGCCAGCCTGCCGAATTGCTGTTCGAGGAACGGCACGTCGTGGTCGGCTGGACAGGCAACCCGCTGTTTGAAACCGAACTGGGCGACGAGGATGTGATGCATGCGAGCCATGTCGGCGTGCACATGGGCAACCAGCGTACGCGGGCGTTTGCCGATAGCATGATGGAGCAACTGGGCCGCTCGCGCCGAATGGACATGATGGCATCGTCCTTCACTGCGGTGCCCTGGCTGGTGATCGAAACCAACCGGCTGGCGCTGATGCATGAACGGCTGGCGCGCCGGATGGCGAGCATGTTCCCGCTGGCGATCGCGCCCATTCCGTTTGCGTTCCCGATGATGCGCGAGATGATGCAGTACAACCGCGCGCGCAGCAACGACGAGGGTCTGCGCTGGCTGCGCGACCAGTTGCGGCACGACAGCGCGCTTCCCTGAACCGCTCTCCGCAATGCATCCATAAAACAAATGGCTATCAATCCAAACAATAGAATTTACAGATTTACGGCTCTCCTTCTATTTCAGCACCATCAAGAGCGCCCCGAAAACGGGGGGACGTGGAGAGGTGATCGCGTGAAAGATCTGAGCATTCTGATTGTTGGTGGCGGCATCGGCGGTTTGACGTCGGCCATTGCGCTGTGCCGCAAGGGTTATGCAGTCGAAGTGATCGAGCGCGACCCCGATTGGTCGGTCTATGGCGTCGGCATCATCCAGCAGGGCAATGTCATCCGGGCGATGACCGAACTGGGCCTGGTCGACGATTACATCAGCGCAGGCTTCGGCTTTGACCGGGTTCAGGTGTACATCCCCACCGGCCAGTGCGTGGCCGATATTCCCACCCCCAGGCTGGTCGATGGCTATCCCGGAAATGTCGGCATCGGCAGGCGCGCGCTGCACAAGGTGCTGGGCGACCGCACGATAGGCGCAGGCGCGAACGTCCGGCTTGGGCTGACGGTCGCGACGATGGATGATGATGGCGCGGGCGTTTCGGTGACCTTCAGCGATGGCAGCGCAGGGCGCTATGATCTCGTCATCGGCGCAGACGGCCTGTACTCGCAGACCCGCCAGACGATCTTCCCCGATGCGCCCAAGCCCGAGTTCACCGGCCAGTCGGTGTGGCGCTACAATTTCAAGCGCACGCCCGATGTCATCGGGCTGCAGGCTTATGAAGGGCAGACCGGGATCGGGCTGGTGCCGCTGTCGAACGAGCTGATGTACATGTATGTCACCACGCCCGAGCCGGACAATCCTAGGTACGCCAAGGAAGATCTGGCCAGCACGATGCGCGCCAAGATCGCCAATGTCCCCTCCCCCGCTATCCAGGCCTTGGTCGGGCAGATCACCGCAGACGACGAGGTGGTCTACAAGCCGCTCGAATGGATGTTTCTGGAAGGGCCGTGGCACAAGGGTCGCGTGGCTTTGCTTGGTGACGCGGTGCATGCCACCACCCCGCATCTGGGACAGGGCGCAGGCATGGCGATCGAGGACGGGCTGGTGCTCGCCGACGAACTGGTTGCCGCCGATGACATCCAAACCGCGCTCGCCACCTATCGCGATCGCCGCTTCGAGCGCTGCCGCTACATCGTCGATTCATCCAAGGCGATCTGCTTCGGCCAGATCGGCAAGGGTCCGCTGGTGGATAACGCCGTCGCGACCCGGGAAATGTTCATGAAGGTTGCCGAGCCCATTTGAGGCAGGCGTTCCCCCAAATCTTTCAAGGAGTTGAATTCATCATGGCCAGAGTAAGCGAGATTCGCCACGTCGGCTACGCCGTCACCGATCTGGCAGCTGAGGCTGCCTTTTATCGCGATACCTGGGGTCTCAAGGACGCCGGTGAAAAGGACGGCATGCTGCACTTCGCCGCCGAAGGAAACGACGAACTGTATGTCGTCCGCCTGCGTCAGTCCGACGTCCAGAAGATCGACATCATCACGCTGGCGGCAGACAGCCGCGCCGATGTCGATGCGTTGCACGACAAGGTGGCCGCTTATGGCTGCCAGATCGTTTTTGCACCCAGGGACCTTGACACATTGGGCGGCGGCTATGGCTTCCGCTTCTTCAGCAAGGATGGGCTGCCGTTCGAGATTTCGAGCGATGTCGCGCGTGGCACCTCGCGCGAGCTGACCCGTTGGGAGGGCATCCCCCAGAAGATCAGCCACATCGTGCTGCACTCGCCCGATCACCAGGAGATGGTGCGCTTCTTCACCGATGCGCTGGGCTTCAAGGTCAGCGACTGGCTGGGCGATTTCATGTGCTTCCTGCGCTGCAACCAGTGGCACCACCGCATCGCGCTGCTGCCCGGCCCTGCGTGTCTCAACCATGTCGCCTATGACATGCTCGGCGTCGACGACATGATGCGCGGCATCCACCGCCTCAAGCAGCAGGGCACCGATATCCGCTGGGGCCCCGGACGGCACACCGCCGGCAACAACACCTTCAGCTATTTCACCACGCCGGGCGGCTTTGCGGTCGAATACACCGCCGATCTCGAAGAGGTCGATGATGCCACCTGGCAGGCGACGGTACACACACCCGCGCCCCTCGTCATGGACCAGTGGGGCATCGGCACCGGTGGTCCGCAGACCATGCCGCACCCCGCGCCCGACAAGGGTCTGTTCCAGCCGGCAGGAGTGTAAGCCATGGCATTGTTTGAATATTTTCCGAACTACATCTGGAACCTCTCAGTCGCGATCGCGATCGAGAGTGGGGGCCAGATCGGTGAAATCATCGATATGTGCCAGCCGATCCGTGATGCGGCGGCCAACGGTGCCGATGCCGGCACGCCGCAGTTCATGCGCGCCTGGGTCGAAACCGGCGACAAATTGATCGGTCTTGCGAACGAGGACGAGGAGCGCGGCCGTGCGTTCTCCGCCGCTGCCAAGCTCGAGCGCGCCGCACTCTATCTGCTGGTCGCCGAACGGATGCAGGGCCAGGGCAGCCCCGATCGCGCCGCGACCTATGCCAAGGCGCTCGACACCTTCAAGCGGGCGATGACGCTGGGCGATCACGCGGTCGAACGCGTCGAGATCCCCTATGAGGGCAGCACCTTCCCCGCTTTGTATTGCCGCGCGCCGGGCGATGGCCCCAAGCCGGTTGTCGTCTATTGTAACGGCCTCGATAGCTCGAAGGAGCTGCTCTATTGGTCGAAGCTGCCGCATGCGCTGGCCGCGCGCGGCATCTCGAGCCTGTGTGTCGATCAGCCGGGCACCGGCGAGGCGCTGCGCCTCAACAACCTTCCCGCCACGCCGCATTCGGAAAAATGGGCATCGCCTGCGGTCGACTGGCTGGAAAAGCAGACCGATGTCGACCCGACGCGCATAGGCATGACCGGCATCTCGCTGGGTGGTCATTTCGCGCCGCGTGCGGTCGCGTTCGAGCCGCGCTTCGCCTCGGGCGCGGTCTGGGGTGCCAACCACAACTGGGCCGAGGTCCAGCAAAAGCGCCTGCGCCGCGAGGGCGAGAACCCCGTGCCGCATTACTGGGCGCATGTGATGTGGGTGTTCGGCGCGAGTGACATGGACGATTTCCATGCCAAGTCGAAGGACATGACGCTGAACGGCGTGATGGACCGGATCAAGGTACCGTTCCTCGTCACCCATGGCGAAAAGGATCGCCAGATCGGTCTGGAATATGCGCACCAGAGCTTCGAGCAACTGACCAACAGCCCGCAGCGCGAGCTCAAGATCTTCACGCCACGTGAAGGCGGGGTCGAGCATGTCGGCGCGGACAACATGTCGTTCGGGCGCGATTACATCGCCGACTGGTTCGCCGAAACGCTGGGTGGCCGTACCTCTGCAGGCAGCAAGGCATGAGCTTCACCGCAACCGCGCGCATCCCAACAACCAGCGCGAGCAAGTACCTTCAACAGGTCTGCAAGCACTGGGAACACAATCTGCCGGTCACCTTTGACAAGGATCATGGGCAGATCACGTTTGCAAAGGATGCGCGCGGTGCGGACTGGCCTGCCGATGCCATCGTGACCCTCGATGCCGAGGCCGACGCGCTGGTCTGCACGATCAGCGCCAGCGCAGAGGACCAGCGCGATGGCCTTAAAGGTGCGCTCGAACGCCATATCGACCGGTTTGCCTTCCGCGAAGTTCCGCTGGCGTATAACTGGGCAGACGCGTGACCGATCCCAAAGCCTATGTGCGCAGGCAGACGCTTTTCTCGATGGTGATCACCATGGCGATCAGCGCGGGGTTTTTCCTGCTGATCTTCGGCACCACCGATCCCATCGCGGTCTGGGCGCCCCACAATCTGGCGCTCGATTTTCTGCCGCAATCGGGCGCTGCCTCGTTCATGGCGGCGCTGATGCCCGCGCTGCAGACCCGCTCCGCGATCGCCAAGGGTGCGCTTCCCGGAACCGCGCCGTCGGTTGGCTCGATCGTCGTGCGCGCAATCATGCTCGCGCTGCTGGCGCTGGGGCTGGCTGGGATCGTCATCGGCGTGCTGCAGTTCAGCGGTGCTGCCTCATTCGCGTGGGGAACCGCATTTGCTATCAAGGTAGCCTATGGTGCATTGCTCGGGCTGCTCATCACGCCCCCTGCGGTGCGCGCTGTGCTGACAAAAGGATAAGACCATGCCGCGCCAATTCATCGATCTGTCCATCTATCTGGAAAACGACGTCGTAACCGATCCGCCGTTCATGCGCCCCAAGATCACCTATCAGCAGCACGCCGATACGGTGACCGAGCTGGGCCATTTCTTCCCCGGCGTCACCGCCGAGCAGTTGCCCGATGGCGCGGGCTTTGCCGCTGCCGAATGGGTGACGCTGACCACGCACAACGGCACGCATCTCGATGCGCCGTGGCATTTCCACCCCACCATGGATGGCAATTCCGAAGAAGGTGCCCAGCGCGCGATCACGATCGATGAGGTGCCGCTCGAATGGTGCTTCAACCCCGGCGTGAAGCTCGACTTCCGCCATTTCGACAACGGCTATGTCGTCACTGCCGCCGATGTCGAGGCCGAACTGGCGCGGATCGAATATGAATTGCAGCCCTTCGATATTGTATTGGTCAACACCGCTGCAGGCGGCGCGGTGGGCAAGCCCGATTTCGTCGATACCGGCTGCGGCATGGGCTATGAAGCGACGATGTACCTGCTCGAGCGCGGCATCCGCGTCACCGGGACCGATGCCTGGAGCTGGGACGCGCCGTTCAGCTATACCGCCAAGAAGGTCGCCGAAAGCGGCGACACCTCGCTGATCTGGGAAGGCCACAAGGCGGGGCGCGACATCGGCTATTGCCATCTCGAAAAGCTGCACAACCTCGAAAGCCTGCCCGCGCACGGCTTCACAGTCAGCTGCTTCCCGCACAAGATCCGCGGTGCATCGGCGGGCTGGACGCGGGCTGTGGCGATCATCGAAGACTGAACGATGCCCTTTGCTGCCCACTGCCTGTCGGGCCGGACGGCCATCGTCACCGGATCGACGCAGGGGATCGGCCTGGGGATTGCACAGGCGCTGGCGAACGCGGGCGCGCAGGTCGTCATATCGAGCGAGGATGCGCAGGCGGTCGCCAGCACCATTGCAGCGCTTGGCGATGCTGGCCATAAGGTCCACGGCATCGCCTGCGATGTCACCGATGGCGATGCGCTCGCCGCGCTTGTGGGGGAGACCGTCACCCGGTTCGGCGGGCTCGATATTCTGGTCTGCAATGCCGGGATCACCGGCGAGGCAGGAAGCTGGGCGCTGGATGACTTCGACCGGGTGATCGCGGTCAACCTGCGATCGATCGTTGCGCTGACAACGCTCGCGATCCCGCATATCGCCGCAGCCGGTGGGGGCAGCGTCATCCTGATGTCTAGCCTGTCGGCGCTGCGCGGCAACGGGGCGATCAACGCTTATGCACTCGCCAAGGCTGGCGTGGCGCAGCTTGCGCGCAACCTCGCGGTGCAATGGGGGCCGGACAATGTGCGGGTCAACGCGCTTGCCCCGGGGCTGATCGCCACGCCCTTGTCCGAGCCGCTGATGGCGGATGGCGATTTCATGGCGCGGCGGATGCAGATGACCCCGCTGCGCCGGGTCGGCACCGTCGCCGATGTCGCCTCGGCCAGCGTCTTCCTTGCCTCCCCCGCCAGCAGCTTCATCACTGGCCAGCAGATCGCCATCGATGGCGGAACGTCGATCACCGATGGCAGCTGACCGGCCTCCCCGCGTACTCGTCACCGGCGCAGGCGGCTTTGTCGGTCAGGCTCTCGTTCGCGCGCTGGCAAAGGATTGGAACGTCACTGCGACAGACCAGACCGGGCTGGGCTTTGCCGATTTGCCCGGCGTTACGGCGCTGCCCGGCGATCTGGATGACCCCGAACTGATCGCCAACCTCGCGGCGACGCCCTTCGATGCGATCGTGCATCTCGCTACCGTTCCCGGCGGCGCCGCCGAGGCCGATCCGGCACTGGCGACGCGCATCAATGTCGCGGCCTCGATGGCGCTGATCGATGCAGCAGCTGCGCACGGCAACTGCCCCCGCGTGCTGTTCGCCAGCAGCATCGCGGTGTTCGGCGATCCGCTCCCTGCCAAGGTCGATGATGTAACGCCAGCACGCCCAATGCTGCGCTATGGCGCGCACAAGGCGATGATCGAGGAGTGGATCGCGACGATGAGCCGGCGCGGCGCGATCCGCGGACTTTCGCTGCGCCTGCCCGGCATCGTTGCGCGGCCCTTGGGGCCATCGGGGATGAAATCGGCGTTCCTGAGCAACCTGTTCCATGCGCTCAAGGCCGGCGCGCCGATCAGCCTGCCGGTGTCCGCCGATGCCAGCTGCTGGCTTCTGTCGCGTCACGCGCTGACGGGGCAGATCCAGCACGCCCTCGCCCTGCCTGCCGCCCCTGCCGATACCCGCCTCAACCTCCCTGCGCTGCGGGTGGTCTTCGGCGATCTGGTCGCTGAGGTCGCGCAGAAAACGGGCAGCGCAGGATCGCTGGTGCGCTACGCGCCCGATCCCGCAATCGAGGCGGCTTTCGGTCGCCAGCCCCCGCTGTCCACGCCGCGCGCCAATGCGCTAGGGCTCCGCCATGATGGCAGCCTTGCCGCTTTGGTCGCCCATGCGCTGGCCGATCTTTGACCCTTTTGAAAGGACCAACATGAAACTTGCCACCCAGGACAATGGCACACCCGATGGCGCGCTGGTCGTCGTCAGCGCCGACGGCACTCGCTATCTGGCCGCATCGGAGATTGCTGCCACCTTGCAGGCAGCGCTCGATGACTGGTCCACCGCCGAGCCCGCGTTGCGCGCGCTGGCCGATCGGCTGGCCAATGGCGAAGGCGAAAGCGCGGCGGGCCTCGCTTTCGCCGCGCCCCTGCCCCGCGCGTGGCAATGGCTCGATGGCTCGGCCTTCCGCAGCCATGGCGAGCTGATGGAGACCTTGTTCGGCACCGAACCGCCGCCTGCGGGCCGCCCGCTGATGTATCAGGGCCTGTCGCACCAGTTCCTCTCCGCCACCGCCGACATGCCGCTGCCGCGAGAGGAAGACGGCATCGATTTCGAGGGCGAGTTCGGCATCATCACCGATGCCGTGCCGATGGGTGTCACGCCCGAGCAGGCGTTGGCGCACATCAAGCTGATCGTGCAGATCAACGACTGGTCGCTGCGCGCGCTCGCCCCTGTCGAGATGAAGACGGGCTTCGGCTGGGTCCAGGCCAAGCCCGCCTGCTCCGTCGCGCCGTTCGCGGTGACCCCCGATGTGCTGGGCGATGCCTGGCGCGATGGCCGCGTCCATCTGCCGCTCAGCGTCGAGTGGAACGGCAAGCGCTTTGGCGATGCGCTGGGCGGGGTGATGGAATTCGGCTTTCATGATCTGATCGCGCACGCCGCGAGCACGCGGTCGCTGTGCGCGGGCACGATCATCGGATCGGGAACCGTTTCCAACAGCAACTTCCGCGAAATCGGATCGTCGTGCATCGCCGAACGGCGCGGGATCGAGATGCTCGACGAGGGCAAGCCGCGCACCGGGTTCATGCGCTTTGGCGACACCGTGCGGATGGAGGCACGCCTGTCCGATGGCAGCCTGCTGTTCGGCGCGATCGACCAGCGCGTGGTGAAAGGATGAGCGCACCCGCCTCGTCTCCCGTCCGGCGCATCGTCACCGGGCATGATGCTGCGGGCAAGGCGGTCATCCGCAGCGATGACCTCCTGCCGGTCGAGCCGATTCCCTCGGGCGATGCCGGCTTCAGCCTGGTGTGGACCACCGCGAGCGTGCCTGCCGACAACAACGACGAGACCGATGGCCGCCTGCGCGACGCCGGGCTGACGCTGCATCGCGGATCGGTGATCCGCATCGTCGATATGCTGCCCGGCGGCGCATCGCCGATGCACCGGTCGAGCAGCATCGATTATGGCATCGTGCTTTCAGGCTCGGTCGAGCTCGAGCTTGACGACGGCGCGGTCACGACCGCGCACGCGGGTGACATCATCGTCCAGCGCGGCACGCTGCACCTGTGGCGCAACCCCTCGGCGGATACGGTCTGCCGGATCGCGTTCGTGCTGATCGAAGCCGCCCCGGTGCAGGTGAATGGCGAGGCGCTGCCCGATGTCGAACCCTGAGATGAACGCCGCGCCCTCATCCCGCGAGACCGTGATCCTGGTCCCCGGGCTGCTGTGTGATGGGGCGGTGTGGCAGCACCAGCAGGCGGCGATTTCGCGCGAATACGATGTCCTCGTCCCCGATCTGACCCGGCAGGATTCGATCGCCGCAATGGCCGCGCAGGTTCTCGCCGATGCGCCGCCGCGCTTTGCGATCGCGGGGCATTCGATGGGCGCGCGCGTCGCGCTGTCAGTGTGGCAGCAGGCGCCCGATCGGGTGCAGCGGCTCGCCCTGCTCGATACCGGGGTGCACCCGGCAGGACCCGACGAACCATCCAAGCGGCAGGCGATGCTCGACATCAGCGCGAACCGGGGCATGACCGCGCTCGCCGATGTCTGGCTGCCACCGATGGTGAAAGATGGCCTGCTCGATACCGATCCGATGTTGCGGGCGGCGCTGTACGCGATGGTCGGGCGCATGTCGCCAGCGATCCACCGCGCGCAGATCGCCGCGTTGCTCGCGCGACCCGATGCACGGCCGCTGCTGCCGCTGATCCGCTGCCCGGTGCTGATCGGGGTGGGCGCGCTCGACCGCTGGAGCCCGCCCGACCAGCATCGCGAAATCGCCTCCGTCATCTCGCATGCCCGCTATGTCGTGTTTGAAGACAGCGGCCATATGGCACCGATGGAAGCCGCCGAAGCGGTCAGCGATGCGCTGCTGCAATGGATGCACGAACCCGAGGGACAATCGGCATGATGGAAATCGAATGGGCCGTCGAACGGCTGATCCGACGCTTTGCGATGCTCAATGACGCGCATGACGCCGATGGGCTGGCGGCGATGTTCACCCCTGATGGCAGCTTTGCCCGCCCCAGCGAGCCCGATGCGCCGGTGGTCGGGCGCGAAAACATCCGCGCGTTCTTCCGCGACCGGCCCAAACGCACCACCCGGCATGTGATGGCCAACACCCTGGTCGATCCCATCAGCGAAACCGAGGTCCGCGCGCACAGCTATGTCGTGCTGTATATGGCGGACAAGACGCTGGTCGGCGATTTCCACGACCGGCTGGAACTGCACGACGGAGCCTGGCTGTTTGCCGAGCGGCGCGGCACGCTCGCCTTCTGAGCGCGCCGATCACTCCGCCGGCGCGAGCACCTGACCGGCAGCTGCGACCTCGGCCTGCTCGGCGGCAATCGCCTGATCGATCATCTTGCGCGATCGCACCCCGCCGGCATCGATGTTGAGCAGCAGCAGCTTGCGATCCGGATACAGATCGAGATTGCGCTGTTGCAGCTGCAAAATCTCCATGTCCTCTCCGAAGATTTTGCCCTGGCCCTCGCGGATCGTGTCGGTCAGCGCTGCGTCCGCGACCGCGAACCGCCGCGCCATGCCCCAGAAGTACCAGTGCGAGGTGGTGGTTTCCGGCGTCATGAAATCGACGACGGTCGAGGATGCCTTCTGGCTGTCATCGGCGTGATAGCCGCCATTGCCAGCGAGTGCGACGCCGACCTCGATCAGCACGCTGCTGGGCAGCGAGAAGCGGCAGATCTGCCAGCGATCGACCAGTTGCTGGTCGGGGAGCCCTGCCCCGCGCAGCGCCATCTGCCAGAACGGCGGGGCGATGATGCCATCCATGAAGCGGCTGGTGACGATCTCGTCGCCCTCGATCCGGGTTTTCACCGGTGCCTCGTCGATCTCCTTCTGCCCGATGCTGCCAGCATGGACATAGGTCTCGTGGGTCAGGTCCATCAGGTTGTCGATCATCAGCCGATAATCGCAGGCGACATGATACAGCCCGCCGCCATACGCCCATTCGTCGCTTTCGGCCCATTCCAGATGCCGCAGCTTGGCTGGATCGGCCGCCTCGGCATCGCCGGGCCAGACCCAGATGAAGCCGTAGCGCTCGATCACCGGAAAAGTGCGGATCGGCGGGAAGCCCCCAACCCGCTGGCCGGGCATGCCGACCGTCCGGCCGTTGCAGCCCATCGCGAGGCCATGATAGCCGCACACCAGAGCGCCGTTCTCGATAAAGCCAAGCGACAGAGGCGCGCCGCGATGCGGACAGAAATCCTCAAGCGCCGCGACTTTGCCCTCACCATTGCGAAAAAAGACCATCCGCTCGCCGCAGATCTGGCGCCCCAGCGGCTTGCCGTCGATTTCGGCGGGGGTGCACGCGACGTACCAGGTGTTCACCGGCCAGGGCTTGATAAGCGACGTCTGAGCCGCATTGGTCAATGAAGCATTTGCTGCGGTAGCCATGTCGCTCTCCCTGGTATCCCCGGCCGTGATAACCGACCGCTATTGGATCCAATAAGCATGATGCCGTAGAATCGTCAAGTGCGATTGGGGCTTGCCGGGGGGCGGGCAGACTTTAAGAAAACACCATGGAAAAGCGGATGAAACCGGGGCAGCGCGTGGTCGTCGCACTGCGCAAGATGATCGCATCGGGCGAACTGGCAGATGGCGAGCGCATCGCCGAAATTCCGACCGCAGAGCGGCTCGGCGTATCGCGCATGCCCGTGCGCACCGCGCTCAGGACGCTGGAGCAGGAAGGCCTGGTCGCCCGGATCGGCGCGCGTGGCTATGCCGCGCGGGGGCCAACGATCAGCCAGGTGACCGATGCCATCGAGGTGCGCGGCGTGCTCGAAGGGCTGGCCGCGCGGATCGTGGCTTCTTCCCCGCCTGCGCCGCAGTTGGCGCAAAAGCTCAAGGATTGCCTGGCACAAGGCGAAGCGCTGTTCGCCAAGGGGTATCTCGAAGAGGCCGATCTCGAACGGTTCTACACCTATAACCTGGCGTTTCACGATCTGCTGGTCGATGCCAGCAACAATTCGGCCATTGCGTATGCGCTGTCGCGCAACAACCATCTGCCGTTCGGATCGGCAGCGGCCCTTGCGCTCGACTGGGACGATCTGCCCGCGACCTACGCGCACCTGTCCGCCGCACACCGCGATCATGTCGCGGTGTGCGATGCCATTCTGTCAGGCGATGCCGAAGAGGCCGAGCAGTTGATGCGCCGCCATGCGCGCGCGCCATTGGCGAACGGCAGGCTCACCCACGCCCCGATGCTGTAGCCGCGGGGCGCGGATCAGGCCGCGACGCCCGCGATCTGACCCTTGATTGCCTCGATCGCTTCGGGCGATGCGGTCCAGGTGGCACTGAACACGCCGCCCTCACCGAACAGCGCGGCAGCGATGCCTTCTGCGCCATGCTCTGCCCACAGATCGGCGAGCTTGGCTGCCATCGGGTCATCGACCGGACGCACATCACCGCGCACATGCACGATCCACGCGGCCACGGCCTCCAGTATCGCCGCGCAACTGCGACCCTCCGCCTGGTTGACCGCCAGCGTTTCAAGCCAGCGCTGCGGAATCTTCTGCGATCCATCCATCGCGATCTGGATCAGGCGGTGGGGCAGCGCGGTGTTGGCAAAGCGCGCGATTAGCGCATCGGCATAGGCATCGAGGTCCAACCCCGGTGCCGGGCGCAGCGTCGGCGCAGCTTCACACCGCATCAGCGTGCGGACCGTCGCGGCCAGCGCCGGATCGGCAATCGCCTCGTGGACGAACTGATACCCGCGCGCCAGCCCCAGATACGCCAGAGCCGAATGCGCGCCGTTGAGCATCCGCAGCTTTGCGGCCTCGAAATCCCCGACATCGGCCACGATCTGCGCGCCGACCGCTTCCCAGCGGGGGCGTGGCCCTGCAAAATCGTCCTCGATCACCCATTGGCAAAATGGCTCGGTGATCACCGCTGCGGCATCCTGAAGCCCGATCCGGTCTGCCAGCCAGCTGCGGTCGGCATCGGTCACCGCTGGCACGATCCGGTCGACCATCGTGCTGGGGCAGCGGCAGGTCTGCACGAACCATTCGGCCAGCGCAGCATCGGTGCCGCCCAGATAATCGCGCATCAGCGACATCAGCCGCGCGCCATTGTTGGCCAGGTTGTCGCAGCTGACCAATGTCAGACCGGGCAGCCCCGCAGCGCGCCGCTGCGCCAGCCCGGCTGCCAGAAAGCCGTAGATCGTGCGCGGCGGCCCCTGCCCTGCAAGGTCAGAGGCAAGCGCGGCATCCTCGCGGGAAAGCGCGCCATCGGGTCGGCGATGATAGCCCTTTTCGGTGATCGTGAAGCTGACGATGTGCGTGTCCGCCGATGCCAGCGCCGCGATCACCGCATCGGGGTCCTGCGGCGCAACGATGACGTGCGACACCGCGCCGATCAGCCGTGCCGATGCCCCCCCGCTCGATCGCTGGACGACGGTGTACAGCCCGTCCTGCGGATTGAGCTGATCGGCGACATCGCCCGACCGCAGCGATACGCCGATGATCCGCCAGTCGCGATCGCCAGCCGCCATCGCGTCATCGGTGTACACCGCCTGATGCGCGCGGTGGAAGGCGCCGATACCGAAATGCACGATGCCGCAGCGCTGCGCACCCACGTCATAGCCCGGACGCGCGACATCGCCTGCCAGACCGCTCAGCGTGGCTTGCGATATTCTCACAGCTTGTAGGCCTGTTTCGCCAGCGCATAGGACAGGTCGTGCGCCACCTCGGCGGCTTCCCATTCCTCCATCCGGTGTTCGGCCACCAATGTCGCCAGGAACCCGCAATCGATCCGGCGGGCGACATCGTGCCGTGCGGGGATCGACAGGAACGCGCGGGTATCGTCGTTGAAGCCCACTGTGTTGTAGAAGCCTGCGGTCTCGGTCATCGACAGCCGGAACCGGCGCATGCCTTCGGGGCTGTCGTGGAACCACCAAGCCGGACCCAGCTTCAGCGCGGGATAGTGCCCGGCCAGCGGCGCGAGTTCGCGGGCGTAAACCGTCTCATCGAGCGTGAACAGGATGATGGTGAGGGCGGGCGCGTTGCCATAGCGCGCCAGCAGTGGCCGCAGCGCATGGACATAATCGGTGCGGGTGGGCATGTCGGCGCCCTTGTCGCGGCCGAAGCGTTCGAACACATCGCGGTTGTGGTTGCGCAGCGCACCGGGATGGATCTGCATCACCAGCCCGTCGTCCATGCTCATCCCCGCCATTTCGGTGAGCATCTGCGCGCGGAACAGTTCGGCATCTTGCGGCGAGACATCGGCTCGGGTGACGCGGGCAAATAGCGCTTCGGCCTCAGCCCGCGACAGACCGGCGGTCAGCGCGGTGGGGTGGCCGTGGTCGGTCGAGGTCGCGCCATTCGCCGCGAAGAACGCCCGGCGCTTGCGGTGCGCCGCGAGATACCCTGCATAACCGAACGCATCCTCGCCGGTCAGCTCGGAGAACCGTGCAAGGTTGTCGGCAAAGCCTTCGAACTCGGGATCGATCACCGGATCGGGACGATACGCGGTCAGCACCCGGCCCTGCCAGCCGCTCGCGGCGATCTTCTGGTGGTGCGCGAGCGTGTCGAGCGGTGATTCGGTGGTGGTGATCACCTCGATGTTGAACCGGTCGAACAGCGCGCGCGGACGAAACGCCGGTGTCGCCAGCGCCTCGGTGATGCGGTCGTAATACAGATCGGATGTCTCGGCGGTCAGCTGGACATCGAGCCCGAAGCCTTCGGCGAAAACCCAGTCGAGCCACATCCGCGAGGGCGTACCGCGGAACAGATGATAGTTCGCCGCCAGAATGCGCCAGGCCTCGCGCGGATCAACCGCAGGTCCGCCATCGCCCGCAGGCTTCAGGCCGATCGCCTCGAGCGGAATGCCCTGGCTGTAGAGCATGCGGAACACGTAATGATCGGGCTGCAGCAGCAGCTCGCTGGCATTGGCAAACGGTGCATCGTCGGCAAACCATTGCGGGTCGGTATGCCCGTGCGGGCTGATGATCGGCAGACCAGCCACATGCTTGTACAGCCGCCGGGTGATGGCGCGGACATCGGGGTCTACGGGAAAAAGCCGGTCATCGTGCAGGGTCAGGGGTCGCATGCTCATTACAGGTTCACCGCGCGCGCATAGCGCTCCCTTGTGGTGGCGACATCGCGGCGCGCCGCTTCGATCGCTTCTTCTTCGGTGGCAAACAGCAGGTGATCGATCACCGAGCCCATATGGCCGCGCATCGCGGCGCGTGCCGCCGCCGGGTCGCGCGCACGCAGCGCCTCGAGCACCGCAAGATGCTCCTCGACAACCGGCTGGACATTGGCGGTCCGCGCCTTGTCGAGCAGCAGTGCGCAGTTGGGCGAGGTCGAGCGCAGACGCCACATCTCCTCGACCTGGCTGAGAATCACCGCGTTGCGGGTGGCCGATGCGATCAACAGGTGAAACGCCTGATCCGCTTTGGTCCTGACCCCGGGCAGGCGGTTTTCATTGTCGATCTCTCTTACCAATTGTTCGAGTTCGGCGATCTCATCGTCCTGGATATGCACTGCGGCCAGCGCGGCGGCCTCGCCCTCGATCAGCATCCGCGCTTCCATCAGCTCGAAAGCGGTGACCGAGAACCCGGGGGATTCGGTCTCTCCGGGCAGGGCGCAGACATACGCCCCAGAGCCGATCCGCACATCGATCAGACCCTGGACTTCGAGCGCGATCATCGCCTCGCGCACCGCAGGACGGCTGACATTGTACTGGATCGAAAGCTCGCGTTCGGCAGGCAACCGATCACCCACTGCATACCGCCCGTTGGCCAGTTCAGAAAACAGTTGCCGCGCCAGTTTTTGATACAGGCGCTCCGGCCCGTCGGCGGGTTGAAGACTGATCTCTTTTTTTGGGCGCGCCATCGCTGCCTTGCTCCTTGCTGAAAACGGGTCTTACCAATTTGGTTGAAATCGGCAATATAATCTTTATCACCGCACCATAGCATAGCGTCCGGGAGAGGAAAGCGGATCTCATGAAGATACAGTCGGCCAAAGTGATCGTGACCTGTCCGGGGCGCAATTTCGTCACGCTCAAGATCGTCACCGATCAGGGTGTCTACGGCATCGGCGATGCCACGCTCAACGGGCGCGAAAAATCGGTGGTGTCGTATCTGGAGGACCATGTCGTCCCCTGCCTGATCGGGATGGATCCGCGCCGGATCGAAGACATCTGGCAATATCTCTATCGCGGTGCCTATTGGCGGCGCGGTCCGGTGACGATGCGCGCGATCGCCGCGGTCGACATGGCATTGTGGGACATCAAGGCCAAGATGGCCAATATGCCGCTGTACCAGTTGCTCGGCGGGCGCAGCCGCGATGGCGTGATGGTCTATGGTCATGCCAATGGCAGCGACATCGCCGAGACCGTCGACGCGGTCGGCCACTATATCGACATGGGCTACAAGGCGATCCGCGCACAGACCGGGGTTCCGGGCGTCAAGGATGCCTATGGCGTCGGGCGCGGCAAACTGTATTACGAGCCTGCCGATGCGCAGCTCCCCTCGGTCACCGGCTGGGACACGCGCAAGGCGCTGAACTATGTGCCCAAACTGTTCGAAAAACTGCGCGAAACCTATGGCTTCGACCATCACCTTCTCCATGACGGCCATCATCGTTATACCCCGATGGAAGCCGCGCAACTGGGCAAGGCGCTCGAACCCTATTCCTTGTTCTGGCTCGAAGACTGCACGCCTGCTGAAAACCAGGAAGCCTTCAAGCTGGTGCGGCAGCACACCACGACCCCGCTTGCGGTGGGCGAGGTGTTCAACACCATCTGGGATGCCAAGGACCTGATCCAGAACCAGCTGATCGATTACATCCGCTGCACGATCGTCGGCGCGGGCGGGATCACGCATATGCGCCGGATCGCCGATTTTGCCGCGCTCTACCAGATCCGCACCGGAAGCCACGGCGCGACCGATCTGTCACCGGTGACGATGGGCTGCGCGCTGCACTTCGACACCTGGGTCCCCAATTTCGGCATCCAGGAATATATGCGCCACACCGAAGAGACCGATGCGGTGTTCCCGCACGACTACCACTTCGAGGCCGGCGAACTGTTCTGCGGCGAGACCCCGGGCCATGGCGTCGATATCGACGAGACGCTGGCGGCGAAATATCCCTACAAGCCCGCGTACCTCCCGGTCGCACGGCTTGAAGACGGAACCATGTGGAACTGGTGACCGGTGCGCCTGGTTTTCATCGGGGAAGCGATGCTCGAGCTGACGCGTGCCGGACCCGGCTGGCAGCTGGGCCATGGCGGCGATACGCTCAACACCGCGATCCATATCGCGCGGCTGGGGCATGACACCGCGTATCTGACCGCGATCGGCAGTGATCCGCTGAGCGGCGACATGACGGCGCGGTGGGAGGCCGAAGGGCTCGATACCCGGCTTGTTCTCGCGCATCCTTCGCGCAGCACCGGGCTGTATGCGATCAGCACCGATGCGGCGGGTGAGCGCAGCTTTTCCTATTGGCGCGACACTAGCGCCGCGCGCGCGATGTTCGACCTGCCGCAATCGGGCGCCGCGCTCGAACAGGCCGCCTGCGCCGATGTGCTGGGCTTTTCGCTGATCACGCTCGCCGTCCTGCCGCCCGAGGGACGCGCGCGGCTGATCGCCACCGCGCGATCGGTGCGCGAACGCGGCGGACAGGTGGTGTTCGATGGCAATTATCGCGCGCGCCTGTGGAGCGACCCGGCTGAAACCCGGCGCGCGCGCGATGCCGCCATCATGGTTGCGACAATCGGCCTGCCCACGCTCGAGGACGAAACCGCGTTATCGGGCGAGCGCGATGCCGGGGCCGTCGCCGCTCACTGGCAAGGTCTGGGTTGTGATGAAACCGTGGTCAAGCTGGGCGCGGGCGGGTGCCGCCTGCCCGATGGCCGCGTGATCGCGCCCGGTGCGGTGCTTGCGCCTGTCGATACCAGCGGCGCGGGCGATGCCTTCAACGCGGGATATCTGGCCGCGCGGATCGATGGTGCCGATTGTGCTGACGCGGCGCGCGCGGGTCACGCGCTGGCTGGCTGGACGATCATGCGGCCTGGCGCGATCCCGGCGCGGGCGCCCTGAGCAGGCTCCACAACACCACGGCAGCGAGCAGATCGAGCGCGGCCAGCGCCACGAACAGCGGGTTGTAGCCAAAGGTATCAGCGCTCTGGCCGATCAGCAGCGTGAACAGCATGCCCCCGATCCACGCCGATGTCCCCGCCATGCCGCTCGCGGTGCCTGCGGTGCTCTGGTCGAACACGTCCGAGCAGAGCGTGATCAGCGCGCCGTTGAGCATCTGGTGGGCAAAGCCGCCAACGCAGAACAATGCGATCGCCATAGCCGGCGAGGTGGCCAGGCCGATACACGCGGGGCCGATCATGCACAGCGCTCCTATCGTCATCGTGATCTTGCGCGAGGCGAGCAGCGAGGCACCACGCTTCATCAGCCAGGTGGGCAGCAGCCCGGCGGCCAGGCTCCCGAAATCGGCCGCGAGAAACGGCATCCACGCCCAAAGGGCGATCGACTTGAGATCGAGATCCCACACCGCGACCAGATAGAGCGGGATGAAGAAGTTGAAGGTTTGCCACGCGGGCTCTGACAGGAAGCGCGGCGTCGCGATCGCCCAGAACGAGCGGCTCTTGAGCACGTCCTTCTTGGTCGCGGGCTTGTGCGTGACATCGTCCTTGCGCCCGCTGGCGATCAGGTCGGCTTCGGCCTTGGTCAGCCGCGGATGGTCTTGCGGGTCGCGATAGCCGACCCACCACATCCCTGCCCACACCACGCTGAGCGCGCCGGTGACGATGAACGCGGCCTGCCAGTTCCATGCGAGGATGCAGAACGCGACCAAAGGCGGCGCGATCATGTTGCCGACGCTGGTGCCCATCTGGAACAGGCTGGTCGCAAGCGAACGTTCGCGCGGCGGAAACCAGGTCGCGACGGTCTTGACCCCGGCGGGGATCGCCGCAGCCTCGGTCGCGCCGAGCAATGTACGGAAAAACGCGAGGCTCTGCCAGCCGGTCGCAAACGCGTGCGCCATGTTGGCGAATGCCCAGCCCAGCGCGAACAGGAAGAAGCCCAGCCGCGCACCCAGCGTATCGAGCACCGATCCTGCCACGGTCTGCATCACGGTATAGCTCGCCTGAAACGCGAGAACGACCCAGCTGTACTGCTCGGTCGTCATCGAGAATTCAGCTTTAAGCGTGGGCGCAGCCACCGAAAGCGTCGAGCGCGCCAGATAATTGAGGATCGTCCCCAAAGTCACCAGCCCGATGATCCACCAGCGCAGCCGTGCCGTTTTCGCGGGGGTCATAGCGATGAACCTTTGATTGGGTTGCCAGGGCAACAAAAAGCGGCCGGGCACGTGGCCCGGCCATAGGGAGATGTCTTAATGCGTGTTCAAGCGATCCACCCGGTCAGTATTTGACCGCAAACCGGACCCCCAGATAGCGCGCGGAGTCACGTGCCTGGATACCGATGATGTTGGTAACCGGCGATGCGTTGGGATACGGATTGTCGGTAAAGCTGCTCGCATCGTTGCGGATCGTCGCGAAGTAATTGCGATCGAACAGGTTCCGGACCAGGAACGTGATGCTGTAGCGCTGGCTTTCCTTTTCCTCGAAACCCAGGCTGAGGTTGGCGATCCCATAAGCGCCCTGACGACTCGCCGGATCGTTGGTCAGTGCAAAGAAGGTTGCGCTCTGCCAGGTGTAGTTGGTGTTGAAGGTCAGATTGACCGGCAACTCGCCCAGCGGCAGGTTCATGTCCGCGCCGACGTTGAATTTCCATTCGGGCGAGTTGGCAAGGCGTGCCCCCGAAAGGTCCTGAGAACGACCACCCGACGCATTGGGCAGACAGCCCTGCGCCACGGTCTGGCCGAAATAGCATTCGCCGTTGGGATAGGATTGGACCTTGGCATCGATATAGGCGACGCTGCCATTCAGGTTCAGCCAGTCGGATGCCCGCACTGTCAGGTCCGATTCGACCCCACGGGTGCGCAACGCACCAACATTGGCGAGAATGAAGGCACCGCCCAGTTCAGGCTCAAGCGTCTGAGACTGGAAGTTGCTGTAATCGCTCCAGAACCCTGTGATATTCCAGAAAACGCGGCGATCGAACAGGCTGGTGCGCAATCCCAGCTCGTAGTTGTCGACGGTCTCGGGCTGGATCGGACGGCTGGCCGGATGGGTGGGCCGCACGAACGACGAGGTCAGGTCATAGCCCTGGCCTTTATACCCGCGCGAATAGGTCGCGAACGCCATGATATCAGGCGTGAAATCCTGCTGCAGGCCGATCTTGCCGGTGACGACCGAGTCCTTGGCCGAACCACTCGTGAAGAACGGCGGGTTGCCGCCGCTGGCGTTGAAGCGCTCGTACTGGAACGCGACCTTTTCGTGGTTGAAGCGCAGACCGGCGATGATCTTGGTGCCCGGCGTGATCTCCAAGTCGCCCTGACCGAAGACAGCGACGCTTTCCGAGACCGAGCGCCCTGCCCAGTTGGCACCCGCGATCGGGCCAACCCGCTGGAAGGTGCGGAAGTTGTCGTTGCGTGCGATGAAGGTGCCCAGCACATATTGCAGCGGCGAGTCCGACTGCGAGGTCAGACGCAGCTCGTGGCTGAGCACTTCGCCCTTGAAGGTCCCGCCCTGGACGAGACCATTGGGCTGGCCGAACAGCGGCCCGAAGGCACCATCGAAATCCGAGTTGTCCTGCGAGTTATAGTGCGACATCGCGAATATTTGCGTCAGAAGATGGTTGCCGATCGCAAGGTTCATGTTGACCGAGCCGCCATAGCTTTCGGAATCGGCGGTGGTGAACGGATCGACGCGGATCGCGAAATTGTCGCGGCCCGGCGTAATCCCGGCGAGGCTGACTGAAGATGGCACCCCAAAGCCGGAGGTGATCCCCGGTGTCCGCTCGATCGCGGTCAGCGCGCAGCAATCGGTGCGCGTGTTGTTGTAATAACCGATCAAGGTCGCATCGAAGTCTGATGACGGCTCGAAACGCAACTTCACGCGGATGTTTTCGCTGTTGCGTCCGTTGATCGTCGTGCCGCTCTGCAATTCACGGATATTGCCGTCGAACCGGCCAACCGATCCGTTAACCCGGAACGACAATGAGTCGCTGATCGGCCCCGAGATACCCGCGGCATAACGCTGCTCGTCATCGTTGGTCAGCAGGACCTCGGCGTTGGCGGTCAACGTCGTCGAGGGTGCCTTGGTGGTGATGTTGATGACACCTGCAGAGGCTGCCTTGCCGAACAGCGTGCTCTGCGGCCCGCGCAGAACCTCGATCCGCTCGATATCGTCGAGATCGCTGAAACCCTGACCCGGCAGGCCGTTGACCACGCCATCGACCATCACCAGCACGCTCTGCTCGACACCGACCGAAAATGCCGCCGTGCCGACACCGCGCAGCACGATAACGTTGTTGTTGATATCACCGCCTTGGGTGATCGTGAGGCTGGGAGCGAGCTTGGTGAGATCCTGCAGCTGGCTGCCGCCGACGCTGGACAACGCATCGCCGCTGATCACAGTGACCGCTGCAGGCACATCCTGAATGTTCTGATCGCGCTTTTGCGCGGTGACGATGATCTCGCCATAACCGGCCTGCTGATCGTCAGCTGCTGACGAATCCTGCGCAACCGCAGGCGAGCAGAGCCCCGACAGCGCCACGGACGCAGCCAGAATCGAAGTGTACCGCATGAAACCTCCCCTAAACCAATTCTGATCAATTCATTTTTATTGGACTGACCAATAATGGATCCAAAGACGGTGTCAATCACAAATCTGTCACAGGGGGCCATGTCGTTTGCATGGCCCCTGCCGATCAGCGTTGGGGGATGACCGAAATCGCGGAAACCAGCGCATCCCCGCCTGCTGCAGTGAATTGCAGGGCCAGCTTTCCGTCTGTGATCTGGACCGGGAATGTCCGAGTCACTGCGCGCAGCGGGCCGCCAGCGGCACTGGCGGGGTTGAAATTGGTCAGCACGCGGCGACCATTGGCACTCACATGGAATGTCCGTGTTGCGGCCTGCGCAGCGTCGGGTTCGAACATATGCAGCACCACGTCATACCGCCCATTGGGCAATGGCAGCGCATAATCGAAACTGCCCTGGCGGTACGACGCATAGAGCTCGGGATCGGGGCTTTGCGTGACATTGCTGTCGGCCGCCTTGCCGCGACCGGTCATCCGCATCGGCGGGACGTTTCCACCGGTGAAGAACGTATCCGAGCCAAAGCGCAGGCCATCTGAAGTGGTCAGGCCGGTGAGGCTACCGGTGCGGACATGAATCCCCTTGCTGGCATCGGGCGCGATCCAGCGCAGGCTGTCTTCAACCTGCTTGCCGCCGACGGTGGCTCTCGCCGATACCGCGTTCTCGCCTGCAGCCAGAACCACGCCTGGCCATACGCAGATCCGGTCCGGGCACGGCGCGCTGCCGACATCGCGTCCATTGACCGTCAGGCTGGCGCTGGGCGCGTTGCTGTAGGCACGGACATCGACCACCGCATAGGGGCGGTCGACATAGCGCCTGCCGGTGAGGTGCAGCACCGGTTCGTCCGACCAGTTCGCCTTGTAGAAATAGAATGCGTCCTTGCGGGTCTTGCGGTCATAGCTGACCAGCCCCTTGTCGTTAAGATCGAAGGCCTCGCCCTCTTCGCGGCTGGTCGATGCAAAATCGAACATGTTCCAGATCCACGATCCGGCGAGGTAATCCTGCTGCTTGAGGACCTTCCAGGTCTCTTCATGCACCCATGCCTGATAGGCTTCGGGGTGTGGACGGCCGTTTTCGTTGACCCGCCCGCCCAGCGGATTGTCGGTGTGCTGGGTCAAGGCGCCGCCTGCGCCATATTCGGTCAGGGCGATCGGGCGATCGGGATACTTGGCGCGAAGCTTGGCGAGTGCGCCCTCGATGTCGGCGAAACCGCCGTAATACCATCCGAAATAGCGGTTTAGCCCGATGATCTGGCTGACATCGTTGAGCGTTTGCGCGCCGGGCCGCGACAGCGGCGATGGCGTACCCTCGCAGCAATCGGCATAAGCGGTGGGCCGGCTGGGGTCTTCGCTACGCGCCAGCGCATCGAGTTCGACCAGCATATCGCGCGACTGTGCAACCGGCCCCTTGCCACCCTGGCGCAGTGAATCGATCGCCGCGCCGATGTCAATCTCGTTGCCGACCGACCAGATCATGATCGAGGGATGGTTGTAGTTCTGGCGGACAAGCTCGACCAGTTGCTGGCGCGCATTGGCAACCAGCTCGGGCGCGACAGGTGCACCGCCGAACGCCGACTGGTGGACAAACGGCAGCTCCGCCTTGACCACCATGCCCGCCTTGTCGGCTTCATCCGACCATTCCTGCGCATGCTGATAATGCGCGTGACGGACGGTGTTGACCCCCATCTCGGCCATGATCGCCATGTCCTCGGCATGGTCTTCGGCGGTCAATGCCCAGCCCTTGCCCTGCCGATCCTGGTGGCGCGATGCCCCATATAGCCGCGTCGGCTTGCCATTGAGGATGAACCCCTTGTCGGCATCGAACGCGAAGGTCCGCACGCCCAAGGGCACGCTGACTGAATCGATCACCCGGTCGCCCGCGCGCAGATCGACCGTGACGGTGTAGAGATAGGGGTCCGCGCGCCCGTTCCACAGCCGCGGATTGGCCAGCGCCAGCGAGCGGCGAACCTCCGCGCTCTCACCCTTGCGCAGACGCGCCGGGCTGGTGTCGGTGGCCACCACCTTGCCTTCTGCGTCGATGATCTGTGTGACCAGTTGAAGCGCGCGCGATCCGGAGCCGGAGTTGCGCAGCCGGGTCAGCACATCGACCGTAACGCTTTGCGATGTGACCTTGGGGGTCGAGACGTAGACCCCGGGGCCACCGTGATCGAACAGATCGATCGAGGCGCGGTCGGTGGTGATCAGCGAGACACCGCGATACAGGCCGCCATGGACGAAAAAGTCGCCGCCCAGCGGGATGACATGCTCGGTCGTGCTTCCGGGCGCAGGCTTGCTGTTGTCCGCCTTGACGACGATGACATTGTCCTGCCCGGGCTTGAGATGATCGGTCACATCGAAGCGGAAGCGCGAGAATGCGCCCTTGTGGGTGCCGACATGCGCGCCGTTGACCCAGACATCGGCGATGCTGCCGACGCCATCGAACTCGAGCACCGCGCTGCGGCTCTTGCCCAGCACCGGTCCGGTCATATGCAGCCGGTACCAGCCTTCGCCCTGATCGACATTGGTGCTCGCCGAGCGACTTTGTGCGTATTCGCCCATCCGGTTCCAGGTGTGCGGCAGATCGACCGTGTCCCAGCCGCTGTCGTCATAATCTGTGGCGGTGACCCCCGCCGGATCGCCACCAAACCGGAAACGCCAGCCCGAGGTGATGGGGATGACCTGCCGCGCCACCTGGGAGCCGATCGCCTGCTGTGCCGACGCCGCAGCCGCAGGGGCGCTGGCCGCAGCCGGGACAGTACAGGCCGCAACCGCACCGGCGAGGCCAAGAATAAGTGAACCCGTCAACCTGGTACCCGCGCCGTTCATGTCCCTGCTCCTTTATTATTGGTAAGACCAGATACAAAGTTTTGGTCGAGTGTCAACGGGGCGCACTGTAGGCACTGCGCGGACACGACACGTATCCGCCGCTACGCGGCGTTGGCGTGACCGGCGTTGAATGGTCGGCGGCTGCCTCACCAGCACAGCCAAGCGGGCGTTCTTGTCGCAGGATTTGGGGCAGAAAAGCCCACACAGCGGCTATCCCTTCACCCCAAACGAAAATCGCCACCCCCGCGTGGTGCGGGGGTGGCGATGAATTTCGGGGCAGCGCGGGGCGTACCTGGCGAGATCAGCCTTCGTAGTCGTCTTCGTCGCTGATCACCGGGCCTGAATCCTGGCCCTTGGCGCTGAAGTCGCGATCGACCAGCTCGATGATGCCCATCGGGGCAGCGTCCGAAGCGCGGAAGCCGGCCTTGAGAACGCGGGTATAACCGCCTTCACGATCGGCATAACGAGGGGCCAGCGTGTCGAACAGCTTGGCGAGCTGGGTTTCGTCCATCAACCGCGCCATTGCCAGACGACGGTTCGAAAGACCGCCGCGCTTGGCCAGCGTGATCAGCTTTTCGACATAGGGACGCAGTTCGCGCGCCTTTGGAAGCGTGGTGGTGATCTGCTCGTGCTTGATCAGCGAGGCTGCCATGTTGCGCAGCATCGCAATACGGTGCGAGCTGGTCCGCTGCAGCTTGCGCTTGCCAATTCCGTGACGCATTTTTCAGTACTCCGTTCGTAAGGGGGCCGTTCGAGGTACCCCGGTCCAGGCAGTGTTAACGGCCACCGCCAATGCCGATCTTATAAATCCTCCCCGAGCTTGTCTCGGGGAGGGGGACCGCTGACCGCAGGTCAGTGGTGGAGGGGTTCTGCGCCAACGATAGCGCCCTGCCCCTCCACCATCCTGCGGATGGTCCCCCTCCCCCAGCAAGCTGGGGGAGGATTGAATTTTAACCCAGCAGTTCCTGCTCGAGCTTCTTGGCCATTTCTTCGATGTTCTCAGGCGGCCATCCGGGGATGTCCATGCCGAGGCGAAGACCCATGCTCGAGAGCACTTCCTTGATCTCGTTCAAGGACTTGCGGCCGAAGTTCGGGGTCCGCAGCATCTCGGCTTCGGTCTTCTGGACCAGATCGCCGATATAGATGATGTTGTCGTTCTTGAGGCAGTTGGCCGAACGCACCGACAGTTCCAGCTCGTCGACCTTCTTGAGGAGGTAACGGTTGATCTGGTTGGCATCGCCTTCTTCGGGAGCAGCCTGGCTGACCGAGCCCGAGCTCGCCTGGGT
This sequence comes from Blastomonas aquatica, assembly GCF_014639875.1. Classification (GTDB taxonomy): domain Bacteria; phylum Pseudomonadota; class Alphaproteobacteria; order Sphingomonadales; family Sphingomonadaceae; genus Blastomonas; species Blastomonas aquatica. The sequence continues at coordinate 111,597 of NZ_BMGD01000002.1, read as the reverse complement.
CATGCTGTCTTCGAAGTGGACGAACAGCTGCAGCTGGTCCTGAAGGATGCGGGCGGCATAAGCCAGCGCGTCTTCGGGAGCGACGGTACCGTCGGTTTCCATGGTCAGCGAAAGCCGGTCGTAATCCAGTTCCTGGCCGACGCGGGTGTTTTCCACCTTGTACGACACCTGACGGATCGGCGAGAACAGCGAGTCGACCGGGATCAGGCCGATCGGCGCATCGATCGGACGGTTGGCAACCGCAGGGACATAGCCCTTGCCGGTGTCGCAGGTCAGTTCGATGTTCAGCGTGGCGCCTTCATCAAGATGGCAGATCACCAGATCCTTGTTCATCACCTCGATATCGCCAGACACGGCGATGTCGCCCGCCTTCACCTGCGCAGGGCCGGTTGCGGAGAGCTGAAGCCGCTTGGGGCCTTCGCCTTCCATCTTCAGCGCGATCTGTTTGATGTTGAGGACGATATCGGTCACGTCTTCGCGCACGCCAGCGAGCGAGGAAAACTCGTGCAGCGCGTTTTCGATCTTGATCGAGGTGATGGCCGCGCCTTGGAGTGACGACAGCAGCACCCGGCGCAGGGCGTTGCCGAGCGTCAGGCCAAAGCCCCGCTCGAGCGGCTCTGCGACAAAGGTAGCCTTGCGCTTGGGATCACCGCCGGTCTTGATTTCAAGACCGTTCGGCTTCTTCAGTTCCTGCCAGTTCTTGATGTTGACAGTCATGGACTTCCCCTGAGTGTTGGGCGAGGGCGGCGCTATAGGATGCGCTTGGGAGCCCTGGCCGGAAATTTCATGAGATGACGCGTCCGCCACCCCCATTGACAGCCTGGGTGTCAGACGCGGCGCCGCTTGGACGGACGAACCCCGTTATGGGGGATCGGCGTCACATCGCGGATAGATGTGATGGTGAAGCCAACAGCCTGCAAGGCCCGCAGTGCCGATTCACGACCCGAACCCGGGCCCTTGACTTCGACTTCGAGCGTACGGACGCCATGTTCGGCTGCCTTGCGGCCCGCGTCTTCGGCACAGACCTGTGCGGCATACGGGGTCGACTTGCGGCTGCCCTTGAAGCCCATCGTGCTGGCAGACGACCAGCTGATCGTGTTGCCCTGAGCATCGGTGATGGTGATCATGGTGTTGTTGAAGCTGGCGTTGACGTGGGCAATGCCGGCCGAGATGTTCTTGCGCTCGCGCTTTTTGAGCCTTTGCGGTTCGCGTGCCATAATGTGTTATCCTGGAAAATAATGCCCTGCACGAAACAGGGAGGGTGCTTGGAAGAATGAAACAAGGGCGGGACGCAGCTGGTGCGCCCCGACGTCCTTACTTCTTCTTGCCGGCGATCGCCTTGGCCTTGCCCTTGCGGGTGCGGGCGTTGGTGTGCGTGCGCTGGCCGCGGACCGGAAGGCCCTTGCGGTGACGCAGGCCGCGATAGCAGGCCAGATCCATCAGACGCTTGATGTTCATCGCGGTCTGGCGACGAAGATCGCCTTCCACGGTGTGGTCAGCGTCAATGCTTTCGCGGATCTGCAGCACTTCGGCGTCGCTCAGGTCCTGAACGCGGCGAGCGTGGTCGATGCCCAGCTTGTCGGCGATTTCAAGCGCCTTGGTGCGCCCGATTCCATGAATGTAGGTCAGCGCAATGATTACGCGCTTGTTGGTAGGGATATTGACCCCGGCGATACGTGCCACTTAATACTTCTCCTGCTCCACAGGGCGCGGACTGTCGCTAACCCCATCTCATAGCTTCACGGCCAAAAAGCGCAAAACACAGGACACACGCATTTTTAGATGCGTCGCCTGTTTTGAAGCCGCTTAATGAAAATGAATGCCGCGCATAAGCGGAGTCGCCGATGCTGTCAAGCACGCGACAAGACAAAAGCGATCGGGCGCACGACAAATGGTATTGCGCCGGTCGATGCCTGCGCGCCATACTCCCCGCTGGCCCCGCGCGCAAGCCGGACGCATTCCATCAGGGCCAGCCGGGGGGCCAGATTGACCGACAGCCAAAGCACCGCAGAACCCGCCGCCCCCACCCCCATCCCAGGCAAAGCCACGCCCTTCGCCATCGCGGATATGGTGGTCGAACCCGGCGGCTGCGAAACGATCGCGCTTCCGGTCAGCAACACCGCCACCGGGCTACCCGCCAGCCTGTATGTCCGCGTGCTGCATGGCCAGCGCCCCGGCCCGTGCATCTTCGTCTCGGCTGCGATCCATGGCGACGAGATCACCGGAACCGCGGTGATCCAGCGATTGCTGCCAAAGCTCGACGCACAGACCATGGCGGGCACGGTGCTGTTCCTGCCGGCGGTCAACATCTTCGGCTTTCAGGCGCACAGCCGCTATTTGCCCGACCGGCGCGATCTCAACCGCTCCTTCCCCGGCAGCGCCAAGGGATCGCTCGCAGCGCAGCTCGCCAACACCTTCCTCAAGGAGGTGATCTGCCACTGTTCGCTGGGCATCGATATCCACTCCGCTGCCGTGCACCGCTACAACCTGCCGCAGATCCGCATCGCGCCCGACAATGCCCCCTTGCGCGAGCTGGCGATGCTGTTCGGCGCGCATGCGGTGATCGAAAGCCCGCTGCGCCCCGGCTCGTTGCGCGATATCGCGCGCGGCGAAGGCGTCGACATGCTGCTGCTCGAAGCGGGCGAGGCGCTGCGCTTCGACGAGCTCTCGGTGCGCTGCGGCGTCAACGGCGTGCTCAACGTCATGGCGCATCTGGGCATGATCCAGCCGCACCCCGAGGCGACCCAGGTCACCATCCCTGCCCGCTCCCGCCGCTCGATCTGGGTCCGCGCCCCGCGCGGCGGGTTATGCGTGCTCCAGCAGAAATCGGGCGACGCGGTGCACAAGGGCGACATCATCGGCCGCGTCGCGGGAATCTTCGGCGACGACCCGGAAGACATCCGCGCGCCGATCGACGGCATGATCATCGGCCACGCGGTGCTCCCCGTGGTCAACCAGGGCGATGCACTGGTCCACATCGCCGAGGTGATGCGCTTTGGCGATGTCGAGCAACGGGTGGATCAGATTACCGATGGGTTGTTGAACGATAGGCTGTTGGATGAGGATGAATTGATTTGAGGGGCCCTGCAAATTGGTCCATTACGGCAGCATTTTCATGTTACGGATACGAGATTTGTCATTAGACCCTTTTTCACAACCTAATTCTGAATTTTGATGCCGACCCCAGAATTCGGGCCTCATAAGGAGAGGTGAAATGACTGCCGAGATTGCGGTTTTAAACAAGCTTGCGGTTACTCTTGCAGCTGATAGCGCCGTCACAATTGGCGTTGGTGGCGCTCAAAAAGTATACAATTCCGCCGATAAGATTTTTGAGATTACAAACCATGATCCAATTGGACTCATGGTTTATAATAATCCTGAGGTTCAAGGCATACCAATCGAGGTGATAGCGAAGCGCTATCGTGACACCGTATGCAAAAATAAATCATCTACCGTTTTTAAATTTTCCGAAGATTTTCTATCTCACTTAGAAAATCTCAGCGCTCCAGAGAATACGATAGCTGAAAATATTGTATTCTCTGTCACACCATTATTTGAACAGATTAAGATGCAGAGAGCGGACGAGTTTGGCCGAATAGTCGACGCGCTCCGATCACTACCAGAAGATGCTCAAGATTTTACTCCTGAGAAACTGGCGAAAGTCTTCTTGGACGCGGACTTGAAATTAGTTAGTTCGCATATCGATAGGCTTTCATCTAGCACAGGGCACGACTGGTGCGTAGACATAAGCGAAGATCATGTAATTGCGGCGCACGATGCCCATATCAATGACGCTATAAAAATAGTTTTTGACGAAACAGTATTTCCAGACGAGGTTATTAAATTGCTCGTGCGAGCAGGCAGCTTGTGTCTTATTCATGAATACATTCCAGAAAGATTGACCGGACTAGTTTTTGCGGGATTTGGAGAAGATGAAATTTTTCCTTCTTTAGTTTCCTATGAAATCTACGGAGTAGTAGCGGGAAAACTCAAATACAAACAAACTAGGAAATTTGATGTTGATCGAGCATTATATCCCATTTCTACGGTTTTACCGTTTGCACAAAAGGAAATGGTTGATAGGTTCATTTACGGATTAGACAATCAGTTCCTACAATTGTGTGTAGATTTTTTTGAAGGATCGTTGAACTCTCTTGCTGAACGGTTGGAGGAAAGCCTTCAAGATCTTGACGGTGACACAACTGGAACGATCGTGGGTGCCCTTGGAGCCGCGTCGGCCGCAATCATGGACGAGTTTCGTGACACTCTCGTTCCTCAACATCTGAAATCCTCTAAAGAACAACTGTCAGACATCATTCGCTCGATGCCGAAACAGGAGCTGGCTGCCCTTAGCGAGAGCTTGGTCAATATAACGTCATTGAAACGAAAATTCTCAGCGGATGCTGAGTCGGTGGGTGGTCCGATAGACGTTGCCATGATAACTCGGGCCGAGGGGTTCGTGTGGGTGAAGCGCAAGCATTTTTTTGAAGCCCGTTTAAACCCAAGATATTTTCACCGTAGGTATGGTTCGGCTAACCAAACCGTCTCAAACGCGTACACGGAGGAGACTGAAGCATGATAAAGCCAAGCTTTGGATTGACCGATGATAGCGTAAGCGAAGACAAATCTGTTGCGGAACGCGTCCGGCAGAGGGAAACCAGCCCCTCGCAAGCTGCACAAGCAGGCGTAATTCGCGTTTCATTAGCGTTGCAAAATGTGTTTGCCGACGTGCGCCCGCGTCGGGAGAAATAGGTTCCAGGACAAATTTGATATCGAACGGCATACTTGGCTTGAAAGATACAACCAAATAGGTTAAACAATCCCCGCCTCCGTACCAAATCTGCCCGGTACGGCCTCAAGGCATGTGCTTTCCCGGGATCGTCCGGGGGCGGCGGGTTGGGGTTGGTGGGCGGGCTTTTCGCGAGAGCTCGGACGCCCATCGGAGAGCCGAACCCAGCAGGCAGACGGTCAGCGTGCGGTCGCTTTGGATTTCCTTCCTCGCCGCGCAGATGCCACCGCAAGACCACGCAGGAAGGACCATCAGCCCTTGGCGGAATGAGGCTTTGCCCAAATCATCCGCCAGTCCGCCGCACGCTTCCGGTCTCGACCGGACCGTCCCCGGCCCGCCGCCTTTGCGCGTTTCCAGGAGCGGGAGGGGTGCAGGCGCAAATCCAACAGATTTATGGCCAGCGATGGCTTGCCGTTCTCCGGCGCACGCCGGAGTCCAGGGGTTGGGTGGCACGGCAGCCGCCCTGGATTCCGGCTTTCGCCGGAAAACGATGTGCTCTGCCTTCCCGTCATTCCCGCGTAGGCGGGAATCCCGCTTTTTGCACCGACGTTCGTGCGGTAGCGGGCCCCCCGCCTTCGCGGGGGTGACGATGAAGTTGGGCGGGTTGGGTCTTTCGATGCCCTTACCGCCGACCTCCTGCCCCTCTCCCCCTTTCCGCCACCCTGTACCCCTTCGGCGACGCTTAACGCAGGGATTGGTTCAGCGGCCATTTCTTCTCTCGCACCATCCTCACCCGGACGCGCGATGGGTGCTGAAACGAGTTCAGCATGACGGGAGTGTTGGGCGGGCTTGGGTGCGGGGCCTTCGACAGGCTCGGGCTGGGCGGGACTAGGTGCGGGTGCGCCGCTACCCCCTCACCGCCCGAATTCGGGCCGTCCCATCGCGCGGCCATAGAGCGCGGCGTAGCGTTCGATCATCTTGCGTTCGTCGAACTCTTCGGCGGCCTTGACGCGGTTGGCGGCGCCCAGCGACGCGCGCAGCGCGGGATCGCTGGCGAGACGCCGCAGGCAATCGGTCAACCCCGCCTCATCGCCCGGCTCGGCGAGCAGGATCGCATTGTCGGGCGTGACCATATGCGCGACATCGCCGACCATCGGCGCTGCCACCGGCAGGCCTGCCGCCATCGCCTCCATCACCGAGATCGGCTGCTGCTCGCTGTCCGATGACAAGGCGAAGATATCGAACAGCCCGATATAGCGCGCAGGGTTCTTGAGGAACCCGGGCATCAGCAGCCGGTCGCCCAGCCCCAGCCGCGCCGCCTCGGCCTCGATGGCCGCGCGCTCGGGCCCCTCGCCCACGATCACCAGCCGCACCGGCCTGTCGAGCGCGGCAACCGCGCGGACCAGCCGCGGCAGGTTCTTGACCGCGCGCAGGCCAGCCAGCGTGCCGATGACGATCTCGCCATCGCGGCGCTGGAAGCCGGGCAGCGCGCCGCGCTGCGGGCGCTTGGCATAGGCGGCGATATCGATGCCGTTGGCGATCCGCCGCACCCGGCTGTCGGGCTGCTTCCACACATCGAACGCGATCCGCTCGAGCGTGTGCGAGGGCACCACCAGAGCCTCGGTGCGCGCGAGCGCGACGATGCGGAACCAGTTGCGCTTGCGCTTGAGCCGAACCGCCTCGTCCTCGTTGAAGCCATCCTCGTGATGGATCACCGGCGGCAGCCGGGTCTGCCCGGCGAACAGCGTGCGCGCCATCACGCCATCGATCGCGCCCCAGTTATAGCTGAGGATGAGGTCGAACTGCTTGAAATACTCGACGAACACCCGGTAGCGCGCGATGCTGGGCTTGCCCGCCAGCGAGGGGGCGTTCTCCGGGAAATCGGCGCGGATGCCCGGAGCGATCGCGGCGCGCGCACCCAGCGCACCGGGCACCGCGGTCAGGATGGTGTGCTGCGCGGTGCCGCCGAAATGGTTCATCAGCCGCACCGCGCGCGCCTCCTTGCCGCCCAGATCGAACGTGCTGTGCAGGTGCAGGATGCGCGCCGGGTTCGACACGGCTTTGATCGGAGGCTTCATAGATGCGGGGCTATAACCGCTCAGCCCTGGGTCGCAAGCGCGGTGGCATCGACCTGGGCAAGCCATGTCTGGATCGCATCGGTGACCTCGGGCTCCTCGAGCGAGGGCGCATGGCCCTTGTTCGCGACCGTGAGCAGGCGGCCATGCGGCAGCACGCCCAGCACCCGCTGCGCAGTCGCCACGCTGAACAGATCAGACAGCGCGCCGCGCACCAGCAGCACCGGCACCGGGGAGAGCCCGGCGAGCGTCGGCCACAGATCGACCCCCGCCTCGCCGCCGGGAACCGCGAACGGCTCTGCGATCTTCATGTCGTAATCATAGACGATCCGCCCCCCTGCGCCGACCTTCATTGCCTTCTTCGCCATGTCGAGCCAGTCGCTGACACCGTAGCCGGGGAACACCGCGCCCTGCACCTCGGACAAGGCCCAGGCGGCGTGGATCCAGGTGGGGAACGATCGCCCCTGGCCGACATAATCGCGGATCCGCGCCAGCCCCGCCGGCTCGATCTGCGGGCCGACATCATTGAGCAATGCGCCCACCACGCGCCCCGGGCGGGTCGAGGCGAGCAGCATGGTGATCAGACCGCCCAATGAGGTGCCGATCGCAACGAACCGCTCGATCTTCTGCTCACGCAGCAGCGCCTCCATGTCCTGGACATAGGTCAAGGGCACATAGCTCATCGCGTCCTTGGCATAGGCGCTGTCGCCGCGCCCGCGCAGGTCCACGCAGATCACCCGCCAGTCGCCCGCCAGTCGCGCGGCGACCTGTTCGAAATCGCGCGCGTTGCGGGTCAGCCCGGGGATGCAGATCACCGGGGGGCGGTGCGCGTTTTCGGGGCGCGCGGGATAATCGCGGAAATGCAGCCGAAGGCCGTCGTTCGACCACCAGAAACCATCGCTATAGGGTTGATCTGGCTTGGACATGGTTGCGCGGGCTCCGTTGGAACCCCACTATCGCTGGATGACATCAGAACCGCAAGCCGCTTCCACCCGCGCTGATCCCGCGATCCTGTCGATTGCCGACGCCATCGCCCACCCGGTCAAGGCGGCGGATTTTCCGCAGACGGTGCTGCGCTTCCGCAACGATCGGCATGCCGCGACCGTCGGGCTCGATAGCCTCGATGACGCCGCATGGGCGCGGCATTTCGGGCGGTTCGAAGCCTTGCCCGGCAACCTGCCGCAGCCGCTGGCGCTCGCCTATCACGGCCACCAGTTCCGCACCTACAATCCGCAGATCGGCGACGGGCGCGGGTTCCTGTTCGCGCAGCTGCGCGACGATGCCGGGCGGTTGCTCGACCTGGCCACCAAGGGATCGGGGCAGACCCCGTTCAGCCGCGATGGCGACGGACGCCTGACGCTGAAAGGTGCGGTGCGCGAGATCCTCGCTACCGAGATGCTCGAGGCATTGGGCGTGCACACCTCCAAGACCTTCTCGGTGATCGAAACCGGCGAGGAACTGTGGCGCGGCGACGAGCCTTCGCCCACCCGATCGGCGGTGATGGTGCGGCTGAGCCACAGCCATATCCGCTTCGGTACCTTCCAGCGGATCGCGTTCGAGGACGATGCCGACAAGATGCGCAGGGTGGTCCGATACGCGCTCGATACGCTGTACGATGGCCAGAGTGGAGAGAACGACGCGGCGCTGCTGCTGACCCTTGCGGTCGAGCGGATGGCGGACCTGGCGGCGAGCTATATGGTCGCAGGGTTCGTCCACGGCGTGCTCAACACCGACAACATGAACATCACCGGCGAGAGCTTCGACTATGGCCCATGGCGGTTTGCGCCGACCTGGGAGCCGGGGTTCACTGCGGCGTATTTCGATCATTCGGGGCTATATGCCTTTGCCCGCCAGCCCGAGGCGATCCACTGGAACCTGGGGCAGCTTGCGGTCGCCCTGCGGCTGATCAGCGATGCGCCGCCGCTGATCGCCGCGCTCGAACGCTTTGCGCCGCTGTACCAGCAGGCGCTGGTGCGGCGGTTCTGCTGGCGGCTGGGGGTGGTGAGCCAGGGGCTCGAGGCGGACCGCGCCTTGGTCGCGGCGGCCGAGGCGGTGATGATGCAGGGCGGGGTCGGCATCGACGCGTTCTTCTTCGCGTGGATGGGCGATGCGGAACCTGAGTGCCCTGCCGATCTGGTCGGCACCGAAAGCGAAGCCTTGTGGGCGGCGTTCGGCGCGATCAAGGCGGGCTATGTCTCCGCGCGGTCGCGTGACCATGCGTACTGGCACGGCGATGCACCACAATCGATGCTGATCGGTGAGGTCGAGGCGATCTGGGCCGCGATCGCCGAACGCGACGACTGGGGTCCGCTTTTCGCCAAGGTCGAGGCGGTGCGGGCGATGGGGGATGCTATGCGCGCCGCCTAAATCCTCCCCGAGCTTGTCTGGGGGAGGATTTATTTACAACCACACCACCGCCGTATGGATCGTCAGCCCGACCAGCCCGCCGACCAGCGTGCCGTTGATCCGGATGAACTGCAGGTCCTTGCCGACCGCGTTCTCGACCCGGTCGGTGATCGTGCGCGCATCCCAGCGGTGGACCGTTTCGGACACCAGCCGGACAATCTGGTCGCCATAGCGGTTGGCGATACCCACCAAGGTCCGGCGCGCGAAACGGTTGATCTGGGTCTGCATCCGCGTGTCGGTCTGGAGCGCCTCGCCGATCTGCCGCAGGCCGTCGCCGAACTGGCCCGAGAGCGCATGATCGGGGTCGCGTGCGGCGCGGATCAGCGCGGTGCGGCTGCGCTCCCAAAGGCCCTCAAGCCAGCGCGCCATCGCCGGGTTGGCGAGCATCTCGGCCTTGATCCCTGCGACCTTGCCCTGCATCTCGGAATCGTTGAGCAGCCGGAACGCCATCGTCTCGAGCCCCTCCTCGACCTTGCCGCGCAAGGGATGGTTGGTGTCCTCGGCCATATCGAACAGCAGGTTGTGCAGGCCATCGACGATTCCCGTCGCGAGCCGCTCGTCGAGGCCAGTCCAGCGCATGATCGTGTTGGCGCGGTTGCGCACCATGTCGCGCAGCACCTCTTCATTGGCAAACAGCGTGCGCTGGGTCCATTTGATGATCCCGTCCATCAGCGGCAGATGGCGGTTGTCGGCGATCGCGGCGGTGAGGATCTGCCCGAGCAGCGGCGCGACGTCGAGCCGGTCGAGCTGGACCCGGAGCGCCTCCTTGGCGTTGCCGCCCAGCCGGTCTTGGTCGAGCGATTCGAGCACATCGGCGATCATGTTCGATGCGCCCAGCCGCAGCCGCCCCTCGCCGCCGGTGGGCTGCACGAGGAAACGACCGGCAGCACCGGCGACGTTCATCGTCCGCATCCGCCGCGCGACCACCAGCGGCGTCAGGAAATTGCTGCGCAAAAACTGCGCCATCGTGTCGCCGATGCGGTCCTTGTTGCGCGGGATGATCGCGGTGTGCGGGATCGGCAGGCCCAAGGGATGGCGGAACAAGGCTGTCACCGCGAACCAGTCGGCCAGCCCGCCTACCATCGCGGCCTCGGCAAAGGCGCGGACATAGCCCCAGCGCACGTCGACATGCCCCTCGGCCCAATGCGCGGCGAGGAACACCGCTGCCATCACCACCAGCATGCCGGTGGCGATAGCCCGGATGCGCCAAGCGGGATCAGCGCTTCTTGGCAGGCCTGGTGCGGTCATGACCAACGTCTGCCGGTCACTCCGCGGGCTGAATCCCGTGCGGCTTGCCCCCAGCCATCATCGCCTGGTCATCGGCATTGTCACCGGTCTTGTAGGTGAGCAGCTTCTTGCTCAGCCATGGCCCGACACGCTTTTCGACGCCATCGGCAAGGCTGAAGCCCGCAGGCACGATCACCAATGTCAGCAACGTCGAGACAATCAGGCCGCCGATCACCACCGTGCCCATTGGCGCACGAAACGCGCCATCACCCGACAGCGACAAGGCGGTGGGCACCATGCCTGCGGTCATCGCCACGGTGGTCATCACGATCGGCTGTGCACGCTTGTGCCCCGCTTCGAGGATGGCCTCCAACTTGGGCACGCCGCGCTGCATTTCCTCGATGGCAAAATCGATCAGCAGGATCGAGTTCTTGGACACGATCCCCAGCAGCATCAGCACCCCGATCAGCACCGGCATCGAGACCGGCTGGCCGACGACCCACACGAGGAAGATGCCGCCCAAAGGTGCCAGCGCCAGCGAGCCCATGTTGACCAGCGGCGACATCAGACGCTTGTATAGCAGCACCAGCACCGCAAATACCAGCAGGATGCCCGATACCAACGCGATGACGAAGTTGACCGCGAGTTCGGCCTGCCATTCCTGTTCGCCGAAGGGCTTGTTGCCAACACCAGTGGGCAGGTTCTTCATGATCGGCAGGTTGTTGATCGCGGTCATCGCCTCGCCGGTCACCACGCCCTGAGCCAGATCGGCACCGATGAACACACGGCGTTCCTGGTTGTAGCGCTGGATCGTCGTCGGCCCCGACCCGAACGAGATATCGGCGACGCGGTTGAGCGGAACCGAGCCACCGGCGGCAGTCTGCACCGGCAGGTTCTGGATCGTGTTGAAATCGTTGCGCGATTCCTTGGGCAACACGACGCGGATCTGGATCTGGCGGTCAGACAGCGAGAAGCGCGCGGAGTTCTGCTCGATCTCGCCCAAAGTCGCGATACGGATCGCCTGGCTGAGCGCAGCTGTCGTTATACCCAGCTGGGCGGCCAGATCGGCACGGGGCTTGATGATGATCTCCGGACGCCGCATGTCGGCATTCACCCGTGGGCCGGTAATGAGCTTCACGCCCTTCATCTGCTCGACGAGCGTGCCTGCAGTCTCGTACAATTTCTCGGGGTCAGACCCGGTGAGCATGATCGAGATGTCGCGGTTGGTGCCACCGCCGCCCGATTGCGAGGCAAAGCTGACACGCGCATCGGGGACCGCCTGCAGCGTCTCGGCCAGATCACGCTCGAACTCGATCGAGGTCTTCTCGCGATCGTCCTTCAACGTGACGAAGATCGTACCATTGCCCTCGCGGATGCGGATCAGCGCACGCTCGACCTCGGGCTGCTGGTACATGATCGCGGCAACCTTGTCGGCGACGACCTCGGTCTGCTCGAGCGTGGTGCCCGGAACCATCTCGATCTGGATGCGGCTGTTGTCTTCGTCGGTCTTCGGCAGGAACTGCACCGGGGTGACCGCGAACAGAACGATCGTGATGACGAACGCAAACAAGCCGACACCCATCATCCAGATACGATGATCAAGGAACATGGCGGCAACCTTGCGGCCGAAGCGCGGGTTTTCACCGCGGAACGCGCGTGCGCGGCTCTGGTCGAGCGACCAGGCCAGTATCCGCATATAGCGGTCCATCATCCTGCCACCGCCATGCTCGGCGTGGCCCTTGGCCTCGAGGAAATACGCCGCGACCATCGGCGTGATCATACGCGCTACCGCAAGGCTCATCAGCACCGAAATCACGACGGTGACTCCGAAATTCTTGAAGAACTGGCCCGAAATGCCGGGCATCAGGCCCACCGGCAGGAACACCGCGACGATGCAGAACGAGGTTGCAACCACCGCGAGACCGATTTCATCAGCGGCATCGATCGAGGCCTGATAGGCCGATTTGCCCATGCGCATGTGGCGCACGATGTTCTCGATCTCCACGATCGCGTCATCGACCAGCACCCCTGCCACCAGACCCAATGCGAGCAGCGAGAGGAAGTTGAGGTTGAAACCCAGCAGATCCATGAACCAGAAGGTCGGGATTGCGGACAAGGGGATGGCGATCGCCGAGATGATCGTCGCGCGCCAGTCGCGCAGGAAGAAGAACACCACAACCACGGCGAGCACCGCGCCTTCGATCATCGAAGCGATCGAGCTTTCATACTGGCTTTTGGTGTAATCGACGCTCGAGCCAAGCCGGATGAACCTGACCCCGGGATTCTGCTCCTTGAGCTCTTCCATCGCCAGGATCGCGTCGTCGTAGACGGTAACGTCCGATGCCCCCCTGGAGCGCGTCATCGCGAAGTTGACGACCTCCTTGTTGCGCACCTTGCTGATCGAGGTCGGCTCGCCGAAACCGTCGCTCACGGTCGCAACATCGGTCAGCTTGATCGTGCGCCCGCCGCCCAGCGGCACCTGGATTTGCGACAGCTCGAACGCGGTATCGGCATTGCCCAGCACGCGCAGCGACTGGCGGGTCCCGCCAACATCGGCACGGCCACCGGCGGCATCGACGTTGATCTGGCGCAGCGCATTGTTGACCACGCTTGCGGTCACGCCCAGCGCCTGCATCCGTGCAGGGTCGAGGATCACCCGGATTTCGCGATCGACCCCGCCAAAGCGATCGACTTCGGCCATGCCGTCGATCGACAGCAGCCGCTTGGTGACCGTGTCATCGACGAACCAGCTCAATTGCTCGATTGTCATGTCATCGGCTTCGACCGCGAAATAAGCGATCGGTTCACCAGTGGCATCGACCTTGGTCACCGACGGTTCAAGGATGCCCTCAGGAAGATTGCCGCGGATCTGATCGACCGCGTTCTTGACCTCGTTCACCGCCTCGATGGTGTCGGTGCCGATCTCGAATTCGACAAAGGTGCTTGAGCTACCCTCGCTCGCGGTCGAACTGATGTTCTTGACGCCATTGATACCCCGCACCGCAGCCTCGATCCGCTGGGTGATCTGGTTTTCGATCTCGGTAGGCGCAGCGCCCGGCTGCGAAATCATAATCTGCGCTGCCGGAAAATCGATGTCGGGCTGGTTGACGACATCCATCCGCATGAAGCTGAGAATGCCCGCGAACAGCAGTCCCGTGAAGAAGACGAGCGGGATGATCGGGTTGCGGATCGACCACGCCGACATGTTCCGGAAGTTCATCGCTCAATCCTCAACCCGCCGGAAACCCGGCCTGTATACAGTTACGGCATCCTGATACGGCCAGATGCAAGGGCCACGCAGGCAATGCCGTCCAAAACCCCGCTATCCATACCCACGGCTCGACCAACGCATGCCCCTGTTCGACAACCGGCAGGCAATCAGCTGGCCTTGGCGCCCTGGGCCTGCGGACGCACGGTTTCACCGGGATTGAGGAAGCCGCCTGCATAGAGCACGACGCGCTCCTGGCCGGTGATGCCGCTGACGATCGCGATGCCGCGCGGGGTTACCGTACCGGTGGTAACATCGCGCCGCTCGACCTTGTTATCCTTGCCGACGACATAGACATAGCTGCCCTTGTCATCGCTCAGTACTGCCGATTCAGGCAGCACGGGTGACTGCGACGAGCCGCTGATTACCGCGGCGCTGGCAAAGCCGCCGGGGCGCAGCGCCTTGTCATACGACAGCGCGATTCGCGCGATACCCTGACGCGAGGTTTCGTTTATCACCGGGGCAAGCTGCCAGACCTGGCCGGTAAAGGTCCGTCCGGCACCCACAGGGCGGACTTCGGCGCGCACGCCAACGCTCAGATTGGCAAGGTCGGCCTCCCCCATCTGAGCGCGCAATTCCATTTCGCCGCCTGCGGCCAGCCGGAACAGCACGCCGGTTCCTGCGCCAACAACCTGGCCCGGCTCGACATTGCGCTCGAGCACCAGACCTGATTCAGGCGCGCGGATATTCAGGCGTCCGTTACGGGCCTGCGCCTCGCGCAGCTGGGCGCGCGCAACCTCTACGCGGGCCACTGAAGAATCGCGCGTCGCGCGGCGGCGATCGACATCAGCCTTGGAAATGAAACCGCGATCAACCAGCTGCAGCGCTCGGTCGAGTTCGCTCTGTGCCAGCACCGAATCGGCCTGGCTGACCTCGATCTGCGCGGCAAGCGAGCGCGCCTGCTGGGCCTGGACATCCTGGTCGATGATTGCGAGCACCTGGCCGGTTCTGACCCAGTCACCCGGCTGCACCAGCACGCGGATGACCTGACCGCCTTCTCCGGCGATACCCACGGGCATCTCGCGGCGTGCCGCCAGCGTACCGGTGGCGTTGATCACGCGTTCGACCGACCCGGAACCCGGCACGATGACGGTAACCGCCGGCGCCTGCGAATCGCTGCCGCCTGCTCCTGCCTGCGCGCCTTCGCCCGCAGCGGTTTCCGCGTCGCCGCCAAAAAAGTATAGGCCGGCTGCAATCAGCAGCGCGATCGCGATAACCACCCCGATAATGGTGTTGCGGCGCTTCTTTTTTACGGTTTCGTCAACGTCCGATCCGTAGAGATCTTCGCTGCGCGCGGTAATCGAATCTCCGCCAAAACTGCTTTCGTAATTCATCGCCAGATCCGTCCAAACCCCGCCACCGCGCCAGTTGCGGCCCTGATCGTCCCGCGCTGCGAGAGCCAGACCCGCCCGGAACCGGAGGCTTTATAGCCGGAACACCGCCACCGCGGGTCCCGGACTGCATGGCACTGTGTTATCCAATTAAGTCACCACGTGCAAGCCATAATCCTGCCCGGGCGCACCGTCCTTAGGACCTGACAGTGTCAATGGCAATTGGTGAGGCGATTGCTCTTAATATACCTGATCGATAACGCGGCTGGTAAACAGCATTCGGGGAGCAGAAGGCAAATTCGCCCGCTGCTCCCCGTAACTGAGTCGGCCTGCGCAAGATCGCTATGCTTTCACCTGCGCAATAGAAGGGGTTGGATGCTCTTAGCGGGCACGGCCGCGTTGGATCATGTTTACGATCGCAAGCAGAATGACTGCACCGATAAACGAGGTCAGCAGCGTCAGCGGATCAAACGCATTCGCGCGCAGGCTGCCACCGCCGATGAGACCACCCAGTAGAAAGCGGCCCAAAATCGATCCGATACAGCCGACGACGACATTCCAGAAAACGCCCATCTGCGCATCGCGGTTCATGACCTTGCTGGCGAGCCAACCCATAATACCGCCCATAATCAGCGCCAGAATCAAACCCATGTTAGTCTCCCGTGATAGCTCGATGCCGGTCTTCGGTCATCTTGGCGAGGATTACGGCACAGCGATGAAGTGGTTCCGGGTTACGACGGGTAAATCTGGGCAATGCCCGCAATGCCGCCCGTCGCGAGGCCTGCACAGCGGAGAAACTGCGTGATTGCTCGACCGGCAAGAGCTTCAATCTTTGCGTTCTGCAGGCCGCTGGACTAAGGCGGCGCAATCAACGATCCGCGCAGATGGTCTGCGTGGCATATCGGGTCGATCGTGCGCGGCACCTTCCCGAATCAGAATGAAGAATTGAGATAACATGGCAGGTTACAAGGATCCGGGCTTTCAGGAACGTCAGGCCCTCGCGCAGAAGGCGCGGCAGGCAGCACTCGACAAGCTGAAAGCTAAGCCTGCGCCCGATCCCGAAGTCGTGGCCCAGCGTCTGGCTGCACAAGAAGCCAAGGAAGCTGCCCAGGCCGCCAAGCGCGCCGAGAAGATCGCCGAACGCGAGCAGGCCAAGATCGACGCCGCCGCCAAGATCGCCGCTGCCGAAGCCGAGGCCGAAAACGCCGCGCAGCAGGTCGTCGAAACCGAGGCGGAAAAGAAGCAGAA
Source organism: Blastomonas aquatica (assembly GCF_014639875.1). Lineage (GTDB taxonomy): Bacteria > Pseudomonadota > Alphaproteobacteria > Sphingomonadales > Sphingomonadaceae > Blastomonas > Blastomonas aquatica. The sequence continues at coordinate 95,313 of NZ_BMGD01000002.1, read as the reverse complement.
GCGCGATGCGCGGTATGCCGCGCGCAAGAAGCGCAGATAACCGAGCGTATGCGCTTTGGCCAATAATCCCGGTCAGGCTTCATGATCCCGCGTGAACTCCTTGCGACCGCCGTCGTCCCCGGCGGCGGCGATCCCCTGCGCTTGATCCGCCGCGGGACCGAATTCTCGATCATGCTCGGCGCCAACGAGTTGATGAACAGCCGGTTGAGCGGGTCGGAAGAGGCGCTCGCCACGCTCGCACAGGCCAGGCTGACCGATGTTGAAAAGCCCGCAGTGCTGATCGGCGGGCTGGGCATGGGCTTCACCCTGCGCGCCGCGCTCGCCTCCTTCGGGCAGCAAGCCCAGATCACCGTGGCAGAACTGGTCCCCGAAATCGTCGACTGGGCGCGCGGACCGATGGCGCATCTTCACGAAGGCACCCTGGACAGTCCGCAGGTGCAGGTCTGTGTGCAGGACGTCGGCGGATTGATCCGCGCCGGGCGCGGCCGGTATGATGCGATCCTGCTTGATGTCGATAACGGCCCCGATGGCCTGTCGCGCGAAGGCAACGATGCGCTCTACACGCTTGCCGGGCTATCCGAGGCGCGCGCGGCCTTGCGCCCCGGCGGCGTGCTGGCTGTATGGTCGAGCGGGCCCGATCCGCGCTTTACCGCACGGCTGCGCAAGGCGGGCTTCGATGTGTCCGAAGAAACCGTCCGCGCCACCGCATCGGGCCGCGGCGCACGCCACACCATCTGGATCGCGGTTCGGCGTAGCTGACCTCAGCACCTCCCAACCCCGTCATTCCCGCGAACGCGGGAATGACGCTTGTGGGCGAAGGTGGCAAAAAAGCGGGACCCCCGCGTTCGCGGGGGTGACGAGAGATGGCGCGTTAGGCGTCGCTTGGCTCGTGCCGCTCCCCGGGCTTCGGCTCGATCCCGTACGGCTTGACCAAAGCCCAGATGTGATCGGGGATCATCGTCTTCATTCGCGCAGGTTCTGCGCGGCGCAGGTGGAGCACGGTTTCGATCGCCTTCATCTCGAGCCGCGCGCGGGCGAACTCCTTGCCCCGCGGGCCGATGCGCGGCATCAGCCAGCCAAAGATCCTGCGCAGCATCTTGGGCATCCGCCGCAGTGGCAGACCGCCTGCCGCCAGTTCGGTGTTGGTCTTGAAGCCCTTGACCGGCCCTGCCCTTTTGCCCGCGCTGCCGACCTCGGCGCAGTGCAGTTCATCGCCCAGCAGCCGCACCAGCTCCTCGCCGCGTTCGTTGCGCACCAGCAGCCATTGCTTGCCCTGCCCCGCCATGTACCCCACCGTGATGTCCGCGAGCACATTGGTGTAATCGACACAGGTCCGGCAGGTCAGCGGAAAGAAATCCCCCGGCAGGTCCGAGATCGGCAGCTGCAGGAACGGAATGTCCCGGGTCTTGCCATCATCGAACCGCAGCTCGACGTGGTAATCGGCGCGGAACTCCAGATAGCTGATCGTCTCGGGCTGGTCGGAGAGCAGCCCCAGGAATGTGTGGAAATTCTCGGTGGTGGTGTTGTCCGAGCATGGCGTGCCGATGACGTAGATCCGTTCGAACCCCAGCTCCGCCTCGAGTGCGCGCAGCGCATGGATCTGGCACGGAATGCCGATCACCGCGATCCGCTTGTGGCCCGCCGCGCGCGCGGGTTCGAGCAACGCCAGCAACGGTGCATAGCCCATCCGCATGCCGCGCACCTTTGCCATGTCCTCAGCCCGGGTGATCAGCATCGGCAGCGGGCGCCAGCGATCATCGGGATGCGGGCCGATCGCCAGCACCGCATCGACCGCGCCGGTTTCCAGCAACCGCGCGCCGATGCGGGTGGTGATTCCGGTCCATTGCGCTCCGGGGGATGCGGGCACCAGTTCGGCCATCACCATCCGCTGATACGGGCCGAAGAACAGTTCGTCTTGCTTGCCGATATCGCGCGCGCGCCCGTGCGCCTGCGCCTCGAGCGCGGGGTAATCGGGCTGGATGAACTGGCACGCCCGCCCGCACGCCTTGGGGTCACTGCTGCGCGAGATACCGCAATCGGTACACAGGCTGCGCGGGACGGCGGGAGCGAAATCCACCGTGGTGATATGCGGGTTCGGCGCGGGTACAGTGTCCATTGGAGTTGACACTAGCCGGTGCGGCACCGGACAGCAATCTGTCCCTTTTCATATCACTGCAGCCACGGTGCTCAGGGCAACTTCCCACGAGGTTAATTTGTCGCTACGCTTTGCTCGAGATGCGAAAGGCAGAAGACATGCAGTGGTCCAGCACCGAGCGGCAGGGATGCGTTGTCGCGAGCCCCGACGGCCGGGTAGACGAGGCAACCGCGCAGGCGTTTGCCGATCATCTGGAAAGCAGCGTCGCGATGGCCGCCGAGTCGCCGGGGCGCAAGCTGGTGGTCGATTTCGCAGGGCTGGATTATATGTCGTCGCGCGGCCTGCGCGCGCTGACCCTGGCCAAGCGCGAGGCCGATGCCGCAGACGTGGCGATGTCGCTCGCGCGCCCCAACACGGTGATGCGCGAAATTCTGGCGATCAGCCGCTACGACAAGCTGTTCGTGGTCAGCGATACGATCGAGGATGCACTATAGACCATGCCGGCAGCGGCGGGGCGCACCGGCGGTAGACTGAACTGAGGGGGGTGCGGATGCTGGTCCGGTTCTGGGGAACACGCGGGTCTTTGCCAGTCGCGGCAACGGCGTCCATCATGCAGGAAAAGGTCGCGAATGCACTGCTTGCCGCATCGGGGCGCAGATTTGCGGATATCAACGAGGCGCGCGGCTTTACCCGTAACGAGCTCGACTTTGCCACCGGCGGCACCTTCGGCGGGGCAACCACCTGCGTCGAGATCGAGGCCGGTGATCCGGCGGCGGGCGATCCCTACATCATCTGCGACATGGGCAGCGGGCTGCGCGGCTTTGGCCTTGATGCCATGCGCCGCTGCGCCGGGGGGCATGCGCGAGTCTATCACTTCTTCATGTCGCACCTGCACTGGGACCACATCATGGGCTTCCCGTTCTTCGTGCCGGCGTTCGACCCCAACGCCCACATCATCATCCATTCGGGCCATGCCGATGCCGAGACCGCGTTGCGCCGCCAGCAGGAGGAAATCTCGTTCCCAGTTGCATTCGACTGGCTGCGCGCAAAAATCGAATTCGTGACGCTGAGCGCGGGCGAGGTCTATCAGATCGGCTCGGTGCAGGTCGAGGTGATGGAGCAGCACCATTCGCACAGCAGCTTCGGTTACCGCTTCACCGATGCTGCAGGCAAGGTCGCGGTGTTCAGCACCGACAGCGAGCACAAGATGGAGAAGATGCACGGCGAGGCCGATGTTGAGCAGTTCTTCAGCCAGGCCGATCTGGTCATCTGCGACACGATGTATTCGCTCGCCGACAGCGTTTCGATGAAGGAAGACTGGGGCCATTCGAGCAATATCGTCGCGATCGACCTGTGCCATGGTGCACGTGCCAAACGCCTCGCGCTGTTCCACCATGAGCCGGTCTATTCGGACGCCGACATCGCGCGGATGCACGCCGAGAGCATCCGCTACGAGGAACTGACCCGCGAGCATGCTCCGCTGGAGGTGCTGTGCGCCTATGACGGCCTTGAAGTCGTCCTCTAGCGCCGCCGCGCTCCCCTCGCGCACGCTGTGGCTGGCGGCGCTGGCGGGGTTTGCGCTCGCCGCATTGCTTAGCCTGGCGCTCAGCCCGCGCGCGCAGAACACCGTTTTCGATGGCTGGCAATGGCTTGCCCCGCGCGATCTTTCGGCCAGCGATGTGCGGGTCGTCGCGATCGGCGACGAGAGCCTCGATGTCATCGGCAGCTGGCCCTGGCCACGCCGGGTGTTTGCCACGCTGACCCAGCGTCTCACCGAAGGCGGCGCCAGCGCGATCGGCTTCGACATCATCTTTGCCGAACCCGACGCGGTCAGCCCCTCGCGCTTCTCCCGGCTGTACCCGCCCGACAGCCCCGCGACCGAGGCCTGGCTGGACGGGCTGGGGAGCATGGACGACGAATTTGCCGATGCGATCAGCACCGCGCCGGTGGTGCTCGGCCGCGCCGGGGTAACCCTGGGCGGCGCCGACCCTGCCGGCCTCACCCAATGGGCGACGATCACCGGCAAACCGCCCGCCGCCCTGCCCCGCTTCCCGTTGGTCCAGCGCAACCTCGAAACGCTCGAGCAGCGCGCACCGGGCTTCGGCCTGCTCAACGGCAAGCCCGACAGCGATGGCCGGGTGCGCGGGGTGCCTTTGGTGCTGCAGACCGGCGAGGCGGTGGTGCCCGGGCTTGCGCTCGAGTTGGCGCGGGTCGCGCTCGAGCAGCAGAGCGGTGCGGACACTGAGATCACGATGGCCCCGGGCAGCGTGCGGATCGGCGACCGCACGATCCCGGTCGACGAATCCGGCCGGATGCGGCTGCATTTTGCCGAGATCCCGCAGGCCCACGTCTATTCGGCGATCGAAATCCTGTCCGAGGACTTCGACCTCTCGCAGCTGCGCGGCAAGACGGTGATCGTCTCGCTGACCGCCGAAGGTTCGCCCGATATCGTCGCGACGCCTTTGGGGTCGGAGATGTTCGGGGTGTTGGTCCAGGCGCAGGCAGCCGACGCGATCCGGCGCGGTGGCTGGCTGGTCCGGCCGATGTGGAGCAAAGCTGCCGAATGGATCGCAGGCGTGGCTCTGGCGGTCATCCTGCTGCTGCTCGCCGCGCGCCAGACCCGGGGGCGTATGACGTGGGCCGTGCTCGCAGGCGCGGTGCTGGTCCTGCCGATGGCATCATGGCTGCTGTTCAGCCTGGCCGATACGCTGTTCGATCCGCTGCGGCCTTTGTTGCTCGGCAGCGGCGCCGCGCTCGCGGTGTTCGGCGCGCTGTTCCGCGAGGCGCGACGCGAACGCGCGGTGCTCCGAGATGCACAAAGCCGCAGCGAGGGCGAACTGGGCGCAGCGCGCGCAATCCAGCTTGGCATGCTGCCTGATCGTGCTGCGCTGGCAAAGCTCGATCCGCGCATCGATATCGCCGCACAGCTGGAAGCCGCCAAGTCGGTGGGCGGCGATTTTTACGACATCATCCCGCTCGATTCTGACCGGGTGGTGATCCTGATCGCCGACATCACCGGCAAGGGCGTCCCTGCCGCCTTGTTCATGGCGCTGTCCAAGGCGCTGTCGCGCAGCGTGATGCTGCGCAGCCCGGGCGATCTGGCCGATACCGCCGCGATGCTCAACGCCGAGCTGATGCGCGACAGCGGCGACCAGTTGGGGCTGACGATGCTGCTGTGCCTGATCGACCTTGCCACCGGACGAGTCGAGATGGTCAATGCCGGGCACGACAACCCGCTGCGGATCACCACCGCAGGCGAGGTGATCGACGAACCGCTCGAGGGTGGGCCGCCGTTCTGCATCATGGATTATCCCTGGCCCGCCGAGCACCTCACCTTGCTCCCCGGCGAGGCGCTGGTGCTGATCACCGATGGCGTGACCGAAGCGCAGAACCGGCAGGAGCAGCTGTTCGGCACAAAGCGCACCCGCGATGCGCTGGTCGCCGACCAGTCGAGCGCGGCTGCGATGGTCGCCACCCTGTGCGGTGAGGTGCGCACGTTCGAAGATGGCACCGACCCCAGCGACGACCTCACCGTGGTTGCCTTCCGCTATCTGGGTGCTAATCCGGGGTGACCTTCAGCCAGGACAACCGCCATGACCGAAACCGTCCGCCCCCGGCGCAGCGCGCTCTACATGCCCGCCTCCAATCCGCGCGCGCTGGCCAAGGCGCGCAGCCTGGCTGCCGATGTGATCATCCTCGATCTCGAAGACGCGGTCGCGCCCGAGGCCAAGGAAAGCGCACGTGAGGCTGCGATCGCTGCGGCTGCTGAAGGAGGCTTCGGCAACCGCGAGCTGGTGATCCGGATCAACGCTCTCGACACACCCTGGGGCAAAGACGATCTCGCCGCCGTCGCGCATGCCCAGATCGACGCGGTGCTGGTACCCAAGGTTTATCGTCCCTCGGACATCACAGCCTGCAACGCAGCTTTATCCGACGCACCGTCGCGGGTGCAACTGTGGGCAATGATCGAGACCTGCGCCGTGGTGCCGCACTTGGATGCGCTCGCCGCGCTGTCGGCGGGAACCCGGCTGTCGCTCTTCGTGATGGGGGTCAACGATCTCGCCAAGGAAATGCGCGCGAAGCTGACGCCCGAGCGCACGCCCTTCCTGCCGATCATGTCGTTAGCGGTGGTGGCAGCGCGTGCCCATGGCGTGGCCGTACTCGACGGGGTGTGCAACGAGTTCCGCGATCTGGATGTTTTCGAGGCAGAGGCGCGGCAGGGGTTGATGTTCGGGTTCGACGGCAAGACGCTGATCCATCCCGACCAGATCGGTCCGTGCAATGCTGTGTTCTCGCCGAGCGCAGCCGAACTGGCGCACGCCCAAGCGGTGATCGCAGCGTTCGCCCTGCCCGAGAATGCCGGCAAGGGCGCGATCCGGGTCGATGGCCGGATGGTCGAACTGCTGCACCTCGAACAGGCCCGGCAGCAGGTGGCGATTGCCGAGGCAATATCCGAGCAGGCCTGAAACAGGAGTGTTGGCGGGTTAGGCCGGGCGGTTCTTGCGCCTCAGGTCACCCTTGCAGCGTTCCGAACAGGTTTTCACGTTGTCCCAGTCGCGCTCCCATTTCTTGCGCCAGGCAAACGGCCGCCCGCACGCCGCGCAGATCTTCTCGGGCAGGTTCGATTTGGTGTAGCGTTTCTCGGGCATCCCGCGCGATATGGGCGCTGCACCGGGCCTTGGCCAGTGCATGGACAACAAAATGCCCGCGCACCATCTTGCCGGGCGAAAACGCCACGCTATCGTGGCGACATGCGAACCCTTGCCCTGGCGCTTGCCGCCCTCGCCCCGCTCCCTGCCCTTGCCCAAGATGAACCGCCGCGCATCGCCCGCATGGCGGTGCAGGTCGAGGAAAAATCGATCCCCGAACTGGCCGCGATGCTGGCGGCAGGAACGATCAGCAGCGAGGAACTGGTGCGCGCCCATATGGACCGGATCGAGGCACTCGACCGCAAGGGGCCGAAGCTCAACAGTGTTATCGCGGTCATGCCCGGTGCCATCGAGGAAGCGCGGGCGCGCGATGCCGATCGCAAGAGAGGCGATGTTCGCGGGCCGCTCCATGGCATCCCGATCCTGATCAAAGACAATATCGAGGCCAAGGGCCCCGTCCCCACCACCGCCGGATCGACCGCGTTGCTGAACAACGTCACCGACCGCGATGCACCTCTGGTGGCGCGGCTGCGCGCGGCGGGCGCGATCATCCTGGGCAAGACCAACCTGTCGCAATGGGCCAACATCCGATCGGACAACGCGACCAGCGGCTGGTCGAGTGTCGGCGGGCTGGTGAAGAACCCCTATGCGCTCGATCGCAACAGTTGCGGGTCTTCTTCGGGCAGCGGCGCTGCGGGCGCGGCGAGCCTTGCGGCGGCGACGATCGGCACCGAGACCGATGGCTCTGTGACCTGCCCTGCATCGACCAACGGGCTGGTCGGCTTCAAACCTACCGTGGGCCTCGTCTCGCGCACGCATGTCGTACCCATCAGCCACAGCCAGGATACCGCAGGACCGATGGCGCGCAGCGTCACCGACGCCGCCTTGGTGCTGACCGCGCTGGCGGGGTCAGATCCGGCTGACCCGGCCACCGCAGAGGCGGATGCACGCAAGACCGATTACGCTGCCGGGCTGTCGGCGGATTATCTGAAAGGCGTCCGCATCGGGGTGCTGAGGGATCGCACCGGAAACAATGCACGGGTGCAGGCGGTGTTCGCGGGCGCACTCGATTGGTTCATCGCAGCCGGGGCCGAACTGGTCGAGATCGAAGAAAGCCGCACCGGGCTCGAGAGCCTGGGCGAAGCCGAGTTCAAGGTGCTGATGGTCGAGCTCAAGGCCGATCTCAATGCCTATCTGGCGAGCACCCCCGCCGCGGTGAAGCATCGGACGCTCAAGGACATCATCGCGTTCAACGCCGCCAATGCCGCCACCGAGCTGGCGTGGTTCGACCAGGGATTGTTCGATCTGGCTGAAAGCCAAAAGGGGCTCGACGATCCGGAGTACATCGAAGCGCTGGCCAAATCGAAGCGGCTGGCGGGAGCAGAGGGCATCGACAAGCTCATGAAAACGCATGACGTGCGCTTTCTGATCGGCCCCAGCAATGCGCCTGCCTGGGTCAGCGACCTGGTCAATGGCGATAACGGCAGCGGCCCCAGCCAGAGCCAGATGCCCGCGATCGCAGGCTATCCGCACATCACCGTGCCGATGGGATACGTGGCTGGGCTGCCTATCGGCCTGTCGATCATTGGCGGGGCATGGCAGGACCATGATGTGATCAAGGCGGGATATGCCTTCGAGCAGGCAAGCCAGGCCCGCGTCGCTCCGGGCTATGCGTCAACCGCAGATGCGGCGGCCGAGCCGATCCAGCGATAAAACCGAGACAGGCGCGCATATCTGGCCTCTCCCTCGATGAAAGAGGCGGCCCCCTTGATGGGAGAGGCGGCCCTGTTGGCCTCTCCCTTGATGGGAGAGGCGGTGAGACTTGGTGGCTTAGCCACCTAGTCGCAGCGGTGAGGGCGATGGTGCGGCTGGGTACATGCGTCGCGGCGTCGCACCTTTAGCGCAAGCCGGCGAGATCACACCAACCCAACCCTCCCCCATCAAGGGGGAGGGCTTTTGCGGGGCGCGGCGGATGCCAATCCTCTCCCCTCCCGCCTGCGGAAGGGGAGACAGAGGTCACATCCCCAAGATATGCTTGGCAATGTGGTAGATGCTGTGCTGTTCCAGCGTGCCGCCGAACAGGTGCGCGCTGGGGCCAGCAGCCTTCAGCACCACGTCTTCGCCCGCATGGGTCTCGCCCGATGTCGGCACCGTCGCCTGTTGCTGATAGTTGAGCGCTTCGGTGTCTTCCTGCGCGGGATCGTTGCGCGGGCCATCGACCTTGGCGCCCGGGCCGTTGGCGTAACCCAGCGTGGTATAGGGCTTTCCGTCCTTGGCATTGAGTGGCTCGCCATCCTCGGTGACGCTGGCGAGACCGAAGATCGAGGTTCCGCGCGGCGGATAACCCGCGATGGTGAAGACATGGCTGTGATCGGCGGTGACCAGCACCAGGGTCTCGTCGAGATCGACCATCTCCAAAGCCCGCGCCACCGCTTCGTCAAACGCCACGGTATCCTCCAGCGCGCGTTGCGCGTTGCCGCCGTGGTGGGCGTGGTCGATCCGGCCCCCCTCGATCATCAGCACATAGCCCTTGTCGGCGCGCTGCAGACGCGTGATCGCCAACGCCGTCATCTGCGAAAGCGATGGCTCGCCTGCTTTATCTTTCTCCCGGTCGGCCTCGAACTGCATGTGGCTGGGCTCGAAAAGGCCGAACACCGGCGTGTCCTTTGCGCCGTCAAGCAGGTTGAACTGCGCGGCGTTCCAGACATACTCGCCTTGCGGGTTGCGCTGCTGCCACTCGGCGATCAAATCGCGGCCATCGCTGCGACTTCCCATTTTGTCGGTATATTCAGGATCCGCCTGGGTGTTGGGCATGAACGCCGCGCGGCCGCCACTCAATACGACCTTCAACCCTTTGGCATGGGGCCATTCGACGAGCTGGCGTGCGATATCCTTGCACGCCGCGCCCGCTGGCAGATCCGCATTGCTCTCCCAGTTCCGATCGACGCTGTGAGCGTAGGCGGACGCGCCCGTGGCATGGGTGATGCGCGCGGTCGAGATCACGCCCAGTGCTTTTCCTGCGGTTTCGGCCTGCTCGAACAGCGTCGACACCTCCTGCCCCGCTGCTGTGTCGCACTTGCCGCGCAGGGCGGCAGGCGTGAGTCCCAACATTCCCGACCGGGTCTTGGTACCCGTGACCAGCGCCGTCGCCGTCGCCGCCGAATCGGACACCTGGAAATCGTGGCTGTAGGTCTTGACGATGGCCGAATAGGGCAGCGAATCCATCGCGGTTTCGGTGGATTCGCCATCCTTGCCCGCCTTCTGCCCCTGCCAGATGCGCGCAGCGGTCAACGTGCTGACCCCCATGCCATCGCCAATGAAGATGATCAGGTTCTTGGCCTTGCCCTCGTTCACCGGCATCGCCAGCCGCGCCTCAAGCTGTGCGCGGCCCTGCGCGGCGTAGCTCTCGGCGGTCTGCTCGGGTGCCTTTGCGCCAGCGGTGTCCTGCGCGATGGCGGGTGAAACGATCGCGGTGGATATCAACAGCGCGGCGGCAAACAAACGGATCATGGGAAGGTCTCCTCGACTTTGGGCCCGTCTTTCATGAACGCGTGACAATTTCGAGACATTTCGATCTCCCGTCGCAATGTCGTCCGCTACGCCTTGACCCTGTGATTTTTGCAGCGCAGCATAAGCGCATGGCCGATATCGAAAACAACCCGCCCGCCCCCATCAGTCAGAACCCCGACATCCGCTATCTTGGCCGGATTCTCGGCGACGTCATCCGCGCATATGGCGGAGAAAAGCTGTTCCGCCAGACCGAGTACATCCGTTCGGCCAGTGTCGACCGGCATCGCGGCGTCGCGGGCGCCGAGGCGATCGATACCGGCCTCGAAGCGCTGAGCCTTGATGATACGCTGGCATTCGTGCGCGGGTTCATGCACTTTTCGATGCTCGCCAACCTGGCCGAAGACCGTCAGGGCGTGGCGCAGGAAACCGGCGCGACCGTCGCCGAAGCGGTCGCGCGGCTGCGCGCCAACGGCGTGAGTGACACCGCTATCACCGACCTGCTCGACCACAGCCTGATCGTGCCGGTGCTGACCGCGCACCCCACGGAAGTCCGTCGCAAGTCGATGATCGACCACAAGAACCGTGTCGCCGATCTGATGAAGATGAAGGACGCAGGGCTTGACCAGACCCCCAATGGCGACCCGATCGACGAGGCGCTGCACCGCCAGATCGCGCTGCTGTGGCAAACCCGCCCGCTGCGCCGCGAACGATTGTTTGTTGCCGATGAGGTCGAGAACGCGCGCGCCTATATGCAGGACGTGTTCCTGCCCGTACTGCCGATGCTGTACGCGCGCTGGGAGCGCGTGCTGGGCCGCCGCCCGGGGCCTTTCCTGCGGCTGGGCAGCTGGATCGGTGGCGACCGCGATGGCAATCCGTTCGTCACCGCAGATGCGCTGCGCCACGCGCTGGGGCGGCAGGCCGAAACCGCCATGATCCATTACCTCGATTGCGTCCACGCGCTGGGACAGGACCTTTCGATCGCCACCGGGCTGTCGAACACCCCCGAAGCCGTCCAGGCGCTTGCGACACGCAGCGGCGATATCTCGCCCAGCCGCGCCGATGAACCCTATCGCCGCGCGCTGGCCGGCATCTATGCCCGGCTGTGTGCGACCCATATTCATTTGACCGGCAAGCAGCCCCCGCGCCCATCGGCATTGACGGGAGACGCCTATGCCAGCCCCGGCGATCTGCGCAACGACCTGGCAGCGCTCGCCAATGGCCTGGCCGATGATGGTGCGGGGATGCTGGCCAGCGGCGGCGCGCTCGGGCGGCTGATCCGTGCGGTCGAGATCTTCGGCTTCCATCTGGCCACGCTCGACCTGCGCCAGAACAGCGATGTTCACGAACGCGTGGTGGCAGAGCTGTTCAAGGTCGCGGGAGTCTGCCCCGATTATCTGGCGCTGGACGAGGCTGCGAGGGTTGCACTGCTGCGCGCCGAGCTTGGCCATGGCCGCCTGCTGGTCAACCGCTGGCATGATTATAGCGAGGAAACCGCCAAGGAGCTCGCGATCATCGAGGCCGCGGCCCAAGCACACGGCGATTATGGCACGCAGGCGATCACCGCATATAACATCAGCAAGGCCGAAAGCGTCTCGGACATGCTCGAGGTCAACCTGCTGCTCAAGGAAGCAGGCCTTTACCGCCCGGGACCAACGCCTCAGGCTGCGATCATGGCCGTGCCCTTGTTCGAGACGATCGGCGATCTGGAAAACGCGCCGCAGATCATGCGCGCCTATTTCGCGCTCCCCGAGATCGCAGCATTGGTGAAGGCGCGCGGCTATCAAGAGGTGATGGTCGGCTATTCGGACAGCAACAAGGACGGTGGCTACCTCACCTCGACCTGGAGCCTCAACCACGCCAGCCGCGCGCTGGCCAAGGTGTTCTCCGAGACGGGCATAGCGATGCAATTGTTCCACGGGCGCGGCGGCGCGGTGGGGCGTGGCGGCGGATCGAGCTTTGCCGCGATCCGCGCGCAGCCTAAAGGCACGGTGCAGGGCCGCATCCGCATCACCGAACAGGGCGAGGTCATCGCTGCCAAATACGGAACCGTGGAAAGCGCCGAGCTCAATCTCGAGGCGATCACCTCGGCCGCGCTGATCGCGACGCTCGACCATGACGGCTTGAGCGAAGCCGACGAGGCGCGCTTTGCCTCGGCGATGGACATGATCTCGCGCGAGGCGTTCCGTGCCTATCGGGACCTTGTTTACGGCACCGAGGGGTTCAACCAGTTCTTCCGTGCCGCGACCCCAATCAGCGAGATCGCCGACCTCAAGATCGGATCGCGCCCTTCAAGCCGGTCGAAAAGCCAGAAGATCGAGGATTTGCGGGCGATCCCTTGGGTGTTCAGCTGGGCGCAGGCGCGGATCATGCTGCCGGGCTGGTATGGCGTCGGCCAGGCGCTTGAGACCCATGCCGACAAGGGGCTGTTGAGCGCGATGGCGCAAGGATGGCCGTTCTTCCAGGCGCTGCTTGGCAATATGGAGATGGTGCTGGCCAAATCCGACATGGATATCGCCCGCCATTATGCCGGGCTGGTGCCCGATGAAGCGCTGCGCGATCACGTTTTCGGCGCGATCACTTCAGGCTGGGACGCCGCGCATGACAATCTGCTGACCATCACCGGACAGTCGCGGCTGCTCGCCAACAACCCCGCGCTCGACACCTCGATCCGGTTGCGGCTGCCCTATATCGTGCCGCTCAACCTGCTGCAGATCGAACTGATCAAGCGCCACCGTGCGGGCGAAGCCGACGAGCGCATCCCCGAAGGCATTCAGCTCTCGATCAATGCGATCGCGACCGCGTTACGCAACAGCGGATGATAGTGGCGGATCAATCCGCTGCCACATCTTCCGGGCGGTGATCGCCAAGGTCCGGCCGGTGAGCTTTGGGCACGCCCAAAGGCTGTTCATCATGGCAGGCCGTTGTCCGAGCCGGCGCACGTCGTGTATTGTCCCAAAATGGGCTGATGCAACCCGGTCACCGACGATGATGCGCATGGCGTTATGCGATTCCAATATGTTACCAAACGTCGTTAACGTTCATCAAATCACTGCTGACCCACTGCGCGAGGTCTGAAATCGGGTCCCGAAGGTCGAATTCAGCACCCGCGATGACACCTAATTGCCGCTTTTCTGACAATTTATTGTGTCAATTCCGGACATAATGTAAAATCAATCAGCGGCTTGGCGTCTGGTTCCAGAGCCTGAAGCGGGCTGGCCGACGCGCTGTCGGAGCGCTGATCCTTCGCGAATGCGGGAGAAATGCTGGGATCGAGGGCGATCGCCCGAGCAATATGCGGGCGAGCCTGAAAAAATCACCATCAGTTCGGGGCAGGCTTATAGTCATTTTGCATTATTTTACCCCTCATTAAACCTCCTTAAGGTCACCTTAACAACTTCGAGTCGCAAGAAATATTGATGCACCTGACGGACGAAAAGGTTCGCAGGGCATAACGCAGGAGATCGATTGTGCACTCGTTGACAGGTGCTGCCAAGGCCGGGCTTTCGGTCTTGATTGGAGTGTTGTGCGTCACAGCTCCGCTGTGCGCTACCGCTCAAGCCCAGGATATTGTTTATCAACCCATCAATCCGAGCTTCGGTGGTAACCCCTTCAATTCCAATCACCTGCTTGGCATTGCCAATGCACAGAACGATTTCACCAATCCTACGTCTTCAAGCAGCTCTTCGCAGGCAGACATTTTTGCCCGCCAGCTGCAGTCGCGGCTGTTGTCAGCGCTGTCTTCTCAGCTCGTGAACGCCATCTTTGGTGAAAATCCGCAAGAGAACGGAACGATCAGCTTCGGCGGACAGACGGTCAACTTCATCCGCTCGCTGACCGAAGTGACCATCACCATCATCAACGACGATACCGGCGAAGAGACCGTGATCGTCGTGCCAACCTTCATCGATGTGAACTGACCATGATGGGGGGCAAAACCATACGCCTTGCGGCGCTGATGACGACCGCGCTGATGGCAGGTTGCACCACCGTGGGTGGAAGCGGCAAGGCTGCCATTCCCGAAACCACCAGCTATGCCTTTCTGCCCAACGCCACCCAGACCCAGCTGCTGTTGCAGGGCATCCCTGCCCCATCGCGGCAAGTCGCGGTCGCGGTCTACAACTTCACCGACCAGACCGGCCAGTTCAAACCCAGCTCTACCGGGCAGACGCTCTCGCGTGCGGTCAGCCAGGGCGGTGCTTCGGTGCTGGTCAAGGCGTTGCAGGATGTCGGCGGTCGGTCGTGGTTCACCATCGTCGAGCGCGAGAACCTCAAGAACCTGCTCAACGAACGGCAGATCATCCGCGAGATGCGCGAACGCTATCTTGGCGAGCGCGCGGTCAACCCCGATGCGCTTCCCGCGCTGCTGTTTGCCGGCGTTCTGCTTGAAGGCGGCGTGATCGGCTATGACACCAACACGCTGACCGGTGGCGCAGGCGCTGCGTTCCTCGGCATCGGCGGCCGCACCGAATATCGCCAGGACACGGTGACGGTTTATTTGCGCGCTGTGTCGGTGCGCACAGGTGAAGTTCTGACGACGGTTACCGCATCGAAAACCATCGCATCGCAATCGATGGGTGCGAGCGCCTTCAAGTTCGTCGCATTCCGCGAACTGCTCGAGGCCGAAGCCGGCTTCACGACCAACGAACCCGACCAGCTGGCGCTGCAGCAGGCCATCGAAAAGGCGGTTTATGCGCTGGTGATGGAAGGCGTAGAGCTGAAGCTGTGGGATTTCGCCGATCGCACCGCGGGCATGGCGAAGCTGCTGCAGTATCAGCAGGAACGCGATGGCAAGTTTACCCCGGGCCAGGTCCAGCGCGCCGAAGAAAAGGCGCGTTCACTGGCCCCAATGAAAGTTAAGGAAAAAAAGAATAACGGGGAAGGCAATAAGGGGAATTCGGAAACGGATTAACAGTTTTCCCCGGTCAGTCGCAGTTGCTGCGACCTGACCGGCAATAACAAGGGTAAAGGGCAAGCCTGGTAATTCAGGGTCGTTCAAAGCCTTAGGATCGCGGAAGAGAGCTGGAGCCGGTCAGGCGGTATTCGGCGATGTAACAAAAGCCTGACAATACTCACGCACCGGAGGTGCAACTCCGATGCGTGAGCGTGACAACAATGAGTGCGTGTGAAACAATCATGCTGACCCCGAAGGCAGTCCGCTTTCGGAGCAGCATGGTTATGACCCTTTGAAAGAGGATTATCAACCATGAAGACCTCCATCTATACCTCCGTCTCGGCGCTTGCGCTGATGTTCGCTGCCCCTGCCATGGCGCAGTCGCAAACTTCGGTCATCACTCAGGACGGTGCCAGCATGGGTGCCACAGTTACCCAAGTGGGTAATGAAAACGTCTCGGATGTCGATCAGGATGGCAACAACAACACCGCCACCGTTGATCAGGAAACCAACCCTGCCGGATCACCTACGTTCGGTACGGCAGCCAATAATTCCGATATCAATCAGTCGGGCAGCTTCAGCACTGCGTCAGTAACGCAGGACAATGACAATGCTGCGGGCGCAACCAACAGCGCGACAATCAACCAGTTCGGCAATGCCGTTGGTACTGCAGACAAGAATGAGGCTAGCATTACCCAAGCTGGCGACGGCAACACCGCAACGACGACACAGGGCACCAACGGCACTGCCGTCAACACCAACTTTGCCGAAGTCGAACAGACCGGTCAGTTGAACTCTTCGACAGTCAATCAGCAGGACCAGGCTGGCGGCACCGCGTCGGTGACACAGATCGGCACCGGAAGCACTTCGGAAGTTGGTCAGACTTCCGATGGATCTAAGGCTACCGTCATTCAGTCAGCTAACGGAAACTTTTCGTCTGTAATTCAGGGGCGCCCTACCCCAACTAACTTCCAGACCAACAGCCAAGAAGCGCTGGTGACCCAGAGCGGTCTTGATAACCAGTCGTTCGTTACGCAGTCCGGTTCGAGCGGTGAAGTTAATGTTAACCAGGGCGGCAACGACAACTTGTCGACGGTAGTTCAGTCGGGGTTCGACAACTCGTCGGGTGATATCTCTGCCGCGCTTGTCGGTGTGAATCAGACGGGCGACGACAACGTATCGACCGTCACTCAAAGCGGTCAGCTTTCGGAAGCTTTCGTTAGCCAGATTGGCGATGACAACACTGCCACGATCACCCAGTCTGTTAGTAATGCCCCAAACCCTCCGGGCGGCCCTGATCCGCGTGTCGTAGTTGCCAATATCACTCAGGGTGGTGACGACAATACTAGCACAATCACTCAGTTTGGCGGTGATTCAACCACTAGTGCTCGACTTATGACGGCTTCGAGCAACCAGAGCGGTAGCGACAATAGCAGCACAATCAGTCAGACGAATAATCTGATCAATGCTGTTGCGTCTGAGAATGATGCGACCGCGATCCAGAGCGGCGATGACAATGAATCGTCGATTATTCAGAACGGTGCCGAAAATACCGCCGAACTGACCCAGACTGGTGATTTCAATGTCTCGGACATCACCCAAACCGGCTTTGGCCATAGCGCTACCGTGTCACAGTTCTCCGACTTCAACGACTCAAGCGTTAGCCAGACTGGTACCGGAAACACTGCAACGGTGATCCAGGGAACCCCCGGCGTTAACTAAGACATAATGTTTCTGGCTGGCGTCCGGACGGGGGCGCCAGCCAGGGCATTCTTTTGGAAGAAAAATCATGAAAAAGTTTTTGATGCTCAGTGCATCGTCGCTGGCGCTTCTCACCGCCGTTCCCGCTATGGCGCAGAACAACACATCGATCGCTGACCAGTCGGGCACTAACGGTGACGCCACTGTCACCCAGACCGGTGTTTTCGGTTACTCGGAAATCGATCAGGGCGGTGCCAACAATTCCGCAACGCTGACCCAGTCGGGCAACAGCAACGAATCCTACATCGAGCAGGACAACGGTGTCGGCAGCAGCGATGACAACAACACCGCAACGGTTACGCAGTCAGGTACCAAGAACCTGTCGAACGTCAGCCAGACCAACGATTTTGGAACTGCGACCGTCACTCAGGAAAACCTTGGAAACATCTCGACAGTGAACCAGACCGGCGACCTCGACACCGCCGACGTGACCCAGACCGGGGACGACAACCTTTCGACGGTGACCCAGTCGGGCAACCTCAACACCGCCGATGTCGTGCAGAGCGGAAGCAACAATGAATCGACTCTCACGCAGAGCAGCGGACTGAACCAGGCCGTCGTCACGCAGAGCGGTGGCTTCAACGGATCGACACTGGTGCAGACCGGGCTTGGCGCGAACGTCGCCAACGTGCTGCAGCAGGGCTCGGGCAACGATTCCGACATCATCCAGGGTGGCGCCGGTAACGGCATCGGCAATTCGACCGCAGCCGGGGTCGTCCAGCTGAGCGACGGCAACGAAGCCGTTGTTCGTCAGGCCGGCGGCCTGCATGAAGCCTTCATCGAACAGAAGGGCAGCAACGACAACTTCGCTTCGATCGATCAGGGCGCAAATGCCAGCTCCGACCACACCGCTGACATCCGTCAGGATGGTGGCGACAACACCGCAACCGTCGTACAGCGTGGCTTCAACGAGAACGCCGCTGTGCTCCAGGGTGGTGGCGACAATATCGCTACTGTGGATCAGGGTGGCGGCGTTGGTCGCAACCACAATGCGTTCGTCGACCAGCAGGGCAACGAGAACCTTGCCAAAATCGCCCAGCGCGGTGAGAATCAGACTGCATCGATCACCCAGCCTGGCAGCGGCAACGAAGCCGAAATCGATCAGGGTCGTGACCGCGGTGGCTTCCTCGGTGGGCTGTTCGATACCGGCTTCGGTGCAGACCAGATGGCGAGCATCACGCAGGAAGGCAACGACAACTCGGCCTTGACCACCCAGCGCGGTGAAAACCAGAGCGCAACGATCCAGCAAATCGGATCGAACAACGTCGGTGGCAATGGCTTCGCCTACGGTGCTCGGATCATTCAGGGTGGCGACAATGGCAGCGATAACGCCGCGTCGATCATCCAGATCTCTGACGCCAACCGTGCGTTGACCAACCAGCAGGGCACCGGCCTTTCGGCCGACGTCTTTCAGGGTGACAACGGCAATAACGAAAGCATGATCATGCAGACCGGCAACGGTGGTGCAATTGAACTCAATGCTGACGTAGTCCAACTCGGCGCGAACAATGTTTCGGGTATCAACCAGAGCGGCATTGGCCAGACGGCAAACGTGTCACAGTACGGCGAGGACAATCTCTCGACGATCGTCCAGACCGGCAGCGGACATCAGGCCACTGTCACGCAGAACTCCGACTTCAACACCTCGAACATCACCCAGGGCGGCACCGGCCATAGCGCCACCGTCACCCAGGGGTTTTGATCACTTCGGTCCTTGGGGTCATCTGACCTGATGTGACCCTGTATCCGGCCTATCCAGGATGCAGGGTCACCTCGACCAACTGAAAAGGAATACACCCATGCGCAACACCCTGACGAAGCTCAGCCTGATGACGGTGGCTTGTGTTATGGCCGCGCATGGGGCCTTTGCCCAGACGCCTGCGGGCGACCCCTGCTCTGCTGCAACCAGCGGATCCTGCGTATCGGGCACATCTTCACAGTCGATCACGATTTCACGGCCCGAACCCCTGAGGACGAGCGCCTATGTGATGCAGATCGGCGACGCGAATGACGCCAGCATCAGCCAGAGTTCGTCCAACCAGTTCGCAAGCATCACCCAGACCGGCGACAAAGGCACCGCCAGGGTCGATCAGCAAGGCGAAGGCATCGCCTATCTCGAGGTCGATCAGGCAGGCCTGCTCAACAGCTTCGTCGTACGGCAGACCGCCGAATCTGGCGGCGGCAACATCGCCGTCGCCGAGCAGGATGGCGAGAACAATGCGATCCTGCTTGATCAATTTGCAACAGTCGGTAATCTGAATGGCGCAGTCCTTGCCCAGCAGGGAATGGGAAATAAAATGGAGCTCAACCAGGCCGGATCCGACAATCGCGCTGAACTGGTGCAGACCGGTGACAACAACGCGATGACCGCAACCCAGAATGGGTCGGCCAATCAACTGCGTTGGGTGCAGGACGGTAACGGGCTTTCCGATTTGCAGATCGTGCAGAGCGGAAATCAGGCCATCTCGATCACGCAGTCCAACGGGGGCAACTAAGTGGCTCAACCGCCGTCCTTGACAACGCTATGGCGATATTTTCCGGGTCCTCGGGCTCTGGGACGTTTTGCCGTTCTTGCGTTGCTGGTGCTGGCGGCGATGGGGTCGACCCAGCTTCTTCCCGGCGCATCCGCGCAGGATGCTCAAGATCCACGCGATACAAACAGCGTCGCCGCCGAACCGGACCAAGCTTCCGACCGCAGCCTCGCCGTATCGAGCGACCAGGCGATGGCTAAGGATCGTTCACTCGACGTTCCGGCGGTTTCGAATGAGCGCCCCGATACCCGCGGGATCACCGGAGCCAACCAGGTGCCTGTCCAGTTGGGCAGACCCTCGGTTTCCAATCAGCTGACATCTGCAGGGCAAGATCGCGGCCAGCTGGCACCCCAGCGCCTCGAGGGCAATGATGCCTGCGATGACGCGCCAGATGGCAGCGGCCCCGATGTATGTGCCAATCCGCTTGAAACCCGGGCAGGCGAGTTTGCCGGAAGGGGCCGTCCGCAGCTGTCTGCCGAGCAGAGGCTGCTCGCGCAGCAGTTTTCGACATCCGCAACCGGCGACACCACCGATGCCACCGCGCGCAGGCTGGCCGCCGGACGCAGCGCGGACCTCAGCAATGAAGACCTGGCGATTGCGGCCACGGTCACCGCCGACCAAGGCGGTCGCCAACCTCCGGCGAGCGAAACCGGCACGGACATTCCAGCCGATGCCACCAATGCCATCGACGTCATATTGGGGGTGATCAATGCGGCTGTTCCCGAATAAGTCCCGATGGTTGCTTGCCGGCCTGCTCACTCTTGCGTGCCTCGGCACGGCGCAGGCCTCTTCACTGGAAGATTCCATGACACCCTCCCCCGCACTGCCCACTGACCAACCCGTAACATTGATCGTCCAGCAGAACGGCCCGCTCGTCGAAGCCAAGGTCGTGTCGACCTCAAGCTGCGCCTGTCCGGGCCGGTTTCGGATCGAATCCGAATCGGGGTCGTCAAACCGCACCGCCAACACCAGCTCGTTCAGTGCAATCGGCGCGGCAGGCAATGTGATGAGCAACATCCGTTTTGGCGGATCGGACGAGTGGAGCGTAAAGCTCACGGTGTCGATCGACGGCCGCGAGGATTATACCATTCTCCGATCATCCGCCGAGGGCCAATGATCGCAACATGATCATCGTCTCCAACCAGTTCGACAAGCTTGACGAGTACATTGCAGAGGCAGCCTTGGGGTCGATCAGTTGGTCGCAAGCGCTTGGACTGATGGCACCCCTGGTGGGTGCGGAACGGATGTCTCTCGACCTGGTTTTTGGTAACAACCAGTCGGTGACGTCGCTGGGCGCGCTGGGCTTCGACAAGGCGACGGTCGATGCCTATGCGAGCTATTATCACCGGATCGATCCGCGGCTGGCGTTTGTCCAGAACACGCCGGGACACGGCGTCATTTTCAACGAAGATTTCCAGACTTCTGGGCCAGCCGAAGAGCAGGACGAATTCTGGCTCTGGCTCAAGCAGTCGAACGCGCCGCGCGATGCCGCCATCCTGGTGATGCCGTGTGTGGGTGATGCGCGGATCATGCTCGCAGTGCATCGCGACAGAAAGCTGGAGTGCGACGCCAACCTCATCCAGTTCTTCTCGAAATTCTATGACAAGCTGAATGCGGTCAACGCAATGGTCCGGCTGGATGGTCACAACCGCCGTCATGCTCTCGGTCCTGCGCTGTCGCTGCGTAACATCGATTGCTTTGATTTCTGCGTCGATGAAACGCTGCTTGTGACGGATGTCGATGACAAGACCCGGTATCGGCTACCGTTGACGGGGCTGGCAAGGCTTGACGACGAACACCGGCTGACCGCGCTCCATATGGACTTCAGCAACGCGATTGCCGCCGTGTTCCAGAACCCTCCGCCGCATCATGACGTCCAAATTACGCACAAGACCGCGATCGCCAACACAATTCTCAACATATCAGGTGTCACGGGACCGGAGTGGGCAAAGCTCGCGGCGATCGAGGTGACGTACCTCAAGCACAACAGCGAAACCGAACAGATATTCATGTGCTCTTTCGGTCTGACCCGCCGGCAGGCCGAACTTTTGCAGATCATGCGGAGCGTTTACTCACTCGACGAAGCAGCCCGCATCATGTCGATCAGTCGCAACACCGCACGGGTGTTCTTGGGGCAGATCTACGACCGCACCGGCGTCCGCCGCAAAGCCGACCTCCTGCGCCTCGCCGACCGCTTCGCCTAACCACTGCTGCGCTGAACAACGACGCAAAACGGCACGCGCTTTCACGCGCACACCGTTGCCAACCGAAGATTGAGTGTGAGGATTTTCCGGCCGACGGAAGCATAGCTCGCCCGCCTGGAAAAATGGTGCCAGAAGAGAACGCAATAACATCAAATAACGATTTGATATTGTTTTTTAAAGGAAATTTGGTTTTTCTCGGTGGCACAAATCGTGGCACTAAAAATAATTTCTTTAAGGGTTCGGGTTCTCAGAATTATTTGTCTCTTACTTCCTCATTACATTGCTCAGGCACTCATGGCAAACCGATTCGGCCATTTAGACTGACAACCTTTCCCAATCGAAAGCGCTCACTATCCACCAACAGCTGTTCTAACCAAGCTGCTGCTTTCTGGCGATTGCCCCCACACGGCCCGGCAGTACGGAAAGCTACTACCGCCAAGGACCATACTCCCTCCACCGGGACGGCAAAGGCTCCAATCTGGATCAGTCTCGCCGCTCCCTTATAGAGGCATCGCTGTCCATGCGGAGCAATACCGCATACAATCTGATCCCGGAGGGGGTCTTATGAATCTTCGATCCTGCATAGCTGCCCTGCTGGTCTGTCTTATGGCTATGGCGACTGCGCCTGCCAGGGCTGACGATGTCGCGCCGAGCGCACGCGTGTCTAGCGCGGTACTGGTCCGCGAGGGCCCATCCACTGATACTGCCATTCTCGCCCGGCTCCGCCCGGGAGAGAGTGCGACGTTGGTCGGCGAGGTCAGCGGCTGGTATATCGTTGCTCTCGAGGATGGAACGCGGGGCTACGTGAGCAAGGCGTGGACGATCGTTCTGCCTGAGGAAGGTGAAGCGCCCCTCCCCGGTTCAGCACACAAGGTGCACGTCATTGATGTGGGCACAGGCCTGGCTGTGTTCGTCGAAGGCCCGGGGTACGCTGTCCTGTATGATGCGGGCAGCCAGGACGATCTGCATGACGGGGAAGAAAACCGTGTCGTCGCTTACATACGCGCGGCGCGGCCCGACCTGGTCCGGATAAACCACCTCATCCTCAGCCATCCGCACAAGGACCATCTCCAGCTCATGCCTGGCGTGTTCGCGGCTTTCCAGATCGACAACGTCTGGGAATCCGGGCGCGTCAACAAAACGGACGGCTACTGCCATTTTCTGAAAGCGGCCATGGCCGAGCCAGGCTCACGCTATTATGATGCCATCGCAGCCAACAGCAGTCGCGCCGTGACGTTCACCGGTAGCGGCTGCAACGGGACTGTAACCGTCCGCCAGTCCGAAATGATGACAGTCGCACCGGTTGCGCTCGGCGCCGATGCCCGCATGCATTTCCTCTATCGCGACGCCCACCCTTATTCAGATCCCAATGGTAACAGCGTGGTGATCAGGCTTGACCTTGCCGACCGGCGCATCCTTCTCGCCGGCGATGCCGAAGGTGGAGAGCGCGAACCACCTGCGAGCCTTCCCAGCCCGCGCAGTATTGAAGCGAAGCTTCTGGAATGTTGCGCCAGCGACCTCAAAGCCGATGTGCTCGTGGTCGGGCATCACGGCAGCCTGACATCGTCGCGGACCAGCTTCCTCGATGCGGTTGGAGCCAAAGTCTACGCGATCTCTTCAGGGCCATATCCCTATCGCCGTGTCCGCCTGCCCGATGCAGACATAGTCGAAGAGCTTGAGCGGCGCGGACAGGTTCTGCGCACCGACCGCGAAGATGGTTTCCGGATCGAGGATGATGCCCGCTCTTGCGAGATGCGGGACCGCAAGGTCGGACCCGATGCAGACGAAACGCCTGGTGGATGTGACAATATCCTGATCAGCGTCACCGGGAACGGTCCGCTTACCGCCGGCTACTCGGGTCTCGTGGACTGACACAAACTACAGGACAGAATGACATGGCTCGCATTCCCGCTGTATCTGTCGAAGAGAACATGGTGCGAAAGCCGCGCGAACCAAAACCACGCAACATCGTCATTCTGTGCGACGGAACAGGCAATGAGCTTGGGGGAGCGCTCACCCAGCATGCCCGAGACATCCGAATATCTAATGTGCTGAAGCTGTTCCGCATCGCGCAGAAAGGCAAAAAGCAGCTCGTCTATTATGCGCAGGGCATTGGCACCATCGGGCGCCCCAACTGGCTGACTCGCTGGAGCCAGAAGATGGAAAGCGTCATCGGCCTTGCGACCGGCTACGGCCTCGACGACCATGTGCTGGGTGCCTATCGATTCCTCGTCGAGAACTGGGAGGAAGGGGATCGCATTTTCCTCTTCGGCTTCAGCCGCGGAGCATGGACGGTACGTGTCCTCGCCGGACTGCTCCATCTTGTCGGGCTCGTCCGCCCGTCACAGATCAATCTGTGCGACAATGCGCTGGCCACATACAAGCGTGCCGCGAAGGAGAATGCGTTGCCTGTCGCGTGGCATTTTGCGCGGGTCATGGGCACGCGAGCGCCGACCATCCATTTCATGGGCTGCTGGGATACGGTTGCCTCTGTGCTCGTTCCCCGCTCCGATCGGATGTGGCTGCCAAGCCTGGAGACGCTGCCTTACACTGACGCCAATCCTGCGGTGAAAATCTTCCGGCATGCCCTCGCGCTCGATGAGCGGCGCCGGATGTTTCGCGTAGCAGAATGGCAGCAGCCACAGGAGCACGTCCCGAACCGTTTCGAGCCAGGTCAGAAGATTGCGCAGGACATCGAACAGCGCTGGTTCCCAGGAGTTCATTCTGATGTCGGCGGTGGCTATCCCGAACGCGAGAGCGCGCTTTCCAAAATTCCGCTTATCTGGATGGTGGAGGAAGCAAAGAAGGCCGGCCTGGTCATTACCCCTGCCACGCATCTGCACCTCGCTTATGGCGAACCAAGACCCGGCGCACGAACGTCAGGTCCAATGGCACAACATCAATATGTCAGGCCCAGCGCGCTTGGGATGATGCACAATTTGCTGGGCCGCGCCTGGATGCCGCTCGAAATCCTGCCGAAGAGCACCAGATATCGCGAGACGCGGCGGCACAAACTCTTCGGGTTCTATCTGCCGCTTGCCGAACCCAGGCGGATGCGCTCGGAACATGTCATTGACGACAGCATTTACTGTCGGAAGTCACGTCTCGCTGACTACGTCCCTGGCGCTGTGCTGCCGCCAGCCCCGCCCGGCAGCCCCTCTTGCCCCTACGATTTATCACCGTAGCACCTATCAACGCCACTACGGACGTGGGCCGCCTGCTTCCCGGCGTGTGTCACCAGCTTCCATCACTTCCTCGGGCCGCACGCGCCAGCTGCTGCGGGATCAGCTTAGGCGAAGCGCTTTCTCGAACCTGTTATGAAAGGTTAGCTTCCAAGCTCTTGGGATGACAGCTCAGTGGATAGATTAGGGCGAGCCTTGTCTCGCGGCAGCCGCCAAACTTGCGGATGGCCGGTTCCGGAATAAGACGACAGGCCCAGGTTCGCATCGAACGGCGTATTGTGAGTCTGTGGCCGCCGCGTTCCATTAATGCCGCTTCTGGGACTTTGCTGCCATTCCCCGGCGAGATAATAAGCGGCAGGTTTTTCAAATAGCCGACACTCACTACCTATCTGATCGATCAGGTGCCCATCTCTGCCACCGCTTCGCGCAACTGGTCGCGCAGCCAAGCGAGGCCGTTGTCCTGGCGGCGCATGGGGTGGAACATCATCACGTCCATCATCGATGGCATCGCGACCGGTACTTCCCATACGGCCAGGGGTAGGTCGCGTGCGGCGGCGTTGACCAGGCGGCGGTTGAGCACGGCGACCATGCTGGTGCCGACCAGACTTGGCGGGATGCAGCTGAAATTCGGTGCGACCAGCGCCACGCGGCCAGATCCGCCGTAAATCGCAAGCTGCTGTTCGGACAGGATGCTGGCCAGACGAACGCGATCGAATTTCACGATGGCCTGCTGCAGCGTCATCACCGTCGCAAGGTCCGGCTGCGTCTGAAGCGCGGGATTGTCGCGCCAGCCCACCAGAACGAGTTCGTTCCTCACCAGTTGCTCGGTAACATAGGCGGGGTCGGAATAGATGTTCGGCGTCAACACCAGATCAAGCTCACCCTTGTGCAGCAGGGGCGATGGATCGCCGACGGGGCGACTCACCTCCAGCACGATACGCGGTGCTTCATCCGACATGCGGCGCATCAGCGCGGGGAGAATCACCGGCACCAGATGATCGGGCATCTCGATGGTGAACGTGCGGGTCGAGGTGGATGGGATGAACGTGCGCTCGATCTCGACCACGGACTCGATATGCAAAATAGCATCGCGCAAGGGCTGACGCATCGAGTCTGCCAGCGCCGTCGGCACCATCCGCCGCCCGGTGACCATCAGCAAATCGTCCTCAAAATGGTGCCGCAACCGCGATAGCGCAGCGCTCATCGCCGACTGGCCGACATGCATCCGCTCGGCTGCGCGCGATACGTTCTGCTCCTCAAGCAGCACGTCGAGCGCGACGAGGAGGTTGAGATCCAGACCCTTGAACCGCATCACCCGCTCCCGATTAGGTATCACACAAAACGGTAGTTTTGCATCATAACAAACAATTATGCAAATGGCCGCTCCGGTGCCAATTTATGCGGGTCGATCCGGTCAATGCAAACCGGCGCGGCCAAGACCATCAAGGCAATGACGAGCAAGCCAGACCGCCACGGACCAAGCGCCGTAGGACAGATCTGGGCAACAGGAGAGGACGACATATGCGCAAGCTGACATTTTTATTGCTTCTTGGAACCGCGACTCCCGCACTGGCGCAGGCCGATGGCCAGGCCGCCGTGCAGCAACTGGCCGTGGCCGCCGCCGATCAGACTGAGCGACCTGCCATGGAAGGCGAGATCGTTGTAACCGCCCAGCGCCGCGCCGAGCGGCTGCAGGATGTTCCGGTCAGCGTTACCGCAGTGACCGCAGAAGCGCTCGAAGCGCGCGGCATCAACAATCTGGCACAGCTCAGCCAGGCAGCGCCGAGCCTTCAGGTCAGCGGCGAAAACAACTTCACCATTCGCGGTGTCGGCACGCTGGCTTTCCAGCAAACGCTGGAATCGAGCGTCGCGATCGCGCAGGATGAGGTCAACCTCGTCAGCTCGATCCTGGGCGGGGCCGTCGGTACGTTTTACGATGTCGCGCAGGTTGAAGTGCTGAGCGGCCCGCAGGGCCTGCTGTTCGGCAAGAACGCATCGGCTGGTCTGCTCAACATCGTCACCCGGCGCCCTGTGCTTGGCGAAACCAGCGGAGAGCTGCAACTGGAAGGCGTCTACCGTCCATCCACCCCCACCAACGGGCTTGGTGTCGTGGGGCAGGGCACGATCAACCTGCCGGTCAGCGCGAATTCGGCGCTGCGCATCAACGCGACCTATTCGTCGCAGGATCCGGTGGTGAAGTTCATCGGCACCGGCGGTGGCGATTTCGGCCTGACGCAGTTCGGTGTGCGGGCGAAATACCTCGTCGAGTTTACTGACGCACTGTCACTTTACGTCATTGGCGATTACAACGAAGAAAAGGGCATCGCGACGTATTTCGACCGCCCCTATCTCCGCTTGCCCCCTGCCGCCCGTGCATTGCCGTTTCTCAACGCTGTTGGCATCGTACCAAGCGAGCGAAACCTGTTTATTGGCGGCAACGGTCAGTTTTTCCGCAATGTGAAGCGCGGTGGGGTTCAGGCCAAGCTGTCTTACGAGCTGCCATCGGGCATCGAGATCAGCAATATCTTTGCCTGGAAGGCAGCCGAGCGTCAGCAGAATTTCGATACCGATTATACCGAAGCGCTGGGTGTAGACATCAACCAGTCTGACACGAAATACTCACAGTTCACCAACGAACTGCGTGTCGCGCTTCCTGCCGAAAACCGCTTTACCGGGCAGGTTGGCCTATTTTTCTATAGCGCCGATACGTCCAGTGTGGGCGGCCTTGCCGGTGCCAACTATGGTCCGGCAGTGCGACCGGGCTTTCCCTTTTGCGTTGGCGCGACCAGCATCGGTACCAATCCGGGTCAATGTCGCCGCAGCAATGCGTTCTTTATCGGTAATGATTTCGATTTCGATCTCGATAGCAAAAGCTATGCGGCGTTCGGCCAGTTTACTTACGAAGTCGTCGATGGGCTGAAGCTGATCGCCGGTGGCCGTGTGACGCATGACCGCCTGAAGATTGATCTGGCGCAGAACCAGATGTTCTACTTCGTGACGCTGGGCGTGCCGCTCACTGCCAGTGCGGAAACATCGAACACCAATTTCAGCTATCGGCTGGGCGCGCAGTATAATTTCACGCCAGACATCATGGCGTACGGCACTTTTGGCCGCGGCTACAAGGGGCCGGGCTTTTCGCAGAACGTGCCACGGGTTGGCGTGTCGCCGATCGTTGAGCCGGAAACGAACGACAACATTGAGCTTGGCCTGAAATCGACGTTGATGGACCGCAAGATCACGCTCAACATCGCGGCCTTCCGCTCGAAGTTCAAGAACCTGCAAGTGTCCTCATTCAGCCCGGAATTGGGGTCAAGCATCATCCAGAACGCGGCATCGTCAAAGAGCCAGGGAATCGAGTTTTCGGTCAACGCGCGCCCTGTGGAAGGGCTGACATTCAATGTCGCAGCGACCATCCTCGACTCCAAGTTCCAGGATTTCCCGGGTGCCGAATGCTATATCGGGCAGCCGACGCCGTCCTGCCTCGTTCCAACGGGACGCCAGTTCAATGCTGGCGGTTTGGTGACCCCGGCGACATCGAAGTTCGTTGCCACCGCGCAGGCGCAGTACGAATGGACCGTCAACGGATCGCTCAGCGCATTTGTTGAGGGCAATATCCTGCATCGCTCGTCGCAGTGGTTCACCATCAATCAGGCCCCAGGCACCAGACTGGGCGCGTTTCAGACGCTGGGTGCCAGCTTTGGCGTGAAGAGTGATGACGGCTGGCGGATGTCCTTGTTCTGCCGCAACTGCACCGACAAGTTTGTCCCCTCCTTCCTCGGCATCGACAATGGTGAAGCGAACCAGGGCCGCCTTGGCACGGGCTTCCTCACCAACTTCAACTCGGTGGTGCAGGTCGGCGTCAACTTCGGTTTTGAATTCTGATCCCTGCTGGCGGGCGGGCCTATGCCTGTCCGCCAGCGATACTGCCTGACGCATTGCCCGCGTCGCCATTGGAGCGTGTTTACCGATGATTTCCAAGATTAAACGCGGCGTAAGCCTGTACAGCTTTCAGGAAGAGATGTTTCTGGGGCAGATGACGGTCGAGGATTGCGTGGCCTGCGCGGCATCCATCGGCGCAAAAGGCATTGAGGTTTTGCCCGAGCAGAACATGCCGACGTTCCCCGAAATTTCGGACCGGGAGATTGGCCAGTGGCATGAGATGATGGCCAGGCACGGCACCGAATTGACCTGCTACGACATGTTCCTGGACACCAAGCTGCGCAAGGATCGGTT
This sequence comes from Blastomonas aquatica, assembly GCF_014639875.1. Taxonomy (GTDB): domain Bacteria; phylum Pseudomonadota; class Alphaproteobacteria; order Sphingomonadales; family Sphingomonadaceae; genus Blastomonas; species Blastomonas aquatica. Next base: position 66,257 of record NZ_BMGD01000002.1, on the reverse strand, counting down.
GATGACCGATGACGAGCAGGTCGCTTCGATCCGTCGTGATCTGGTGCTGTGCAACCGGCTGGGCATCCGCAACATGCGGGTGCTGGTGTTCGTGCGGCCAGACATTCTGGAACGTTGCGTGCCTTATGCCGAAGACCTCGACGTGCATATGGGGGTCGAGGTCCATGCGCCGTGGTACATGGACCATGCTTGGATTCTGCGCACGGTTGAAGTCGCCGACCGGCTGGGCACCAAGCATCTGGGGCTGTTGCCCGACATGGGCATTTTCATGAAGCACTATCCGCCGGTGTTCCGCGATCGCTTCATCCGGCAGGGGGCGCGGCCTGAAATCGTGCAGTTCATCCTCGATCAGCACGACCAGAAGATCATGGCCGAATACACGATCTACGAGGTCGCGGTGAAGCTGCGCGGCAACAAGGCGGAGGTCGCGATGGCCGAAACGCTACGCCACCACCCGTTCGCCAACCCCAAGCGCATCCGCGATTTCATCCCGTATTTCCGCCACATTCAAGCGAAGTTCTATGAGATGGATGCCGACTGCACCGACCCCACCCATGCCTATGCCGAAGTGATCGCCGAGCTGGTCGCAGGCGGATGGGACGGGTATCTGTCGAGCGAATATGAGGGCAATCGCTGGGTGCAGGACGTGCAGCCGGTCGACAGCCGTGAGCAGGTGCGGCGGCAGCATGTGATGTTCGAGCGGCTGATCGCCGATGCAGAAGCACTCGCCCCGGCCAAGGCCTTCGCGTGATCTGCGCCATCGCAACCATCCGGCATCAAGCCAGCGTTTCCCTGACAGGCGAGTGACTTAAATGTTCGACAAATACATCATCGTGGAAGACAGCCTTCGCAGCACCGCAGATGGCTTCGCGTTCGACGCCAAGCTGGGATATTATCGCGGCCTGGGGCTGTCGATGATCGACGACCTGGCGATCAGCGTGGACGGCGAGCCAGTGCCGCGCGACGACGTGCGCTTCGATGAAGGCAAGGGGCCGCTGAGCCTCGCCGAAATGGAGCACGTCTTCGATCGCCGCTGGCCATTTGGCGCAAAGGCGACGATCAGTGTGAAGCGCGAAGGGCCGATGCCTGCTGGCACCTATCACCTGGGTCTGAAGGAGGTCTTGCGAATTTCCTACCTGCCGTTCCCGCTTCTGGCAGAAGACAGCAAGTCGCTTACCTTGGCCCCTGATCTTTCGACCTGAGGACGCACATTATGGCCGCAACATATCTGCAGGGAGAAACTGCAAACCGCCAGACCGCCAAGGGCGTGACCCTGGTGTTTGCGCAGGTGTTGCCGGTCATGGCGATCGTCGCGCTGTTCCCCGCCATCCCCAAGCTGTTCGAACAGTTTGGCAGCTCGCCCAACGCAGGGTTGCTGGTGCCGATGATCGTGACCATGCCATCGCTGTGCGCCGCGCTGTTCGCGCCTGCCGCGGGCTGGGTGGCGGATCGCTTCGGGCGGCGGCCTGCGTTCATCTTTGGAATCGCGTTATATATCCTTGCAGGCATCGTACCGCTGTTCGTCGATGACCTCGGTATCATCGTTGCCAGCCGCGCCGTACTGGGCCTCGCGGATGCCTTTGCGATCACCATTTCAAGCGCGCTGATCGGCGATTATTTCGGCGAGCAGCGCTATCGCTGGGTCGCCTGGACCGGGGCGGCAACATCGATTGCAGGCACGGCGCTGATCGCCGCTGGCGGTATCCTTGCGGACATCAGCTGGCGGGGGCCGTTCGCGATCTACTTGCTCGCCGTGCCGCTGCTGATCATGGCGGTCGCTTATATCGATGAGCCGGTGACGCAAAAGGCGGCGGCGCAGACTTCCAAACCCGCGGGTTTCCCGTGGCGCGCCGCCGCCATTATCGGATCGGTCACGCTGATTACGTCGGTCGTCTACTACGTCGAGCCGCTCAATATCGCCACGGTGCTGGCGGACAAGGGCGCAGGCTCTTCCACCAATGTCGGCCTGATCCAGGCGGCGACAAGCCTCGCCTATATCGCCGGGGCCTTCCTGTACCGTCGGTTGCATGAGCAAAGCATCGGCGTGCTGCTGGGCATTGCTGGCGCTTTGATCGGCGCAGGCATGATCGTGATCGGTCTGTCGGACAGCTATCAAACGGCAGCCGCCGGGGCGACGATCCAGCAACTGGGCGGCGGCATGATCATCCCGGCACTGCTCGCCTGGGGCCAGGCCAAGCTGCCGTTCGATCAGCGGGGGCGCGGCATGGGTATATGGGCGACGGCGTTCTTCGCGGGTGCATTCGTTTGCCCGCCGATCGTTTCCGCCCTGGCCGCAACGGCAGGCGGTCTTCAGCCGGCGATCATCATCATGGGCGTCAGCGCGCTGGTACTGGCGGCGGCGGTTTTCCTTTTCATGGGCCGCGCGCGCAATGCCGCTGCGGCTGCACAGTGAGCGACATTATGACCGCACAAGACACCGTTTTTGACTATATCATCGTGGGCGCGGGGTCGTCTGGCTGCGTGCTGGCCGACCGGCTGAGCGCGGATGGCAAGTCGCAGGTGCTGCTCATTGAGGCAGGCGGAACCAACGAGACCGAACTGGTCAACATGCCGCGCGCCTTCATGAAGATGTTCGGCAACCCCATCCATTTCTGGCACTTTCCGGTGAAAGGCCAGCATGGTCGCCCCGAAGGCGAGGTATGGCCTTATGGCCGAGGGCTGGGCGGATCGAGCTCGACCAACGGCACCTGGTATCTGCGCGGAATGCCTACCGATTACGATGGCTGGGCTGCCGCAGGCCACACCGAATGGCGCTGGTCCGAGATCGAGCGCTGCTATCGCGCGATGGAGAGCTATCAAGGCGCAGACGCGCACGCCTCGCGAGGGCGCGATGGCCCGTTGCAGATCACGCAGCTGCCCTATCGGTCGCCTGCGATCGCCGCGACCGTCGAAGCGGGCGTCGAAATGGGGCTTCCCCGGCTGGAGGACATCAACACCCCCGGCACCACCGGCATCGGCTATACGCAGGCGACGGTCGATCGGCGGGGTCGGCGGGCTTCCAGCTATCAGGCGTTTCTCAAGCCCGCGATGGCGCGCCCCAACCTGACGGTGATGATCGATACCTTGGTCGAGCGCGTCGAGATCGACAATGGCCGCGCGACGGGGGTGCGCATCCGTACCGCTGATGGCACCCGCACGATCACAGCGCGGCATGAGGTCATCCTGTCGGCTGGCGCAGTGCAAAGCCCCAAGCTGCTGCAACTGTCCGGAATCGGCCCGGCAGACGTGCTCGCCGGTGCAGGTGTGCCGGTAAAGCATGATCTGCCTGCAGTGGGCCGCAATCTGGCCGACCACGCGATGTTCTCGATTTCCTATCGCTTGCACAATGATCAAGGTGCAAACCGCGAGTTCTCCGGCTGGCGCATGATGTCGCACGTCGTGCGCTATTATCTCACCCGCAAGGGCATGATGGCCTACACTTCGCCAGAGGTTACCGCGCTGCTTTCGATGCGCTCGCCTGCGGACTGGCCCGATGTGCAGTTCGGCATCGGCCCATTCTCGATGCGCTCGTCCGAAGAGCGCAAGGCCGATCCGGGCCGCGGCGCACTGGAAGACAGGCCGGGGATCACCGTCAACGCGATATCGCTGCGCCCCAAGAGCCGCGGCGCTATCTCCATCTGCAGTGCGGACGTCGCCGACAATGTCGAGATCGACGCCAACTGGTGGGGTGATCCGGCGGACAAGGCCTTCATGATCGATATGGTGCGGCTGGTGCGCCGTTACATGCGCCAGCCAGCATTGGCGCGCTTCGTGGGCGAAGAGGTCGTGCCGGGTGCGGCTGTCGAGAGTGACGAGCAGATCGGCGAAGTGCTCGAATGGCTGACCAGCCCCGGCATCCACGCCACGGGCACATGCCGTATGGGCAACGCAGGCGACAGCGTCGTCGACAGCCGCCTGCGCGTTCATGGCGTGTCAGGCCTGCGCGTGGTAGATTGCTCGGTGATGCCCGTGCCGCCCGCCGGAAACACTAACGGCCCCGCGATGGTCATCGGCTGGCGCGCCGCCGAGTTGATCCTTGAGGACCGGGATGGAAGCCGCACCCCGGCGCATCAGGCGACACAATGACCGGGCAGACGCGCTATGCGATGATTGGCGGCGGTGAAGGGGCGTTTATCGGGCCGGTTCACCGTGTCGCTGCGGCGATTGCGGGCAATTGCCGTCTGGTCGCTGGCGCGTTGAGCAGCGATCCGGAGCGCGCGCGGCGGTCGGGTGAGGCCGTCGGCATTGCGCAGGATCGCAGCTATGGCAGCTATGCGGAATTGCTGCAGCGAGAGCGCGTGTTGCCCGCCGAAGATCGCGCGGAATTCATCGCGATCGTTACTCCCAACCATGTTCACGCCCCTGCAGCCATCGCGGCGCTTGAGGCGGGCTTTCCCGTTCTGATCGACAAGCCTCTGACCGACACGCTGGCAGCGGCGCTGGACCTGCAGGCAGTGGCGCTGAAGACCGGCGGGCTTGTCGGTGTGACCCACACCTATACCGGCTATCCGATGGTGCGGCAGGCGCGTGCGCTGATTGCTCAGGGTGACCTGGGTGCAGTGCGGCGCGTTTCGGTGCGCTATACGCAAGGCTGGCTCGCCAAGGCTGAAGATGCATCGGGCAAACAGGCCGAGTGGCGTATCGATCCGGCGCGCTCGGGGTTGGGCGGCGCATTCGGTGACATCGGCACCCACGCCTTCAACCTCGTCGAGTTCATCACCGGCGAAACGATGACGCGGATCGCCGCCGATATTCGCGCAGCGGTGCCGGGCAGGCAGCTCGACGATGATGGCGGGGCGATGTTCCATCTGTCCGGCGGTGGACGCGGCACGTTGGTGGCGAGCCAGATCTGCACCGGTGATGCCAACGGGCTTGAAATATCGGTGTGGTGCGAAGAGGCCGGAGTGCATTGGCGGCAAGAAGAGCCGGGCAGGCTGCGTGTCGCGCGACGCGGTGCGCCCGAGCAAATCTGGGTGCCGGGAACCGATTGCGCGTGGCTTGATGCGTCGGCACTGGCGCAGGTCCGGCTGCCCTCGGGTCATCCCGAAGGGTATCTCGAAGCCTTCGCCAACATCTATCGCGATTTCGCCGATGCCGTTCGCGGCAACGTGTCGCTGCATCCGGCTTATGCCAGCCTTGACGATGGCCTTGCCGGAATGCGCTTCATCAAGGCGGCCTATGAAAGCAGCGCCCAAGGCAGCGCGTGGATCAACCTGAACGGAGACATCGCATGAAGGGACCGGGCATTTTCCTCGCGCAGTTTGCAGGCGACGCCGCGCCGTTCGACACGCTCAAAAGCATCGCGCAGTGGGCCGCCAGGTTGGGCTACAAGGGCGTGCAGATCCCCACTTGGGATGCGCGCTTGTTCGACCTGGCGCTCGCTGCCGAAAGCCAGGGTTACTGCGACGAGGTCACCGGAATTTGCAGCGAGGCGGGGGTACAGATCACCGAGCTGTCCACGCATCTGCAGGGCCAGCTAATCGCGGTTCACCCTGCCTACGATGCATTGTTCGATGGGTTTGCGGCAGAAGAGGTGCGCGGAAAGCCCGCAGCACGCACGGCATGGGCGATGGATCAGTTGCGGTTGGCAGCGCTCGCCAGCCGCCGCCTCGGCCTCACCGCGCACGCGACGTTCTCCGGCGCGCTGTTGTGGCAGACGGTCTACCCATGGCCACAGCGTCCGGCCGGGTTGGTCGAGGAAGGCTTTGCCGAACTGGCGCGTCGCTGGCGCCCTTTGCTGGATGCGTTCGACGAGAACGGGGTCGATGTTGCTTATGAACTCCACCCCGGTGAGGATTTGCACGACGGCATCACCTTCGAGCGGTTCCTCGACGCTGTCGGCAATCACGCTCGCGCCAATATTCTGTACGATCCCAGCCATTTCGTGCTGCAGCAGCTCGATTATCTGGCGTTCATCGACATCTATCACGAACGCATCAAATGCTTCCACGTCAAGGATGCGGAGTTCCGTCCGAACGGGCGAGCCGGTGTTTACGGCGGCTATGCTGACTGGGTTGATCGCCCCGGTCGCTTCCGATCGCTTGGTGACGGGCAGATCGATTTTCGCGCGATAATCTCGAAGCTCACCCAATATGGTTTCGATGGCTGGGCCGTGCTCGAATGGGAATGCGCGCTGAAGCATCCCGAGCAGGGCGCTGCCGAAGGCGCGCCGTTTATCGCCGCCCATATGATCCGCAGGGCCAACCACGCCTTCGATGATTTTGCCGCAACCGCCCCGGACAAGGAAGGCAATCGGCGTGTTCTGGGTCTCGATACGCCCGGTCAAGTCTCCCCGAACTGACTGTGCAAAAGATTTCTGCATTGCTGCCACTGGCGGGTTGCGATCAATTGTTTGGTGAGTGCATGCTACGCCAACAATCACGCAGCAGCGATCGACCACTACCCCCATACGGGTTCAACCAATTTGTCGTCCGCTGTTGGGAAGGTTGCTTCAACCCAGTAATGTCTGGAACGAGAGCGTGCTGCTGACCGTTTAGATCGAGGCATGCAAATGGCAGTTGATGTCTGAAGCGGACGTTCATAATCGGCCACGTGAACGACCGGCTCTGGGTCGGTACGAGCCCGACTGGATCTACACACCCCAACCTGTGGACCGTTCTCCAAATGGCCAATCCGGCCAAAGGAGAATGACCATGGAAATGACTGAATCCCAAACCGTTGCGACCAAACGTCAGGTCTGGAATGCGGGACGAACCGTCGGTGCGAAGCGTGCGCTGAAGCCAAAGCAAGTATGGCAGATCCGGTTCTACCTCAATCATAACCGTCGCCTGCGCGATCGCGCACTGTTTGACCTTGCAATCGATAGCAAGCTTCGCGGCTGCGACTTGGTACGGATGAAAATTGGAGACATTGTCAGCGGAGGACAGATCCGAACGCGCGCGATCGTGATGCAACAAAAAACAAGTCGCCCAGTTCAGTTCGAATTGCTTGCGGACGCACGAGCGAGTTTGCTTGCATGGCTCGAACGCCGAGGCGGTACGGTAGACGACTATGTTTTTCCAAGCCGCGTTGATCATGCTCGGCATCTCAGCACGCGCCAGTATGCGCGGCTCGTGGATGATTGGGTTACGGCGGTCGGCCTAATGCAAAGCGAGTATGGCACTCATTCGCTTCGGCGCACGAAGGCGTCGATAATCTACAGGGCCACCGGCAACCTGCGCGCTGTCCAGATCCTTCTCGGTCACAGCAAGATCGAGAACACAGTGCGCTACCTTGGAATCGATGTGGAAGACGCGCTAGCCCTTGCCGAAAACACAGAAATTTGAATGATCAGCTCCTCGTCTCCAGCGGGGAGCTGACCTTACTGCATTTGGGACTTAGGCGTCATTCGTGGCGCCGGCCGCCAGAGACGCTTTGCGGCAGGAGCGGACATTCATTCGCTGAGGCGTGACACTTCTGAAAGATAAGGGCAAGGCCGAAAACGGAACGGTGGCTTTCAAACGAAAGCTATTTCTGGTGCAGACATCACCCAAAACCTACCCAAGGCTTGCGCACCGAAAATGTAACCTTTACTTCAGAGGAAAGAATGGTCAACATGAGTAGGTTGGAAGCAAAATTTGGGGAGGGGGTCACGTGACAAGTTCTAGACGACTTCTCGTATTCCTCAGCCATTCTAGTCGTGACAAGGCATTTGTACGCCGGCTGAACAAGGATCTGAAGTCAAGATCAATCGAAACTTGGCTTGACGAGCAGGACATTCCGCTTGGTGGATCCATTACGGAGCATGTGCAAACGGGTCTAAGCAAGGCTAACGTTGTACTCGTCTTTCTGAGTGATGCATCCGTGGCGTCACGCTGGGTAAGCACCGAGTGGCAAACAAGTTTCTTCAAATTGATGAACCTTAATAATGTTGTTGTTGTACCTGTTGTCTTGAATGATTGCCAGATACCATCATTTTTGGCGGATAGGCGGTATTTGGACTTTCGAAAGAAGGAAGAATACGAGGAAAATCTCTCTACCCTTCTGTCGTTTTTGAGCGAACTGTCACTTGATATCGATGCCAATGACATCAAGGAAAATGCAGTTAAGTCCGGTTCCGTGCTCGAGATGACTAGAGACATATTAGATGATATTGACAGAGAGCAGATATCACTTCCTATGCACAGAAGAATGCCTATCGTTCAGACATTAAAAACTCTTCCGAGATCTGGGAAGAAAGTCAGACTTGAGGGATTTAGACCTCCAGTTCGAGTCCGCTCAATATATGATCATTTATTCTCACTTGCGCATCTTGCCGATTGTTTATTGCCCCACTTAAGTCATACAGTCAGTCAGCAAGAGTTTTCCGACATAGCGCTTTGCATTGCGTATCATGAGTTAAATGAAGTCGTTTTGGGAGACATTCCGACTTACACGAGCCTAAATAATCATAAGAGAAATACGGCAAGAATTTATGCAGAGGAGCGGCTTAGAACAGTACCTCCGTCTGAACGGAAACGTATCTCCAACGAATTCATTTGGATGTTTTTGAGTGATAAACACAGGCGCGCTTTTGAAGCTGCAAATAGGATTATGGCGGACCCAATTGACCCTATTTACATAATTTTTAAATCCTTGGACAAGATTGACCCTGTGATTGCTACTTGGCGTTATCTACACCATTATCGCGGGAAGCTTGGAGAAAATCCAAGGGCGTTTAACACGGCGATGAAAGATTTTTACGAGAATCCGGACGTGAAATCCTACCTTAGGGCAAATAAGGTTGACCATGCCCTCGTTGACCTAGTTCTAAAGCTCCAAGATAGAAAAATGGCTTGGGATTACTACGAGGATCCAGAGCGGATATTCGGAAGTAAAAGGCTTTTCGAGATTCCGGCGCATGTGGCGAGGGAAGCGATAGAGGGCATTCCTCTGTTTTTAGGCAATGATCAATAGGGTTCTGTATCTGGGCATCTGGTGCTTGCGGTGCGAGCATCATAATTATGGATCGGAGTCAGCAAGCCTACATTGATCAGCCGGCGTGTGGGTGGTTGGGGGCCAATTCGCCGATAAACATGTTATTCGTAACGCGATCTCCGCTAGTGTCAGGAACGGACGTCTGCGCACCGTCCCCGGAATGGCGAAACTTGGTCGGTTGAGGACTGACAGGTTCTGAGGCCTCCAGCTAACGCTCAACGGCTGCTATTAACTGGGCATAATACCAAGGTGCGCTGATCCGAACCCGTGAGGATTGTCATTCCCGGTTGCTGGCAAGAAGAATTGGCGCAGGCGATGTGGTTCATCGCCAAGCCGGTCCGACGGTGATCAGGGAGCGAGCCAGCAAGCGGGAATGACAACCCTGCGGGCGGCCTGGCGGGGGCCCTCGGACTGCGTCGCGGCAACTACATCGACCCGTCAGCCGCTCCTTGCCGAGAACCACCGCAAGGCCGTCCTCATGGGTTTGGATCAGTGCACCTTGGTATAAGCCCTTCCAGTGACACCTGGTTGCTAACAACGTTGCCTTTGCCATTGCCCCATGCTGCGCCTGCGGATCAGATTTACGCGACCCGATGGCAATGCTAGCCAAGTCAACAGGGCAAGGGGGAGATGCCGATCATGCATTCCGTGTTCAGATGTGCTGCAATTCTCAGGTGGTTGCTACCACTGACTGCGTTGGCCATGTTCAGCGCGGGGGCACCGCTCAACGCTCGCACCGCCAATTGCGACGCGGCGGCGCAGCAGCAACAGCGCGCCAGGGCGAGAGTAGGTGCCTCGCGTGGAATGCAGGCCACCGCCAGGAATGCGGAGCAGACGTCGACCGGACAGCTTGCAAAGCGGCTCCAACGCCAAATCGAAGCTGGAGCGTTGCCGCCATCAACCGCACTTCTGTTCTACACCCGTGGCGCCGACGGCAGCCTCACCATGTGCCTAGTGAATCCAACTGGGGTTGTCGCATCAGCGCTATCTGCCACAGACGAAAGTTCGCTGCTCAAATCGGTCCAGGCGCTTCGCTGGGCCTATGGCGTCGAGGAACTGCAGCAGGTCCGTGCTGCGCGGCGATCGGCCGAGCCAGTACAGCCCCCTCCGGACGTCTTGCTCTCACCTGGAACGGCCGAAACCAATCTGACCGGCATGCTGCTGCCGCCAAGCATTGCTTCAACGCTGGCAGGCATCGAACATCTCATCATTGTACCTGCAGGCTCGATCGGAACCGTACCATTCCCGGCACTGAAGCCGTTCGGCAATAACGATGCCCTGGTCGATCGCACGTCGATTACCATCGCGCCAAGTCTGGCAGAGTTTGAAAACAGCGGCAGCAAATGGGTAGCCGCCGCAGCCTTTGCCCGGCCGCTGGTGGTTGGCGACCCCAGTCTGCCAGTGAGCGACGAATGGGTGATTCCGCCGTTGCCGGGTGCTCGGGCCGAGGCAAAGGACGTGGCAAAACTCTTGAAAAGCAAAGGCCTTTCGGGCGACAAGGCGTTGCGCTCGGCGGTGGTCGAGCGGGCACTGGAGGCCAGCGTGATCTACGTCGCTGCCCATGGTTCTTCCGACCCGGCACGCCCGCTGGACGGCGGCTTCCTCATGCTTTCCGGGCCGACCCTGGAGTCTGGATGGTGGACTGCGCGGGAAATTCAGACCAGCAGGCTGCCAGCCGAACTTGCGGTGTTGAGCGCGTGCCAGACGGGGCTTGGTCAGGTCCACGATGGTGGCATGATCGGCCTGACCCGGGCTTTCCAGCTGGCCGGAACGCAGCGAGTCATCATGAGCCTTTGGAATGTGGATGACGAGGCGACACGGTTGCTGATGACGCGGCTGATCACATACGCCGCAGAGCATCCTCCCGCAGAGGCGCTGCGCCTTGCGATGGTCGATACAAGGAAGGACTATCCGGACCCGGCCCTCTGGGCCTCTTTCCTGATGTTCGGATCGGCCCGCTAGGGACCTGCGATCATTGGAGGCACAGCCGCTTGCCCAGAATGTGCCGACCGGGCATCGCGCCGCTGCCCGTATTGGGGCCATTGCCTGACTAACGTGCACTGGACCGGGGCGTCGGCATCAGGCAGGCGCATTGCATCGAGAATGACCTGTGGAGCAAATTGATCATGCCCGTTGAGATCGACCCTTTTCACGCCATCACGATCAGCCGTGCGGCGCATCGCATGGGGGCCGAAGGGCGTTCAGTGATACACATGGAGTTCGGTCAGCCTTCGACAGGAGCTCCGGCAGCGGCGATTCAGGCAGCGCATCGCATTCTCGATGCCGATGGCATGGGCTATTGGGAAAGCCCGCAGCTGAAAGCCCGCATCGCAGCGCATTATGCCGAAACCTATGGGGTCGCCGTCGATCCGGAACGGATCATCCTCACCTGCGGTGCGTCACCGGCTTTCGTCCTCGCACTGTCTTGTCTGTTCTCGCCTGGCGCTAGGGTGGCGCTCGCGCGCCCCGGCTATGTTGCCTATCGCAATACGCTCAAGGCGCTGCATCTGATACCCGTCGAACTACCCTGCGGCGAAGCGGAACGGTACCAGATCACGGCCGCCGCGATCGAGCGGCTGGAGCCGGTGCCCGGCGGGTTGATCATTGCGAGCCCTGCCAATCCCACAGGCACGATCATTCCACCAGATGAACTTGCAGCCATAGCGGCGATATGCCGCCGGCGCGGGATCGCGCTTGTCTCTGACGAGATCTACCATGGTCTCAGCTACACCATTCCGGCAGGGTCGATGCTGCAACACGCGCCCGACGCCCTGATCGTCAACAGTTTCTCCAAATATTTCAGCATGGCCGGATGGCGCCTGGGATGGCTGGTCGTGCCCGATCATCTCATTGATGCAGCCCGCGCGCGGATGGGCAATCTGTTTCTGACGCCCCCCTCGCTTGCTCAGCATGCCGGGCTGATCGCGTTTGAATGCCGCGACGAACTGGAAGGCCATATTGAAACTTACGCACGCAATCGCGATCACCTGCTTCAAGCGCTCCCGCAAATGGGGCTCCGGCGGATCGCACCGCCCGATGGAGCTTTCTACATCTATGCCGATGTCGGCCACCTGACAGACGATAGCCTATCGTTTTGCGAGGCTCTGCTGCACGACACAGGGGTCGCCGTTGCTCCCGGGCTGGACTTCGATCCGGTCGATGGGAATGGTTTCATCCGCTTCAGCTTCGCGGTTTCCACCGATCTGACCGAAGAAGCGGTCCGGCGTATTAAACCATGGTTTGCTTCGAAGCCCGTTGTTGGTTCAACTCCCAAAGGGGTTGTCGTCGAGCCCAAGGATTGGGATCGGGCGGGCCACAGGACCTAATTAGATCTGGAGGAACGTCAGGATTCAGGCCACTTTGCCTGCTATCAGGCGATACGGTAACGAGTCTAGTGGACCGAAAACAGGACGCTATGCTTACGGACCGCTTCGCGGTGTACTATCGGCAGCTTTTGTCAGGATCAGACCACCACGGTCGCTGAAATCAACGACCGAATCTGGTCGCCAGCCGACCTTGCGCTCATATCGCGAGCGGCCGCTATCCGAATATCGAAGAAGAATGGCGTGTCTTCAGATCCCAAGAGAGCCGTATGACGTGCCGCTATCGCGCTGCGCAACCACCCCGAGGTCAAGCGGGATTGGGCACATTTTACCAGGGCAGCCGCCAGTGCCAATTCAGCACTGGACCGCGATCAGACAGGATTTAATCCGGAATGGATTCCTGTTAACCACTCTTGGTTCTTTCAGCCCAAATTCGGGGGCGTCCGGCTGGGGAGTTGCTTCATTGTCGAACGTGCTTTCGGAACTCGATGAGAATCAGAAACTGTGCCTTCGGCTTGTCGCTGAAGGATACACTTCCAAACAGATCGCACAGCGGACACATCTGTCTGCTGGTACAGTGGACCAGTATATCTTCAGGGCGAATGCGGTTCTGGGTGCTGCGGATCGTCGGGAGGCTGCGCGCCTGCTGCTGGCGGCAGAGCAAACCGCGCCATTAAAGCGGTCTCAATTAAAACCAGGCAATCTTGCCGGCGAGCCGGAACATGCTCTTATGGGGGTGCAAGGCAGAAACTTGCCGGACCACTCCGCCCATGACAGCATGGTGCATCACCCGGGGCTATCGCATCGCGAGTTGAACCCTGGACGATTCAGCTCTGTGCTACGCCGGGCAATGGCCGTGATAGGGGGCGAACCACACGAGCTGAACTTCAGGCAAAAACTGGTAGCAACTTCATGGGTGGCGCTGGCGACCGGAGGAACGCTGTCAGCACTCGTTGCAGTCGGATACTGGCTCAATCACCTGATGAGCTAGCTCTGGTGATCCTTCCCTTGTTCAAACATCAAGCGGAGATTACGACCATGACTAACTCACGCCGGGCCGAACGGGCCAGCCAGAGCACCCTGCACCTTTCGGAACAGCAGTTCCAGAATCTCACCGGACAGGTTCAGACGTCCTACGAGAAACTCGACGAACTGCTCTCGCACATGCTGCGCATGAATGCAGACATGATCGACACGGCAAGAACCGCCGGTCTAGAACCGGAGAAAGGGCAGCGGCTCTTTCGCAGGCTTCATACCTGTGTCAGCGACCTTGTGGTCAGCCGCGAAGACCTCGTGGGGGCACATCTCGAAGCGACAAAGATCCGCATGCGCACCAACCAGGCCGAGCGGGCCGATGGCTGCTATACGCCGAGGCCCTTTGCCGAAGGTCATGACGCCGGCATCCGCCTGGTCGGCTGATCAGGACCGCCTGCATGGGCGTCTTCATCGCCTACACGATTGCCCTTCTGTGCACGACCATCTTCGTTGTGCAGAAGGGGGATCGCGTCGCGAAGCTCAGCATTGCAGGGATCTGGGTCGGATTCTGCAGCGCGGAGTGGGCATCGCTTTCGATCAGAAGCGATGATGACTTCATGATGGTGATTGCTTCGGTCGAGACGCTTTCATTGCTTTATAAAATCGGAATGGTCCATCTGAGTGACCGACGATGGCCCATCATAGTCGCCGGTCTGCACTTCAACGTTGTGTGCAGCCATATATCCTTCATCATTTCACCAAGTTATCTGACCAAGACCCTGTATGCGGCATCCACCGTATGGGCGGTACCTGTACTTCTGGTCATCACGCTTGGGGTATACGCGGACAACCGATGGGACACTTTATCGCAGGGACGAAAATGACGGACGCGGGTCGCGGCCTGATGTTCCGGGACAAGCAAGCCACGCCTGCTGCGCGCCTTTCGCAGATCTCGAATGAGCTGCTCATGCTGGCGTCCGATCTCGAGCGCACCGGTCCTCCTGAACCTTGTGCGATACAGTGGCCGGACGTCACCGACATGAGGCGCGCCCTGAAGCGTTATCTCAGGATGCGCAGAGACAGAGAGAAGCTCTTTCCGAAACTCTTCGGCGACCCCGCCTGGGACATGCTGCTTGTGCTTTACGTCTATCACAGCGCAGGCATCCCGATGCAGGTCAGCGCGATCGCAGGTCTCGCCAATATCCCGGGAACTACGTCACTGCGATATCTAGATCTGCTGATCGAGCAAAAGCTGATCACCCGTGCGCCGGACCCGAAGGATCGCAGGCGTATCTGGCTCGTCATCACGCCGAGGGCGACCGCTCTGCTGAAGCAATGGTTTTCGGCCCTTCCTTTGATGCCCGAATGACCGGTCATCGCCGACACTGACCAGCAAAGCGTAGCTACCACACGGAACTGGCGAAAGCGCCTTGCCACCGTCAGCTGCTGCCTTGCGACTTTCTCGTCCTTGCAAATTCCCGGTCGGTCGCAATGAACCGGTCGAGCATCGCAGGGATGATCAGCTCGATTGCTGGCGCGCCGTCGGGATTGCCGCCATTCACCGCCCGCGCATATTCCGCCAGCTCCCGATGCAGTCGTGCCGGAATTTCCAGTGTCAGCCGCACCGGCTTCTCACTGGCCAGATCTGACAGTTTGAGACGGGTCATCGCGCTCCTCCGGCATCAACGGGTTCAAGGATCAGATCGCGCGTCACGATGATCCTGAATGCAAACCCGGGCCGCACGGTCAGGGTCGGCGGAACATTGAGCTGCCGTTGCACGACCTGCCGTCCGGTCTGGTTCACCGTATCCTGCGTTCCGAAGCGCAGCGCACGGACAAGGTCGCTGTCATTGCCTGTCACTAACTCGGTTCCCACCCCCAGCAGCGTCGAGATCAGGGCGGCCTTCAGCATGTTGCCCCAGTGATAATCGGTGCGGTCCTCAAGACCTGCCATGCCGGCGGCATCGGCACCCGGCAGACGGCCAAGCAGGATCGAATGGCCGCCCGGCAGGATAAGCCGGTCCCATGCCAGCAGCACCCTGTTCTGGCCTGCTGCGACATCACTGTCATACTCACCGATCAGTCGCGATCCCTGCGGTATCAGCAGTATGCGTCCCGTCGGGCTGTCATAGACATTCTGGGTCACCTGCGCCGTTATCTGGCCTGGCAGATCGGAGCGGATGCCGGTGATCAGCGCGGCGGGGATGACGCTTCCTGCCTGAAGCACGCCCGGCGAGCCGACACGCACGATCCGCTCAGGACTTTCTGTACCAGCGTTGCCGCGCGGAACGAGAAAGGCCCGGCGGGTGGACGCCGGCGTGGCCGGAAGAGCTTCGGCAGTGCCAGTGGCAGCGTTTGTTGCCGGTGGTACCGGGCCAGTCACAGGCGCGTTGACGTTGTTGCCTGCGCCCGTGCTGCCCGCCAGGAAAAGCTGGCTGGTTCTTGCGCCGTCGCGTTCCTGCGCAGCTCGCTCGCGCGCCTGCTGCGCCGCTGCGAGCCGGGGATCGGGCGGCAGCGTGCCAGCCGGCGGTCCGATCGGTGGAACAGGAACATCTTCACCGCCGATCTGCGCCGGATCCATCGGTGGCCTCAGATCCTCAGGCAGCGGTGGCCCGGGTCTCGGGACGTCGCTGTAACTCGAAGGAGCGCCCGTCACCTGTTCCGCGCGATTGCGGCTGTTGGTGTCAATGAGATTTTCCGGCGGCGCGTCATCCTTTGGCTGAAGCGCGAAGATCAGAGAGCCGCCGATACCGATACTCGCCACCAGTCCGAGCAATGCGAGCGCCTTGCGCGACAGGCGCATGACGCGTGGCGGCTCTCCAACGATGCGAATTTCATCCTGACCGGATGGTGCCTCAGGCTGTCTTTCGACCATCTCTTCGGGATCGGCGTCAGGCTTGCTGTCATGCGGCGGCGGATCAATCGGAGCCTCGGGGTTCATGACCGTCCCCTGCTGCGCGGAGCTTCGCGCTCGATGCGGACATGGCGGGCGCTGCGACCGGCGCCGAGCCGCAGTTCGGCCTTATCGAACAGCCGGTCGACCACCATGTATCGGTTCTGCACCCGGTAGTTGACGAGTTCTGCTGTCCGGTCCGGGCCGATGACAAAAAGAGGCGGCATGTCGCCGGTCACGATGCCGGGGGGAAACTCGATGAAGACCTGGCGTCCGTCATCGAACACGCGGACCGGACGCCATGATGGCCGGTCACCGGACAGACGGTAGTCGAAGCTAAGCGCCGAAAAATCGATCGCTGTCGCTACCGGTGCAGTGCGCTTCGCTTCGGCTTCGGCGCTGCGCAGGGCGATCAGAGCGTCGTGCGGATAGGTCCATGAGACCGCCGCCATATAGGTGGAGTTCGTGGCGTTCAGCTCCAGATGATAGGTGCGTCGGCTGGTGTTGATGACGAGATTGGTGCTGATGTCGGCCCTGGTCGGCTTGACCAGAATATGCACCCGGCGCGTGGGGCCGCTGCCGCTCACGGTATCGCCGATGATCCAGCGCACAGTATCGCCGGATGCGACCGGCCCCGGTCCGACAAGCTCCTCGCCTTCCTGAAGCATGATATTGGTGACATGCCCCGGCGAGGTGTAGATCTGGAACAATGCACCGTCGGCATAGGCATATTGCTGGATCGCGTTGAAATAGCTGGTCCGTTCCGGCTGAACGCGCGCTGCTGCATTCGCGCGGCCGATGCGCGTCCGGGGGTCAGCCGGTTCGGTCGCAGCGGCCAGGGGCTGCTCGAGGGAATGCGCGCGACTGTTCCGGGCAGCGCCTGGAGCCGGAACGCCGGCGAGCGTGGTGGCCAGCAGCAGAATGGAAAGACGCTTCGGAGGCATATGGGGGATCATTGGCTTAGCTCCTTTGACCAGTTGATGGCGTTGACGAACAGGCCGAGCGGGTTCCTGCGCAGGGCATCGGCTGTGCGCGGCGGCTTCACCGCGGTGGTCAGGATGGCAGACCAGCGGGAGGTCTCGATCAGGCCACCGTCCTGATAGCGCCGCTCGGTCCAGGCGACGCGAAAGCTGTCGTCCGACGCGCGGATGACACTTGAGACATCGACCGCAATCTGGACCTTGCCGACCTGCGCGAACGGATCGTTGCTGCGGGCATGGTCATTGAGGGCCTGTGCGCCGCGGTCGGTGGTGAAATCATAGGCCCTGAGCCAGTCCTGCCGCAGCACGACAGGGTCGGCCGGAATGGACCGGACCTGCTCGATGAAGCGGGCAAGGTGGAATGCCATCTGCGGATCGGTGGGAGAGTAATCGGCATCTGCCGGAGCGACAGCCTGGGCCTGCCCCAGCCTGTCCACCTCGACCACCCAGGGGGTTATCGTGCCCCGGGCAGACTGCCAGACCAGTCCGCCTGCAAGACCGCCCGAAAGGGCAAGGCTGCCAAAGAATGCCAGGCGCCAGTTCTTCGCCTGGACGCGGGCCGAGCCGATGCGGTCATCCCAGACCTGGGCTGCCCGCTGGTAGGGCGTGACGGGTTCGGGACTGGTACCGTAGCGGATGGATGGGCGTCGAAACATGAGAAAGGCCTTTCAGCTGTTTCAGCTTTTGTCGGTGATATCGGGACCCTGACCGCCAGAGTGGCTGTCGCCGCCTTTCAGCGTATGCGCGGTTATCGAGGCAGCCTGTCCAATGGTCTGGCGGCGGCGCAGGGCAGTCGCCCAAGCCGGCGCACTATCAGGGGACGAAGGCGCCTCTTGGTCTTTTGGCGCACCTTCCTTGCCTGCGGCATAGCTGGCCTTGAGACTGCCGGCGGCGCGGCGGAGCGGTGAAGCTGCAGCCCCGGCCGCAGATTTTGCGACATTGCCGAGACCTGAAGCCACCGCCGCTCTGCCGGTTTTGCCGGAGGCACCGGCAGAGTAGGCAGCCGACGCACTGCCAGCGGCACGGGCGCTGCCGCTGGCAGCTGTGGCCATCGCGGTTCCGGTGGCACCTGCAGCAAGTTTTGCGCCTGCGAGACCACCGCCGAGGGTTGCACCAGCGGCGATTGCCGTTCCGGCAGCTGCCCCTGCGCCAAGTTGCGGGCCACCGGCTACGATGCCGTTGGCAATGCCGGGCCCGAAAATGCCAAGGCCGAGCAGTGTCAGCGCCGCAAGCGCAATCGCCATGACCTGGCTGATGTCCGGCTCAGCTCCCAGTCCTGCATCGATGAACTGTCCGAACAGCGTTGTACCGATACCGGTGATCACGGCCAGCACCAGCACCTTGATACCAGAGGAAATGATGTGTCCCAGAACGCGTTCGGCCATGAAGGCGGTGCGACCAAAGAAGGCGAAAGGCAGGAGGACAAAGCCTGCCAGCGTGACCAGCTTGAACTCGATGATC
This sequence comes from Blastomonas aquatica, assembly GCF_014639875.1. Taxonomy (GTDB): domain Bacteria; phylum Pseudomonadota; class Alphaproteobacteria; order Sphingomonadales; family Sphingomonadaceae; genus Blastomonas; species Blastomonas aquatica. The sequence continues at coordinate 47,709 of NZ_BMGD01000002.1, read as the reverse complement.
GTGACGAAGACCTGGATCGCCAGAATGAAGAACGCGATGACGACGATGAGCCAGGCAACCAGCAGGATCAGGATCTGGACGAAGTTTGTGAAAAAGCCGACCGGCCCCACCAGATCCGCTGTCGCATCCAGCAGAGGCTGTCCCGCGTCGAGGCCGGTTGCGGCGACCGTACCCGGCGCCATGAAATCGCCCATGGCCATGCCGCTGCCGCTGGCCTTGAGGCCAAGCCCAGCAAAGCTCTGGAGGAGGATCCCGGCGAGGCTCGGGAAGTTACCGATGATGAATGCGAAAGTGCCGATATAGAGTGTCTTCCTGACCAGTCGCTGCAGCACGTCTTCGTCCGTGCCCCAGGCCCAGAACAGAGCTGCAATGGTCACGTCGATCACGATCAGGGTCGAGGACAGGAACGCCACTTCGCCCCCGAGCAGGCCGAAGCCACTGTCGATGTACCGGGAGAAGACGGCAAGGAACTGGTCGATCACGCCGGTGTCGTTCATGGGCGATGCTCCTCTCTGCGGAAAAATCGCCGGCGCTTCTCGTCCCAGACAGCTTCGCAGCGCGGTTCTGCCACGGTAATCATCCGGCAGCGGCTGAGTTGCTCAGAGTGAGGGCCGCTGTCAGGTACCGCATCAGAGTGCGAAACGCCGGTGGCAGGCGTCGCGGGTGCGCGGTTTGCCGAAACGGCCGTGATGGCCATCAGCAGACCTCCGAACGCAGCTGCCGCCGCCAGTCTGACCGTCCGGCTCATCTCAGTTGCGGGTCCGGAAGCGCCGGAAGCGCTCACGGCCTTCCGCTTCGCTCGCGGCATTGCGCGCAGATTCCAGCGCCTCGGCGCGGCCCTGCGCGGCAAGAGCCGCCGTCAGATCGGCGAGCTGCCGAGTCTGGAGCGCCAGCAGCTGATTGCCGGCTTGGGCTGCCTGCAGTGCGCCGGTTGCTGACTGGCTGGCTCCCACAAGGGTCGTGATCGAGCTGCGGGTCGCACCAAGGTTGCCGACGATCCCGGCCTGCACCTTCATTGCATCCTCGAACGCGCCGACACTGTCCTGCCAGCGGGCGTTGGCATTTGCGACCATCTGCGCCTGTCCAGCAGAAAGGGCAGCGCCCTTGTAGCGTTCGCTGAACACCTGCCGGACGTCCGTCACATCATAGGCAATTCGCTGTGCCTCGCTCAGCAGTTGCCTGGTCTGGTCGACCTGGCTCTGCAGCATCTCGATCGTCGAGACGGGCAGACTGGCCAGGTTGCGCGCTTCGTTGATCAGGCTGGTTGCCTGGTTCTGGAGCTGCTGGATCTGGTTGTTGATCTGTTCGAGTGATCGGGCAGCCGTCATCACATTCTGGGCATAGTTGGACGGGTCGTAGACGATCCCGCCGAACTGGGCATGCGCGGGGGGAGAGCAGATTGTGCCGGCGGCAAGCGCGGCGGCCAGACCTGCGGCAAGCGATGTTCGGCTCAACAGGGACATTTTCATGGATCGGGCTCCTTTTCAGGTTGCAGGTGTCTGGGGTGGAAGAAGTGCTGCGGCCCATTCGAGGCCGCGGTGCCGGAGCCAGGCTGCAGCAAAGCCGTCGCGGCTATGAGCAGCGGCAAGTTCGGCGATTCTGGTCTGGTCGGATTTTGAGGATGCGGCGGTGAACGCGAGGGCGATTTCGCCAAGACCGAGTTCGAACAGTCGGTTGCCGCGCCGTGACTGGCAGTAGTAATCGCGCTTTGGTGTTGCCCTGCTCAGGATTTCAATCTGCCGGTCATTGAGGCCGAACCGCTCATAGACACGCGCAATCTGAGGCTCGGCTGCGCGCTCGTTGGGGAGAAATATTCGCGTCGGGCAGCTCTCGATGATGGCAGGCGCGATTGAAGAGGTTTCAATGTCGGCGAGACTTTGCGTGGCAAAGACCACGCTGGCGTTCTTCTTGCGCAGTGTCTTGAGCCATTCGCGCAGCTGCGCGGCAAAAGCCGGGCTGTCGAGCACCAGCCAGCCTTCATCGATGATGATCAGGGTGGGTGCACCGTCCAGCCGCCCTTCGATCCTGTGAAACAGACAGGCTAGGACGGCACCGGCCGATGAAGCCCCGATCAGCCCTTCGGTCTCGAATACCTGAACAGGCGCTTCGCCTGGCCGTTCGTACTCGGCATCGAGCAACCGGCCCCAGGGTCCACCTACGAGATATGGCGACAGCGCCTGTTTGAGTTCCTGCGACTGCAGCAATACGGCAAGGCCCGTCAGGGTGCGTTCGCATGGCGGAGCGGACGAAAGCGAGGTCAGCGCCGACCAGAGATGCTCCCTGCCCGCCGGATCGACACTCGCGCCTTCGTTCGCGAGCAGCGCGGCCAGCCATTCGGCGGCCCATGCACGCTCGCCTGCATCATCGATGCGGGCGAGCGGCTGCAGGGCGACAGCCTTGCTGTCCGCGTCGTCGGTGCTCAGCGCACCGCCCAGATCCTGCCAGTCGCCGCCCATGCCAAGCGCCGCAGCCCGGATCGATCCGCCAAAGTCGAAGGCGAAGATCTGTGCCCCGTCGTAACGCCGGAACTGCAGCGCCATGAGCGCCAGCAGCACCGATTTGCCTGCCCCGGTCGGTCCGACGATGAGCGTGTGGCCGACATCGCCGACATGAAGGGAAAGGCGGAACGGGGTCGAGCCTTCGGTCCTGCCGTAAAGCAGAGGAGCGTCACCGAAATGCTCGTCCCGTTCCGCTCCCGCCCAGACTGCTGACAGGGGGATCAGGTGGGCGAGATTGAGTGTGGAAACGGGAGGCTGGCGGACATTCGCGTAGACATGACCGGGGAGCGACCCGAGCCAGGCCTCGATCGCGTTCATTCCCTCGATCGTGCAGGTGAAATCGCGGCCCTGAACGACCTTCTCGACGAGGCGCAGCTTTGCCGCAGCAAGTGCCGGATCGCGGTCCCAGACGGTTACCGTCGCAGTGACATAGGCAATGCCTGCATGATCGGCGCCCAGTTCCTGCAGAGCCATATCGGCATCGGCGGCCTTGTTGGACGCATCCGAATCCAGAAGCACCGACTGTTCGTTGGTCATCACTTCCTTGAGGATGGCTGCAACCGATTTGCGCTTGGCAAACCACTGACGCCGGATCCTTGTCAGCAGCCGGATTGCATCCGTCTTGTCGAGCATGATCGCGCGGGTTGACCAGCGGTAGGCAAAAGCCTGGGCATTGAGCTCATCGAGCAGGCCGGGAAAGGTTGCAGTGGGAAAGCCGGTGATGGTGAGCGTGCGGAGATGTGCCTGCCCCAGTATCGGCTCCAGGCCGCCGGTCAGCGGTTCATCGGTCAGCAGGGCATCGAGATAGACCGGCGTCTCGGGTACTCGGACGCGGTGGCTCTTCGTGGAAACGGTGCTGTGGAGATAGGTCAGCGTCTCGCCATCATCGAGCCAGCTGGCCTCGGGCATGAAACCTTCGACCAGATGCAGCACCCGGTCGGCCCGGTCGGCGAACGATCTGACGAGCTCTTCGGGATCGATGCCAGTGGCGGCTTTGCCTTCATAGAGCCAGCCTTCGGCACGCGCTGCGTCTTCCGGCGGCGGCATCCACAACAGGGTCAGATAGTAGCCGCTCTCGAAATGCGCGCCCTCCTCCCGGAACTGCTCGCGTCGTTCCATGTCGACCAGGGCAGACACGGGATCGGGAAAGCTGCTCTCGGGATAGCTCTGCGCAGGAACGCGCTGTGCTTCGACAAAAACGGCCCATCCCGACCCAAGACGGCGCAATGCATTGTTGAGGCGTGCGGTGACTGCCACCAGTTCAGCGGGCGTGGCGCTGTCGAGATCGGGACCACGAAACCGCGCCGTGCGCTGGAACGATCCGTCCTTGTTGAGCACCACGCCCGGCCCCACCAGTGCGACCCAGGGGAGGAAGTCTGTGAGCCTCTCGGATCTGCTGCGATATTCCCTGAGAGACATCATGGCCGCATCCAGACCGGGTATCTGAGGTGGCGGCGCGCCACATCAACGAACTGCGGATCACGCCGTGCGGCCCAGACTGAAAGAGCATGGCCGATGGCCCATATCGCAAGGCCTGCAAGCCACAGCCGCAGGCCGAGCCCGATAGCACCTGCAAGGGTCCCGTTGACGATAGCGAGAGCCCGCGGCGCGCCGCCGAGCAGAATGGGTTCGGCCAGCGCGCGGTGGACCGGGGCATAAAAGCCCGGGGTATCGTCCGGCCCGGAGAAAATGCCGTGCCCCATCAGATCAGCGCTCCGCCGCCAAAGCTGAAGAAGCTGAGGAAGAAGCTCGACGCAGCAAAGGCGATCGACAATCCGAACACGATCTGGATGAGCCGGCGGAAGCCTCCGGAGGTGTCGCCAAATGCCAGGCTGAGGCCGGTCACGATGATGACGATCACCGCAATGACCTTGGCGACCGGTCCCTCGATGCTTTCGAGGATCGACTGGAGCGGCGCTTCCCATGGCATGGAGGATCCGCCTGCCTCCACCGGCGCGGCGTACAGAAGTGCCGCTGCCAGTGCAGAGCTGCATGCGAGCGCCCTGAGAAGGTTGCGACGGGGGCGGTTTACCCGGGGCTGGCTGATCATGATTCATCTCCGGTCTGTTGGGAAGGTTCGGGCAGCAGGCGGTATTCGCCGCTGGCAGGATCGAGGCCGTCGACCCCGGCAATCTCGGCAAGGCGCCGCCCTGCCCCGTCCCGCACGAGAACCGCGACGACATTGATGGTCTGAGCGAGCAGAGCGCGCGGAACCGTCACGACGGCTTCCTGAATGAGCTGCTCCATCCGCAGAAGCGCGCCTCTGGCGCTGCTCGCATGGATGGTACCGATGCCGCCTGGATGACCGGTGCCCCAGGCCTTGAGCAGGTCGAGTGCCTCGCGGCCACGCACCTCGCCGATCGGTATCCGGTCGGGCCTGAGGCGAAGCGACGAGCGCACAAGGTCGGCCAGAGACACGACACCATCGCAGGTGCGCATGGCGACACAATTGGGAGCCGTGCACTGAAGCTCGCGGGTATCTTCGATCAGGATGATGCGATCGCCGGTCAGGGTCATTTCGGCGAGAAGCGCATTGGCAAGCGTGGTCTTGCCGGTCCCTGTGCCGCCTGCGATCAGGATATTGCACCGGTCTGCGACAGCCTGGCGTAGGCGGGCAGCCTGCGCCGCCGACATGATCGAGGCTGCGACATAGTCGGCAAGCACAAAGACTGCGCTCGCAGGCTTGCGGATCGCAAAGCTCGGCGCTACAACGACTGGTGGCAGCAGCCCTTCGAACCTCTCACCGCCGCCCGGCAGCTCGGCAGACACGCGCGGCATCCTGCCGTGCACCTCTGCGCCGACATGATGGGCAACGAGCCGGATGATCCGCTCGCCATCGGCAGCGTTGAGACGATGGAGGCTTGCACCGATACCTTTTCCGAGCCGTTCGACCCAGAGCCGTCCGTCCGGGTTGAGCATGATCTCGATGACTTCCGGATCTTCAAGCCACTGACCGATCGTGCTCCCGAAAGCGGTGCGCAGCATGTTTGCGCTGCGCCTGTGTGCTTCTGCCCTGATCGGTTCTGCGCTCATCACTCTTGCCCGTTGCTGCGCCGGACAGAGGTGCCCGGATCACCGGGGTGATTAAGAGACGCATGCACTGGGCTGATTCAACAGGCTTTTGAGCGATGGAAACCATGGCGAAGAAAGACAGGCTCTGGCGTAGGCAGCCAGATCGGCAATCCGTTCATCGGCACCAGCACGATTGTAAATAATCTTGCCCCGGACCGGATTATGACAAGACTGTGACTATGGGTGATTCGGTGTCGCAACCCTTACCGGACGAGGCCCGCTGGGCCCGGCTGACAGACAGGCAGCGTGCCTGTCTCGATCTGCTGCTCGAGCGGCAGACGTCAAAGCAGATCGCACGTCAGCTCGACATTTCCAAACCAACGGTGGATCAGCGCCTCACAGCCGCGCGCGGCATCCTGGGGGCGGCAAACAGGGACGAGGCCGCGATGATTTATCTGCGGCTCAAGCAGACATATGACCGGGTCATATATGATCCGGTGCAGGTTCCATCGATGGCCGGCGACATGCGATCCGGGATGTCGGACGCCACGTCGGCCGATGCGATGGTTCTCAAGGATAGTGCTGCAGCATCGGCAGAAGCCCCGTCCAGGATGATCTGGAGACATGACCATGATCTGAAGACAAGGATGCTGATCATGGCGGTCCTGCTGATTGTGGCCGTCATCCTGATCCTTGCAGGTCTTGGCATAGCCGAGGCGCTGACGCGGCTCGTTTCCGGCTGATCCTTCGCCCTGTCCGAAAACCAGTGTTCCGCAGCGCTCTGCGCCTGCGGCGAAAGGAAAAGTCATGCCCGTTTCCGTAACAGATACCGCCGCCCGGCTGAGCCGCGACGTCCCGCTCGCCGAGCTCTCGATCGATGATGCGCTGATCGCCGTCTCAGTCCTGATGACGAGCATCGTCACCGCGAGACGCGAGACTCCCGATGTTCCTTCGGCCAGGGGCCAGGCAACCATCCGAAGGCTTGCAAAAGCTCAGACGGCGCTCATCGATGCCAGCGGCGAAGTGCTGCGTGTTCACGGGGACCTGCGGACCCTGGCCCGCGAGGTTGCAGGCTATGACCTGCACGAATGCCCGAAGGCCGCAGGCCGGATCACTTCTCTGCGGGCTGTCGCCTGACGCCGATTGACCAGGAGCAGTCTCAGTGAAAAGCTGGCCTTATGCGCATAGCAGTTTTCCTGGCCTTGCTTCTGATTGCTGCTGGCTATGCCGTCTGGCGCGGCGGCGGTCCGGAACGCGTGATGGCGGTCATCGCCAGCCTGATGGTTATGATGGATGTGGCTGTCCATCACGTTGTCCCACCCGCATACGCTTCGCTCGATACCGGCCATCTCATCATCGACCTGTTCGGCGCAGTAACCACCACGGCGCTTGCGCTGAAGGCTCACCGCTTCTGGCCGATGGGAATGGCGGTTCTGCATATCCTGCCGCTGCTGGCGCATTCGAGCCGCGCGCTCGATCTGGCAATGCACCCGGCTGCCTATCTGGTTATGCAGGTTGCGCCTTCTTGGCTGGTCGCGCCGGTGCTGATCGGCGCCACCTGGCATCACCATCGGCGTCTGGAGGAATCCGGCAGCGACCCTTCGTGGTCTCGGGCAAGGGCCTGACGCATCGCCAGACCACCGCGCTACACCCTTTGCCCGTATCCTGCAGGCAGCCTGGGATATGACGGACGAAAGAACAGGCTTACCCACGGCGACCAGCCTGGCGGGCATGATCGGATCTGAGATCGATCCGGCAAGCGCGGTACTGCACGGGCATCTGCAGAACTGCATAGGCGCTCTGGCGCGTGAAACTCTGCATGTATTGTTTCTGGATGGCAGGAAAACCCTCATTACGCACGAGCAGGTGCAGACGGGTTCAGCTCACCACCTGTCGATGGACCCGAAGTCAGTTTTCCGCCGCGCCATAGCGCTTGATGCCAGCGCCGTGATCCTTGCACACAATCATCCCAGCTGCGATCCGAGGCCGAGCAGGGAGGATATCCGCGCTACTCTTTCCATGGTCAGGCTGGGGCAGATGCTGGATATAGACGTTGTCGAACATCTCATTGTGGCCCGGCACAGTTGCTATGCGATCCTGCAAGGCATTGGCCGCAGCACAGCGAAGGGGCTGGCTGCATTTTTCGATCTCAGTGACAGCGCATCTGGCTGTCTCCACCAGCAGGGCTGCATATGTGCGACAGCAGCGGTCAATGCGCGCACTGCAGCAAGGCTCCGTGTGCGGCGCGTCGAGCTGCTTGGGCACCCGTCTCTGTTGACGAATCCGGCCTGGGACATGCTGATCGATCTGTTCGTTCATGGCCATGCCGGCAAACGCGTTTCCACCAGTGCGCTGTGCATCGGCTCGGGATTGCCGATGAGCAATGCCCTGCGCCTCGTCCGCAAGCTGTGCGACAGCGGCATTGTGATGCGCGAGCCGGACCCATGTGATGGTCGGCGCAATTTCATCACGCTCCCGCCGCAGACGCTGGAAGGGCTGAACAGCTATTTTTGTGAACTTACGGACTGAAGGCCCTTTCGGGCCGGTCTGATCAGCACTCCCGCCGTCTGTCGTACCAGAGTTTCGCGGCACGTCGCGATGGGCGCAGCTCTGGGTCTGCTAAACCATCAGGTCAGGCAGAACCCGAGGGCGCACTCCCGCCCGCTTGAAGACAGCTGCGACTGCAGGCAAGCTGACATCACAGTCGGGCGGCAGAGACCATCTGCGGACCTATAACCCGGCGGCGAATCCCGAAGACCGGAGTTTTCCCGATCCGGAAGCACTGGCCTTCACAGCAGCGGTCTGCTGGGCGGCAGGCTGTGATATTGCCGTCTGGACCGTCCCGGCCCGTTCACTGATGGCCGATACCAGCTTCGCCCGGTCATTGGTGAAAACTGTTGCCGAGTGTTTCGCGCGCGATATTCCGACGTAGAAGCTCTTCTGATCGACAAGGTTGGTCGCCCGGCTGTCGGCATGAACGATGACATGGTCAGCTGTCCTTCCCTGGGCAGCGAAAGCAGTATCCACATAGCCGTAGGCAATATGCTGGTCGCGGGCAGTATCGAGCTGCAACGACCGGATCTGCCCTCGCGCGCCCCGAACGGTGGCGACCCTGGTTTCCACGTTTATCGCCGTCACCTGAGCGCGGGCGCCGTTCACCTGCCCGGCGTCGCGATCATTGCGCGTGAACCGGATGCTGTCGCCGACCCGGAGCTCGATCCGCTGAGCCTCGAACACCTGCGACTTGCCAGCTCCCCATTGCCGCAGTCGCCATTCGATGTCGCGCCCGTCTTCGGATCTGAGCGCAATCGCTGCCTTCGTGGCATCGACCCTCTCGACCCGGAATGCTTCGCCGCGCGCAACGCCTTTGTCTGCATAGTCGCGGCTGAAGCGGACGACATCGCCTGTGTCATAGCTCAGTGGGTCGCGGGCCTCGGCCCGGGTGAGGCCTTTGTTGACGAGACTTTCAACCGTGACCGCAGGCCCGGTGAGCGCGCCTGCCCGGGCAAGGGCTGACCGGATATCAGCGGTCAGGGCATCCCGCCCCTCGCGAGAGGGTTCAATGATCAGGGTCCGGACACGGCTGACCCCGTCCAGTCCCGCGTAACGTGCGGCGATTGCTGCGAAGCGCGCGGTGCGGTCAGCATTTTCCACAATTGCCCCGCCACCGCCGTCGAGTGCCGCCAGTGCCTTCCTCGCATCCCCCTCAATCGATGCCATAACTGCAGCTCTGGTGGCCTGATTGGTCTGCCGGACGATCTCTCCCAGTGTTGCGGTTTCCATGCCTGCAGTCTGCAGCTGCGCAAACGCCGCGCCCGCCTCGACCGACCCCAGCTGCTTTACGTCGCCCACCATGACCACACGGGCCTGATGCTTTTCGGCCATTTCGAACAACCTCGCCGTGTCGCGCGCCGAGAGCAGCGAGGCCTCGTCGACGATCCAGACCACTGGCTGGACGCCTGCAGGCCGGTCCCTCAAAAGCAGATGCCGCGCGACGGTATCCGCCCGCGTGCCCAGCGCCTCGCCAAGCACCATCGCCGCAGAGGCAGTAGGAGCAAGCGCAACGACGGATTCACCCCGGTGCTGAGCCTCGCGCGCGAAGGTCGCAAGGACTGTCGTCGTCTTGGCGGTGCCGGCATAGCCCTGGACCGCAGTGATGCGATTGCGGCTGGTCAGGAGCCGGCGGGTCGCCGTGCGTTGATCCGCATTCCAGGCAAAGCCTGCGCGTTCGGCCTCCCGCGAGGCTATTGCAACGGCTTTCGCTGCAGCAAGTGGTGAAGCAATTGGGGCTACTGCACCGCGGCCAGCGGCCTCAACGCGCAGAAGTCTGGTTTCAGCATCGATGTTCTGGCGCGTTGTGAACCCGCCAAATTCTGCACCGCGTCTGTCGATGAAGGTGCGGTCTGCCAGATCGCCCCTGCGCAACGCTGCGTCGATGGCAGCTCCGATCTGCGCATAACCGACCTTGCCAAGGCCGACACGGCCCGCCTCCTCGAAGAGCGCTGCGACCTGAAAGACGGATTGCCGCTCCCCAAGCTTGTCGGCGGCATGAGCAACCGCGCGCGCGGCAACGCTGGCTTGCTCAAAGGCACCTGCTCCTGCGGCGGAGTTGGATTGGGCCTCGCGTACCAGCGAAAGCCTCGCCGCAGCATCAAAGCCCGCCCCGTCGGCAGTCTCCCGCCAGTCGGCAACAAGCGACGCCTGATCGGTCGTGCGCTTTGCCTGACGGGTATCGAGAGCTGTCACCTGTTTCTCTGCCGCACTGGCCTGTTCGCGCGATGTTCCGCGCTCACCCAGTGCTGCTTCGATCTGTGCACTTCTGGTGCTGAATGCGGCGATCACATCCGCCGACACGCCCCTGATCTCAAACATCGAGTCCCTGGCAGCCTCGATCTCATATCCGAGTTCGCGGACATTCAGTGCCAGCTCCTGACGGTAGATCGCACCGATCTGCTTCTGAAGCTGATAGATCGCACGCGGCTCGAGACTGCGCCAAGACCCGTCAGCAGCCTGCGTCGCGTTCATGATGACATTGTGCGTGTGCAGCTGCGGATCCTGAGCGCGGCTGGTCCCGTGCTGGAAGCTCGCGACGACGAGATTGCCAGTTGCTTCCCGCGCGACGACGCCGCCATGCCGTGTCCGGGTTGCAGCCATATGCGTTTCGATATGCGCAAGCGCAGTCGTCACCGCCGCGTCATGTGCCTCGATCAGCCGCCGGTCGCCTGCGACTTCGGCCAAGATGGATACCGACTTGGGCGCACTTAATGTGACATCCCATCCCGGGCGATGCTCAAGTTGCCCCTCCCGGACTGTTCCGAGCTGCTGACCACCGATCTGCCCGTCGAGCAGCTCACGAAAGGCATCGCGGTCGACGTCGCCTGAAAGACCCAGCTGTTCAGCCCCCTTCCCGTGCCAGGCAGAGGGCGACAGACCATCTTCGGCATAATAGTCGTCCGCCTCGTAATAGCTGCTGGCCTGGGCTGAACTGGTCAGCGCGGAGACTGAAGCTACCATCAGACCGGCCCCTCACCGGGTTCGGACGGCTGCCTTGCCGGACCGTCTGGCCCCGTCTCAGGCTCGGTTTCCGGGGGAGCAACGTCCAGCTCATGGTCTGTCTGCGCTGCCGGGGTGATGTGGGCCAGGCGATGCCAGAGGCTGGTGTCCGGATCTGCCGCGACGAATGCTCGCTGGCGGGGTTCGCCGCGCCGCGCAAGATGGTCGGCAGTAAGCGACAAGAGGGCGACAGGAAGCCCGTCAGGGAACAGCAGATAGGCCTTGTGCCGCGGCAGACGCAGTTCGCTTTCGTACACGGCAGCCCTGAGTTTTCGCTGCTTGCCCAGCGTTATCCTTGGCCTGTCATTGTCGTCGCCCAGCGCCCCGGTCATGGTGTGCACCTCGACCTCGCAGGTGCCGATTGTGTCACTGGCCCAGCGCCGGGATTCAGCGTCGGTCAGCTGGAGAAAGAGCTTGGTATTGCAACAGCCGAGCACGGATTCTGAAATGTCTCTGCCATAGCGACTGCGCATCTGCCCGATGCCCTGAAACGTCAGGATGACAGCGGCCCCGAATTTGCGCCCCTCGGGCAGCAGGCGAGCAAGGTTGTCCACGGCAGGAAGGTCGGCGAGTTCATCCAGCAGGAACCAGACGCGGCGCTTCGCAGATGGCGTGAGCCCGAGCATCGCGCTCGCGGCGCATTCAAGCCAGCAGGCGAGCAAGGGCTTCGAGGCTTCGAAGTAGTCCTCCTTGCGGGGTACGAATATCCAGGGCTTCTTCCCCTGACGTGCATCGAGACCAGCGATGAACTCGCGGAACGAAAATGATGTTTCGTCGCCATTCTGCACCCGCAGAAACTGGATCAGGTTAGCAGCCTTGGCGAGCATGAACAGGACGCTGCCCGTGGCTCGATCGGCATCATCGGCGAATGTGCGCGCCGATGAGCTGTCACCCAGCCATGCCTTGAGGTCATCTTTGGTACGGACCTGAAGTGCGTGGAGCAGATCGGGCAACGTGCACCTGTTCTCGCGCCAGAGCGCGCGCAGCATGTTCGCCACCAGGATGCGGCTTGTTTCGAGCCAGACATCGCGATCCTGCTGTCCGGTCTCGGTGATCAGCTGTTGCGCGATCCGGTCGGCATCTGCCGGATGCGAAATTTCGGCAAACGGTGACCAGAAGGCGCAGCGGGCATCGAATGGATTGAGGATGATATCACCGCGCTTCGGGTCGTAATAATGGGCGATGAACTCGCCGCTGGTGTCATAGACCAGAGCGGCCTCGCCCCGGGCCTCGATCCCATCGAGGATCTGGCGCAGTGCGGTGGTCTTGCCGCTGCCGGTCGTTCCGATCATCGCCATGTGGCGGGTCTCGAGGCGCGCAGGGAACGGGACTGATCCGATCGCCAGCAAAGACTGTTCAGCATCCGCTGGCATGAGCCTGGCCAGCGCCGCCTCGCTCGTTACGCTGGTGCCGCTGACCACGCGGTCGCGAAGAACAGCCTCGCGGCGCCGCGCAGCAACCCGGCGCAGCAGCACAAGGCTCGAGAGCCATCCTGCAAACCCCAGCACCGCTCCGCGCAGACCGAGCGAGACGGTGGCGCCTGCTGCGTCGCGAAAATAGGAATGCCCGGTGACTGCACGGGCAGAGACCAGCTCATTTCCATTTTCGTAGCGGATCGCCATTTGCGGGTCGCTGCCCGAGGTTCCCGCGAACCATGTCAGGACCCTCGCATGGCAGTAGCTGCCGCTCGCTTCGAGGATGAGCGGGTCGAGCATCAGGTAAGGCACAGCAAAGCCGCCCAGCGCGATCGAGGACAGCATGATGAGGCTGTGCCGCCTGAACCGCTGCGACTGGCTGTAGCGGTGGTGTCGACGCAATGTCTGTGCATGCAGGCGGCTGTCCTGAGCCTCGCTCATGACCGGCCCTGTGCCTTTGCCTTTTGCCGGTCGTAGGCGCGGTTGATTTCCGCTGCGATGATTTCGTCAGTCTTGCTGGTGCCCAGTGCGGCGCTGCGCGCGTAGCAGTATGCGGCGCATGCCGTGAAAAGAGCCCGGTCAAGAATGCGCTCGATCTCGACGACATTTGCACCAAGCGATGCAATTTCACCCAGAAGCTCGCGGTCGCCATTGTGCAGTTCGCCTTGCTGCGCCAGCGCTGCAATTCCGGCTTCGACGCAATGGGGAAGCATCGCATAGGCCGTCATCCTGCGCTCTCTGGCAAGCCGGGCCAGAGCATTGTCGACGTCGGCTGGCAGGCGAACCGTATGCCTCCTCAGTGTCATCGCGCACCTCCGGGAGAGCGGCGGATCAGCGGCTCGAAAAATGGCGGAAAACCGTCTGTTCGATCGTGATTGTAGGAGGCGACGTCGGATCCGCCGCTAGGAAAGTGGCGGAAATGCTGGATGCACCCGTGCGTGAGGTGTGTATCCTGATTACGGGTCAGATGCGAAGCATCGCGGCCCAGCAACCTTGCCCGAAACTGGTCTGGTTCAGATGTGATCCGGGCCTTCCGGCAATGACCTGCTGACCTCTTGTTCCTGGTCGATGTGCACAATCTACTGACGACATTTTTGTCAAACAGGAGCCGTATGACGGTCCAGGAACTCCGGCTCGCAAAACAAAGACCGGCTCCAGCCTGCACAATGGATGTCCGTCCTGAACAGGCACGGTTCGCAGCAGCGTTTCGCGGCAATTTCATGGGATAACCTCACAATAGAAATTGCGTCCGAAGGTCCAAACGAGAGGCCTGGCTGACTGGCCCCCTGTCATGGCTTTTGTGGTGAAAGGGGCACAAACAGCTGGTCGGCACCTGCCCTCACCCGTGATGAGATTGCATCCGGGAAGGCTGGCGGGACCGGGCCTGTCTGCTGCTCCCCGGCAACTTCCGGCGTCGCGCTGGCAGCACTACGTGTCAGAGCGAACAGCGACCTTTGGCGCGAGAGTTGTGCTACGGTGACAGAGGAACTGGTAACTGGAAATGCTGCCGCCGCGCCCAGCGAAGGTGCAATTCTCGCGACATAATCTGCAGTTTCAGAGGGCAATCGCCGCCGACCCCTTCGATAGTCATCCACGCGGCCCGGGCCCGCATTATAGGCGGCAAGCATCAGCGTGATGTCGCCATAGCGATCCCACATCAGGCGCAGATAGGCAGCGCCAGCCAGAATATTGGCGCGAATGTCGAAAGGGTCAGACCCGAGACCAAAGCGTGCACTCAGCATCGTCCAGGTACGCGGCATGATCTGCATAAGGCCCATTGCCCCAGCATGCGAAACGGCGCGCGACCTGCCGCCGCTTTCGGCGCGCATGACCGACCAGATCCAGTATTCCGGGATACCAAATCGGTGCGATGCTTCGGCAACATGGGCCGCGTAAGGGTGCACGACTGGCGACGCCGCAGTCGTTCCGCAAGCTGCAAAAGGCATGCCCTGAAATGGCAGTCCGGCCGCTGCGGCGGGGCCGTTGAAAAGCACGCTGGCCTGCAGACTGACTACAGTCAGCCATGCAATGGGCCTGCAGATCGTGCGCGTCAGGGGTAGCATTATCTATCTCGGATCGCGGGTTTTTGACCGCGACCAGAGCAGATGCCATGCACTATCGTCTGCACCTGCGGGCACGAGAATGGCACGCAGGGGCTGCACGAAGCCCGGGTCGTCGATCTGCAGGGCAACATAGCTGCCAGCACGCTTTCCGGTGCGGTTCCATCCGGCACCGATCTCGACGCCTTCATCCACACTGCCGCGGAACACTTTCCAGTCGGGAGTATGTTCGCTCTCGTTCAGCTGGGTGGGTACAAGTGTGATCTGTGCATCAAGGCAGAGAGTATGAAGGCTCCCCGAATAACCATCCTGTGTGAATTCAAAGCTGCCGATGATCATGGCTGATGCTCCTCTCCGGTGGTTGTAGAAAGCAAAAGCTTGGGGTCGCGATTCCACCGAAGTGGAGCGCCTGGAGCACGGCGGACGAGGACCGGCCGGGCGATACCGATGACACTGGAGGCAGGCACGGGTCCGAAATACCTCCCGTCGAGACTGTCAGCAGCAGGATTGAGGAGAAACAGTTCGTCTGCAGAAATGCGGCGGCAGCCCTGCCAGACAGGCATGGCACGACCGACTCTGTCGCGTGATCTGGCTGTTGCGGAGGGTGCTGCATCGACCGTCACGATTGCGCCTGTGCGGCACACAATCTGGCCGGGTAATGCCGCGACCTGTTTCAGCAGCGGGACCCCTTCGGGCAGATATCGGCGTTCCGCAACAAACCGGGCAATGTGCTGCGGCGCTTGGATCACGACATATTCGCCAAACTCAGGCGCGACACTGCCATCTACTGAATACAGCCCGATCGGTGCGCTCGCGCTCGCATTCCAGAGTACGCGAGGATGCGGTTCGAGGACTGCGATGGCTGCAAAGGCCGTGCTGAACAGCCCTGCCCAGACAATGGTCGAGCGGATCCGGCTGCGGCTCATGGTTCGAGCCTCCGGCGCCGCAGCCATGCTGCATGGCGCGCTCTGGTATACGGCCGGAACCGCCGCCCCTCGTTCAGCAGGCCTGCAATTTCCCGCCAGTGGTAGGGCGAGGCATCGCACGGGTCGATGCCTGCTGCCTCCACTGCATCGATTGCGCCAAGCACCTGTGCAACCCTGGGCCAGGTTTCCGCATGGAGCAGCACATCACCGCCGGGTCGCACGAATGGCCAAGGTGTGCATGGCGCGCCTGGCGCAACAGCGGCAACAATATCGATGCAGGCAAAGGTCATTCCAAAGTCGCTGAAAATGCAGCGAACGAGCGCAAACACGGCGCCAGGACGGAATGCGGCTATATGGGTATACCCGCTGACAGACCGCTCAGCAGCTACCCGCCCGAAGCGCAGCCATTGTTCACAGCGCCCTTCGATCCATGTGAGTTTGACTTCGGTGAGCGCTGAGCAGACCGGCGCCTGAAGCTTACCGGACGATGGCGCTATCCCGGTTTGGCTCGGACTGGCTGGGCCCCGCCGAGCATATGGCCACGGCTCGCCGGACCGATAGGCAGACTGTCCTGCCAGGCGCAGGATCTGGCCACGAGGCAGGAGAGCGCCGCGCATCACCGGCGTACCGGACGCGCGGGATGGACCGTGCCCCTGCCCGGATCTGAGGTCGAAGATCGCCGTCCGATTTCGGCCCAGGTGTCGAGATCTTCGATCGCATAAACGATCCTTCCGCCGAGCTTGCGGTATTCCGGGCCGGTGCCATAGCAGCGATGCTTTTCGAGGGTCCGGGCAGAAAGCCCGAGGCGCAGGGCAGCGTCGGGGGTCTTGAGATAGCAAGGGCCGGAATATGCGTTCACGTGGGCCTCCTTCCAGTCGCCGGGGCGGGTGATGTGGATTTCGCGACGGCTGGAGCGTTATGGAGTGCCATTTGCAGCTGGCAGGAGCGGCTGATTACGAGATCCTTTTTTGTCGCCCCTCCCCGCCTGCCAGAAGTGCCCGATAGCCGCCGTTCATCATCGCCCTCGCTTCGGATATCAGGCGCTGTGTTCGCCGTCTGTGGGAGGACGATTTCCATTCTGCGCCGCGGGCAACTGTCATGCCGGGATAAATCCGCTGCAGCGCAAGCTGATGGCTGGTCAATGGCCTGCTGGCCGGGACAACCACCAGGTCGAGAACATCGCAGAGCAGTTGCAGCCGCTGTCGCTGAAATTCTGTGGGGTGCAGGAGGCCGAAGAGGTGAGTTTCGGTTTCGGTGCTGGCTCTGCCATCAAGTCGCGCACAGGCCCTGTGTCGCACTGGGGCCAGTTCATCGCGTGGAACTATGAAGGCAAGAGGCATTTCGAGGTCGTCCGCAAACAGGCAGACCCGGTGCAATGTCCGACCATCGCCCAGCACCATGTGGTGACCAGACGCTAGCTTCTGCTCGGCGATGATATGAAACGATGAATCAAATCCGTAACCGGAGCGGCCGGAATAGCACGCTGTGGTTGCGTCGAGAATGACGACAAAACCACATACATCTGCGGCCCAAAATGCTGGCGCTTCGGCTGCCGATTGATAAGGCGAGCATGGGAAAGCTCAGGCCCCAGCGCCGGGCCATCTCCTCCTGGTTCCGGGGATTGCTTCGGCCTCTCCCAGCCATCACTCTGTGGTATTCAGCACGATACTGGGGATTGCGGCGCAGGAATTCCTGAGCGAACCCGGGGAAGTCCAGCTCGATCTGCGCTGTTCTGACTTTGTCTGCCATCGCCGCCTCCCCAAGAGTCGGCCAGCATCGCAGTCTGACTGGCGGAAACTATTCCGAGGTTGCGGGATAGCTGTCCCTGCAATCTGGTAACCTGACCGGCTTGCTGCACTAAGACTGACGCTGCAAAGCTCGGGTCATCGAGCTTGCACAGCAGAAAGGGGCGCTTGTCCTGCGAAGTCGTTTCCCAAGGCTGCACCAACTTCAACGTCGCCGATAAAGGCGCGGAGGCTGGGAGTGTTGTTGGGGGGACTGTCATTCGGGGCGATGCGGGCCGACACGGCGTGAACAGAAAGGGGGGCTATCTTACCGCGATATTCGCCGCGAACTTTCTTAAACAGAGCAATTTGGGCAATGGCGAGTTACTTTCCTCTGGATGCCCGAGCCGCACCAGGGGGGTCTCGATGCGCATCGCCCGCCAGCAAGGACGGAGCGCCGCAGCTGTAAGGCAAGCAGCGAATGCAGAGGACGGGGGCCCCCGTGTCATTCTCGGTCCGCGAGGAACCACAGCACGCCGGGTGAAGAAAGTCGCAAAGTACGCTGATGCGGAAAGCTCAGCCCGCGCAAGACTCTTGCTCGCAGATTACACATGTACCAAGAGGCGTTGCAGATGTCGCGGGGATCATGGACAGATTAAGGCCAAGGCAATTGGCTTTGAGCATACATTCAGGTAACGACGGACTACTGCCAATGTCGCAGAGCGATCTTGAGTAAAATCAGAGTGTACGTGACAGACATCCCGATGTGGCTATTACCTGAATTTTCACTACTTGTTTCGTGACGAAATCGGCTGTGGCCGAGTGACGATCACAGCTTTTAACCGTTTTAGGTGAAGCGTGAACCAACACAGAAGCTAAAAAGAAAGCGCACCCGCTGCAGGGTCGGCCTCGTAATGATCTCTCTGAGACGCCTTACACGGTAAAGGCCCTGTTGCTTCGGATCCACCGCGATGCAATCGGCATCATTAAGCGCTTGGAACAATCCATCAGGTAATCGCGAATCATTGAAACTAGCCCCCCAGAAAGTGCACCAGCGCTGCGACATGAAAGATAGATTGGCGCCGACAAACGTTGCGTCATCAAACCGGCAACCGGTCATCGAAGTGTTGAGGAACAGCTCGACACCAAATTTGCCGCTTATGTTTGCACCGCGAAAATCGGACCAGGTGATCTCGCAATGTTCAAACTGGCACTCGCTCAATGTCGTGCCGCCAGCGCTGCCTCCGAAGCTGGCGCGGTGAATGGAGCAGCCAAGGAAACGCACCTCCTTGAGGTTAGCCCGCAAAGGTTCCCGCGGAACACCAAACAGACCAAAAAAACGCGTCGAGCGGCGGTGCTCATAAAAGCGGGTTAAAGCAAGGTGGCAATCGCGCACCATCGCTTCAGCAAAAGTGAACCCGGCGAGCGGAAGGCGCGAAACTCCGGTCTTCAATTCGTTCTCGAGGTCAACGCTGCCCCGCAACCGGAGCCGGCGACGCAGTGATTGGCGCTGCAGTTCGGCGTCACGACTCCGGTCCAGCTGCGCCACGACATAGCCGGCGATACATCCGACCAATAACGCATCAATGCCGCTGCCGCCGATCTCGCTGCTCAGGCTTTGGACATAGCCTATATCCAGCCGAGCCCAGACTGGTAGCCATGTAACCGGTGGCAGAGGACTGAATCTGTCAACCCATTGCCCAATGTAAAGCAGCAGTAGCGCGAACATGAATGCGCCCAGCGGGCGCAGTAACCAACCAATCACTTGCTGGCCATGACTTCGAGCATGGCGACTTTACGCTCATCGTTCAGCATGTCGCTCGGAGCGCTCCAGATTCGGCGCATCATCGCTACGCCGAATGTAGCCTCAATATGCCGGACGACTTTGCCAAAAATGTGATCCTTGCTGCGCACCAACGCCAGTTGCGTCAGTGTCGCCGCATTACGCTCTGTCGGCTGATGCGCAGGCACGGTGGCGCTCGAGGGCTCAGCCGTCAGGGCAGCATGGACTTCGTCAATCATCGCTGCAAGAGTGAGTTCAATGCCCGGTATCTTGCGGATCATCGCGCGGTGTTGTCGGTCCAGCGCCAGGGTATGGAAGATGGGCGGATAATACTGCCAGCCAGCAGCAAGTTTCTTTTTTTTGCTGAGCGCGCGTTGCGCCGCAAGCCATTCGATTTTGCCAAACTGGGAGGAACGGACAATCGTTGTCAAAAGAGAAATATAGTAAATCGCATTGTCGTCGCCCGCCTTGCTCGATCGTCGCAACAAGTCGAGGATGTCATCGATCATCGCGGTCTGCCCGCCCGACAGCACTGTAGCAGGCTCGTCAAACTCGGACCCGGCCTTATTCCGGCCATTGCCCGTCGCAGCTCCCGAGGCTGGCGCACTGCTTGTGGTAAGGCGTATCACGACGTCGTTGTGATCACGCTTGAACGGACAATCAAGAAAACCCTGGACGATGAGACGCTGACCTGGCCCCCGCGTCGGGAAGTAATTCCTGAAGACGCCGTCGGCATGGCCAACAAGCGATGCGTCAATCCAGATTCCAAATCCCTTGAAAGTCTCAAGCCTTGTCGAAAGCATTACAGAGCTTCGGCTTGTACTCGAAGCACGATACAATTTCAGGAGGAGGTCAATCTCTGCCAGGTCGTGTGTATTGAAGACGTCGGTGATTTGTTTGCCAACTTCCTCAGGGATTTTGCTCGCATCTGAAGACAGCGAAGCGCGCAAGGTGCGCAGCTCATCAATCAGGCTTCCCTTGGCGAGATCGCCGGTTGATACGCACAATTTGAACGGCAGCTTCCTCGCTATCAGGTCTGAACGAAGTGTCCGCGCGTAAAGCATGATATCCTGATAGCGCTCGAAATGAAAATATTTGTCGGATGCACCGTAAGGAACCATACCACGATCGAGGTATCGCGCCGCGAGTTCGGGATCCTCCCTTGCTACTACAGCATGGACAGTCTGACAGGCTTGTATCATAGCGCTTTCGAGACAACGGTTGGCGCTCTGGTCCTCGATATGCCCGAGCGGGTTCATACTCGAGAGGCGCACCGTAAGATCCACAACGCCGATGAAATCGGACATGCCCGACAACTCCCTCTAGCTGGCTTTGAGGAACAGGCGCACGGGTGTAACAAAACCCTTGCGAACGAATGGTATCATTTCATGATAGTTATCTTCGGTGCAAAGCCTCAACCGCTTCGGCACGCTGTCGGCTTGACGACGCCAACCGAAACTATTGCCTATTTTGCCTATTTCAGCATCTGATGGCTTGCCCGTGAGCAGGCATAGCACATAGGCACCGGTACCCAGAACGACCTGCTTGTCACTCAGCACGCTACGCAGCTCAGCCTCATCGACAAAGCCGTATCGCATACGCCCGCCCGGACGGACCCCGCTTCCCACAGTCAGTTCGGGGCGTGCCCGATGGAATGGCTCATTTCGAACCAGTGCCACGGCCTGATCTACGCTCAGAAAATATGCAGAGAAGCGCTCGCGCAGAAACTGGCTCCATAAGCTCGCGAGACTTGCCATCTCATCTTCATCCATCGTCGCGAGAAAGTCCTCTCGCGCCAGCGTAGCGAAGCAGGCATAACGATCTGGCAGATACTGTTCGAACAATGTCGCCGCATCGCCGCGCGCGATCAGCTCAGAGGCAAAGTCAGCCTTGGCCCGGTAGAAGGTGTCCTGACTTCCGCCGTCGGCCAGATAGTTACTGAGAACAGCCTGGATCGATGCGCAGTTGGCGAGCATCAGCTCGGTGAAGACATCCAGAATAACAGCACTCAGCTGCAGGCTCGCATCGGCGCCGCTCACGCATATATCAGCCGCGAGCGTCGTCATCCCGCCTCTCCAGGAAAAATCGTCGCCACGCCTGATCGTCACCACCAGTTCATATCCGGGATCGTCAGCAACATCGGCGATCGGTTCGGCCGAGACGATGATCCGAGTTCCAGGAACCGTCCCGGCAGGAGCACGCTGCCCTACCCAAGCCAAGTCGAGATGAGGCACCCCGTTGACAGGCGTCCCCCGAACCTCAAGCCCAGTGTAGTCAAATCCAGAAGCGATTCTTAACCTGCGCAAGTTGAAAAGTGCTTGCTCGCGTAGGACGTTACCGGCGTTTGCTGGAAAAAGCGCGCCATCACCACCGCCATGTACCGTTACATAATATCTTCGCACCAACTCGCCCCCGAAATAGGCATATGAATACTCGTTCACCAGTGCAGCCAACGACACTCACAATAACAAAAGAAAGTCTCAGCACAAATCTATCTACAGATAGACCAACCTCTTTGAATCATTAGAATTTTCATATTTTTCCACAGTTTCTTCCACATAAATGCCCATAAGCCAAAATTTGCGCATCCGCACCAACGTCAAACGCTGGCATAAACTTTTGGCAATTATATACTTGACAAAGCAGCGTTGAAATCGCATGGTTTCTGCATGGACATCACCGCACCTCGCTTCACCGACGAAAACGCAGCCCGCGAGCATCTGGAAGCTATCCAGTGGCCCGATGGTCCGTTCTGTCCGCATTGTGGCTCGTTCAAAGCAACCCGCCTTGAAGGCACTCATCACCGCGCTGGTTTGATCCAGTGCAATGATTGCCGCCAGCAGTTCACCGTGACGGTTGGAACCGTGTTCGAGCGTTCTAAGGTTGCCCTCAACAAGTGGCTGCTGGTCAACCATCTGCTGTGCTCGTCCAAGAAGGGCATGAGCGCTCATCAGATTGGCCGCATGATCGGCGTTAGCTACAAGACTGCTTGGTTCATGTGCCATCGCATCCGCGAAGCCATGAAGGGTGGCCCTACCGGACCCCTTGGCGGTCCTGACAAGGTTGTTGAAGCCGACGAAACCTATGTCGGCGGCAAGGCTAAGAACCGTGCCACCCGCAAGCCTGCTGCCAAGAAGGCCGTTGTTGCCCTAGTCGAGCGTGACGGCAATGTTCGTTCGTTCCATGTTGCCAACGTGACTGCGAAAGACCTGCGCGGCCTGATTGTAACCAACGTTGACCGCGCCTCGCACCTGATGACTGACGAAAGCCTCGTTTACACCCGCGTAGGCCGCGAGTTTAACGGCCACAGCGTCGTGAACCACAGCGCCAAGCAGTATGTGACCACTGGTGGCTTCAAGCACTCCAACACGGCTGAAAACTTCTTCTCAATCTTCAAGCGCGGCGTGATCGGCACCTACCACCACATGAGCGAAGCACACCTTGGCCGTTACACCGCCGAGTTCGATTTCCGCTACAACACCCGCAAGATCAGCGACAGCGAACGCGCTGATGCTGCTCTTAAGGGCATCTACGGCAAGCGCCTTACCTATCGGCGGATTGACAAGCTCGCCGCCTGACACGTTCAAGCCGCCCCGCCAAATTGGGGAGAGGCGCAAACGCTGGACCCGTTAGTTATCCACAGCAGAACAAAAAGGGACTCGACTCTTGCTCTGAGTCCGGGAATCAATGTGCGTTGATTGTCCCATAAAGGCGAGGGCCCCGGTGTTGGTAGCACCGGGGCCTCTGGTCGGGGCAACTCCTACCTGCATTTGGCCGAAGGTAGGAGCGGGTAACGCCCCGATTTCTGAGTGTGTAATTTCACACTGAGGGGGGGTCCGTCAAGCCGGTCGTTTGCATGGAAGGTAACACCATGAAGTACCATCGACCGAAGCGCCCTACGAGGGCACCTTACTCACCGGAAGTCTTCGACCTTGTCAAAGCCAGGCTCGCCGCTGGCGAGTTCCAGCATGACATTGCCGCTGATCTGGGTTGGAACCAAGGACGCGTGTCCGAAGTGAAAACCGGGAAGCGCGGCGCTGATCCTGATCAGCCCTCGCTATTCTGAACCTTTGGGGGCGGGCTTCGGCCCGCCCTCTTTTTGCTTGTGCGGTGTCGGCGGCGTTTTCAGCATCCGGCGCAGCACCTCATCCTCTTTTTGTTGATCGGAGTCAGTCATGCAGCGCACAATACGCACCTTCGCTTGCGTTGGCGACCGCCTTTATTCGCCAATTTTGGATTTCTGCCTCAACTATGCAATGTTTATGAGGCACTTTATGGCGGAAATGTATGGGGAGACCCCCGGTCCCACCAGCAGCTTTGCCGCCCCACCGATACACTGCCACCAAACGATGCTGGTGCCGTTCAATATGCAATTCCGGAATGTCATAGGGGGCATAAAGCCCATAGGCATCGAGATAGGGTTCTTGGATCTGAAATTAACTGACCTACACCCTGAAAATCTTCCAATAGAGAACTCATCGGAGGCCATGATCAGGCTGTCATCGCGGCTCATATCTCCTATATTTCTAATGTTCTATGAGCAATATTCTGGTTGGTGGAAAGATAAATATAATCGGGATGAGAAAACGTGGCCTGAAATATTCAGATTTGGTCGAGTAATCCGGAATGCGATTAGCCATCAAATGATGATATCTTGGGACAATGATAAAATATCCCCAGTTTCGTGGCGTGGTTTAAGGTATTCCAGCGCTGACAACAAAAAGGAGATCATAGGATTTGACCTATCGATGGCCGATATTGTTTTTCTTATGATTGATATGAGCGATGAACTCGACCGATTAGGTTGTCCTGTCGATCTTTAGTGCTGCAAGCACTACACTCTTTGCTAAAACAGCTATTTCGGAAGCGGGCAGCCGGTCGAAGTCAAACTCGCCGCTCCAAGCCATCAATGCGTCACTGGCCGCATCCACCATGGCGGGGGTAATTTCGATCTCTAGAACGTCGGCCTGTCCAGAATCATGTGGTGCTGCCATCGTGCTTTCTCAAGTATATAATTGCCAAACTTTTTTACAGTTTCTCGGGCATCTCATTGATAAATCAACAGTAAATCCTCTCGTAGTTTTACTATTTCTGGACCGCCACCCACTCGTCAGCCAGCATATCGTCGAATACTTCGCTCGCGACATATGACTTAAAGCGATGATCATTAAATGGAGTGGGCGTATACCGGCGCATAATTGGATAGATTTTCTCCAGTCGATCGCCAGCTTCAGATTTTAGACCAAGCCTGGTTGGATTGAAATAGGTCGAAAGTCCAACGAATTTGTTCAGTACGGGGTCTTTGGTATTGAGCGTATATCGGAGGCTGACGAGTTGCTGACTGAATGCCCTGAACTGTTGACACTCAAAGGGCACATCCTCAACTGGCTGCTGGCTCTCATCGCAGAAGTCTATCCAGTCGACCGCAGGTGCCAGCATCAGGACATGGAGCCTGTTGCGATTTTCGGCTATTGGCACGCTAGGCCACAGCAGCCGCCTGTCCGCTCCCCACCTTTGAGCCACAGCCAAGGTCTGCCGGACAAAGCTCGGATCATAGACCGGATTGCCGAGTGCAGAGAGAATGACCGAAGCGCCACGACTATGCGAGATCAGATAAATTTCCTTATCCGAAAACTGATTGAGCACGGACCGGAGTGCGTTAACCCCCACCAGCTGGCTGTTTCCGACTGCCCAGAACCAGATACGGCCGCCTCCAATCAGCTCGCCAGATAAGCTATCCCAATAAAAGCGTAAGACGCCGTCACCTGGTCGCAGATCGAGCTTCGCTTCGATCGCCTCGAACGCCGGTTCAGCTTCAGCCACAGTATTGTTGTATCCGTGGACAAGAATGAAAATGCGTTGCTTGTCTTTTCCAAAAACATGGATGGAATCAAGCACTCGATGCTGTGCGGCCGCCAGCCAGACACCGAAGCCAGGGTCGCGAACGCCCTGATTCAGAAGACTTCCAGCAGGCCAGCGGATCCGCCACCCTTGCTTGAACCGGCTTTCCCAGTCTGGCGGATAAAATGTTCCGTTCGGATCCGCGAACAACTCAGCTGTAACGGGTACAGATGGCTCATCGGGGTATGGAAACAAGGTCGCTTGTGGAAAACTATGCCGATAGCAGCCGGTTAACAAGACCATGATGCCGAGTAATACGGTAAGAGAAAAGCATGATGACCGGTTGCAAGGATACCAGGTCATTCCTCTTCATCCCCATGGACGATCAATTCAATTCGATCTTCGCGTATTTGTCTGAAGTATCCATCAGCCGTCATCGGCGAACTATGGGGACTTGCCAGATCCCAGAGGAAGTTCGTATCAGCCCACCCAACCCACAAGGCCTCGCCATAAATGGCCGGAACGAAAATCACAGCGGCTTGGGCAGGCTGATCACCCGCCGCCGATTCACCTGCAGTCAAAGCCACAAGAAAATCTTCTGCAGGTGACCCTGTCAAAATGCGCGAAAAAGCCGGGTCCGCCTCGGTCGAAACGATATCGACGAGAACTGGCGCCCCATCCTCAAGGGCAACGTATCGCCATCCGGACTGTGGCGCTGTGGATAGCACGTTGGCATTATCCAGCTGGTCGACCGCAAGGACACAGATTGGCACAGGGTAAAGCGCAGCCTGATCGACTGGAGGTGTTGATGTTTCTGTCCGAGCATCTGATAGACGCAAATCACTCAAGGTCTGCGCAATAATGGCCTGTGCTGAAGGCGGGCCTTTGCTTAATTTGATCGGCACTACCTGGGTGCCTTTGTAAGAAAGGAATACTGCCATGTGGCGCCGAAATATGAAAATGGACGAAGCGCGACAGCAATGGCGGAGCCATCATTTCGTGCAGGATCGTTCAGATATAGGTAGAAATTCTGATTAGCTCCGGCGACGTACGCGGATATTGCGACAACATGCCGCCTGTCGGACCAGTAAAGCTGGACCACGACTGGTCGCTGCGCGTGAATCTCGCCGCGAATGACCTGTTCGGATAGCGGGCCATTGCGGCGCGCTTCGGCAAGAAGATCCAGTTTTGTAAGGACCTCATCCATGTTGGCCGGGCTGTTGTTCGTAGTGTCATCGCAGATACTACCGCCAAATACATCCTCGGCAAGCATGCATTGTTCAATTTGCGTATTGTTGTAATGCTTCAACAGGCCGAGCGAGACCGCACACCAGCACCATTGGGTTCGTTCGCTAGCAGGCACAGCGAAGCCGGCCACCGAACCTTGCGACTGGGTAGTGGTTTTCGAGAACTGGCCCGTTATCTTGATTGGCTCCGGCAACTCCACCAAGGGGCCAAGGCACGCGGGAAGTATCCGGCGGGTCATTGGATTGGTTTGCAGCCGACTGCATTGCCTGCCTCGGCTCCGTTCACGCGGGCGGCCACTTTGTTCACTTGGACATAGCCGCTGTGACAACTGAACAGACCCGAGGCGACGACGCGCTGGTCGGAAGGGCGAACAACGGCAAAGCTCACAACAACACCACCGGAGACAAAAAACGGGGGGCCGCCGATATTGAAGACGTTCCAGAGGGCCTTGCGTGAATAATAACCGCCGGCCGCACTCTCGACGCTGAGTGTAAGAGCAAGCCCTCGATTACCCAGCAATTTGACGGTCGCAGCCTCATTGACCACCTGATTGATCGGAAGCACAGCTTCGCCGTCCTTACCATTGAGCTGCGCCACCAGCTGTGCATAGGAAGCCCGCGCTGCGGTAATCGCGGTGACGTGGCCTGACCATTTATCGAGCGCTGCCTTTTCGGCTGAGTTCGCGGCGCCCGGCGTCTTTGCGATTTTGTCGAACGCCTTTTGTGCCGCTGCGACCTTTGGCTTCAGAGCGTTGAGCGTACTCTGGGCTGTCACGCTCAGCGTGTCGAGATCGCGAAGCGCTGCAAAAACGTCGTTGCTGCCACCTAGCTTCGAGGTCGCCCCCTGCCAGTGAAGAGGTCTCGTATCGTCGCTTCGAGAGATATGGAGCCCGAGATAAGCGCGTGCGACCGCTAGCATAAGGCTTCTGTCACTTAACTTCGCTTCTACCGCGCCAACCTCCCAGTCGGGCGTGATAAGCTTCATCAGATCGACCGCTGCTGAAAGACCGGCACCAATGCCTGGAAAGCTTCCAGCCCTGTCATCCAGGCCCTCGCCTCCCTCCTCGAGGAGTGCCTGGTTCGCGCTGGAACTGGTTTCGCTGATCGACTTAGCAATTGTGCAGGCACGAAAACGGAACTGATCAAAATGGCCGAAGCTCAGTGTCTGAGCACCACCTAAAAGCAGCATTGGGACCGCAGGTGATGGTGGTGGTGGAGGTGAAATGATGCGCCCATTGGCATCGCGCTGCGCTGGCGCTGGCGCTGGCGGCGGTACCGGCGCCGCCAGCGACGTCAATAGCGAGCAGTCGATCGCAGCTGCGCCTGAATCGGAGTGCGCAGATGACCACGTCGCCGCGTCCGACGCGCGCCTCGCAATTGGGCCAGCGAGCGCGTTGATGGCGGCAGCCGCCAGGCCCTGAGCTTCAACCTGGCCCGCGTTGGCTTTCACGTCAGTTTTCCCCGACGTGTCGCTGGCCGGAAAAGCATCGGCGATCGCCTTGTTTCTGGCGGCTTTGGCCGCAAGTTCCTTGGCGTCATTGTCGAGCCGAAGGCCACGAACCTCCTCGCTCGCTCTGGTCTCAGCGATGTTCTCTAGCGTATTGCTCGGTTCGGCCGGAGGATCCGCAGCGCGGAGGGAGACGGGCAGCAACAGGGTAGGAGTCACCATGAACAAAACGAATCGGCGCATCTTACCCCCCTAAGAACTCCTGGTACCAAGATGCTAATTTTCACCAGATATACTA
This sequence comes from Blastomonas aquatica, assembly GCF_014639875.1. Taxonomy (GTDB): domain Bacteria; phylum Pseudomonadota; class Alphaproteobacteria; order Sphingomonadales; family Sphingomonadaceae; genus Blastomonas; species Blastomonas aquatica. The sequence continues at coordinate 19,905 of NZ_BMGD01000002.1, read as the reverse complement.
GAGAAATTTGATCGGTTTTGGACAGATCTGGCTAATCTGGAAATCGGAACTGCAACCAATTTTGCTTTATTCCTTTTTGTGCCAGCGGCGGGTGAACGAAAACAGGTCGAGCCACGCCAAAACGCCAATGTGGCAAAACCCGCGGGGCGGATGCGTGCCAGGCATATTAAAGAGTAAAAGACCCCGCCAGCTGGCGGGGTCTGAAAGCAGTTCAGCTGGGCGGGTTCCAGATGATGACTTTCTTCATCGGATCATCGCCGGGCGCGGTGGCGATGTTGCCGTAGATGGTGCCGAACTCGGGGGCCGAGAGCGACACTGACACGTATTCTGCGCCGGTGTTCTGGGACAAGCGCTTCCATCCGGCGCCAAGCTCGAAGCCGTTCCTGCGCGAGACGATGCGGTAATCGGGTTCGCTGTCCTTTGCCTTGCGGCCATTGGGAATGATCGCGATCGGCGCGGTAACGTTGAGGGTGGCAAGCGTGCCTTCGAAGCTGCCGTCTGCCTTGATGGTGAGGTTTGCGATTGTAGCCATGATAAGTCTCCTTCGGTTGCTCGGGGGCCATCCCCGATGACGCTAAAAGGAGGGTCCGCGCGCCGCCGTCACCGAGCGGAACGCAAGGGCGAACCCCGTATGGGGTTGACGGCTCAGGCAAGCAGGACCCTCAAAAGGCGGAATGAGTGGTGTGGTCCGGAGCATCAGGGAGGTAAATGCCGCCAGCCGCCCGGCCTTCAGGTTCAGCTGAGCGCAGGCCGCTCCGCCCTGCCCTCGTCCCATTGGTCACCGCGCCGCAGCCGGTCTAGTCGCATCGCGATGGCCTGCCACATTGCGACACCATCCGCATCGCCTGCTTGCGCAAGGCTGCCGATCCGTTCGGCAATATGGAGAGGTGCGCGGTTACCATAGCGCTTTTCGACTGCAAGCGCGCAGGCCCACAGATGCTGCTCGTCAGTCATGAGCCCGCAACCAGGGGCGACCATAACAATCGCCGGACAACCCGCAAAAACAATGAGCCGACAAGGGCCAGGTCGCGGGTCATTCGCAGCCAATCCGTCTCCATCGCGGTCAAGATGGCGGCCATAACCGGGGGAACCGATCCGCACCGGGGCTGCTCCGGCAGCCCGGGCGGCAGCGCAATTCGGGAAATATACATCGCCGGAAAGACGCTGGGGCCGCGAGGCTGGGGCATCACTTCGGGCCGTACCGCCATGGCAGTGCCTGCCGCCGTTCCTGCGATCATTATGGCAGCCGTCCGCAGCAAGGCCCCCCGGATGGGCAAGGGTGATTGCCGGAACGATGGCTAGCAGGACAATGGCAGATCGAAGGACATGATACATCAGCTGGTTCCCGGCAGTCAGGATGCCACGGGCGCAGGCTGCCGGCCAGCTCAATTGCAGCGATGATTGCCCCAGTATCTGTCCCAGCGGGCGGCATAGCCATCGCGGATAGGCGCAGGACAGGTCGCCCGAACGCGGCGACATGCAGAAGGCGGCCGTCCGGCTCCCCCCTGCCCCGCCCGTTGACGTGCAGCGCATAGCTGGTCCCCTGATAAGCACATGACCGGTTGCGCTAGTACCGGTCGGCTCCCCTGTCAGCGATGCAAGATGATCGCGCGAGGCGACCGGGTCTGCTTACGGGCAGGGATGGCCGGGCTGCAGCTGCCGTCCATTTCGCGGGCGGCAATGCCGGACAGACGGATGCGCGGACCTTCGGCGCACCAGATCGGCCCGTCGCCGTCCCATACGACGGTCGGGGTGCAGACAAAGCTCTGCCCGGAAGGAATGACTGACATGAGGAAAAGAACAAGCGGCATCCTTTGGAGGTAATGCACGGATGCCGCTTGGCGCAAGGCACAGCCCACTCAAATTGCGCCGCGGTCAAAGCCTGCGTCACCAGCCATGTAGCGACAGGGATAGCCTTGGCAGAAGTCCAACAATCGGTCTGCAGCAAACATATTGCATATTTGTTCTGTTTTTGTTCTCATAAGGGCATGACCCGAATCGATATTAAAGACATGGCCACCGCGATACTCGCAGCCCCCGGCTGGGCGCGTGTTGGTATAACCGCGCCTGCCCGCCATATCCGCGATGATGCAGCGCAGGAACTGGCACGGGCGATAGCCGAGACGCTGACGCAATCGCAACGGCCGGGCGAAACAGACGAGCAGCCTGAGCTCGGCCTGTGACATGGGCGGCTGGACCCGCGACGGGATGCGCCGTGCGACCTGTCTGTTCGAAGCAGCTGCATGGCATTATGCAGTTCAGCCGGTCTGTCTCTGCGGGCACAACGCAACCTTCAATCCGCATGGTCTGTGGTGGCATTTCCAGAAAAGGAGGTGGGATGACCGGCTGGAGCCGGCTCGGGAGCATTTCTGGTGCCGCCGGTGCAGCCTGCAAAATCGCAGACGGGTGCGACCGGTTCGCCTCGAGCTCGTCAGCCAGAGCACGAGAGATATCGAGCTCGCCTTTCCGCCGGAGCGCGAGTGGAAGCGCGCGATAAGCCGGTTCCGGAGCTGAATCCTGCACACGAAGCAATTGCGGACGAACGCTCCATCAGCGGTCATGCGACAGCAACACAGAACAACTGCCATCAGACTGGCTGGACATTCAGGAACATGTACCTGAATATCGCTAAGGTATAAGAAGACCCGCTGAAGGTGTCGGGTGGAAAGCCGTGCGACGGGAGCGGGTAAGATGTGCAATCTTGTAACCCTGAAAACGTCGATCGAGGAAGTTGCGCAGGCATTTTTCGCGCTGGCCGACAGAAACACCAATGCCGCCCCCGGTGACGTGTATCCAGGATATCAGGGGTTCGTGGTCCGCGAAGACGATGGCCAGCGAAAGCTGCAGGCCATGACCTGGGGCTTTCCGCGACAGTCGCTGAACAAAAAGACCGGCAGGCCCAATAAGCCGAACCCGGTCAACAATGCACGCGAAGACAAACTGATGTCGGCGCATGGCATGTGGAAGAGGTGGTTCACCGACACAACGTATCGCTGCCTGATCCCGTTCACAGCCTTTGCCGAGGCCGAGGGCGAGCCAGGACGAATGACAAAGACCTGGATCAACGTTGCCGACCAGCCGCTCGCCGCCTGGGCAGGCCTGTGGCGTCCCAGCAACGAATGGGGCCACAGCTATACCGGCGTGATGGTCGATGCGACAAAGGAGCTCTGGCACATCCATGACAGGATGCCGGTGATCCTGAATGCAGAAGACCATGATCGCTGGCTGCATGCTCCGGCAGCAGAGGCACTGACGCTGTTGCGCCAGTATCCGGCAGACCGGCTGAGTGTCGAGCAGACAGGCGAGCCCTGGTCAAGCCGCCGCGCCGCCGACACGCCGCTGCTTCTGTGATCTGAATGAGAGCCTGCCGACATGCCCCGCGACTGGCCAGATCCCGATGACAGGCCCGTGTCGCGCTTCGAATTCTGGATCGTCACAGTGCTGACGCTGGCGGGCCCTGCCGGGCTGCTGCTCTGGCTGTTCAGCTGAACAGATCGGGCTCTTTGATCCTGTCGGACAGCCCGATCAGGCCCTGTCAGGCAACGACAAAGCAACGCTCGCATTCACCGCCTGCATCGTGATTGCAGCTGATGTCGAGCGCAGCCAGTCCGCATAATGGCCCGCCACCCCCAGCGCATTGAAGCAATGATGGACACCGCCCTTGCCGGGGCAGGCGTCACATCCATCAACATCGCCAGGGATCTTGCTGACCGGAGGATCATCTTTGACCCCTGCCATCAGCACGCTCTCCGAAGAAGCGTTCGGTCAGGAACGACGTGCAACAGGCAATCAGCTGACTTCCCTCGCCAACGCCCTGGCACTCATCGGCATGGACGATCATCCAGGACCGTGGCTGCTTGATCTGTCGCTATCTTACGGTCATCACGGTCATCTGAGACAACCAAGAGCGAATGTAAAAATGCCGCTACGCCGCAGTGTTGCAGCTCCGGTGACTGAACCAAGGGTCCAGCCTGTTGCTGGCACGCTCAACGACACAGAAACCCGCCGGACAAACTGCAGGAAAAAATATAGGAAGCTTCTGCCAGAGAATTCTTTGGATGCTGCGCTACTGAGGTCGAGACACACCAATGCCAGAAACCTATCGAATTGAGTTAAATGGTCAGCAGCTCGATGCGACCATCGGCGTCGAACCTGGGGCGATCGTTCTTGAAAGCCGGGGCGGAACTGGCCCGCATGCACGCAATGCACAGTACAGCGCAGCACTCGAGACTATTCTCGCCCGATCCCTTGGCCAGTCCTCAAACCTTGAGCGTGTCCTTCTGGCAAGCCGCGACGCTGTACAGGCGTTTCCCGACGCCGCGAGCCGGGTGCTTGCAGAAGGGCCGGAGCTTGTTGCGCTTGGCGCGACGGCAGCAGCTACTGCCCTGCGCACACGAATGCGGGACTTTGGCAAGCCGGCCGGCAACAATGTCGGCAACTCTACCAAGCGGCTGAGATTTGAGTTCGCTGGCGGCGAACTTGTTGAGCAACTGAAGCTAAATCGCGTCGCAGACGGCCCTCAGCGGCTTACCACCAGCGAACAACGCAAGGTCACGCCTGCCGATATCCACGCCGCTGTGTTTGCACTTGCTCAGGGAGGGGACGCCCCAAATTTCGCAGACTCGCGCGATTATGATCTCGTCACGCCGGGAGGCCTGCGGTTCCCGCCCAAAAAGGTCTTCGGCCTGGCGCTTGAACGAGTACTCGGCATCGAGGCATTTCCGGCTCATTTCAGCGCCGGATGGTCGCAACCGTCGTTCGAACTGCTTCAGGCAGCGGGTTACCTCATTGTTCCCAAAGGGGAGCCCATCGCTGGCGACAAGCCGGCCGGAACCGATAGCCCGCCGTTACCGAACGAAAATGACGATCGCCGCTGGGTCGAGGGCCATCCCAGGCGGGTCGAACACCTCCGGCGCGAGAGGGCCCCCGGCCTCGCCCGCGACAAAAAGGCCGCTGTCCTGGCTGCCACCGGCAAACTCGCCTGCGAGGAGTGCGGATTTGAACCCGCGGCAAAGCACGGCCCGGCATTTTTCGATGCCGGGCTGGATGTGCATCACAAGGTTCCGCTTGCAGATCTTCCCCCCGGCACAAAGACAGCACTTGTGGACCTTGCACTGCTCTGCGCTACCTGCCACCGCATCGAACACCGGAAGATAGCCCTAGCCAAAGCGGGCTGATCAGCGGAACCACGATATTTGGGCTATCCGCATAATGTCGGCTTCTAAGTGTGCGATCCAATAACGCAGCCATTCGCCAGAACTGATCGCGAAAGACAACTTACGACCACACCCGGCCGTCCACTGTAGCGGCCATTGACCTCCGCTACCGATAGAAGCTCACTTATGGGTGCTACGAAGCAGACGTTGAATAATGCAGCCCATTTTTGGCCATTCGACCAATCACAGTGCAATCCTGAAAGCCGCCATCCACATTGCGCAACGCCGCCAAATGGCGATTTGGCTGATGGGGCAAGGCTAGGACTGGGTCCGAACACGTTTACGAAGAATGACGCTTTCCGAGTGAACAGCAAAGTTAGCGACCAGTGGTTTAAGACGCTCAGAGCGCGACCCATCTTAGTCGTCGTGGGCAGCCCGCATTCAGATCAAGCGCTTTTGGCCATTGGTGCAAGCATATTCGAAACAAGTCGGCCGAGCACACCGGCGAACGGCGGCGGCACCGCATTGCCGATCTGACGAGCGACTTCAACCTTACTGCCGCAAAATCGGAAATCGTCCGGGAAGCCCATCAGTCGAGCCGCCTCACGATGTGTAATCGGGCGATGTTGATCAGGGTGTAGATAGCGGCCCTTTTCGGGCTTGTAGAACTCGGTTCGGATTGTAACCGAGGGCCGGTCCCACCAAAGTCGACCGAATAGATCGGTGCCGCCTGAGGTCTTCCTGATCCAGCAGTCCGGGGTGATGTCGGGCGCGTTGCGCTGCAAGTCGAAGCGATTACCGCCCAGCGGAACAGCTTTGTAGCGCTTCAGACTCATCGCTGTCGGATTGCGCTTGATGTGTAGATCCAGCGGTGCTGGCCCCTGAATCTCGGTCATTACTGGAACAGGCAGATCGGCAATGACATCTCGAACAGTGCGCCACCGAGGAAGATTGCTGTCGGTTCCGGGTTCTGCATGCGTCTTCAGCGGGGGGAATTCAGGTGTCCAAGCACCCGGCTTCCAGCCGATCAAAATCGTCCGCTTCCGCGTTTGCGGTGCCCCGTAATTTGCGGTGTTTAGAATTTCCGCACTCGTGCGGAAGCCTTCCTTTTCTGCGCGCTCACGAATCGCGACTAGCTCCGGCGAACGCATCAACTCCGTCACATTTTCCATAACGAAGATACGTGCGCCCGATCGCACTACCACGTCGAGATATGGCTCCCACAGTGCACGCCGAGCATCGCCGTCGCGCTTCTTATTTAAAAGGCTGAACCCTTGGCAAGGCGGTCCACCGATGACCACATCCGCCGCAGGGATATCGGCGCTCTTCAGCCATTCCTCGACATTGCCGCAAACCGCCTCGCCCGAAAAATTTGCCTTATGCGTCGCAATTGCTGCGGCGTCATTATCAACGGCCAGCACAGGTTCGAAATCACCGCAGAATCGTTTGTCCGAAAAGCCGAGGGACATGCCGCCAGCGCCACAGAACAGATCGATCAGTTTAAAGCCCATGGGCAACCCTATCAATGGTTTGAAACGGATCCGAAACTCGAAAACCGATGTCAAATGTCACGGCCGCCTTATCCCTGCCGACTCTGCCCGGGTGGACTCGCTTAGGCAATGGCCAAAATCGATCGGGCGAGCGGGATGATGGCCGAGTTGACTCGGGGCAGCCTTAATCAACGTTGATAACGGCATCCTCAGGCTTATCCGGCATGCGAACGGTGAAGCCAAGCGGTGATTGGATGTGGTTCTCGGGAAACAGCAGGGTAAAGCCGACGGTAAAGGGCGGCTTCGCTGGCTTTGGGTTCTTCGTGGCCGCCTTTTGGTCCGTGATGGGATAGTAGAGCATGACGCCGCGATGCGGGGAGCGCAGCGCGTTCAGTTCATCACTCGCGCGGGGAAGCACCTTCTGGCAGCAGATATGCTCGGCAAACTGGCGGTGGACCGGGTCGTTGTAGGTGTGAAACCGATGCGGAAGTTCATGGCGGGAACGATAGACGACATCGAAATCAGTGCCATTGATGGAGTTCAAACCGCGCGGATTTTTAATCTGCGGGCTAAGAAGCAACCAGTCCTGGATCTCATGATCGCCCGCTTTGCCCTGAAGGAATTCAAGCTGCAGCTGGAGCGGGTTTCCGTTGCTAGCCTCTCTGCTGCGGGGGTCGAACCATCGATAGGCCTGAAGGAAATCCAGCAACTTCTTGGTCTCGAAGGTTGCAATATGAGCTTTCAGCGTTCTGAGTGATCCGCGGGCTTCCGCCTGAAGTGTATGAAGATTGATGGCCGCACCCTTGAGGAGCGTGCCCAGTAGCTCATTGTTGCGCTTGATCAAATCCTCGTCGTGAGGCGCGAAGGTCGATTCAGCCAATTGCCCGCCAAAATTGCGGAATTGGATAACGGCGTTGCGCATCTTATTCGCAGCAGTTGGGCGCAGCATGTGTTGAGGTACAAGGGGCGGGATCTTAGCCGGAGTCATCCTCGGCTGTTCCATCGAGGCGTACCGCTCTAGGTCCTTGCGGAACAGTTCTTCATCGCGGCACACGCCGCCGAACGCTTCGTAAAGATCGATTGTCGCGTAGCCCTTTGCAGACTTTTTCTCTTTCGTCCCGATGAAGAGCCGAACCAGATCCTTGTAACCCCGACGAAAGCCAAACCAGCGCCCCATCTGCATCAGCGTGTCGCCAGCGCCAGCGCGACGGCGGTAATAGCTGACCGTTAGTCCTTCAACCGTGTAGCCGCGCGACAGTTTTGTGCCGCCGACCAAAATCTTCCAAACTGATTGTTTATCGAAGTCGGGGGTCTGCTCCTTGGTTTCGTTGTTGACCACGAGCACTGCATCTCCCGCCTCGCCGATCCGCTGGAGACAATCGCCAAGGTTAGGCAACAGCTCTTCCAACGAGGCTGGGAATACCTCACCCTCACCGCGCCGATCAAAAACCGGTTTGAAATCGTCCTCAAACAACGCGGCCAATCGCTCGAGTCCTTTGCCTCCGTCATAGCCCGCGGCCGCAAACACTTTACGGACATCGCCCGCGAGGGCCTTTTGGTCGACAACAAGCTGGGACACGTGAACCAGCATCGTGTGATGGCGGAATTTGAGCTTTGGATTACGCTCAGAGCGCCACAACTTGATCGCACCCGCGAGCACGTAACTGTCAATGGCTGACTGCAAATTCTTAGGATCGCTGTCCTCGCCTATGACTTCGCGGACGAAATCACGCTTGTTCGGCTTCACGTCCTCGTTGCCTTCTTCGAAGTCGTAGAAATCTGACACGCCCATATAGCCGATCGGTCTGGGCAGAGCGATCAGGAAGTCTTTGGGGAAAATATCACCTTCGCTTGCCGGATCGACAAACACGTTGGCGAACGGTGTCGCAGTGTAACCGATATACTGCGATCTCGGCAGCAGTCGGAGCAGATCGACGATCGCCTGATTTGTTGCGTTGCGCTCCTCCTCAAGTGCGCCTGGCGTCTGCTTCTTCGTGTTGATGCTAGCCTGATCGGACTCGTCGTCAATGATGAGAACTGGAACCTGATCGAGCGCCGCACCGATCTTCTGACGCCCCAGCGATGTCAGATCGGTAAGCAGACGCTGCACAACCTTGCTGTTTTTCTTGAGCACCGCAATTCGCGTTGGCGCGCTATAAAGATTGTCGGGGTGATTGAAGGGCAGTGCCGGATTCTTGGGAGCAAATTTCAGCGCTTCAACTCCCAGGGCCAAGCGCTGATAGTCTCCTTCAGGTCCTGTAAGTCTGACCAAATCAAAGGCTCCAAGCTCGCTCGGCTTTGCTCCGTGAGTCAAAAACTCACCCCAGTCGGGATCGTTGACATAAGCGCGATCCAGGAGTTCGCGGCCCACGAGCTCCTTGTCGATGCGGCGTTGGGTCTGCGAGCGCAATACGTCCAGCATACCACCCAGCACGATAATCAGGCGGTACCCGGCGTCGGCGGCTTTTGCGATCACGCCGGTGAAGTTCGCCGTCTTGCCGCTTTGAACGTAGCCGATTACCAGACCCTTGGACTGATACGCAGTCTCCGCCGTAGGATCGGCGAGGCGTTCGACGACGCTGCTGGTGCTGTCATCCAACTGCAGTATGCTATCTTCTGCCCAGCCTTGCCGAAGTAGCTGTCCTGAATATTGCTTCCAATAATAGTCGCGGCTTGACTGGATTTCGGGCGTGTACCACTGCTCGTGGTCCGTCGCGATTACGGTGGGTCGAGCGAGCGGTTGGAAAGGTAACCGATCGTTGCAAAACCCTTTCCAGAGATCATCAAGCCCGAGCCGATCATAGATCACAGTGCGGCGTTCGGCAGTATTAACCGGTGTGACACCAGCCCAATCCGCGATCTCGTTATCCCACCTTGCGAGCTTCCGCCGTAAGATCCCAAGTAAATCATCGCCCGGCCCTGCATCTTTTAGCGCCTTGAGCAATGCGTCCTGGCTAAAGCCCGCCTCATCCTCAGCCACATATTGCAGGGCGCGTTCGAGTTTTTTCGGGCCCGCAGTCATCCCGGCTAGCGCCGCGTTCAGGATATCAAACATTAACCAGCTCCAGTATTAGCGGGGACAGCGGGCAGAACAGCGTGGAACTCTTCAGTCCCATCGGCGAAACCAAAGCCGTCCACATCGATCGCATAGGACACCTGGCTGATCCTAGCCGTGAAGAAGCGCCCATCAATTTGAGCTAAAGCATCAGCTGTCAGGCGGGGCACACCGTCTCCGACCGCTATCAGAACTGGGACGTCGCGCAAGCGACGGCGTCGGCTATAGAGCGGAGCGTCGGCCGGATCATAGCCGAGCATGGCAATGCCTGCACGGAAGCGGGTCAGGGCAGCATGCGACGAAGCGAGGCCTGACTCTATTGCGGACACCACTTCGGGAAGCGTGCGGCCGCCAGTGCCAGCGTTAGCCAGCTTAAGCGAGAGCAGATACAAGGAGCAATCGACGCTCGGCTGCAGCTGCCCAAGACCGTTGATGGTATGAATGCGCTTTGCGCTAGAGGTTGTCTTCACTTCGAATTCGACATTGCCGACCCGAAAGTCATGTGGCTGGCTAAGCGGACCAACCCATGCGTCGACGGCATCTATGCCTTGAAAGGCAATTAGTCGCTCGATCAGCCACAACTCCCCAAAAAGACCTGCTTGGGTTTCTTCTGGCATGATCGAAGGTCGGCTGATCAACGCTTCCCATCGTTCCACAGCATCAGCAAGTGCCGCATCAGGGTTTGTTCCCTCCCCGACGACAGCAGCAACAATTTCAGCAACCAGGCGGTAGAAATTGCAGAACAGATGGCGGGCATCAGTCCAGATTTCGGTGTGCCGACGATCGTTGCCCGCGACCTCATCGACATGGATCTCGGCAAAAGGAAAAACCTGGCCTTCTGCGCGAGGTCCAGATTGCTCAAAGCGGGCGCCGATACGCTCCGCATTTTGATCAATGAAGAGCGAGACGATTGGATCCTGCCGTACCACGAAGAGGTGCGGGATGCCGGTTTCAATATAGTCGCGTTCAAATGCTGCCCAGTCCGGCAGAAGGATTGGCGTATCAGTCATCATGGTCTTTCAGGCGGATTTTGATAATTTCAAAAAGCAACGCGTTGGTGAGGTCGACATGTTCGCGCAGTTTGCGGGACGAACGTTGTCGCCCGAAGTCGTCCTTGTAGAGCTGAAACAGCAGTAATTTCACCAGCGGCGCGTCCGCGGCAGAGGCAGAGGAACCGTCCAGAATCGCTTGGCGATACTCACGGTTCAGCACGATCATCATATCTGTCAGGTCGAGATTGAAGACCTGACCATCGTCCAGTTCCCCCCATGCGAAGCCGATTTCTTCGGCCTGTTTGGCTCCGGCGATTCGCTTGTGCGCGGCTCGGCGAATCCGCATCGCGACACCTTGCCCTGGCACCGCGGGCGCGGTGCCAGGGCCCCTCGCGGTCCTCCGCGATGCGCGAATTGCTGCACGCGCTGCTTCAAGAAAATCTTCCAAATCGACTTCACCGTCTGAGGCGGCGAGCAAAGCTTGCGCTTGCGAGGCGGTTACCTGGAGCGCCGATTTCTGGACGTTGACGTCGATGCCAGCAGGCGGAAGCTCGATAGCAACACGCGCGAGGAGCAGCTCGGGATCTTGATCGCCTTTAACGACTCCGTTCCATCCGCCAGCCTGGATCAGGCGATTGTTGCGGTAGAAGTAGAACCCCTGATGCTCGACACCTTTGCGACTACCGAGCAGGAATCCATCCGCGGATGAACCAGCAGGCCAGATATGCGCATCGAGGGAGAGTGTGCCGAGACCTGGGAACTCACAATCGAGCGCCTTAGGCCATCCGCTCGCACCAGGGTTTGGGTAATGGAATGGGTTATGCGGCCGCACAGGACGCGGAAGAGCCAATGCGCGTCGTTCGTGGCGCACAACGATCGCAATCGAAAGCGCGCCGCTTTCGAGGAAGCGATGGAAGGTGAGACCTAGATGCGCTTCCAATCGTGGCATTGCGGTGCTGAGATACTCATCAAGTGCATCAGCTTGCTGAGAAACCACCAGGCGATCAAGCCGCTCCCAAATGACGAGCGTGCCGCACGACGGCGCTTTGCCTCGCAGACACAGCTCATCGAACACGTTACCCGCCTTAACGGGATCGAGCACTTCGCAGCGCCAATCATTGTCGATGGCCTCAACAGACCACCGGCTTGCAACCACATTGCCGCTTTGCCGGCTGATCACCGTCATGGTCTTGGATTGGCTGAATGACGCTGACTTAAGCCCCATACCGTACGTGCCGAGGTCGCCTGCATCGTGATCGGTTCGGCCAGCAAATTGCATACCGGTCCTAAGGGCGGCCATATCCATGCCGCGCCCATCATCGGCAATCGTGACTGCGGTGATTTCATGATCGTTGCGCAGGAACGTGACTTCGACACGCGTCGCTTCAGCATCGATCGAGTTGTCAATGATGTCGGCGATCGCTGCGGGCAACTCATATCCGATACGGGAAAGCGCCCGAATCGTGCCCTTGCCTTCCGGCCGCAACAGCATGTGATCCACTGTTGCCAACGGCTCCAGCATGTTCTCCCCCTCTGCCCCGGCTTGCGGCTTCAAACTATTCGCTATAGCTCTGCTGCATCTTGCACAATCAGATCGAGCACATTGAGATCGATCGATTTTCTAGATAGGGAATCTATGGCTCGTCGATCGCAAACAGGCAACCCGGAAGTATTGCGGCTGAAATTGGTCGATCTTCTGCACGACCTCCCGGAACGGCTACGTAGCGGCACTATTGGAGAACAGGTCTCCAGCCTCGTCGAAGTTAATCTCCATCTGAGAGCATTAGGGGCATCAATCGGCGCTTCTCTTTCGCCCGAGAGTGCAGGATCGGGCCGCGCACGATTGCTGGCCTATTTGCGGCATCAGGTTGGGCAGATTGTGCATACTGATGAATTGCTGATCGTCGCTGGCATTGGTGATTATCCTCGCCGCATTCGAGAGCTGCGCGCTGATCATGGATGGCCGATCATTTCAGGCTTAGCGGTTCGCGACATCCGTGCCGACGCAGCCGCCGCAGAAAAGCGAAACCGCGGCATCGAACAGGTCAGCAAAATGGCGGCTGAGGAATATCTGCTGATTGAAGACACCTGTGATTTCGACGCTATCGGTCGTTGGGAGCAGGCGGTTACGATCCGTGATCAGTCGGCAGATGTGAAGTCGGCAGTGCTTGCCTATCTCAAGCGGGCCCCGGGCAAGCGCATTACGGCAGAAGAGCTGCGCTATGTCGCTGGAAACAGCAGCACTTGGCCGGCAGCTGTGCGCGAGCTTCGCCATGAAGGTTGGTCGATTGCTTCCAAAGATGCAGGTTCAAATGATTTGCCGTGGGGTCTCTATGTGTTTGGACCAGAAAAGTGCGGCTGACTCCCGTATGATCGTCGTTTTCTTGACTACGTAGAGCACATCAATTTAGCGAGCTAACGGCACCGGGGAAGGCCATCACTTTAGGCGTCGGCGCCTTTCTTGCTCTGTCTGTGATTTGGAACTCGTGAACCCACCTCGCACTTGGTGTAGCCGCGCTGTTGGCTGACGCCACCCCCCATGTTTCATCCCTTCGGCCAAAAGTCGAAAAGAATGAGAAATGAGTAAAAGACCCAAAAGCCCGCGGGCCTACGAGGAGTGATCAAAAGTTATCGGATCAGCGACCATATCCGACGTCAGGCCTGATGCTCCGCTGTATGTGGATGGGCCAGTCTCTACTGCTCAATTGTAGCCAGCTTAGCAAGGCGATAGGCCGAACGCTAATTACCCGTTCCCGACAAAACTCGACTTTCAAGCCCCGGGTGCGGAGCGATGGCCCATGACCGTCCGGCAGAAGACGACCCAACTTGAGCCGTTCCCGTGCAGCAGCGGAGGGTCCGCTCACGCCGGGACCGGCCATCCAAAGGTTAAACAGTTGCCGGGCAGCTAGCCTTGCAGTAGCGACACTAGAAGAAGTCGCATTACAATATGGGAAGATTTGATGCCGGTTGCTTTTGATCCCCTAATTATTGAGCCGCTCGATCGTCGGGCATACAATCAAGAAGTAGCCAGCGCGCTTAACGAGCCGACAACGCGCATCTTCCTAGATACGAACATTCTGATGTGGACATATGGTCTGCATCTGGGAGCTCGCACCGATCTTTGCGACTGGCTGAAAGATGGCCCCCAGAAAGGCCGTATTCATATCCCGCGGCGGGTACTCCACGAGTTTTCCGCGCACCGCAACGACCAGAAAGCTCTTTATCCCTTCGGCCAACAGTTCAAAACGCTGACCAAGGCGCTGGAGACGTTCGAGCAACAGGCGCCGTTGGTCGCCGATGACGCCTGGGCGAGCCAGAAGGGATTTACGGACCGCGCTACATATCTCGCCAAAGTGTCGACCGCGCGCGATGCCCTTTCAAAGCTCATAGAACCGATCACCAAAGGCGATAAGCTCGAGACCTTACATGCTCAGTTGATCCCGGTGTTCAACGCTCTTGCAATGACCGGCAACATTCATGACGGGCTGGCGCAGCTCCGTGACAGCTATGAGGCGCGGGCAGAATTACGCATCGCTCCAGGGTTTAAGGATATCAACAAGGGTAAGAAGAACGAAGAGGACAATGTCGCCGCGGGGCTGCCCGCCAAAAACGGGGCGAACCGCTTTGGCGATTTGGCGATCTGGGACGAGATCCTGACGTTCGTAAACGCCATTGAACCGAAACCCGGGGCGATTATCTTGCTAACGCATGATGGTAAGACCGACTGGATTTATTATCCAGCGAAGATCATTGACCTCGATGGCCACACAAAACCCAACAGGAGTGATGACCCGGAGTGTCTCGGCGTGGCCCAGCCTATACTCTGCCACGAACTAAAGACGCGAACGCAGGTTCCGGCCCTATATATCTTGAGCATCCGGCAACTGGCAATGATTGCCAATCTCGACCCAGTCGCCGGCTTCAAGTTCGTCGAGCTGGCTCGTGCGGTCCAAGCCGAGGTGAGCGAGGAGCAATCAAACGAAGAGGGCAAAACTGAGCCTAAGCTGAGGGAGGAAGAAGTCGAGTGTGACGAGTCGGCCGATGAGCAAGGCGACGAGACGGATGAGGGCCCATACCAGAACCCCCAAGAAGAAGTGCAGCCAAACGATTTGCAGGCTTTCTTCGTCAATCTACCAAACACGGCGCGCTGTGACTTTGACTATACGAGCGATCCTGCTGGCCTCGAGGAGTTCGAAGCGGTGATCAAAGGCCTAAAAAGCCACAGCTGGTATCGACAGAATCCGGCCGTCAAACAGGGGCTTGCCTTGCTCGTCGTGCCCGGTGTCAGCCTGTTGCAGGCCTTCATCTTCGGCAGGAATCTCTACCAAGCCGCGGTCGGCACCTCGAGTGATGCGATGCGCGCCCTGGAGGGCTTGGAATCGCGTCTCGAAGCGTGCTCTGATGCCGTCGCCAATGCAGTCTACGCGGGTGCCTACTTCGAGCTCTATTTTGGACGCCAAGGGAACCTACGCGAGGTTCCCAAAACAGGACAAATCGACCCGCTGTTCCGGCACCAACAGTCGATGCGGCTAGCGCCAGCTGTCAATTTCATCCGCACAGAGTTGGCACAGGCCCACGCCAGGCTACTGGTGCTACCGGCGCCTGCACCAGTCGTTCGGGCGTTCGAGGTCAAGTTTGACGTAGAGGAAGCGATTGTGGCCGTCCGGTTGGGCGAGACGGATGTGACCGCTCCGTTCAACGCAAACAATGAAGATCAGCGATTGCTCCCGCCCAAGATCCGCTACTCGGCGCTTCGCAACATGATCTCGCAGCAATTTGCCATCCCAGCCGCCCAAATCCATCTCGCGCCAGAATTTGAGGATACAAGAAAAGTAAATGATTTGGAGTTTATTGCCTGGAATCCAGTAGATGGTCCACAGCTTTAGATACAACCAGAAGGCCAACAAGCAATGGATGACCGCTTCCCACCTATGGCGGTAGCTGGCTCGCGGGCGGCGGGGGAACAACCGTCACCTATTGGGTTCAGTTAGGCTAGACTGCCAAGATCGGCGGCATTTGTGCTCTTTGCTGACAGTCCCGTTTGGGGCGGCTGATCGACAATTTTGTCGTCGGCTGTCGAGCGTGCAGGCTGAGCAGAACGACGGGTTGTGGTCGGGGGTCGGCGCCGTGTGAATGTCGGCTAACTCGACGACGAGGCTCTGAACCGGACATTCCACTATCGGCCAGTCATGGCCTAGTCAGCACCCTAGACTTTGGCGACCGAAGCACCATCTCATCCTAGACAACGATCGCCGCAATCGTGGATCGAAAAGGTTTGACCTGGCTTGTTATACCAACGCGCATTGATCATGACCCATGAGCCCACCTGCGTAGGCCGATAGACATAATTCGCCATGGCTGATCGACGAGTTTGTTCCATGCGAAGCAGCAGTGGTCGATGATGTCGTCGTATGATTGGTAGATGCGGTTCGACAACCAGTTGTCGCGCATGAACTGCCACACATTCTCCACCGGATTGAGTTCTGGACATCTGGGCGGCAGAGGCATGAGGGTGATATTGGAAGGTATGACCAGCTCGGCCGAGCCATGCCATCCGGCCTGATCGAGCAGCAGCACCGCATGCGCACCTGGCGCGATGTGGAAGGCGATTTCCTCCAGATGCATGCTCATCGCCTCGCTGTTGCATTTGGGCATGACGATGCCGGCGGCCTTCCCTTCAGCGGGGCATATCGCACCAAACAGCCATGCGGAGGCGCGTCGCTGATCCTTGGGCGCTGACGGGCGGGTGCCGCGTCTGGCCCAACGCCGGGTGAGCTTGGTTTGCTGGCCGATGCGCGCTTCGTCCTGCCACCAAAGCTCTATGGGCGTTCCTCTCGGGAGCGTTCGCCTGATCTGCGCCAGACGGGAGGCGAAGTTTTTTTAAATTCGACAATGTCATCGGGCTTTTGCCCGTGATGCCGTGGGCGCGCGGAGAGTTTCCGATATCCCATCGCGCGAAGCTCGCGTCCCAAGGTATGGCGGGTCACGGAAAGCGCGAACTCATCCCAGACCCACTGCGCCAGATCAGCAAGCCGCCAGCGCACAACGCCATGGGCAGCAGGGATCGGCCCAGCCTCGATCTGCTCCGCCAGCCGGGCGCGTTGCTCATCATTCAGGATCGAAGCTCGTCCCGGTGCCTTGCGTGTTGCCAGGGCATCAGGACCGCCCTCGTTGAACCGCAACACCCAGTCGCGCACAATCTGCAGGGTGACACCGGCAAACTTGGCCGCATCACTCCGACTTCCGCCGTCAACGATCAACGCCAGCGCCAGTAGCCGGCGAACCTGACCCGGGTCACTGCATCGTCGGGCAAATCCCCGCAAATCCGATGATGTGTGATCGGTCCGAACCCCAATCGCTGCCGCCATTGCAAGCCTCCATATGCCTGCCGCAACGAATCATAATTTCAGCCGGTTGGAAATCCCTCGCGTGAGTCAGCCTCAGCGCGCCTTGGTATTAGCCTGCATTTATTGCAAGGGGTTCATGCTCCGCACTGGAGAGGGGGCAAGGCGCGTCCGCGCTCTTCACGCGAATATGTTATCTCATCGGGAAGGAGCGTTCCAAAGTGGGGCCTCGACGAGTTGGTCGCGAGGTGGGGCGCCACACCAGATCCGGGCGGGCCGGCAGTCGTCGATCTGAGGCCCGCGGCTGACGAGCTGGACATCCGGCTGATCGCAGCAGTTATGCGACAAGTCGATGCCCTAGGTCCCTCCCGCGAAGCTGAGTGTAAAGCCACTCGCGAATGAGGCTGGGGCTGCATTCACGATGGGCTATTACAGGAGGCGGGACCTCGTGGCAAATCTCCGCGTCTTGGGAGGTGCGTCACGACACCCGTCAACAAGGTCGCTGTATAGGTGTAGTCGGGGGGTGCATTGTGCAATGAATGGGGAATCAAATGATGGTCAGTTGGTCGAGGGCGTGATGGTGATCATCAGGGATCGCTTCCCGCGCACTAGCTCGGCTTATCCCGACCTGATGCTCTGGGACGGACCGTTCGACTGGGCGGATCCTGCCTCGAAGGCGATGGCGATCATGCTCATCCAGCTTCAGAGTCGGTTCGCCCTTGCGGGGCAGCGGGAGTTCCTCGAGTACTGCGACGCCGTCGGCGACGACATCGGCGCAATGGTCGAGGACGGGGCGGTCGGATACGAGGCCGACACCGTCGACGAGTACCGCCTGCTCTTTGCCCTGAAGCCGATGGAGCTATGCCTGGTCTGGGGCCTGAACGGACAGTGCCATGGGTGGGCATTGTGGTCTCTGGCCCGGAACATCGACCGCGACGATCGCGTCTTCGACACGAACTACTCGTTCTTCGCCCCGGAATCGCAGGCAGCGCCAGAGTTCAGGGATCTAGCGTTCGCCAACCTGCCGCGCTGGACCGCAGCCTTTGTAATGCTCGCGCGAAAGTTCGGTGGGGTCGATGACGTCGCGCGAAGTGTCACACCGATGTGCTGGGATCTAACGGAGAAGATGTTCCGTATGGGAGTCAACGTGGGGCAGTCCCTAGAGGCACTGACCTGCCTAGCTAATTGGGCGAGCAACGCAGACGAACCGCAGGCGGAGGCGTGGGTAAAGTATCTGCTCCGACTGTGGTCAGGCGCCCTGCCTGACGCAAACCGCGCGCAGATCGGCATCGTCATGATGAGCCCGGCCCATCGCTTCACGGGCCGCGATCCCCAGGATTGGGCCGATGAAATGCTCAGTCGTTGGTCGCACATCCTTATCGAACACATGGAGTTGCAGGTCCTAGCGGTGTCTCTCAAAACCATCGAGGATTGGCGAGACAGGCGTAATCGCATTCTGGCTTCGGCGGTCCAACTGGCGCGCTCATACCGCGAGCAGTCGGGCGATGACGAGACGGTCGCGCTGCAGGCTCTGGAGAGTCGGGTCTCAATTATCCACCCGCTGATCTGGTTTCTCACTGAGCATGGAGAAGTTGAAGACGTCCTCGACGTCCTAGGTGCTTGGTATGTAAAGGAGGGCGAGCGGACCTGCGACGTCAATGTACTATTCGTCGCATCCGGCCACATGAATGGCGTAGCCTACCTTTGGCACGGTGGACGGCTGGCGTTGCCGCGCGGAGAGGGTCCGAGCACCTTCGACGCGGTGCTGGCGGCTGGCTCGCTCGCGCAGCGCGAATACCACCGTGCCACGGCTGGCGGCGACGACAGACCCGACATCGATTATCGCCGGATGGGGCAACCTGACGAGGCGGCCGGTCCAGAATTCGAGGCCGCGGCGCGCGCGCACTTCGAGCCGTCTCGCTTGGCCGCCGCGCTTCCGCCGGGCCAGCTGATCCGTTCGGTGGTGACCGTCCCTTCATTGCCCGCTCCGGTTCTCGCGTTGCTTGCAACCGAAGGCGGCATCGTCGCGGCCGAAGAAGTCAGCCTGAGGCAGCCGCTTCCTGTTCGGCCGATCAATCGCTTGGCAGTCTGGCAGGGCGGGACAATGCACGAGGGTTTCGAGGTGGAGGCGCTGGAGCGCGTCGCCGCTCTCGCTGGCTGGACAATCGATGTCCAAGGCGGCGACCTTGCCGCATTCGAGCGTTTCTATACTGATCCGATTGCCGACCTGCTGTGGATCATTGGCCACGGTGAGCATTCCCCGCACCGCATCGAACGTTCAGGCTTGGTGATCGGCGAGGCAATCGTGACGGCGGATCGGCTGCGCGGGATGGTGCCTGCGGGTGAGGGCCGGCGACTGCTGGTGCTCAACGTCTGTAGTGGGGCGACGGCACAAATGCGGGGCGGCATGGCGCGCATTGGGATCGGCCAAGAGCTGACATGCCCGGCGCAACAAGTGGCGGCACATTTATGGCCGGTGGGGATGTTTGCCGCCTTGGCGTTCGGCGCGAAGTTCGCGTTTGAGCTGTCCGTAGCGCCCACTCCGGAAGCCTATGCGCGAACGGTCGCCGGGATGCGCGATCCCGCGGCGCTCCGGGCCGACCTCGTCACCCGGCTGGGACCCGGACTGGCGATCCACGACCGACTTGCGCATCAGGACGCCCAGATCGGCAACGCGATGGCATGGGGTGCCCCGATATTGTTAACGTGAACGTCGTCCCAATCGGTGGAAGTGAAATGTCAGGGATGCCTTGGCGCCCATCTGGTGCCAGGGCATACTGAAGGCAAACTCAACAAGCGTCGACCGTAAGCCTGCGGTGAGTACCGCGGTTCAGGCAGCCTGACGCTGGATTTGAGCGGGTCGCCAGT
>NZ_BMGD01000001.1 GCF_014639875.1 Blastomonas aquatica | reverse complement strand
AACGATGCGTCCCGTCCGGTGAAAGGGCATATATGGACCACTCCGATTCGGGTCAAACGGTTTTTGCAGTTTTATTTCAGTTTTTTTCGGGTTTTGTCGCTAGACCCCGGATCCATAAGGTTTTGGCGACATCTCATCCCTAAGACCAACCTGCGCCTGACGGGACCACGAGACTATATGGTTGAAGACACAGCACATTCGATCACCGATTCAGGTTTTGCCACCCGGGTGAGGTCTGCCGTGTTCTGGCGGTCGGGCAGCCAGATCGTCAGCCAGATCGTGATGTGGACCACCACGCTGGCAGTGATCCGAATCCTTGACCCGGCAGATTACGGGCTGTTTGCCATGACCCAGGTTGTCATGGTGATGCTGGCGTTCCTCAACGGCTATGGCTTTGCCAGCTCGCTGATCCAGCAGGAGAAGATCGACCGCTTCCGCGTCCGCCAAGCGTTCGGGCTGCTGCTGATTCTGAACGTCGGGATCGCGGCGATCCAGTTTGCCGCCGCGCCTGCGATCGCTGCCTATTACAACCAGCCGATGGTCACCGAGCTGCTGCGCTGGCAGACGCTCATGTACCTTGCGACCCCGTTCGTAGCCGTGCCGGAGGTTCTGATGAGCCGCGCGCTCGATTTTCGCCGGCTTGCGATCGTCAACCTGATCTCGGCGCTGGTCTGTGCGGTGACCTCGATCGTCTGCGCGATGGCAGGATGGGGTGTGTGGACGCTGGTTGCCGCGCCCACTGCGATGGTGTGGACCCGTGCAATCGGGTTGTGCATCGCCCAGCGCTTCATTGTCTGGCCCAGCTTCAATTTTCGCGGCACCCGCGCGATGATCGGCTTTGGTGGCGCGATGCTCACCAGCCATCTGCTGTGGAGCGTCCAAACCCAGGCCGATGTCCTGATCGCCGGCCGGGTGCTCGATCCGCATGCGCTGGGACTTTATGCCGAGGCGCTGTTCCTGGCGCAGATGTTTTCGTCGAAGGTCATCCCGCCGCTCAACGAGGTGGCGTTCCCTGCCTATGCCCGGTTGCAGGCACAGCCCGAACGATTGCAGGCCGGTTTCCTCAAGGCGATCGCGCTGATCATGCTGATCAGCTGCCCGGTCTATGCGGGGCTTGCCGTCACCGCGCCCGAGGCGGTCTATACGCTGTTCGGCGAAAAGTGGCTGGAGATGGTGCCGCTGGTCCAGCTGTTTGCAATCGCGATGCCGTTCATGACGCTGCATGTGCTGCTCGCGCCTGCGGTCAATGCGCTGGGGCATCCGCGAATTACCGTGCGCTGCTCGGCCTTTGGCGCAGCGTTCATGCCTTTGGTGTTCCTGATCAGCGTCCAGTTCGGCGTCATCGGCCTGGCGCTGGGCTGGGTGATCGGTATGCCGGTGGTGCTGGGCTTTGCGCTTTGGCAATCGTGCCCGATCATCGGGGTCCGCGTGCGCGATGTGCTGATCGCCTGCGCGCCGGGGGTCGGCGCGGCGGTCACGATGGCGGCTCTGGTGTGGACGATGCAAATCGGATTGGCCGGTGCGCTCGATAATGGCATTGCCGAGGTCATGGTCCGCCTGGCGCTGCTCGCCGGTGTCGGTGCGCTGAGCTATTTCCTGCTGCTGAGGGTGCTCGCGCCGCAGATGCTGAACGAGGCGATCGGCCTGCTCCGCCGCCAGACCCCGCCGATCGAGGAACCGGTCCCGGCTTGATTCGCAGTCAGTCGCACACCCCGAAGTCTCGCACCCCGAAGTGGCGCAACACGCCTAGCGCGATCGCCTGCGCGTCGCGCCATGTCGCCTCGAACCCCACTGCGTCACCATAATACGGATCGGCCACCGTCTGGCCTTGCCGCCCATCGACCAGATCGAGCGCCAGCCGTACATCGGCAGCGTGCCGCGCAGGTGCCAGTCCATGCAAACCGGCAAGATTGTCGTGGTCCATTCCCAGGATCAGATCGAACCGGGTGAAATCTGCAGGCTGCACCTGCCGCGCGCGCAGCCCGGCGATGTCCACGCCATGCCGCGCAGCGACCTCGATCGCGCGGGGATCGGGTGCATCGCCGCTATGCCATCCGCCGATTCCTGCCGAATCGACCCGCCAGCCAAGACCACGCCGTGCGACCTCGTGGCGGAGCGCTCCGTCCGCCAGCGGCGAGCGGCAGATATTGCCCAGACACACGAACATGATCGAGGGTAGCTGCTCTGCCATATGTCACTCCGCTTGCCGCTTGCTCTGATATCTGCGCCCGTTCAGCGCTTGCACGAACCAGCCGCTCTGCTAGCCAAGGCAGTATACAAGAACAAGCGACGGGAGACGCGCGCAGGTGACGGGACCAATTGGCACTGAGACACACCCCATCCCAGACCGGGACACTCCCGGTCACGACGCGGGACTTGCCCCCGCGACCCACGCCACGCCTTATGCCTGGTATGGCCTCGGGATTCTCTTCCTCGTCTATGTTCTCAATTTCATCGACCGGCAAATCATCACCATCCTGGCGCCCGACATCAAGGCCGACCTCGGGCTCGATGACGCCGATATCGGCTTTCTCTATGGCACCGCGTTTGCCGTCTTCTATGCGCTGTTCGGCATTCCGCTGGGACGACTGGCAGACAGCTGGAACCGCGTCCGGCTGCTGACGCTGGGGCTGGCGATCTGGTCAGCGATGACCGCGGTTTCGGGGTTTGCAAAGAACGGCACGACATTGGGCCTCGCGCGGATGGGGGTCGGCATCGGCGAGGCGACCGCGAGCCCTTCGGCCTATTCACTGATCTCGGACATGTTCCCCAAGCGGATGCGCGGAACCGCGCTGGCGATCTATTCGGCGGGGCTGTATTTCGGCGGCGGCATCTCGCTGATGATCGGTGGCTTCATCGTTGCCGGATGGAACAACGCCTATCCCGGCGGCGGCCCTTTGGGGCTGGTCGGCTGGCAGGCCGCGTTCCTTGCGGTGGGCATTCCCGGGCTGCTGCTCGCGGCATGGGTCGCGACCCTGCGCGAGCCGGTGCGGGGCCTGGTCGATGGCCTGCCGACGCCGCCCACCGCTGAGCCGTTTCGCGGGTTCCTCCAGGAACTGTTTGCCGTCATCCCGCCGTTCACATTGATCTCGGCAGCGCAGCGCGGCGGATCAGCGCTGGCAATCAATGTCGGCGTGATCGCCGCGCTGGCGCTTGCAGCCTTCGGACTGATCGTGCTGACCGGTGCCACACTGCAATGGATCTGCATTGCGGTCGGCTATTATGCGGTGTTTTCCTGGGCGTCATCGCTGCGTCAGCGTGATCCTGCGACCTTTGCGCTGATCTGGGGATCACCGGCGTTCCTCTACACCATCCTGGGCTATGGCTGTGTCGCGTTCATGTCTTATGCCACCACAGCCTTCGGGCCGAGCTATGCCGCGCAGGTGCTGGGCGAATCGACCGCCACCATCGGGCTTTGGCTCGGCGGACTTGGCGCGGCAGGGGGATTTGTCGGCGTGATCCTGGGGGGGCGGATGTCCGATTATTTGCGCGCACGCAGTGAATCGGGTCGCATCATGGTCATCGCCTTCGGGCTGCTGACCCCGGTCATCCCGATCGTGCTGGCCTTCACCACGGTCAACGACCCCGGTTCGAATATGGATTTCGTTCGTTTCGCCGTCTTCGTCTCGCTTGCCAACATGCTGGCGAGCTCCGCGCTCGGTGCAGCCGCAGCCACCACGCAGGATCTGGTGATGCCACGAATGCGCGGCACTGCTACCGCGACCTTCTTCCTGGCAACAACGCTCTTCGGCCTGGCGCTGGGCCCGTATCTTGCCGGGCAAATGTCGGTGATCAGCGGCAGCCTGTCGACCGGTGTACTCTCGATCCTGGTGATCGTACCTGTAGGGATGCTGCTGCTGGTCGCGGCTTACCGCGCGGTGCCGCTGGCCGAACGCACAGTGCTCGAACGGGCACGGGCAGCGGGCGAAGATATCTGATCGGGCGGACCGGGCGACACCAATGGTACCGCCCGGTCCAACCGTTACAATCAGGCGAGCATGCGCACACCGGGTTCGCGATCATAAAAGCGCGTCGCCGCCGCCTTGATGAAATCATCGCCGGTGCCGGTCACGCCCGCGTCGGCTTCAACCCCCGCCTTGTCGAGCAGCGGCTTGGCGGCCTTGCTTGCGCCGATCGCCTTGAGGTGCCCGAACGCATCCATCGCAAACTGCACGGCTGCAGCTTCCTTGAGCAGCATCTGGGTGCCGTCCTCGGATAGCACGATTGCCACCGCATCGAACAGCTGGCTGGGGCTTCCGGCGAGCTGGCCATCGGCCTTGCGCATCTTGCCGTTCGAGAGCTTGGCCCCGCCCACCTTGGGCGCGACGATGAACACGGTCGCTCCGGCTTTTTCAATCGCCTTGGTCACGGTGTCGAGCTCGCCCGCATCGGTACCATCGGCGATCAGGACCCCGACTTTGCGGCCTTCAAGCGTCGCCTTCATGTTCTTGTGGATCGACAGCTTGTCAGAAGGCTTCATTTCGACCGGGGCACGCGCGGCTTCGGCCTTGGCGGGCAGTTCGATGTTCAACCCATCGGCGACCCGCTTGGCGAGGTCCTCATCCACATTGCGCAGATTGGCGACCATGCGGGTGGGGACCTGATCCAGATCGGCGACCTTGGAAAGCTCGAAGACGAATGAAGAGGCGATATGCGCCTGTTCGTTCTTGGTCTGCGATGCATAGAACAGCCGTGCCTGGCTGTAGTGATCGGCAAACAGCTCGGCGCGCACCCGCAATTTGTCGCCCTGCTCATCGGGACCGCTCGCCAGATTTGTGGTGCCAAAGCCCTTGGCAGCGCTTTCACGCGGGCCTGCTTCCTCGCCATGCTCGCCAAGCGAGTTGGGCTCGTAATTGGCGCGGCCCTTGGGGACCATCGTCTGCATTATGCCATCGCGCTGGAAATTGCCGAACGGGCAACGCGGCGCGTTGACCGGAATCTGGTGGAAGTTGGTCGTGCCCAGCCGCGACTTTTGCGTATCAAGATAGCTGAACAGCCGTCCCTGGAGCAGCGGATCGTTCGAGAAATCGATTCCCGGAACGATATTGGTCGGCAGGAACGCGACCTGCTCGGTCTCGGCGAAGAAATTGTCGACATTGCGGTTGAGCGTCATCTTGCCGATGATCCGAACCGGAATGTCCTCTTCGGGGATCAGCTTGGTCGCATCGAGCACATCATAAGGCTGTGCATCGGCGAATTCCTGGTCGAACACCTGGATCCCCAGCTCCCATTCGGGGAAATCGCCGCCATCGATAGCTTCGAACAAATCACGGCGATGATAGTCGTTGTCTGCGGCCTGAAGCTTCAATGCTTCGTCCCAGATCGTCGATTGCAGGCCCAGTTTTGGCTTCCAGTGGAACTTGACGAAGCGCGCGCCGCCGTCTGCATCGACCAGCTTGAATGTATGGACGCCAAAGCCCTCAATCATCCGCAACGAGCGCGGCAAAGTACGATCGGACATCGCCCACATCAGCATATGCGTCGATTCGGGCATCAGCGACGCCCAGTCCCAGAAGGTGTCATGCGCGCTGCCGGCCTGCGGATAGCCGCGATCGGCTTCCATTTTCACCGCATGCACCAGATCGGGGAACTTGATCGCATCCTGGATGAAGAACACCGGGATATTGTTGCCGACCAGATCCCAATTGCCCTCTCGGGTGTAGAACTTGACCGCAAAGCCGCGCACGTCGCGCGGGGTATCGACCGATCCGGCGCCGCCCGCGACGGTGGAGAAGCGCACGAACACCTCGGTCTTCTCGCCCTTGGTAAACACCGCAGCCTTGCTGAGGTCCGAAATATCGTCGGTCGCCTCGAACACGCCGTGCGCGCCGGTGCCGCGCGCATGGACGATCCGCTCGGGGATACGCTCGTGATCGAAGTGAAAGATCTTCTCACGCAGCACGAAGTCCTCGAGCAGCGTCGGGCCGCGCGCACCCGATTTCAGGCTGTTCTGGTTGTCCGAGATCGGCATGCCGTGGTTGGTGGTGAGCACCGGGGCATCGCCGCTGGCCTGCTGATGGGTTTCGCCGCCGTGGCCCTGGGTCGTGTCATTGAGTGTCGTTTTTGGGGGCGCGGTTTTTGAAGGGGATTGTGTCATGCGTTGCTCCTGCATTTTCATGGATCAACGCGTGCACAGCGGCTGGATTTTCCAAGCTCAGGCGCGCATCGACCAGACGCGATTGCGCCGTTGCAGCACTTACGCGCCGCACTGGCATGCGATGCATGCATCAGAGAGGAAAACTGCGCTGTCGCCCAAGCAGCGCCCGAACCCGACTGCTCGTCCAGCGCTGTCCGATCAGGGAAGCAGAAGGGTCGATCCGGTGGTGGCCCGCGATTCGAGATCACGATGCGCCCAGGCGACCTGTTCGAGCGGATAGGTCTGCCCCACCGTGACCTTGACCTTGCCGCTTCCGATCATCGCCCACAACCGCTCTGCCCCAGCTGCACGCTCGGCTGGATCGGCATAATAATCGAACAATGTTGGCCGGGTGACGACAAGCGAGCCCTTTGCAGCCAGAACTACCAGGCCGACGCCGGTCACCGGTGCGCTGGCATTGCCATAGGACACGATCAACCCGCGCTTGCCCGCGCTGTCGAGCGACGCTTCCCAGGTGTCGCGCCCGACGCCATCGAATACAAAGCGCACGCCCTTGCCCCCGGTCAGCTCGCGCACGCGTTTGGCGGTGTCCTCCCGGGTGTAGAGGACGATGTGATCGGCGCCGGCCGCGCGCGCCAGTGCCGCCTTGTCCTCGCTGCCCACCGTCCCGATGACGGTCGCGCCAATCGCCTTGAGCCATTGCACCAGCAGCAATCCGACACCGCCAGCGGCCGCATGGACCAGCACGGCCTGCCCCGCCTGGACCCGGGCGCAGCGCTCGACCAGAAACTCTGTGGTGCAGCCCTTGAGCAGCGCAGCCGCTGCCGTCTGATCGGAAATATCATCGGGCAGTTTCAGCAGGCTGGCCGCCGCAACATTGCGGACATCGGCATAGGCTCCGCGCGCAGGGCCGAAAGTTGCGACGCGATCGCCAATGGCCAGTCCTTCGACACCATCGCCCAGCGCTTCGACCGTTCCTGCGGACTCAAGTCCCAGCCCGCCAGGCAGATCGATGGGATATACGCCGCTGCGGTGATAGGTATCGATGTAATTGAGACCGATCGCGGTCTGGCGCAGCGTGACTTCGCCCGCGCCCGGTGTCGGCACATCAACGCTGTGCCATTCGATCACCTCAGGACCCCCGGTGCGGGAGATAAATGCCTGGCGCGCCTGCATCGTCATGTTCCTTGCAATGGTTTCGATGGAGAAATGAGCACCGGGAACCTATGCTGCGTGCCGTGTCTGTTTCCCAGAACGCAAAGCTGCACACCGATCGGGGCACCCCGCCGCGTGGTATGAGTCAGAACGCGTTCTTGTGAAAGACCACCATTGCGGTGCTCAGAAGGATGCGGATGTCCGAGGCCAGGCTCCAGTGCGACACATATTCAAGGTCGGACTGAAGACGCTTGGTCAGGTCCATCTTCTGTTCGGTAGCGCCGCGAAAGCCGCGGATCTGTGCAAGACCGGTCAGGCCCGGCTTGACCACATGGCGCTGCCAGTAACGCTGGTCGATATCCCAGAACAGGGCGTTTTCCGCGCGCGATCCCAAAGCATGCGGCCTGGGCCCGACCAGGCTCATATCGCCGGTAATGACGTTGAGAATCTGCGGCAGTTCATCAATACTGGTTCTGCGCAGGAAGCGTCCGACCCGGGTGATCCGGTCATCGGTCCGCGAGGTCGACCGATCGCCATTGGCATCGCAAAGCTCGGTGCGCATCGATCGGAACTTCCAGATCATGAAGGGGCGGTTGCCAAGCCCGATCCGTTCCTGACGGAAGAACATCGGCCCACGGCTGTCGAGCTTGATCGCAAGACCAACCAGCGCAAAGAACGGCAGCAGAAACGGCAGGGCGGCGAGCGAGATCGTCAGATCAAAGCCGCGCTTCATCATCTGATGGTTCCAGGCGAGCCGTCCGCTGTTAAGCAGAAGGCTCGTATGGCCCGAGCGCTGCGATATGCTGAGCGCGGCGAATTCATCGAGTTCGGGCACCACGATTTCACAGCGCACATCGAGCGTCTTGAGCGCCATCGCCCAGGCCTGGCGCGCCTGTGGCACGCAATGGATGACGACACGGTCCATGCCCTTGGCGAGCGTGCCGAGCCGGTTGACCGCAATCGCGCTGGCAAGGTCAGGGTGCAGACCCATCGCGCGCGCCTCGATTGCGCCTGGCCCTGCCGTTTGCGACATCGGGACGCCATCATAAATGCACAGGATCGCGTAGACACCCTCTTCCAGGCGTTCACGGAAAACGGCGCGAAAAATGGTTCGCATCGTAATGATTGCCAAAACGCTGAAAAAGACGCCGAGGAAGAACACGCCGCGCGAAAATTCAGCGCCGATCTTCATGAAAAAGGCAATCAGCAGCAGGCAACCTGCGGCAAGCACGAGCGCGCCGGTGGCCGAAGCGATGCCCGACATCAAGTTGCTCACCTTGCGGGTGTTATGCGCGTTGTTGTTGAGCGAGAAAATCAGAAATAGCGGAATGCAGATCGCGACCATGTTGCTTGCGTGGTCGTTATCCAGGGTACCAAGGTACGCCAAGCTAGCCAGAAAGAAGCCCGTGAGGATGGAAGTTACGTCGGCCGTGATCGACAGCAACGACATGATGCCGCGCATCCGCTTGCGCCCCTTGAGCGCCTCAAGCCGTACCAGCGCATCAAAATCAACCTGAGCGGAATTGCCCGTCTGGATAGGGGCGGAATCCAGATCCTGACCGGTCAAGGCGGCTGGCATTGGCAGCCCAGAATTTCTGGCTTTCAGCATACTGGATTTTGCTCCTAAGAATCGATCCATGATACGCCCTCATCAGCTGCCTTACACAGTTCTGCTGCATTGCACAATGGCCGCCTCTAACCGAAGGCGCAGTGAATGCTGGTTGCTTTCTATCTGCTTGAGTTTGTGCTCAGTTTCTTCCATTGGCACCTGACTCGTATCTGGCTGACGCCATAAATCTTCTGTTGCTTTTAATCGAGATAGGACCGTTGATGACAGTCAGCACACAAACGTCATGCAGACTCTGTACTGCGACGGGACCGCATAGGGTGTTTGTAGCCTATGAAATGATGTATGGCAGCCGCGAAGCCTTCGAGTATTTTGAATGCAGTCAATGCGGCTCCGTTCAAATATTGGTAGCGCTGGCTTCTGAAGAGTTAGCTAAGCATTACCCTGCGGATTATTATTCGTTTTTGGCTCCTTCGGGATCATCGCTGAAAACCTATCTACAAACCGAACGTGACAAGGCGCTGCTTCATCGTCCCACCTTATTGGGACCGCTGGTGGCAGGAGCAAAGCCTGACCCGCTTCTGGCAATGATTGGTGAGCTTCCTTTAACGATCAACAGCGCGATTCTGGATGTCGGTTGCGGCTCGGGCGCCCTGCTGGACAGACTTGGTGCTGCCGGATTTCGCAACCTGCACGGCGCTGATGCCTTCATTGATGACGACATCACCACCCCACATGGCGCGCAAATAGCAAGAGCCAGCCTGCACGAAGTTTCCGGCACTTTTGAACTCATCATGTTCCATCATTCACTAGAACATGTTCCGGCTCCACGTGAGACACTTGCTGCGGCGCGTAGCAAACTGTCTCCTGGCGGTTACTGCATCGTCCGCGTTCCGACGGTTTCGTCATGGGCTTGGCAAGAATATGGCATCGACTGGTTCCAGCTCGACGCGCCACGTCATATCACCCTTCCTTCTCGCGCAGGCATGCGCATTGCGGGAGAAGCCGCATCATTTGAACTGGTGAGGACGATAGACGATTCAATCCCGCAGCAATTTGAGATCAGCGAAAACTACCGCGCGGGCATTGCGATGCGTGGTGATGCGCGCGCGCCTGCACCCTCTCCAGAACAGGTTCAGACCTTTGCGCGTAAAACTGCCGAGGCGAACGCCAGCGGAATGGGCGATCAGGCGGCATTCATCTTCCAGGCAATCTAAACCCGCAACATCCATTCCAGCGTATCTTCGAGACTATGTGGTCGCCAGTCCGGAAGCAGCGACTGCAAAAGGCTGGCATCGCCTGCGAGAATTTCGACTTCGTTCGTGCGCATGAACGCGGGGTTGGTGGCGATCTCGATATTGTGACCGGTGATCCGGCTGGCCATCGCGATGATCTGCCGGATGTTCCATACCTTGCCGGTGCAGACATTGAC
Organism: Blastomonas aquatica; assembly: GCF_014639875.1. Taxonomy (GTDB): domain Bacteria; phylum Pseudomonadota; class Alphaproteobacteria; order Sphingomonadales; family Sphingomonadaceae; genus Blastomonas; species Blastomonas aquatica. Next base: position 855,971 of record NZ_BMGD01000001.1, on the reverse strand, counting down.
GACCGGTGCCATCGGCGGCGCTGCGCTGAGCCCTGCATAGGCGGCCACGACCGAGCGGACATCGCCGAAATCGCGGCTGACATCGATATTGCCCAGCGTGATCACCGGATCACGCCTGCGGAAATGCGCCACGATCTTGGGGATCAGGTACTGCTCTTCCTGTCCGACACCTGTGTAATTGAACGGGCGCACGATGGTCATCTGCAGCCGGTCGGCCCACATTCCCGCACCCACTTCCATCGCCCATTTGCTCACCGCATAATGGTTGGCGGGGTTGGGCGGGGTGTGTTCGTCGAGGTATCCGCCGGTCGAATTGCCATAGATGTTGGCGCTGCTGGCGATCAGCACATGCGCGTGCGGTGCGTGCCGGGCCAGCGCATCGAGCAGGTGATAGGTGCCAAGCTGGTTGACCTGGTAAAACGGATCAACCGCGTTGCTGCCGACAAAGGCGATCGCGGCGAGATGAATCACCCGGTCGGGAACCGCCTGCGCGATTTCAGAATCCACTGCGGCCCCATCGGTAATGTCGCTGGATAACGCGAAAACCTCGCAACCGCGCGACTGCAATTCCGCCACCAGATAGGTGCCGGTAAAGCCGTCAGCGCCGGTTACGAGAACCCGCATCAGAAAGAGGCGCCGCGCTTGTTGCGTTCCAGATCCGCAGCGACCATCAGGCGGCACAATTCTTCGAGCGGGGTGCTGCTTTTCCAGCCGAGCAGACGTTCAGCCTTTTCAGCACCGCCGATCAGCAGATCGACCTCGGCCGGACGGTAGAAGCGCGGGTTGATCCGCACCAGCTGGCGGCCGGTGGCGGGATCGGTGCCGACCTCGTTTTCGTCCTTGCCGCTCCACTCGATCGTCACGCCGGTCTCGGCAAACGCCAACGTCACGAAATCGCGCACCGTCACCGTGCGGTTGGTCGCCAGAACGAAGGTCTCGGGCTCGTCGTGCTGCAGCATCCGCCGCATGCCTTCGACATAATCGCGGGCAAAACCCCAATCCCGCTTGGCGTCGATGTTGCCAAGCTCGAGCACATCGGCGGTTCCCAGATGGATTTTGGCGACGGTGTCGGTGATCTTGCGCGTCACGAACTCGCGCCCGCGCAGCGGCGATTCGTGGTTGAACAGGATGCCGCTGGTTCCGAACAGGCCATAGCTTTCGCGATAGTTGATCGTCATCCAGTGCGCATACAGCTTGGCCACGCCATAAGGGCTGCGCGGATAGAACGGAGTTTCCTCGGTCTGGGGAATCGCTTGGACCTTGCCGAACATTTCCGATGTCGACGCCTGATAGAACCGGATCTTGGGGTTCACGATCCGGATTGCCTCGAGCAGATTGGTCACACCCAGTCCGGTGATCGCACCAGTGGTCATCGGCTGATCGAACGACACGCCGACAAAGCTCTGCGCGGCGAGATTGTAAACCTCGGTAACGCCGGTGGTGTCGAGCAACCGGATGGCAGAGCCCTGATCGGTCAGGTCATATTCCACCAGATGCAGGTTGGGGTGCTTGTCGACACCCAGCTCTTCGAGCCGCCAGAAGTTGACCGAGCTGGTGCGCCGATACGTACCATAGACCTGATAGCCACGCTCAAGCAGGTTCTCTGCGAGATACGCGCCGTCCTGTCCGGTTACGCCAGTAATAAGTGCCTTCATTGGTCCTCCAGAGGCCTAAGTGCGCCCAGAACGGGTTTAAAGTGATTCGCTCGCAGCCGATAGCATCCTGCCGGTCACGTCCCAATGGCGGTCTCGCGCAGCATAAGTGGCGGCGTTCGTCGCCAGATCGGTCAGCTGCTCCGGGTTGGCCACTAGCTCGCCGATGCGGGCTGACAGCGCTTGCGCATCGCTGGCGGCAAAAAGCAAGCCGCGCGCATCGTCACCGATGACATCGCGCATCGGCGGCAGATCGCTTGCCAGCACCGGGCGTTCCAGGCTCATCGCCATCAGCGCGACTGCGCTCTCGTAAATCCGAAGATACGGCAATGCGATAATGTCTGGCGCGCGGTAATATGCGGGGACATCGGCATCGTCCACATGGCCGATGTCGAAACGGACCCGCTCGCCCAGGGCGTGCTCGGCGGCAAACGCGCGGTATTCGCCTTCCTCTTCGGGCTTCATCTTGCCTGCGACCAGCAGCAGCAGCCGCGGGTCATCACGATGCGCCACCATTGCCTCGAGCAGAACGTGAAGTCCCTTTTCGCGGCGTGGGTTGCCGAAGAACAGGATGATCAGCTTGTCCTGCGGCAGGCCCAGCCGCTCGCGCGCCTGTTCCTTGGACGGCGGATCGGGGAACTGCGCGATGTAATTGCCCGACGGCACCACGGTCACATTGGCAGGTGCACCGGACAGCGCCGCCAGCAAAGCCGCCTCCGAAAAGCCATTGTGTGCAATCAGCAGATCACACGAGGCGGCAATGCGCGCGAGTTGCGGACGCTGGTTGGGCTGATCGAGCCGCGCCACGTCGTGCACGATGGCCATCGATTTCATCCCCAGCAGCTTGCACAGCCGAGCGGCGTAAAGCTCGAACACATCCATCTTGAACAGGTGGAATATACAGACCTTCGCTCCGGACCGTTTGGCTGCCAGCAGCGATGTCGTCAGATCACGCATCAGCCGTAGGCCGCGGATCGCCTTGGGATCGGACCCGTAAATCTCCTTGAAGGTATCCACCTTGCGATAACGCGCGCCGGCGTCGGTCGATGCGGGTAGCGAATACAACGTCGTGGGATGGCCCTGGTTGACCAGCGCGTGCGCCTGATTGTCGGTATAATAATGCATGCCGCCATGCGAGCCGATCGTCTCGATAATCGCGATCGCAGGCTTGGTCCGGGGCTGGGGTGACGGCATGGCTTCAGTTCTTCTTCTGGATCTGGCGGGCTGTTCGGCTGGCCGAAAGCCACGCTCCGGTGCGATAGCGGCCGGACCGGAAGTCGCTCAACGCATGCACCACGATCCGCGCCGCACGCGAATCGCCCTTGAGCAGGTAGCGTGCGCCGATCGCGGCCAGCCGGGCGACGATCAGCGGAACGGCTGCGGGTTGAAAGCGCCGGGCGACCCGCACCCGGTTGACCAGATTATAGTACAGCGACAGATCGCTCGGGCGGCCGCGGGCATTGGTGCCGATCGAGCCGCCTTCCTTGTGGAACACGACCGATCCCGGTGCCCAGCCGACGGTGAACCGCGGCTTGCCGCGCAGCGTCCAGTCGATCTCCTCGAAATAGAGGAAATAGCTTTCCTCCATCAGACCGACCGCATCGATAAAGCGCCGCGAGGCCAGCATCGATGCGCCGGGCGGGTAGGACATCTGCGCTTCGACCTGATCGCGCGGCGGCAGTGTCGCCAATGTCAGGCCCTGGCCGATCTCGCCGCCGCTGCCGCGGGCGATGTCATACCGCCCCGCCACTGCCTGCACCGTGGTCTTGTCGTGATGATAGACCAGGGTCGACCCGCAAATCCCCATCTGCGGGTCTTCGGCCAACCGCGCGCGCAGCGCCTGCAGGCTGTCTGCCAGCACTTCGGTATCGTTGTTGAGCAGCCAGACCGCCTCGATACCCTGATCTGCCAGCGCCAGCCGGATGCACAGGTTGTTGCCACCGGCAAAGCCCAGGTTGCGCTGCGAGGCGATGATGGTGAGATAGTCGCGCGGCGCCGCATCGCCCAGATCGCTCTCCTGCAGCACGCGGAAGGTCCGCCCTGATTGCGCAAGCGCCCCTTGCGCCCAGTCTGCCAGCTTTTCCACCGACCCATCGCCCGAACCGTTGTCGCACACGGTCACCGCAACATCCGGGTCGGCCAGATGCTGCAGCGATTCAAGGCAGGCAATCGTGTCGGCTGCGTTGCGCCAGTTGACGATCGCGATGGCGACGCGCGGCGCAACCGCCATCCGGGCGGCATCGGCGCTCACGCTATTGCCCCTGTCGGCAGCAGGCCCGGCGCAGCGCGCATCAATAAGCCGGCTTCACCGGCGCGCCATCGGCGACATCTGCGAGCAGCATGCGGTATTGGCCCAGTACCTTGTCCCATTCGAAATCCCGGGCATAGCGCGCGCGTGCCGCAGCGCGTGCGGTGTCGGCGGCATCGGGGTTCGCCAGCAGATGCTCCATATGTACCGCGCACTCTGCCACGGTCGAAAAGTAGAACTGGCCTTCGCCCGCGGTCCACAGGTTGAAACGGTTGTTGTGCGCGATCACGGGATTGCCCGCACCCAGCGCCTCGACCAGCGAGGGATTCGTGCCACCCACCTGATGGCCGTGCATATAGGCCAACGTATAGAAACGCAGCGCCGCGAGCCGATCAGCATCATAGATCGCCCCGGGGAAATCGACCTCGGCGCTGGCCGCCGCCTTGACCCGCTGATGATACGCGTTGCCGTCCTCAAGCTTGCCCAGCACCACCAACTTCGCGTTGCGGGGCTTGAGCGAGAACGCCTCGACGATCTCGAGAATCGAATTTTCGGGCTCGATGCGCGCAATCGACACGAAATAACGATTGGGAACCACACCCAGGGGTTCGAGCAGGCGCGCATCGGCACCGATGATCAGATCGGCCCCGTAGGGGATCACCACGGATTTGATACCGCTGACCGAACGCAGGTGATCCGAAATCGACGGGTGGTCGGCAATCGCGACCTGGCTGAGGTACGATCCGGCGCGCTCGTTGAGATAGAACCAGGCCTTGGCGGCAGCCGACCATTTGGCGCGCTTCCACTCGATGCCGTCCATGTTCATCACCACCTTGCGGCGCTTGATGCGGTTCAAGGCCGCAAACACCGCAGTGTTGTAGCCCAGCACCAGATCGACCCCCGGGCGCGACAGCACATCGCGGGTTGCCTTAAGATCGAAGCTGATCGTGCCGACGGGCCCTGTCCGCGCGATCGGGATATGGCGGCGGTGGACGCCCTGCCAGTTATCGTCATGCATCGCCATGTCCGCGCCGGGCGCTACATCCTCTTGGCAATAGACCGTGACGTCCCAACCATGCTTGACCAGATAAGGCGCCAGCCTTGCGGCGAAGGTCTCGAACCCGCCATGCGCTGCGGGCACACCGCGGCAGCCCAGAATGTTGACGCTACGGCGCGCAGATGAGGGGGGAGTGGTGTTCACGGCGGGGCCTTCCGGCACGATCAACGCGCGTTCAGCCGCGCACGTTCCAGTAGCGGCTGCCACCAGCCCTCGTTGGCCAGATACCAGGCCAGCGTTTCGGCAAAGCCCTGCGGGAAATCGCGTGCGGGCTCATAGCCCAGTTCGCTGCGGATCTTGGTCTCGTCGATGGCATAGCGCCGGTCGTGGCCCTTGCGGTCCTCGACATAGGTTTTCAGGCTGGCAGTCGGCTTGCCCTGTGCAGCAGGCGCATCGGGGAAGCGCTGCGCCAGCGAGGGGTCCGCCGCGAACGCCGCATCGACGCCTGCGCAGATTTCCTCGACCACTTGCAGGTTGGGCAGCTCCTGCCCGCCGCCGACATTGTACACTTCGCCGACACGGCCGTTCCTGATGATCAGCTCGATCCCCAGGCAATGGTCTTCGACATGCAGCCAGTCGCGCACGTTCATGCCATCGCCATAGATCGGCAGGCTGCGGCCCGACAAGGCATTGAGCACGAACAGCGGGATCAGCTTTTCGGGAAACTGGTAGGGCCCGTAATTGTTCGAACAGTTGCTCGTCGTCGTCTCAAGCCCAAAGGTATGGTGATAGGCGCGCACCAGATGGTCCGACCCTGCCTTCGACGCCGAATAGGGCGAATTGGGCGCATAGGCCGTGGTTTCGCTGAACGCGGCGTCGTCGGGGCCGAGCGATCCGTAGACCTCATCGGTCGACACATGGTGGAACCGGTGCGGCATGCCGCTGCCTTTGTCGAGCCACGCGGTCTTGGCGGCCTTCAACAGGCTGTGCGTGCCGATGACGTTGGTGGTGACGAACGCGTCGGGCCCGGTGATCGAGCGATCGACATGGCTTTCGGCAGCAAAGTGGACGATGGTGTCGATCGCATGGTCGGCCATCAGCTTCGAGACCAGATCGGTATCGCAGATGTCACCCTCGACCAGTTCGACCCCGTCAAGCCCGTCCAGATTGGCGCGGTTGCCCGCATAAGTCAGCGCATCGAGCACGATAATCGTGTCGGCCGGCGCCACCTTGCGCCAGCGGTGCACGAAATTCGCACCAATGAACCCAGCTCCGCCCGTTACAATCAGATTGGCCATCAGTTGATCTTTCCTGCTTGCGTCAATTTACGGCGGGCAACGGGGATTGCTGCATTGCAGCATGGTCGCCTGCGCTAGCATGTTGCCTAGACAGTCTCAACATCCGTTATCCACGCCCGCCACTGCCGGCTCAGCCATTCGCGGCGATTTCGCCCAGCATCATGCGCAGGTTGGTGCGCCAATGGGGCGAGGGAGCGCCGAGTGCGGAGATGGTCGAGGTCTTGTCGAGCACCGAATAATGCGGGCGGCGCGCCGGCGTAGGGTAGTCGGCGGTGCGGATCGGTATCACCGGAACGGACTGCGTCAGCAGGCCGTTCGCCAGCGCCTCTTCCTGGATCGCGACCGCAAAATCGTACCAGCTCGCCACGCCGCTGTCGGTATAATGATGGATGCCGGTCACGCCGTTGGCGGCCAGCGCCCACAGTGCACGCGCAAGGCCGGGGGCATAAGTGGGGGTGCCGATCTGGTCGGCGACTACGCGCACCTCGGGCCGCTCGGCCATCAGCCGCAGCATCGTGCGGACGAAATTGCCACCGGTCGGCGCATAGACCCAGGCGGTACGCACGATCAGTGCATCGTCGCCTGCGGCCTGCTCGCCCGCCAGCTTGGTGCGGCCATAGGCGCTAACCGGGTTGGGGGTGGCATCGGGTGCATAGGGCACGCCCGAGGTGCCATCGAACACGAAATCGGTCGAGACATGGACGAACCGTGCGCCTGCCTCCCGCGCGGCATCGGCCAGCGTTCCGACCGCGGTGCCATTGACCAGCAGAGCGGCATCCTCGTCGCCTTCGGCCTTGTCGACCGCGGTATAGGCTGCGGCGTTGAACAAGATGTCGGGCCGGACCTGTGCGACACAGGCCCGCAGCGCATCTGCATCGCCGATGTCGAGCGTGTCGATGTCATGGCTGACGATCTGCGCGTCCAATGGCGCTGTTGCAGACAGGCCCCGGCCCAGCTGGCCCTTGCCGCCGACGATGAGGATTTTCATGAATATGCCTTGATCTGATCGAACGCGGTGCCTTCGCGATCCTTTTGCGACAGCTGCGGCGTCATGTCGCCCAACGGCCAGTCGATTCCGACCGTGGGGTCATTCCATTGCAGCGACTGTTCGGAGGCAGGCTCGTAAAGCGAAGTGCACTTGTAGAGGAAATCAGTACCGTCCTCGAGCGTTAGAAAGCCGTGACCGAAGCCCGGCGGCACCCAGAACATGCGCTTGTTGGCAGCAGATAGTTCGATGCCGAACCACTTGCCGTAATACGGCGAGGAGGCGCGCAGATCGACCGCGACGTCCCACACCGCGCCTGCGACCACGCGCACCAATTTGCCCTGCGGATTGGGGTTCTGGAAATGCACTCCGCGCAGCACGCCCTTGGCTGAGCGGCTGTGGTTGTCCTGCACGAAGTTGAGGTCGAGCCCGGCGTCCTTGAAGCGCGCCTCGTTCCAGCTTTCGAGAAAGAAGCCGCGCTCGTCACCGAACACCTTGGGCTCGATCACCAGGGGCCCTGGGATATCGACGGGGTTAATGATCACCAGACCTGCCCCTTGGTGGCGAGCAGCTTGAGCAGATAATCACCATAGCCGCTCTTGCGCAGCGGCGTTGCGATCTTCTCGAGCTGGGCATCGTCGATAAAGCCGTTGCGCCACGCGATTTCCTCGGGGCAGCAGATCTTGAGGCCCTGACGCTCTTCGGTGACGCGAACATACAACGCGGCATCAAGCAGCGAACCATGTGTGCCGGTATCGAGCCAGGCATAGCCGCGGCCCATGATCTCGACCGACAGATCGCCCTGTTCGAGGTAGATGCGGTTGAGATCGGTGATTTCCAGCTCGCCGCGTGGCGAGGGCTTGAGGTCACGCGCCAGCTCGACCGCCCGGCCATCATAAAAATACAGCCCCGTCACCGCGTAGTTCGACTTGGGATGCTCGGGCTTTTCCTCGATGGTTTCGGCCTTGCCGTTGGCATCGAACGAGACCACGCCATAAGCCTTGGCATCGCTGACATGATAGCCAAACACGGTTGCGCCATCGGTGCGCGCATCGGCCGCAGCCAGCAGCTCGACCAGGCCGTGGCCGTAAAAAATATTGTCGCCCAGCACCAGCACCGACGGATCGGTGCCAATAAAGTCCGCGCCGATATGAAACGCCTGTGCAAGGCCGCCGGGGTTGGGCTGGATCGCATAAGTGAGCGCGATTCCCCAATCGCTGCCATCGCCGAGCAGCGCCTTGAACGACGCCTGGTCGTGCGGGGTGGTGATGATCAGGATCTCGCGAATGCCCGCCAGCATCAGCGTCGAGAGCGGGTAATAGATCATCGGCTTGTCATAGACCGGCATGAGCTGCTTGGAGGCAGCCCGGGTCAGCGGATGCAGGCGAGTGCCTGCGCCTCCGGCCAGAATGATGCCTTTTCTATTGCTCACCTTGCCCAAACCTCAATCTCCTCGTCGCATATGTGCGAACCCTCGCCAACGCAGGCCTACCTGACGCCGGGACCAATTCCCCCGTTTCATCATGCTTGCCAATGCTCGCGTTGCTTTGCCTCTCGGCCAGGTCCCTTGATCATTCAGCGCATGTGCGCCGGACTGTTGCCACCCGGTTTGGGCGATCGAGCTATACAGCCATGGCAGGGCCTTGCAAGTGGCCCAAAACCGGCGGGCTTTGGGTGCAAGGCCCGGTTGTTAGCGGACCTTGGCGATGTATTGCCCGCCCCAGGGCAGCACGCGCGCGATCATCTGGCGCAGCTGCAGCGGGGCGATCCACAGCCCGATGCCGGTTGAAACCAGTACCATCAGCGCGCCGATGGCAAGGTTGATGGTCAGCGAAAGCGTGCTGATTTCCGATACCGCAAGGCCCGTCAGCAGCAACGCCATACAGACCAATGTCGACCAGGGCGCCGCGATCTTGTCGGCCACCAGCGACAACAGCACATAATCGACGGCGATCCGGACACTGAACGTGACCGCTGCGCCGACAAGCCCAAAGGTTGTGACGGCAAAGTACAACGCTGGCAGATAGATCGGCAGCTCGGCCAGCAGCACTTTGGTGACCAGATCGGGACGTCCTGTCGCCTGCAACCGCGCATAAGGCACCAAGGCGAGCGAATTGATCCAGTACCCCGCAAGCAGGATCTTGCCGACGAACCCGACCTCGCGGGCGATCTCTGCGCCCACCCAGACCGTCAGGAACGGATCGAGGATGAAGACCCCGGCGACCATCATCGGAGTCATGATCGCAAGGATCGCGGTGATCGCGCTGGCCGACAGGCGGCTAGCCTCCTCGCCGGTCACCGTGGCCAGCCGCGGGAACATCGCGTTGGCCAGCGCCAGCGGGACGACGGTGATCCGCTCGGCCAGCTGGAACACGACGGCATAATAGCCCACGACGACCGCGCCCAGAATGGCACCGATCAGGAACCGGTCCGAGACCACGAGCAGCGGACCGATTATCGAAGTCAGCATCACCCAGCCACCATAGCTGAGCAGCGGCCGCACCAGCTTGCGATCGGGCCGAACCGGCTGGCCCCGCACCAGATCGATCTGGCAACGATACCACAAGACAACCAGCGCAAGCGCCCGCGCACCCAGAGCCGAAAGCAGGACGATCGGTAGATACGGCCCGTAGAGCCAGGCCACTGCCAGTGGCAGCAGTTGGAACAGCGTGGTCGACACGACCGAAATGATATTGACTTCGAGGAAGCGCTCGCGCCCCTGGAGCGCTCCGGTGAGTACGCCCGTGGTCGTCGCGATTGGTACAGCGAGCGCGAGCAGTGGCGCTGCCGCAATGACCTCGGGACGCAGCGCTTCATCCACCCGGAAGAACTCGCCGAACAGATAAGAGGACACCGGCCAGAACAGCAGCGCCCCGACCGCGCCCATCACAACGTTGACGCACAAAGCTGTCCAGAAGGTCGCGGCACGGTCCGACGCCGGCGCATCCCTGAGCGCAGCAATCCGCTGCGACGTGGCACGCCCCAGCCCCAGATCGAAAAGCCCGAAATAGCCGAGCAACAGCCAGGCGATCGCCAGCACGCCATAACGGTCTGGACCGACAAGCTTGAGGTAAACGGGTACCGTTGCGAGCGCGAGCACGATAGGGATGGCAGAACCCACCACATTGTAGGCGGAGTTACGAGCGAGGCTCTTCATTGGTTAAACGTTCCAGCACTGGGGCGACGCGGTGCTCTGTCTAATATCAGCCTGTTGCTCGACCACCCGCTGGTCACAGGCCAAATCATCGTCGAAAACACACGTCTCACAGGGGGTAAGAGCCAATCGCAGACTGAGCCAACTAATCGGCGGCAGTTGAACCGACCGGGTTGCACTGGCCAATACCCCGACCTTGGTGCCCGGACAAGGGCCGCAAAAACCGATTTTGATCAGGAATTCGCTTGTCACTCAAAAGCTTTAGAGGCAAGAAATGCGGAGTTGACTGCAAGCGGTCCATGCTTGCGATACAGCAGCTGGCACGAAGACGTCACATAATTTTTTTGCGCCAATGGCAGCAAATATACGAAATTTAGGGGCAAAATGACCAATAGTTTGTTAAGGAGTAGCCAGCTAGATGGCTACCGCCCGAAATTATAAACTATTGTCATCATGTTGTTTTTTAAGTGGGGGCAAATAGAATGTCATCTTGGTATGCCTTACTTCGTCCTATGTTGATCAAATTCCGAAATAATCGAGCTCAATTGATCAAAGCGCAATTCCCCGAAATCCAACAGTATAATGTGCTCGATTTGGGAGGATCGATACATTTCTGGCAGGAGGTGGGGGATGTTCTCAAGCCTAAATCCGTGACGATAATGAATATCGCAGCAGACCATCAATCAGTGGGCGATGACGCGTCTCATGATCATATCAATTCGATTGTACTTTATGATGGTAAAAACATACCGTACGGCGACAACGAAATCGACCTGTTAATTTGCAATTCAGTGATGGAGCATGTCCCGAAGGATGAAAGATTAGCGCTTGTCAACGAAATTGAACGTGTTTCCAAGCGATATGTTGTGCAGACACCGGCAAAGAGCTTCGTGGTCGAACCCCATTTTGTGATGCCCGTTGTCCACTGGATCCCACGGCCACTAGGACGAGTTATGGTAAACCTGAGTCCGTTAGCTATTTTCAACGGACCACGTTACGCCAAGGCGATGTTTGATGAGGTAAACCTTTTGAACCATCGTGAAATCACCTCGCTCTTTAAACAGAGACGGATTGTTCGTGAAATGTCGCTCGGCATGACGAAGTCATACATGGTCTTCAAGGACTGAACCAAGGTTTCTATGGCAATCATATTTATTGAAGCCGGGGAAGAGATTTCTCGGCCGAACCTCTCGACTTTTGCGAACGCTTTATTTTCCGACCACTGAGACTTTCGTCATCCGCGACAAAACCAATATGGCAAGCCCAGTTTCAGCCGTCGCATGGCGATGCGATTGCAGCATTTATAGGATAGCGCCTTAAAGGGTGTGCACACAAAAATGCCCTCGCGCATTTGCCACTATCCCGGCTATGGAACACCGGAACCGGCGACCGGCCAGAGCAAAACACTGACATGATAGTCGCTTCAGCGGCGGGTGAGTCAGCATGTCAGATGGCCCGGACGATCGCCACGACAGCAGGAACGCATGTTGAATAATTTTGCACCAGGCCGTTATCGAGCCCCCCATCAAGCCCAGCGACCGCAAGAAAAGCATCTGCTTGCGATCGGTGGCAATGCAGCAGCCTATTTGACATTTGCGGCCCTGTGCACGGCCTCGTTTGTCTATGCGTTTTTTGCTGACTTTTTGGGGGGCGCGGGAGAGACCGCTCGTGTTGTTGCGATTGTCAGCACTGCGGGATTGACAATGACAGGCGCTGCAATTTGCCTGTTCAGAGGCTTAATTTTGGCATCACTGATATCTGTTGCCGGCCTCATGTCTGTCTTTCTCTTTTTATACATATTTTCGATCAACTCGGGCGTTCCATTTACCCTTAACTCGGGGGGAGAATACATAGGCCTTACGTTCACCGGTTTATTTGCGCTCACTTTACAGGATCGAACTTATAAGAAGCTTATGAAGTGGTTTTATACGCTTTGTGTTGCATACGCGTTTTTTTACCTTGCCGCTTCTGCTGCGGTGAGAATTGGACTGATAGATACCGGTGGGGTAGCGCGGGCCATTGTGACCGCAGACGACGCCGGTCGTGGGAACCGTCTCCACTCAGCATCCCTGCTGCTTTTGTACGGTACTGGGTATTCGATTGCGAGCCTAAGAGCGAGATTTTCTGTCGGTGTCTTGCTTCTAACGGGATTGTTTACGTTGTGCTGGATAGCCACCGAATCAAGGTCGATTACGTTGCTGGTTCTCCTGACGATGCTTGGGTATGCACTTATAAGGAATGCTGCCCGCCTCGGGCGCATGACATTCATCGTCTTCGCTGCTGGTTTAGCGTTTTCTCTAATGCTGATCATCGACCCCGACTTAAACCCATTTTTATATTTTGGAGATCAGTCAGCATCAGTTCGCACAAATTCCATTGATATTGTCTCCCAATCGATACAGTACTACTGGCTTACCGGGGCGGGTATATCGTTCGGCGTAGAAAATTACAAACCGTTAACGGGAATTACCTACTTCTTTCCTGGCGACATTGGCTTAATAGGTATTTTTTATACCTATGGGGTTTTGGGATTATTGCTATACTCGTGGCTTTGCTATCTAGGTTGCATGAGCTATAGAATGGTGTGCGATGCCATTGGTGATTATACTATCGCTACTGCAGTCGCCTTGACATGCATCGTTTATGCATTGTACAGCCTACAATCTCCGCAATACAACGGAGGATCGTCTGGCTCTGTTTTTGCAATGATGCTGATTGCGTTAGTGCTACACTTACGCCGTGAGAGATCCTTCCGGAAACGACGTTAGTGATTGCAATCGCGGCGAGCGGTTGCGGGTATCACCTGCTCGTCACACGATCTCAGGTCAACCGGTCCAAACGCAGTGAGGCAATCGAAATCTCGGAGGCAGTCTGAGCATCGGGCCCTGCTACGTTAGCGATCAGGCGCATGAGATAGCACCCGGCTGGTATATCGATCAATGCTCCCGAAGCAGCCTGTCCAGGCTGTAGCTGGCTGGGAAATTCACCAAGGGTCGTTGACGCGGTCTCGTTAACGCACTCTGCCTTCCAGCGTAACTGGGCACTCTGCTGGCCTGCAGCGGACCGAAGTTTGTAACTGAACTGATAGCGCGCTGAGGGTGTGACCATAAATGTCCGCTGGGCTGCGCTTCCCGCGGCGAACGGCGAAACCACAATCGTCAGGTTGCCCTGGCGATCAAGCGATGATGATACATCAACCGACTGATTGAACTTCCATGCAAGCGGGCCCATCCGGCTATCTAGATTAACCTTTGACCACCCAGCCCGCTGAAACGCATTCTGGTCGAGGCCCGCAAAAGCCTCGCGGGCAATGGCAAGGGCCTGCGCCCCGTCGCCTCTTGCAGCAAGCCGATATACAATAGATGAAAATGCCTGATCAAACACGCCCCCTGCCATATCTGCAAGGACGGGTCGCACCAGGCTTGCCGCGTTATCCAGATTTGCTCCCGCCGCTGTTCCTACGAACGATGGGGTCCAAGACGCCCCTCGCACGATGTAAGGCCGTACAGCCGCCCGAAATTTTGCGCTCGCAAGCGCCGGGACCATCTGCGGGAACAGCACCTTCTGCAAGTCGGGTCGCACCAGCATCGCTGCGTCATAGTGGACCAGCGCCTTGACCGGATTATCCTGACGCCGATGGTATTCGGCCAGCCACAGTTCGGTGATGCTGTCACGGCGCGAGACGCGGTGGGCCAACTGCATGGAGCCAAACGCCGCCGGGGTCCTTCCGTTGACCTCCTCATGCACGCCCAGGGTTCGCAGCAGGACGCGGTTGAGGGGGTCCTGACGCAGACCCGCGCGGGCGTTGCTGGCATCGTCTGCGCTGGCGTTGAACTGGTTGCGGGCCACCATGCGGTCGGTCATCGCGCCGGCCACTGCGCCCGGATCGGTTGGGCGCGCGCGATAGGCTGCCTCAGGGTTGGCCCGGCGCATGTTGCTCGCCAGCGAATAGTCGAACGCCCCATACGCGAGCACCAGCGCAGCGAACCCTAAGGGCCAGCGCGCGGCCCGCGCTGCGGGCGAGGCAGCCTTAATCACAGGGCCACCATGCTCACTGATCAAGGTCCTTGCGGTCCTGGCCATAGCCATAGCCGTAACCATAGCCATAGCCGTAACCGTAGTTCATCGATCCTTCGCCGACCTTGGTCAGCACGACGCCCGACAGGCGAGCATTGGCCATGACCAGACGCTGGATCGAACTGCGAATGCCGCGCACCGCTGGTCCAACCGATTCGACGACATACACAACGCTCTCGACCGCCTTGGCGATCAGCGGCGCATCGGTCATGCCCAGAACCGGCGGCGCATCGATCACGATGTTGTCGTATTCGGTCAGAGCCTGCGCGATCAGCATCGACAGCCGGTCACCGCTGAGCAATTCAGCCGCACTCGGGGGCGACCGTCCGGTCGAGATGATCGACACGTTCTTGAGCTCGGTCGGCTGGATAAAGCTCCGCCATTCGTCCTCACCCGCGAGATAGTTGCTCAAACCTTTTTCGTTGGTCATCCCCAGCATGCCATGAACCGATGGCGAGCGCAGATCCCCATCGATCAGAAGCACCTTCTTGCCGGTGCGGCCCAGCACAATCGCCAGCGAGAGCGAGGTCGAGCTCTTGCCTTCGCTGGGACGCGTGCTGGTGATGGCCAGCGACTTGGGGAACCCGTGGCTGGTCGAAAACGACAGGTTCGAATGGATCGAGAAATACGCGTCGTAGAGCGCAGACTTGAGATCCTGCATCTCCTCGGCCGCGTTCCTGTCGACCTTCGGGGTGATACCCAGCAGCGGCAGGCCCAGCAGCGCATCGACCTGGGTCGGATCGCGAATGCCTTCATCGATCTGTTCAAGGCCAAAGGCGGTAGCACCGGCCAGCGCGATCCCGAGGAAGGTGGCCACCAACAGGTTCAGCAACAGATTGGGCGAAGACGGTCGATCGGGAATGATGGCGGGCTCGACCACGCTGATGTTGTTGACACCCACCTGGCCGGCAACGCCGATTTCCTTATAACGCTGCAGCAGCGCATCATAGATTTGCCGGTTGGTATCAGCATCGCGCAGGAACGCGGCATATTGGATGTTGGCCTTGTTCTCGGTGTCATAGCCTCGCTTGAGCGATTCGACCTGTGCGCGCAGCTCGGCTTCACGCCGCGATGCTTCGCGATACTCGGACTGGCGCGCGCGCGAAATGCGCTGGGTTTCCTGCGAAATGGCACCGTCGGCAGCCGTCAGCTGCTGCCGCAATTCCTGGACCGTCGGGTGTCCGTCTTCGAGCTGGACCCGCCTTCTGGCATATTCTGCCGCGATCGTTGAACGCTGCGATCGCAAATTGGAGAGCGTAGTGCTGGTAACGGACTCTGTGGTCGATTCACCGGCTGATGCACTGCGCGATTCTGCCGCAATCCGCGCCGCAGTGGCCTCGTTCAGCGCGGTTGCCATTTCTGCGAGCTGCGATCCTGCCAGTGTCTGGTTGGAAATTGTGCGCCCCTCGCTGTCCTTGGTCTCACCCAGCGTCACGATGCCGTAGCGCGAGGCATAATCGACCGCCAGCTTTTCGGATTCGTCGAGCCGCTGCCGGAGCGTAACCAGCCGCTCTTCGAGAAACTTGCGCGCATCGGCAGTGGACGCATACTGACGGTCCATGCTGGTCGAGATGAACGCAGCAGCCCATTCATTGGCAATCCGCGATGACAAAGCGGCGTCACGGCTGGTATATTGAACGTTGACCAGCTTAGAGTTGCGAATTGGGACAGTTTCCACATTATCGAGCAGCAGCTTGACGATCAGGCTCCTGTTTTTATCCCTGATCTGCTGCGCGGACAGGCCTGGCGCCTTTTCGGTCAGAACATCGCCATCGATACCATGAGCGGTCAGGAACGTCTCGTTTTCGTAAAGCGCCAGGGAGGCAGCAACACGCTCGGCCAGCGGCCGCGCGGTCAGCAGGTTGTACTGCGTCGCATAGAACTCCTGGTCCTGCGGCGTCGTCTGGGCCTCAATGCCCTCGACCATCGTGATCTGCTTTTGCTGGCGATCGACCTGGATCTGGACCTGCGCGGTGTACTGCGGTGACATGAACAATGTCGCGACCACACTCAGGACGATGCACCCCAGGATGATGCCGAGCATCAGCCAGCGCCACCGCATCACGGTATACCAATATTGCAGCAGCATCGGCGGCACCGAAGGACCGGTGCCGGTACCCGCGTTCGGATAGCCCTGCTGCGATTCTAGAGCGCCAAAATTTTCTGTGTTTTGCATGTCTTATCCAGCGCTTGCGTCAGTTTTGGCCGAGCAGGAAGATCAAGGGACCGACGATGGGCGGTACCACCGTGAAGAGGTCCTTCATGTTGCGCCGCGCCTGCGAATCGCCGACAACGACCGTATCATTGGGAAACAGTTCGGGGTCGGCATACTGGCCGCGCTCGATGGCCTTGGCATCGTACAACGCAGCATATTGCTGGCCGCCGACCTTGCGGAACACCAGCACCTCGCGCTTTTTGGAGAACTCGGTCCATCCTTCGGCCCGGGCGATCGCCTTGAGCAGGGTCATGTCCCCAACAATGGGATAGACGCCGGGCCTCTTGATCTCACCGCTGATCGCGACCACCTGGCTTGAGGTTTCCTTGAGGTTCACGGTGACCTGCGGATTGCGCAGATACCGGCCCTTGAGCATGGCTTCCATCGTCCGAGCGGCTTCGCCCGGGGTTTTACCGGCCACTTCGACTGTTCCGATCAGCGGGAATGTGATCCGGCCACCTGCGTCTACCTGGATTTCCTCCAGCCGCAGATCCTCGTTGCCGAACACGTCGATGCTCAGCATGTCATAGGGGCCGATGATGAACGCACGCGGCGATGCGGCGTAATCTGCCGCGCTGGGCACCGGCAGCGAATCCGCCTGAACCATCGAGAGGTTGGTAGCCCCGCCAACCTCTACCGGGCCGCCAGTCGCGCACGCTGCGCACGCAAGCGATGCGAGCGCCGGGATGAAAATCTTACGGGCACGTTCAAACATTGGCTTTTCTGCCCTTAACTTCGCGAATTGCGTGATTTGGCCGACAAGACCACACTGTCGCCAGTGCAAAAACCGCCGCCATGATGGGTGTCCTTAGCGGATAATCAACAGTGCTCGCAATGGCCAAAACCAGTACCATGATCAGCCCCAGACGGTTGAACTTGCTCTGTGTTCCCCGCGCTCCTCGGCAGCGCCAGACCGCGACGACAAACATGACCAGCGCAGCAGCGAGCAGAGCGGCACCCGGGACACCCGCCATCAGCGCCACTTCCAGCCAATCGTTGTGCACGTGGTTGGAATAGCTCGCGCTCAACAATGCGCTGGGTTCGTGAATCTGGTAGACCTCGGCATAGCTGCCGACACCCGACCCCCAGGGCAGATAGCCCGGCAGGAACGCCATAACCTCTTCCCAGACCGAATAGCGCAGATCCTCGTTGATCAGCGCCAACCGCTCGACCGCGACATTGCGCGACATGGTCACACCGATCACGCCGATCCCAGCGATGACCGCAGCAATCGCGGCCCCCGCCACGATTTTGGAACGCGAGCCCGAGCGGAACCAGCGCGACGGCAAAAGCCCCAGCTGCATCGCTGCGACGCTCAGAACCGCTACACCCGATACAACAAGCCCCATCCGCGACCCGGTGACAAACACGAGCGGTACAACAGCGATGGCCAGAGCGGCCGTCAGAATCCGAAGAAAACCGCCATCGAAACCGAAGCGGTCACCTGTTGCCGCGATCAGTGCCAGCATCGGAAAGAGCATCGCCAGCAGAGCTGCCTGATGGTTGCGGTTGGCAAACAGGCCCGGTGGGGTATCCGACATGATCGCATAGAGTTGGACATTGATACCGGCAGCCTGCATCACGCCGACCAACCCGCTGAGCAATGCTAGGCCCGTCAGCGCGACCAGCATCCAGAACGTATCCCGGTCATCGAGCTGAACGGCCAGGAAGAACACCGCAATCGGCGCGAACAGGGCATAGAAGGCATTCCACGCACCCCCTGGCACCATCGCCAGCGGCAACCAGATATCGGGCTGACCGGCGAGCGTTTCGATATCCAGGATGATGCCGCGCCCCGCCAGCGTTTGCCAGACCGATGGAGGCAACGGGACGAGATGGGCGATCGTCAGCACGACGATCGCCGCCATCATCACCAACGGTGCCCGATAGGTTCGCCATTGTTCAGCCGTGGTCGTCGCGATCGCGTAGAATGCCACGAGGATCGAGATCGGCCTCAGCAACAGCAGGCCCGGAATTTCCTTGCGCGAGCTGCCGCCGAGCAGAAACACCAGCGCCAGGAACGCCAACAACACCCAGAACGCACGGCTTCTGCGGTTACCGCGCTGCGGGGTCTTGGTTCTCGACAGTGACTTGGATTTGTAACGCCGACCATCGGCGCCGATCTTGGTCGTCGCCGGTTTCTTGAGAAAATCGAATGCCATCAGCGCGAAATCCCCGCGCTTGCGATGATCTTGCCACGTGTCCGAAGCCAAAGCACGGTGGCTGCAAAAACCAGAAGGGATCTTTCGGGCTGATCCGACGATAAGGCGGCGCGATTGCTGTGAAACTCGATTGCCACTGCGTGCTAAACTTTCTCAACCGGGTTACGCAACCTGTCACCAGCGACCGCCGGTCGCATATCGCTACGGCTTTGCTGGGAAGCATGGTTTTGCGCAAGTTTTTTGTCGTTAACGCCTGTGCCAATGCCCCATTGCCCCCGGGTCGGCGCCATAGTCACACGCTGGGCAAACCCGCTTGCCCAAATCGACAAGCCGTTTTCTCGTCGGGATCAAACGCATACACCGCGACCGATCCGCCACCCAGCCTTCCGTTGACGTGGCCCTGCCAACCAGGGTTGGTATTCATCGCCGCTTCGCCAAAGCTGCGGCCCGGGCTGCGCATGGCATAGCCGGCAACCAGGCCTGCTGAGTTGACAGCGACAATATGGTCGAACTGGCTTGCCGTGCCGCGCAGCATCCCACCGATCCGCCAGCCGCCATCGGGCAGCGCTACCGGCAGTCCGACCGCGCCCGAACAGCTGCGATCGCGCAGGTTGAAACCCGCAGGCATCGGCTTGCCCAGCAGCGCCGCCCATTCCGGGTGGAACGGCGCAAGCCTGCTGCGGCGCAGAAAGTCGAACGTGTTCAGCGTCGTGGCATCCGGCTCCAGCATGATGACGCGCAGCGCAGCGATATCTAGCGTACTCGACAGGATAGCGGTCCGCGCGCCCACCCGGTCGGCCTGATGGCCGCCGCCAAGGAACTGCTCACCCGACTTGCCGGTTGCCACCGGAGAGAGCCCGGGGCTGACGATCATCGCCTTGACAATGAAGGGCTGGCTGGCAGCGATGACCAGGCCGAACAGCAAGGTGCCGATTGCCGGGATTTGCCGCGCCCATGGACGATCCACCAGCGGCAAAGCCCCTACCAGCAGCACGATGGTCATCCAGAACATGTCTGCAGATGTGCCGTAGCGGCTGGTTGCTGCCGAATAGACCGGGCACTCGACGCCGCGGCCATACGCGGTGACCGCAGCCGTTCCGACCAGAAAGGCAAGCAGCGCCATCAGGAAGCCGACGATCGGTCGCTGCCGCTGCTGCGGATCGAACAATGCCCGCAATGACAGGAACGCGCCGACGAGCAGCCCTGTATACCCCAGCACGCCGGTGACAATCAGCGTCGCATCGGTGAAGCTGGCGGTACGAAAAACGATCCGCGCGATCGGCGCGCCCAGATAGACCCCAAGATACCCCAGCATCGATCCGATGCTCTGCAACGACAGATAGCTCTGCGCCTTTTGCGTGTCGTACACATCGGTGCACAGCACGTCCTCGCTGCCGGTTGCCAGCAGCAAGTAGACGCCGATGATCGCAGCGCCGCCGATCGCGGCCGTTGCAATCGCTTTGCCCGGCCGGCCCAGAATGAAAGCGAGCGGTGCCAGCAGAAACCCAGCCAGAATTCCGTTGGCCATGGTGAAACCGGCGGTCGCGGCGATGGCAATCGACAGCCACAACCCCTTGCTCCCCTTGGCGAACGCCATCGCGGCAAAGGCGAAGGTCGCCAAAACGAACACCCCGACGATCTGGACGTTAAACGCGCTCATGAAATTGGCCACCGGATAGGCCCAAAGCAGCATGATCACAGCAAAGCCCTGATACACCCACGACAGCCCCGACTTGCGGCAGACCCAGACGAGGAGCCACGCATCGGCGACCAGCAGCAGCACCGTCATACCCATGCTCAGCGCTGATGAACCCGACGCCAGCCAGATATCGGCCGCATAAATCAGCCGCGGTGCCATGCTGACATGCCCGTTAAGCGAATCGAAGAAGCCGCCGAGAACCTGTTGATTGGTTAGCAGCCCCCAGCTGTCCCAATGGGGAACGCCGATATACGTCCGCACAACCAACAGAATGAGAAGCAGCCCGGTGAAAGCTCCAACTCCAAACCAGGCCAACCGCACCAGTGAAAGCCAATTGCTCTCTTTATGGAAACGCCCCTTGAATAGTGAAACTTGCATCACTGCCCAACCAAACTTGTATAAAACCGCATAATCCACCCATGAATTCGATTTGCCGCCCCATGACTAGAGGCAAAATCGCTCGAACCGTTTAGCGTTCCAAACAAGCTACCTCACATATTAGGCGGTTGCCATGCATTGACGTTGCTCGCCCAGGGGCGGTGCGATGGCACCTTTGGCAAGCCAGATCTGGACCTTACCCGAGGAGGCAACAGGTCGGTACTGCTCTGCCAAAAAGTCGTCCAGAATACCAACACCACTGCTGCGCGCGCTGGCATTAGGCTCGGCGACGTCATCGAAGCTTGAATCACGCACCACCCATCTCACCCGATTCCTCCGCAAATCGGCAATCACCTGGCGCTGGATATCCGCCCGGGTCTGAAGGCCTGGATCAAAATGATGCCAGTGGGTTCCGGGCAGTCTGTCTGCTGCGTGATACAAGATCATGGGGTTAATGAATATCTTGTCGTGACGATTGAGGCCGACAAATATCTTTTCACTTTCGCGAGAATGAGCCCGTATATAACGACCCGTGCGTATATAGTCAGCGTTCAAACGTACCGCTGCGGAAGCTTGGAAGGTCGAGCAGTCCCCCGGCTCTTCAGGTGCTCCAACCACCCATCCTATGAAAGTTCGGTCAGGATGTACAAGGTCCATCACCAGTTCACGACCCAAGCCAAGCGCCGGGATGGCGCCCACGATCAAGAACACTGCAACCGTAGCCTTCCCCGCCCCTTTCACAACAGCACGTTCAACCAGTATCCCGAACAAAACTGTGGCAGGGATAATGGACATGAACATGTGTGACGTGCTCACGCGTACCATTCCTTTGTAATAAAGGATCACAGTCATGGTAAGCATCAACACTAGGACCGGAAATTGCTTTTGATCGAGCGCTTCGGAATTTTTCCAAGGACGGCTTCGAGCCATATCGACCAGCGCGATTGCGACCACAAAAACTGGGAAATAAACTGCCAATTGCTCCGGATTGGTGCTTAAAATCTTAAACCCAGGAAAGGGCAAACTCCGCATATCAGAGTAATATCGCAACGGATAGTGAATGATATCGTGATAGAAATCTGCAAAGTTTGCAACACCAAGATATACTGCCGCAAATGGCAGAAAAAAAACTGCGGACATTGCGCCGTAGACAAAAACTTTCTGAAGCGCGTTATTGATACGCTCACTTATCGATTGACCCTGTGCAAGCAATAGGATTGCTACGCAGTGAGAAACCAATATAAAAAAGCCGCCATCATAACGGAACAGCGCAGCAGCACCAGCACATAGACCCGCTAGAGCCGAACCCAGCAAGGTGGGTGATCGCTCATTCCATAGCAAAAAGACCGCACCGACCAATGCCAGAAGAATGACGGGGTAAATCGGATACAAATGGGACTGGAAGGCGATCAAAAATGCCAAGCATGCTATTAGAGATACGGTGATCGCAATAATACCTGCCCGCTTGAACTGGACCAGATAGACACAGACCACGATCGCTGACATAACCGATACGCTGTAAAGTCTCGGAAATATCGGATTTTCGCTGACGTAATTTAATATTGCTGCTACTAGATAATTCTGGCCCGGCCCGTAAGTCGAATAGTAATCTCGATGAGGGATTTCCCCATTCAAGGTCCTCATTGCACCAGTGAAAATAATTCCTTCATCGTATACATTCAGATCGCGCACCATCAATCCGAGCAGTGCCAAAAACGATACAAAAAATACGATAATTGTGGAGCGCCATGGTGAATTCGCAAAGAAAAACTGCATGTCGCCAATGTAACGGCTTTGTGGCGTTGCATGCATCATTGGTTCGCGTTCCTGCGCCATGGTTTCATCGGTCGCTACACTGGACGGGCCACGGATGGAACGCCTTTCTTTCTGAGCGTTGAAGCCCTTCCCGCTTCCTTGTTGCACTGCACCCAAAGCATGCCTAATGGTCCCACGCTGCTAAAAGGGCGTCATTCGCCCAGAGGATGTGACGCGTGGACAAGAAGATAGTGATCACCGGGGGCGCGGGGTTGGTTGGACAGAACCTGGTCGCCAAGCTCAAGCAGCGTGGCTACACCCGGATCGTTTCAATCGACAAGGCCGCGAACAACTGCGCGATCCTGCGCGAGCAGCACCCCGATATCGAGGTGATCGTCGCCGATCTGGCGCGCGAGGACGGCTGGCAACACGTGCTGGCCGATTGCGACGCACTGGTCCACGGCCACGCCCAGATCGGTGGGCTGGTGCCGCAGGAATTCGTCGACAACAACATTCTGGCCAGCGAACGCGTGATGGCAGCGGCAAAGGCGCACGACGTGGCTTATGTGGTCAACATCTCGTCCTCGGTGGTCAATTCGCTCGCGGTGGATGACTATACCGAAACCAAGAAAGCGCAGGAAAAGTTGGTCGCAGAAACCGGCATCACCCAGATCGTGCTGCGGCCGACATTGATGTTCGGCTGGTTCGACCGCAAGCATGTCGGCTGGCTGGCGCGCTTCATGGAAAAGGTGCCGGTGTTCCCGATTCCCGGCGACGGCAAGTATCTGCGCCAGCCGCTGTATGTCGGCGATTTCTGCGATGTCATCGTCTCGGCGATCGAGAAGAAGATGACCGGCGCGTACAACATCACCGGGCAGGAGCGGATCGACTATGTCGACCTGATCTGCGCAATGAAGCGCGCGACCGGGGCCAAGGCGATGATCGTCAAGATACCCTATGGCCTGTTCGCGATGCTGCTGCGAACCTATGCAGTGTTCAGCAAGAACCCTCCGTTCACCGAGAAGCAGCTCAAGGCATTGTCGACCCCGGACGTGTTCGAGATCATCGACTGGCCCGGGATCTTCGGCGTGCGCGCCACCCCGCTCGACGAGGCGCTGGCCGAGACCTTCGGCCATCCGGTGTACTCGAAGATTGCACTGCAGTTCTGATCACGGCTAATTGCCGGACCGGGCCTGCCCGATCATGTTGAGGCTTGCCAAAGCGCACGCCGGGAGAATTGGATGTCACGTGTCGTCGTAATCGGTGCCGGAGCCATGGGGCTGGCCGCAGGCTATCATGCTGCCAAGGCGGGGCACACGGTCGAGGTGATCGAGGCTTCGCCCGATGCCGGCGGAATGGCGGCACATTTCGACTTCGCCGGAATGTCGATCGAGCGCTTCTATCACTTCGTCTGCAAGACCGACCAGCCGACCTTCGACCTGATGGCCGACATTGGCCTTGGCGATGCGATGCGCTGGCGCGACACCTCGATGGGCTACTTCTCGGGCGGAGCCTTGCACAAATGGGGCGATCCGGTCTCGCTACTGACCTATCCGCACCTCAGCCTCATCGAGAAGTTCCGCTATGGCCTGCTCGCCTTCGTCTCGACCAAGCGCGACCGCTGGGATGCGCTCGAGACGCAGAGCGCGCGCGAGTGGATCACCCGCTGGTCGGGCAAGAGCGTCTACGACAAGCTCTGGAAGCCATTGTTTGATCTCAAGTTCTTCCAGTACGCCGACAATGTTTCTGCGGCGTGGATCTGGACGCGGGTCAAGCGCACCGGTCGCTCGCGCAAGTCGATCTTCCAGGAGCAGCTGGGCTATATCGAGGGCGGCAGCCAGACCCTGGTCGACCGGCTGGTCGAGCGGATCGAGGCGCTGGGCGGCAAGGTGTCGCTGGGCAACCCGGTAAGCCAGGTCGTCAGCGAAAACGGCAAGGTTACAGGTGTTCAGGCTGCCGACGGGTTCCACCCCGCCGATCATGTCATCTCCACCGTGCCGACGCCGCTCGTCTCCGACATGATCCCAGACATGCCAGCCGACTGGAAGGCGAAGTACGACGCGATCGAGAATATCGGCGTGTGCTGCCTGCTGTTCCGCCTGAAGAAGCCGGTGACGCCCCACTTCTGGGTCAACATCATCGAACCCGACATCGAGATCCCCGGGATTATCGAGTTTTCGAACCTGCGCCCCGCACCTGACGGCGAAGCGGTGGTCTATGTGCCGTATTACATGCCGGTCACCCATCCCAAATTCTCGTGGGACGACCAGAGACTGGTCGACGAGGCGTTTTCGTATATCCAGCGGATCAATCCCGGTATCACCCGCGAGGACATCCGCGCGACCAAGGTCGGCCGCCTGCGCCATGCCCAGCCGATTTGCGAGCCGGGCTTTGCCGCGAAGATCCCACCTGTGCAGACCCCGATCGCAGGGCTGCAGGTGGCAGACACCTGCTTCTATTATCCCGAGGATCGCGGCATCTCCGAAAGTGCGCGGCTTGCCAAGGAAATGGTGGAGCATATCAGCGCATGACCAGCCTGTCGGACAAGGTGACGCCCGATGCGGCACCCGGCAGCGGTGAAGGAAAGCGCTTTGCCAGCTTCATCGTCACCGGGGGCATCGCGGCGCTGGTCAACCTGGCCTCGCGCTGGCTGCTCAGCCATGTGATGCCCTATGAGGCCGCGGTTTCGGTCGCCTATCTGTTCGGCATGACCACCGCCTTCCTGCTCGCGCGATTGTTCGTGTTCAACGCCAGCGGCGACAGCTGGCTGGCCGAATATGGCCGCTTTGCCGTGGTCAACGCGTTCAGCTTCCTCGTCGTGCTGGGCGTCAGCGCAGGCATGCTGCGGCTGGTGCTGCCCTTTATTGGCTGGGACTGGCAGGCCGAGGAAATCGCGCATCTGGTGGGCGTGGTCAGCCCGATCGTGCTGAGCTATTACGCGCACAAGCATTATTCCTTTGGCGAGAAGACCAAGCCGTGATCGATCAGCAGATGCAACAGGGCGCCTCAGCCGACCGGACCCCGCTGGTCGTCGATGTTGACGGCACGCTGATTCGCACCGACCTGCTGTTCGAGGCGGCGCTGCAATTGATCGCCACCCAGCCGTGGAACGCGTGGAAGCTGCTCAGCTGGCTGGCGGGCGGCAAGGCCTCGCTCAAAAAGAACCTGGTCGATACCGTCGATCCGCACATCAGCAGTATGCCGCTGCGCGACGAAACCGTGGCGGCGATCTCTGCTGCCAAGGCACAGGGCCGCGAGGTCTGGTTGGCGTCCGCGTCCGATCACCGTTGGGTCGAGCAGATCGCCGCGCGGATCGATGGCGTCGATGGCGTGATGGGGTCGGACGGTATCACCAATCTGGCCGGACCCAACAAGGCCGCCGCGTTGGTCGAGCGGTTTGGCCACAAGGGTTTCGACTATATCGGCGACCACATGGTCGATATGCCCGTCTGGGATGCGGCACGGCACGCGATCCTGATCGCGCACACCGGCGGGCTCGAGCGCGCGGTCAAGCGCCGCTTCCCCGATGTTGAGGTCATCGCTCGGCCCCGGACACCGATCCGCCCTTATTTAAAGGCGATGCGGCCCTATCAATGGGCCAAGAACACGCTGGTGTTCCTGCCCGCGATTGCAGGACACAGCATCGGTGATTTTGCGGTGCTGCTTGCTGCGTTCATGGCATTCTGGGCATTCAGCTTTGCTGCATCGAGCGCTTATATCATCAACGACCTGCTCGATCTGCCGGGTGACCGCGACCATCATCGCAAGTCCAGGCGGCCGTTTGCGGCTGCGCAGATATCGATCCCTCGTGGCATCGTGATGGCCATCGGCCTGATGGCGGTGGCGATCGGCATCGCCGCGCTGCTGCCGCTCGAGTTTCTCGCGATCCTGCTCGGCTATGTCGCGCTCACGCTTGGCTATTCGCTGTTCCTTAAGCGCCAGATGCTGGTCGACGTCATCATCCTGGGCGGGCTTTACACCATCCGGGTGCTCGGCGGGATTGCGGCAACGGGCGAGGAAAAGTCGCAATGGCTGCTGATGTTCTGCCTGTTCTTCTTCCTCAGCCTGGCGATCGTCAAACGCTGTTCGGAGCTGGTGGCGCGGCGTGATGCCGGAAAGTCCTCCCCTCCGGGGCGCGGCTATGCCATCAACGATCTGGCGATGCTGCTACCGCTGGGCGCGGCGGCGGGCTATGCCTCGGTGATGGTTGTGATGCTGTACCTCAGCAGCCCCCAAATCACCTCGCTTTATGCGCATCCGTTGCGGATGTGGCTGATCTGCCCGTTGCTGATCTACTGGATCAGCCGCGCGCTGATGTTGTCCAACCGCAACGAGATGCACGATGATCCGATCATCTTTGCGATAACCGACAAGGTCAGCTGGCTGACCGGCGTTGTCGCCGCCGTGATCATCGCGATCTCGATCTGATGCCGTATCGGGCACCTCTCGCCGGATGGGGCCGCTATCCGGTGCGCGAGTGCACCGTATGGCAGCCGATCACGACCCAGGCGCTGCATGAAACGCTGATGCCTTTACCCAGCGTCATCGCGCGCGGCAACGGCCGCTCGTATGGCGACGCCAGCATGAACGTCGATGCCACCATCGACATGCGCAGGCTCGACCGGCTGATTACATTCGACGAGGCGACCGGCGTTTTGGTGTGCGAGGCGGGCGTGCTACTTTCTGATCTGGTCGCATCCTTGGTTCCGCGCGGCTGGTTCCCTCCGGTGACTCCCGGCACACGGATGGTCACCATCGGCGGGATGATCGCCAGCGACGTGCACGGCAAGAACCATCATGCGGCTGGATCGTTCTGCGACCATGTCGACTGGTTCGACCTCGATCTCGGCGATGGCCGGGTGATGCGATGCTCGCCGTCCGAGAATGCCGATCTGTTCGCCGCGACCTGCGGCGGCATGGGGTTGACCGGGATCATCGTGCGCGTCTCGTTCCGCATGCTGAAGATCGAGACCGCGTTCGTGCGTCAGCGCACCATCCGCGTGCCCGATCTTGACGAAGCACTGGCGCTGTTCGAACAATCGCACGGATCGACCTATTCGGTCGCGTGGATCGACTGCATGGCGACAGGAAAGAGCCTCGGCCGGTCGGCGATCCTGCTGGGCGAACATGCAAAGCTCACCGATCTAGACCCGGCACGGCTTGCCGCACCGCTGGTCCGGCGATCACGCAAGCCCAAGACGATTCCGATCGATTTCCCGAACTTTGCCTTGAGCGGCTTCAACGTACGGATGTTCAACCATCTGTATTATGCGATGCAGCGTCCGGGCGACGCAGTGGTCGATGTCGACCCGTACTTCTATCCGCTCGATGCGATCTTCGAGTGGAACCGGATCTATGGCCGCCAGGGCTTTTTGCAGTATCAATCCGTGCTGCCACTCGCCGAAAGCGCCAAAGGCATGCGCCGTCTGCTCGAGGCGATCTCCGCCGCAGGCGCAGGCTCGTTCCTCGCGGTCCTGAAGCGCATGGGACCTGGGTCGTTCGGCATGCTGAGCTTTCCGATGGAAGGCTATACGCTCGCGCTCGATTTCCCCGCTACGTCTGACAATTTCGCACTGCTCGAGCGGCTCGATGCGATCACCGCCGATCATGGCGGACGCGTGTATCTCACCAAGGACGCTCGGGTCTCGCCCGAACGCTTTGCCGCCGGCTATCCCAGGCTTGACGAATTTCGTAACCTTCGTGCGCAATATGGGCTCGACCGGCGCTTCTCCTCGCTGCTTTCACAAAGATTGGGTCTGTAAATGCTCGCTTCCCCCGTCCTTATTCTGGGTGCCCGTTCGGATATCGGCCGCGCGCTTGCCAAGGCCTATGCCGCCAAGGGCTGCGAGGTCATTCTGGCCGCGCGCGGCGACATCAGCGCCGATGCGACCGATCTTGCCCTGCGCACCGAGGCCAAGGTGCGCTCGGTGAGCGTCGATATCACCGATGGCGCTGCAGATGCGTTCTTTGATTCGCTGGGCGTGGTGCCCGGCACTGTGGTGATGGTCGCAGGGCTTCTGGGCGATCAGGCTGAATCGGCAGCGAACGACGAAACCGCAGCGCGCGTGATGGACAGCAACTACAACGGCCCGGCGCGCTATCTGCTCGCCGCCGCACGCCGCATGGCGAATGTTCCCGATGCCTGCATCATCGGTATCAGCTCGGTCGCGGGCGATCGCGGCCGCGCCTCCAACTTCATCTATGGTTCGGCCAAGGCGGGTTTCACCGCGTTTCTTTCGGGTCTACGCAACGCGCATGCCAAGACCGGGCTGCATGTGATGACGGTCAAGCCCGGCTTTGTCCGCACCCAGATGACCGCGGGCATGAAGCTCTCCCCGGTGATGACCGCCGAGCCCGAGCAGGTCGCCGATGCGATCATCAAGGCGCAGGACAAGAAGAGCGACGTCATCTACACATTGGGCCGCTGGCGCCTGGTGATGACCATCATTCGCGCGATCCCCGAGCCGATCTTCAAGAAACTCTCTCTTTGACCTCAAGGCACCGCCCATGAACGGCCTGCTCGCGCATCTTGCGGACTTCATGGTCGATCACCGCTGGCTTGCCGGGCCGGTGTTCGGGCTGATCGCATTTGGCGAATCGCTGGCGGTCATCGGCGTGTTCATTCCCGCGACGCCGATCCTGTTCATGGTCGGGGTGCTGGCGGGAAGTGGCCGGGTCGATGCGACATCGGTGGTGCTGTTCGGGATTGCAGGCGCGATCGCCGGTTACTGGCTGTCCTGGTTGGCGGGCGATCGGATGGGTCACCGCGTCTGGCATCTGCCGTCGATTGCCCGCCATCGCCGTGGAGTTGCCCGAGCCCGGTTGTTCTTCCGTCGCTGGGGCGGGATTTCACTGGTCGCAGGCCGCTATGTGCTCGGCCCCTTCCAATCGATGCTGCCGCTGGTGGCGGGAGTCGCCCGGATGGACGCACATCGCTTCCACCGCTGGAACGTGCTTTCGGGTGTGCTCTGGGTGGTGCTGGTGCTCTCGCCGGGCTTTCTGGTCGGTCGCGGGATCGAGATCGCCGGGTTCGACAAAGCGTGGCAGGACCAGATCCTGACCGTGCTGATGATCGTCAGTTGCGCCCTGATCATGGCAGTTGTGTTTGCAGGCACCATCAAGAAAATATTTGAATAACAGTCCCTGTTTCTGCCATGCGCACAATCGAGGGTACATCGCTGCGCAAGCATAGCACCTCATCGCAAGCCTGTATCCTTCCGGTTCAGGGTCATGTCTGCAACCTGTGCCGCTTGATCGGGCCAAATTTTTCCGGAACCTCCCGCTTGATGACTTCGGAATGGCACCTAGGGTTTGAAGCTGTGCGCTTGACGGGACCAGCACGTTCACGGAGATGGTTCTGATGGATCCGATGATACTCCCTATGAAGCTGGCGATGCGTCAGGTGGTCAAACCATGGGGCAGAGCCGATGTGCCCGCCCCCTTCCATAATCCGGGTCCCGAACGAATCGGCGAAATCTGGTTCGAGGTGGACGGCTCCGCGTCACCGAGCCTTCCTCCACTGGCGCTCCTGATCAAATATCTTTTCACCAGCGAGCGCCTGTCGATCCAGGTGCATCCCAGCGACACCGAAGCACAGGCGATGGGATTGGCCAGCGGCAAGGAAGAATGCTGGCTGGTGCTTGACGCCGAACCC
This sequence comes from Blastomonas aquatica, assembly GCF_014639875.1. GTDB lineage: Bacteria > Pseudomonadota > Alphaproteobacteria > Sphingomonadales > Sphingomonadaceae > Blastomonas > Blastomonas aquatica. The sequence goes on along the minus strand of NZ_BMGD01000001.1, from coordinate 825,697 downwards.
GGAGCGACACTGGGGATCGGCACCGTGCGGGCGATGTCGGGCGTAGAGCTCAGGTCCGCCGCGCTCGATGGGTCTATCGAGCAACTGCTCGACTGGCGACCGGTCGAACGCGGCGATTTCTTCTACATCCCGGCAGGAACCGTCCACGCCATCGGTGCAGGCGTATGCCTGATCGAAATCCAGCAGAACGCCGATATCACCTATCGATTGTACGATTATGGCCGCCCGCGCGAACTGCACCTCGACCGTGGCGTCGCAGTGTCGAAAGCCGAGCCCTACAGCCATCCGCTGCGGAAGCGGGTCGATTTGAGCGTCGACCAGACTCTGGTCGATGGTCCGTTGTTTAAAGTTCTTCTCACGGGCGATGCACCTCAAACGCTTGCGGGCAGCGGCCCCCTTTTCGTGATCCCGCTCGAAGGCCACGCATCGGCGCAATCCGATAGCGGACTTCTCACCGCCGCTGCAGGCGAGTGTCTCGCGGTCAATCCGGATGCCGCATACCAAGCCAGCAGTGGAGCGCGCCTGTTGCTCGCCCGCGCAAACCAGATTGGCCAGACTGCATGAGCAAGATCGTCCCCGTCATCCTCTCCGGCGGCTCGGGCACGCGGCTATGGCCCCTGTCGGTCGCAGAGCGGCCCAAGCAGTTTCTCCCGTTGGTGTCGCAGCAATCGATGTTCGCTGACACGCTGGCGCGCACCGGGGATGCCGTACGCTTTGGCCCTGCGCTGATCATCGGTGCCGAGCGCCACAGCGCGATGATGGAGGCCGAGCTTGCCGGCGCAGCGCTTGCCGATGCGCGGATCATTCTCGAGCCCAGCGCGCGCAACACTGCGCCGGCTATCGCGCTTGCCGCGCTGGCTGCAGGCGCGGGGGACACGGTGTTGCTGGTGATGCCCAGCGATCATGTCATCGCTGATCTGCCGACGTTTCTGGCGGCGGTCGATGCCGCACGTCCCGCAGCCGAGGCCGGCTGGCTGGTCACCTTCGGGATCGAGCCGACCCGGCCCGAAACCGGCTTTGGCTACATCCAGATGGCCGAACTGCTCGAAGACGCGCCCGGGGTCCGCAAGGTTGCGCGATTCATCGAGAAGCCGCCACGCAAAAAGGCCGAGGCGATGCTCGCCGAGGGCGGCCATGCCTGGAACGCCGGGATCTTCCTGATGCGCGCTGACCGCTATCTTGCGGAACTGGCGGCTTATGCGCCCGAGATGCTCGATGCCGCGCGCGCGTCGCTCGACGGCGTTGCTCTCGACACCCGGCTGATCCGGCCGCTGCCCGATCGGTTCGCCGCCTGTCCGTCGGATTCGATCGATTATGCGGTGATGGAGCGCGCCGAGCGCGTGGCGATCGTCCCGGTTTCGTGCGGCTGGTCCGATGTCGGCAGCTGGGATGCGCTGGCAGAGATCGCCCGGCCCGATGCAGACGGCAACACGATCTGCGGTGAGGTGATCGCGCTCGATTGCGCCAACGCGCATATCCATGCCGACGGGATCACCGTCACCGCATCGGGGATCAGCGATCTGATCGTCATCGCCAACGGCACGCATGTGATGATTGTGCCCAAGGGCCGGTCGCAGGATGTGAAGAAGATTGTCGAGGCAATGCAATCAGGAAAGGCATAGTCTGCACGCCCCCCGATGATTCATCACTGACCGGGTGCCTAGCTCTCTGACGTCGCTGCAATCGAATCCGGGTGCGGGGCCTCATAAGTCGCCCAATCACTCGCTTGCGACGCCTTGGGCGGCTGTCCTGCGGGGCCAACGATATCCTGTTTCGCATGTGTGCGCAGATGGTGCAGGTGAACCTTGGCGATCATGTTGGCTGAAATCGGCGCGGTGATGAACAGGAACAGCGAGATCAGCAGTTCGTGCAGCGCCCAAACTCCGGCATTGAACTGGAAATACAGCATCGATCCGACGAGAATCCCGCCCAGGCCAAGCGTTGTCGCCTTGGTGGGACCATGCAGCCGCTCCATCAGAGTCGGCAGCCTGACCATGCCCCAGCTGCCGATCAGCGCAAAACTTGCGCCCAGGACAATCAGCGCGCTGATCACGATATCGCTGAGGATGCCGGACCCGGTCATTCGACGATGTCCCCGCGCAGCAGGAACTTGCAATAGGCAACCGTCCCGATGAACCCGACCATGGCCAGCAGCAGTGCCGCCTCGTAATAAGTGTCGTTCACGGTCGCGATCCCGATCAGGATGATTGCCGCGATCGCATTGATCACCATGGTATCGAGCGCGACGATCCGGTCCCCTACCGTGGGCCCCTTGAGCAGCCGCCACAGGTTGAGCGTCAGCGCCAGCGACAGGCACACAAAGGCGAAGATGACGGCATAACCGATCATTTGAAAACCCTCTTCAAACGCGCCTCGTACCGCGCCTTGATCCGCACGATTTCGGCCTGGGGATCGGGCGCGTGCAGCGCATGGACCAGCAGATAGTTGCCGCAGGCCGATACGTCCGACGATACGGTACCGGGGGTCAGGCTGATGGTGCCTGCAAACACGGTAATGGCTTCAGGCGTATCGAGCTCCATCGGGATCGAGAGCCAGGCGGGCCGCAGATCGCGGTTGCGGCGGAACAGGATGATCACCGCAATCTCGAAATTGGCAATGATGATATCCCACAGCACCAGCAGGAGATACGCAACCCCTGCGCGGTAATTGACATCGGGCCGACCCGGCCAGAACGGTGCGGTAAAGATCGGCAGCAATATGCCCACGATGATGCCGATCAGCAGGCCGCCGACAGTGATGGCGTTGGCCATCAGCAGCCAGACGATGACCAGCAGTACGGAAAGTCCAGGATGCGGGATCAGGCGGCGCATGTCACGGCTCCCCCAGAACAGCGCGGACGGCAGATGCGGTATCGAGGATCTGGCTGGCTGCGGCTGTCGCATAAGCAGTCGCGGGTCCGGCGCCGATCGACCAGGCGGCGAGCAGCGCGATCGTGATTGTCGGCGCTGCCATGTCGGCCTTCGATACCACCTTCGAAAGCGCCTTCGAGTCGGTCGTGGAGAGCGCACCGTCGGCCGGCTGCACCGACTTCCAGAAGATCGCGCTGCCGGTGCGGGCAAAGCCGATCACGCCGATCAGCGTCGTGGCGAGGATCGCGCCCCATGCCCAGCCCCAGGCATCACCCCAGCCGGGCACATCGACCACCGATTCGAGGATCAGCAATTTGCCGATGAACCCCGACAAGGGCGGCAGACCGGTGGCTGCAATCGCCGCAGCCATGAACAAAAGCCCAGCCAGTTCGCGCTGGCCGAAAACAGGTCCAGCGCTTGCGCTATCGGCAAAGCTTGCCCTGCGCCGCGCGACGACATCGGCGACCAGGAACAGCGCGGCGCCCGCCAGTGTCGAATGCACCAGATAATAGATCGCCGCCGTCAACGTGTCGGTCTGCCATCCCGCCACCGCGATCAGCAGCGTGCCGGTCGATCCGATCACCGCATAAGCGGCCTGTTCTGACAGATCGCGCGCGACGAACACGCCTGCAAAGCCGACAATCGCCGTCAGCATCGCGGCGGGCAGCAGATAGGGGGCAGGTGCCCAGGCGGCCGCACCGGCATCGTCGCCAAAGATCTGCGGGACCACGCGGATGATCGAATATACGCCAACCTTGGTCATGATCGCAAAAAGCGCCGCAACCGCAGGTGTCGTCACAGCATAGGTCCGTGGCAACCAGAGGTGCAATGGAACGACTGCGGCCTTGAGCGCGAACACGCTGACCAGCAGCAATGCCGCCACCCGCAGCAGCCCCTGATCATCGGGTCCGATTTCGGCGACCCGCAAGCCCATATCGGCCATGTTGAGTGTGCCGGTCAAGGCATAGAGCAGTCCCAGCGCGATCAGGAACAGCGACGATCCGACGATGTTGACGACTACATACTGAACGCCTGCCTTCAGCCTGGCAGGCCCCTGCCCGTGCAGCATCAGTCCATAAGATGCGATCAGCAGCACCTCGAAGAACACGAACAGGTTGAACAGGTCACCGGTCAGGAACGCCCCGTTGAGCCCCAGCATCTGGAACTGGAACAATGGATGGAAATGCCAGCCCTTGCGATCTGCCTGCGTGATCACCGCATGGCCCAGCGCGATCAGCGATACCGTGGCAGCCAGCGTCAGCATGATCGCCGACAGCCGGTCGACCACGAGCACGATGCCGAAGGGTGCAGGCCAGTTGCCCAGCTCGTACGTACGGATGGTGCCATCGGCCGATGCGTTGAGCAGCACCAGAGCGGCCACCAGCATCGCCGCGCACGAGAGGAGCGAGATCGCGATGCCCAGCCGACGCTTGCGGCGCATCACCAACAAAGCGATCGGCGCGGCCAGCGCCGGGATCACGACAGGCGCGATCGCCAGATGCGCGGTCAAGCTCATGTGTGCGGCTCTGGCGTGGCGTCAGCTTTTGCCTGTTCGTCCAGCGTGCAAGGCGCATCATCGCCATCGACCTGGTCGCTGCCAGTTTCCAGAAAGCTGCGCAGCGCCAGCACGACGATGAACGCGGTCATCCCGAAGGTGATCACGATCGCGGTCAGCACCAGCGCCTGGGGCAGGGGATCGGCATATTCGGTGACCGTCTTCGACCAGATCGGCGGACGATCCAGCGTCAGTCGGCCCGCTGCGAACAGGAACAGGTTCACCGCATAGGAAAACAGCGTAAGGCCTAGCACCACCTGAAAGGTGCGACCGCGCAGCGCCAGATAGATCCCGCCGGCGACCAGAATGCCGATCGCGCTTGCCACCAGAAATTCCAGCGTCATGGCTCGCTCCCCTGCTGCTGCGCCTCGACCTGGGCGGCATGCGCTCGCGCGGCGCGCTGCGATATCTGGCTGAGCTGCGCCAGCGCCTGCATCACCGCGCCGAACACGACCGCGAAGACGCCGATATCGAACAGCAAGGCGGTCGCCAGTTCCACTTCACCGACCAAAGGCACCTGAAAATAGCCGAACGAGCTGGTCAGGAAATTGGCACCGAACACAAGCGAGCCCAGTCCCGTCGCCATCGCCACCAGCACGCCTGACGCGATCAGCAGATGTTCACCCACCCGGCGGCGGGCATCGGTCCAGTCGAAGCCCGAGGCGAGGTACTGCAGCAGGAACGCGATCGCGACCACCAAAGCGGCGATAAACCCGCCGCCTGGCTGATTGTGCCCACGCAGGAAGATATAGATCCCCACCGCCAGCACCAGCGGCAGCAGGATGCGGGTTGCCATGACAAACATCAAAGGGTGGCGCTCGGGCGAGTGCGGCATGTCCTCCTGCCACGAGCGCAGCCGCGCGCCTGCAGCCCCTCGCGAGGTGGTGTCGAGCAGCGCGAAGATAGCAAGCCCCGCGATCCCCAGCACGATGATCTCGCCCAGCGTATCGAACGCGCGGAAATCAACCAGGGTTACGTTGACGACATTGGTGCCGCCGCCGCCCGAATAGCTGTTGGCCAGATGGAAGCTGGAAATCGGATCGTTGGGATTGCGGGTCAGCATTGCCCACGCCGCGCCGCCGATGCCAAGACCGCCACCGATCGCCAGCAACGCATCGCGATACCGCCGCGGCTGGCTCGAGAGCAAGGGCGGGGTCTTGGGCAGCAGGTTGAGCGCCAGCAGCAGCAGCAGAATGGTGACCACCTCGACCGAAATCTGGGTCAGCGCAAGATCGGGCGCGGAGAAATGGACAAAGGCCAGCGTGATGATCAGCCCGATGACGCTGATATAGATCAGCACCAGAAAGCGCTGGCGCTGCGCCCGCACCACCGCGATCGTGGCTGCGATCAGCAGGCCCCAGGCGATGATCGCGACCGCCGATGCGGGCTGGCCTGCGCGCGCTCCGGTGAGGGTTCCGCCGCCGGTGAGCGCGCCCTCTGCGACCAATGCGACGATGACTGCAAAGCTAGCAAACAGCATCCGCTGCAGCGAGGGGCTGTGTGTCGCAACGATCAGCTTGCGTACCTCGCGATCGGCCGCGCCCAATGTGCGATCAAACAGCGCCTTGGCATCGAGGTGCCGCATCGCCTCATACCCGCGCAGCAGCCCTGCATGCCGCCACAGCAGCAGCGCGCCGATCGCGACCGCCGCCAGGCTCATCCCCAGCGCAACGTTGACGCCGTGCCACAGCGCAAGGCCCAACGGCGGAGCCGCATTACCGATCACAGCGCCTGCTACCGAGGACACGAGAGGCCCTGCCAGCGCCATCGGAACCAGGCCGAGCAGCACCGCGAGGATCACCAGAAATGCAGGCGACGCCCACATCCCTGCGCCCGGATCGTGCGCGCGGGCATGAGGTTCAGCTTCGCGCGGCTTGCCGAAGAACAGATGCACCGCAAGCCGCAGCGAATATGCCACCGACAATGTTGCTGCGATCGTCGCCACCACCGGCACCAGCCAGGATATGCCGAACAGGCCGACATGCAGCGTCTCGTCCAGCATCATCTCCTTCGAGATGAAACCGCCCAGCGGCGGCAGGCCCGCCATCGCGGCAGCGGCCAGAGTGGCAACGATCGCGGTGATCGGCATGACCTTCGCAAGGCCGCCCAGCCGGCGGATGTCACGCGTTCCGGTCTCGTGATCGACAATCCCTGCCGACATGAACAACGCCGCCTTGAAAGCGGCATGGTTGAGGATGTGAAGCACCGCGGCGACCGCCGCCATCTCGAGCGAGAACCCCAGCAGCATCACCAGCAGGCCAAGCTGGCTGATCGTCGAATAGGCCAGGATGCCCTTGAGGTCGTGCTTGAACAGAGCCACCCAGGCACCCATCAGCATCGTGATCAGCCCGACGCTGGTAACGATGACGGTGTAGAGCTCGGTCCCCGAAAGCACCGGCCACAACCGCGCGAGCAGGAAGACGCCAGCCTTCACCATCGTTGCCGAATGCAGATATGCGCTGACCGGGGTGGGCGCTGCCATCGCGTGCGGCAACCAGAAGTGGAACGGGAACTGCGCCGATTTGGTAAAGCAGCCGATAAGGATCAGCACCAACATCACCGGGTACAAAGGCGAGGCCTGGATGATGTCGCCGCGCTCAAGGATCGTCATCAGATCGAAGCTTCCGGCGATCGTGCCAAGCAGCACCATCCCTGCGATCAGCACCAACCCGCCTCCACCGGTAACCGCAAGCGCCATCCGCGCGCCCTGGCGGGCCTCTGCCTTGTCGCGCCAAAACCCGATCAGCAGGAACGACGACAGGCTGGTCAGCTCCCAGAACACCAGCAGCAGCAGCACATTGCCCGACAGGACGATGCCCAGCATCGCACCCTGAAACAGCATCAGGCTGGCAAAGAACCGTCCGGTCGCCTCATCGCTGGCAAGATAGAAATGCCCGAAGATCACCACCAGAAGGCCGATCCCCAGGATGAGCCCTGCAAACATCAACCCCAGCGGATCGATCATCAGCGAAAAATCAAGGCCGATGACGGGCACCCAGGGCACCGAGACCGCAAGCACGTCACCGCCGATGACGCGTCCGGCGATGCCAAGGATAAGCGCGAGGCCAAGCGCGCTTCCCGCCGCCGCCAGACCACTGTGCAGCGCACGCCCATGACTGCTGCCGATCGCGATCAGCAACGCAGCCAGGAACGGAAGAATAACAAGCGTGTATAGCATCAATGGGACTGCCATTGCGTGGCCGTTATGCTCCTGTGGGGATATTGCCAACGGACGATGGCGATATCGTTGCAATACCGTCCTAGCCTCAGGGGGTTGCGACAAACAAGGAAAAGTGGCTCGCGAAGGTCAAACCGGCTGCGGGAATTTGCCGCCCACCTTGATCGCCATGCAGCCCGGGCGGCCTTCTTAACCACGAGTTTTCCGAATGAGATTGCGCGTTCATCACGCTGATATCGAAGTTTATTGGCCGCAAGCGCAATATTGCAAACGGCTCTCCGGACAGTCGCAAGGTCGAGGTGTCCTGTGACCCAAATGCTGCAACCCGTCACGAAACGGATGCCCAAACCTATGTTAATGGATCTTTCTGCGGTTTCGCGCATTTACTGCCCCTGATGCCGCCTACGCCTGTCGGTCCAAAAATCAGGATTTTTGATGCCTTTGCGTGTTTGTGCGGCGGTCTGTGTTTTGATAACCGCACAGGGGTGGATACCATCGGCCTCCGCGCTGCAGGCACCAGGCCAGACCACTCCTCAGACTCCTCCCCAGACCACTCCCAGCCGCCCGCAACCAGGCAACGCAGCCACCGAACCGATCATCACCGATGAGGAGTTCGATGCGACCATTCCGACACTCGATGCTGATCCCAACGCGCCTTTGGGAACGATCGAGGAATGGGATGCCGAGCAGACGCGCCTCGAGCAGAACGCTTCGCCCGATCGTGCCATCACCGGCGACCCGCTCAGTGCGCCGATGGAGCTTGATCCTGAACTCGATGCCCCGCTCGGGCCGATCGGCAGCTTCGATGTCGAACCTTTTGACGAGAGCCAGTATACGCAGGCGGCCGAGGACGATGCCACCAGGGCGGTGCGTTATACCTACCGCATCGAGGGCCTGACCGCGCGGCCCGCGCCAGACGCGTCGGAGACACCGGCGCTGTCCGATGTCTCCGATAAGGCGCGCAAGGCGGTCGATCCTGACGATATCCGCGCGCGGTTCAGGGAGCTCTCCGCGCTCGACGATGGCGACGGACGCGCGGCCAATGGCGCGATGGTCTCGGCGCGCATGATCGAGGACCAGCAGCTTCTCGCCGACCTGTTGATCGGCCAATGCTTCTTCGATGCGACTGTCAACGGTGCGGTCGAAATGCCAGAAAGCGGCGAAGGCCCGATGGTCGTGGTGCTGACCGCGTCACCCGGGCCATGCTATCGGTTCGACTCGATCACATTCACAGCGCCGCCCGTCGAGCCCGAAGACCTGATCACGCGCAGCTTCGTGCCCGCGATCGGCGAACCTGTCGATGCCGATCGTGTGCTCGCCGCCGAAGCGAACATCGCAGTCGCGCTGCCGCAATATGGCTATCCGTTTGCCCAGGTCGGTCAGCGCGACGTCCTGCTCGACCCTGCAACAGATTCGGCGGACTATACCCTGCCCGTTACCCCGGGTGCGCGCAGCAGCTTCGGCGATATCGTCACCAGCGGCACCAGCGTTTTCGAAGCCGATCACATCGCCACGCTGGCCCGGTTCGACAAGGGTGATCTGTATGACAGCCGTCTGGTCGATGACCTGCGCAAGGCCCTGGTCGCCACCGGCCTGTACTCGGTGGTCGCGGTCAAGCCCGAGCCTACCGGCGAGGTTGCACCCGATGGAACGCAATATGCCGCGCTTGCGGTCGAACAGGAAGCCGGCCCGGCACGCACGCTGGCCGCCAATGCCGGCTATGGCACCGGGCAGGGGATCCGTGCGCAGGGCAGCTGGACGCACCGCAACCTGTTTCCACCCGAAGGCGCGCTGATCGCGAGCATCATTGCCGGAACGCAGGAGCAGGGTGCGTCGGGCACCTTCCGCCGCTCGAACGCCGGGCGCCGCGACCGCTCGGTCGAGCTGAGCCTTTCGGCTCTGCGCAGCGATTTTGCCGCGTTCGAAGCGTTCACCGGCAGGCTGGCCGGACGCATATCCTATTCGAGCACCCCGATCTGGCAAAAGCCGATCACCTATAGCTATGGCTTCGAATTGCTGGGCACCAACGAGCAGGATTTCAATTTCGACCTGGGACGCCGCGACCGGCGGACCTATTATGTCGCTGCGCTGCCCGGCCAGATCACCTGGGACAGGTCGAATGACCTGCTCGACCCCACCACCGGGTTCAGGCTGTCGGCGCAGGTCTCGCCCGAGGCTTCCTTGGGCAGCGGCACGCAGTTTTACGGTCGCGGCCTGGTCGAGGCGACCGGCTATTTCCCGTTCGGTGACAGCATCGTGCTTGCCGGACGCGCCCGGGTGGGATCGATCTTCGGCGCTGACCGGCCCGATATCGCGCCATCGCGGCGATATTACGCCGGTGGCGGCGGATCGGTGCGCGGGTTCGGGTTTCAGGAACTCGGCCCCAAGGATCCGGACAACCGGCCCATCGGCGGGCGCAGCTTGGTCGAAGGCGCAGCCGAAGTGCGCTATCGCTTCGGCAACTATGGCATCGTCGGCTTTGTCGATGCAGGCCAGGTGTCGATCAGCTCCACCCCCGGTTTTGATGATCTGCGCTTCGGCGCTGGTCTTGGCGGGCGGTTCTATACCAATTTCGGGCCGATGCGGCTTGATGTCGCCACGCCGATTGGCCGTCGCCCCGGCGAATCGCGTGTCTCGATCTATATCTCGATCGGGCAGGCATTCTGATGACCGATCCCGTCGCACCCCCGCAGGACCCCGCAGCCCCGCCGGAAGCATTCGATCCCGAGCCGCGCCCAACGCGTGCATCATGGCCGCGCCGCATCGCCATCGGCATCGCCGTGCTGCTGGGTGCGATCATTGCCTTGCTGGCGATTGGATATGTCTGGCTCGACAGCAGCAGCGGCAAGCGTTTCGTTGCCAAACAGATCTCCGGGATGGAGTTCGAGAACGGGCTGGTCATCGATGTGGGGGGAATCGAGGGTTCGCTCTACGGGCAGATGCGGCTGCGCGATCTGAAGCTGCGCGACCCGCAGGGCGTGTTCGCCTCATCGCCGCTGGTCAACGTCGACTGGCGGCCCTTCGCGTTCATCGGCAGCCATGTCGATATCCGCTCTTTGGTGGTGCCGCAGATGCGCGTGCTGCGCCTGCCCGCGTTCAACGAAACACCTGTGACCGACGAGCCGCTGCTGCCTGATCTGGATATCGACATCGCCGACATGCAGCTGCGCCGGATCGACATCGACCCTGCGGTTACCGGCCAGCGCCATCGCGCGTCGCTTGCCGGCAAGGTCCATATCGCCGACCGCACTGCTGTCATCAACGCGCGCGCTGGCACCAGCGCAGGCAGGGGCTTTGCCGGTGGCGAGACGATCGTTCTCGATTTGCGCGCCATCCCAGAGAGCAACACGCTCGATGTCACCTTCGATCTCGATGCACCCGCGCAGGGGCTGATCGCCGGACTCACGGGGGTGGCACAGCCGATGCAGCTGGGTCTGCGCGGCACGGGTGACTGGGCCGCGTGGAACGGCGCGTTGACCGGTCGCCTCGGCGCGCAGTCGCTCGCCGACCTCGCGCTCACCGCGCGCAATGGCACCTTTACGGTGCGTGGGGATTCGCGGCCCGGTCTGCTGCTTACGGGCCAGGCGGCGCGGCTGTTCGAGCCGGTTACATCGATCGACCTCACCACCACGGCCGATGACCGAAGGTTCGATATCGCCGCCAGGATCGGTAACGGCAGCTTCGCGTTCGACGCCGACGGGCTGGTCGATCTGGGCTCGAGCACGATGCGCGATCTCGCCATCGGTTTCCGGCTGTTGCAGCCGGGCACGATCGCCGAAAACCTCACCGGCAGCGGGATCAATGCGGCACTGACGCTCAACGGCGCGTTTTCATCGCCGCAGATCGCCTATGAAATAGCGGCTGCACAGCTGGGCTTTGGCGAGACGAACATCATCGGCCTGCGCGCCACTGGCGCTGCCCGGCTCGACAAGGACAGCTGGCTGATCCCGGTTAGCGCGCGCGCGCGGCGGATTGCAGGATTGAATGCCGCCGCCGGGGACTTGCTCAACAACGTCCGCCTCGACGGCGACCTGGCTTATTCGAACGCGCGGCTGATGTCGGACAATATGCGGATCCGGTCCGACCGGATCGATGGCACCGCGATCCTGCTCGCCGATCTCAATACTGGTCTCTACACCGGGGCATTGAATGGACGGGTCAACGGCTACCGCGTCGAGAGCGTCGGCATCTTCAATCTTGAGACCGACATCGATTTGGAAAGCAATGCCAACGGAGCCTTCCGTCTGGCCGGCACGGTGCGTGCCCGCTCGAGCCAGATCCTCAACGATGGCCTGCGTGAATTTCTGGGCGGCAATTCGCTGATCAACGCGAATGTCAGCTATGGTAGCGACGGCATCGGGCGGATCAGCAGGCTGACCGTGGCCGCGCCATCGTTCCGCCTGTCGGACGGAAGCGGCTCTTATTCCACCGATGGACAAATCCGCTTTGATGCGCGCGGCTCGTCCAACCAATATGGCCCGCTTGCGGTCAACGTGACTGGCTCGGTGGCACGGCCTGTCGCCCGAATTGAAGCGGCGCGCCCGGGCCTGGGTGTCGGCATGACCAACGTTATCGCCTCCATAACCGGTGACGGCGCAGGCTATGCCGTGACCGGCGGCGGCGATACCGATTACGGGCCTTTTGCTGCCGACCTCAAAATCCTGATGGGCGATGGGCCCCTGGTGGTCGCGGTCAACAGCGGAACGCGGTTTGCCGATATCGGCATCACTGGACGCATCAGCCAGACCGCCGCAGGTCCGTTTGCCGGGCGGTTGCTCGCCGATGGCGCAGGGATCACCGGCAGCGTCGATCTTGGCGCCCAAGGCGCGTTCCAGCGCGCCCAGATCGCGCTCAACGCCTTCGATGCGCGTCTTCCGGGTCCGGCGGATGTCTCGATCGGTCGTGCGATCATTCTGGCGGACGTGACCCTGACCGAACAGCCGCAACTGCTCGCCGATGTCCAGCTTGCCAATGCCCGGATGGGCCAGCTCCAGATCGCATCGGCGCGCAGCAAGATCGATTATCGGGGCGGCCAGGGCAGCGCAAAGATTATGGCCGAAGGGCGCAACGGCTTCCCGTTCCGGTTTGCCGCCAACGCGGCGCTGCAGCCCGATCTGTGGCGGGTCGCGCTCGATGGCCGCGCCAACGGCATCGATTTCAAGACGCGCAATCCGGCAAGGATCATCCCAGAAAGTGCGCAGTACCGGCTGATGCCGACGACGATCGACCTGTCGCAGGGCTCGATCCAGCTTGCCGGAGCCTATGGCGAAGGGATGACGATCGAATCGCGTCTGGACAACGTCAATCTGGCGCTGGTCAATCCGCTGATGCCGGGCCTCGGGCTTGGCGGCACTGCAACGGGCAGCCTCGACTTCCGCCAGGCGGATGCAAACGCGTTCCCGCAGGCCGATGCCCGGCTCAGAATCGATAATTTCACCCGCACCAGCCTGGCCTCGGTGTCGCAGGCGGTCGATATCAGTGTCGTCGGTCGCTTGCAGCCCGATGGCGGCATCGCCCGGGCCGTCATCCGGCGGCGCGGCGCGGTGATCGGACGGATGAACGTCGATCTGACCCCGCTTGCACCCGGCGCGGGCAGCTGGACCACCCGGCTGCTGGCAGCACCCTTAAGCGGAGGCCTGCGCTACAATGGCCCTGCCGACACGTTGTTCTCGCTCGCCGCGCTACCCGACCAAAGCCTCAGAGGCGCGATCGGCGTGGCGGCTGACTTTACCGGACGTGTCCAGCAACCCCAGCTCTCCGGCATCGTGCGCGCCAATAACCTGATCTATGAAAACGACCAGTATGGCACCCGGCTGACCAATCTGAGGGTCCGCGGCAGCTTCACCGGAGACCGGCTTGATGTCGAGCAGCTGACCGCGACCGCAGGCAGCGGTACGATCAGCGGCTCGGGCTTCGTATCGCTGAGCTCGGCCGATGGCTTCCCGATCCAGCTCGCGCTCGATCTCGACAATGCGCAGCTCGCCGATGGCGGCGATCTGGCCGCGACCGCGTCCGGACAGCTTCGCATCGTCAACAGCGCATCGGAACCCACGCTGATTTCAGGCACCATCCAGTTGCCCGAAACCCGCTATCGTATCGTCCGCCAGGGATCGGCGCAGGTCGCCAAGCTGACCGGTGTCAGGCGCCGCCCCGCGCTGGGCCGCGAACGCATCACCGGCGATCCCGAAGCGATCTCGGGCGTTCCCAGCACGTGGCGGCTCGATGTCCGGGTCGTCGCCGACAACCAGGTCTATGTCTCGGGCATGGGGCTCGATTCGGAATGGTCGGCCGATATCCGGATCGCCGGAACCACCGGCAACCCCCGGATCACCGGCGGGATCGATCTGGTGCGTGGAACGCTGGGCTTTGCCGGCCGGTCGTTCGATCTGGAAGAGGGGCGCCTGCGCTTCGATGGCGGAAGCGCGACTAACCCTGTCATCACGATGCGCGCAAGCGGTGAGGCCGATGACGTGACGGTCAACATCAACGTCACCGGAACCGGCGAGAACCCCGATATCGCGTTCTCCTCGACCCCGGCGCTGCCGCAGGACGAGATCATGGCGCGGATCCTGTTCGGCAATTCGATCGGTGAACTTTCGCCCATCCAGGCGGTCCAGCTGGCCGCATCGCTCAACAGCCTGCGCGGCGGCAGCGGCGGGCTCAATCCGCTGGGCGTCCTGCAATCGGCATCGGGAATCGACCGGCTGCGCATTCTGGGTGCCGACGAGGACACCGGACGCGGCACATCGCTTGCGGTCGGCCAGTACATCTCGAACGATGTCTATGTCGAAATCATCACCGATACCCGCGGCTTTACCGCGACCCAGCTCGAGATCAGCCTGAGCAGGGCGCTGTCGGTGCTGAGCCAGGTCGGCAGCTTTGGCGGGTCGAACGTCAACGTCCAGTATCGGAAGGATTACTGATGCGGCGGCAGATGTTCGTCACAGGCGCAGCGATGATACTGCTGGCTGGCTGCCAGGCCGAACCGGGGTTCGACGAAAAGTTCGAACAGCGTTCGCGCGAACTGTCGCAACAGGCCAAGACAATCGAAGCCGATGCCAATGCGCAGCTGGCCGCCGCGCGCGAAGCCGAACAGGCGAATGCCGAGCTGAACCCGCCTGTGGGTGGCCAGGGCCGATGACCGAGCCGGGTCCCGTCCAGCCACCGGTTGCCAACGACGTGATCGACAAGGCCCCGGCTGAGCTTGCCGATGCGCTGGCGCACGAGGTCCCCGGCGGCACCGCGACCTCGCCGCTGCAGATGCCCCGCAGCGCGTGGTGGGCGATTGCCAAGCGCATCTATGTGATGAACGACTTCCACAACCTCGCGCTGCTCGCAGCCGGGGTCGCGTTCTTTGCTTTCCTCGCGTTCGTGCCGCTGATCGCAGTCATCGTGCTGCTCTATGGCCTGATCGCCGATCCGGCGACGGTCACCAACAGCCTCGATCTTCTGACCGGCGTCGTTCCGTCCGAGGTACTGACGATCCTGCGCGAGCAGCTGCTCCAGATCGTCACCGCCAACACCACGCAGCAGGGGCTCGGGCTGGTGATCGCGCTGCTGTTTTCGACCTATGGCGCGATGCGGGCGGCGACCGCGATGATGCGCGCGCTCAACATCATCTATCAGGAACACGAGACTCGCGGCGTCGTCAAAACCACCTGGGTGGCGGTGACGATCACATTGGGGATGGCAGGCATCGCGATCGTCGGGCTGGTCTCGATTTCGCTGTTCACCTACGCGCGCAACTTTCTTGCAGGCTATATCGGCGGCGGCGCATTGTTGCTGGTGCAGATCATGACCTGGGCGGTGGCCGCGATGCTGGTGAGCGTCACCTTCGCGATCTTCTTTCGCTATGCGCCCGATCGCCGCGCCGCAAAATGGCGCTGGCTGTCGCTGGGCTCGGTCGCCTCAACGCTGTTATGGCTTTTGATCACCGTAGGGTTCGGGTTCTACGCGTCCAATATCAGCGACTATAACGCGACCTATGGTTCGCTCGCCGCGATCGTCATCTTCCTGATGTGGCTGTTCCTTTCGGCCTATGCCGTGCTGATCGGCGCCGAGATCAATGCCGAAACCGAGCGCCAGACCTTCCGCGATTCAACGGTCGGCGCCGACCGCCCGATCGGACAGCGTGGCGCGGTACTGGCGGACACGGTTGCCCTGGACGATGCCTCGCGTGCCATCCTCGACAAACGGCGGCAACGACATGCCAGCCAGGATGCGACCTGAGCTGCGTCTGGAACCCAGCCCCGACCGGCACGTAAGGTTCATATTCCCCGGCAATGAACCTATGAGAGTGGAGCGCAAGTGACCCGATTGCATGATGACTTCTGGAATTTCCGTGGCGATTTTAAGATCGCAAAGATCATCAATCTCGGTACCCATATCTCGCTTGTCCGCCGCACAAACGGGCGCTTCGTTGTCCTCGACAGCTACGATCTCGATGACAAGGATCGCGCCGATCTGCTCGCACTGACCGATGGCGGCAGCCAGGTCGAAGCGATCGTCAACGTCCATCCCTTTCACACGCTGCACTGCGCCGCGTTGCACCGCATTCTGCCCGCTGCCCGCCTGATCGGGACGCGGCGTCACCTGTCCAAGGCGCCGGAACTGCCTTGGGAGCAGGCGGTCATCGAGGATCCCGAAACCCAGCGCGAGTTTGCCGAGGATTTCGCATTTTCGGTCCCACTAGGGGTCGATTTCGTGAGTTCGGATGACAGCGTCCATGTCGCATCGGTGCTCGTTCGCCACCGCGCGAGCGGGATCGTCCATGTCGATGACACGATCAATGTACTCGAACCCCCGGGCATCCTGCGTCCAATCCTTCCCGAGCCGCGCCTGCGCTTCCACCCGATGCTGTCCAAGGCGCTCGAAACGCGCAAGGGCGCGGCCGACGATTATGCCCGCTGGGCGCAGGAGATCGCGCGCGACTGGGCCGGTACCCGGACGGTGTGCACCGCACATTCGGCCGTCCGGCACCTCGAACCCGGCGGCTGGCAAGCCGAAATCACGCATGCGCTGAGTGACGTCGAGAAAACGCTCGACAGTCACCGCGCCGAATATGGCTGATCTGCTGACCGATCTGGCCTCACCCCCAACCCATATCCGGAGATTTACATGACTAACCGCAACTTCCAGACGATCAACCCGCTGACCGAGCAACCGATCGAGACTTATCACTACATGAATGACGACGAAGCGATGGGCGTCGTTGAGGCCAGCCACAAGGCGTTCCTCGATTGGCGCCTGCAGAGCCTCGAGGAACGCGCCAAGGTGATCGCACAGATTGCCGACGAGCTGCGATCTTCAAAGGAGGAGTTCGCGCAGTTGATGACCCGCGAGGTCGGCAAGCTGATGCGCGACAGCCTGCAGGAGGTCGATCTGTGCGCGGCGATCTGCGATTATACTGCCAAACAAGGCCCCAAGGTGCTGGCTGACCAAAAGCGCGAAACCGACAATGGCGATGGCTTTGTCTCGCACGCGCCCCTGGGAGTCATATATGGCATCCAGCCGTGGAATTTCCCGGCATACCAGGCGATCCGCTATTCGGTTGCCAGCCTGATGGGGGGCAACGGCGTGTTGCTCAAGCATGCCGAAAACTGCACCGGAAGCGGCCAATACCTGCGTGATCTGTACGAGCGCGCCGGCCTTCCCAAAGGGCTGTTCGGGGTTCTGGTGATCGATCACGATCAGTCCGACAAGGTGATCGAGCACAAGCTCGTGCGCGGTGTCACGCTCACCGGCAGCGATAAGGCGGGCCGTACCGTCGGTGCCAAGGCTGCCTCGGTTGCCAAGAAGACCGTGCTCGAGCTTGGATCAAACGACGCGTATCTGGTGCTCGGCGATGCCGATCTCGACCTTGCGATCAAGACCTGCGTCCAGGGACGCATCTACAACAATGGCCAGACATGCGTGAACGCCAAGCGCTTCATCGTTACCGAGGCCAATTATGATGCGTTCGTGAAGGGCTATGTCGAGCAGTTCGAAGGCCTTCAGATGGGTGATCCGAGCGACGATGCGTCACAGCTCGGCCCGCTGGTATCCAAGCGCCAGCGTGATTCGCTGCACGATCAGGTCGAAAAGAGCGTCGCCAAGGGCGCGCGCGTTCTCACCGGCGGTGAGATCCCCGATCGCACCGGGTGGTTCTATCCCCCCACCGTACTGGTCGATGTCGCGCCTGGCCAGCCGGCCTATGACGACGAGCTGTTTGGGCCGGCGGCATCGATCATCCGAGCCAAGGATGACGAGGATGCGATGCGGATCGCCAATGACAGCCGCTATGGCCTGGGTGGAGGCATCTTCAGCAGGGATACCGAACGCGCCAAGGAACTGGCGGCCAAATATTTCGATACCGGAATGGTGTTCATCAACAATTTCAACGTCGCATCGCCCGATATGCCCTTCGGCGGGGTGAAGAATTCGGGCTATGGCCGTGAGCACGGCCCCGAAGGCCTGAAGGAATTCGTCAACGCCAAGGCTATCCTCGTCGGATGAACGACGCAGAAACGCTGCGCTGCGACGTTGCGGTAATCGGGGCCGGCACTGCCGGCCTCGCTGCCGAACGCGCGGCGCGCAGCAACGGCGCATCGACGCTGCTGATCGACCCTGCCTTTGACGGCACCACCTGCGCCACGGTCGGGTGCATGCCGTCCAAATTGCTGATCGCAGCGGCAAAGGCCCGGCATGCCGTCGATCTGGCCGATACCTTCGGGATACGCGTCGGTGATGTCCGCATCGATGGTACTGCCGTGCTTGAGCGTGTCCGGCACGAGCGCGACCGGTTTGCCGAATCGACGCGCAAATCGATCGCCAATATCCCCAAGAGCATCCGCATAACCTCCAAAGCACGTTTTGCGGCTCCGGACCGGCTGCTGCTCGATGACGGACGCACCATCGCGGCACGCGCGATCGTCATCGCAACAGGGTCGCGCCCGGTGATGCCGGGGCCTTTCGCAGCGCTCGGCGACCTTGCGTTGACCAACGAGAATGTTTTCGAGCTCAAAAAGCTGCCCGGGAGGCTTGCGGTGGTCGGATCGGGTGCGATCGGGCTCGAGCTGGCCCAGGCCTTCGCCCGGCTCGGCGTCAAGGTCGCGCTGTTCGACAAGGCCGATCGGATGGCAAAGCTGCGCTGCCCGCGCGTCCACGCGGCGCTGCAGGAGATCATCGAGCGCGATGTCGATCTGCACCTGGGAGTCGAGGTGACGCCTCACAAGCAGGGCGACCAGGTGCGCATCGGCTGGACCGGAGCCAGCGAGGGCGATGCCCTGTTCGACCATGTGCTGGTCGCGGTCGGGCGGCCGCCGATGCTGGACGGTCTCAATATCGAGAACGCAGGGCTCGAGCTGGATGACAAGGGCGTCCCGTGTCACGACCGGGCGACGATGCGCTGCGGCGACAGTTCCGTGTTCATCGCGGGCGATGTTGCCGCCGATCTGCCGTTGCTCCACGAGGCCTCGCACGAGGGCGCCATCGCCGGGCGCAATGCGGCAGCCTGGCCCGCGCCGGTGCGCATCGATCGCTATGTGCCGTTCAGCATCACCTTTACCGACCCCCCTGTCGTCAGCATCGGGGAGGCCGAAGAGGACGGCGCGATCAGCGGAACCACCGATTTCACCGACCAGGGCCGCGCCCGCGTGGAGGCGCGCAACGAAGGCGCACTGACGCTGTATGCCGCAGCCCCCGATGGCGTATTGATCGGCGCGGATCTCGTCGCTCCGGCAGGCGAGCATCTGGGTCATCTTCTGGCCTGGGCGATCCAGCAAAAGATGACCGCGACGCAGTTGCTCAAGATGCCCTTCTACCATCCAACGATGGAGGAGGGGCTGAAGACCGCGCTGCGCACCGTATGTGGTGCGACACCGATCGCGCTTCCTGCGAACCATGATTCGGGCTCACCCTCGGGCGCCTGAACGGCCAAGGGCGCGTGCCCTGCAGGAAAACCCGCCGTGCCGGCGGAGGTCGGGGGCTCGGGTTGCAATCTGACGCAGGCCATCTGCCCCAAACCCATCCCTCGGCGCCGGTGTGCCATCAGTTTGATCGGGCAAAGGGCAATAGACGCGTTACACCCGTTGCGAAAAAGATGACAAAGCGCGTTAAACCCGTTCGCGCTGCACCCATATGCGATACGATCGGGGTTGCAGCCCTCTTCAAGACGACCTGCCGAGCAAAAGGCCCCAGGATGTGCGCAACCTCGATTTCAGTTCATGGCAAAATATCATCATCACGCTGACCCTGCTGGCGCTGATCACCGTCATCGGGGTCGCGGTGCGGGTGCTGATCATGATGACGGTCCAGCAGCGCCGCGAGCGCGCCAACCGCCAGATCAACGAACGCCTCAAGACACTGATCGCCGCCTATCGGGTTCTGGGCGGATCGTTCACCGGTGATCTGGCGGTTGATCCGCGCCATTTGCGTGACCTGCAACTGCGATCCACACACGAACCCGGCCAATCGGATGCAGGAGGGATTGATCTGTCCTCAGAAGCAGTAAGCGGTTCGGACCGCCGCCGACGCATCCGCGATGCGGTCGAAGCGGCGTTATCGGATATCATCCTGCTGGGGACCCAAGAACTGGTTCAGCTTGCCGAACGCGCCGCGAACGACCTTGTCGCTGGACGGCTGGTGCACACGCACGATCTCGTCGTAGCACTGCGCAATTTCATCCGTTCGGCCCTCGACCTCGAACCGATCTCGCCCGGTCTGGCAATCCCGATGCAGGGGCCAACACGTCCATCATCGACTGGCGGTCGTGGCAAGTCAGATGCCGGCGACGGGCGTGGTGGCGGTGGTACAGGTGGAGCAGGAGGTGGCGGAGGCGGCGCAGGTGCCCCGTCTGGTGTCAGCGGAGCGCCTGAGCAGCCTCTGCCCTGATCGTCAGCGCGCCCTGCGCACCAGCCAGACAGTGTTCGCATTGTCATCGACGACAAAGACCGAGCCATCGGTCCGTGTCCTGACGCTGACCGGGCGGCCATACACGGTGCCTTCGCGCTCATCGGCGATAAACCCCGTCAGGAACGGTTGCGGATTGGCGGTCGGCTTGCCGTTGGCCATGGGAACGTAAAGCACGTCATAGCCCGCCAGATCTGCCCGGTTCCATGATCCGTGACGGGCGATATAGCCGAACTGCTTGCCATCCTCGGGCCGCGACAGCGCAAAGCCCAGCGCAGCAGCATGCGGGCCAGCAGCTATGTCGGGGAGCAAAGTCGTTTCGAGCAGCTCGCGCTTGGTGTTGGCATGCCGCGGATCCTGCTTGCCCCAATAGCTGTAGGGCCAGCCGTAAAAGCCGCCTTCCTGAACGCTCGTCACATAATCGGGCGAGATATTGTCACCAAAATCGTCGCGCTCGTTGACCGCAGTCCACAGCGTGCCGTCTGCCGCGACGTCCATACCCACCGGATTGCGCAGCCCGGATGCATATATCCGTTCACGACCGGTGGTCAGATCGACCGCCAGAATGGCCGCGCGCCGTTCTTCCTCCTCCATGCCGTATTCGCCGACATTGCTCGCCGACCCCACCGACACGAAGAGCGTGCGTTGATCGGGGCTGAGCTGCAGATTGCGGGTCCAGTGGTTGTTATAGCCTCCCGCTGGCAGCGCTATCAGCTTGCGCGGCGCAGCGGTGATCCGGGTCTGGCCTGGCGTAAACGGATAGCTCACCACCGCATCTGTGTTCGCGACATACAGACGCCCGCCCGCGAGCGCCATTCCGAACGGCTGGTTGAGATTTTCGAGCACAACGAAAGTCTGGTCGGCGACGCCATCCTTGTCGGTATCGCGCAGCAGCGTAATCCGATTGGCGGAATAGCCCGTCACATTTGAACGTGCAAAGCCCCGCGCGGTTTCGGGGTCGGCATCGAGCTTGGGCTTCTGGCGTGCCTCGGACACCAGAACGTCACCATTGGGAAGCTCGAGAAGTTGGCGCGGGTTTTCCAGATCACCTGCAAACTTCACGACGTCCCAACCCCTTGGTGCGCGCGGGGTTTTGCCTTCGGGCCAGCCGATCACCACCGGATGGTTGATCACGGCAGGCGTCGCATAAGGCTTGTCCTGATCGGGAACTCCCAGCTGCACTTGGGTTTGCGCGATGGCAGCGCCCGAGGTGACAATGGCCGCAAGGGCAATAAGACGTATGCGCATGAACTGGTCCCTTCGATCTGGATTTGCTCATCGTACGCAGCGACAGCCGATTGGTTCACCCGCCAGTGTCCGCCGAGATGTGTCGTTCGTGCGACCAGCAGCTTCTAGATAAAGGGGCGCGGAGGCGCGTCAATTCGGCCGTCCGGGCAACGATCACCCGCTCAAATGGTTGATGGCCTGTGCAGGTGACAGGCCCGACGGGAGATCAAATGAATATCACTACCAATCCGGAATGGCAGCAGCTGGCAATCTACGCGGTCGGCGCAGCGGTTGTTCTGATCGTGCTGTTCAACATTCCGTTCGTCGGTCGGATCTTCCGATCGCTATTTTCGGTCGCCTTGCTGGCGCTGTGTCTTTTCGTCCTGTTTCAGCAGGCCCCGTTCGACCCCAATCTTTCGCGGCTGTCGGCCAAGCTTGGCCTCGACAGCCAGACCGTTGAGGGCGATGAGGTCCGGCTGCGCATGGCAAGCGATGGCCATTTCTGGGCGCAAGCCTCGATCAATGGGATTGAACGGCGGATGCTGGTCGATAGTGGCGCGACCGTGACCGCGCTGTCACAGGCGACCGCTGACGAGGCCGCTGTCGGGCGAGACGCAAGCCTGCTGCCCGTGGTGCTGCGCACCGCCAATGGCAACGTGCAGGCGCAGACCGGCACGGTCGAGCGGCTTGGGCTTGGCAGCATCGAGGCCCGAAACCTCAAGGTCGTGGTGTCGCCCGCGCTGGGTGATGTCGATGTGCTGGGAATGAACTTCCTGTCGCAGCTCGAATCCTGGCGAGTCGAGGGCCGCGTGCTCGTACTGGTACCCCAGCAACAGGTCCCGAGCGGTACTGACACTACGAACTGACGTATTCTACGGGCCGACTTGAGGGCCGATAGCGCGCGGATGGATTGAGCGATGGGCGTTCTTCCGCACCCACCTGTACGGAACCTGCGTCAAGGCCCGGACGTTATTCGGTCACGTTGATCGCCCACATCGATGCCCAACGCGGAGTGACGCATGACAGCCCGTAATCATACCCACCACCCGATTGGCGCAGACACGTGAGCCAGGCATCTGCGCTTTCGGTTTCCACCCGCGAGTTCCTGCGCCAGCCCAATCTCGTCGGCTCGGCGTTCCCGGCCTCTCGCTATCTGGTCGAAGCGCTGCTCGATCCGATCGATTGGGCCAAATTGAGGGTAGTCGTTGAATTCGGACCAGGTACCGGTCCGTTGACCCGCGCCATTCTTGAGCGGATGGTACCTGGCAGCTGTCTGGTCGCAATCGATCTCAGTCCCCATTTCACGCGCCACCTCCAAGAGACAATCGACGATCCGCGCTTGCTGGCGGTCACCGCCTCGGCTGAATCGGTCGTTGATATCCTTGAAGAGCATGCACTGGCGCAAGCCGATATGATCGTGACCGGAATTCCGTTTTCCACCATGTCCGCAGATCAAGGCAACCGGATTCTCGATGCCAGCGCCGACGTTCTGCAAGGCGATGGCGCCCTTCTGGCCTACCAGATGCGCTCGACCATTGCGCCGATGCTGGCCCTGCGTTTTGGCGATGTCCAATGCGCTTATGTCTGGCGTAACCTGCCCCCCTGCCATCTTTACTGGGCGCGGCGCCCTTTGAAGCACGGGGACTAGGGCGAAGGGCGAAGGGCGAAGTCTTCACCTGCCGGCGCATTTGGCAAGCCGACTGGGTTTTTCGGTCAGCTTGGAACGGGAAGGTCGCTTTCCCGTATTCCTTGCTGATGCCGCAGTTTCAGTCGAGTGAGGGAATAGCAAAAGATGGTCTCCGGGGCATCATTAGCGGAGCCATATTGCGGATTGAGCTCCGCTGACCGCTGGCTGACCAGCTGGAATCTTGACCCTGTCGTGCTCGGTGCAATCGGCGTCGCGCTGGTCTTGACGATGCGCGGGGATCCGCGACTTCGTCGGCAGCGCCTGGCTGGATGTGGCCTGATGGGGCTTTTGTGGGTATCCCCATTGTGTGCCGCATCGGCCAGCCTCTTGTCGGTGCGGATGGCCCATCACATGATCACGATGCTGCTTCTCGCCCCCGCGTTGGCGCTGGGGTGGCCCAAGGTCCGTATCGGCGACCCGATCGGCTGGGCCGTCCTTGCCGCGCTTGCGCTGACGGCCTGGTTCGTTCCTGCAGCCTACAGCTTTGCCTGGGACTGGACGGCAGGCTATTGGCTGCTTCAGCTGGCGATGCTGGGCACGGCCTGGCAGTTTTGGGCGACCTGGTTCGATCCGGCCACCCAGACCAAGCCGCTGGTGATGACCGCAGCGCCTGCCCTGCTGGCGATGGTCATGGGCTTTGTCGGTGCGTTGCTGACCTTCGCGCCACGCCCGCTGTTTGCCGAGCATATCTTTACCACCGTGCTGTTTGATGTGTCGCCGCTGTGGGACCAGCAGCTTGCCGGCCTTGTGATGTGGACCACCGGCATGGTGCCGATGGTGCTGCTGGCATTCGTGCATTTGCGGTCGGTTGCGATAGCGTCTGCCGCCGGTGCGCGCGGCTGATGGAATGGTCGGTCCTCATCTTAAAGGCGATGCACGTCTCGACGATATCCTTATGGGCGGCAGGGCTGATCATCCTGCCCCTATTGTACCGGGGTTATCGCAAACAGTTCAGCGACGCGGAATATGCGCGGTTTCGCAAGGTGACCCATTACAGCTATGTGGGGTTCCTGACGCCGACGGCGGTGATCGCGGTGGGCTCAGGCATCGCCCTCATCATGATGCGCGACATTTACGAACCGTGGCTGTTTGCCAAGCTTGCGCTGGTATCGGCCCTCGCCATCCTCCACGCGTATATGGGCCATATGATCGTGCTGACCGCCGAGACACGAGGATCGGCCAATCTTCCGCCGCCAATCCTGGTACTCGTGCCGGTCCTGCTGGTTCTGACAGGCATATTGGGGCTGGTGCTCGCCAAGCCCGTGATCGTGATCGACTGGCCGCAATGGATGACCGAACCTCAGTCCTTCGATATGCCGCGCTGGGTGCCGATTTGATAGTCAAACACCAATTTGCCGCCATGCCAACCGGTGAGCCCGGTCATCAGCATGCACAGGGTCGACAACAGGATGCCGTAGGGCAGGATGGCGGCTGCCGGATCGTCGAGCCGCAGCCCCCAGTTGCCACCCATGACCGACAGCAGCGTCATGGCGAGAATGAAGTGGGTCCAGCTCGAAGCGCGAATCCGGATACCGGGGACCGAGAGCAGCTCGATGGTGCCCGCGATTCCCGCCAGTACCCCGAAAATGAAACCCGAGCCGGTCGCCCACAATGCCGCACGCGCCCAGAACTCGTCACCGCTCATCCAGTAGAAGACATCGCACCCCAAGGTGCCGAACGCTGCTGCGATCGGGAAGGCAACCATCATCGCGTGGATCGGGTGGCTGGCCACGGCGATCCGCGATTCGGTCTCGTTGAAATGCCGTCCCGACAGGATGGGATCGTGCCGCAGCGCTTCGGTTTTGTCGGTCATGGCGCTGGCTTTTCCTTTTCGTCGTTCCTTTCGGTAATGCGCGCGCTGGTAATCGGTTCCATTTCGCTGCTTGTTGCCGGGTGTGCCGGACCGCTCTCGACGCTCGATCCTGTCGGTCCTCAGGCACGATCGGTGTTCTATTTCGCCTCTGCGATGACGCTGGTGGCCAGCGCCGTGCTCATCTTCGTCCTCATTCTGTTCGCCCGCGCCTTCGGCCGACGCCGCCGCAAGGATGCGCCCGATCCCGGTACCGGTGCCGAGCGCACATGGATCGTGTGGCTGGGAATCGCGTTCCCGATGAGCGTTCTGAGCGTCCTGCTGGCAGCGACCTTATGGGTTGGCGAAGGCCAGTTCGTCCGTCAGGACGCACCAACCTGGCGTGCCACGGCATCGCAATGGCAATGGACGTTCGCGCAGGTCAACGCCGCAGGCGAGACTGGCCCCAGCACCGATCGCCTGGTCATCCCGGCAGGTCAGCCCGTCATCATCGAGATCACCGCGACCGATGTGATCCACAGTTTCTGGGTTCCGCGGCTTGCAGGCAAGATGGATGCTGTTCCTGGCAAGCTCAACCGTCACCTGATCCAGGCCGATGCGCCTGGCACTTATCTGGGTGTCTGCGCGGAATATTGCGGGATCGGGCATGACCGGATGCGTTTTGAAGTGGTTGCAACCGCCGATCCGCGCCCGCAGGCCATAAGGGCACCACGATGACACAAAGCACGGCTTCAGATCAGCCGCACGATCCTGCCGCGCTCCACGCCGAGCTCGACACGGTATGGAAGGCGCTGCCTGGCTGGCGCGGATTTGTGTCCGAGGTCAACCATGGTGCGATCGGGCTGCGCTTCATGATCACCGCGATCATCTATTTTGCGATCGGCGGGGTGCTGGCAATGCTGATCCGCGTCCAGCTGGCCAGCCCGCGCGCGGCGTTCGTCGGCCCCGACATCTACAACCAGCTGTTCACGATGCACGGGACGATCATGATGTTCCTGTTCGCCATTCCGATGCTCGAGGGGCTGGCGCTGTATCTGCTGCCCAAGGTCATGGGTGCGCGCGACATGGCCTATCCCAGGCTCTCGGCTCTGGGCTGGTGGTGCTATGCGCTGGGCGGCGCGATCCTCTTGGTGGCGATGCTGGCAGGCGTTGCGCCCGATGGTGGCTGGTTCATGTACACGCCGCTCTCGGACAAGGTGCACACCCCCGGAATCAATGCCGATGTGTGGTTGCTAGGGGTCACCTTCGTCGAGATATCGGCGATTTGCGCAGCTGTGGAGATCACCGTATCGATCCTCAAGGTGCGCGCCGAAGGTATGTCGCTGGTGCGGCTGCCGCTGTTTGCCTGGTATATGCTGGGCACCGCTGCGATGATGCTGATCGGCTTTCCGCCGCTGATTCTCGGCTCGATCCTGCTCGAGGTGCAGCGGGCCTTCGACTGGGCGTTCTTCGATCCGATGCGCGGCGGCGACCCCATTCTCTGGCAGCATCTGTTCTGGCTCTTCGGACACCCTGAGGTGTACATTATCTTCCTGCCCGCTGCAGGCGCGCTATCGATGATGATCGCGACCTTCGCGCGCCAGCCATTGATCGGCCATGCGATGATCGTCGCGGCGATCTGGGCGATGGTGTTCCTGAGCTTCGGCCTGTGGGTGCACCACATGTTCACCATCGGCATCCCGCATCTGGCGCTGGCATTCTTCTCGGCCGCCTCGATGCTGGTCGCGGTACCGACATCGATCCAGATCTTCGCCTGGATCGGGACATTGTGGAGCGGCAGGCCGCGCTGGTCGCTGCCGATGCTTTACATCGCCGGGTTTTTCCTGACCTTCGTGCTGGGGGGCCTCACCGGTGTGATGCTGGCGGCGGTGCCGTTCAACTGGCAGGCGCATGACACCGCCTTCGTGACCGCGCACCTGCATTATGTGCTGATCGGCGGGTTCGTGTTCCCGATGCTGGCAGCGATCACCTACTGGATGCCGCACTTCACCGGGCGGCGCGCGGTGCCTGGAATGAGCGCAGCTGCGTTCTGGATGATCCTCATCGGCGTCCACGGCACATTCCTGGTGATGCACCTCACCGGACTGCTGGGCATGCCGCGCCGCGTCAGCATCTATCCCGACAACCCTGAATGGGAGCTGCTCAACCTCATCTCCTCGGTGGGCGGGTTCATCATGACCGCAGGCTTTGCGCTGTTCGCTGCCGATATGGGTCTGCAGTTCCTGATGGGACGGCGCACCCGCCGCAATCCGTGGCGGGCGACCAGCCTCGACTGGGCAATGCGGCTTCCGCCGCCATCGTACAACCTCGCCTCATTGCCCCGCGCCGACATGGAGACCGACGAGCGCAAGCTGTCGCCCGCACGGCTCGATACCTTGGCGACAACATTGGCGATGGGCGAAGGCCTGCTCCCCGGTGCGCCGCGCGGCGTGCGAGAGACACTGATCGTCGATGCGATCAGCGGCAGGTCCGAAGCGGTCGCGGTGCTTCCATCAAACACGATGCGACCGATGGTCACCGCGCTGACCATCGGCGTGTTCTTCCTGGCGATGCTGGCCGGGCTGTACTGGGTCGCAGCAGCCGTCATCGTGCTGATTGCAGCGGTCTGCGCAAGCTGGATCCGTCTGGTGGCTCCGGCGCACGCCGGATATGCGCCCGTACCCGACCGGATCGAGAGCCTGCCCGCCAGCCCATCCTATCCGCACGCATTGGGCTGGTGGGGATCTGCAGTGCTGTTGACGGCGAATGCCAGCCTGTTTGGCTCGCTGCTGTTTGCGGTTGCCTTTCTGGCGGTGGTCGCGCCGGGCTGGAACAATCTTCCTGCGGATGACGGTCCGGGGTTTGTCAGGCTGGCAGCCTTGCTGGTGATGGGAACAGGCGGCGCACTGCTGCTCTGGGCCGCACTGCGGTCACGTCACGCAGGTCACGGCGGGCACCAGGTTGTTATCGGCGCAGGCGTGCTTGCGGTGACCGCAGGCGCGCTGGGCGTCGGCTGGACAATGAATGGATCGCCGACCGAGCACGCGCGCTTTGCAGTGCAGGGGGCCATCCTTGCCTATCTGATCGCGCACACGCTGATCCTGGTGACCATGCATCTGGCCGCCGCGCGTGGACACCGGATCGGGGTGAAGAAGATCGCCATCGGGGGCGTGCTGGCGCAATGGCACGGCTATACCGGCGCGGTCACGCTGATCGGCGCACTTGCTCTGGCAGTGTCGCGGCTATGACCCGGAGCTCTGACATGTTTAAAGCATCGGTCGTCTTGCTGTCCGGCCTGCTGCTCTGGGCCGCATGGTTCGTGATCGCATATGCGCTCCACGGCGCGCAATGTGCGGGCGGTTTCGCGCTTTACCGCACGAGCGGACAGATTGCGCAGATCGGTTTATGGGTGGTTTCGCTGGGCGTGATCGTGCTGCAGGCCCGGTTCGTGCAGCGGTGGGGCGTTCGCCACGATCTGGCCCCCCGGCTGATGCGCTCAGCGCGCTATCTCCAGATCACCGCCATTGCAGCGACGGTCTTTGTCGGACTCCCGGTGCTGGTCCTTGCGCCCTGCTGACGGGGCGCGTTGGAACACCCTGTAGTGAGGCTGACCTGCGTGGGGGACGGGCTTGTCCGGTTCAAGACCTGCGGTCCGACATGCCCCCGGCTGCGGTATGATCCCACCCGCCATCCCCATCGTCCGCGCTTTGCGCGCGCACCGCGCACAGTTTGGCGCTTTGGCTCACCCGCCCGTCGGGACGCCATTGGCCTCGTACCAGCTTTCGGGATCACGCAGCAGCGCGGCGATCATCGCGGGCAGCGTATCGAGCAGCCGGTGGCGCGGGCTCCAGCCGATCAGCTCGCGCGCACGGGAGATATCGAGCGCATAATGATCATCGGCCATTGCCACCATGAATGGCTTGATGAACGGCTCCTCGCCCTTGTCGATGGCATCGGGAATGATCGGCTCAAGCTTGTCCTGCGCCCATGCGCCCGCCGCGGCGAGCGGCTTGGGAACGCGCAACGTCGTCCAGCCGTCGCTGCCGTGGATCAGCGCGCCGATACGGTCCTGCAGCGTGGCATAGCCCACCGCCTCGGCCTCGCCGACCAGCAGCGCGACATCGTTGCTCAGTTCCGCGCGGCAAGCCACGGTGCGGCGGATCGCATCGACCAGATCATTGCGGTGGAGCATCGCCTGCCCAGCCTCGCCGTCGCCCGAATACAAATGGCTCTGGACGTTTTTTTCGCGAATGCGGGCGATCTGGTGCGCCAGCGTCGGCACCATCGTCTCCTCGTCGTAAAGCCCTGCGAGCCGCAGGATGACCACCGGCATGCCCCCGGCTTCCTCGCGCAGCACCGCCTCGGCCTGCGCCTTCGAGCGCGGATAGACCCATTGCGGGTCGATGGCGCGGTCCTCATCGATCTGCTCGCCCGCGCGGCCAGGGGCGTGAACCAGCATCGTGCTGGCATAAACGAACTGTTCGACATCGAAGCTTTGCAGCGCGCGCATCAGGTGGCGGGTGCCTTCGACATTGAGCGACTTGTAGAGGGGGTGGTCCTCACCGGTAAAATCGAAATAGGCGGCCAGATGGATGACGCTCGCCAGCCGCTCGCCATGGGTCGCGCGCACCTGCTTCAGCGCGGCATCGACACAGGCAGCCGAGCTGAGATCCGCCGCGATGATCCGCGCATCGTCGCCCGCTTCGCGGTCAAGGCCCACGACCGTATAGTCTTGCTCCAGCGCCGCGATGATCGAGCGACCGATGTTACCTTCCGCCCCGGTGATAACCACCACCGGGCGCGCGCGCTCGCCGCTCATGCGGGAGTCTCCAGACGGGCTTGACTATGAGGGCGAAGGGATAGGACGGTCATCGGTCGGGCTCCTGCGATGGAAAGGGGTGGTTTTGACAAGAACGGGGCAGCGTGGCCGACGTTCCGCAGTTTGCCGGGCCATCCGTCCGATCAGCACGTCACCGGAACGGGTCAGGGCGAATGCTGAAAAGGCCATGCTCAAGGTAATGCCGCACCGGTCACTTTCCCCTGCCCTGCCCACCACCTGCCGCATACTATGACGGTGTTCTGTCAGCCTCGGACTTGCCCAGGGTGCCGTGGCCAAAGGTGATGGCAAGCGCAAGCGCTGCGCCGCCTGCAATGTTGCCCAGAGTGCTGAACACAAGGTTGGTCACGGCACCGGCGAGATTGGGCGGGGCCGAGGTATCTGCCAGCCAACCAAGCGGCAGGATCGACATATTGGCGATCGAATGCTCAAGCCCCGCAGCCACGAAGATCGTTACTGGACCCAGGATGACGAGGATCTTGGCCGGGATCGTCGGTGCCGCCATCGCCATCCAGACAGCCAGGCACACAAGGATGTTGGCGAGAATTCCCGAACAGAACACCGTGAGTGCCGACTTTTCGAGCTTGCCATCCGCGAGCGAAACCGCCGCCTCGCCGACACCATCGGTCAGCCCGCCAGCGGCGAAGAACAACCCGGCGAGCAACAGGCTGCCGACAAGATTGCCCAGCCAGACCACGGTCCAGGCACCCAGCATCCGGCCCGCCGCCAGTTCGCCGGTGGCGACCGGAAGCACCATCAGCGTGTTGCCGGTAAACAATTCGGTGCCGACCACCATCACCAGCATCAGCCCGACCGAAAACGCTACGCCCGAAAGCAGCTGCACCGCGCCTGCATCCGCCATGTTCGATTGCGCGACCAAGGCCGCGATCGAGCCAAAGCCGATGAACATGCCTGCGAGCACCGCGAGCACCGCCATCTGCGCAAAGGGCTTCGTGGCCTTGCCCGCAAGGATTTCAGGTGCCGCCTCGGCGATCGCGTCGCCGACCGGATCTTTATGCACGGTATCGCCGATGATCAGGATTCCGCTTCGAGCCTGACCGGCACAGCCTTGCTGGCCGGGGTTTTCGAGGTCTGGTCGTGATGATTCAGCGCAATCAGCGGGTTGAGTTCGGGATAATAGCCGACGATAGTTCCAGACGGCAGATCATAGGGCACCAGTTCGAAGTGATCGATCTGGCGGTGGTGGCCATCACCCGCATCACCGACGATCCGCACCCGCTGGCCGGCGACGAACCCTGCCGCCTCGATATCGGCCGGGCTGATCAGGATGACATCGCGCTTGCCTTCGATCCCGCGCAACCGGTCGCTATAGCCATAGATCGTGGTGTTGAACTGGTCGTTGGAGCGCACCGTCACCAAACGATACCGCCCCTCTTCATCAGCCACATTGGTAGCCGCCAGCATTTCGGGCGCAGTGAACTGAGCCTTGCCGCTTTTCGTCTTCCAGATCCGTTCACGCGCGCTGTTGCCGCGATAGAAGCCGCCCGCCTCGAACATCCGCGCGTTCATGTCATGGAATTCCTCGTGAAAGGTCTCGGCGATCAGATCGCGGACGATTGCGTAATCGGCAGTCCATGCGTCCCAGCGCACCGCCGGATTGGGCGCAAGCGTCTGCTTGGCGATCCCCGCGACGGTCGCCAGTTCCGACATCAGGTGTTCGCTCGCCGGCGTTCGGTGGCCAAGCGACCCATGCACATGGCTGAAGCTGTCCTCGATCGTCACGGTCTGCGGGCCGCTGGCCTGAATGTCTTCTTCGCTGCGCCCCAGACAGGGCAGCAGATAGGACGTCCGGCCATTGAACAGATGCCCGCGATTGAGCTTGGTGGCGATCTGCACCGTCAGCTGCAGATCCTCCCATGCAGGTTCCACCCGGCCCTGATCGGGGATCGCGCGCAGGAAATTCCCGCCGAGCCCGATAAACGCCTTGGCGCTGCGATCGAGCACGGCCTCGCAGACATCGACCGTCGTCATGCCGGTATCGCGCGGCGGATCGAAATCGAACATTTCGGCAAATTTGTCGAGCGGGACCAGCTCGGGTTTCTCGGCGATCCCGACGGTGCGCTGACCCTGGACATTGGAATGGCCGCGCACCGGGCAGATGCCCGCGCCGGGACGACCGATATGGCCACGCATCAGCAGCAGGTTGAGCAGCATCGCGATGTTCTCGAAGCCATGCACATGCTGGGTCAGCCCCATGCCATAGATGCCGATGACGCGTTCAGCCTCGACATACACCCTGCCGGCTTCCTCTATGTCCGCGCGGCGCAGCCCCGATTCCTGCTCGATCCGCTCCCACGACGTTGCAGCAGCCTTGTCCCGGAACGCGTCGAACCCGGTGCAGTGCTTGGCGATGAACGCCCGGTCAATCAGCGTGCCGCCACGCGCCTCGTCCTGCGCAAACACATATTTGCACAGCCCCATGATCGCAGCGATATCGCCGCCTGCGCGCACCTGCAGGTACTGGCAGCTCAGATCGGTATCGCGGCCGGTCAGCATCTGGCCGGGGCGTTGCGGGTTGGTGAAGCTCAACAAACCCGTTTCCCGGATCGGGTTGAAGGTCACGATCTTGCATCCGCGCTCGACCGCCTTTTGCAGCGGATGAAGAAAGCGCGGGCTGTTGGTGCCGGGGTTCTGCCCGAAAAAGAAGATCGCGTCGCACTCCTCGAAGTCTTCGAGCGTGCAGGTACCGACCGGCGAGCCGATCAGCTCGTTCAGCGTCACAGATGTCGTCTCGTGGCACATGTTCGAGCTGTCGGGCAGGTTGTTGTGTCCATACAGCCGCGCGAACAGAGCATAGAGATACGATGTCTCCAGGCTGGCGCGCCCCGATGCATAGAAAACCGCCGACTTGGGATCGATCGATTTCAGCTCGGACCCAATCGCGGTGAACGCCTCGTCCCAGCTGCATTCGACGTAATGATCGCTGGCCGCATCGTAACGCATCGGGTGCGTCAGCCGCCCGGTCATCTCGAGATCATGGTCGGTCCACGACCGCAGGTCCGATACGCTGTGCTGGCTGAAAAACTGGGGCGTGCAGCGCTGCGAGGTCAGTTCCCACAAGGTCGCCTTGGCACCGTTTTCGCAGAACTCGAACGCATGCGGATGTTTCGGCTTGCCCCAGGCGCAGCTGGTGCACATGAAACCGCCGGTCTTGTTCTGTGTGCTCAGCGTACCCAGCGCACCTGGCGATGACATCTGCCGCGCCATGGTCTGAACCATGCCGCGCATCGACCCCCAGCCGCCCGAAGACCCCTCATACGTGACCGTATCGATGGTATCGTCGTTGCGGGGTTCGTCTGTCATGCTGCTGTATCCTTTGGGGTTCCCTCAATTAAGCTCCAACAGCGCTGAGGTTCCATGGCAGCAACGAGACAATCGGGCTCGGACCTATTTTGCAGCTGTCATTTCGTCAGCAGCCGGAATTGTCGTTGTAAACAGCCCGTGCGGATCGTTGAGCACCAGAACATTGTCTGCGCGCGCCAGCGACACCAATGTCAGCCCGCACGCCTTGCTGCGTTCGACCGCCAGCGACGTGGGTGCAGAGATCGTCACCAGCATCGTGACGCCTGCGATCGCTGCCTTTTCGACCAGCTCATAGCTGCAGCGCGATGACAGCAGCACAAAGCCCCGATCCATCGCGCGCCCCGACAGCAACGCCGCGCCGATCAGCTTGTCGAACGCGTTGTGGCGCCCGACGTCCTCGCGCGCCAGCTCGATAGCCCCTTGCGCACTGCACAACGCCGCCGAGTGGACGGCGCCGGTTTGCCGGTTCAGCATCTGCGCAGCCGGAAGCGCTGCAAGCGCCGCAAAGATCGCGCTTGGCTCGGCTAAGGGCGCCGTTTCGATCATTGGCAGCGGGCGTAGCGCCTGTTCCAGATTTTCCAGACCACAAAGCCCGCAGCCGCTGTCGGCGATGCGGTGGCGGATGCGTTCGCGCACCGCAGCAAAGCAATGTTCGGCGACCCGGATCCGCAGCAGCCAGCCCTGTGCGACTTCGTGCGGGGTGACATCGATAAGATCGTCCAGCGTGGCGACCAGTTTTTCGGTGAACACAAACCCCGTTCCGAACTCGACCAGACCGGCAGGCGAGGCCATCATCACCGCATAGCCAAGGCCGTTCACCTCGATCGCTACGGGCGCCTCCACCGCGATCCAGCGCTCCGCCGAAGATGCAACCTCGGGGCTCAGCCGGATGACGGGATAGGACTGCGCTTGCGCAAGGGCTGGAATCGCTGCGGAATGGGTTGCATCGGTCATCGCAGCGGTGGCTCCTGTTCGGTTCCTGGTACCGCGTCCCCAGGTCTTGGCTTGGGATCACCGCGAGGCAGGGTGTCGCGTACCAACGTTCAGCGCGCCAATCCGTTCAAATCCCGGCGTCCGGCCTTGAAGCGGTGTCAATCGGCCGCTGAATACAGTCAGACGCGCCTCGATGCGCTCGATCCTGCCCGAAGACCTGAAAACCCAGTTGTCCGCCCCTACGCTCACGTCCGACCTCTTCATCCTGCCCGATACGATGCTCGTCGCCCGGCACGCTGGTTCGCTCGGCCCGGTGGCCTGCTCAGCCCGGTGCATGGCTACACGAGCGCAGCATGCCGTCTTTCGACAGGCAGGTCAGACAGATCGACCGGCGCACAGATCATCGCTCAGTCTGCGGCCCTTTCTCGTTTGCGCTATCTCGTCGTCGAAGCCGGAGGAGTTGGTTGATGACCTAGGCGCTGCCCGCTTTTGCCTTCAGCCGGGACACTACGTCCTCGTCGCGAATGCGGCGCCACCGGGCCTCGACAAAGCTGTGCACGCCGAACAGAAACAGGCCAGATGCCACGAGCAGATAGAGCTCGGGATGATCGTTCAGCGACGACAGCGCATCGCCCAGACCCTTGACCTCGCCTGCGGCCTCGAACCAACCGGCGCGGATCAGCGAAATCCCGATGACACTGAATACGACCGCGCGGGCAACAAGTCCTGCCCGGCCAACGGGAACGACCCATTGGGGCGCGCCTGCAGCGACGCCTTCCATGAATTCGGTTGTCCAGGCCTTGGTCGCCTGATGCGCCGCAGCAGCCAGGAAACACAATCCCACCGCGCCCAGGACAGGTCCACCAAGCGGCAGATCGAGCATCATGCCCGCGGCCGCCTGTTCCTGTTTACCGCTTTCGCCCCCCGCCCCACCTGATGCGAGCCGGATCGCCCCAAAGGCCATGAGGAAATGGGCGATCCCGCTGGCAGCATAGCCAATCCGGATTGCGATGCCCTTGGCATCGTCACCCTTGCCTTCGGAGTCCATTGCCGCGCCATACAGCCTGTAGGCACCGTAAAGCGCCAGGCCGAGCGCAAGCAGGCCGAGCAGAACTGATCCGCCCGGCATATCCTGCACTGACCGAAATACTCCCTGTGGGCTTGCGTCGGATGCGCCTGCACCGGTCAGCGCGATATAAGCGAGCAAACAATAGACCACGCCGCGTGCAAACCATCCGGCGCGCGCAAAAGTCTCAAGCCGCCGCAACTTGTCTATCATGACTTTCCCTGCTCCTGTAGAAGCAAGCTTACGCGTTCGCGTTCGGGCAGTTCCAGACCGGAAACCGCGCTTGGATCCCGACCATTGCATCCGCCTGGGGCCCATGACCGCGACGAACCGCAGCATGCTCTTCAGAATTCGGTAAGCACTTCGCGATATGCGCAAGGCTGGTTATGTCACATATTCTGCAACTTTCAGGCGTGCGGGCGATGCGAAAGGTCTTTCATGACCTGTTTGCGCTTGAAATCGACGATGCCGAACTCGCACGTGCGCAGTTCCGTTCGTTTTCGAAGCAGATGCCACTCCTATATTTGATCCTGATCTGCAATACTGCGGCGGTCATGGTGGCTTTTTTCAGGCCATCGATGATTTTTCAGACATTTATCATGCCGGTGATCATCTGCACGATTGCCTTGGTTCGGGCGTCATGGTGGTGGCGGCAGGATGGTGCAAAGCTGTTCTCGGATGCGGAAATCGCCTTGCAGATTCGGCGGACCTGCACGCTGGCGGTCATCATGACTCTGACGATCGAGTTCTGGTGCATGTGGATTTACAGCAGTGGCGATGCCTATTCCCGGGGCCACCTCACCTTCTTCCTGGGCTTGACTCAGGTCAGCACCGTGTTCTGCCTTATGACCATACGAGCTGCGGCAATGCGGGTGGCGGCAACCAGTACGCTGAGTTTTGTCATCTTCTTCAGCATCGCTGATCAGGGCCAGATGATGGCCAAGGCCATCGTGCTGGGTTGCGTCGGGGTGGGCATGATGATCGTCACCCACCGCTACAACATCGATTTTTCGAAGCTGATCTGCTCGCAACGTGATCTGCGCAACCGGCAGGCAGAAACCGAAAAGCTGAGCGAGGAAAACCGCAAGATAGCACTGACCGATGCGTTGAGCGGGTTGCCCAACCGGCGCCAGCTGCTGGCCAAGCTCGATCGGATCGATGACCAGCAGAGCGATACGCTCGATGGACTGGCGGTGCTGTTCATCGATCTGGATGGCTTCAAGGACATCAACGACACGCACGGGCATCAAGCCGGTGACAGCCTGATCCGCAGCCTGAGTGCCCGCATCGATCACCTCTGCCCGCCGCATTCGATGCTCGCGCGGGTGGGCGGAGACGAGTTCGTCATCCTGGTCGAGACCCCCGGCGCTGCCGCTGTTGCCAAATCCATGGCCGAGAGCATCAGCGACGAGATTGCGCTCCCCGTACTGGTGGACCGGCATATCCTGCAGGTCGGCGCCAGCATCGGAATCGCCACCAATGCCGATGGCACCTGTTCCTCGCATGAACTACTGCGGCGCGCCGATACCGCGATGTACCATGTCAAGACCGGCACAAAGGGCAAGATTGCCTTTTACACATCCGCATTGGATCGCGGGCGGTTGCGCCGAATGGCGATCGAGGCGGAGATCAGCACAGGGCTCGCCAACAATGAGTTCGATGTCGTCTATCAGCCGGTTGTCGATGCGCACTCCGGCAAGATCGTGGCCACCGAGGCGCTGATCCGCTGGCCTCGCCGGGCGGCAGGAGCGCTATCGCCGCAGCAGTTCATCGAGGTCGCTGAGGCGACCGGTCAGATCCATCCCCTCGGGATGTTCGTACTCGAGCGTGCCTGCCGCGACGTCGGTCCGCTGCGCGACATCACGCTGAGCGTCAATGCGTCGCCCGCGCAGTTTCGAGACCCCGGCTTTCTGCGGCAGGTAGCGCATGTGCTGGAGCAGACCCGGTTCCCTCCTCAGCGGCTGCAGCTTGAGATCACCGAGGGATATCTCCTGTCGCAACCCGAAACCGCGATCCGGACGATCAAATCGTTCAAGGCGATGGGGCTGTCGATCGCGCTCGATGACTTCGGAACGGGCTTCACCAGCATTCATTATCTGCGCACATACGGCTTCAGCCATGTGAAGATCGACAAATCGCTGCTGGCGAACCTCAGTCCCGACAGCAAAGCGTCGCTGCTGGTGGCCGGAGCGATCAATCTGGCACGCGGGCTGGATATGGAGGTCACCGCAGAGGGTGTCGAAACCCATGAACAGGCAGCCTTGCTCCGCGCAGCCGGATGCGACAAGCTGCAGGGCTTCCTGTTCGGCCGTCCCATGTCGATCGGCAACCTGCGCGCAATTTACGCGCGCAGCCGCAAAGACCAGCCGCCATCGCCGATGCCGCAAGGGCTCAGGGCGGTTTGACCCAGGCATCGCGCCGATGCGCCTCCCGGTCCACCAGCACCTGCTCGGCCTTCAACCCCCGGATCACATTGCAGGCGTCGGCAGCGGCTCAGCGAAATTGCGGACCGACGTTTTAAAAGTCGAAGTAATAGAAGCTTTCCGGGCGGCCTGCCGCGATGATGGCGCAAGCGATGGTGATCGAAAGCAGGATGGGGATCGCCAGTGGTGCCGGCACGCGCGCTGCAGCAGCAACGATCCGCGGTGCCTGATCGAGATGGTGGGTCGCGAAGACCACTGCCGTCAATGCCACGACCATAGTGGCACCTTCAGGCCAACCGCCCCAGCCCCGCAAGCCCAGCATTCCCGAATAGATATCGACGGCAGCCCCCAGATCGGGTGCGCGGAACATGACCATCGTGACGTACCATGTGACCATGGCGATCATGATGAAGCTCCAGCGCGCTGGGCCGCGTGCATTGCGCGCAATCTTTGAATAGCCCGTGGAGCCTTCGACCGCCATGATGCACCCTTGGACGAGGCCCCAAAGCACGAATGTCCAGGCAGCCCCGTGCCACAATCCGGATATCGTCATGGTAAGCACGATCGACAGATAACGAGCGATGTGCAGCAGCCGGGCGTGGAGCGGGCGGAAAAGATAGTCGCGCAGCCAGAAGCTGAGCGTCATGTGCCAACGCTGCCAGAGTTCGGTCATCGATGTGGCGCGATAGGGCGACCGGAAATTTTCTGGGAGCGCAACGCCCAGCATGCCGGCCAATCCCAGCGCCATATCGGAATATGCACTGAAATCGCAGTATATCTGCGTCATGAACCCGAGCGTCGCGATAGCGGCTTCCGCGCCGGTGGTAGCGCCAGCTGCGGCATAATGCCGATCCACGATGGTCGAAATGGGATCGGCGATCATCACCTTCTTGAGCATGCCGACAGTGAAAAGCGCGAGATTGGGTGAAAAGGCCTTGGCGTCAAAACGGATCGCCGGAAGCTGCGGCACCAGATCGTTCGAACGGAGAATCGGACCAGCAATCAGCTGGGGAAAAAAGGAAATGAAAAGCGCCGTATCCCGCAGGCTGGCGGGCCGGATATCCTTGCGGCGTGCGACATCGATAAACAGAGCGATGATTGTGAAGGTGACAAAAGAAATGCCCAGCGGGAGCGGCCAATCCATGCGGGGTGTATGCAAGCCCGTGGCATCCTCAACCGTTTCAAGGATGAAGTCGGTATATTTGAAGACCAATAAGGGGATCAACGCTGCGACAACGATCAGCCCAAGCCAACCGCGATTTCGTGCAACCAGATGCGATCCTGCCCATCCCAGCAGGATCAAGCCAAGCAGCACGATCAGAAACGGGGGATACCACCAGGCGTAGAAAAAGAGGCTGGCACCAAGCACGTATTCCATTCGGACTGCGCGCGGGATCACCAGCAGCCCTGCAACGAACACGGTGAAGAAGATCAGAAAATTGGGGAGTTGGAACAGCATGGGCTACCAGATGCGAATGGGAAGGCCGGGATGCTGCTTGGTGTCGACAGGATCCACCGCGCCTTGCTAGTCAACAGTGAGGAGCGGCAAAAGGCGGTCTGCAACCAAGGTGGTCGCTGCGGCATTGAGGTGGACGTCCTGCTCGGTCACCCAATATTCCTCCGCCGACTTGCCGAGCAATGACGGCCGCAGGTCGACGAACGTCCAGCCGTGCTTCACAGCCTCAGCGCGCTGTATCTCGGTGATGAACTCGAACGGATAGTTCTGAAGGTCGTGCATTTCGGGCACTGCTGCCAAGATAACCCGGTATCCCCGGGCGCGGGCGAGTGCGGCGATCTGATCGAACCCCTTGTGCATTGCCGCAGCCCCAGGGCCGGTCGTCCATTCCTTGCGCACCGCCGCAACCATGTCATCGCGACCGGAGGCACCGCTCGTCAGCGTTGCGGCATAGGTAAACAGGATCGCACTCAGTGCGCTGTTGCGCAGGATCGGGTTGCGCGTCGGTGCCGGTTGCTGGATCGGCGCGCGAAACGATGTGAGCAGGATCACGGTGTCGACCGGAAGTCGCGCATTTGTGCGCGCCCAGTGCGCCGAGATCTGCGACAGGTTCATGTTGCCGACGCCGTCGTTCACAACATCGACATCGTCCGGGAGCGCGGCCTGTAATTGGCCACGCAACGATTCCGTATCCGAAAGACCCCAACCAAGCGCCAGTGAATCGCCGATGATGGCGATGCGTCGGTGCGCATCTGCCTTGGGCTCGGGACCGCGCATGCCAAGGCTGTTGATCGATATCTCCACGTTCTGCAGCTGCGCGGTTCGGTTCGGAACATGTTCGTGACCGATCGCCGGATCGTCACTTGGACGCTTGAGCAGCTTGGCATAGCGCCACATTTCGACGACATAATTGCGCTGGTCCGCCGTCGATATCCGCACAAGTGCTTCACCGGCACCGATCGCCAGGACCACACCCAGCAGCAACAGGCCGACGGTGCCCGCCATCCTGCGGAGTGGATGGGGTTTAGAGCCGTCCGGCAGCATCAGAAAATGGCGTAGACCAACGGTGCCCAGGCGGTTCCCTCTGAAACAGCCAGCACGCCAACGAACAAGACGAACAGCAGAAGGAACGGTATGAAAATCAGGCGTGAACGCTTGGCGAACAAAAAGCCGAACAGATCTCTAAAAAAAACCAACAGCCTAGCCTCCCGAGCTGGGCGCGCAGTACCATGCGGCCTTGTGATCGACAAGCGCGTTCGCCCTGACATCAAATTCCTCCCCTCATCTGATCGTGTATGCTAGGGGCCGCGCGATGGTTCGCGACGAAAACACCCTGGCCGAGGTTCGGTCACCCGGTTCTCCCAAGGCATTTGGCATCACCATGGCGCTGGTTGCGTCAGGATTTATGGTGCTGCCGCTGTTTGCCGGCCGCCAGCCCAATATGTGGCTGGGCGCTTTGGTCATCGGCCTGGCTGCGATCAGTTGGCTGCGCCCGGCGCTGTTGGCACCTGCGAACCGGATCTGGCTCGCCTTCGGGCAAAAGCTGCACAAGCTGACCAGCCTGATCATCCTTGGCGCAATGTTCTTCCTGGTGGTGACGCCGTTGGCGCTAGTGCTGCGTGCGGTCGGGAGCGACAGGCTCGCGCTGAAGCGTGCGCCGGCTTCGCAGTCGTATTGGGTAGAGCGCGATCCGGCTGGCCGGAAAGCGAATTTCGACCGGCCGTTCTGAGCTTGGCCGGAGCCTACGAATGACAAGCATACTCGGAATTTCCGCCCTGTATCACGATAGCGCGGCCGCGCTGGTGACCGATGGCCGGATCGTCGCTGCGGCGCAGGAAGAACGCTTCACACGTGTTAAGCAGGACGCCAGCTTTCCTGCTAACGCGATCCAATACGTCCTCGCCGAAGCAGGCATCAGTGGATCGCAGATCGATCATATTGTCTTCTACGAAAAGCCGTTCCTCAAGTTCGAGCGGCTGCTGGACACCTATTTTGCGTTCGCGCCCTCTGGATTTCGTTCCTTCCGGGAAGCCATGCCAATCTGGGGGCGCGAGAAGCTGTTCCAACGCAGGTTGCTCGGCAAGGCTCTCGGCCGGATCGACCCTGCGATGGGCGATCCAGAGAAGCTGCGCTTCAGCGATCATCACCTCAGTCATGCAGCATCAGCCTTTTATCCATCACCGTTTGAATCTGCCGCGGTGCTGACAATGGATGGCGTCGGCGAATGGACCACCACCTCGGCAGGTGTGGGGAGCGGTTCCGACCTTCGCATCGACCGCGAGCTGCGCTTCCCGCACTCGCTGGGTCTGCTCTATGCGGCGTTCACCTACCATGCCGGCTTCAAGGTCAATTCGGGCGAATACAAGCTGATGGGCTTGGCCCCCTATGGAGAGCCGCGCTTCGCGCAACGTATCTTGGACAACCTGATAGACCTGCGCGAGGATGGGTCGTTCCATCTCGATCAGCGTTATTTCAATTATTGTACAGGCCTTACGATGACGAACGCGCGGTTCGACGCGCTTTTCGGTCGCGAACGGCGCGAGCCTGAATCGCCCTTCGAGCAATTTCATGCCGACATGGCCGCATCGATCCAGCAGGTCACCGAACTGGCCGTCGTCCGCATGGCACGCGATCTTGCCCGCAGAACCGGCGAAAACAATCTATGCCTTGCCGGCGGTGTGGCGCTCAATTGTGTCGCCAACGGAAAGCTGATTGCCGACGGAGCCTTCGAGAACATCTGGATCCAGCCGGCGGCGGGCGATGCCGGGGGCGCTTTGGGCGCTGCGCTTGCCTATTGGCATCTTGAGCTTGGTGGCGAGCGACCCCAGCCCGAAGCGCATGCGATGCGGCACGCTTATCTGGGGCCGGGCTATTCGGGCAGCGAGACCCAGACCGCGCTCGACGCTGCAGGCGCAAGATATGAGCTGCTGACCGACGATCTCGTCGTGGATCGGACAGCGCAGGCGCTTAAGGCCGGAAAGGCCGTGGGCTGGTTTCAAGGACGAAGCGAGTTTGGGCCGCGCGCACTGGGCAACCGCTCGATCCTCGCCGATCCGCGCGCTCCGGACATGCAGCGGCGGCTCAATCTGAAGATCAAGTTCCGGGAAAGCTTTCGCCCGTTCGCGCCCGCCGTCCTCGCCGAGGATGCCGGCGACTGGTTCGATCTTGGCGAGGAATCGCCTTTCATGCTGATCACCGCCCCGGTGGCACAGGCGCATCGAACGGCCCATGCCGAACACCGGCGGGACCTGGCGCACGGCCTCAATACGCCACTGTCGGATATCCCGGCGGTCACCCATGTCGACTTCTCGGCGCGCGTCCAGACCGTCACGGCGGACGACAACCCCCGGTTCCATTCATTGCTTCTTGCATTCAAGGCACACACGGGATGCCCGGTGCTTGCGAATACCAGCTTCAATGTGCGCGGAGAGCCAATCGTCCAGAGCCCCGCAGATGCATTTCGCTGCTTCATGGGTACGGGCCTCGACGTCCTCGTCGTGGGGAATTGTATTATGGAAAAGCACCAGCAGGACACGAAACTGGCGCAGTCCTATGCCGAGGAGGTTCCGCTTGACTGATGCCGAGCACACCGCCGCCGAGCACGCACCGCCACCCAAGCGGGGCGCATTGGGTCGATACGGCATGTGGGCTGCACAGGCGCTGATCGTCCTGGCATTGCTCGACGGGCTGGTCGACCTGGCCTATCCCGCCGCACGCACAATCTGGCGTGCGGCCATGCCTTCGGCGGCTGATGTGGCATCGCGCCCCGCTGGCTGGACGAATTACCGCGAGCGGTCCGTTGCGGGTCTGGGCAAGATCGTGGAACCGGTATCGGGGCCGGGGCTGCAAGTCGATGCATTGGGCGTGCGTTCCACCGGAACGCCCCGGCGAGACGGCGCGCAAGGCATTCTGCTGGGATCGTCGCAGGCTTTTGGGCATTATGTGGCGGACGATGCCACCCTGGCCGCCGCGATCGAACGCAGCCGGGCTGACATCAACGTGGCTGTGATCGCGGGGCCAGCGCGGACCACTGCCCAAAGCATGCTGCACTGGCGCCATCTGGCGGCCAGGATAGATGCGCCCGACTTCGCCATCTTTCTGTTCAGCAATGTCGAGCTGTACCTGGCGTGTGAGCCTGTCTCGGCGCAGTCGGAGCATGA
This sequence comes from Blastomonas aquatica, assembly GCF_014639875.1. Taxonomy (GTDB): domain Bacteria; phylum Pseudomonadota; class Alphaproteobacteria; order Sphingomonadales; family Sphingomonadaceae; genus Blastomonas; species Blastomonas aquatica. Next base: position 782,304 of record NZ_BMGD01000001.1, on the reverse strand, counting down.
GCCAGCACTGATTGCGATCCCCAAGCGCATGCTCCACCGCATCGGGGCCATACCGAAGGAATATCCGTGCGCAACACCCGAAGCGCGCACCGCAGTCGTCGAACAATCGCTTTACCAATTGCGGGCTGCGCTGGAGTACGGGCGTCAACAGAACACGCAATTTGCCGTGGTGATCGCGCCGCTCCTGTACGGAAACGAATCGAATGCGGCGGGTTTGCGGGGCTCGTTGGACACGGATTTTTTCAATAGTCTCGATCTCACAGTCCGCGAGTTTCGCGCGCGGATCGCGGCTGAGAATCTGCCTGGCGTGATCGACCTGTCGGCCGCTTTCGATGGTAACGGCGACGCTTATTTCTCCGATAGCTCAAGCCATTTCAGCCGTGCAGGCGCAGACGCATTGGCTGCAAGAGTAATCGAGCGGCTTCCCGACACCTTTTTCGAGGCCAGTCGCTGAAAAATCCGCCGGTTGTCGGTCGAAACCCTATTCAAGCTCGCCGCAGTCCGTCTGTGGCTGAAGGCTCGTGCCGACCCGGTCTACCCCGATCCCGCTGCAGTGCCGCCTTGCGGTAGGATCACCTCGACCCGGCGGTTGCGTTGACGGCCCGCCTCATCGTCGGATCCGTCCGCCCCCGCATTTGCAGCCACCGGACGGGTTTCACCCAGCCCCAAGGTTCGCATGCGATCGGCCGGGACGCCCTTCTCGGCGAGATAGGTTTTTACCGCTTCAGCGCGCGCCAGCGACAGGCGCTGATTATAGGCATCATCGCCTCGGGAGTCGGTGTGTCCCTCGATCATGATGACGCCGCCTCCATTTGCACTGATCAGCTCCGCCAGCTGGCCCAGCGTCGCACGTGCATCCGCCTTGATCGATGCCTTGTCGAAATCGAAGGTCACATCGCCAGGAAGCGAAACCAACGTTCCGCGATCGGTTTCGACTGCGCCAAGTTCCGATTTGAGCGCTTCTACCGCGCGAAGGTCGCTGGACCCCTGGGTGGTGCTGCCCAGCGTCGATCCCGTGGTGCTCGCCGGGCCAAGCCTGGTCATCGGGATCGGGCGCAGGTTGGACATCGCCGAGATTTCCGGCGCCGAGCCGCCGCTTCCCGAGACGGGAAGGCTGATCTGAAAGCGCGGATTGTTCGAATAGCTTTCCAAACTGCCATTCTCGTTCAGGACAAGGGTGATATTTCCGCTGCCCGATGCAGCGCCTTCGAAGACAAGGGTCATGTCCGTTGCCCGTGTACCCGGAACGGCCAGGGTCGTATTGCCGGAGGGCGGCACGAGCAGCAGCTTTTCTCCACCATCGCCCAGAACATAACTGTTCTCACGCCCCTGGTTGAGCCGAATTTCGCGATCGCGCCCATTGATGACCGTCAGATCGACCGCAGTGCGCTCGCCATCGATCCGGATTGTCCTGACATTGAGAACCACGCCGGATGGATGGGCCTCCTGGATATCGACCGGCGTACCGTCACCGCCGCCCAATATCCCGCCGTCACACGCGGAAACCATGACCGAGCCCGCGAGCAATGCAGCGGCCACGCTGACGAACGAGCGCTCCGTCATGATACCGCGCCGGTCAGCGGCAGATCGATCCGGAAACCGGGGGTAGATGTGTGTTCGTTGTCCGCAGAGGCGTTTTCGTTGAGGATCAGCACTGCGCTTTGCACCGGAGGCAGTCGCCCAAGAAACACCAGCTCGCCCTCGAAGGTCTGGCCGGCAGGAATACTGACCTTGGTGTTGTTGGCGGGCGGCGAGAGATAGAGCCGTTCGCCGCTGTCGAGCACGATATAGCCATTGCGGTTATTGAACCGGTTGAGCTCGATGGCCCGGTCTCGACCATTGAGCACCCGGATCCCGATAGCTGTTTCCATCTGGCGCGACTGGATCGAGGTCAATTGCAACACGACGCCATTGGGATGCGCAGACTGGAGGTCGATCGATTGCTGTTCACCGCCCTGCCAGAGCGATCCGCCATTGGTTCTGCCCGGCTGGGGTTGCGCAGCCGCCGGTGCGGGCGTGTCGGGGTTGGATGCCGATGGATCGCTGGCAGGGTCTGACCCGCAACCTGCCACAAGCAGGATTGGCAGCGACAAGAGCATGAGTTGCAGGGGACGTTTCATGGGCTGGTGATCTCCGCGCAAATTGATAATTCAACCAACGCGTTACCTATATATTGGTTCAGTCGTCATCCGTCCGCCAGTGGCAACCGGACCTCAAAGGTGCTGCCTTCACCCGGCGCGCTGTGCTTGAGCACAATCTGCCCGTTGTGAAGCTCGACCAGCTGCTTCACCAGCGCAAGTCCGATGCCGAGGCCCTCCTGGCTCATCCGGCCACCCAGCGCGATCTGTTCGAAGATACCGAAGATCCGGTGCTGCTGATCGGGGGCAATACCGATCCCGTTGTCGGCGACCTCGATCACCGCGCTTGTGCCCGCGACGCTCACGAACACACGGATATCGCCGCCATCGGGTGTGTATTTGCTCGCGTTGCCGATCAGGTTGCCGATGATCTGGGTGAGGCGGGCGTGGTCGGCGTGCAGTTGGACAGGATCATCGGGAAGGTCGAGATGCAGCCTGTGACCCGCAGCATCGATGGCAGGGCGTGCCGTCTCGACGGCGAACGCGAGTACGTCCTGCAGCACAACTCTGTCTTTGCGCAGCGAGATCTTGCCCTGTTCGATCCGCGAGATATCCAGAAGGTCCTCGACCAGGCGGGTCATATGGCTGAGGCTGCGGTTCATCGCGTTGCGGATTTCAAGCGCCGCATCGGTCCCCTCGCGTCTCTCGAGCAGGCGCAACCCCGCGATCAGCGCCATGATCGGGTTGCGCAGCTCGTGCGCCAGTACCGCAAGAAAGCGGTTCTTCTGCGCATCGGCCGCCTGGAGAGATTTGCCAAGCTCGGCAAGCTCGTCGCGCTGCGCGGCAATCTGCAGCCGTTGTTCGTACAGATCGTAAAACACGTTGGCTTTCGACCGCAGGATATCGGCCTCGATCGGCTTCTGGATGAAGTCGACCGCGCCTGCCTCATAGCCCCGGAAGCGCCGCGCGGTGTCGCCTGTTCCGGCAGTGACGAAGATGATCGGTATATGCCGCGACCGCTCGTTGCTGCGCATGAACTCGGCCAGCTCGAACCCGTCCATTCCCGGCATCTGCACATCAAGCAGCGCCAGCGCATAATCATGGACCAGCATCAGCTCGAGCGCAGCCTCGCCGCTGGCCGCGGTATGAAAGACAAGCCCATCGCGCTTGAGCAGCGCCTCGAGGGCAATCAGGTTGTCCTCAAGGTCGTCGACCAGCAGGAATTTGATCTGTCCGTCGGTCACCGTCATGGGGCTGCCAGCTCTTGCAAATAGGTTGTGATCTGGTCGAAACTCATCGCCCGCGCCGAGGGGCATTGTTCAAGCGCCGCTGCGGGCATCGTCGGCACTTCGGCGGTCTCGGGCGCCTCCACGATCGCGACACCACCTGCCGCGCCGATGGCTTTGAGGCCCTGCGCCCCGTCATGGTTCGCGCCGGTCAGCACGATCCCGGTCAACGCCGGACCAAAGGCATCGGCTGCGGTCTCGAATAGCACGTCGATCGCTGGACGCGAATGGTTGACCGCCTCTTCGGAGGACAGCGAAATCGATCCATCGCCTTCCACCAGCAGGTGATAGTCGGCCGGCGCAAAATAGATCGTCCCGCCACCCAGCACCTCCTTGTCCTCGGCTTCCTTGACATCGACCGCGCACTTCGCGCCGAACAGCTCGACCAGCGCATTGTCCCTGCGGCGCGGCACATGCACGACCACCAGCACCGGGATCGAAAACCGTGCGGGAAGCGCGGGAAGGATCCGCGACAGCGCCTGCACCCCGCCTGCCGATGCTCCGATGACGATGGCCCTGGGAGTCACGGCGTCGTCCTCTGATAGATTTTTTCATCCCCGACGAACTCGGAAAACGAACCGGCGTGCTCCGAGAACCGCAGGCTTTCCTTCGAACCGATCCCGAGAAACCCCCGGCGCGCGAGTGAATCATGAAACAGGCCGATCGCGTGATTCTGAAGCTCGCGGTTGAAATAGATCAGCACATTGCGGCACGAGATCAGGTGCATCTCGCCAAAGACCGCGTCGGTAACGAGGCTGTGATCGGAAAACACGACCTGGCTGCGCAACGACTTGTCGAACACCGCGCGGCCATAATCGGCGGTATAGTAGTCCGACAGCGACGAATGACCACCCGATTTGCGGTGATTTTCGGTGAACAGCCGGATCTGGTCGAGCGGGTAGACCCCGGCTTCTGCCGCCTGCAGCGCGGTGGGGTTAATGTCGGTCGCGTAGAACAGCGTCTTGTGGGCAAGCCCTTCCTCGCGAAACAGGATCGAGAGCGAATAGAGTTCCTCGCCGTTGCTGCATCCGGCGACCCACACCTTGAGCGAGGCATAGGTCCGCAGATGCGGGATGACCTTTTCCCGCAGCGCCCGGAAATAGGACGGATCGCGGAACATCTCGCTGACCTGGACGGTGAGGTAGTTCAACAACCGCGGGAGCATCGTCCGGTCGTGCAGCACGTCCGACTGCATCGCCGAGATGCTGTCATAACCCAGCTGGCTGCGCGCATGGAGCAGCCGCCGCTTGATCGATGCCCGGGCATAATTGCGAAAGTCGTAATGGTAATGCTGATATACCGCCTGCAGCAGCAGCTCGATCTCGATGTCTTCGATGGTTTCGGTCACTATCTCGGCATCCAGACGCGGACGAGCGACAGCAGTTTGTCGACATCAATGGGCTTGGCCATATAGTCGTTGGCGCCCGCATCAAGGCAGTTCTGTTGATCGTCGGGCATTGCCTTGGCGGTCAGCATGATGATCGGCAGCTTGCTCCATTTGGACGCGTTGCGGATCGTGCGGGCTGCGGTCAACCCGTCCATCACCGGCATCATCACATCCATCAGCACCAGATCGATCGTCTTGCCGGCCTCGCCGTCAGCCGCTTCGAGCGCATCGAGCGCTTCCTGTCCGTTGCGCGCGATCTGGATCACCACCCCGCGCGGTTCGAGCACGCTGGTCAGCGAATAGACGTTGCGGACATCATCCTCGACGATGAGGATCCGGCGGCCTTCGAGTGCGGCATCGCGATGCCGGGCCTTGGCGATCATCTTGCGGTGTTCGGGCGGGAGTTCGGCGACGACCTGGTGCAGGAACAGCGAGACCTCGTCGAGTAGGCGCTCGGGCGACTTGGCGCCCTTGATGATGATCGAGCTCGAATAGCGGCGCAATCGCTGTTCCTCGTCGGCGGTCAGGTCGCGGCCGGTATAGACGATCACCGGCGGGAAGGCCTGCTCGCCATCCGCGCTCAATCCCTCGAGCAACGCAAATCCTGAGGCATCAGGGAGCGAGAGATCGAGCACCATGCAATCGAAAGACTCGTTGCGCAGCCGGTCGAGGCAGTCCGCGGCCGTTCCGACGCCCACGGTCTCGACATCCTGCGCCTTGAGCAGCTGGCCGACCGCATCGCGCTGCACCTCGTCATCCTCGACGATCAGCACGCGGCGCATCCGCGAGGCAAGCTTGGCCTGCAGCCCTGCCAGCACCTCGGCCAGCTGGTCGCGCCGTGCCGGCTTGCCCAGGAAACCGATCGCTCCCAGCGCCAGCGCGGTCTGGCCCTGGTCGGCCCCCGAAATCACGTGGATCGGAATGTGGCGTGTATCGTCGGTGTGCTTCAACTGATCGAGCACGGTGAGGCCTGATTGGTCGGGCAGCCCGATATCCAGAACGATCGCATTGGGTTTGTACTCGCGCGCGATCGCGATCGCCTCCTGCGCGGTCCCTGCGACGATGCACTGGAAACCCATCTCGCGTGAAAGATCGCACATGATCGAAGCAAACGTCGTGTCGTCCTCGATCACCAGCAGAAGCTGCTTGCCGTCGATGAGCGCGTTGCGGTCGTCTTGGGTTATCTGCAGCGAGGATGGCAGCGCAGCCTTGGAGCGCGACTTGACCGCCGGGGCTGGCGCAACATGAGACGCGGCTGCGGCCATCTGCCGGGCAGGTACCAGCGCCGGATCATACTCGACAGGGATGGTAAAGGTGAAGCAGCTCCCCTCGCCGACCTTGCTTTCCAGCCTGATCGCTCCGCCGAGCAGACGGGCAAGCTCGCGCGAAATCGAGAGGCCAAGCCCGGTCCCACCATATCTCCGGCTGATCGTTCCATCGGCCTGCTGGAAAGCCTCGAAGATGCTGTCCTGCTGTTCCTGCGCGATGCCGATACCGGTGTCGGCAACCGCGATGGCAACCCTGTCGTCGCCCGCGCGCGCCAGCGTCAGGCGCACGCTTCCGCGTTCGGTGAACTTGAGCGCGTTCGACAGCAGGTTCTTGATCACCTGTTCGAGCCGCATGCGGTCGGTTTCGATCATCGGTGGGCAATCTGGCGCCACGATGATTTCGAGCGCCAGCCCCTTCTCGTCGGCGATCGGCTGGAAGACCTTCTGAATGTCGCTCGCCAGCCGCTGGGTCGATACTGGGGCGGGCTGGATCTCGATATGCCCTGCCTCGATCTTTGACAGATCAAGGATGTCGTTGATCAGCACCAACAGGTCGTTGCCCGAGGAGTGGATGGTGCGGGCGAACTTGACCTGTTCATCGGACAGCTGGCCTTCGGGATTGTCTGCCAGCAGCTTTGAAAGGATCAGCAGCGAGTTGAGCGGGGTGCGCAGCTCGTGGCTCATATTGGCAAGGAAGTCGGACTTGTACTGGCTCGCCTGTTCGAGCTCGCGCGCCTTGAGCTGGAGCGTTGCCGAAGCGGTCTCGAGCTCGTCGCGCTGCGCCTCGAGCGTCTGCGCCTGCTCCTCGAGCTGGCTGTTGGTCTGTTCGAGTTCGACCTGCTGCAGTTCGAGCCGGGCCTGGGTTTCCCTCAGTGCAGCGCCCTGCTCTTCCAGCTCTTCGTTGGAAACACGCAGCTCCTCGCTTTGCGCTTGCAATTCGCCCGCCTGTAGCTGGGTCTCTGCCAGCGCTTCCTGGAGCCTCGAGCGGAACCGCGCCGAACGCAGCGCGATGCCGATCGCACCTTGCGACTGGTCGAGAAGGTCGAGCACCAGATCATCGACCGGGTCGAAAAAGCCCAGTTCGATGACCGCATTGACCACCTCGTCAGCCTTGGTCGGCGCGATAACGAGATGACGCGGCACATCCTGGCCAAGCGCCGAGCCGATCGTGAGATATCCCGGCGGCACGTCGTTGATCACCACCGGCGCACCGTCTGCCGCCACCTTGCCCAGCAGGCCTTCGTTCAAGGCGAAGTGCTGCGCAACATCCGCATCGGCTGGCACGCCAAACATGTTTGCGCGCTTGAAGCTTCCGTCTTCGCCCTTGAACAGCGCGCCTGCGTTGCTGCCTGTTTTCCGGGCGAGAAAGGCGAGGATCGCGGCTGCAAGATCGGCGATGGTCTTGTCGCCCATCATCGCCTCACCCAGCTCGACCTGCGCCTCCTGGAGCCATTGCTGCCGCTCGCGGCTGCGCATGTTGCGCACCAGCAGCATGAAGATCGCGATCGTCAATGCAATGCCGCTGAGGCTTGTGCCGATGGCGCTGAGAATGGCGGTTCGCGACGCGCTGGCCATCTCGCCGATGTGAACTTCGCGCAGACGCAGTTCCTCGCGCGTCATTCCGGAAATCTGCGCCCTGATCGCGTCCATCGCCGCCTTGCCGCGATCCGATTCCACCGCACTGATCGCTGCCTGCACGCCGCTTGCGCGACGAAGCTCGATCGTGTCCGACAATTCGCGCAGCTTGCGGTCGATGTTGCGCTCCAGCACGGCGAGATTATCTTTCTGGACCATGTTGTCCCGGGTGGCATTTCCAAGGACGACCAGCTTTGCGCGCGCCATGGCAACACCCTCGACATAGGGGTCGAGATAGCTTTCGCGTCCGGTCAGCAGATAGCCGCGCTGCCCGGTTTCGGCATCGAGCGTGGCAGCGAGAAGGTCGTCCAGCGTGGTGAGGACGGTATGCGTCTGACGAATTTCGCCCTCGCTCGTGCGCATGTTCGCAATGTTCAGATAAGCAAACCCGGCACTGATGACGAAGAAAGCGATACCAACGACCAGACCTATGGCGGACCACTTGCTTGCCAGACCGTTGGCCTTGGTCATATCTCGGGGTTTCTTCACTCTGGTGGTTCTCGCGAGGGGCAATGGTATGTTCCTAGCGAAGGAACATGGTCTTGTTCAAGCGCACAGAAGATCTCGGCGTGCGTCAGGGGATAAGCCGCTCGGCGCGAAGCTGCTCGAACAGCGCGAAGAACGCATCGTCGGTCGGCTGATAGGCGGTAAAGCCCAGCCGCCGGCTTTTGGACATATCGGTCACCACCTCGATCGGGCGGCCCAGATCGGCATCGGTATGCCATGGCGAGGCCAGACGCCGAAGATCGGGTTCCACGAGTTGCTCACGCCCGGCGATCGCGGACCAGACCGCGTCATCCTCGGCCATCTGTTCGGCGAGCGGCCGCACGGTCCCGTCGAAGGGCGCTGCCTCAAGACCGAACCACTCGGCGATGCGGCTCCACATCCATTCCCAGCGAAACACATCGCCGTTGACGATGTTGAACGCCTGGTTATGCGCTGCAGGCTGCTCGGTAGCCCACAAAAGATGGCGCGCGAGCTGGCCGGCATCGGTCATGTCGGTCAGGCTGTTCCATTGCGCGGCAGAGCCGGGAAAAGTGAAAGGCCGCCCGGTCTCCCGGCACAGCGAGGCGTACACCGCCAGCGTGGTGCCCATGTTCATCGCATTGCCTACGGCCTTGCCAATCACGGTGTGCGGGCGGTGGACGCTCCAGGTGAAGCCATCGCGCTTGGCGGCGGCAAACAGCTCATCCTCCTGCGCGTAATAGAAGTTCTCGATATCGAGCCGCTCCTGATCTTCGCGAAACGGGGTCTGCGGCAACGAGCCTTTGCCATAAGCCTCGAACGGGCCGAGATAGTGCTTGAGCCCGGTCACCAGCGCGACATGCTGCGGGGCTGCGGGCAAGCCCTTGAGCAGGTTGCGAACCATCGCTGAATTGATCTGGATGTTCTGCTTTTCTGTCTCCTGCCGAAGCCAGGTCGTGATGTAAACCGCATCAGGGCGGATATCCTTCAGCGCCTCCTGCGTGGCTTGCGCATCGAGCAGATCGGCTGAAACCGGGCGAACCCCGGTCTGTTCGCTTCCCTTGCGGGCGAGGGCGTAAACCGTCCATCCCTGCTCCACCAGAAGCGCAGCGGTCGCGCTGCCGCCAATGCCGGTTGCACCAGCAACCAAAGCTGTCTTGTTCATGTCAGAATTCCTGTGGGGGAGTTTTTGAAGGATCAGACCGGTTGAACGCCCCGGACGCCACTTGGGTCCGCCACGCCGCATCGAACGTGCGGTTACGGCTGCAAGACGGCGCGCGCTGCCGCAGGCGCATCGGGGAGAATGCGCCACACCCGCAGGTTACCCTGCCCGACAATTTGCACCGGCTCAAGCCAGGCAGGAGGCTGGCCCGCCTCCAGCAGCGCTGCAAGACTGGCCGACCCGCCTGCTGATCGGTAGATCGACATTTCAGCTGCGTCCAGACACACGACGACATAGTCGGCATCATGCGCGGCCATGCGTTCGCGCGCATGCGACGGATCATGAATAAAGGCGTCGATCACATCGCGCATCCCCGCCTCGGCGCGGTGATGGCTGGAGGCCACGATGCTGTGATGGGTTCCCAGCAAAAGACCAGGACCGATGTCCAGCGGTGCAAACAGCGTCGCTGCAGACAGGCGATTGAGCAGCCGCGCATTTTGGTAAATGTCGCAATCCTGGTTTGACGCTGTCGGCTTACCCTGGGCCTTGCCGGGTGCAAACAGCGGTTCAAGAACCGGGTTGAGCACGCCCGGCAGGAACGCGATGTACAGGCAGGCGGCTGCAACGAGCTTTGCAGGTAGCCCGGTAGCGCTTTGCCAGCGCGCCATCATCCGGGCGGCAAACCACCCTAGCGGGACCGCGGATAGCATTCCGGCAAAGGCGACCGAGCGGTATGTGACCAGGCCTCCGATACAGGCCAGGCCCAGCAGCACGGCATATTCGCTCCACCATGCGCGCAGATTGCGCTCGCTGCGGATTGCCAGGTGCAGCGTCACCCCCAGCGCAAAGACGCATTGCACCACCGCAGGCATGGCTTCGACAAAGGGCTGGTGCCAGATGGGCATGCCTTCGGAGACCTTGAGATACCAATAGTCACGCACCAGCGGATCGAGCCCGGCAAATGGCGGCGCCAGACAGCGCGGCGCTGACCAGCCGATCAGTGCGATCCCGGCGATAGCGGTGACGGCCAGCCCCGCCAGCAGCACAGCGCGCGACGACACCTGCATTGCAGCGAGTGCCGAGACACCCGTCGCCATGACCAGGAAGAAACCGAGGTGCGGCGGCGAAACGGCGTCACAATGGGGTGCAAGGTCCGCTAGGCCGCGGGTCAGCAGGAAGATGAGCACGAGGCCGCCTGCGAGCGATTGCAGATAGCGCGCAAGCCCCGCGCGGTGCCGATGATCGCGCATCCAGCGCCAGGTCAGCACCAGGCCAAACCCCGCCGCCATGACAACCGTTTCGAGCGAGACCATCAGACCTATCGCCATCGCCAGGCCTGCGATCATCGCGCCGCGTGCGGGGTTGCGCATGGCGATCGCCCACAATGCGACCGCGACCGTCAGCACCTGCCAGCCGTGATGATCTATACGCAAGGGTTGAAACTGGCCGGGAAGCAGCGGCAATACCGCAAAGGCTGCACAGGCAAGGATCGCAGGGAGCAGGCCAAACCTGTCCAATGCGATCTTGCCCACGGCCAGCATGGTCAGCAATAGCAGCAGCAAAGGCGTGATGAAGGCTGCAGCAATCTCGGCAGTGGGCATCGGCAGGACGAGCGCCAGCACCCAGATCAACCCGGCGATCGGCAGGTCAACGAGCCGCGACCAATGCATCAACGTGCCCTCGGGCGGGTTGAGGCGATACTGGTAAAGGTCAAACCAGCCCTGACCCGCCAGCAGATCGCGCACCTGCACAAGACGCATCGCATCATCCCCATCGGGGAAACGCTGGGCACCAATATGCGGCGATGTCAGCACGATCAGCGCGCTCACCATAGCCCATGTCAGCACGATCGCCAGCAATGGCCAGTTCGCCATACGCCAACCCGTGATCTGATCCCGCGTCATCGACGACCGTCTTTGAAAACCACCTGCGAGCGCACAAGATAAACCACAGCGAAACTCACCGCGATGGCCACAAGCTTGGCGGCACGCGGGTCCAGTCCGGCGCGGTCGGCCAGAATGACGATCAGCGTCGTCAGCGCAAGACCCGCCAGCGCCGAAATGACGAACAGCGATTTCTGCACCAGCCGGCCGCGCCCGCCGGCCGCGACAGTGTCGTTAAATACGGCCCGGCTCGACAGGAGCCAGTGCGCGATGATTCCCAGCGAATAGCCAAGCGCGGCGGCGGGACCTGGCGCAATTCCAGCCCCAAGGCAGCCAAGAAACACACCCACATCCACCGCCAACGCGCCGATGCTGACGGCAAGATAGCGCAGTACGCGAATGTCCGCGCACCGGAGGGCGCACTGGACAGCCCATTGGGCCAGAGGCCGGATCATGGCTGTCACCACACCCTCAAGAAATTCAGGCCGACTTGCGCAGGGGCTGTGCTGGCTCGGGGTCGGCTGCGATCCGCTCGGGTACCCCGCGCAGGCTGGTCAGCGCTGCCACCTGATCTTGGCTGAGCGGGCGCGTTTCAGCTGCATTGCGTGCTGGCAACGTGGCGTGATCGCCTTCGCGTCCCGCCTCATGATATTCCGCATCCTCGTTGACGCACCAGGTGTCGTAAACCCGCTTGCCTGCCAGGATATTCTCGGACGTCAGCATCGCAGTCATCATCGCATGATCCTGATTGTTGTAGCGGTGCATCCCGTTGCGGCCGACCAGATGCAGCGTCGGATGCCGGTCTTCGAGTTCGTGACGCATAGCGGCAACATTGGCGGCATAATCCTCGTCGTAAACCGGGTACGCCTTTTCCTGGCGCACCACCGTCCCGCCGATGACCCTGGCCGGATCGACCAGCCCCAGAATCTCCATCTCGCGCGTGGCAAGCTCCACCAGCTCGGCATCGGGTGCAGACCAGAGGCCATCGCCCTCGAAGCAGAAATACTCGAGTCCCACGCAGGCGACCTTGGGATCGGGTACCATTTCGGGCGACCACGAACGGAAGTTCTGCACCCGGCCGACCTTGACCTTGCTGTCGTGGATATAGATCCAGTTGTCTGGGAACAGGTCCTGGCTGTCGATCATCAACGCCACGGTGATAAAATCGCGAAAGCGCAGCCGGCTCGCCTCGAGCGTGCTGGCAGGCAGCGGATGGAGCCGTTTGGCAAGTTCAGGCATCGGCGCTGAACTGATGACATGCGCAGCGCGAATGCGCACCTTGCCGTCTGCGCCATTCGCGGTCATCGACCAGCCGCCCTGACCATCGCTGGCGAGGCGATCGAGCGAATGCCCCATCAGCACCGCGCCCTTGCCGCTGGCGACGATCTTGTCGCGCGCCGCCTCCCACATCATTCCCGGCCCCAGCCGCGGATAGCGGAACGTCTCGAGCAGCGTTTTGACCGACTGCCCGTCATTGGGTTTCCTGTTCAGCCCCAGGCTGCGCTTGACCCCGTCGATGACCGCGCCCCACAGCGACAGGCCCTTGATACGCTGGGCGGCCCAGTCGGCGCTCATTTCGTTGCAGGGCATCCCCCACACCTTCTCGGTGTAGGTCTTGAAAAAGATCGAATACAGCTTGTTGCCGAACTGGTTGGTCGTCCAATCCTCAAAGCTCCTGACCTCGCCGATCGGGAAGGCCTTGCGCCACAGATAGCTCGCCATGCACGACGTCGAGCGCAGGATACCCAGATTGCCCAGCGCCTCGAACGCGCGCAGCGGGTAGGAATAGAATTTGCCCTCGTAATAGATCCGGCTCATCCGCGGACGCTGGATGAAATCATCGGGCAGGATCTCATCCCAAAGATCGACGACGGCCTGCGACTTCGAGAAGAACCGGTGGCCGCCGATGTCGAACCGGTAACCCTCGTGCTCGACCGTGCGGCTAATGCCGCCGACGTACACCGCGTCCTTCTCGATGATGACAACCCGCTTGCCTGCCTTGGTCAGACAATAGCCAGCGGTCAGCCCTGCAGGCCCCGCGCCAATGATCGCGACATCAACATCCCACGCGCCCGCCTGGGCGGGCGATAAATCAGCACAATGCGGTGTTTCGGACCCTGTTGGCGTCATGCAAGCCCCCTGTTCGCGACGAGAGGCCAGAAAGAACCGGTTGGCCCTGCACTCCGCACATACCGGGTTGAATAAAAATGGTTATTTAAGAGTTAACGCGCCGCTATTTTAGCCGAACGGACGGTCATCGAACGCTCTCGTTCCGCTGTTCCAAATCAGCCTGTTCAGGCTGTGCCTGAACGTCCGCCACGCTCCAAGTTGGCGAGGATATCGAGAGTCGCGAGGTCGTGCTCTGCGTCAAACCAGCGGTTGAGGGCTGCGTGAAATAACACCCCACCGCCAGCTTGTGCAAACAGGGTGAGACAAGACCGCAGCTTCACCGAATCAACCGCGCCGAAAACATCGTCCGGGCTGGATTGCGGGAGATCCTGCAAGGTTTCGACGCAGCTCTTGAGCCTTGGCCCCAGCACCGGGTGCGCAAGATAAGCCCGCGCTTCGTCGAGCGAGGCAATGGCATAACACTGGGCCGTGGCGCTTCGGCCCAAACCTGCAATCTGCGGAAAGATGTACCACATCCAGTGACCGCGCTTCCTGCCACGCCGAATTTCGGCGATGGCAGCTTCGAAGACGTTCGACTGAGCCGCGACAAAGCGATCCAGATTATGGGGCGAACTGCTGATGGGCTCGAAATCGGGGGCGTTGGCCAACAAGGGGCTCCTAGCAGAACAAGTTTTGCAGCCTGCGTCTGACGCATTTACAAGCGACCACAAACAACACAGGTCAGCAAAACCCGCAGATTCTCGGTTTGCAGTATGCCCGGGTGTTCTGCGCGGCAATCATGGGTGTCAGCGCAGTTGGCTGTCCTTGCTGCCTCGGCGGTTGATCCCGACCGACCGCAAAGCCGAATCGCGGACCGTCTGACAGTCGATGCACGTGCGGCTGCCCGGCAATGCCTTGCGCCTGGCTAGTGGAATATCGTCTCCGCAATCTTCGCAATAGTCCAGGCCATTGCCTTCGAGCAGGTGTGCCCTGGCGAGTGCCACTGCATCGGTTACGGTATCGTCGATCTGATCTTGTATGGCCCCATCGGGGGCCCAGCCATTGGCCATTGCGCTTTATCCAATTATTGTAGCGTGCGACGCTCGGGGATCTGGCCAATATAGGTAAGGTGCTGCCTTGGACCAAGACGGGAGCAAACGCCGTGGTCCAAGGCAGCTATCGCCTGATTGCGCAACGAACGCGCACAGGGGATCGGGTTAGCAGAGCCGGGATCCCGGATCCGCCTTACGGATTATTGCGGTGGCGTGCCGCCACTGCTCGTGCTGGTGGTCGAGCCGGTACCGGTTCCGGTGCCGCTCGTGCCTGACGAACTGGTGCCGGTGGTGCCACCCGGTCCGGTCATGCTGCCCGATGGGTCCATCGTGCCGGTCGAGTTGCCAGACCCGTCGGTTCCCATCGTACCATCATTGCCCGTCATGCCATCACTCCCGACGGCGCCATTGCCGTTGGTTGTCGGGGTCTCTTCAGGCGCCATCATGGCGTCATCTTCAGCCGTCATGGAGCTGTCGTCGATTCCGGTTTCGGTGGTACCGTCGCCGGGTTCGTTGCTGCAAGCAGCGACTAGGGCAAGAACGGGCAGGCACAAAAGAATTGGTAAGCGTTTCATATACAGTCTCCATCAAACGTGGTGACCCTTCGACGCGATCGCACAATGAAACGTTCCGGTATGGGATGCGATTGGAGCCCGGACTTGACGCAGGCTAACGATTTCATGCTGCAATCGATACCGTGAGCGGAGCAATCGGCGATCAGACTATCAGGATAACGCGATCAGGTTCTCAGGCGTTGCCCGCGCTTCATCGTTGAGATAGCTGCCTGTGTACGCGCAGGTGGAGGCAAGTTCGGAAAAGTCGGGTATTGTGAGCTTGCGTCGTTGCAATTGCAGCAGCTTGATCCGCTTCATCTGGCGGAGCGTCCTGCACACATGGACCGCCGACATCCCGGTGAAGTCAGCAAGATGCTGCTGTGACAACGGGAAGGCGCATTCGCGGTTCGTGGTTCTGCCCGATCGATCGATGCGAAGATAAAGCTCGCAAAACAGCTGTGCCAGTCGCTCGGATGCCGAGCAGCGGCCGAGCGCGACCATCCAGGCCGCCTGTGCTTCCAGCCGCTGCAGCGAATCCACTGCCACGCAATGGGAGAAACCGGCATCGGTGCCAAGCCGCCCCTCCATCGCCTCGCGATCAATGGAAATCGCCGTGATCGGTGTGAGCGCTCGAACGGCCTGACCCGCCTCGGCAGAAACCAGCCAGCTGAGGTCACAGAGGTCGCCGGGTAGATAGAACTGCGAAATATGGCGCCGCCCGTCCGGCATCAAAGTGTAGCGCGCAGCCCAGCCCTCCTGCAGCAGCAGCACTGCGCCGGGTCGTTGGCCACACCGCACGATAAAGTCATGGCGCTTCAGACGCACCACACTTCCGGATTCACGAATGAGTTCGGTCATGGACGTGAGGCTGTCTGTTTGCGTTGGCATGGGCGATCCTTTTCTCCCTCGCCAGCAATTGTAAAAGCCTTTGCGCAGGCAGACTTTAACGCAGATTGGTGAAATACATATTTGCACCGACACAAAGCCTCGGTCGTTCGCACCCCAGGACCAATAATGCGCATGGAGCGGAGCAAAGCGAAAACGTTAACCTCCGCTAACTCGCGGAACGATCACAGTTTCCAGCCCTTGATGCTTCATCTCATATCCAAAGGGAGCAGAAATGGTCACGACCAAAGAAACGATCGACACCTGGCTACGCGACGCGCATGCCACTGAAACCCAGGCAGAAACGATGCTGCGCGGAACAGCGGGCCGCAACTCTGACTATCGGGCATTCAGTGAAGCTCTGATTGCCCAGGCCGACAAATGCGATGGCAACGCGCGATCGATCGAGGCCTGTCTAATTCTGCGTGGTTCGAACACGTCGACGGTCAAGGATGCCGCAGCAAAGGTGGCAGCTGTCGGGCAGACCTTGAGCGGCATGGTAGTTGGCGATGAAGTCATCAAGGCAGCGATTGCCACCATTACCTTTGCGCGCATGCAGGCTGCCGCTGCACGCGCTCTGGTGGCTGCAGCTACCCAGGAAGGCGACACGCAGACCACCAACAGCTGCGGCGAGTTGCTCGATTCACAAGAAGCCTTCGCCTCCGAGATCGACAGCATGCTGCCGGAGCTTACGACGGCGTATCTGATGCGGGAAACCGACAGCACCCCAAATGAACCAGCAACTGCCGGGCAAACGTCTTAACGGCGCGAGCCGTTGACCGAACACGTCAGGACCTCCTGCCTTTCGTGCTTCACACCTTAGAGCCGCTGACCCGAGGGTCGGCGGCTCTTTTTTGCATGTAACACTCGTCTGCTGCTTGCGCGGATGCGGTGGCGGCTATGCCGGCAGCCCGGTGGAAACCGAAACGTCGAACAGCATCTGGGCCGTCACCACGGCGGCCGGGGCGTTTGGCGCGGTGGCGTCTGCGCCCACCTCTTGTGCCAAGGCAGGATTTTCCGTGAACAAGGGCCCCCCAACCATGATGCCGATCGTGGGGTTTTGGGAGTGTTTGCGAAGTTGGACGATGGTACCTTTCAAGCTTTCCATCCGTTCTTCCGACGCCATCGTCAAACCTGCAACGGCAAACCATTTGCGGCTTGCCAGTTCTGCAAGCTCGTCTGCCGTTGCGGACAGTTCGGTCTGAACCTCCCAGCCAGCAGCCAGCAAAAAGCGTTCCACCATCGTGACCCCGAAGGAGTGCTGGTCGCCCGGTGTCATGGCCATGAGCACCTGGCGGCGCTGGTCCAGTGCCGGAACCTCATGCGTGCTGTTGAAACTTGCCAGGAGCTTCTGCAGCCGGGCCACTCCCAGCGTCACGTCGATGAAATCACACTCATCCCGGTCCCACATTTCGCCCAGCAGGCGGGCGGTGGGCTCAAGCAGTTCAATGAACAACGTTTCCATCGAAAGCCCGCGTTCGCGCAGAATTGCGACATAGGCAACTGCAGCCTCCAGATCGCTGCCCAGAACGATGTCGGCAAGATCGGAAATTTCGAGTCGGCCCGGAGCCAAAGCCTTGATCAGCACTTCGACCGCCGGTGCATCGATGACGACGTCGGTATGAAGGCGCAGCAATTGGGGAATCACGTTGGTCGATATGAGCCTGGCCAGCTTTGCCTGACGGGCGGCAACATCATCGCGGCGGTAGATTTCCGACGCTATGAAATGCGTTTCGAGCCGGTTAAGGCCCTGGCGATCTATCGCCGGAAACGCAGCCTTCACTGCCTGCCCCATGATGCTCCCCTCGTTGTTGCCGACCTTGCGCTCGGGATGCACAGAACATCACAATGAGGCACGTCTGTCGAGGACTGATCGCCCACCAGGCACAATCGTCCTGTAATGATCCGACAGGCCGTTATCGTGCGACGCAAAAAGCTGTCATTGCTCCAGCTTAATTTGACCAAATGGCAAACACACGCGTGCTTGATCCGGGATATTCAAACCCGTACGCTCGAATCATGGAGGCTCAATCGCCCATGCTGACACAACTGATCTACATGTCGCAGCCGTTTGGCTATGATGGCGCGACCCTCTCGGGGATATTGTCGAGCGCACGTCGCAATAATCCGCGACTGGGCATTACCGGGGCGCTGATTTGCCGCCACGATATCTATCTTCAGTTGCTCGAAGGGCCGCCTCAATCGGTGGATACGCTTTTTCAGAGCATATCGTCCGACGACCGGCATCTTGCCGTCACGCTTCTGCACCGCGCAGACGTTGACCATCGCCTGTTTCCCGAGTGGGCGATGCTGCATGATCCTGCCCATTCATGGCACTGGTCGCCCGATGAGGTCGCCAGCGGCGCCATTACCGAGGCATCACCCGAGGTTTTGAGACAAGTCTTCCAGCAAGCCGCCGCAGATACATCCGTCGCCGCAAGGCAGATCTGAAGCGCCAGTAAAGCTTTTTTCGGCCCTGCCGAACCGAGACTTATTTGCGCCTGTATCTAAAGTACCAGACTTCGTGCCCCTGCGCGCGGGCCTTGGCCTCATAGCGGGTTTCGGGCCAGCCGCCGGGCCGGGTGAGGAAGTCCCTGGGGGCCTGGCACAGCCACTCGAACGCCGGGTGGTCGTTCATCACCATCATCGCGTGCGCGACATAGATCGGGTGGTCGGTGCCGAAGCGGAACTCGCCGCCGGGTTTCAGCTTGGCGGCAATCAGATCGACCGGGCCGGAGTTCATCATCCGGCGCTTGGCGTGGCGCGCCTTGGGCCAGGGATCGGGGTGGAGCAGATAGACGAAGCTCAATGATCCGTCGGGGATCCGCTCGAGCACATCGATCGCATTGCCCATATGCAGCCGGATGTTGGCGAGCGTGTTCTCGCGGATATGCTGCAGCGCGCCGACGACGCCGTTGAGAAACGGCTCTGCGCCGATGAAGCCGTGATCGGGCAGCATGTCGGCGCGATAGGCCATGTGTTCGCCCGAGCCGAAGCCGATCTCGAAGTGCAGCGGGCGGTCATCACCGAACAGACGCCCGGCGGTGATCTCGCCCTCTTCGGGCACGGTGATCTGCGGTAGCAGTTTCTCCACCAGCTCTACCTGGCCCAGGCGCAGCTTGTGGTTCTGCTGGCGGCCATACAGCCGCCGCACGGATACGGGGTCACCGGGTTTGTAAGCGGTCATGGGGCCAAGCGCTTAGCAAGCGACGCCCGCGATGCAAGCCGGTATCGGCCCGCGCAGGTGCGATTGGCGTTTTCTATCGGTCCAGTGCGACGGTCTGAATGGGTTGCGGGTTGTGCAGCACGCAGCTCTTATTTACAGCCATGTCAATGACTGACAGTGCCCTGCCCGCCTCGCCCATATCCGCATCGACCGATCAGCCGATCTGGACGACGCACTACAATCACCCCTGCGCGTGGGACCAGCAGTTCGAGCCGCTGTCGTTGCCCGACATGCTGTTTCACACTGCCGGGCGCAAAGGTACTGCGCCGCTGCTCGATTTCATGGGCCGCAAATTCAGCTATGCCGAAACCGCGCAGGGCGCGCGCCGCGTCGCCAAGGGGTTGCAGGCGCTGGGCGTCGGCAAGGGCGACCGGATCGGACTGTTCCTGCCCAACGTGCCGCATTATGTCGCGGCCTATTACGGCGCGATGGCAGCGGGTGCGACGGTGGTCAATTTCTCGCCGCTGTATACCGCCGACGAGCTGGCGCATCAGGTCGCCGACAGCGGTACGACGATCCTGTTCACCCTGTCTGCCGCAGCATTGCTGCCCACCGCTATCAAGGTGCTCAACCAGTCAGGTCTCGAGCGGCTGGTGGTCGGATCGGTCGCAGGCGCGCTGCCTGCGGGCAAGGCGCTGTTCTACCGGTTGTTCAAGGGCAAGGAGGTTGCCGAGCGGCCCGACGACCCCCGGATCACCAGCTTTTCGTCGCTGATCGACAATGACGGCGCGTTCTCGCCGGTGCCGATCGATGCGATGCATGATATCGCGCTGTTTCAATACACCGGCGGCACCACCGGCACGCCCAAGGGCGCGATGCTGAGCCATCAGAACCTTTCGGCCAATGCGCGACAGGTCAACGCGATCGATCCGCGCAAGGACGATAGCGACGACCGTATCCTCGGCGTGCTGCCGTTCTTTCACGTCTTTGCCAACACCTGCGTGCTCAACCGCACCGTGCTCAACGGCGGCGAGATCGTGATGCTGCCACGCTTTGATGCGGTCGCGGCGTTGAAGGCGATCAACCGTACCAAGGTCACCGCGCTGCCCGGCGTGCCGACGATGTATCAGGCGCTGCTTGACAATCCGCAGATCGACAAGACCGATTTTGCTTCGCTACGTGCCTGCATCTCGGGCGGCGCGCCGCTCGCCGCCGAGGTAAAGGCGCGGTTCGAGCAGGTGACGGGCGCCAATGTCGTCGAAGGCTATGGCCTGACCGAAAGCAGCGGGGTCGTCTCCACCAATCCCTATGAAGGGCTGAACAAGCCCGGCACGATCGGCCAGCCATTGCCCGGCACGACAGTGCGGCTGGTCGACAAGGAAGACCCGACCAAGGATGTGGCCCTTGGCGAGCCCGGCGAGATCATCTTTGCAGGACCGCAGGTGATGTGCGGCTATTGGAACCGTCCCGATGCCGATGAAGAGGTGTTCATCGGCGATTTCCTGCGCACCGGCGATGTCGGGGTGATCGACGAAGACGGCTACATCCGCATCGTCGACCGCATCAAGGACATGATCTCGGTGGGCGGGTTCAAGGTCTTCCCCAGCCAGATCGAGGCGGTGCTTTACCAGCACCCGGCGGTCAAGGAAGCGCTGGTGATCGGCATTCCCGATCCCTATCGCGGCGAAAGCCCCAAGGCGTTCGTCGCGTTGCAGGACGACGAGACCATCGACGGACCGGCGCTGGTGGCGTGGCTCAACCCGCAATTGGGCAAGCACGAACGCGTCGCGGCGATCGACATCCGCGAGGCGCTGCCCAAGACGCTGATCGGCAAGCTCGACCGCAAGGAACTGCGCAGGGCCGAAGGCATTGCGGCATAATTGATCACGATCAGGTAGATTGACGTAACATTAACGTCTCTTGCCAAGCTGTCATCGCAATGACACACTCTTTTGTGTGCAGTCTGGCCTGAAGGTAGGTCGCAGAGTCTGCATGAGGCAATCATGGAGGACATGATGACCAATGCGATCGAAAAGCGGTTCGAGGCCGCACGCTACAATTCCACGATGGCCAAGACCGCCCTACCTCGAACCGGCGCACCCGAAACCCTCTGGGAAAGGCGGATCAGCAATCATGTCGCGTATGCGTTGCTCGCTTATACCGGACTGCAGATCTTCGTGGTGATGGGCGCGATCAAGGGCGAGGGCATGTCGATCCTTCCCTATCTCGGCCTTGTTGCGCTGGTCGGCATCGTCATCCCAATCTGCCGCCGGGTTGAAAAACGCTGGCAGGCGCTGTCACGCAGCGATCGCTCCGAAGCCAGCCTGACCCAGATCTATTCGAGCGACCGGCTGGGCATCTGGCTGTTCGCCATCGGCTTTCCGTTCGCGTTCGTGCTGGTGGTCAAGGGGTTGGCCGCGCTGTTTTGACCGGTGGCGGTTTGATTGACCACGCATCGCGCGAGGCCTACACGCACCTGATGCAGACCCCAACCCAAGCCAGAGACCTGGCGCAAGATCTGGTTGCCCGCGCGCTCGCCGCCGGTGCCACCGCCGCAGATGCGGTTTTCGCCTGCGATGCTTCGACCGATGTCCAGATCCGGCTGGGCGCGCTCGAAGATGTCCAGCGCTCCGAGAGCGCTGCAATTGGCCTGCGCGTGTTCGACGGCAAGCGCTCTGCCAGCGTCTCGGGCGCCGATGTCACCGCTGCAGGCCTTGCGACCCTGGCCGAGCGCGCGGTCGCGATGGCGCGGCTGGCGCCGGAAGATGCCTATGCCGGGCTTGCGCCTGAAGAGCTGCTGGCCCGCGGGCCGCTCGAGCCGCTCGATCTCGATGACGGGCTTGATCCCGACCCCGCCCTGCTGCGCGATCTGGCCGAACGGTGCGAAGAGGCTGCGCGCGCGGTCACCGGCGTCACCAACTCCGAAGGCGGGTCCGCCGGCGCGGTGCGCTCTGTCATGGCGCTCGCCACCAGCCACGGCTTTACCGGGAGCTATGGCGGCAGCCGTTATGGCATTGGCGCGAGCGTGCTTGCAGGCGGCGAAAGCGCGATGGAACGCGATTCGGCATCGCACACCGTGCGTTTTTTGAGTGACCTTGAATCGCCCGAAGACATTGGCCGCCGCGCAGGCGAGCGCGCCGTCGCGCGATTGGGTGCCGGCAAGATCAGCAGCGGCGCGATGCCGGTGGTGTTCGATCCACGCGCGGGTGGATCGCTGATCGGTTCGCTGATTGGCGCGATCTCGGGCGGTGCGATCGCACGCAAGACCAGCTTCCTGCTCGACAAGCGCGGCACGGCCATCTTCGACAGCGCAGTGACGATCCTCGACGATCCCCACCGCCCCCGTGGCCTGCGCTCGCGTCGCTTCGATGGCGAAGGGTTGCCGACGCGTCCGCAGCGGCTGATCGATCAGGGGGTGCTGACCGGCTGGCTGATGGACAGCGCCGCTGCCCGCCAGCTGGGCGAACAGCCGACCGGCCATGCCGCGCGCGGCATCAGTGGCGCGCCCTCGACCGGCCCGAGCAACGTCCACATGGCCGCCGGGCGTGAGACGCCTGCCGCGCTGATGGCGGGGATCGGCACCGGGGTCTACATCACCGAGCTCATCGGTATGGGGGTTAACGGCGTGACCGGCGATTACAGCCGGGGTGCGAGCGGGTTCATCATCCGCGATGGCCATCTGGCCGAACCAATCAGCGAGATTACGATCGCGAGCAACCTGATTGATATGTTCGCCGCGCTGATCCCGGCGAACGATCTGAGCTTTCGCTATGCGGTCAACGTCCCCACTCTGCGGATTGACGGCATGATGGTCGCGAGCAGCTGAGCGATGGCGCGGGTGTCTCGGCGCAAGGCGGGGCTGGGAATCGTCTTGGTCGTTGTTGTACTCGCAACGACCTTACTGCTCACCTATTGCGGGGGGTGGGATAACAAGGGCCGCCCACCGCGCACCGACGACCGCATCGAGGTCCAGCCTTCGCCGTCGTTGGTCACCGTGCCGGTAGAGGCCGAATTGGGTGACCTGGCCCGTGCGATGGAGCGGCTCTTGCCGCGTGTGTTGTGGCAGATCAACGAGGCTGATCAGGTCTGCATCGACAGCCAGGGCGTGGATCTGGGCATCGCCACGGTCAAGACGCCCAAGATCAAGTGCAACATCGTTGGCGAGGTGACACGCGGCCCGATCACTGTGGGCGGCTCGGGCCAGGAGCTGCGCTTTTCCTTTCCGCTCACCGCCGTGATCCATGCCGAAGATATTGGCGGCATCCTGAAGCGCGAGACCGCCACCGCCACGGCCATGGCGCATACCGCGATCAGGCTGGATCTGGATACCGACTGGACGCCGCGCGGCAGGGTTGCGCTCAGCTATGATTGGGTCAGCGAGCCGCATGTCGAGTTTCTCGGCCAGAGGATCGACCTGACCGGTCCCGCCGAGCGCGAACTGGCTCCCGTCATCGCCCGGTTGGAGCGCGAACTGCCCGGTGAACTCGGCCGGCTGGGTCTGCAGCGCCAGATCGGTGAGGCCTGGGCCGGCGCGTTCACGTCTGTCGTGCTCAACGAACGCAACCCCCCGGTGTGGATGCGCATTACCCCGCGAGAACTTCAATATGGCGGCTATGAGGTCACCAATGGGCGCCTGCGGCTGCGGTTAGGAATGCGTGCGCTCACCGAAACGTATGTCGGTTCTCGCCCGGCCCCACGCGAGGCCACCAAGCTGCCACCGATGGCGCCGCTCGAAGGCCAGCCTGGTGAACTTTCGTTTTTCCTGCCGGTATTCGCCGATTACCGCGAACTCGAGCCGGTGCTGATGCGCGCGCTTCAGCGTCGTTCGGCCCGTCCATTCGATGTTCCCGGCCTCAACCCGGTCTATGCCCGGTTCAAATCGGCGGAAATCTATGGCACCGAAAGAGGACGCATCGCAGTAGGGCTGACCTTTTCGGCGCAGGAGCAAGGCAGCAAGACCCCGACCTCTGGCACCGTTTGGATGACAGGAAAACCGGTCAACGCAGAGGATTCGAGGGAAGTGGGATTCGAGGATTTCGAGGTCACCGGCACCACCGACATGACGGGGGGCGACCTCATCCTCGATCTTGCCAATGCGCCCGGTGTCGCGCAGATGATCGCGGGTCTGCTCGCGCAGAATTTCGAGCGCGATTTTGCCGAACTCATCGGCAAGGTCGATACCGCGATCGCAACCCAGCGCACTGGCGACGTCATTATCCATGCCAACCTGAGGCGCGCGCGCACCGGCCAGTTGCAGGCAGCAGGTGCTGGACTTTTCCTGCCCGTCTGGGCCAGCGGTACCGCATCTGTCACCATCGCGCGCTGATCACGGCACATAGACCGGGGTTACCCCGCAGCGAGCCGCTCGGCGTGCCAGCGCAGATGGTCTTCCATGAAGGTCGAGATGAAATAATAGCTGTGGTCATAACCCGGCTGCATCCGCAGCGTCAGCGCGATCCCTGCCTTCTCGCACGCCTCGGCCAGCAGATGCGGCTTCAGCTGGTCCTCGAGAAAATTGTCAGCCTCCCCCTGATCGACCAGCAGATCGGCAATGCGCGCGCCATCCTCGATCAAGGCTACCGTATCGTGCTGACGCCAGGCCGCACGATCTTCGCCCAGATATCCGCCCAGCGCCTTGTGGCCCCAGGGAACCTGCGACGGCGCTGCGATCGGCGCGAACGCCGAGACCGCCTTGAACCGGTCAGGATGTCGCAATCCGATGGTCAGCGCGCCATGGCCGCCCATCGAATGCCCCATGATCGACTGGCGCATCATGTCTGCGGGGAAGCAGTCACCGATGATCTCGGGCAGTTCCTGCGTGATGTAGCTCCACATCCGGTAATTCTTGGCAAAAGGCTCTTGCGTCGCATCGACATAGAAGCCAGCCCCCAGCCCAAAATCATACGCGCCGTCGGGATCATCGGGCACACCCTCGCCGCGCGGGCTGGTATCGGGCGCGACGAAGATCAGCCCGAGCTCGGCGCAGGCGCGACGAAACTCGCCCTTTTCGGTAACGTTGGCGTGGGTGCAGGTGAGGCCCGAGAGGTACCACACCACCGGCATCGTCTGATCGGTTGCGCAATCGGGGACGAACACCGAAAAGGTCATGTCGGTACCGGTCGTCTCGGAGGCGTGACGCAGCACCGCCTGCTCGCCGCCAAAGCATTTGACCGACGACAGCGTTTCCACCGGGACCGCCATCAGAACACCACCACGGAACGGATCGACTTGCCCGCATGCATCAGGTCGAACGCGGTGTTGATCTCTTCCAGCCCCATCACATGGGTGATCATCGGGTCGATCTCGATCTTGCCGGTCATGTACATGTCGACGATCTTGGGCACATCGGTGCGGCCCTTGGCGCCGCCGAACGCGGTTCCGCGCCAGTTGCGTCCGGTGACCAGTTGGAACGGCCGCGTGGCGATTTCCTTGCCCGCTTCGGCCACGCCGATGATGATGCTGGTTCCCCAGCCGCGATGGCACGCCTCGAGCGCGGTGCGCATCACCTCGGTGTTGCCGGTGGCATCGAAGGTGTAGTCCGCGCCGCCATCGGTCATTTCGACGATCCTGGCGACGACATCCTCGCGGCTCATCCCCTTCGAGTTGAGGAAATCGGTCATTCCGAACTTGCGGCCCCATTCCTCGCGATCGGGGTTGATATCGACCCCGATGATCCTGTCCGCGCCCGCCATCCGCGCGCCCTGCAGCACGTTGAGGCCGATGCCGCCCAGCCCGAAGACGACGATGTTGTCGCCGACCTGGACCTTGGCGGTGTTGATCACCGCGCCGACGCCCGTCGTCACGCCGCAGCCTATATAGCAGGCGGGCTGGAACGGCGCGTCCTCACGGATCTTGGCGACCGCGATCTCGGGGAGCACCGTGAAGTTGCTGAACGTCGAGCAGCCCATGTAATGATAGATGGTCTGGCCCTTGTAGCTGAAACGGCTGGTGCCATCGGGCATCAAGCCCTTGCCCTGCGTCGCGCGGATCGCGGTGCACAGGTTGGTCTTGCCGCTGAGGCAGCTTTTGCACTGGCGGCATTCCGGCGTGTAGAGCGGGATCACGTGATCGCCAGGCTTGACCGAGGTTACGCCTGCGCCAACTTCGCGCACGATGCCTGCACCTTCATGCCCCAGCACGCTGGGGAACAACCCCTCGCTGTCGAGCCCGTCGAGCGTATAGGCATCGGTGTGGCAGATGCCCGTCGCCATGATTTCGACCAGGACTTCGCCGGCCTTGGGGCCTTCCAGGTCGAGTTCGACGATTTCGAGCGGCTTCTTCGCTTCAAAGGCAACGGCGGCGCGGGTTTTCATGAAGGCAGGCTTTCGTGATGGGGAAGGTATCTGCCTGGAGCTCTAGCATCGCTGAGCAAGCGCGTTAAGGCGCAAGTTCGCGCAAGGCTTACGGCGAGCCCGGCGGAGCGGCCTCGGTCACGGTCAGCACTGCCAGCGACACAGGTTGCGTCACTTGGACGCGACGCATTGAAAGTGCGACAAAAACCGGGGTCATGCTGGCTTTGGCAAGGCTTGGGCCTATATACACTCACAACCGGCGGGCAGGACCACCGCCAGACAACCGGACAGGCGCATGCTGCTCAATCTTGGCACTACCATCTTCAGGGGCGATGATGACGCCGCGCGGGTCGGCGCGCTGCGCGCCTATCAGCTTGGCCCTGATGATACCGACAACGCGCTGTATGCCGATCTGGTTGCCATCGCCCAAACATTGGCTGGCTGCGAAACGGCATTCATCTCGATCGTCGAGGAAGATCAGCAATGGTTCAAGGCCTCGCGCGGCCTCGCGCTTGCTCATGCGCCTCGGTCGATCGCGTTCTGCGACCACGCGATCCGCTCGCCCGAAGTCATGGTGGTGCTCGATGCCGCCGCCGACCCTCGCTTTGCTGACAATCCGCTGGTCACCGGGCCGCCGAACATCCGGTTCTACGCCGGTGCACCCATCATCAATGGCGACGGCTTTGCCCTGGGCACGCTATGCCTATCGGACAGCACCCCGCGCGAACGGTTCGATGAGGCGCCGCTGCTTGCATCGCTGGCGCGGCAGGTGTCGGCTTTGTTCGAGTTGCGCAAGCAACTGATCCACCAGCAACTGGCCGCCGATCTGGCCGCCGACCAGCGCGACCGGTTGTGGGACTCGTCGCTCGACATGATGCTGATCACCACCACCGATGGTGCGCTGGTGGCAGGAAACCCGGCCTGGGAAAGAGCGTTCGGCCCGGTGCCCACCGATGGCACCGCGCATGTCAGCGACTATTTTGTCGATCACGCCACCAGCCAGATCATCGAACTTTCCAGCGGCCAGAGCGAAGTCCAGGCCGAGCGCGAAATGCGCGGCGCTGACGGGCAGACGATCTATGCCAGCTGGAGCCTGGCGCGCGAGGGTGACCTGATCTTCGGCATCGCCCGGGATATCACCCGCACCCGCGCTGCCGAAGCGCAGCTGGCGCAGGTCCAGCGGGTCGAATCGATCGGCCAGTTGACCGGCGGGATCGCGCACGACTTCAACAACCTGCTGACGATCATTTCGGGCAACCTCGATATCGCGCAGAAGCGGATCACCGCCGGTCAGATCGATCGCGCCGAGCTTGCGATCGCCAATGCTCGCGATGGAGCCACCCGCGCCGCGAACCTGACCCAGCGGCTGCTGGCCTATGCCCGCCGCCAATCGCTGACCCCGACGCGAATCAAACCTGCAGACCTGATCCGCGATCTGGTGCCGCTTGCATCGCAGGCTTTGGACGAGCGCCACCAACTCAATGTCGAATGCCCCGATAGCCTGTGGCCGATCACCGTCGATGCCAGCCAGCTGGAAAACGCACTGCTCAATCTGGTGGTCAACGCGCGCGATGCGATGGAAGGTCGCGGGGAAATTACCATCCATGCGGTCAACGCCGAGCGGACCGCGATGGATGCCGATGACGGACACGATGCCCCGCCCGGCCGCTATGTCCGCTTCTGCGTCAACGACACCGGCAGCGGGATCGCCCCCGAGGTGGTCAAGCACATCTTCGAGCCGTTTTTCACCACCAAGGATATCGGCAAGGGCACCGGTCTGGGTCTTAGCCAGGTCCAGGGTTTCGTCGCGCAATCGGGCGGGTTTGTAACGCTGGATACCGCGCCGGGCGAAGGCACCACGGTCATCCTGTGGCTACCGGTTGCCGAAGACACACCCGCAGATCGCGCCGATGGAGACGTATCGGGCAGCGCCGAGCCTGCGTGCCAAGAGGATTGCACCATCCTGCTGGCCGAGGACAATGCGGCATTGCGCGCGCACGTGTGCGATGTGTTGCAGGAGGCAGGCTTTAAGGTGATCGAGGCCGAGGACGGCCAGGCCGCGCTCGACCGGGTCGCCGCCAGCGGTGTCCGGCCCGATCTGCTGCTGAGCGACGTTACCATGCCGCGGATGGACGGC
This sequence comes from Blastomonas aquatica, assembly GCF_014639875.1. GTDB lineage: Bacteria > Pseudomonadota > Alphaproteobacteria > Sphingomonadales > Sphingomonadaceae > Blastomonas > Blastomonas aquatica. The sequence goes on along the minus strand of NZ_BMGD01000001.1, from coordinate 753,945 downwards.
AGGACGCTGGCCGCCGAGGTCCGCAAGGCGTGGCCTGAGCTGCCAATCGTGCTGATGACCGGCTATGCCGGTGGCACGCTGACCAGCGATTGCCCGCACAACCTGCTGATCACCAAACCGTTTGCGCCCGACGATCTGGTCGCGTTGATCCGTAAGACGCTGGCCGCCGCGCCGACCAACTGATCGGCGCGGCTGTATATCGTTAGCAAACGCTGGCGGTGTCAGCCCACCACGCCAGCCGAAGCCAGTAACGCCAGCGTCAGCAGGTCGCCTGCGGTCGATGACATCGCGGCGATCTGCACCGGCTTTTCCATGCCGATCAGCATCGGCCCGATCATCGCATCACCGCCCAGTTCGCGCAGCAATTTGGCTGACAGGTTGGCCGACTGCAGTCCGGGCATGATCAGCACGTTGGCCGGGGCCGACAGGCGGCAGAACGGATAGTTGGCCATCAACTTAGGGTTGAGCGCAACATCGGGCGACATCTCGCCTTCATATTCGAAGTTGACGCCTTTCTGGTCGAGGATGGTCACCGCGCCGCGGATGTTGTCCAGCCAGCGGCCCGATGGATTGCCGAAATTCGAATAGGACAGAAACGCAACGCGCGGTTCGTGGCCCAGTCGCCGTGCGACATGAGCAGTATTCTCCGCGATGCAGGCCAGTTCCTCGGCATCGGGACGTTCGTTCACCGTGGTATCGGCGAGGAACACGGTGTGGCTCTTGCCGACCATCACATGGATGCCAAACGGGGTTTCGCCGGGCTTGGGATCGAGCACGCGGCGGATCTCGCGCATCGACTGGCCGAAGGTGCGGGTGATGCCGGTGAGCATCGCGTCCGCCTCGCCCAGATGCAGCAGCGCTGATCCGAAGATGTTGCGGTCCTGGTTGACCATGCGCTTGACATCGCGCTTGAGGTAGCCGCGCCGCTGCAGCCGTTCGTACAGCACATCGACCATGCGTGGCACCAAAGGCGAGTTGACCGAATTGTGAACCTCGAAGGCCATCGGATCATCGACCGCGAGTTCCTTGAGCTTGTCGCGCACCCGCTGTTCGCGCCCGACCAGCACCGGGGTGCCATAGCCGCCATCGCGGAACTGGATCGCGGCACGCAGCACCACTTCCTCTTCGGCCTCGGCAAACACCACGCGCTTGGGGTTGGCGCGCGCATCGCTGTACACCTGGGTCAGCACCGCCGTGGTCGGGTTGAGCCTGCTCTTGAGCGAATGACGATAGGCCGCCATGTCCTCGATCGGCTTTTGCGCAACGCCGGTATCCATCGCCGCCTGCGCCACCGCTGCCGAGACCCGCTCCATCAGACGCGGATCGAACGGTGCAGGGATGATGTAATCGACGCCGAATTTCTGGGTCGCGCCGCCATAGGCTGCGGCGACCTCTTCGGGCACCTGTTCGCGCGCCAGTTCGGCGATTGCCCTGGCCGCCGCGATCTTCATCTCCTCGTTGATCGCGGTCGCGCGCACATCGAGCGCGCCACGGAAAATGAACGGGAAGCCCAGCACGTTGTTGACCTGGTTGGGATAATCCGACCTGCCGGTAGCGATGATCGCATCGGGGCGCGCCGCCTTGGCAGCGGGCGGGGTGATTTCAGGATCGGGATTGGCCATCGCGAAGATGATTGGCTGCGGCGCCATCTTCATCACCATCTCGGGTTGCAAGGCGCCTGCGGCCGAGAGCCCCAGGAAGATGTCCGCCCCGTCGAGCGCCTCTTCGAGCGTCCGCCGGTCGGTCTTCGCGGCATGCGCGGACTTCCACTGGTCCAGATCGTCGCGGCCCTGATAGATCACGCCCGAACGATCGCACATCAGCACGTTGTCGTGGCGCACGCCCATCGCCTTGATCAGCTCGGTGCAGGCGATCGCTGCTGCTCCGGCGCCATTGACCACCATCTTCACATCGGCAAAATCGCGGCCCGTCAGGTAGCACGCGTTAAGCAGGCCAGCCGCCGAAATGATCGCGGTACCATGCTGGTCATCGTGCATCACCGGGATGTTCATCCGCTCCTTAAGCGCCTGCTCGATGATGAAGCACGCGGGCGCGCCGATGTCTTCGAGGTTGATCCCCCCAAAGGTGGGCTCGAGCAGTTCGACGCACTCGATGAAGCGCTGGACGTCCTCGGTGTTCACCTCGATATCGATCGAATCGACATCGGCGAAGCGCTTGAACAGCACCGCCTTGCCCTCCATCACCGGCTTGGAGGCGAGAGCGCCCAGATTGCCGAGGCCCAGGATCGCCGAGCCGTTGGAGATGACTGCGACCAGATTGCCCTTGGCGGTGTAATCATACGCCTTGGAAGGGTCTTCGGCGATCGCGCGGACAGGAACTGCAACGCCGGGCGAATAGGCGAGGCTGAGGTCACGCTGGGTTGCCATCGGCTTGGAGGCGATGATCTCGATCTTGCCCGGACGCCCTGAAGAGTGAAAAAACAGCGCCTCGCGCTCGGTGAACTGGACGTTTGTTTTTTCGGTCATCGACAGGCCCTTATCTGGCGGTCGCCCGCCGACGCCCGCTGGTGAATTTCGTGGTGTTGTTGCCGGTTACCGGCCAGATTGTTTGAAGACGCCCCGGATGCAATCCATAGCCTTGGCGGGCGGACTTGGGCAAGCTTTTGCGCCGTTTTATGTTGCGCAGCATCCTCGCCCCAGCGACCGGCGCCCGCAATCGCTTGGGCTTACGGCCTTATCCGGCGGCGCGGGGCGCGTAGCGGCTGTAGTGAGAGAGCCTTGCCGATGCAGGATGCGCCCGATAGCCTGAGCGTGTTGCTAAATGAGGATTGCATATGCCGTTGATTTTGACTGAGATCGCAGACGGCGTAGCCGTCGTCACGCTCAACCGTCCCGAAGCGATGAACGCGCTGTCCGCTGCTTTGCGCGCCGAGCTGGCCGACGCGATGCGCGCGGTTGCCGATGATGACCGGGTCCGCGCGGTGGTGCTGACCGGCGCGGGAACACGCGCCTTTACCGCCGGGCTTGACCTCAAGGAGCTGGGCGCCAGCACTGCCGGACTGGGTGCGGCCAACGCCACCGATCCACGCGACAATCCGGTCAAGGCGGTGGAACAGTGTGCCAAGCCGGTGATCGGCGCGATCAACGGGGTCGCGATTACCGGCGGGTTCGAACTCGCCTTGGCGTGCGACGTGCTGATCGCGTCCGACAACGCGCGTTTTGCCGATACCCATGCCCGTGTCGGCATCATGCCGGGCTGGGGGTTGTCGCAGAAGCTGCCGCGGATGATCGGCCTGTCCCGCGCCAAGGAATTGTCGCTCACCGGCAATTTCCTCGATGCTGCAACCGCCGAGCGCTGGGGGCTGGTGAACCGCGTGGTGGCGGCTGATGCGCTATTGCCCGAAGCGATCGCATTGGCGCACGATATGGCCGGCATCGATCCGGTGATGGTCGCCGCCTACAAATCCCTGATCGACGATGGATATGACCTGCCCCTTGCCAATGCGCTGGCATTGGAAGCAGAACGGTCGGCCGCTGCCAACGGCCAGGTTTCGCCCGATGCGGTCGAGCAGGCGCGGATCGCGGTGATGGCGCGGGGGCGCGATCAGGCTTGAACAGGGCAACCAGTGCAATGTTAACCGATCGATTAAATAGCGATTGACGTTCACGTCAACGCGGCGCTAGACCTTGTGAGGTGCTGCGCGGCATGAATCGCGCGCAAAAAGATGAACCGGAGAGATGCCCATGTCGCTCGATGCCCTTGCACGTACTGCGTATAACGAAGATCACCAGGCTTTCCGCCAGACGGTCCGCCGCTTCATGCAGGAAGAGGTCGCCCCCAATGCGGCCAAGTGGGACGACGACAAGATTGTTCCACGTGAAATCTGGCCCAAGGCGGGCGAGCTTGGCATGCTGTGCCCCACCGTGCCCGAAGAATATGGCGGCCTGGGTCTCGATTTCGGCTACAACGCCATCGTCAATGAGGAAGCGGCCTATTTCGGTGGCTCGCCGCTCGGCTTCTCGCTGCAGTCGGATATCGTGGTCAACTATCTCGTCCAGTACGGTTCCGAAGAGCAGAAGCAAAAGTGGTTGCCGCGTCTGGTTTCGGGCGAGACAATCACCGCAATCGCGATGACCGAGCCGGGCACGGGCTCTGACCTTCAGGGCATCCGCACCACCGCGAAGAAGGATGGCAACCACTATGTCATCAACGGATCGAAGACCTATATCACCAACGGCCAGAACGCCGACCTGATCCTGGTCTGCGCCAAGACCGATACCGAGGTTCAGCCCGCCTGGAAGGGCGTGTCGATCATCCTCGTCGAAGGCGACCGCGAAGGCTTTGCCCGTGGCCGCAACCTCGACAAGATCGGCCAGGATGCCGCCGATACCTCGGAGCTGTTCTTCAACGACGTGCGCGTGCCCATGACCAACTGCCTGGGTGAAGAGGGCAAGGGCTTCATCTATCTGATGAGCGAACTGCCCCAGGAGCGCCTGTCGATCGCCGTCAGCGCGCAGGCCTCTGCACAAAAGGCGTATGACGACACCGTCGAATTCGTGAAGGACCGCAAGGCCTTCGGCAAGACGGTGTTCGATTTCCAGAACACCCGCTTCGTGCTCGCCGATCTCAAGACCAAGCTGCAGGTCGGATGGGCGCATCTCGACTGGGCGCTCAACCGTCACGCGACCAAGGAACTGACCGCTGTGGAAGGCGCTGCCGCCAAATTGTGGCACACCGAACTGCAGTGGGAGGTCATGGACAAGTGCCTGCAGCTGCACGGCGGCGCCGGTTACATGAACGAATATCCGATCGCCCGGGCCTGGCGCGGTGCGCGCGTCACGCGCATCTTTGGCGGCACCAGCGAAATCATGAAGGAGCTGATCGGTCGTTCTCTTTAAGGGCGGACCGGAACCTACCCTATGCCCAAATCAGAAGCCTGGCAGCGCGATCCGGAAAGTTATCCGTTCAGCACGGTTACCGAAACGCGCTTCCAGGATCTGGACCCGCTCGGCCATATCAACAATGTCGCGATGGCGGCCTTGTTTGAAAATGGCCGGGTGCGGTTCAACCGCAATCTGGGGCTGGAACGCCGTCAGCCTGGCGAGCGCTGGCTGATTGCCTCGGTTTCGATCGATTACGTCGCCGAGGCGCATTTTCCCGATCCGGTCGAAGTCATGAGCGGCATCGGGCGCGTGGGAACATCAAGCTGGGACATCTTTTCCGCAGCGTTTCAGGGCGGGGCGTGCGTCGCCACCTGCGTGTCGACCCTGGTGCTCACCGACAAGACCGGATCGATACCGATCCCTGATCCTCTGCGTCAACGATACCAGGAGCTGATGGTCCGTCGCGGTTAAAGGACGAATTTCAGCGCGACGAAACCGCCGACGAACAGCACTCCAACCACCGAGGTTGCCAGCGCGAAATGCCGGTCGATCCAGTCCTGCATCGGCTGGCCGAATTTCCACAGCAGCGCCCCGACGAGGAAAAACCGCGCCGAGCGCGCCACAATCGAGGCTGCGATCAGCACATACAACGGCATCGCGGTCGCGCCAGCCGCAATGGTGATCACCTTGAACGGCAGCGGAGTAAATCCCGCCAGCAAGACGATCAGCCATCCCTGCTCGTTGAACGAGGCCTTGAACGCCTCGAACTTGTCGCCCAGCCCATAAAAATCGAGAATCGCAGCGCCGATTGTCTCGAACAGGAAAAAGCCGATCGCATAGCCCAGCAGCGCGCCCAGCACCGAGGCTACGGTGCAGATCAGCGCATACTGAAACGCGCGCTGCGGGCGCGCGAGGCACATCGGCGCCAGCATGACATCAGGCGGGATCGGGAAGAAGCTCGATTCAATGAAGCTGATCGCGGCGAGCCAGTAAGGCGCCTTTTCGTGCGCCGCCTTGGCGAGCGTCCAGTGATAAAGCCGTTTGAGCATCGACGAACCAACCTTGCAAAAAGGAGCGCTGCCATCTGCGGATGCAGACGGCGGACAGGGCGCCGCGCCGCTTATGACCAGCGCCGCCTTGAACGCAAGGCCTTTGCTGCCGGTGCATTCTGGCGACCGACCACGCCCACCATGACGAAGCCGGGCCGGAAAGCGTGTGCTCCCCGGCCCGGTTTTAATCTATGTGACGATCTGTCTGAGGATCACCAGTAAGGTTTAACCGCCCAATAGTCATAGACGCTGGTCTGATATTCCGGGTTGGTCGCGCGGTCGCGATCCGAATCCGAGAAGCTGGGGGCGTCCTTGAGTTGGTCTGCGGTCACGTTGACCAGATAGCCGCCGAGTTCGGTTTCATAGCTGAGCTTCGACCAGGGCAGGCTGTGCAGTTCGCTGCCGATGCCTAGGAAGCCGCCGACCGAGATGATGACGTCGGTAACGCGGCCTTCGCTCTTGCTGATCAGCATGTTGGTGACTGTACCGATCTTCTCACGGTCGCTGCCATAGACTGCGGTACCATCGACCTGATCGCTGGAAATCGATTCGTTGCCGCGTGCGAGTGTGGAATCGTGCGTGTTCATAGGAATGATCCTTCTGCATGTCCGCCTGTCGCCTCGCCCGGATCTGGCCGGTGTAGAAGCGTGCTGACCGAGCCAAGAGGCGGTTTGGGGGCGGCCCGGCCAGCCCCCCACCAAAGGTTGAAACACGAAACGGTTGCTCGGCTGATCGCAAAGCAAGAGAACCCTGCCGATGGGCTTCTGTTTTGACAGCCACTGCGCTAAACCCACAACGTCACCGAGACGCCAAGTGCCAGCAAGTGCGGCGATATCGCCTCAGCACATCTGCAACCAGACAGGGGTGGGAATGGGGGAGGCTGACGAACTCAACGCAGATGGACCGCTGCGCGACTGGATGCAGTCGGGCCTGTTCGCCAATGTCGATCAGGCTGCGATCGATGCGCTGAGCCGCCAGGCCCGGCGCCATGACGTCGCCGCGGGCGCGACGCTAGTCAGGCAAGGCGATACCGCCGATACGCTTTACTTTCTCGAAACCGGCCGCCTCAGGGTGCTCATCGAAACCCCGGCGGGCAGCAAGGCAGTGGCGCAGATTGAGGCGGGCGAACCGGTAGGCGAGCTGGCCTTTTTCGGCGGCGGCACCCGCACCGCGACGCTACAGGCCAGCCGCGACAGTGTCGTGATGGCGCTCGACCGGGCCTGCTATGACGCCGTGGTAGCCGCCTATCCGCAGCTTGTCCCCGCGATCCTCACCGCGGTAACCCAAAGGCTCGCTGCCGTCACCGCCAAGACCCCGCCGATGGAGGCGCGGCTGCCGCGTGTCATCGCGGTGGTTCCTTGCGGCAGCAGCCGTATCGACCCGGCGTTGCTCGATCGGCTTGCCAACGCCATCCGCCGGACGATCCCCGATGACCGTCATGTCATGCTGGTGCGCGAGAGCAATGCGCCCCCCGGGGCTGCAAGCGCCTATCAGGCGTGGCTGCGCGAGCAGGAGGCCCGGCGCGGGTATCTGCTGATCGATGCCAGTGGAGACCCCGAATGGGGCGCGCTGGTCTGCCGCAATGCCGACGGGCTGCTGATGATCGCTGATTCCACCGCAGCCAGCGCGCTCACCCCACTCGAAATCGCCGGTTGCGCCGCGATTGAACCGCCCAACCGGACGTTGCTGGTGGTACGTGACCGAACCGACCAGACGATCAGCGGAACGGCGACCTGGCTGGCAGGGCGCGATCCGCATCTGCACCACCACGTCGCGCACGACAGCGAGGCAGATTTCGAGCGGGTCGCACGCTTCTTGACCGGCCGCGCGGTCGGACTAGTGCTCGCAGGTGGCGGCGCGCTGGGCTGCGCGCATCTCGGCATCGTCCGCGGCTTGCAGGAGGCTGGCATCCCGATCGATCTGATCGGCGGGACCAGCGCAGGCGCTGCCATGGGCGGCGCGATCGCGCAGGGGCTGACGGTGCCGCGCACGCTCGACCAGATGGAAGCGATGTTCATCGATGCCAAGGCGATGCGCCGCTTCACCGTACCGATCCATTCACTGCTCGATCCTGCGGTGTTCGATGCCGAGCTCGAGCAACGATATGGCAACGCCGACATCGCCGACCAGCCGATCAACTTTTTCGCGATCTCGACCAACCTGTCGACCAACGACCTGCACGTTCACCGGCGCGGGCCGTTATGGCATGCGGTTCGCGCCTCGGGCTCGCTGCCGACGATCCTGCCCCCGTTCATCGACGACCATGGCAATATCCTGGTCGATGGCGGGGTGCTGGACAATGTGCCGGTCGTGACCATGCGCGCGCTCAAATCTGGCCCCAACATCGTGGTGACATTGGGGGAGGCAGGCCAGACCTGGCGGATCAAGGCGGCGTATCACTCGCTGCGGCGCAGGGGCCAGCTGATTCGCGACCTGTTGCTGCGCCGCAAGTCAGACAGTGATTTCCCGTCGATCGTCGAGATCATGCAGCGATCGATGGTGGTCGCCAGCCGGATTGCCTCGCGATCGATGCTGCGCGATGGCGATATCCTGCTCAGCCCGCCGATCGTCCAGGGTATGCAAATTCTCGACTGGCATCTGGGCCGCAAGCAGGCCGAAGAGGCTGCGCGCTATGTGGCAAACGAGGTTGCGGCAAATTCCGCGCTTGCAGCCTTGCAGTCGCCCGAACGCTAAGCGCAGCGCCCCGCATCAGCTATTCACGCAACCGGTGGCGCCAGATACGCCGCCAGCGCCTGCCAGCGGTCCGCCTTGGCGGCAAAATTGAGCGTATAGGCTGGGCTGCTCGATGGCAGCGCGAGCAACGGCAGCTCTGATGCTGCCAGTTCGCGCATTGCCAACCGTGCCGCCAGCGCGCCGTTGCACGCCACCGCACGCAGGTCCGGCAGTTCTGTGATCAGCGTGGCGAGCGGGTTGCGAACCGCCTGCTGGATATCGCCATCCAGGCTGGAGGCGCGCCGCGCGGTAGCGATGACGTCCCACAACCCGATCCGGTGCCGTGCCAGCACGCCAAGCCGGTCATCGTACGCCAGCCCCTGCAGCGAATCGCCCGTTACGCGCTCCATCAATCGCCAGAACTGATTTTGCGGGTGCGCATAATATTGCTGCGCCGCCAGCGAACGGTTGCCCGGCAGGCTGCCCAGCACCAGCAAATGGCAGGGCGCGGGAAACACCGGAGGCAATCCGGTGACTAGAGGGGCCATAGCCAGGGTCACCAGGCGCACCGTGCAGCGAATCGCAGCGCGGCACCAGACCGCTCAGCGAAAATCTGCCGATTCCGCAGGCTGGCGGGGGTGATTGCAAGGATGAGGATGGATGCCCCCCGAGGATTCGAACCTCGATTAACGGAGTCAGAGTCCGTGGTCTTACCATTAGACGAAGGGGCAATGGAGCGCCCGCCATTAAGCGTGTCGACAAAACCGGTCAAGACCCAAAACGTACAGATTTGGCGGCATGCTTGCGCGTTTGCCGCAAATTGGCTAACCTTGTCTTCAAGTACCGGCGATGCGTGGGCGTTTTGGCTGCGCGGGAGCACCGGATGAGAAAAAAGAGCAACTTGGCATGGTGGAGCGATCGACACCGTTGCCGCAGGCTGAACCGTTGGCGTCACACTCTGTCGATCCAGAGTCAGCCCCGGGGGAACTGGCGAAACCCGCCATCAGTGGCCGAGACGCGGCAGGACAGCGCAGCACGAAACAGGCCGATCCGGGTCATGGCCTGCCCGGCGGATCCCACAGCAACTCCCACGGCAGCAAACCAACCGGTGGTCGCAGCGCCACGCGCGGCCGGATGGCCGACCGGAGCAGCTGCAACACCCGCCGGGCGTACGCAGCGATCGATCTGGGCACCAACAACTGCAGACTGCTGATCGCCAAACCGGCGGCGGACGGCTTTGTTGTCGTCGATGCGTTTTCACGCGTCGTCCGGCTGGGCGAGGGCCTTGGCCAGTCCGGTCGGCTGAGCGATGCCGCGATGGACCGGGCGGTGGCTGCGCTTTCGATCTGCGCCGACAAATTGCGCCGCCGCCATGTTGCGCTGGCGCGATCGGTCGCGACCGAAGCCTGCCGCAAGGCGAGCAACGGTCCTGATTTCATCGAGCGCGTGCGCCGCGAAACCGGGATCGTACTCGACATCATCACCGCCGAAGAAGAAGCGCGTCTCGCGGTGCTGGGATGCCACATCCTGCTCGAGCCAGGCGATGGCCCCGCGCTGATCTTCGACATCGGCGGGGGCTCGACCGAGCTGGTGCTGGTCGACAGCTCGGGTCCCGTCCCCGATATCCTCGACTGGCTGAGCGTGCCCTGGGGCGTGGTGACACTGACCGAAAGCGAGACTTTCGATCCCGAGGACGCTGCTGCGCGCGATGCGGCCTATCGCCGGATGCGCGAGCGGGTGATGGCGGGCTTTGCACCGTTCGCTGCACGCCTGCCGGTATTGCCCGACGAGGAACGCAGGCTGCTGGGGACCAGCGGCACCGTGACCACGCTGGCCAGCCTGCACCTCGATCTGCCATGCTACAATCGCGATGCCATCGACGGGTTGATCGTTCCGTCGAGCTCGATGCGCGCGATCAGCACAAGGCTGGCCGGGCTCAGCCTCGACCAGCGCCGCGAATTGCCCTGCATCGGCAAGGAACGCGCAGATCTGGTGGTGGCAGGTTGCGCCATCCTCGAAACGATTCTCGATATCTGGCCGGCGGTACGCTTGGGCGTTGCCGATCGCGGCATCCGCGAGGGCATATTGCGCGCACTCATGGGCCGCGATGCGCCGCTGACCTCTGCCCCGGCAGACCCGGCCATTCACGGACACGCAAATCACGGAAACAAGGCATGAGCAGCGGTAACGACGGCAAGAATGGCGGCGGCAAGAGCGGCGGCGATACCTCGGGCAGCGGGGGCGGCAAAAAGGTCCCCGGTTCGAGCGCGCGCAAGCCCGTCGGGCGCTATGGCGATGCGCTGCATCAGCGGGTCAAGACCGCCAAGGGCCGCACCGCCTCGTCCAACCGCTGGCTTTCGCGCCAGCTCAACGACCCGTATGTGCGCAAGGCCAAGGCCGACGGCTATCGCAGCCGCGCCGCCTACAAGCTGGTCGAGCTCGACGAAAAGTTCTCGCTTGTGCGCAGAGCACGCCACATCATCGATCTGGGAATCGCGCCGGGCGGCTGGGCACAGCTAATCCGGAGGATCAACCCCAAGGCGGCGGTCGTGGGCATCGATCTGCTGCCGGTCGATCCGATCGAGGGCGTGACCATCTTCGAGATGGACTTCATGGCCGATGCAGCGCCGGACACATTGATCGAGGCCCTGGGCGCACAACCCGATCTGGTGCTGTCGGACATGGCCGCCAATACCGTCGGCCACAAGCAGACCGACCATCTGCGCACGATGGGCCTGGTCGAGGCCGCCGCGCACTTTGCAGTCGAGCATCTGGCCGAGGGCGGCGCGTTTGTCGCCAAGGTGCTGGCGGGCGGCACGGACAACGAACTGCTCGCCTTGCTCAAGCAGCATTTCAAATCAGTCAAGCACGCCAAACCGCCTGCCAGCCGCAAGGGCAGCAGCGAATGGTATGTCATCGCGCAGGGCCGCAAGCCGCGGGTGGCGGCCCCAGCCAGCGCGAGCGATACCGACGACGTATAGCCTCCGCTCGCAGCTCACAGCAAAAGGCCCCGCTTGCGTCCTGCAAACGGGGCCTTTTTGTTGGGTTGGGTTGGGTTGTCAGATCAGAAGCGGCTGCGCAGCGTCACGCCATAGGTGCGCGGTTCACCCAGAAACGCCGAGAAGATCTGGCGATTGCCTGGGAACTGCGGGTCGACGAAAGGAGCCGAGGTGCCACCAGCCTGGAACGGGCTGTTGAACGCGACCTGGGTGAAGTCTTCGTTGAACAGGTTCTGCGCCCAGAGCTCGATCGCCCACTTCTGGTCGGGTCCGCGCAGGCCGACACGGGCATTGACCATCACGAAGCTGGGCTGCTCCTTTTGCGGGAACAGGTCAGAGCCGGTGTTGAAGCCTTCGGTCACGCGGGTATCGACATAGACAAGACCCGAAAGGCCGCTGTCGCCGATATCCGGGGTCCAGGCCATCGATCCGGTCAGCGTCAGTTCGGGGGCGTTCGACAGATTGTCGCCCGGGAGCAGACGCAGCGCGGGGTCAAGCGGGCTACCATTGCGGTTGCCCACCAGATTGTTGCGATATTTGGTCTGGGCATACGTGACGCCGCCATTGATGGTGAAGTTGCGCGCCGGGTTGATCGATGCCTCAAGCTCGACGCCCTGCGCCACCACGCCATAGGTCGTATCGCCCGGGGCGCAGGCACCGGTCAGCGCGGCATTGGCGTTGAAGTTTGAACCTGCCGGCGACAGATTCTGGTCGCGATCGGCGCCGCCCAGATCGGTCGAGCAGCCATTGACGGTCTGCACCAAGAACACGGTTCCGTTGAACGTGTTGAGCTGGAAATTCTCGAACTGCTGGCGGAAAACAGCAAGGTTCACGGTCAACGGGCCGCTCGAATATTTCACGCCCAGTTCGAAGGCATCGACGATTTCCTGGTCGAACTGCAGGTTGCGGACCAGTGCCTGGGCACCGCCAACCGCAGCGAAGGTTGTGGTGGGAATTGCACCCAGCGGCGCAACGATCGGGCCCTTCAATGCCGAACGGTCTAGGTTGAAGCCACCTGCCTTATAGCCGCGCGAGGCGCTGCCATAGATCAGCAGATCGTCGGTGGCCTTCCACGACAGCACCGCTGTTCCGGTAAACTCGTTCTCGCTGCGGCGATCGTTGATCGACACACCGTCAAGCTCGGCGGTCGAATTGCCCTGGCACGACAGGCCAATAATGCCGCCTGCAACCGCAGCCAGGCCAGGATTGGTCAGAAACGGGGTGAGCGCTGCCTGATTCTGGACGCAGGCAACGTTGTCGTTGCTGAATGTCGCGTTGAAGCGCTTGCGTTCGTTGGTGTAGCGCAGACCCAATGTCAGATCGAGCCGGTCGGTGATGTGCACGATGTTGTGCGTGAAGAACGCATAGTTGCGGCTGTTCTGGAAATACCGGTCGCTGATCGAGCCGCGATTGTTGATCCCGTCAAGCCGGTCGAGCGCACCAAAGATGATGGGAGACGCTGCACCGAACAGTTCCGGGCGCGCCGCGACGCAACCGGGCGACGTCGGCGAATACAGGCCTGCCAGACCGCCGCCAGAGATCAGACGGCAGCTTGCAAAGCGACCATATTGATTGCCGAAGCGCAGGTTGTCGCGAACGGTCAGATCTTCGTCTGCGTAATACGCGCCGACCAGCCAGTCGAGCTTCCCGTCGAACGCCTCGCCCTGCAGCCGCAGTTCCTGGGTAAAGGTCTTGAACTGGCGGAACTGGGCATCCTCGTCGTCACCGCGATAGAGGATATCGACCGCACTGTAATCGATGTCGCCAGCCTGGCTGTTCTTGTATTCGCGGTAGCCGGTGATCGAGGTGAACGACGCGCCGCCCATATCCCAGTTCACCTCAAGCGAAACCCCGCCATCCTTGGTGCTGCCGTTATAGTTGCGGCCGGCGGTAACGTTCGCCTGGCGATTGAAAGGGTTGTTGAACGAATTGAGCGGCTGGCCAAGATCACGCAGCACGTTGATGATGTTGTTGCCGTTGGCCTGGAGCGGGGACACCGGCGTCGACGGGTTGTTGAGGTCGCCGATCAGGGGGTTGAAATCGCGGCCGAGATAAACCGCGCCGCAGCAGCGTTCGTCGCGGTTGGTGTAATCGGCGATGAAGCGGAACGACACGTCGTCGGTCGGCTCCCACAGCAGCTGGCCCTTGACGAAATAACGATTGCGGTTGTTCAGATCGATGTCGTTGGTGACGTCCTGAAGGAACCCATCGCGCCGTTCAAACACGCCATCAACGCGCGCGGCCAGATCCTGGGTGATCGGACCAGTCAGGCCGGCCTGCAGGCGAACATTGTCATAGTTCCCGTAAGTCGCTTCGCCAAAGCCGCCGAATTCGAATTCCGGCCGTTTGGAATAGATCGAGATGATACCGGCAGAGGCGTTGCGGCCAAACAGCGTGCCCTGAGGTCCGCGCAGAACCTCGACCCGCTCGATTTCGCCCAGTTCATTCAGGCCGATGCCCGAACGCGAGCGATACACGCCATCAATGAACACCGCGACCGAGCTTTCGAGACCCGGGTTGTCGCCGACGGTGCCGATGCCGCGGATACGCGCCGAGCCGTTGGCTTCGTTGCCGGTCGACGACACAAGCAGCGAGGGTACGACCTGGTTGAGCTGGCGGATGTCATTGGCGCCGGTATTTTCGAGCGTTTCGGCGTTGACTGCCGACACCGCGACGGGAACATCGGAGAGCAACTGCTCACGGCCCTGCGCGACGACGACGATGGTGTTGCTGTCGTTGATGCCTTCGCCTGCCGCCTCTTGAGCGAGGGCTGGACTGGCCATGGCGACGAGGCCGGCGGAAAGCATGAGGGACACACGGCTGGAATTGCCGAAACGCTTGGGCATATCTCTCTCCTGATATTGGTATTTCCGCGACGGTCATTTTGCCGTCTTGACGCTTACGTTAAACCAAATCGGCCCTAATTCCAGCGATTGCGCGGGTCCCACGCAAAAATGCAGGGGATTGTCGCAAAAACGCAACACCCAGCCAGAAAGCGCCTTAGCCGCGCAAATCTGCCGTTTTTTGCAAGTTGAACGCCAAGGCCTTGCTTTCCGTAGCGACAACCGCCTGGGGGGTGTCACCCATGACCCGCAAAATGGCAGGGTCGCCTGCGTCCATCCCTCCGGTCAACGAGCCGAAGGCGGGCAGGATCAGCCGCTTCGAACAGCGCACAAAGCAGGGCCGCGAGACCATCCGGCCGCGCAGACGGACCCGCAACCGGGGATGAAAATGGCCTGAGAGCTCGGGCGCGCTGCTATGTGATTCGGCGCTAGATCCAGCGCAAGTTTCGGCCCAGGTTTCGGCGCGGTGGCGCAGCGCCAGCCCGCCCAGCACCGCCTCGTCCACGACTTGTCCGCCAAAGCCCGCATCGAGCTCGCTGTCATGGTTTCCGGTGATCCAGTGAAGGGCGACACGCTGCGACAGGCTTTCCAGCCGATCGGCGAGTGCACGATCGAGCCGCTGCGCGCCCCGGCTGTCGTGGAAATTGTCGCCGAGGCACCAGAGGCTGGTGGCTCCGCACGCCGCGATCGCGGCTTCGAGCCGGTCTAGCGTCGCGGCGCTGTCATAAGGCGGCAGCATCTGCCCCGAGGCTGCATACCAGCTCGCCTTCTCGAAATGCAGATCGGCAACGAACAACGCCCGCTGTGCCGGCCAGTACAGACCGGCGCGGTCGACGATCGTGAAATCCTGTCCGGCGAACGAAAGGTGAACCATGTCCTCGCCATGCCGCAGTGTGGTCCGGCTTGCAAGCAGGACCATTGGCATCGGGGGGCGCAGTGGCTTATGGGCAAGCTATGACCGACTTTGCCGACCTTGCCGACTATCCCGTGACCGTTGCCGCGCTGTATCACTTCGCGCGGATCGAGGACCCTGCCGCTGTGCGCACCCCGGTGGAAGCATTGTGCGCGCAGCACGGGCTGTGCGGAACGCTGCTGCTGGCGCATGAGGGCATCAACGGCACGATCGCAGGACCCGCCGAGGGTGTCGAGGCGGTGATTGGCACTATCCGGAGCCTGCCGGGGTTCGACGCGATCGAGGTCAAATATTCGGGCGCGCGCTCCGCGCCTTTCCGCAGGATGAAGGTGCGGCTGAAACGCGAGATCGTCACCATGGGGGTACCGGACATCGACCCCGTCCACGGCCAGGGGGCGTATATCGATCCAGCCGACTGGAACGCGCTGATCAGCGATCCCGATACCGTGGTCATCGACACTCGCAACAGCTTCGAGGTCGAGCAGGGCAGCTTTGCCTATGCGATCGACCCTGGCACCGAGCGGTTCAGCGAATTTCCCGCGTGGTTCGATGATCAGGCCAAGGACTTGCGCGAATCGGGAAAGAAGATCGCGATGTTCTGCACCGGCGGCATCCGCTGCGAGAAGGCGACGGCCTATGTCCGCGCGCAAGGTTTCGACGAGGTCTACCACCTCAAGGGTGGCATTCTCAAATATCTCGAGGAAGTGCCTGCCGACGAGTCGCTTTTTTCGGGCGGCTGCTTCGTGTTCGACGAGCGGGTGGCGTTGGGTCAGGGACTTGCGGTGCTGGGCGATCCGGTCGCGCCCGAAATGGTGGATCGCAAACGCAAGCCCCGCAAACGGGGCGTGGGTTCGATCGACTGACCGTTCTCCGGCGAAAGCCGGAGTCCAGGAGTCAGATAGTGCTGCAGCCGCCCTGGATTCCGGCTTTCGCCGGAAAACAGCAGACTATCGCGAACTGTTGGTGCGAAACGTGCTGCGAACGAGCCGACCGATCAAACCTGACAGGCTGCGATAGTTCGCCAGCGCATACGTCGATGAACCCAGTTCGCGCGACAGCCGTCGGTGCGCCTCGGGCAGCGCGTGATAGGGCACGCCGGGCAGCAGGTGGTGCAGCGCGTGATAGCGCAGGCCCACAGGCGCCCACAGTTCGGGCAGCAGCCCGGGCGGCGGCACGTTGACGCTGTCGAGATATTGCGCGGTGACGCTCATCACCTGCTCCTCGTTCTCCCACAGATGCGCGACGAGGGTACGGATCTGGTTAAGCACCATCGTCCCCGATGCGACCGCAAGGCCGATCAGGAAGGCGCGCATTGGGATGGTCCCGGTCGCGACCAGCGCGATCAGGCTCATCGCCCACGCGCTCGCCAGCACCTCGAGCACCAGCCAATGGCGGCGCGCCCGACCTTCGGGCATTACCCGGCGGAAGGCAGGGTTGATCACCAGTCCCGAATAGCGCTCGACGACGATGCGGCGCAGCGGCGCGATCAGCGCCGACAGCGGCGAGAGCACGCCATAGCGGATGATCAGGCCGACAGGTCCAAGCGCCGCGACCGCAACGAATAGCGGCACCGTCCACGGCTTCATCAGCGCGAGCGGAAGATATTCAGGATCCTTGGCGGTGCCATAGCGGGTGCGCTGATGGTGCAGATTGTGCACGCCTTCGTACATGAAACTGGGGATCAGCAGCGGGATGCCTACAAAAGCGTTCCACCCGGCGTTGAAGCCGGGGACCGCATCGGGCCGCAAATGGGTGAGTTCGTGGATAAAGCTGCCGGCGCGGTACAAGGCCAGAACCGCGATCACGCCGCTGAGCAGCGCAAGCGCCAGGCTTGGCGCCAGCACTGCCCCGGCAAACGCACCATAGCCGATCGCGACCGAGGCCAGCAGATCCGTCCAGTAGATCGCCGGACGCGCTGCGTTGAGATCACGTGTCAGCGTTGCGGCTGCACGGATCATCTGCATGTCATCGGGAACCTGTCCGACAACCCGAGCGCTGGTCGTACCGTGCGCGCCGGAACCATCCGCGCCGGTCAAAGGAAAGCTGCTTGCCATAAATATCCTGCTTGTGATTGCCTGTATTAGCCTGATCAAGATGGCAGCAACATGGCAACATCTGGCCCGCATTTCCTTGACACAGATCACGGGCAGACGACAAAGAACGCTTCGAACAGGGCTTGGTCCGATCGAGGCGCGGCCTGATCAAGGTGTGGCCCATACAAGGAAACGGTGTTGACGAACCCAGGTGAAATAAGGGTCAGCCCGGTCAATGACAAGGCGGGGCTCAAGGCATTCATCGAAATTGCCTATACGCTGAATGCATCGGACCCGAACTGGGTGGCGCCATTGCGCGCCGAAGTGCGCGAGATGTTCGATCCGGCGAAGAACCCGTTTTATGGTCATGCGACCGTCCAGCCGATGATCGCATTGCGCGGCGGCAAGGTGGTGGGCCGGATTTCTGCGCACATCGACCACCTGGCTCTTGCCCAGCCGGTCGAACAGGGCATGGGCCCCGGCACCGGCAATTTCGGCATGTTCGAGGCGGCTGACGGTGACGTGGCCGCGGCGTTGATCGCAGCTGCCGAAAGCTGGCTGCGCGAGCAAGGAATGACCCGCGCGCTGGGGCCGATCAGCCTGTCGATCTGGGATGAGCCGGGGCTGCTCACCTCCGGATTCGAGACCCCGCCGATGGTGATGATGGGGCATCACAACCGCGCCTATCGCGGCTGGATCGAGGCGGCAGGCTATAGCGTCGCCAAGAAGCTGCTGACCTATGAGCTGCCGATCGTCGAGGGGTTTTCGCCGCTGATCCAGCGGATCGTCGCCACTGGCCGCCGCAATGAGCGGATCCGCCTGCGCAAGGTCGACAAGAGCCGGTTTGACGAGGACGCCGCGATCATCCTGGAGATCCTCAACGAGGCCTGGGGCAACAACTGGGGCTTTGTGCCGATTACCGATGCAGAGGTTGCCTATATCGGCAAGAAGCTGCGCCCGCTGGTCCGCGAGGACCTGATCATGATCGCCGAATATGACGGCAGGCCGGTCGCCTTCCTGATGACGCTGCCAGATATCAACGCCGTGATCGCGCCGCTCAAGGGATCGCTGCTGCCGTTTGGCTGGGCCAAATTGCTGTGGTGGCTGCGCAACTGCCGCTCGCCCAGCGTGCGGGTCCCGCTGATGGGGGTGCGCACCGAACTGCAGAACTCGCGCCTTGCCGCGCAGATGTGCTTCATGATGATCGAGACGATCCGGGTGGAGGCTGTCGGCAAATATGGCGCGGTGCGCGGCGAGCTTGGCTGGGTGCTGGAAAACAACCAGGGGATGGTCGCGATCGCCGATGCGATCGACAGCAAGGTCAACCGCGAATACCTGATCTACGAAAAGGCGCTCTGATCAGGGTGGAGCGCGGCTTCGGCCGTTCAGATCATTGCAACATTCTGCCGCTATCAGGACGCATCGTGACCCGATCCTTGAAAATTTGACGCCCGCCATGGCGGCAACTAGACGGGGCAAAGACGCTCTGGAGCTTTTCCTGACATGAAGATTGCAATGATTGGTTCGGGCTATGTCGGCCTGGTATCGGGCGCCTGCTTCGCCGATTTCGGCCATGACGTGGTGTGTGTCGACAAGGATCCGGCCAAGATCGAATCGCTGCTTGCCGGCATCATGCCGATCTTCGAGCCGGGCCTCGAATCCTTGGTCGCCAAGAACGTGCGCGCAGGACACCTGTCGTTCTCGACCGATCTGCCCAGCAGCGTCGCCGATGCCGATGCGATCTTCATCGCGGTGGGCACGCCTTCGCGGCGCGGCGATGGCTTTGCCGACCTGAGCTACGTCCGCGATGCCGCGCGCGAGATCGCCGAATCGATTCAAAAGCGCTGCGTGATCGTTACCAAGTCGACCGTTCCGGTGGGCACCGGCGACGAGGTCGAGAAGATCATTCGCCAGATCGCGCCCGATGCGCAGTTCGAGGTGGTCTCCAACCCCGAATTCCTGCGCGAGGGCGCCGCGATCGGCGACTTCAAGCGCCCCGACCGCATCGTCGTGGGCACCGAGGTCGAATGGGCGCGCGACTATATGCGCGAGATCTACCAGCCGCTCTATCTCAACGAATCGCCGATCCTGTTCACCTCGCGGCGGACGTCCGAGGTGATCAAATATGCGGCCAACGCGTTTCTCGCGACCAAGATCACCTTCATCAACGAGATGGCCGACCTGTGCGAGAAAGTGGACGCGAACATCCAGGACGTATCGCGCGGGATCGGGCTCGATGGCCGCATCGGCTCGAAGTTCCTGCACGCTGGCCCCGGCTATGGTGGCAGCTGCTTCCCCAAGGATACGCTGGCGCTAATGAAGACCGCGCAGGACCATGAGGCCCCGCTGCAGATCGTCGAGGCGGTGGTGCGGGTCAACGACCTGCGCAAGCGGGCGATGGCGCGCAAGGTGATCGCGGCGATGGGCGGCGATGTCGAGGGCAAGCGGATCGCGCTGCTCGGCCTGACCTTCAAGCCCAACACCGACGACATGCGCGATGCGCCCGCAATCGTGATCGCACAGGGGCTGATCGATGCCGGTGCCGAGGTCGTCGCCTATGACCCCGAGGGGATGGAGGCCGCCGCCGCGCTGATGCCCGGGGTAACTATGGCCAAGAACACCTATCAGGCGCTCGATCAGGCCGATTGCGCGGTGATCGTCACAGAATGGGATGTGTTCCGCGCGCTCGACCTGCCCCGTGTGCTTCGCACAATGCGCGGCGATACGCTGGTCGACCTGCGCAACATCTACAAGCCAGAGCAGGTCAAGGCTGCGGGCTTCACGTATGTCAGCGTCGGTCGCTGAAGCCCGATCGACCGCAGGAGACAGCGATGGCCAAGCGCATCATGGTGATCTTCGGCACCCGGCCCGAGGCGATCAAATTGTTCCCGGTGATCGCGGCGTTGAAAGAGGCTGACGGGCTCGAGCCGATCGTTCTGGTCACCGGCCAGCACCGCGAGATGCTCGATCAGGTGCTCGAGATCGCAGGATTGGTCCCCGATCATGACCTCGCCTTGATGCAGCCGGGGCAGAGCCTCGACGAGATCAGCGCACGGCTGCTCACCGGCATCGGCGGCGTGCTCGATTCCGAAAAGCCCGATATGGTGATCGTCCAGGGCGATACCGCGACCGCAATGTGCGGTGCGCTCGCGGCCTATTACCGCAAGCTTCCCGTCGCGCATGTCGAGGCCGGCTTACGCTCGGGCAACATCTATCACCCCTGGCCAGAAGAGGTGAACCGCAAGATCATCGGCGGTTTTGCCGATCTGCATTTCGCCCCGACCGAAACCGCCGCCCATGCGCTGCGCCGCGAGGCGGTGGCCGACGACAAGATCCTCGTCACCGGCAACACCGTGGTCGATGCGCTGCACTGGGTCACGGCCCGGCTGGCCGAGGATCCGTCGCGCGCGGCCGTGATCGCGCCGGTCGAGGCGCGCTTTGCCGGTAAGCGGATCATCGGCGTCACCACCCACCGGCGCGAGAATTTCGGCAGCGGTATGGACGATATCGCGCATGCGATTCGTGACCTGGCGGCGCGCGACGATGTCGCGATCATCTTCCCGGTGCACTTGAACCCGCAGGTGCGCGCCGCGATGCTGCCGATCCTGGTCGGGCTGGACAATGTCGCGCTTCTCGAGCCGCTCGACTATCTCAACTTCACCCGGCTGCTGCAGATCGCCGACCTGATGCTGACCGACAGCGGCGGGGTCCAGGAGGAAGCGCCCGCCTTGGGCAAGCCGGTGCTGGTGATGCGCGACACCACCGAGCGGCCCGAAGGCGTCGTTGCAGGCACAGCCAAGCTCGTCGGTACCGACCGCGCGACGATCGTGGCCGAGGCGACCCGGCTGCTTGATGATTCCACAGCTTATGCCGCCATGGCGCAGGCGCACAATCCGTTTGGCGATGGCCACAGTTCGGGCCGGATCGCCCGGGCCATCAGCGGTTGGTTCAGCGCGCCGGAGCGCCACCAATCCAATTGAGTTTGCCGCGCTTTGCCGATAGTGCCGCAGCAACGGTTCGCGCCCCAAAACGTCTTATGGCTGACACGCCTGACATTTCCGGAAGACCATCCCCATGACCCATCAGTTCGATCCCACGACGTTGCGCGAATACGATATCCGCGGGATCATCGACGAGACACTGAGCGACGCCGATGCCTATGCGATCGGCCGCGGCTTTGCGACGCTGATCGCGCGCGCGGGCGGTACCTGCGTCGTCGTCGGCTATGACGGCCGGGTGAGCTCGCCGGTGCTCGAAACCGCGCTGATCAAGGGCCTCAACGACAGCGGCATCGATGCGATCAGCGTCGGCATGGGCCCCACCCCGATGCTGTATTACGCCGAGGCGGTGCTAGAAGAGGCGGATGGCGGCATTCAGATAACCGGCAGCCATAATCCCGCCAATTACAATGGCTTCAAGATGGTCTTTCAGGGCCGTCCGTTCTTCGGCGCGGATATCCGCAAGCTGGGCGAGATGGCCGCGAGCGGTGATTGGGACGCCGGCACCGGGACCCGGCGTCAGATCGACATTCTGGACCGCTATATCGACCGGCTGGTCGAGGATTTCGGCGGCACCGCGGCACGGGTCGGCTGGGACTGCGGCAACGGCGCAGCGGGCCCGGCGGTGGAACTGCTGGTCAAGCGTCTCCCGGGCGAGCACTTCACACTGTTTACGGAAGTCGACGGCAATTTTCCCAATCATCACCCTGATCCCACCGAGGAAAAGAACCTCGCCGACCTCAAAGCGCTTGTCGCCGAGAAGAACCTCGATTTCGGAGTGGCTTTCGATGGCGATGGCGACCGGATCGGCGCGATCGACGGCCAGGGCCGCGTGATCTGGGGCGATCAGCTGCTGAGCATTTACGCCGAAGCGGTGCTGAAAGACATTCCCGGCGCGACGATCATCGCCGATGTGAAGGCCAGCCAGGCGCTGTTCGACCGGGTCAGCGAACTGGGCGGCGAGCCCTTGATGTGGAAGACCGGGCACAGCCTGATCAAGTCCAAGATGAAGGAAACCGGATGTCCGCTGGCGGGCGAGATGAGCGGCCACGTCTTCTTCAAGCACCGTTATTACGGCTTTGACGATGCGCTGTATGCTGCGGTCCGGCTGATCGAGGCGCAGACCCTGCTCGGCAAGTCCGTAACCCAGTTGCGCGGCGAGATGGCACCGATGATCAACACCCCCGAGATGCGCTTCCAGGTCGACGAGACCCGCAAGTTCGCAGTGGTCGAAGAGGTGCTCGCGCGGCTGTCGGCCAGCGGCGCGACCGTCAACGCCACCGATGGTGCGCGGGTCAATACCGATGACGGATGGTGGCTGCTGCGTGCATCGAACACGCAGGACGTTCTGGTCGCTCGCGCCGAAGCCCGCGATGCCGCAGGGCTCGAGCGGCTGATGGCGCAGATCGACGAGCAGCTCGCGGCCTCAGGCCTCGTCCGCGGCGAGCAGGCCGGGCATTGAGCACCAGACGATGACCGCTCCCGACAACTTCAAGCGCGATCACACCATCCTCGTCACCGGCGGTGCGGGTTACATCGGCAGCCATGCCGTGCTTGCGCTGAAGGACTCGGGCTGGAAGGTCGCGGTCATCGACAATCTGGTCACCGGTTTTCGCTGGGCGGTGCCCGATGATGTGGCATTTTATGAAGGCGACATCGCCGATGGCGACCTGGCGGCCCGGATCATCGCTGAGCAGTCGATTGGCGCGATCCTGCATTTTGCAGGCTCCGTCGTGGTGCCCGAATCGGTCAGCGATCCGCTAAAATACTACAGCAACAACACCGTCAAAAGCCGCGCATTGATCGAAGCGGCGATCACTGGCGGCGTCAAGCACTTCATCTTCTCATCGACCGCAGCGACCTATGGCACCCCCGAAGGCGATGGCCCGATTGCCGAATCCGATCCGCAGGTGCCGATCAATCCTTATGGTACATCCAAGCTGATGACCGAATGGATGCTGCGCGATTGCGCCGCGGCGCATGATTTCAATTACTGTGCGTTGCGCTATTTCAATGTTGCAGGCGCCGATCCGCGCGCGCGCGCGGGCCAATCGACAGCCGGGGCGACGCATCTGATCAAGGTCGCGGTCGAAGCGGCCTTGGGCAAGCGTGAGACGGTCGCGGTATTCGGCACTGATTTCGACACGCCTGACGGCACCGGGGTGCGCGATTACATCCATGTCAGCGATCTGGCGCATGCGCATGTGCTGGCGCTCGAGGCACTGATCGCCGAGCCCGCGCAATCGCACACGCTCAATTGCGGCTATGGCCATGGCTATTCGGTGATGGAGGTGCTCGATGCGGTCGACCGGGTCACCAATCGCAAGATCGAGCGCGTGCTCTCGGGCCGCCGCGCTGGCGACCCCGCCTCGCTGACCGCCGACAACACCGCGATCCGCACGCGTTTCCGCTGGACGCCGAGCTACGACGATCTCGACACCATCGTCACCCACGCGCTCGCCTGAGCGCAAGCTGGGCGGTTAGGGCTTGCTCGAAGCCAGCGCAAGCTTGGGACGGCTTTCCTGAGGTTCCTCGCCCGATAGCGCCTCGATGAACTTTTCGCTCCACCAGCGCACGTCTTCCTCGATCACCGACTTGAGCATTGCCGCGTGGCGCTCCTTGCGCTCTTCCAGCGGCATCGTCAGCGCACGGGCGATCGCGTCGGCCATGTCCTCGCTGCTGTGCGGGTTGATGATCAAGGCAGCATTCAGCTGCACCGACGCGCCGGCAAAACGCGACAGCACCAGCACGCCAGGGTCTTGCGGATCCTGCGCGGCGACATATTCCTTAGCGACGAGGTTCATGCCGTCGCGCAACGGCGTGACCAGCCCGACCCGCGAGGCCCGGTAGATGCCAAACAGCTCTTCGCGGGCATAGCCCTTGTTGACATAGCGCACCGGAACCCAGTCGATCGAGGCGAACTCGCCGTTGATCCCGCCCGACAGGCTGTTGAGATCGGCGCGGATCTGCTGATAGCTCGCGACATCGCCGCGCGAGGGCGGCGCGATCTGCAGCATGAAGACCTTCTCGCGCAGGTCGGGCCGGGTGTTGAGCAATTGCTCATAAGCCAGGAACCGCTCCTGCAGACCCTTGGAGTAATCGAGCCGGTCGACCCCGACGATCACCTGCCGCCCGACCGCGCTGGTGATCAGCCGCTGCTCGGCCTGCAGCGCAGCCTCGGTACCTTGGGCGGACATGAATTCGGTCGCATCCAGCCCGATCGGGCAGATCAGCAACCGGGTCATCCGTCCATCAAGATGCGCAAATTCCCCCTCGATCCGGGCATTGAGATGTGTGGTGATGTAGTCGATGAACGAATCGCGCCATTCGGCGGTGTGAAAGCCGATCACGTCATAGCTCAGCAGGCTGGCGACCAGCTCGCGATGGTTGGGCAGCGAGACCATCAGGCTGGCGGGAGGCCAGGGGGTGTGCAGGAAAAAACCCAACCGATTGGCAAAACCCCGGTCGCGCAGGCCCTTGCCCAGCGGCATCAGATGGTAATCGTGCACCCAGATCAGGTCGTCGGGCTCGAGCAACGGAGCCACGGTGTTGGCGAAGCGCGCGTTGACCCGCGCGTAGCCGCCTGCAAAATCGCGCGCGATCTCGGTCAGGTCGAGCCGGTAGTGAAACAGTGGCCACAAGGTGCGGTTGGCAAAACCGTTGTAGTATTCATCGATGTCCTGGGCTTCGAGGTCGATCGTCGCAGTGGCCACGCCTGCTTCGCGCCGGAATGTGATCTGGCCGGAGAATTCATCGGTTTGCTCGCCCGACCAGCCGAACCAGATTCCGTTGCTCGTCCGCAGCGCTGCCGAGAGCGCGACTGCCAGACCGCCCCGGTTGGAGTTTTCGCCGGCCTGCGCGGCCTGCACCCGGTTGGATATGGCGATCAATCGGCTCATCGTGCGTCGCTCCAGGGCCGCGAGAGCATGCCTGCGCACTGGATCAGCCCAACCAGTGAATAGGTTTGCGGATAGTTGCCCCACAGAGTGCCGGTGCGGGGATCGATATCTTCGGACAGGAGCCCGGCAGGCGTCCGCCGGCTCAGCATTTCCTCGAACAGCGCTCGGGCATCGCGGTTGCGCCCCGTCGCATGCAGCGCCTCGATCAGCCAGAAGGTGCAGACGTTGAACGCGGTTTCGGGCAGGCCGAAATCGTCCTCCTCGGCATAGCGCAGCATATGGCTCCCCCGGCGCAGGCCCTCTTCGATCGCCGCCAGCGTGGTGATGAAGCGCGGGTCATCTGCCTGGACGAACTTGAGGTCGAGCAGCTGGAGCAGGCTGGCGTCGAGCGTCCGTTCGCCCAGCACCGCCGAATAGTGGTCACCGTCGTGGCTCCAGGCGTTCTGGTCGATATGGGTGCGGATCGTGTCGGCGCGATGCTGCCAGAACTTTGAAGCATCGCTGCGGCCGATCGCGTTGGCGGCATTGGCCAACCGGTCGCACGCGGCCCAGCACATCGCGACCGAATAGGTATGGACATGCGCACGCGTGCGCAACTCCCACAGCCCGGCATCAGGCGTATCGTACATCTTGAATGCGCGGTGGCCGATCGCCTCGAGCGCCTCGAAATCCTGCACCGTGGCGGTACGCAGCAGCCGCTGGTCAAAGAACGCCTGCACGCTCGACAGGACGATCTGGCCATAGGCGTCGTGCTGGATCTGCTCGTAGGCCTGGTTGCCGCAGCGCACCGGCCCCATCCCGGCATAGCCCTTCAGCGCGGGCATGATGTGTTCCTCGATCTGCGCCTCGCCGCCGATGCCATAAAGCGGCTGGATATGCCCCCCACGCGCGGCATCGACGATGTTGCGCAGGTAGTGCAGGTATGATTCAAGGACGTCGAGCGCGCCCAGCCGGTTAAGCGCTTGGACGGTGAAATAAGCATCCCTGATCCAGCAGAACCGGTAATCCCAGTTGCGCCCCGAATCGGCGTGCTCGGGCAGCGATGTCGTGAGCGCCGCGACGATCGCCCCGGTCTGCTCGTACTGGCACAGTTTGAGCGTGATCGCCGCGCGGATCACCGCCTCCTGCCATTCGAGTGGCAGGTGAAGACCGCGGACCCAATGCTGCCAGGTCGATACGGTCTTTTCGAGCATCGCCTCGAGCGTCGCGCCCAGATCGGCGTCGAACCCCTCATCGGGGCCGAAATAGAAATATAGGTCGCTTTCAACCCTGAACATCGTCTCGTCCCTGATCCACCCCAATGGGGCATTGCAGGTCAATCGCTGGGTATGGTCATCGAGGATATAGCGTATGTGATTGGAGCCCGACGTCTGCACCGGCTTGCCTGCGCCCCAGTTGTGCGCCGGCCGCAGTCGCACGGTGATCCGCGGTGACCCGCTGATCACCCGGATGATCCGGGCGATCGCCATCGGGCGGAACATTCGGCCATGGCGCTGATAGCGGGGCATAAAATCGACGATTTCGATAGCATTGCCGCCCTCGCTGCTCATCCGGGTGACAAGCACCGGCGTGTTGCGGATATAACGCTGCTCGATCCGGCTGCAGCCCTCGAGCAAAATGTCCCAGAAGCCGTGATCCTCTTCGGGCTCGAGCAGCGAGCAAAACACCGGATCGCCATCGAAACGTGGCAGGCAGCCCCATGTGATCGCCGCCTTGGAATTGACCAACGCCGCGATTTCGCAATTGCCGATCGGCCACAGGTTCATGCCATCGGGATCGACGAAGCCGGAAGTTGCCAGGCCGGGTTCGGGCACAGCGCTCATGCGGCAATCTCGCCGATCCGGGTGAGCACAGAAGCGACATCTGTGAGTTGCTCGTCGGAATGGTCTGCGGTGCGCGGCCCTACGCTGATCGCGGTTCCACCCAGCGCCTGAACCGCGTGAAATGCGGGAATATCGGTCAGATCATCGCCGATGAAGATCGGGGTGCTGCCCTGAAAGCGATCAAGCGCCATGATGGCGCGCACAGCATCGCCCTTGTCCGAGCCACGCGGTCGCAGTTCGAATACCATATCGCCTTGCTGCACCAGCAGATCGCACTCCTCGGCCATCGTTGATGTCCATGCCGCAACCCGGCGCTTGTGGTGCGTGCCCAACCGATAATGCACCGCAAGACCAAAGGTTTTCTCCTCGATCACCACCCCCGCGGTATCGCCGAACTGTGCTGTCGCGAGGGACGCAAGCCGGGTGAACAGATCGGTATGCACCGGACCGTCCACAGCGCCTTCGACCTTGAGCTCCTGGCCGTGGCTCCCGGCAATCACCATATCGGGCATCGCGCCCGGCCATAAATCTTCGAGCTGTGCAAGCGACCTGCCGCTGACAATCGCGACCCTGCCATCCAGCCGTCTGGATACCCCAGTGATCACATCGACCAGTTCGGGGCCGACTTTGACCGCGTCGGGCGTGCTGCGGATATCGACCAGGGTTCCATCGAAGTCGATCAGCAGCGCGGTGCGCATATGGGGCCGCCGTTCAAGGTCGATGGTGGTAATCTGCGCAGGGCTGTCTCGCACGCGTAAGGGTCTCCCGATGGCTGGTGTCCGATGATGAAGGATATCTCCTACCCACGCTTTGTCGTCGGTTTCGTTCCTTGTTTTCCTTGGTTTTCGGCGGCTCGCAGCAGGGCTAGCACCTGCTCCTCGGCATCTTCGCCGGCCATTTTGGCAAACAGCGCCTGGTCGATGCTGTAGGTATCGAACACCGCTGGATGGATATAGGATTTGCGGCAGATCGTCGGTGTGTTCTGCAAGGCCTGAGATGCTGCCAGCACTGCCAGCTTGATTGCGGCAGCAACCTTGGGAGGCTCTTCGAGCTGATGCAGTTCCGCCAGCGCGACCGCTGCGGTCACCGTACCGCTCCAGGTTCGGAAATCCTTTGCTGAGAAATCTTCGCCGCCGATCTCGCGCAGATACCCGTTGATGTCGTCCGACGTGATCGCGCGGACGGTGTCGCCATCGAGATAGCGGAACAGCTGCTGGCCGGGCAGGTCCTGAAGCCCGCGGATCACCCGCGCCACGCGGCGGTTGCGCAGTGAAACATCCCATTTGCGCCCGCCCTTGCCGGCAAAACGAAAGCGGATGGTCGATGATTCGAGCGAGACATGGCGATGACGTAACGTCGTCAGCCCATAAGATCGGTTCTGCTGGGCATACATCGCGTTGCCAATCCGGATCGCGGTCGAATCGAGCAGCAGGATGATCGTCGCGATCACGCAGCGCCGCGATGTGCTGCGCGCGCGGAGATCGGCATCGAGCTGGGCGCGGATCGCCGGCAGCGCTGCGCCAAACAGCGCCAACCGTGAAAACTTGGCCTGGTCCTGCGCGGCGCGGTAATCGGGATGATATCGATATTGCTTACGATTGCGTGCATCACGCCCGGTCGCCTGGACATGCCCGTTGGGCTTGGGGCAAATCCACACATTCTGATAGGCAGGTGGGATCGCCAGCATTCGGATGCGATCGAGCGTCTTGTCATCCTTGATCAGCGCACCATCGGGCCGATGATAACTGAACCCACGCCCGCGCTTGACCCTTGTGATCCCGGGCGTGTCATCCTGCGTATAGACCAGGCCGCCTTCAAGCACCGGCACCGCTGCGGGATCGCCGAGCCCATCCTTATCGTCTCGCGCCACCGTATCATCACTTTCACATGCTGCCCCATATCACTTCGCCGGTCAGAGCGTTGATTCCGGTGGGCAGGTACCATTATTGGCACTCTACGCGCGTCATCGGGCAACGCTCCCGCGCGGTAAGCCACGCGCGTCTGGCCCGGACGCATATTCTGCAACCGATGCACGAAACCCGCAGCGCGCAGGCGCGTACAGCCGATATGACAATCGACTGGATTAGCGTGGCAGGAACCATCGGAGCGGTGGCATCGGTTGCCAGCTTCACCCCGCAGGCGTGGAAGATCATCCGCGACCGGTCGACCAAGGGCCTGTCGCTGGGCATGTTCGCGCTGACCTGCCTTGCGTTTGCCGCCTGGACGACGTTTGGCGTGCTCAAAGGCGAATGGGCGCTGATCATACCCAACACGATCTGCCTGGGCTTCGCGCTGTTCATTCTGGGCATGATCGCCCTTCCTGAACGCAAGACCGAGGAAGTCGCCGAAACGCTAGACCCGGTCACCTGACCAAGAGTTTAGCTCATATCCGGGGTGTTTGGCGGATCATTCCGGCCGGGTGACTGGTGCGGTCAAGAAGACTCGAACTTCCACGGGCTTTCGCCCACAACGACCTCAACGTTGCGCGTCTACCAATTCCGCCATGACCGCACAGTCCAGCAATTTTGCGGGATTTACGACGGAACAAAGCCCGCCTGCCCGCTTGGCAGGCCGCGCCATTAGCAAAGCGCTTGACGCATAGCAACACGGATTATCCCGAAGCGGTGGTCCCGCGACAGCGGGTGGTCAACGGCGCTTGGCCCAGGCGATCTCTGCGGAGCTTGCTGAGCGCGGAACATCGACCATGGCCTGCCGGAAATCGGCCGATTGTCCGGGCTGCAACGTATCAACTGGCGGGTTGATTATCCAGTTGAACACCACCCGGTCCTGGGAATCGCGCAGCACCACCAGCATCGGCGGTACGTCCTGCGCCGACTTGCTGAGATTGCGGATCGTGCCCGAGGCCGAGAAATATTCGGTACCGTTGGGCAGCGTCCGCCGCTCTTGCTTGGCTGGGGGGAAATCGATCTGGAGATCAGGTTCCACCTCGGCAAATGGCAAAGTGTAGTCGGTCACTACCCCGGGAAGCCCGAAGGTATAGATCGCCGCAGCCGTGCCAGATGCCACCAGCGCAAATGCGACCGCGCCAATCATCCAAAGTTTCGCCGGATTGCGACGCGGGCGGAATGGCGGCTCGTGGCTGAAGCTGCTGGGACGCTCAGCCAGCGCATCATCGGCATAGCTTGCGACGATCGGACGGCTAACCTGCGGTACGGGCCGCGGCAATGGCGGCAGATTGGGCTCGGGCTCAGGCTCGGCGGCGAAGGGCGCGGGAGCCGGGGTTGGCGCAGGATCCGGGGCGGCTGCCACGGTAGGTGCAGGTTCAGGCTGAGCAACAGGCGCGGGTGTAGGCGTGGCTGGAGGCGGTGGCGGTGGCGCAGCAGATTCGGCTTGAGGCGCAGCAGCAGGCGCAGGTTCGGGTGTTTCGGCAGGGCGCGCGATATCCGGGCCGTGCTGGAACCAGCTATGGGAGCATTTGGCGCACCTGACCGATCGGCCGTCGATACCGATGGCAGTGTCCGGGACCGCATAGCGGGTGTTGCACGCGGGGCACGCAATAATCATGCTCGGTTTCTAACCACGCCGGACGAATCGCCGCAAGGGCCTTGCATCGCCTGCAACCTCGCGCTGGCTCTTTTTCCACCGGAGTTTGGCCGCACTGTCGATTTTTCAACGGGTTGGCCTTGGGACAACCCGCGTTGTCCGTTGGTGCCGAACAGCCGATCCTGAGTCGATGCGCATTCCGGTTGCCTGCCGCAGCCACCGCGCGCTATCGCCATGCGATGAACAGCGCGTCCATGGATAGCATCGTCCAGTTCGAGAATGTGGGCCTGCGCTACGGCACCGGGCCCGAGGCGCTATCCGACCTCAGTTTCACGCTGTTTTCCGGCCAGTTCTACTTCCTCACCGGCCCCTCGGGCGCAGGTAAATCGTCGCTGCTCAGGCTGCTGTATCTCGCGCAGCGCCCCAGCCGCGGGATGATCCGATTGTTCGACAGCGATCTGGTGACGTTGAGCCGGGACCGCATGCCCGGATTCCGCCGCCGCATCGGGGTCGTGTTTCAGGATTTCCGGCTGGTGCCGCATCTTTCGGCGTTTGACAACATCGCGCTGCCGTTGCGCATCGCGGGGATGCGCGATGCAGATCTCGCCACCCCGGTGCGCGAGATCCTCGATTGGGTCGGTTTGAGCGCGCGCGGCGATGCGCTGCCTGCAACTTTGTCCGGCGGCGAGCAGCAACGTGTCGCCATCGCCCGCGCCGTGATCACCCGGCCCGACATATTGGTAGCCGATGAGCCCACCGGCAACGTCGATCCCGAAATGGCGGTCAAACTGCTTCGGTTGTTCGAGGCGTTGAACCGGATGGGCACCACGATCATCGTCGCGACCCACGATATCCACCTGATGACCCGGATCAAGCGCGCGCAGATGATGCGGCTCGAAGGCGGGCGTTTGTTCGACCCGACCGGTGCCTTGCGTTATCCGCCCAAACCCTCCGATCTGCGCGGTTGGGAAGAGGACAAGGGCTGATGCTGGGCGCATTTTTCCCCACCCGCCACGATCGCAGGCTGATCCCGCAGGCACGGCTGACCGGGCCGATGCCGTGGGTGATCGCGGTGATGCTGTTCCTCACTTTGCTCGCAGCCGCTGCCGCGCTCGCACTGGGCAGCGCGGCAGACCAGATCAACGCCGATCTTGCCGGGCGCGCTACGGTTCAGATCGTCAACGCCGACAGCGATGCCCGTCAGCGCCAGGCCAGCGCCGCAGAGGCGGTGCTGCGCTCCGATCGTGCAGTGGCCGTCGTCACCCGGGTCAGCGATGCCGAAGTACGGTCGCTGCTTTCTCCCTGGTTGGGCAGCAGCGCGTTGAGCGACGACATCCCCCTGCCCAGCCTGATCGATGTCGATTTCCGCCGGAACGCGAGTGACGCAACACTCGGCCGATTGCGCGATGCGCTGGCTGAAGCGGCACCCGATGCACGGATCGATGCGCACGGCCAGTGGCTGCGCCCGGTGTTCGAACTGATCGGCACGCTGCGCTGGCTGGCGATCGCGCTGGTTGTGTTGCTGGCGCTGGCGAGCATAGCCTCGGTGATGCTGTCGGCGCGCAGCAGCTTTGCCGCGCATGCCGAAACGATCGATATCATGCACCTGCTGGGCAGCACCCATCAGCAGATCGCGCGGCTGTTCCAGCGCCGGATCGCGCTCGACGCGGCGCTGGGCGCATTGATCGCCTGCCTGCTCGCTGCCCCAGTGCTGTGGCTACTGGGCCGGGCGGCAACGAGGCTCGACTCGGGGCTGGTATCTGCCGGATCGTTCGGGCCTTTCGACTGGCTGTTGCTTGCAACCGTGCCGATTGCAGGTATTGCGCTTGCAGTGGTTACCGCGCGCATGACGGTGCTTGGAGCGCTCAGGAAAAAATTGTGATTGTCCGCCTTTTGTCATCGGTGTTGCTCGCGTGGATCCTGGGATTTGCCTGGTTTGCGATCCTGCTGCCGCAGCCGCTCGGCGCGTTGCAGACCGATGCGGTGGTGGTGCCGACCGGGGGCCCCTTGCGGATCGACCGCGGGCTCGAGGCGCTGCGCAACGAATGGGCAGACCGCATGTTGATCTCGGGCGTCGATCGCGATGTCCGCCCGGCCGAACTCAGCGCGCAATATCCCGGATCCACCCAGCTGTTTGATTGCTGCGTCGACCTTGGCTTTCGCGCTTATGATACCCGCTCCAACGGGATAGAAACGGCACGCTGGGCCGAGCAGCGCAAGGTGACATCAGTTCGGTTGGTCACCACCGACTGGCACATGCGCCGCGCCGAATACGAGCTGCAACGCGCACTTCCAGACAGCATCGCGATCTACACCGATGCGGTGGCAAGCAAGCCCAGCCTGATGACGTTGTGGCGGGAGTATAACAAGCTGGTGGTGCGCTGGCTCGCGGGGCTGTTCGGGGTTTGACGATGCGGACGCTGCTCGCCCTGATCCGAACGATCCTGTTCGCCATCGCCTTTTACGGCGGATCGGTGCCGATCGTGATCGTCGCCTTCATCATCCTGCCTTTTTCCGAATACCGGCTGCAAAGCATGGCGCGGTTCTGGGGGGGCTATCATTATGCGTGCGCGCGCATCCTGCTGGGGATCCGCTCGCATGTCGATGGCACCATCCCGCCAGGCCAGGTGCTGTACGCAATCAAGCATGAGAGCTTTTTCGAGACGATCGAACTGCTCCGAATCTTCAACCGCCCGGCCGTCGTCGCCAAGATCGAGCTGTCGCGCATTCCGCTGTGGAGCCAGATCGCGCGGACCTATGGCATGATCTTCATCGATCGGGCGGGCGGCGCGGTCGCCCTGCGTGCGATGATGACCGAGGTCCGCCGCTTCGTCGCAGAGGGCCGCTCGATCGTGATCTATCCCGAAGGCACCAGCACCCCGCCCGGCGAACAGCCGCCGCTGCAGGCAGGCTTTGCCGGACTGTACAAGCTCGCCAAGCTGCCGGTGGTGCCGATCGCGCTCGACAGCGGGCATTTATACCCCCGCCGCGGCTTCATCAAATATCCCGGCGTCGTCACCTACAAGTTCGGCGAGATCATTCCAGCGGGCCTGCCGCGCGAGGAGATCGAGGCACGGGTGCACGCGGCGATCAACGTGCTCAACGACCCGAGCCGGAACCAACACTAAGCGCCACCTGTGCGCCGGCAAAATTCCGTTAAGGCATTGTAAGTATTAAATAATTTCGCCTGACAGCCGTTGGCAGATCAGATCTAGTTGATCGAGGTTACCATAGCGCACGGTCACGCTGCCACTGCGCTGGTTGGCATCGGTCATGATCTTGACCTTGAGCCCAAGCAGATCTTCTAGGTGCCGTTCGACCGCAGCAATATCGGCATTGCTCGCTGATTCATCATTGCCCTGTGCCTTGCGCCGCGCGCTGGGTGGCTTGCCTGACGCATCGCTGCGCGCGCGGCGCACCAGCTTTTCGACATCGCGCACCGACAGCCCGCGATCGACGACATCGGCGGCGATGCTCTCGGCATCGGGCACGTTGATCAGCGCACGGGCATGCCCCATGCTCAGGCTCTTTTCCGCGATCATCTTGAGCACCGGCTGAGGCAGCGCGAGTAGCCGCATCAGGTTGGCAATGTGGCTGCGCGACTTGTCGACCATCCGTGCGACCTCGACCGGGGTATAGCCCTGATCGCCTACCAGCCGCTGATAGGCCTCGGCCTCCTCGACGGGGTTGAGGTCTTCGCGCTGGATATTCTCGATCAACGCCAGTGCCAGCGTATCGGGGTCGCTGAGCTCGCGGATGATCGCAGGGATCTCGTGCAGCCGTGCGCGCTGCGCCGCGCGCCAACGCCGCTCGCCCGCGACCAGTTCATAACCTCCGCCTTGGCGCGGGCGCACGATCACGGGTTGGATGACACCGCGCTGCGCGATCGATCGCGCCAGGTCATCTAGCGCTTCTTCATCGAACCAGCGCCGCGGCTGACCGGGATGCGGGCGGATTTCCGACAGCGGCAGCGTCCGCAGCCCGGTCACCGGAGCGCCGGGCGCAGATGTACCATCCTCGCGCCGCACCAGCGGCTCTTCACGCACCGCTTCGCCGAGCAGCGCGTTCAACCCACGGCCGAGGCCGCTGGGACGCTTGCGCCCGAGAGCCTTTGCGACATCGGGCAGATCGTGTTCGTCGGCCATCAGGCGGCTTCCTCTTCGACCCGGGGCATCCGGGAAATGAACTCTCGCGCCAGCGCGATATAGGCTTCGGAGCCGACGCAACGGTGATCGTAGATCAACGCGGGCATGCCATGGCTGGGCGCTTCGGACAGGCGGACGTTGCGCGGGATCACCGTGTCAAACACAAGCTTGCCCAACACCGCGCGGACATCGTCGGAGACCTGATCGGTCAGCCGGTTGCGTCGGTCATACATCGTCAGCACCACACCGATGATCGACAAATCGGGATTGAACCGCTGCTGCACGCGTTCGACCGTCTGGAGCAACTGGCTCAAACCCTCGAGTGCAAAAAATTCGCACTGGAGCGGGACCAGGACCTGATCGGTCGCAACCAGCGCATTGAGCGTCAGCAGGCCCAGCGAGGGCGGACAATCGATCAGGCACACCTGCCAGCGATCCTGATGGGCGCTGTCCATCGCCATCTTCATCCGGTGGGTGCGGTGATCGAGATCGACCAGCTCGATCTCCGCGCCCGACAGATCGACCGTGGCAGGGACGATATCGAGCCCCGGGATCTGCGTCGGGACGCTGCACTGCTCCAGCGAGCTTTCATTGGTCAGCAGATCGTAGCTCGAAAACTCGCGGTCGTTGCGCGCGATTCCCAGCCCCGTCGATGCATTGCCCTGGGGATCAAGATCGATCAGCAATACCTTGAGCCCGGTCGCTGCCAGCGCGGTGGCCAGGTTGATCGCGGTCGTGGTCTTGCCCACTCCACCCTTCTGATTCGCAACCGCAATGCGGATCATGACCTGCTCCTGTTTCTGCGCGACGGCCGCTGGGCGATGGTGCGCTGCGGGTGGATCTGGGGAATGGTTCCGGTTCCAACGAGAATCGCAGCGTCGGGGTCGGTCAAACTTCGTTCCACGTGAAACAGAGATTGCCATGCCGGCAATACGCTTTCCAGTTCGCTGCGCGCATTTCGGCCCTTTGGTAGCAACCATCGCGTGTTTTCTGTGGAAAACCTTGCGGCACCTTCCAACAGTCGCGGCAACGGTGCGAACGCGCGAGCCGAGATGACGTCAGCGGTTACCGTCGGCATCCGTTCAAGCGGCATGCCTGCTACGTCAACGCGATCACTCAGGCCCAGATGCTCGATCGCCCGCTCAAGATAAGCGATCCGAAGCCCGCGTGATTCGACCAGCGTGACCTGGCAGGGCGCGATCAGTGCAACGACGAGTCCAGGAAATCCCGCGCCGCTGCCAAGGTCGATCCAGCGGCTAGTTGGCGTTGGCGAGGCAAACATCAGCAACTGGGCGCTATCGACAATATGCCGCTGCCACATCTGGTCCAGGGTCGATGCCGAAACAAGGTTCTGCCTCTCGGCCTCTTCGCGCACGAACACGTTCAGGCGCTCGAGCTGGTCCATTGTTTCACGTGAAACACCCCAACCCTCGGTCAGCCACCGCTTGGCGCTGATTTCGTCGGTGATCATGACCATGGCTCAGGCCGCACGGCGGCGGGCATGGACCAGGATCGCCGCGAGCGCCGCAGGGGTTACCCCTCGCACACGCCCAGCCTCCGCCAGCGTTTCGGGTTGGGCCAAGGCCAGCCGTTCGACCATCTCGTTCGACAGCCCGGTGATCGCGCGATAGTCGATATCCGGTCCCAATGCGATCCGCTCGTTGGCGCGCAGATCGCGGAGCTCGGCGTCCTGTCGCGCGAGGTACGGCGCGTAGACCGCATCTTCCTCGATTTCGGCAATCAGGTCATCGGTAAGACCGGAATAGCCTTCGATCATTGGCGCCAATGCACCCAGCGAAATGGACGGGAAGCGCAGCCAGTCATAAAGGGTTTGCCGGGTACCATCCGCCTTGACCGGGAGCCCCAGCGCGGCAAGCTCGGCGCAACTCGCGGTTCGCTCGAGCTGCCCCAGCATCGCAGTCTTGGCGTGCTGGCGCGTCTCGAACCACGCCCTGCGCGGTTCGCTGACACAGCCGTTGCCAATCGCGAGGTCAGTGAGCCGATCGGACGCATTGTTGGCGCGCAGCCTTAACCGATACTCTGCCCGCGCGGTGAGCATCCGGTAAGGCTCGGTCACCCCCTGCAGCACTAGGTCGTCGATCATCACCGCAAGATAGCTGGTCGCCCGATCCGGCAATACAATCTCACGCCCGAGCACGTTGCCTGCTGCTGCTATTCCCGCAACCAGACCCTGCGCGGCGGCCTCTTCATACCCCGTGGTGCCGTTGATCTGGCCCGCGCAGTACAATCCCGGCATCGCGCGCACCTGCAAGTGATGATCCAGGGCGCGCGGATCAATATGATCATATTCGACAGCATAACCCGGAACAACGATCTCGGCGCGTTCAAGCCCCGCCATCGAGCGAACGAAAGCGAGCTGCACATCTGTCGGCAGCGAGGTCGAAATCCCATTGGGATAGACCAGATGCGTATCGAGGCCCTCGGGTTCGAGAAACACCTGATGGCCGTCGCGATCACCGAAGCGATGGATCTTGTCCTCGATCGACGGACAATAGCGCGGACCCTGCGCCCCGATAGCGCCGCTGAACAAGGGCGAGCGATCAAGATTGGCGCGGATGATATCGTGCGTCCGGAGGTTGGTCCGGGTCATCGCGCAGAAGACCTGGGACACGCTGCGACCCTTGCTCAAGGGTGACATCGTCCAGCCATCGGTATCGCTCGGCTGCTCGTCGAGCCGCGCCCAGTCGATCGTGCGTCCGTCGATCCGCGGCGGTGTCCCAGTCTTCAACCGCGCCATGGGAAGCTCTGCACCACGAAGCTGCTGCGCGAGGAGACTGGCACCCGGTTCGCCGATGCGACCGCCCTCAAGCCGTTCCTCGCCGCGATACAGACGCCCACCCAGAAACGTCCCGGTCGCAAGAACGACCGCGCCGGCAGCGATGCTCGAGCCATCCGCCAGATCGACACCGGTCACGTTGCCATTTGCAAGACGCAGCGCAGCGACTTCGCCCTCGACAATCGCCAGATGGGGTTCGGCCGCCAGCATCCGCTGGATCGCAGCTTTGTACAATTTGCGGTCGGCCTGCACCCTGGGGCCTTGCACCGCGCTGCCCTTCGAGCTGTTGAGCATGCGGTAATGGATCGCGGCTTCGTCGGCTGCGCGCGCGATCAAGCCATCAAAGGCATCGACCTCGCGCACTAGGTGCCCCTTGCCGAGACCACCGATCGCAGGGTTGCACGACATCGCGCCGATCGCATCGCGGGTGAAGCTCACCAATGCCACGCGCGCGCCCATCCGCGCGGCCACCGCGGCAGCCTCGCACCCGGCGTGACCGCCGCCGACAACCAGAACATCGAATTGCAACATGCACCGCGCATAGCGCAGTTGGCGGATTCGGTCGAGGGATTCAGGTGGTACTACGCTCCGCGCGTAGCGGCAGCACCGATGTCTATTTGCCGATGCAGAAGGCGCCGAACAGTGCATCGAGCATATCCTCGACATGGGTGCGACCGAGCAGCCGATCGAGCGCCAGCCTGGCCATCCTCAGCGCTTCGGCGCGCAGCAACAGTTCATCCTCCCCGGCTGCCTGACGCAAGGCATCCGTACATTCCGTCAACAACCGATGTTGCCGGGCATTGAGCGCCACATCGCCAGCCGCCGGTAACAGTGTCCGAGCAGCATCAACCAGATCGGCGATCAGCGCATCCAACCCCTCCCCCGTGCGGGCCGAAATCCGGTGCCGGGGCTGCGTCTTTGTTTCACGTGAAACATCGGCCTTGTCGATCTGCGTTTCGATCTCCCAGGCGGTCCGTCCACCCTGCCC
Organism: Blastomonas aquatica; assembly: GCF_014639875.1. Classification (GTDB taxonomy): domain Bacteria; phylum Pseudomonadota; class Alphaproteobacteria; order Sphingomonadales; family Sphingomonadaceae; genus Blastomonas; species Blastomonas aquatica. The sequence continues at coordinate 715,437 of NZ_BMGD01000001.1, read as the reverse complement.
CTGCGGCCCGAGCCAAAGCACGATATCTGCGCCAGCCATTGCATCGCGCGCGCGGTCGATGCCGATCGCTTCGATGACCTCGGCTCCCTCATTGCGCAATCCGGCCGTGTCCGTGAACACGAACGGCACTCCGCCCAAGGCAACCGGGACTTCGATCAGGTCGCGGGTCGTTCCTGCGATATCGGAGACGATCGCCGCCTCGCGTTGCACCAGAGCGTTGAGCAATGTCGACTTGCCGCTATTGGGTGGTCCCGCCAGAACGATGCGGATGCCGTCGCGCAGGCGTTCGGCGCGGGGTCGCGCCAATGCCTCGCCGATCACCAGTCCAAGCGCAGCTATGCCCTGCCCTGTTGTGTCTGCCGCATTCGGTCCGACATCATCCTCATCCGAAAAATCGAGCTCGGCCTCGACCAGCGCCGACAGCCGCAGCACCTCGTGCCGCCAGCCTTCGACCTGACGCGACAGATGGCCGCTCGCCATCCGGATCGCGGCAACCCGCTGGGCTTCGGTTTCGGAAAACAGCAGATCGGACAGACCCTCGGCCTCGGCCAGATCCATCCGCCCGTTGAGAAACGCCCGGCGCGTAAACTCGCCAGATTCGGCCAGACGCAATCCGGGTATGCGCGCCAGCACGGTTTCCACCACCCGGACCACCGCGCGGCCGCCATGCAGATGCAGCTCGGCGAGATCCTCGCCGGTCGCAGTTGCGGGGCCCGGGAACCACAGCACCAATGCGCGGTCGAGCAGAGTGCTGTCGTCGGGATCATGAAGCGCGCGCAAGGCAGCGCGGCGCGGGGGTGGCAGTCCCCCGCACAGCGCTGCCAGCGCATCACCGGCCTGTCGGCCGCTTATCCGGATAAGGGCGATGGCAGCAGGCGGCGCGCCGCTGGACAGCGCAAAGATCGTATCGCCTGCGCGCATAGTATCAGATGCGGATCAGCTGCCGCTCTTGGGCTTGCCGCTGGCACCCGATGCAGCGGCTTCCATGATCTGCTGGAAGAAGCGCAACCCCATCTCGCCCATCGGCGCGATGTTCTTGGCCATGGTCTGCAACTGATCGACGTTGCTGGTGCCCTTCATCGCGTTGACGACACCATCGACATAGGTCTTGTTGACATCCGAGACGTCGGGAAGCCCAAGGAAACGGCGCATCTCTTCGGGGGAGCAATCGACTTCGACATTCACTTTCATGGCATTCCACCTTGTTGCAGCGCAAAGGCCCCCAAGCCCCAGTTTCACGCTTATCAGCCCTGCCAAAGTGGGTATAAATGGCCACCAAAGCAAATGAATTGATGATGGAGAGTATAATGGGTTCGACGCACAGCATCCAGACCTTCGACCACGAAGCCGAATTCGGCGCGTATGTGGCAACCCCCGAAGGCACGCCGAAGGCCGCGATCATCGTGATCCAGGAGATCTTCGGGGTCAACGAAGGCATCCGCAAGAAGTGTGATGGCTGGGCCAGCCAAGGTTATCTCGCAGTCGCACCGGATCTGTTCTGGCGGATCAAGCCGGGAATCGAACTCAATCCCGATATCGAAGTTGAGCTTCAGGAAGCATTCGGCTATTTCGGCAAGTACGACGCCAATGACGGCGTCAAGGACATCGAGGCGACGATCCGCGCAATCCGCGCCGGGATCGGCGAACTGGGCGGCGTGAGCAAGGTCGGCGCGGTTGGCTACTGCCTGGGCGGCAAGCTGGCGTTCATGGTCGCAGCCCGCACCGATATCGATGCCAGTGTCGGCTATTACGGCGTGATGATCGATCAGATGCTCGATGAATCGCACGCGATTGCCAATCCGCTTATGCTGCATATCCCCACGGCGGATCATTTTGTAGGGCCCGAGGCGCAGGCTGCGGTGCATGCCGGGCTGGACGATCATCCGCGGGTGACCTTGTACGACTATGAGGGGCTCGATCACGGGTTTGCTGCCGAAATGGGCAATCGCCGCGATGAGGCAGGCGCGCAGCTCGCCGATGGCCGGACGGTGACATTCTTCGCCGAGCATCTTGCATGAGCGCGGCACAGGCAGGGGTCGCCGCCTGGCATGATTACATGCACGGCGGATCCGAGCCCGAAAAGCTGAGCGCGATGCTCGCCGACGATGCGGTGTTCCATTCGCCGGTGGTGCACACGCCGCAGGAGGGCAAGGCCAAGGTCTTCGCCTATCTCCACGCCGCATCGCACGTGCTGGGCAATGACAGCTTTCACTACGTCCGGAAGATTATCGATGGCGATAATGCGATGCTCGAATTCGCGCTCGAACTCGACGGTATCCAGGTCAACGGGGTCGATATCATCCGCTGGAACGACGATGGCCAGATCGTCGACTTCAAGGTGATGGTTCGCCCGATGAAGGCGATGAACAAGGTCTGGGAGAAGATGGGCGAGATGCTGGCGAAGGCAGGTTAGAATAAACTCTGCGGCCGTCATTCCCGCGAACGCGGGAATCCCGCTTGAGCGCAACGTTGGCTAGAAAACGGGACCCCCGCGTTCGCGGGGATGACGACATGGATAACCAGTGTGGTTACCTCTCTCCCAGAATATACGCGACAATCGCCGCACGCTCGTTGGCCTTCTTCAGCCCGAAAAAACCCATATCGGTGCCAGGCACAACTGCTTGCGGATCGGTGAGAAACCGGTCCAGAAGATCGGGCGTCCAGCGTGGGTTGGAGCTTGCGAACTTCCTGAAAGCCTTGGAATAATCAAAATCGGAATCGGAAGCGATCGCGCGGGCGGAGAGGCCTGCGAGATTGGGGCCGCTCAGCCCCTTCTCGCCCCTCGTGACCGAATGGCAGCTATAGCAGCGTTGGAAAGCACGCTCACCTATCTGGTTATCACCTTGTGCGAAAGCCAGCGTTGGAACCACAAGCATCACTGCGCCCAGCCAACGGATCATTTGCCGTCGGTCCGCACCACCATCATCCGCTCGGTGCCCGATTCTGGCAGCATCACCTCGCCCTTGCGACCAAGGATCTGACGGACATTGGCGCCCTCGCCGCTGCCGGGATAGCGCGCGGCGAATTTCTCGGTTCGCGGGTCGAACACCCGGGTGGAATTGTCACCGAAATCGCTGACCCACACCATATCGCGCTCGTCGACATAGACCGCATAGGCCTTGGGCGCATTGCCGGGTAGCTGCCAGGTCTTCCAAGCCTTGGTCGAGGGGCGGTAGCGATAAAGCTCGCCACTGTTCCAACCGGTAATCCACAAATCACCCCGGCTATCGGACCACACCCGGCGAAGGCCCGCGCCCGGGGTCGGTGGTTCGATTACGCTGATCTCGCCGCTGGTGCTGTCGATTTTCGCGAGGTGGCTGCCGGCAAGCGAGACATACCACACCGTACCATCTGGCGCGGTGGCGATGCCATAAGGGCCGCGGCCCTTGGGATCCTTCCAGACGTCGACTTTGCCGGTCGTCGCATCGACCCGGCCATAAATGCCGTTTTGCCCGGTGAACCAGTGCACGCCCTTGCCATCGAACGCGCCGGTATTGAGATTGGTGTAGCCGGTGTCCTCAGGCAGTTTCCAAACATCGATCTTGCCGTCTGCCGGATTGTAACGAACAATTGCGTTCTGCCCGCCATCGGTGATCCAGGCCATGCCATCGGGACCCTGGATCACGCCATGCGGCGAAGATTCAGGTCCAAGGGGCACCTGCACCACCTTGCCGGAGACCGGATCGAGGATGCCGAGCGCGCCCTGGCGCTGCGCGGTGTACCAGATCTTGCCGTCTGGTGCGGGTGCGACGTCGTGCGGACGCGATCCCTTGGGAAGTTCGAACAGGGTGACGTTGCGACCAATCTCAGCCGATGCGGCGATTTGAGTGCTCGGCTGAGCGCTCACCATTGTTGCCCCCAGCGCAGTGAGCGCGACGGTAGCCAGCAATATCCGTATCATTGGCGGTTCCTCCCCATGCATTTTTCCTATGCTAACAGGGACCAAACACTTTCGGGGAGGAAATGTTTCACTGAGCGGTCAGCTGAAAAGGGTGGTCACTCCAACCGTGGGATCGACAAAACCGTCGTAGATCATCTTGCCCGCGACATACAGGATGACCAGCAGCCCCAGATAGGCAATCCAGCGGAAACGCTCGATATACTTGGCGATGAAGTTCGCCGCGATACCCATCAGTCCAACTGCGAGAATCAGGCCGACGATGAGGATTCCTGGGTGTTCGCGCGCTGCACCGGCAACGGCCAGAACATTGTCGAGGCTCATCGACACGTCAGCCACTGCAACCGCCCAGGCGGCTGAGGCGAAGCTTTTGGCAGGCCGAACGCCGCTGTCCTCGTCGCCCTCGATTTCGGGCGATCCCGGCGAGCCTCCGGCAGGCTGAAGTTCGCGGTACATTTTCCACGAAACCCACAGCAGCAGCAGGCCGCCGGCAAAAATCAACCCGACGATCTGCATCAACTGGGTCACCACCAGGGCAAAAGCGATACGCAGGACCAAAGCGGCGATGATGCCGATCAGGATGACCTTGCGGCGCTGATCAGCGGGCAAGCCCGCCGCGAGCGCGCCGACAACAATCGCGTTGTCGCCGGCCAGCAGGATGTCGATCATCAGCACCTGACCGAACGCAAACCACGCCGCAGCGTCGCCCGCGAAAAGGCCGCCAAAGTCCATAACGATGTGTGACCAGATATCGCCCATCTGCGTACTACCCTTTAGACGCTTACTGGTTCATCGAGTCGAAGAAATCTTCGTTGGTCTTGGAATCCTTCATCTTGTCGAGCAGGAATTCCATCGCATCGATCGTTCCCATCTGCATGAGGATGCGGCGCAGCACCCACATTTTCGACAGGATGTCCTTCTCGACCAGCAGCTCTTCCTTGCGGGTGCCGGATTTGCCGACATCGAGCGCAGGGAAGATGCGCTTATCCGCGACCTTGCGGTCGAGCACGATTTCAGAGTTGCCGGTGCCCTTGAACTCTTCGAAGATGACCTCATCCATGCGGCTGCCGGTGTCGATCAGCGCGGTGGCGATGATCGACAGCGAACCGCCCTCCTCGATGTTGCGCGCAGCACCGAAGAAGCGCTTGGGACGCTGCAGCGCATTGGCATCGACGCCGCCGGTCAGCACCTTGCCCGATGACGGGACAACGGTGTTGTAGGCACGACCCAGACGCGTGATCGAGTCGAGCAGGATGACGACATCCTTCTTGTGCTCGACCAGTCGCTTGGCCTTTTCGATCACCATTTCGGCGACTTGAACGTGACGCTGCGCAGGCTCGTCGAAGGTCGAGGAGATAACCTCACCCTTCACGCTGCGCTGCATGTCGGTGACTTCCTCGGGCCGTTCGTCGATCAGCAGCACGATGAGGAAAACCTCGGGATGGTTGTCGGTGATCGCCTTTGCGATGTTCTGCAGCAGAACCGTTTTACCCACGCGCGGTGGGGCCACGATCAGCGCGCGCTGGCCCTTGCCCTGCGGGCTGACGATATCGATGACACGCGCCGACTTGTCCTTGACGGTCGGGTCGAGCGTGTCGAGCCGCAGCTTTTCATCAGGATACAGCGGGGTCAGGTTGTCGAAGTTGACGCGGTGACGGACCACATCGGGATCGTCGAAATTGACTGCGGTCAGCTTGGTCAGCGCGAAATAGCGCTCGCCATCGCGGGGTGCGCGGATCTCGCCTTCGACCGTGTCACCGGTGCGCAGGCCGAAGCGGCGCACCTGGTTTGGGGAGACGTAGATATCGTCGGGCCCGGCGAGATAGTTCGCCTCGGGGCTGCGCAGGAAACCGAACCCGTCGGACAGCACTTCGATGGTGCCGAGGCCCATGATGAGCTCGCCATCGTCGGCCAGTTCCTTGAGGATCGCGAACATCAGATCCTGGCGGCGGAGCGTCGATGCGCTCTCGACCCCCAGCTCTTCGGCCATGGTGACGAGTTCAGCGGGGGTTTTCTGCTTGAGTTCTTTAAGATGCATGAGGTGCAATAGTCCGTGAAGAAAAGGTGCCGCAAAAAAATCAGACGGCAGTCATGGGAAAATCTGTGGGACGCCCAGCCGGTAATCCGGTCACTGGTGGATAAGGGTCGTCGACGGTCCCGGACGGGACGGTGACCGATCTAGGCGGGGCTTGCGGGAAAGTCAATCAGGGCTGCGGTGAGGTGAGGGGGGAGGGTTGAGCGATAGATATCTCCCCTACCGCTTTCGCTACGGCCTCCTCTTTCAATCCCCTGCGCAGGCAGGGGTCCTTCTCCGAAGCCTGCATCCAGGCGCACCGGCAGGAGATGGGCCCCCGCCTTCGCGGGGGAACAGGAAGTTCAATATTGAAAAATCAGAACGGCTTGACGATCACCAGGATCACGATGATGGCAGCAGCGATCCCCGGAACCTCGTTAATTAGCCGCAATTTCTTGCCGGTCATCTTGCGCTCGCCTCTTGCCAGCTTCTTGGCATAGCCGATCATCCAGCCGTGATAGCCGCTCAAGAGCAGCACGAACAGCAGCTTGGCGTGGAACCAGCCTTGCGCAAACGCACCGATCTGCACCGCGAGTACCAGCCCGAGCAGCCAGACGACGATCAGCGAAGGGTTGAGGATGATCTTCTTGAGCTTGGCCTCGCGCTCGACCCAGAGCGCCGCCTCGGGCGAGCCGGCGGCGGCTTCCTGATGGTAGACGAAGAACCTGGGCATCATGAACAATCCCGCCATCCAGAAGATGACGAAAATGAGATGCGCCGCTTTGAGCCAGAGATAGAGCATTGAAAGGACGTAATCCGTTGTCAGGAGGAGCTCGTTCATGGTGCCATGCCGTGTGCGCGAGCAGGAGACCCCACTCGCTCGTTAGGCAGCGCGATTATGCGCCCTGCTTCACCAGTGTAAGCAGTGCGTGAACATGTTCAATGGGCGTCTGCTGCAATATGCCATGGCCCAGGTTGAAAATGTGCGGCCGCCCCTCGAAGGTGCGGATGATATGGCGGACCGCACTTTCCATCTGCTCGCCGCCTGCCAGCAGCGCCAGCGGATCGAGATTGCCCTGCACTGGCATGTGCGCAGGGATGTTCGCTGCGGCCCAGACCGGATCGATCGTCTCGTCGAGGCCGAGCGCATCGACGCCGGTTTCGCGGGCATAGGCGGCCAATTTTTCGCCTGCGCCCTTGGGGAAGCCGATGACGGGAATGCCGGGGCGTGCCTCGTGGATGGCAGCTGCAATCCGCGCGTTGGGTGCAATGACCCAGCGCTCGAACTGCGCCGGCGAGAGCGAGCCCGACCAGCTGTCGAAAATCTGCACCGCATCGACCCCGGCATCGATCTGGCCGATGAGATAGGTGATGGTCAGATCGACGATCGCGTCGATCAGCACCTGGAAAGCCTGCGGATCTCTGTAGGCATAGGCGCGGGTAGCGTGCTGGTCCTTGCTGCCCTCACCGTTGACCATATAGGTCGCGACCGTCCAGGCAGACCCTGCAAAGCCCAGAAACGCCTTCTCAGGCGCAAGATCGGCTTTGACCAGGCGTACGGTCTCGTAGATCGCATCGAGCCGCTCATGGGCCGGAACAAGGCTCTCCAGCGCATGATCGACCAGAGTGGGAGAAAGGTGCGGACCTTCGCCGACCAGGAACTGCAGGTTCTGGCCCATGGCGTATGGCACGATCAGGATATCGGAAAACAGGATCGCAGCATCCATCTCGAAGCGCTTGAGCGGCTGCAGCGTGATCTCGGCGGCGGATGGGCTGTCGTATACCAGCTCGAGGAAACCGCCCTTCTCTGCCCGCAATGCGCGATATTCGGGCAGATAACGCCCTGCCTGGCGCATCATCCACATCGGTGGCGTTGGATGAACCTTACCTGCCAAGCACTCTAGCAGCGGCGCGTTGCGCACTGCGGTCTGAACTGTATCCCCGCCCATACTTTATCTTTTAACCTTTAATTAGGAATCTGTTGAAGAAGGCCGCTTGATAACCGGCATGACGCTTTCTTGCCTTATGTATCGACAGATTGACAGTCGGCAAATGGCCATGGTGCAACGAGTCGGAAAATTTATCCCGCTTATCAACACCCTGTCGATAAGCTTGTCAGCTGTGGACAAGGTGCCGCATGAATTTGCTCCTAGGGGGGAGCGTTTGTGTCCCCGGTTTTGCCCACAACATCATGCCTTGATTTATCCCCGCACAACCCACAGACCATCGCCATGAGCCGTCTCCACCTCCATCTGCTGTCGGATTCCACCGGGGAGACGCTGGAAAACATCGCCAAGGCCGCGCTGGCCCAGTTCGATGCGGTCGAGATCATAAAACACTTCTGGCCGATGGTGCGTTCAGAAACGCATCTTGATCGCATCCTCGACGAGGTCGCGGCCAATCCCGGGCTGGTGCTGTTCACTTTGGTCAATCCCGATATCCGCGCCAAGCTGGAGCGTCGCTGCCGGGTGTTGGGCCTGCCGACGGTGCCCGCGCTGGATGCGGTGAGCGATGCGCTGTCCAATCTTCTGGGCCAGGCGGCCAAGGCACGTCCGGGGCGCCAGCATGTGCTCGATGCGGCCTATTTCGCGCGGGTCGAGGCCATCCAGTTCACCATCGCGCATGACGATGGGCAGAATTGGGAGAACTGGGAAGCGGCCGAAATCGTGCTCGCGGGGGTGTCGCGCTCATCCAAGACACCGACGTCGATCTATCTTGCCAACCGCGGCTACAAGACCGCCAATATCCCGATCGTGGTCGAATCCCCACCGCCCAGGTCGCTGTTTTCGCTCAACCGGCCGCTTGTCGTCGGGCTCACCACAAACCCCGAAAGGCTGATTGCGGTGCGCCGTAACCGTCTGTTGTCCTTGAATCAGGCCCCGGAAACCGACTATGTCAATGATGACAAGGTCAAGGCAGAGCTTGCTTTTGCCCGACGGATGTTTGCCGATAATGGTTGGCCGGTGATCGATGTGACCCGCAGATCGATCGAGGAGTCGGCGGCCGCTATCATCAACCTGTTCAACGCCCGCGAAACAGCGCGCGAAGGCAGGAAGCAGGCAGGGCTGGCAGAAGGGTTGGCCGCAGATGAAGCGTAAGGACGAAATGACATGCTGATACTCGCATCGCAAAGCGCATCGCGGCGGACGATGCTGGACAAAGCCGACGTCCCGTTTTCCGTCGTTGCGGCGCACATTGATGAATCGGCGATCCGTGCCTCGCTGCACGCGGAAGGCACGAGCCCGCGTGACATCGCCGATGCACTGGCCGAAGCCAAGGCGATGCGCGTCGGCACCAAACGACCCGAGGCGATGGTGCTGGGATCGGATCAGATCCTGGAAACCGAAAGCGGCGAAATGCTCAGCAAGCCGCAGACCCCCGAGGATGCCATCCGTCAGCTTGAAACGCTGTCGGGCAAACCGCATCGGTTGTGGAGCGCAGCGGTCATCGTCGAAGGTGGTCGACCGATCTGGCGGCATGTCGATAAGGCGGTGATGCACGTGCGCCCGCTGGGCAGCGCTTTTGTGCGCAACTATGTGGATAAGCACTGGGAATCGATCGGATACACCGTGGGTTGCTACGAGATCGAAGGCGCAGGCGCCCAGCTTTTCAGCCATATCGATGGCAATCATTTCGCCGTGCTCGGAATGCCGCTGCTGCCCCTGCTCGGCTTCCTGCGCGAGCGCGAGCTGATGCCATCCTGAGCTGCGCGGCATGAGCTCCACCACCGGCGGCGCAAAGCCCTATGCCGAGGTGATCGGTGATCCGATCGCGCACAGCAAATCGCCTGTGATCCACTCCTTCTGGCTCAAGCAGCTGGGGATGGACGCAGATTATCGCGCCGCGCATGTCACGCCCGACGCGCTGGGCGCCTATATCGAAAGCCGCAGGTCCGATCCGCTGTGGCGCGGGTGCAACGTCACCATTCCGCACAAGCTCGCGGTGATGGAGCATGTCGCCGATCCCGGCGATGTCCGCGCCAGCATCGGTGCGATGAACACCATCGCGCGTGACGACAAAGGCGACCTGTTCGGTACCAACACCGATGCCGGCGGATTTTATGCGCCGCTGGGGCAAAGCGATTTCACCGGCGCCGACGTCGCGATTATCGGCGCGGGCGGTGCTGCGCGCGCGGTGCTGTTCGCGTTGTCGCGAATGAATGTCGCCAGCGTGACCATCCACGCGCGCAATGCTCTCAAGGCAATGGGACTGCTCGCCAGCTTTGGGCTTAAGGGCCAGGTGCGCGGGATGGAAGATCCGCTGGGTGATGTCGGCCTGCTGGTCAACACCAGCCCGCTGGGGATGAAAGGCTTCGATCCGCTCAATGTCGATCTGTCGCCCTTGGCGCAAGGCGCGGTGGTGTATGACATCGTCTACGCCCCGCTCGAGACCGCGCTGCTCAAACAGGCGCGGACGCTGGGGCTCGATACCGTCGACGGGCTGGAAATGCTGATCGGACAGGCGGCGCTGGCGTTCGAGATCTTCTTCGATGTCGCCCCGCCGCGGACCCATGATGACGAACTGCGTGCACTGCTGAGCGCATGACCGCGCACGTCAAGCGGCTGCCCCCTCACCATCGTCACCGCCCGATGGTGCTGGGCCTGACCGGGTCGATCGGCATGGGCAAGTCGGCGGTCGCCAAGATGCTGCGCGCCGAGGGCGTTCCGGTGTTCGATGCCGATGCCGAGGTATACCGGCTGCAGGGGCCGGGCGGCGCGCTGCTGCCGCGGATCGAGGCGGCTTTCCCGGGGACCACCGGAGCGAACGGGGTCGACCGGGCAAAGCTCGGCGCGGCGGTGTTCGGCAATCCGGCTGCACTCAGGACGCTCGAGCATATCGTCCATCCCGCCGTCGGCCGGTCGCGCGCGGCGTTCGTCCGCGCCCATCGCGCGCGTCGGATCATCGTGTTTGATATCCCCTTGCTGTTCGAGAAAGGCGGGACGCAGAACGTCGACGGCATCATCGTCGTGTCCGCCGCCTTGTGGCAGCAGCGCCAGCGTGTGCTCGCCCGGCCGGGAATGACTGCGGCGCGGTTGCGGCACATCCGCCACCTGCAGATGGCGGATCATCACAAACGCGCGCATGCCGACTGGGTCATCCCCACCGGAGGGACCAAACTGGCCACGCGACAGGCTGTGCGAAAGCTGCTGGGGAATTTGCGGTCGTCTCTTGCGCGCTGATCAAATCAGGCCAATAATGACTGAAATGAGAGAGATTATTTTCGATACCGAAACCACCGGCCTGTCCCCCGACGAAGGACACAGGATGGTGGAAATCGGATGCATCGAGATGGTCGGAAGGATGGCCACGGGCCGCACCTTCCACGCTTTCTTCAACCCGCAGATACCGATGCCGCCCGAGGCCGAACGCGTGCATGGCCACAGCGATGCCTTTCTGGCGGACAAGCCGCTGTTTCACGAACGCGCCGAGGATCTGCTCGCGTTTCTGGGGGATGCGCAACTGGTCGCGCACAACGCCGGTTTCGACATGCGCTTCGTCAACGCCGAACTGGCGCGGATCGGTATCGCGCCGATTCCGATGGCGCGGGTGGTCGATACTGTTGCGATGGCGCGCTCGAAGTTCCCGGGATCGCCTGCGAGCCTGGACGCGCTGTGCAAGCGTTTCGGGGTCGATCGCAGCCACCGCGTGCTGCACGGTGCGCTGCTCGATGCCGAGCTTCTGGCGCAGGTCTATATCGAGCTGACCGGTGGACGGCAGATCGGCCTGGGGCTTGCCGATGACAGCGCCGAGGGCCAGGCCAACCCCTCTGCTCGCCCCAACCTCTTCCCTGCGATCCAGCGTCCGCACCGCCTGCCACGCCAGTTCTCGGCCAGTGCAGCCGAGCTAGCCGCGCATCAGGAATTTCTTGCCAAGATCAAGCAGCCGCTCTGGCTGTCCAAGCGTTAGTCCCTCAGCCTTCCACTGAAAGGAGGTCAACTCACCATTTCCTCGAACACCCCGGGGCATAGTCCTGGGGATATCTGTCCGGCCCGTCGCGGCCCCACGCTGCGGCTGGCCATTATAATGGAGAACAACATGGACATTCGTATTTCAGGTCATCAGGTCGATACTGGCGAAGCGCTCAAGGTGCATGTCGAGGACCGGCTCAATGCGATTGTCGAAAAGTATTTTTCCAAGGCCATATCCAGTCAGGTCACCTTCGGGCGAGGGCCGCACGATCAGTTCCAGTGCGATATCGTTACCCATGTGATGCAGGGCCTGATCCTCAAGGGACAGGGCACCGCGCAGGACGCACATGTCGCCTTCGATGGTGCTGCCGAAAAGATCGACAAGCAGCTGCGCCGCTATATGGGCCGCCTCAAGGGCCGCCAGGAGCAGGTCCAGCACGCGTTGGCCGAGGAAGAAGCCGCCTACACCGTGTTCGATAGCGGGAGCGAGGAAGACGAAGCGGGCGATTTCCCCGTGGTGATCGCCGAAACCCGGGTCGATGTTCCCGAGGCGACCGTTTCCGATGCGGTGATGATGCTTGATCTGCGCAATACCACCGCGCTGTTCTTCAAGAACACCGGCACAGGCCGCCACAATATGGTCTATCGCCGGGCGGATGGCTCGATTGGCTGGGTCGAACCGCAGAAATAAGCCGTTTATTGCACGCCCATGCACTGTGCCGCTTGGTTTTTGCGGCGATCTGGTGCATGGGCGCCCCAGACAGGCGTTGGCGGGATGGGGTCAGAACCTCCCCGGCGGGAACGACGCTGGCCCTGATGGACATTCATGCACGCCGCCTCCGGCAACGACTGGGGCGGACGCACAGAACCGAGAACTTTGATTATCATGGCGTGGTTCGAACTCGACAAGCAGGCGGTGCTCATTTCTGCGCGCGTCGCCGACAAGCAGCAGGCGCTGGAACTGGCCGCCGAACAGTTCGGCCATTGTTATGGTTTGGATGCCGATCAGGTTCTGGCCTGCCTCCTCGAGCGCGAACAGCTGGGCTCGACCGGGTTCGGTCGGCGTGTCGCCATTCCGCACGGCAAGATCGACAAGCTCGATCACTCGGTCGCAGTGCTGCTGCGACTGGGCAAGCCGATCGATTTCGGTTCGATCGACAATCTACCGGTCGATCTGGTGATCGCGCTGATCTCTCCGATCGCGACCGGGGCGATGCATCTCCAGGCACTGGCGCACATCTCGCGGCTGACCCGCGATGAAAAAACCCTCGCCAAGATCAAGGGTGCTGACGATCCCGATGCGATCTTCGCATTGGTGACCGCCGAGCTGGATCGTGACGCTGCCTGATTCAGCGGCTATTGGCGCTCCTGGTACCGGGGCTGAGGCGCATTTTCGGGCGCTGGAACGGCTTTACGCCGCCGCTGCCATCAACCGGCTGTTCCCCTCGCGGCTCACTATCACCGGTGCAGGACGCGCGCGGATCGATTTCGATGTGACTCCCGAGCATTTTCACGCTGCCAGCGCAGCGCACGGCACGCTCTATTTCAAGATGCTCGACGACGCGGCGTTCTATGCGTGCAATGCGCTGGTCACCGATCGCTTTTTGCTCACCACCGCCTTCAACCTGCACTTTACAGCACCGGTACGCGCGGGCCCGGTTTATGCCGAGGGCCACTGGGTCAGCGGCAAGCGGCGGGTGTTCGTTGGCGAAGCGCGGCTGGTGGACAGCTTTGGCGAAGAGATAGCGCGCGGGACCGGCACTTTCATGCGCTCGCACATCGGTCTGTCGGGGCTTGAAGGTTACAGCCCGCCGCAGCCGGATCCGCACAAGGATGCACTTGCGTGATCGAACCGAGGCTAGCGGCGCATATGCGGATCGAGGCGCTGAAGCGGCTGACACAGGCCGTTGGTGGATTTGCGACCTTGCTGGCCAAGGGTGATCCGGTCGCCGGCGCGATTCTGATTACCCGCACCGTGCGTGGGGCAGAAAACGGCGTGATTGAGGGGATTTCGGGGCTCGATGGCGGCGTCCAGTGGCAGGAAATCTGGGACGAAGACCCTCAGACCATCGCAGCCAAGGGTACGCTGGCGGACTATATAGCGCGTCGGCGGGTCAGAGACCCCGATATATGGGTGATTGAACTGGATATCGCCAACCGCGCACAGTTCGACGCGATAATAGGTCAGCTTGGTTGACTCGTTACGCCGCCTGACAGAAGGGCGCGTTCACCAGAAACGCGCAGGCGGCCAGCCGGTTCCATTCGAAAATCCACGGGCGGAATTCTCAAGGCAAGCACGCAGACGGGGGGGAACCCATCGGGACCGGCCGGCAGACTTTTTCTGCCAGCATGTTGCCCTGATCCAGGTTGCTCACCGCACAGTTAAAGAATTTGATGAGTACGATCCTCAAGGCTGCCAGCATGGCCGCCGTTGCATTCTATTCGATTGCCACACTGACCTTTACCGACGCCTCAGCCGCCTTTGCATCGCCGCTGATCGCCGACATGATCCAGCCGGTTCCAGCCCAGACCAGCGAAGACGCCGTTTCCAGCGCATCCGATGCCGCTGTCGAGATCGTCGCAGACGCTGAAACCGCACCCCAGCAGATCGATACCCAGAACGCCGTCGCACCGCTCAAGGCCGACAGCCTCGCCCAGCTCGTTTCGCTGCACGCGATACCTGCCAATATGGACGAAGAACTGCGCTGCCTCGCTGGCGCGGTGTACTTCGAATCCAAGGGCGAAACGCTGAACGGCCAGCTGGCCGTGGCCCGGGTAGTGATCGCACGCCGTGATTCGGGCCGGTTTGCCGACAGCCTGTGCGGCGTCGTGTATCAGCCCAGCCAATTTTCGTTCGTGCGCGGCGGCAGAATGCCCACCATCCCCACGTCCAGCCGCGCTTGGGGTGAAGCGGTGGCAATCGCCCAGATCGCCATGACCGACACCTGGGAAAGCCCGGTTGAAGGCGCGTTGTTCTTCCACGCACGCCATGTGTCCCCCGGCTGGCGGATGCAGCGCCTCGCCGCTGTCGACAACCACATCTTCTATCGCTGAACCCTGCCCGCCCGCCGGGAAACCGGCAGGGAGCACGCAACAGCTTATCAGCTAGTCCTTTGGGTCGCGAAGGACAGGGGCGGGCGCAGCAATGCGTCCGCCCCGACCTGTTTGGGAAATGCCCATGCCAACGACCGACAAAAAAGGACCGATAGCCTTGGGGCTACCGGTCCAGTTCGGTCTTTACCAAGGGTGGTAAACTTGGTGAAGTCAGCTGCCAACGGCAATCCGTTCGCCTGGCTTGAACAGGTCTCCGGCCTCGGCGCGGGCGACCAGCGTGACTACGGCGCGCTTGCCGCTGGCCATGGTTTCGGCGACGCAGGCTCGCTGATTCATCTGCTGCTCGAGCGGGGCGCGCTCGGCCGCGCCGCAAACCTGGCGCGTTGCAAGCTTCAAGCGCGATTCGAGGGCGGCAACACCGTCGGCGGTGGCTAGGTCGAGATCGACAAACGGCACTTCGACGCTGCGCACGATGCGCCCGTTGCCATTATCGACGGTCTTGACCGGGCTGGCGTGGACGGTGGCGGAAAAAAGAATGGCAGACGCTGCGGCGGCAGCCAGACTGCGGGAAAAAATAGTTGCGGTTGCGATGGCGAACATGGGGCGGGGTCCTTTCGAGGCTGTAGATCGAACCGGGACCGGCAAAGCTGGTTAAGGGGCCCATCATGGCCGATCCCGGGTTGTCGCGGATGCCCGGCCTGGGGAGCTATGGACATCCGCGACATGATCTGGATAGGCGGGAGGATGCTGCAGGTCGCGCATCGCTCGACCAAATCGGGAAACGCGTCGCTCAACGACTACGGCTGTCGACGAACGACCGCACGGGATCGACCAATGTTGCGTCTGCAACCAAACTGTCACCGAATCGTGAGAGTTGTCCTGGCTGACGCTACGGAAGGCTCGGTTGCACAATCAGCCCTCCCGTCTTCCTTCGAACGCGGGGGGGTGACGCAAAGAATATAAGGATATCAGAGCGGTTCCACGTGGAACCGCGTTCGGGTTCAGATCAGTCCGGCAAGCGGGCTTGAGGGATCGGCGTATTTGCGGGTTCCCATGCGCCCCGCCAGATAGGCATCGCGACCGGCCTCGACTGCCCGCTTCATCGCACGGGCCATCCGGATCGGGTCCTTGGCCTCGGCAATCGCGGTGTTCATCAGCACGCCGTCGCAGCCCAGTTCCATTGCGATTGCCGCATCGGACGCGGTGCCGACCCCTGCATCGACCAGCACCGGAACCTTGGCGTTTTCAACGATCAGGCGGATCGTCACCCGGTTCTGGATTCCCAGACCCGATCCGATCGGTGCGCCCAGCGGCATGATTGCGACTGCGCCTGCATCTTCGAGCCGCTTGGCGCCGATCGGATCATCGACGCAATAGACCATCGGCTTGAAGCCTTCCTTGGCCAGGATTTCGGTGGCGCGCAGCGTCTCGTGCATGTCGGGATACAGCGTCTTGGCCTCGCCCAGCACTTCAAGCTTGACCAGATCCCAGCCGCCGGCCTCGCGCGCCAGCCGCAATGTGCGGATTGCGTCCTCGCCGGTGAAGCAGCCTGCGGTATTGGGCAGATAGGTGACCTTCTTGGGATCGATGAAGTCGGTCAGCATCGGCGCGCTGGGATCGGACACGTTGACCCGGCGGACCGCGACGGTGACGATCTGCGCACCCGAGGCTTCGAGCGCGGCGGCGTTCTGGGCAAAATCCTTGTACTTGCCGGTACCGACGATCAGCCGTGAGGTGAAGGTGTGGCCTGCCACGCTCCAGCTATCGTCGCTGTCCATGGGGATGCTTGCAGCATGATCGCCGCCGCCGACGAAGTGTACGATCTCCAGGCGATCGCCCTCACCCACCACAACGTCGGCCAGCGTCGAGCGCGGCACGATCTCAAGATTGCGTTCGACCGCGACCTTGGCCGGGTCAAGCGCCAGCGTGGTCACCAATGCGGCGATGCTCTGCCCGGCAGGCACGCGGCGCGGCTCGCCATTGATGTGGATGTCGATCTGGGCGGTGCTGGTGTCGGTGCTGATCATAGGCCGCAACTCTTGGCGCGGATGGCAGGCAAAGGGCAAGTGCGAATGTTAGTGCCCGGCTTGCGTGAAACACTCAGCCTTGGCGGGCCGCGCGGTAATTGAGCAGGTGCGCGATGCTCAACGCGGCCACGCCTGCGAGCGTGAAACCATATTCATAGGCGCTACCGTGCGGAACTGTCATTGCCATCAGCATCGAGGCGATGCCGACGACGCCGATCAAAAGCGGCAGTCTTGCGCCATGCGTCCGGGCCCCATGGCCGAGCGCAAGCGCAGCCATGATCGCGGCGAGGACGAAACCGATCTCGTGTACCCAAGGGGATAGCAAAACGCCGCCCAAAGACGCGAAGCCCGCCACCAGCCAGATGCCGGCGGCACAGTGCACCATGCACAACGCCGACAGCGCAATCGCTGCAGAATCGAGCTGGCCAGATTTGGTGATACGAGACAACATGCCCTGCACATAGGTGATATAATATCATTGCGCAATGTTGCTTGCGCACCCGACGATAAAAATACCACGCTGGACAAAGCCAGGGATCGCTACGCTGCGGCGCAAAAAAAGACCTTGCAAGCAGGCCTGCAGCATCCGAAATGCGACAGCATGACAAGCCTCTCGCACGCCCGTGTTCTCGCCGCGCACCCGCGCGGACGCGCCGCCCCCTCGGCCATTGCCAACTGGCTGTATGGCGTGGCGCTGTTGGTGTTCATCATGGTGGTGGTCGGTGGAATCACCCGCCTGACCGAATCGGGGCTGTCGATCACCGAATGGAACGTCGTCACCGGAACGCTGCCGCCGCTGAGCGAGGCTGCCTGGGTGAACGAATTCGAAAAATACAAACTCATCCCGGAATATACCGAAGTCAACGTCGGCATGACGTTGGCCGAGTTCAAGAACATCTATTTCTGGGAGTATATCCACCGGCTGCTCGGACGGTTGGTCGGAGTCGCGTTCGCGCTGCCCTTCCTGTATTTTGCCGTGCGCCGCGCAATTCCGCAGGGCTATGGCCTGCGGCTCACGGCCTTGTTCGCGCTGGGTGGTTTGCAGGGTGCGGTCGGCTGGTGGATGGTGTCGTCGGGTCTGTCCGAGCGCACCGATGTCAGCCATTTCCGGCTGGCGGTGCACCTGCTCAATGCGCTCTTCATCATGGCCGGGCTGATCTGGACCGCGCTCGACCTCAAGGCGCTCGCGCGCAATCCTGCGGCCAGGCCTGCCCGAATGACCGGGTTGAGCTTCGCGGTGATTGGAGTGCTGTTCGTGCAACTGCTGTTCGGCGCCTGGGTGGCCGGGCTCAATGCGGGCTATGCCGCCAAGAGCTGGCCGCTGATGAACGGGTCGTTTTTTCCGGTGGATGTCGACTGGTCGCAGGGCGTGCTCCATGCGTTGACCTATGATCCGTTCCTGCTGCACTTTATCCACCGTTGGTGGGCCTTTGCCGCCGTCGCCGCACTGGTGGTGATGGGACGGTCGGTGCGCAGGGTCGACCGGCGTATTTCGCTTGCGATTCACGCGGCGTTCGGGGTGCAGGTGCTGCTCGGGATCGCCACGGTTATGAGCAGCGTCGATCTGCATCTGGCGGTGCTGCACCAGGCGGTGGGTGCGGTGCTTGTCGCGACCACGGCATGGGGTGCGCACCGGCTGGGGCAGGTACAGGCCTACCCCGCACCCTCGCGGACCGCCCTTGCATGATCGGCGATTTGGCCAGCGACACGTCGGATCTCCGGCTGGTCTACTGTCCGTTTGCCGACGAGGAAGAGGCCCGGACGATCGCCCGGACCGTGGTGCGTGAGCAGCTTGCCGCCTGCGCGAACATCTTGTCGCCCACGATTGCGATCTTCCACTGGCAGGGATCGCTTACCGAAAAGGCCGAGGTGCCGGTGCTTTTCAAGACCGCACTGCCGCAATCCAAGGCGCTGGTCGCACGGATCGTCCACCTGCACAGCTACGACGAGCCTGCGGTGCTGGTGCTTCCGGTCGAATACTGTCCGCCGAGCTTTCGCGCCTGGGTGCTGGCGCAAACGCTGGCGATCGATTGATTCCACTGGGCACGGTGGCGCCCAGGCCCAGTCTGTGACCACCTTTGGCGGGCTCCGGCTGCTTTTCGATCCTCGCGCGAATCGGCATGCGAGTGCTGCCATTGTGGCCCTGGTTGTGCGGTCAGTGCGCAAGCCTGCCCGGCACAGCTACTGGCGCCACTCGGTTAACCTGACCTGCCAGGCTCGCCCATCGGTCGGGAACGCTGCCAAAAGTCGCAACGCAAACCGACGCAATTCTCCCGCGAATCGTACCTTGCGCATTCGCTCGCAGCACGGCCAAAACTTCAGAGGTATTATGCTACCCCTTTGCAATCCCCCCAAAATGCTTGACTTGCGGGGGTCCCAACGTCATTAGCCGCGCTTCGCTCGGGCCACTCAGGGTCCGTTCGTCTCACAGAAATGTGTCCGCCGCTTGTTGTGTGTCCCTCTCCAAAGGGACCCTGCAATGACCGGCTGATGTTTTGGAAGGTTGAAGGCCATGAAGGCTTTGCTCAAGACCACCAAGTCGATCAAACCGGCTGACGTGGAAAAGAAATGGCATATTATTGATGCCGACGGACTGGTGGTCGGCCGCGTTGCGGTGATCATCGCCAACATCCTGCGCGGCAAGCACAAGCCGAGCTACACCCCGCACGTCGATTGCGGTGACCATGTCATCGTCATCAACGCCGGCAAGGTGATGCTGACCGGCAACAAGCGCGACAAGAAGGTCTATTACAAGCACACCGGTTATATCGGTGGCATCAAGGAAGTGACCGCAGCCAAGGTGCTCGACGGCCGCTTCCCCGAGCGCGTGCTTGAAAAGGCGGTGGAGCGCATGGTTCCCCGTGGTCCTCTGGGCCGCCAGCAGATGCGCAACCTGCATCTCTTTACCGGCACCGAGCATCCGCATGCAGGCCAGAAGCCTGAAGCGCTCGACGTTGCCTCGCTCAACCGCAAGAACAAGGTGGGTGCATAATGTCTGATACCGTGCAATCCCTGTCCGACATCAAGGACATCGCCGCCGACATCGAAACCCCGATCAACCCCGCCCACACCGGCGGTGGCGGCGCACCCGCGCCGATCCGTGAGCAGGAACTCGACAAGCAGGGCCGTGCCTATGCAACCGGTCGCCGCAAGGATGCTGTGGCCCGCGTATGGCTGAAGCCCGGCACCGGCAAGATCATCGTCAACAAGCGCGACCAGGAAGTGTACTTTGCACGTCCCACGCTGCGTCTGGTGATCAACCAGGTGTTCGACATCACCGATCGTCGTGGTCAGTATGATGTCATTTGCACCGTCAAGGGTGGTGGTCTTTCGGGCCAGGCCGGCGCCGTCAAGCACGGCATCAGCCAGGCGCTCAGCAAGTACGAGCCCACGCTGCGCAGCGCGGTCAAGTCGGCCGGGTTCCTGACCCGCGACAGCCGCACCGTCGAGCGTAAGAAGTACGGCAAGGCCAAGGCGCGCAAGAGCTTCCAGTTCTCGAAGCGCTGATCGGCTTTGTGTTCCGGGTCCTTTTGGGGCCTGGTGCATACCGGCTTTGAATTCACACGGGGTGATCGCCCCCATGACAGCGCCTTTCCGGCGCAAATCATGGGGCAGCGGTCGCCCCGATGTGCGTTCGGGCGCTGGAATACGCACAGCAATGCTTGCCCAGCGCCTGTAATGCTTGCCCAGTGCCTGTAATGCTTGCGAAGTGCCTGTGCAGCCGCTAATGGCGACGGCCTGCCGCGTAGGAGTGTAGCTCAGCTGGTAGAGCGTCGGTCTCCAAAACCGAATGCCGGGGGTTCGAATCCCTCCACTCCTGCCAGCGGCCCTTCCCCAGCTTTCTGAATCCCCCGGGTTTCTGAATCCCCTTGCCTCTGCGGCTTTGCGAGGTTATGGGGCTGTCTTTCTCCGACAGGGCGCATATATCGTGTTTCAGCCGGGCAGGGCTGGCGGCGATGTGCCTGCAGCATGATGATGCCCCGCGAATCGGAAACAGGAAAGTTTGAAGGCCATGGCCACTGAGCGAAAGAAGACCAGTCCCGGCGAGTTCGTGAATCAGGTCAAGACCGAGGCATCGAAGGTCGTCTGGCCGAGCCGTCAGGAAACGATCACCACCGCCATCATGGTGTTCATCATGATGACGATCCTGGCGATTTTCTTCCTCGCGGTCGATTCGGTGTTCGGCGCTGTCGTCAAGTGGTTGCTCACGCTCGCGTGATGCCAGGCCGGTAATTTGGCCCGGAAATTTTGAAAGAGAACTGAATGTCGCGCTGGTACATCATTCACGCTTATTCGGGCTTCGAGAACAAGGTTCGCGACGCGATCTTGGCCGATGCCGAGCGCATGGGCCTGTCGGCTTTGGTCGAGCAGGTCGAAGTGCCCACCGAGACCGTGACCGAAGTGCGTCGCGGCAAGAAGGTGCAGACCGAGCGCAAGTTTTTCCCGGGATATGTGCTGGCCAAGCTGGCGATGACCGATGATGTGTATCACGTCGTCAAGAACACGCCCAAGGTGACCGGCTTCCTGGGCCCCAACGGCAAGCCGCAGGCGATCAGCGACGCCGAGGCTGCCCGCATCCTCAACACCAAAGAAGAAGCCGCCAACGCGCCGCGCCAGCGGATCGATGTCGATTACGAAATCGGCGATTCGGTCAAGGTGCTCGAAGGCCCGTTCGCAAGCTTCAACGGCATCGTGGAAGAACTCGATTTCGACAAGGCCCGGGTCAAGGTCTCGGTTTCGATCTTCGGCCGTGCGACCCCGGTCGATCTCGACTTCGAGCACGTCGAACTGGCGAAATAAGGTTTACCCTCTCCCTTTACGGGAGAGGGACAGCTTCGCGTAAGCGAAGCAGGGAGAGGGCTGGGAGCACAATTGGCCCCCGGACAAGCCCTCTCCAACTCCGCCTAGGCAGCGAAGCTGCCAAGGCTCCGTATCCTCTCCCGTAAAGGGAGAGGATGAAGTTGCGGGAGGCTCACCCAGGTGGGCTGTCTGACCGCTTAATTTGAGGGCAACCGGCATCCGCTGATCGCCCGACAGAATGAAGGAGTGCCATCGTGGCAAAAAAGATTGAAGGCTATATCAAGCTGCAGGTGCCTGCGGGCTCTGCCAACCCCTCCCCGCCAATTGGCCCGGCTCTGGGTCAGCGCGGCGTGAACATCATGGAATTCTGCAAGCAGTTCAACGCTGCGACGCAGGAAATGGAAAAGGGCACGCCGCTGCCCACCGTGATCACCGTGTTCGGCGATCGCAGCTTCACGTTCGTGACCAAGACCCCGCCTGCCAGCTATCTGATCAAGAAGGCCGCTGGCCTGAAGAGCGGATCGAAGCTTCCTGGCAAGGAAACCGCCGGAACGATCAAGCGTTCGCAGCTGGCTGAAATCGCGCAGACGAAGATGGCCGACCTCAATGCCAACGACATTGAAGCGGCAACGAAGATTATCGAAGGCTCGGCGACGTCGATGGGCCTTGAAGTGGTGGAGGGCTGAGTATCATGGCAAAAGTGACCAAGAAGGCGAAGACTCTCGCCGCCAAGCTCGACGCTGAAAAGCTGTATGGCGTTGATGAAGCCATCAAGACCATCAAGGAACTGGCAACCTCGAAGTTCGACGAGACCATCGAAGTCGCGCTGAACCTGGGCGTTGACCCGCGTCATGCCGACCAGATGGTTCGCGGTGTCGTGTCGCTGCCTTCGGGAACCGGCAAGGACGTTCGCGTCGCCGTGTTCGCACGTGGCGACAAGGCCGAAGCAGCGCTTGCTGCCGGTGCCGAGCGCGTCGGCGCCGAAGACCTGATGGAAGAAATGCAGAACGGCAAGGTCGACTATGACCGCGTCATCGCCACCCCCGACATGATGGGTGTGGTCGGTCGTCTGGGTAAGCTGCTGGGTCCCAAGGGCCTGATGCCGAACCCCAAGCTGGGCACCGTCACCCCGAACGTCGCTGAAGCGGTCAAGGCTGCCAAGGGCGGCCAGGTCGAATTCCGCGTCGAAAAGGCCGGTATCATCCACTCAGGCATCGGCAAGGCGAGCTTCACCGATGAGGCGCTGCGCGCCAACTTCGATGCGTTCGTCGATGCGATCGTGCGCGCCAAGCCTTCGGGCTCGAAGGGCAAGTACCTGCGCAAGATCTCGGTCAGCTCGTCGATGGGCCCCGGCCTGAAGGTCGATCTGGCTGAAGTCCACGCTGGCTGATCGTCACAATCTGCTGCTAAGCCCATTAAAGGGGCCGGGGGGAACCTCGGCCCCTTTTTGGTGTCTGGTGTTTGCACACCTCGATCCTTTTCCCCTCGCCTCCGGAGCCTGCCCAGATGACCCTCGATCTGCACATCACGCTGACCTACGACATGGACGTGCCGACCGACATCCTGCTGCAGGTCGAAGCCGCCGCGATCCCTGAGCAGGTGATCGTATCAGCCACGCTCGATGCGCCCGCCTGCGACCATTTCGTCCGGGTGGCGGCGCATGACGGTATCGGCGAGCGGATCTGGCTGCGCCCTTCGGGCCGGCTGAGCGTCGATTATCGCGCGCGGGTGACCGTCCAGCGGCTGCTCGCAGATATCGCGGCGCTGCCGCAGATCGCGCTCCATCTGCTGCCGGGCGAAACCGTGCAATATCTGTTCGATTCGCATTATTGCCCCGCCACCAAGTTCCACAGCTTCGTCGAGACCGAGTTCGGCGATCTGCAGGGCGGCGCGCGGATCGCGGCGATGCGGGACTGGATCGCCGAGCATTTCGTCTATCAGCCTGGCAGCTCGGATGGATCGACCACCGCGCTCGACAGCTTCGTCATGCGCCACGGGGTGTGCCGCGATTACGCGCATGTTATGATCGTGCTCGCTCGGGCCTCGTCGATCCCTGCGCGTTTCGTCAGCGTCTATGCCCCCGATGTCACCCCGCCCGATTTCCACGCGGTGGCAGAGGTGTTCCTCGCCGATCCGGCAGGCGATGGCGGTGCCTGGCATCTGGTCGATCCCACCGGGATGGCGACCGCTGGCGAAATGGTGAAAATCGGCGTCGGCCGCGATGCGCTCGATGTCGCCTTCCTCACCGCCTTCGGCACCGTGACGCTGGTCGAACAGAACGTCAGCGTGACGCGGGTATGACGCGACCGCGCATTTGCCCGCAACGCTGGTGGATGGAGTGATGCCGCTGTGATACGGATTGCTGACAAGCGGAGTTTGGCGTTGGCATGTATCAGGCGCATGAAATCGAACGTTGGATTGCGGATGTAGAAGCTGCGACAGCCAAGCGTATTGATTCGGTCGTCACCAAGCTCAGGACAGAGCCTGCAGTCCGCGGACAAGTGCTGGCACGGCCGGATGCCAAGGAGCGGGTTTTTTCCGCGCTTTTGACGGGGGATTTCGAATATCTCCGCAGCCGGGAGGCCAACTGGACCTCATGGGTGGAGGGAGATCCGCCCTATCTCTTGTTGCTGATGCATGAAGGCGTGGTGGTCGATCTTGGGCACCCTCGCTTCGGTCGCGCCGGATTTCTGCAGACATTCGGCTGTTCTCCGGAACAGTTGGCCATGCTGGTTCGCCATCGCCCCTATGATCGTCCCGGGCCGTTGTTCATCAACATCAGAGATGATGACATCGAAGGCTATTGCCAGCCCGACAGGCTTGGGATTGTCGGGCCGATCCTGGCGATGACGGGGGAGTTTCCGGAGCGCTTTTACCGGCTGCACCTGATCCGGCGCGCTGCGTTCAGAATATTCGGTATCGATTATGATGAAATGGAAAGGTTCGGGAGACATAAGGCCAGCAGATTTCAACCGCCGGCAAGCTCCGCCTATCGCGATGAGGACCTGAAGCTGATCACCCGCAGCGCCGAATGGCCAAATGTAAACCAGCTTGGCTCCAGAATCGGCTATTATCTGATCGCCAAGCAATTGTGGGGCGAGGAAGCTGCTGATCCGCTGATCGATACATGGATAGGAGGGTCTGCGGACCCCATCGACTTCAGCCAGTCCTCGGCAGACGATCTCACCATACCGTTTAGCCGGCTGTATGTGCGCCACCACACATTTACCGCCCCTTTGACGGGGGCTTTGGGTGCCCAGTATACGATGCGGGCGCGTGAGGCGAACGCGATTTTCCAGGTATTCGGCGGCACTGACTCCGTTTCTGACCCGGAGCCGATCAAGAAGGTTGCACGCCGAAAATCCGCAGGTGGACATATCGGCATCGCGACATGGATGTTTGAACAGATTTCCGGCATGGACGGTGATGCCGTCAACATCAGCCAAAGTCCATTGCGGCGATTACCGGAAGATGACGAGTGGCGCCAGTTTCTTGGCCGGGTCGATCGAAATCGACTGGATGTCGTCGCGCATGCAGCAGCAAATGTTTCGGCGCTGGAGAAGGCGCTGGAACGGCTTGAGCCGCGGTTGAAGAATGGGGTTCTGGAACCTCATGAAGAGGCAGAGCTGGTGCGGGTCGCTATCTCGGCGGGGTCTAGAGGTGGCTTTCGGGGCCTGAGCTTCTTGTGCGCAGGCGCTGAGGCCGCTTCTGCAGGGGGCGCGGGTGTCTTGTGCAAATCCGTGGTGGAAGCGCTCAACATCCTCGTCAAATTCACCGAAGCAGTGCCTGCCTTTGATAGCAGCCGAGAAAAATTGGCCCAGTACGTCAATTCCTTCTGCGCAAAACGCATTGCGGGCACGCTGATCACGCGATTCGAGGGCCAGATGGATCGGCCAAGCAGGTTGAACTAGCCGGTCCGCATTTTTGAAATGCCGCAGCTGCTCGCCCGCCTTGACTCTTTCCCGCTATCTGCTAGCAGCCTGCGCTGACCGGAAACGCTGCAAGGCGCGACCGATCGCCGTCCGAGACAGTTGGTGCGGGGGATTTTCTCCGCTTAATGTCCAGCCTAGACGGGGAACTGTTTTTCACTGCCCCTGATTCTGTCAGGGCAGACGCTGCCATTTTAGCCCCCAGTTCATCGAACGGGGCAACGGCTCGGCAAACACCCCCACGGACCGATCTGCAGTGCTTGACCCCCTAGGGCAAGGGCGCTGCGCAATGAACCGGGCGCACCGGACGGGCTCATGCCCATCACCGTTGCGCTCATGTGGAAGGAGACCAGCATGGATCGTGCTGATAAAAAAGCCGCTGTTGCCTCGCTGAACGCAACCTTCGGTGAAGCCGGTGTGGTGGTGGTGACCCGTAATCTGGGTCTTACCGTTGCCAAGTCGACCGAGCTTCGCACGAAGATGCGCGCAGAAGGCGCCAGCTACAAAGTCACCAAGAATCGCCTGGCCAAGCTGGCTGCGGTGGGCACTCCTTACGAGTCCATCGCCGACCTGCTGACCGGACCGATTGCCCTTGCCACCTCGACCGATCCGGTCGCGGCTGCAAAGGTTGCGGTGAACTTCGCCAAGGACAATGAAAAGCTTGAGATTGTCGGCGGCGCAATGGGCGACACGGTTCTGGATGCCGATGGAATCAAGGCGCTTGCCTCGATGCCTTCGCTCGACGAACTGCGTGCCAAGATCATTGGTCTCGTCAATGCCCCGGCAACCAAGGTTGTCCAGGTCATTCAGGCACCGGCTGGGCAGCTTGCCCGCGTGTTCGGCGCCTATGCGACCAAGGAAGACGCATAAGCTTTTCAAATCCTGCCGCGTTCTGCCCGTCACGGGCAGGTGCGGCACCTATGTTATGAATTAGAACTGGAGACTTAAAATGGCAGATATCGCAAACCTGGTGGAAGAACTCTCGAAGCTGACCGTTCTTGAAGCCGCTGAACTCTCGAAGGCCCTCGAAGAAGCATGGGGCGTTTCGGCTGCTGCTGCTGTCGCTGTTGCTGCACCTGCTGGTGCCGCTGCGCCGGCTGCTGAAGAACAGACCGAATTCGACGTCATCCTGACCGGCGACGGCGGCAAGAAGATCCAGGTCATCAAGGAAGTCCGCGCCATCACCTCGCTCGGCCTGACCGAAGCCAAGACCCTGGTCGAGAGCGCTCCCAAGGCGATCAAGGAAGGCGTCAGCAAGGCTGAAGCCGAAGAAATCAAGGCGAAGATCGAAGCAGCCGGCGGTACCGTCGAGCTCAAGTAATCGCCTTTCCTGGGCCCTTGTGGCGTAGGGATGAAAAGAAAGGGCGGTCTGCTTCGTGCAGGCCGCCCTTTTTTTGTCTGGGGTGGGAAGAGGGTTCACGCGAAGACGCGAAAAGGAAGACATCGCAAACCCGTTCTCCGGCGAAAGCCGGAGCCCAGGGACGGTATGAAACATCAGCCGCCCTTGTCGTCACCCCCGCGCAGGCGGGGGTCCCGCTACGGCGCTGGAGTATCGGTAGAAGCGGGATTCCCGCTTTCGCGGGAATGACGGGAGCATGCTCGGAGGTTAGCTGCGCAGCAGCTCGTTGATTCCGGTCTTCGATCGCGTCTGCGCGTCCACCGTCTTGACGATCACCGCGCAATAGAGCGAGGGCCCGGGGGTGCCATCGGGGAGCGGCTTGCCGGGCATCGCGCCGGGAACGACCACCGCGTAAGGCGGGACCTTGCCGTAGTGCACCTCGCCGGTCGCACGGTCGACGATCCGGGTCGACGCGCCCAGATACACTCCCATCGAGAGCACCGCGCCCTCGCCGACGATCACGCCCTCGGCGACTTCGGAGCGCGCGCCGATAAAGCAGTTGTCCTCGATGATCACCGGGCCCGCCTGCAGCGGCTCGAGCACGCCGCCGATGCCGACGCCGCCCGAGATGTGGACGTTGCGGCCGATCTGCGCGCAGCTGCCCACAGTGACCCAGGTGTCGACCATCGTGCCTTCACCAACATAGGCGCCGATATTGACGAAGCTGGGCATCAGCACCGCGTCCTTGGCGACGTACGCGCCGCGACGGACGATCGAGCCGGGGACCGCGCGGAAGCCGGCGCTGCGGAAATCGTCAGCCGACATGCCGTCGAACTTGCTGGGAACCTTGTCCCACCATTTGGCCCCACCAGGGCCGCCGCTGATCTCGGCCATCGGGTTCAGCCGGAACGAGAGCAGCACCGCCTTCTTGAGCCACTGGTTGACCTGCCAGCCTCCCTTGCCATCGGGCTGCGCGACCCGCGCGGCGCCGCTGTCGAGCAATGCGAGCGCATCGGCGACATCCTTGGCGGCCGCGCCTTCGGGGCTGGTGTCGAGGCTGTCACGGCCATCCCATGCAGCTTCGATGCGGCTTTGCAATGCGGTGTCGGGGGTGGGGGTCATCGTGCAGTCTCCTGTGTCAGCGCTGCGAGCCAGTCGCCCAGCGCGGTAATCTCATGGTCGATAAAGTCGTGTTCGTGATCCAGCGTACCGCCATCCGAGCCGTTGTTCATCCACACAGTGGTCATGCCCAACTGCTTGGCGGGCTTCAGATTGCGCGCCAGATCGTCGATGAACAGCGCACTGTGGGGATCGATGTCGAGCTGGCTGATCAGGCTTGCATACGCTGCGGCATGCGGCTTGGGCTGGTATTGCGTCGCGTGGATATCGTGGATCGCTTCGAACTGGTCGCCCAGCCCCAATTTGTCGAGCACGCGCCCCGCATAGGTGACATCGCCGTTGGTGAAGATCAGCTTGCGCCCCGGCAACTGTGCCAGAGCAGTCGCGGTGACCTCGCAGGGGCGGATGCGGCCCATGTCGATGTCGTGGACATAATCGAGGAAGTGATGCGGATCGACACCGTGGTCGAGCATCAGCCCGGCCAGCGTGGTGCCGTGCTGATAATAATAGGCCTTCTGGATCCGCCGTGCCTCGACCAGATCGACCTTCATAAGATCGGCGACATAGGTGCCCATCCGCTCATCGATCAGCGCGAACAGATTGGTTTCCGCCGGATAGAGCGTGTTATCCAGATCGAAGATCCAGGTGCGGACGTGATCAAAGGGCGGGCGCATGATGGAATTGCGCCTAGACGGGCTCGGGCGCGTCGGCAAGCCGCCATTCGGCTGCGACGTCCGCGTCGCGTTCGTGCGGCATGCGGGCGGCATGCTCGGCCTGCCAGAGCCCGGCATCGAGCTGCGCCAGCGTCCACACCGCTGCGCCGCGGACTACTGGCTCAGGATCGTCCAGCAACGCCGCGACAGGCGCGACCAGGGCAGCATCGCCGCTGTTGCCCGCCGCGATGAGGGCATTGCGCACCATCCGCACCCGCCCGCTGCGCTTGATCGGCGATCCGGAAAACACTGCGCGGAACTGCGCGTCATCGAGCGCCAGCAGATCAGCCAGCGCGGGCGCAGCCAGCTCGGCACGCGGCAGAAAGGCACGGTTGGCATGCGCGGCGGCGGCAAATTTGTTCCACGGGCAGACCGCAAGGCAATCGTCGCAGCCATAGACATGGTTGCCGATCCCGCGCCTGAGGTCGGTGGGGATGGGCCCTGCATGCTCGATCGTGAGATACGAGATGCAGCGCCGCGCATCGAGCCGGTAGGGGTCGGGAAAGGCATCGGTCGGGCAGACGTCTTGGCAGGCGGTGCATGATCCGCACAGATCCTGCCCTGCGCCGCTCGGCGCGAGCTCGAGCGTGGTGTAGATAGCCCCCAGGAACAGCCAGCTGCCGTGGCGGCGGCTCACAAGGTTGGTGTGCTTGCCCTGCCAGCCCAGCCCCGCCGCCATCGCCAGCGGCTTTTCCATCACCGGTGCGGTATCGACAAACACCTTTACCTCGGCGTTTTCGGACTGATCGACGATCCAGCGCGCCAGCGCCTTCAGGGCAGTCTTCACCGTCTTGTGATAATCGCCGCCCTGCGCATACACCGAAATCCGCCCCCGATCTGGCGTGTCTGCCAGCGCGAACGGATCGCGGCCCGGCGCATAGCTCATCCCCAGCATGATCACCGAGCGGACATCGCTCCACAAGGTCGCAGGATCGGCGCGCTGGTCGCTGCGCGCCTCCATCCACAGCATGTCGCCATGGAGACCCTCGGCGAGCCACTGCTGCAGCCGCTCAGCGGCCTGCGGCCCCAGGCTGGCAGGTGCGATCGCGCAATCGGCAAACCCCAGCCGGGAGGCCTCCTGCGCGATTGCCGCTTCAAGGTTTTTCTTGCCGCTTACCATGTTTGTCCGCTACCCGATTAACACCTTCCCACCAAGACCGATGGGCCAACCTTTGACCGCTTTTGCCCAAGGACTGACCGTGACCGCCAATGCCATCGAAGCGCGCGGTCTGGTCAAGATCTTCGGTAAGCAACGCGCCGTGGATGGGGTCGATGTCACCGTACCTGCTGGCAGCATCTTCGGCATCCTGGGCCCCAATGGCGCGGGCAAGACCACCACCTTGCGGATGCTGCTGGGCATCGTCGATCCCGACGAGGGCACCCGTACGCTGCTGGGCACCGATCGCCCGCTCGATGTCGCGCGCCGGGTGGGCTATCTGCCCGAGGAGCGCGGGCTGTACCCCTCGATGAAGGCCTATGACGCGATCGCCTTCATGGGCGCGCTGCGCGGGCTGCCGCTGGCCGAAGGACGCAAACGGGGCCGGGCGATGCTCGAGGAGCATGGCCTGGGCAAGGCGGCGGACAAGGAGGTGCGCACGCTCTCGAAGGGCATGGCGCAGACCGTCCAGCTGCTGGGTACACTGGTGCATGACCCGGAACTTATCGTGCTCGACGAGCCGTTTTCGGGGCTCGACGCGCTCAACCAGGCCAAGCTCGAGCGCTTGATCCGTGCGCAGGCCGACCGCGGCGTCACCGTGATCTTTTCGACCCATGTCATCGCGCACGCCGAGCGATTGTGCGAGCGCATCGCGATCATCGCAGGGGGGAAGGTGCCGTTCACCGGTTCGGTATCGGAAGCGCGCGACCGGCTGCGGCCGCAGGTGCGGCTGGAAACGCGCGCGCTCAATGGGCCCTGGCGTGCGGCACTGCCTGCAGATGCCGCGCCCGAGGGGCATTTCTGGCACTTCACGCTGCCCGAGACCGGGGTCGAGCCTTTGCTGCGCGCGCTGATCGAGGGCGATGCGGGGATCCAGTCGCTGTCGATCGAACGCCCCGGGCTGCACGATGCGTTCGTCGCGATCGCAGGGGCCGATGCCGCGCGCCAGCTCGAGGAAGAAGCCCAGCAGGAGATGGCCGATGGCTGAATTGCTGCGTGCATCCTGGGTCATCGCCCGGCGCGATTTTGCCGCGATCATCTTTTCCAAGGCGTTCTTCTTCTTTTTGCTTGGCCCGGTGTTTCCGCTCGCCATCGGTATTGCTGCGGGCAGCATCGGTGGCCAGGTGGCGCGCGATATCGATCGGCCGAGCTTCGCGCTGGTCATGGCCGCACCCGATTCGGACGCCGCGCTCAAGGCGCGCGACGCGCTGGCGGAGCAACTGGGCGAGGGCAGGGTGCCCGCCTTGGTCGCGATGACATCCGACAATCCCGAACGCCTGCTCGGTGCGCAGCAGGACACGCGCTTTCTGGGCGTGCTGACCGGCAGCCTGCGCGATCCGCAGCTGATCGGTACGGCGGCCGAGATCGAGCGCTGGCGCGGGCCGCTCGAGCTGCTGGTCGAGCGCGCGCGCGATGGCAGTGCCGCAGCGCCCGCCAGGCTCGATACCCGCGCGGTCGCGCAAAGCTCGGGCTCGCGCGAACAGGGGCGGCTGGTGACCGCACAGGTCGGCCAGGCGCTGCTCGTGCTGCTGACGATGCTGCTCGCAGGGATGGTGCTCTCCAATCTGGTCGAGGAAAAGACCAACAAGATCATCGAGATTCTGGCCGCTGCGGTCCCGATCGATGCGATCTTTCTGGGCAAACTGTTCGCGATGCTGGCGATGGCGTTGATCGGAATTGCCTGTTGGGCCGGGTTAGCGCTGGTGGCGATCCTGCTCGCGGGCAACGGCTTGCCTGCGCTGCCGCCGCCTGCGACCGGCTGGCCGCTGTTCCTTGGCTTAGGGGTCGCCTATTTCGCGATGGCGTATCTGCTGCTCGGCTCGCTGTTCCTCGGCATCGGCGCGATGGCGAGCACGGTGCGCGAAGTGCAGACGCTGTCGATGCCCGCGACCATGGGGCAGTTGCTGTTCTTCTTCCTTGCGTCCTATTCGGTCACCCGGCTGGGCGAGCCGATCGAGCTGGTGGCGGCGGCGTTTCCGTTCAGCTCGCCCTTTGCGATGCTGGCACGCGCGGCGCAGCAGCCCGACATCCTGCAGCACCTTCTGGCTCTTGGCTGGCAGGCGGCCTGGGTGCTGCTGCTGATCCGCTTCGGCGCGCGATTGTTCCGCCGCAACGTGCTCAAGTCCGGCGGCGGCGTCAAGCGCGGGCTGATCGCGGGATTGTTCGCCAAACCCTGACCAGGATAACGCCCTGACAGCAAAAGGGCCGCGCATCGCTGCACGGCCCCTTGGTGATCTCTGCCCGGCGGGCAATCAGTACATGTGCTGGCCGCCGTTGATCGACAGCGTCGATCCGGTGACGAATGCGGCTTCCTCTGCGGTCAGGAACACCACGCCGCGCGCGATTTCCTCCGCTTGGCCCAGCCGTCCGACCGGGATCTGCGCCACGATCTTGTCCATCACGTTTTGCGGGATGGTCGAGAGCATTTCTGTAGCGATATAACCCGGCGCGATCGCATTGGCGGTGACGCCATAGCGCGCGCCTTCCATCGCCAGCGACTTGGTGAAGCCGTGGATACCGGACTTGGCGGCGGCATAGTTGACCTGGCCGATCTGACCACCCTGGCCATTGACCGATCCGATGTTGACGATCCGGCCCCAGCCGCGGGTGCGCATGCCGGGGAAGCACGCCTTGGCCATGTTGAAGCAGCCGGTCAGGTCGACGCGGATCACTTCGTCCCACTGCTCCCAGGTCATCTTCATCATCGTCGCATCGCGGGTGATACCGGCGTTGTTGACCAGGATATCGACCGGACCATGCTCGGCCTCGATCTTGGCGACCGCATCGATGCTCTGCTGATGGTCGCCGACATCCCACTTCTGTACCGCGATGCCGGTCCGGTCGGAAAAGGCGCTCGCTGCATCGTCGTTGCCGCCATAGCTGGCGATCACATGGGCACCCGCATTCTTGAGTGCCAGGCTGATCGCCTCGCCAATCCCACGTGTGCCGCCTGTAACGATTGCGATTCTGCCCATCCATACTCTCCTGTGTTGCCCATGAATCAGGGCTTTCAGGGTCACACTAGGTAGGCGGGGCAATCTAGACAAGGTGACGCTTGCGAAAAGCGAGGAGCCATTACTGAGCCAGAACACCCGTCATTCCCGCGAACGCGGGAATCCCGCTTTTCGTCCAAGGTCTGCGAATGAGCGAGACCCCCGCTTTCGCGGGGGTGACGGCGACGAAGGCATCGCAAAACTCAACGAAAAAGGGCGGCACCATCGGTACCGCCCTTGTTTCTCGTACTCTTGAGTCGCGTTTACTTGGCGCGCAGGCGCACCGGCAGGAACTGCGGCTGTCCCGCACGACGCTGGACGCGCAGCAGCACGGCCTCGCGGTTGGCGGCGCGGGCTTCGGCGATGATCCGGTCGACATCTGCGGGGGCAACGACCGGACGGTTGTTGATCGACAGAATGACATCGCCGCGGCGGATGCCCTTTGTCGCGGCATCGCCCGATGGATCGACCGCAGCCACGACGACACCCTTGAGTTCGGGGGGCACCCCGATCTGTCGCGCGATCTGCGGAGTGAGCTGGGTCAGCGCCATGCCGAGGCCCTGACGCGTCGCCTGTTCGCTATCCTGCTGGTCCTGGTCGGAGAAGTCCTCTGCAGCTTCGGGATTGAAGTTCTGCGCGGCGATTTCGTCCTCACTCGGACGGCGACCGACCGTGGCAGTCACGGTCACGCGCTCGCCGTTGCGGATCAAAACAACCGGAATTCTGCTACCCGGAGCGATATTGGCAACGATGAACGATAGTGTCTGGTCAGGGGTAACATCCTTGCCGTCGATTGTGACGACCACGTCTCCGGCTCGGATCCCGGCCTTTTCTGCAGCTTCACCCGGCTCGACGCGCTGTACGAATTCACCGCGCCGCTTGGGCAAGCCCAGCGATGCTGCCAAATCGTCCGTCAGCGGGTTGATGCCGATGCCCAGATAGCCGCGCTCAATCGCCGTGCCGCTGCGCAGCTTCTCAACGATCGGAGCGGCGACCTCTGCGGGGATCGCAAAGCCGATGCCGACACTGCCGCCAGTGGGCGAGATGATCGCGTTGTTGATGCCGATGACGTTGCCGTTGAGATCGAACATCGGGCCGCCCGAGTTGCCCCGGTTGATCGCAGCATCGGTCTGCAGATAGCGGTCATAGGCGCCGCCCTGGCCGGTGTTGCGATAGACCGCCGAGATGATCCCGGAGGTGACCGTACCGCCCAGGCCGAAGGGATTGCCGATGGCGAGAATCCAGTCGCCAACCCGTGTCTTGGTCGAATCACCAAAGCGCACGAACGGGAAGGGCTTGGTGCCCGAGATCTTGAGCACGGCCAGATCCGACTGGGGATCGCGGCCGATCAGACGCGCGGGGAATTCGGTACCGTCGGGCATCGTCACGGTGATTGATTCGACCGAAGCGTTGCCGTCGGCGGCAACGACGTGATTGTTGGTCACCACATAGCCATCTGCCGAGATGATGAAGCCCGAGCCCAGCGATTGCGCCTCACGCGTGCCGCCACCGCCGGCGCCGCCCTCAGGTGCACCGAACAGGCCGCCGAACGGGGTTCCGGCAAACGGATTGTTGGGAACGCGCACCCGCTGGCGGGTCGAGATGTTGACCACTGCTGGTTGCAGCTGTTCGGTCAGGTCGGCAAAGCTCATCGGCGCGCCGGCGCGGGGGGCGGCGGCCATCATCGCGCTCTGGTCGTTCTGGGCAACCTGCGCGCCCAAAGGCTGACCAGTGGCAAGCACGACGGCGCTGCCACCGATCAAAAGGGCTGATGTCACTGCATAAGCGTATCGCACGTGTGATTCCTCTTCATGTCTAAAGACGCGTCCACCGGCTTCCCCAGCGCGCAGAAAATGCGCAAAACCATGGCGATCCCGGTTTGCAATCTCCGCCTGAACGCAGATTGAATGATGCGGCCCCTTTCAGGGCCACACAGGTTTAGCGATTTCCCCGACCCTGAAATTCGCGCAGATAGTCATTGTTGGGCGACAGGATGATCGAGGTTTCACCCGATCCACCCAAGAACGTCCGCTCATAACTCTGCATGGCACGATAGAATTCATAGAACGATGCATCCTTGCCGAAGCTGTTAGCATAGGTACGCGATGCAGATGCATCGGCCTCCGCACGGATGATTTGTGCATTTTTCTGGCCCTGCGCCGTGATGGTCCGTGCCTCCTGCTCGCGCGCGGTGCGCATCCGCTGGAACGCGCTCTGCAGCGGCGTGCCCTGTGGTAGGTCGGCGCGCTTGATCTGCACATCGACGATCTGCGCACCGTATTGCGAAGCAATCCGGTCAAGTCCCGCCTGGATGCGGTCCATGATGCCGCCACGTTCGGGGCTGAGCAGCGCGGCAAACTGGCGTTTGCCGAGCTCGTTGCGCAACGCCGATCCCAGGATCGGGCGCAGTTCGGCCGCGACGCGCTCGACGCTTCCGGCAGACACATACATCCGTTCGGGATCGACGATCCGGAAGCGGGCATAGGCATCGACTTCAAGCCGCAGCTGATCGGTGGAGAGCACCTGCTGCTGTTCCATTTCGACCGCAATCACGCGCTTATCGACCCAGACGATCTGCTCGGCAAACGGGATCCGCGCGATCAGGCCTGCGCCGGTCTGGCCGAACTCTTCGTTTTCGCGATAGACGTTGAAGGTACGGACCGGCTGGCCGAAGCGGACGATTACGGCCTGCTTGGTTTCGGGGACCACCGCGACAGAACTGGTCAGCGCGATCAGAACCAGCGCGATCAGGCCGAGCAGCAGCATCGGGCGTTGTATCATCGTTCCCATCAGCGGGCCTCCCCTGCGGCAGGCGCAGGTGGCGTAGGCGTTGCCTGTGCCCGCTTGCGCAGCTCCGGCAGCGGCAGATAGGGCGTCACGTTGCCCGGTTCGATGATCGTCTTGTCAAGCTTGGACAGTACCCGCTCCATGGTTTCATAATACATACGCCGACGCGTCACATCGGGCGCCATGCGGTATTCTTCGTAGACCTTGTCGAACGCGGCAGCTTCGCCCTGCGCCGCTGCGGTCAGCTGCTGGGCATAGGCGCGCGCTTCGTTGAGGAAGGTCTGCGCTTCCTGCTGCGCGGCGGACACCGCCTTGAACGCCTCGTTCACGGCTTCGGGCGGATCGGCCTTCTTGATCGCCACACCCTGCACCTGAATGCCCGACCGGTACGAATCGAGCAGCTCCTTCATCCGCTGTTCGACCTTCTGCTCGACCTCGATACGGCCGGGGCCGATCGCATCATCGAGCGTCACTTCGGCCACGCTCGCGCGCATTGCGGCCTCAGCGGCCTCACGGATCGTCGCTTCGGGATCTGCGAGCTGGAACAGGTACAAGGTTGGATCGTTGATTGTCCAACGCACCGAATACGCCAAATCGACCAGATTCTGGTCACCGGTGAGGATCAGGTTTTCCTGCGTGCCTGCTGCGGGGATATCGATCGTGCGGATATTCTGCACATCGACCACCTGGAACGATTCCATCGGCGAAGGCAAGGTCATCGCGATACCCGGCTCGAGTGTTCGCGAATATGACCCGAGGAACGAGACAACGCCGCGCTCTTGTGGGCCAACCCGGTGGATACTGGTCAGAAGCAGCCAGAGCACCAGCACCAAGCCGATCGCGATAGGCACATAGCTTTTGCCATTGGGGCGCCGGGGCAGGCCGCCGAAGCCGCCGCCGCCGCTGCCGCCGCGGCGCTTGAACAGCTCTTCGATATTGGAAGGTTTGCGGCCGCCAGCCGGGCCTGCGCCTGCAGGTTGCCACGGATTGCGCGGGCCACCGCCGTTGCTTCCGTTGTCGCCGCCATTGCTCCCGGTGCCGGATCCGGAATCGCCCGGAGTGCCCGAACCTCCCGATCCACCGCCCCAAGGGCTGTTGTTGGCCATAGTCAAAATGTTGGAAAACCAGCCGGTCAGTCTTGTCATACATCCTTTATAAGACGTGACTCCGATAAAAACAGGGGTTTCATGCGCATCTGTTTTGATGAACCGTGCATTTCGTCTAGGCAGAGCGAGGGCTTGCCGGATGATGGTGCGCCGCATTATGCGCTGGGGCGAGTATGGCAGAGCTGATCGAGATTGAAACCGCTGCAGCCGCAGCAAGCGAAGGCAGGGCGAGCGGTGTGCGGCTGCGCGAGGGCGGTCTGGTGTCGCTGGTGCTTGATGTAGCAGGGCTCGATGGGCTGGCGCGCGACCGGATGGAGATCGCGCTCAAGGGCGCAGTGCTCGCGCTGGAGGGCGTGACCAAGGTCCAGGTGGCGATGACCGCAGAGCGCCGCCCACCTCGTTTGATCGCGATCGGCTCGGGCAAGGGCGGGGTGGGCAAATCCACCTTCTCGGCCAATCTGGCGGTTGCGATGCACCGCGCGGGACGCAAGGTCGGGCTGGTCGATGCGGATATCTATGGCCCCTCGCAGCCCCGGTTGTTCGATTGCGAGGACGTCAAGCCCAGCGCGCGCGGCGAGAAGCTGGTGCCGGTGTCCAATGACTACGGCGTGCCGCTGCTTTCGATGGGCCATATCGTACCTCAGGGTCAGGCGATCGCGTGGCGCGGGCCGATGGCGGGCAAGGCGCTCGACCAGCTGATCAACGCGCACTGGGGCGATGTCACCGACATCATCGTCGATCTGCCGCCCGGAACCGGCGATGTGCAGCTGTCGATGCTGCAGAAGCACAAGCCGGCAGGAGCAGTGATCGTGTCGACACCGCAGGATCTGGCGCTGATGGACGCGGTCCGCGCGATCAGCCTGTTCGAACAGGGCAGCGTGCCGATCATCGGCCTGATCGAGAACATGGCGGGCTATGTCTGCCCGCATTGCGGCGAGCTGTCCGATCCGTTCGGTATCGGCGGAGCAGAGGCTGCGGCCAAATCGATGAGCATCCCGTTCTTGGGCCGTGTCCCGCTCAACATGACGATCCGCCGGTCGAGCGATGCAGGCGTGCCGCCTGCCTCGGGCGAGGGGCTGATATCGGACGGTTTCGCCGCGATCGCCGCACGGATTTCCACGTGGATCGACAACCGCTTTGGTGCCCAGTCCAGCCCCCAGTCCAGCCCCCCGTCCGGCACGCATTCGGGCGGGACAGGCTAACAATATGGTGCAGATCACGCGGCGCGGCCTGCTGATCACTGCGGCCGCGGGTACTGGGCTGACGGTTGCCTGGGCGCTGTGGCCCCGGCGATATGACAATCCGCCCGCGTTGGTGGGGCAAGAGGCGGTGTTCGGCGCATATCTGCGGATTGCGGCGAACGGCACGGTGATCGTCAGCAATCCGCATTGCGAGATGGGGCAGGGGGTCGGCACCGTGCTTGCACAGATCGTCGCCGAAGAGTTGGGCGCCGACTGGCGCACCATCGCGCTTGAGCCCGCGCCGCCGGCACCCGTGTTTGCCAACACCGCGCTGGCGAGTGAATGGGCGCCGTTGCTGCTGCCTCCGGCACCCGCGCTCACGCCCGATGCCAACGACATCCTGATCCGACGCTGGGCCGCGATGCGCGATTTCGTGGTGACCGCCGGCGATACCGAAATCACCGCCTATGAGCCCGGTTATCGCGCTGCCGCTGCGACCGCGCGCTCGCTGCTGTGCCAGGCGGCGGCAGATCGCTGGGGCACGACGGTCGAGGAAACTGATACCCGCGACGGCTTTGTCGTATGGGGCAATGAAAAAGTGCGGTTTGCCGATCTCGCCGCCGAGGCGGTCGATTATCCGGTGCCCGATCCCGCTCCGCTCCGCCCCACGCTGCCGGGCAACATCCGCGTCGAACCGATCGGCGATGCTCCGCCGTTTGCGCGGCTCGACCTGCCCGGCAAGGTCGATGGTAGCGCCACCTTTGCAGGCGATGTGCGCTTGCCCGACATGGTCTACGCCGCAATCCGCCAGGGACCGGTCGATTCGATCGCGCTGGTCAGCGTCGATCGCAAACCTGCAGACGGCGTCACCGGGCTGATCGACATCGTGACAGGCGGTGACTGGGTGGCAGCAGCGGCAACCAGCTGGTGGGCGGCCGACAAGGCGGTCAATCTTTTGCGCCCGCGCTTCCGCCATGGCGCCAGTCGCCGCAGCGGCGATCAGGTCGCCGAACTGCTTGACCAGGCAATCGCGCAAGGGACCGGCTATCGGCTGATGGCGCGTGGCGACACCGATACGAGCTTTGCATCATCCAAAGGCATAGCGGCGGTCTATGCGATCGCCGCCGCGCCGCATGGAACGATCGAGACAGGTGCAGTCACCGCGCGCTTTGCCGACAACCGGCTTGAATTGTGGGTGGCGAGCCAGGCTCCGGCTGCGGCGCGGCGGCGCGCGGCCCAGGCGCTGGATATCGCAATCGCCAATGTGCAGATCTACCCGATGCCCGCAGGCGGCTCGTTCGACCGCAGGCTCGATGACGACCTGGTTGCGCCCGCCGCGATCCTGGCGCGCGACTTGCGCCGCCCGGTGCAGCTGACCCGCTCGCGCCAGGAAGAAGCGGTGCGCGATCCGGTCCGCACACCCGCCAGCGCAAGGCTGGCTGCGGTGATCGATGCACAGGCCAATATCGCGGCGCTCTCGGTCAAGATCGCCTGCCCGCCCACCGCGCGCGAATCGGCGCAGCGATTGTTCAATGATTCGCATGGTCTAACGGCGATCGCCGATACCGCAGGCGAGGCCGATCTGATGGCGGTCGAAGGCGCGATGGTGCCTTACGATATCGCCAACCTTGCGATCGATCATTATCCGGTGCGGATCGATATCCCCACCGGGCGCTGGCGTGGCAATGGCGCGAGCTATGGCGTGTTCGTCACCGAATCGTTCGTCGATGAGCTCGCGGCGCAGGCCCGCCGGGAACCCCTGTCGTACCGGGTACAGATGCTGGGGCAGAACATCCGCCTCGCAAACTGCCTGACCCGGGTGGCGGGGCTGGCCGAATGGGACGGCGGCCTCGACAAAAGCGGCCAGGGCGTTGCCTGCTGCTCATGGAACGGCGCGCATATCGCGGTCATCGCCAGCGCCTCGCGCGGCAGCGGAGGTGGTGGCAGCGGAAGCGCCGGTGACGGTGGGCGCGGCGGCTTTCGGGTCGAGCGTTTATCAGCGGTTGTCGACGCCGGACGCATCATCAATCAAGACATAGCCTTGCAACAGATCGAAGGTGGCATGATATTCGGCCTTGCGATGGCGATGGGGTGCGCCACCGGCTGGTCCGATGGCTATCCCGATGTCCGAACCTTAAGAGCCCTTTCCCTGCCACAACTGGCCGACATACCGGAGATCCGCGTGGACTTTATCGAGAGCCAGGAGCCGCCTGCGGGCCTTGGCGAGATCGGCGTGCCTGCCGTTGCCCCTGCGATTGCCAATGCACTTGCCTCTGCCACCGGCTTGCGCTTCCGCCAGCTTCCCTTGCTGTCAGGTGGCCTGTGAGCGATATCGACATCTCCCGGTCGGGCATGGAACCACCCGTCGATCACCCGCCGATCCTGAAACCGCGGATCGGCGTGCTGCTGATCAACCTAGGGACTCCGGCCGCCCCCACCACCAAGGCGGTACGCGATTATCTGGGCGAGTTCCTCTCCGACAAGCGCGTCGTCGAAATCCCCGCGATCGTCTGGCAGCCTCTGCTGCGCGGCGTCATCCTCAACACCCGCCCGCAGAAATCCGCAGCCGCCTATGCCGAGGTGTGGACCGATCAGGGATCGCCGCTGGCGGTCTATTCCAAGCGGCAGTCCGAGGCGCTGAAGGGGCGGCTGGGCGATGCGGTGCTGGTCGATTACGCCATGCGCTATGGCCAGCCCTCGATCGAATCACGGCTGACCGCGATGAAGGAGGCGGGCTGCGACCGCATCCTGCTCGCGCCGCTATATCCGCAATATTCGGGTGCGACCACCGGCACCGCCAACGACAAGGCATTCGAGGTGCTGCAAGCGATGCGCTGGCAGCCTGCAATCCGCACGCTGCCGCCGTATCACGACGACCCCGCGCATATCGATGCGCTCAAGCGCAACATTGAGCACGCGGTCGCCTCGCTCGATTTCGTGCCCGACAAGATCGTCACCAGCTTTCACGGCATGCCGCTGCGCACGCTGCATCTGGGCGATCCCTATCATTGCCAGTGCCGCAAGACCGCGCGGCTGCTGTCCGAGGCGATGGGGCAGGAGCTCGTCGTCTCGTTCCAGTCGCGCTTTGGCCGTGCCAAATGGCTCGAGCCTGCGACCGAC
This sequence comes from Blastomonas aquatica, assembly GCF_014639875.1. GTDB lineage: Bacteria > Pseudomonadota > Alphaproteobacteria > Sphingomonadales > Sphingomonadaceae > Blastomonas > Blastomonas aquatica. The sequence goes on along the minus strand of NZ_BMGD01000001.1, from coordinate 674,292 downwards.
GACACGCTCGAGGCTTTGGGCAAGGCCGGCGTCAAGAAAATCGCGGTCGTCGCGCCGGGCTTCTCGGTCGATTGCCTCGAGACGCTGGAAGAGCTCGCCATCCAGGGCCGCGAGCAGTTCGAGGACGCCGGCGGAGAGAAGTTCGCCTACCTGCCATGCCTCAATGCCAGCGGCGAGGGCATGGACATGCTCGAGACCTTGGTGCGGCGCGAACTGGGCGGGTGGATCTGAGGCGCGGGCCGCTTCTGTTGCATGTGTCACCCAGACCCGCTCAGCCTGAGCCTGTCGAAGGCCACGGGAAATCGTCAGCCGCAAAAACCCGTCGCTTTCCGGCGAAAGCCGGAATCCAGGCCGACCACAGTATGATCTGACTCCTGGACCCCGGCTTTCGCCGGAGAGCGGTGTCGTGATTGGGGGATAAATTCGCGCGGGGCCTTCGACAGGCTCAGGCTGAGCGGAGGTGGGACAGCGGGTCATCAATCTAATTCCCCCCCCCACAGTTTACATCACCCCTCCCTCGACTTGCCCCTCCTCTCGCGGCATACACCGGCGAACACCAACAGCGGGGGAGCCAGCCATGTCCGATATCTTTCTTGGCCTGGGCGGCGGGGAGAAGCAGACGCTGGTGCTGGCCCGTGCCAACCGGCACGGCATGGTCGCAGGCGCGACCGGAACTGGCAAGACGGTGACGCTGCAGGGCATCGCCGAGAGCTTTTCCGCCAAGGGCGTTCCTGTCTTCGTTGCCGATGTGAAGGGCGATCTGGCAGGGATCGCGATGGCGGGCTCGCCCACCCATAAGGCGCATGACAAATTGGTCGCGCGCGCAACAGAGATCGGGCTCGAAGGCTTTGCCTATTCCGATAACCCTGCGATCTTCTGGGACCTGTACGGCGAGCAGGGCCACCCGATCCGCACCACGATCAGCGAGATGGGGCCATTGCTGCTCGCCCGGCTGATGGGATTGAACGACACGCAGGAAGGCGTGCTCAATATCGCCTTCCGCTTTGCGGATGAACAGGGCCTGCTGCTGCTCGATCTGGCCGATCTGCAATCGGTGCTGGCCTACACCGCCGAGAATGCGCGCGAGCTGTCGGCGCGGTTCGGCAATGTTACCAAGGCCAGCGTCGGCACCATCCAGCGACAATTGCTTCAGCTCGAAAGCCAGGGCGCAGCCCAATTTTTCGGCGAACCTGCGCTCGAGATCGACGATTTCCTGTGCTGCGACGACCAGGGACGCGGAATCATCAACGTGCTCGCGGCCGACAAATTGATGCAGAGTCCCAAATTATACGCCACCTTCCTGCTGTGGCTGCTGTCCGAGCTGTTCGAGACGCTTCCCGAGGTTGGCGACCCTGACAAGCCCAAGCTCGTCTTCTTCTTCGACGAGGCGCACCTGCTGTTCGACGATGTGCCCAAGGCGCTGGAGGAGAAGATCGAGCAGGTCGTCCGTTTGATCCGCTCCAAGGGCGTGGGCGTCTATTTCGTGACGCAAAACCCGATCGATATTCCCGAAAAGGTCGCGGGCCAGCTCGGCAACCGGGTGCAGCATGCACTGCGCGCGTTCACCCCGCGCGACCAGAAGGCGATTCGCGCCGCTGCGGATACCTTCCGGATCAATCCCGATCTCGACGTCGAGACCGCGATCACCGAGTTGAAGACGGGCGAAGCTCTGGTCTCGACATTGCTCGAGGACGGATCGCCATCGATCACCCAGCGCACGCTGATCAAGCCGCCGCGCTCGCGGCTGGGGCCGCTGACCCCCAAGGAGCGCGCGATCATCCAGTCGATCTCGCCTTATGATGGCAAATACGACACGCGGATCGAGCGCGAATCGGCAATGGAGGTGCTGGTGCAGAAAGCCGCGGATGCTGCTGCGGTGGCGCAGGAAGTCGAGGCCAAGGGCAAGGCCGAGGTCGCCAGGCAGCCGCGCAAGACGACATCGATCTGGGCCAAGGCGGGCAATGCGGCAGCCGGGGCGGCGGCCGCCTCAGCCGGCGCGGTGCTGGCAGGCGCGCTGACCGGAAAGAAGAGCCGCGCCAAGCCCGGCGCCAGCGCGGCGAGTGCAGCGGCTGGAACGGTTGCAACCGAGATCGGCAAGGCGTTCGGATTTCCTGGGCTGGGGCGATTCGCGCGCAATCTGTTGGGCGGGTTGATGCGGTAGAGGGGAGAAAGGCTGGTTCACGCGAAAACGCGAAGGCGCGAAGGGTCTTTTCGCGGCTCACTGTTCTCCGGCGAAAGCCGGAGCCCAGGAGTTAGGTAGCGCATTCTCGCCTCTGGGCTCCGGCTTTCGCCGGAGAACGGAAATCTCCGCGCCTTCGCGCCTTCGGGTGACACCCATACTGGCGGGGCGGAATACTCAAACGCTTTGGATATAATCCCTCAGCGCGGCGGCCTCGCCTTCGATTTTGTCGATCCGGTATTTTACCAAATCACCGATCGAGACAAAGCCGACCAGGACGTCACCATCGATTACGGGCAAATGGCGGATGCGGCGCCGGGACATCAGCGACAATGCCGACATCACCTGGGTATCGGGGGACACCGTAATCGCGGGTGCGGTCATCGCTTTTTCGACCGGCTGGTCAAGAATATCGGGGCCATCGGAATGCAGCCGATAAACCAGATCGCGCTCGGAAAAGATGCCGACGACCTCGCCATCGCGAACGATCGGCAGCGCACCGATGCGTTTTTCCGCCAGCAGGTTGGCGGCATCGCGCACGGTGGCACTGCAAGTGCATTGATGCACCGCGCCATCGCGTCCGGATAGAATATTGGCAATCGTCATGGCATGCGCCCTCCTAAGCGAGGCTCGGCCCCTTATGGTGTGGCGGCGCAGGGATTTTGAACGCCGCCATGGCGACTCAAGCCTGACGATGGTCCCACGAAATGCTTGGAAAGAAAAGGCATCTCGACCTATATCATTATACATGCCGCGCTTTTCCAATCTCGACGATCCCGATTACGCCCGCTTTGCCTGGGCCCGCTATTGGCGGGTGATGGGCTGGATGGCCGCCGCCACATCGCTTGCGGTGGTCAGCATTTTGGGCGTGCTGTTCCTGCTGCACGGCACGGTCTCGATCCATCTGTATATCGCTGCTGCTTTGGGGATCGGCTTTACCATGCTGCTCACCGCCGCGCTGATGGGGCTGGTGTTCCTTTCCAGCGGAACCGGGCATGACGAATCGATAGACGACGCGCTCGATCCCGACGCTCCGTAATTTCCGCATTGGGGGGTAATGCCATGAACGCGTCTGCTGATCGCCTGACTGAATGCCGCGACCCGGTGCTGCGGGTGGTGCCTGCGCCGGCGGACATCAACTCCAACGGCCATATCTTTGGCGGCTGGGTGCTGGCTCAGATGGATATTGCCGGCGGCATCGTCGCCAGCCGCGAGGTGCAGGGGCCCTGCGCCACCGTCGCGATCGAGACGATGCAGTTCCTCGCGCCGATCCTGCTGCGTGACATCATTTCGGTCTATGCCGAGGTCGAGCGGGTGGGCCGGACCTCGATCGCGATCCGGCTCGACGTGATCGCCACCCGCGATCGCGGCGAACAGGAGGTGCGCGTCACCAGCGGACTGTTCACCTTCGTCGCGCTCGACGACAACCACCGCCCAAGACCGATCGTGCGTCAGGCAACGCTGGTTTGATTGCAGCCCGTTCTCCGGCGTAAGCCGGCGCCTAGGGGCAGGATTGCGCTGTAGCCGCTGTGGATTCCGGCTTTCGCCGGAAAACGGTCAGGCTTCCGCCAGACTTCCCAACAGGTTCCCCACCGTCTGGATCAGCAGGGCGATGTCGGTGTCGCGCGACAGGCGGTGGTCGCCATCCTTGATCAGCAGCAGTTGGACGTCAGCGCTGCGCAGCTGTTTCTGCGTTTCCAGCGCATATTGCCACGGCACATCGGCATCGTTCTGCCCCTGGATCAGCCGCACCGGACAATCGATCGCGATCTCGCCGATCAGCACGCGGTTGCCCTCACCCGACTGCCAGAACTTGCGTGTCGTCACCATCGGTTCGGGGCCGTAGTCGCTGGGCTTTTCCAGCCGACCTTCGGTCAGCAGCGTTATCTTCTCTTCCTGACTGAAGCCCCACATCGTGAAATCGGGCGCAGCGGCGATGCCGGCGATGCCTGCCACCCGCTTGGGCCGGGCGAGTGCGACCAACAGCGCCAGCCAGCCGCCCATCGATGATCCGATCAGCAGAACAGGGCCGTCAACCACGGTATCGATCAATGCCAGTGCATCGTCGCGCCAGTCGGCCAGTCCCTGATCCTCGAAACCACCGCCACTGGCACCACAACCGGCGTAATCGAAGCGCAGCATCGCGAGACCTTCGCGTTCGGCCCAGCCATCAAGCGCGAGCGCCTTTGTACCCGTCATGTCGCTGGCATAGCCGGGCAGAAACACCATCGTCGGAGCAGAAGCACGTGCCTCGCTCGCGCGGCGATGATGATAGACGATCCGCGGCCGATCGGCGCGATCGAGGAAGCTGGTGTTGTGCTGGTTCATGCCGGGCGGCTTAGCCCAGCGCGGCGCTATTCGCCATAGCCCAGCAGGAAGCTATCTACGGCGGCGGCGAAGCGTTCGGGCTGATCGAGCATGATGAAATGGCGGCTGGCGTCGATGCGTTTCAGGCTCACCCGGTTCAGCCCCGCATACGCGTTAGCATAGAGTGCATCGACATAGTCCACCGGCCCCACCACCGAGTCATAGGGGTACAGCACAGTGACCTGCGTGGTGATCCTGCCCAGGTCCGGACGGATATCGGTGAGCAGCACATCATGGAACGCCTGCGCGGTGACACGATGATCAGCGGTGGCGCTCCACGCCATCACCTGCCTGCGCCCGGCCTCGGTTGCCGACATCGTGGCGAGCGTCGGGTCGGCGGGATCTTGCGCGCGCGGTCCGGCAGCGAGCGCCGCCTTGAGCAGTGCATCGGCCTGCGGACGCACCGCATCGACCGTCGCCATCGGCGAGAAGATCAGGCCGATAAACGGCAGGCTGTCCTCGATCAGCACCCGGCCCAGCAGGTCGGGATACCGCGCGGCGATCATCGCGGCGGTCAGACCACCCATCGAGTGGCCGATCACCGCCGGCCTTTTCAGCCCCGCTTCGCGGATGTAGTCGGCAACATCCTCGACGAACGGCTCGAGCACAGGGCCGCTGGCATTGGCTCCCGGATCATCGCCAAAGCCCCGGACCTGGACCAGATGCAGGCGGTAGCGCCCTTGGAGCTGCTCGACCGTCCGGTCCCAGACTGCGCGCGGGCTGGCCAGGCCCGGGATCAGGATGACATCGGGGCCAGTGCCGACGACGGTATCGGTAAACCGTGTCCGATCAACCTGCGCGGATGACGGTGCGGCCGCGCCAGTGCCAGGGGACTGCATCGGATTGGCGAGGGCAGGCGGGTTCAGTGCAGCAGCAAGGGTTGCCGCCACAAGGGCAGCACGCAGCAATTTCTTCATGACAGTCTCCCAGGGTTCAACAACAGGGGCGGGCGCGCGCCGCCGTCATCAATCACGCAGAAAAATCGCCTCGATCGGCAGGTCGAACAGGTCGGCGATTCGGAACGCCAGCGGCAGCGAGGGGTCGTATTTCCCGGTCTCGATCGCGTTGATGCTCTGCCGCGAGATCGCCAGCGCATTGGCAAGGTCGCCCTGCGTCCAGTCCCGCTCGGCGCGCAGCACCTTAAGCCGGTTTTTCATGCGCGCCACCGCACGATCGGCGTGGCAATCCCCAGCATCGCAAACCAGATGGCCCCCATCCATTGCGGGCCGTCGGTGACGACACCAAAGACCTTCAGGAACTGCCAGACTGTCACGATGGCGAGCGTGAGAGCGGTGGCAAGCAGCGTCTGCTTGACGAACAGCAGCCGCTGGTACTCGTCGTCGATCTCGACCAGCAGCCGGAAGATCGCCCAGAACACCCCGACGATGGGAAAGGCACTGATCAAGGCCAGCCCGATCAGCGTCGCCTGGGCGTGGTCGGCCCCGTTGCGGGCGAACAGCAGGCTGCCGGTGAGGATCGCCATGTACGATCCCATGAACAGCATCAACCGCAGGGTATAGCGCCGCATGTAACCGGGCATTCTCTTACGCGGTGTCATTTTAGCGGTCGCTTGCCAGGTGGCAGCTGTCCTGGTCACCGAAGGCGGAGCGGTTGACGATCTGGCCGACCACCAGGCCGACGCACCACATCGGGAAGACATAGAAGATCGCCATCCTTGGGATATCGGCGGCGTACAGCTCCAATATGCCCCACACGCTGGTGACCGCCAGAGTAATGGCTGTGGCGACCAGAAACTTGCGGACCTCGAGCATCCGCAGATATTCATCGTCGAGTTCGATCAGCAGCCGCCCCATCGCCCAGAGCCAACCCAGCACGGCAAGGCCTGGCACCAGAGCCAGGGCGATGGTGAGCACGCTGGCCGGAGCGTTATCCGGGATCATCGCGGTCGCCAGCATGATCGAGGCGAGATACACGAAGGTGATCGGGATGAACCGGCGGATATAGCGCCGCATCGCGGGATGATCCTTGGCGCGCATCGTTCAGCAGGCCTTGCTGCGCAGGCACCGGCCACGCCGCGCGACCGACATCACCGCGAGGATGGGAAGGCCCGTAAACAACGCCTGCGCAGTGCCGTCGGAGATCAGGTCGGCCACGTTCAGCACGGCCACGCCCAAAATGGCAACAGCCCAGCACAGGGCATGGTGATAAGCATTCATGGTCAAGCTCCCTTGATTCGATGTAAAGGAACATTGTCTTCTTCAAGATCAGATGTCAAGCGTCCTTGATAAAAGGATTGGCGTGCTTGTCGCCCAGTTTGCTTCTGCACTCCCGCTTGCGGGAGGGGCAGGTTCAGCTTGCTGAACCGGGGTGGGCCTCGAATTGCCTGCGGCTCAGGCCCACCCCGGCTTCGCCTTCGGCTCAGCCACCACTCCCGCAAGCGGGAGGGGAGAGGGGATTGCACCCGCCCTAGTGACTCGCCCGCCAACCCCCGCTATACCCGGCCCATGGCGAGCATCCGCACCACCCTTGCGACTACCACCACTCCGGGCGACCGGGGGCGGGCAGACGCGGGCTGACTTTCGCGATTGCCAGCCACCCGTGTGCGGGTGGCTTTGGCGTCGGCTCCTCGCACTTCCTCTCATCACCGGCGCTGAAACTTGGCCCCTTTTGGGCTGCGCCGGATTGTGCCATGGCGCAGGAACAAGCGACAAGAAAGACACACGATATGTCCCAGCTTCTGAAGATCAGCCTGCCCGACGGCTCGGTGCGCGAAATGCCGCAAGGATCGACCCCGGCAGATGTGGCTGCCGCGATCGGCCCCGGCCTTGCCAAGGCTGCCATCGCCGCGCGTGTCGATGGCGAGCTGCGCGATATCATGCGGCCGTTCGAGGGGGATGCGCAGCTGGCGCTGGTCACCGCGCGCGACGAGGCTGATGCGCTCGAGCTGGCGCGGCACGACTTTGCACATATTCTCGCCGAAGCGGTGCAGAGCCTGTTTCCTGGCACGCAGATCACCTTCGGCCCCTCGACCGACGATGGCTTCTATTACGACTTTGCGCCTGCCGAACGCCCGTTCACCGACGAGGATCTGCCCGCGATCGAGGCCGAGATGCGCCGCATCATCGCCGCCGATCTGCCGCTCGTGCGCGAGGTGTGGAGCCGCAGCGACCTGATCGAACGCTGGCAGGCGGCAGGCGAAAGCTTCAAGGCCGAATGGGCCGCCGAGCTTCCCGATGACGAAGAGCTGACGGTGTACTGGTCGGGCGAGCCCGGACGTCCCGGTGCGTGGATGGACATGTGCCGCGGCCCGCATCTGGCCTCGACCGGCAAGCTCGACCCCAATGCGTTCAAGCTGACCCGCGTGTCGGGCGCGTACTGGCGCGGCGACCAGCGCAACCCGCAATTGTCGCGGATCTATGGCACCGGATGGCTCAACAAGAAGCAGCTCGATGCGCATCTGGTGCGGCTGGAAGAAGCGGCGAAGCGCGACCACCGCAAGATCGGCGCGGAGATGGACCTGTTCCACCTTCAGGCCGAGGCACACGGATCGGTGTTCTGGCACCCGCGCGGCTTCGTGATCTATCGCGCGCTCGAGGCGTACATGCGCCGCCGTCTGGATGCAGCTGGCTATCTTGAGGTCAAGACCCCGCAGGTGATGGATGCGCGTCAGTGGGAGCAATCGGGCCACTGGGGCAAGTATCGCGAGAACATGTTCGTCATCCCCGACGAGGTGCCCAACACCGAGGACGAGGGCCCGGTGGTGTCGAACGATGCCGCATGGATGGCCTTAAAGCCGATGAACTGCCCCGCGCACGTGCTGATCTTCCGCCAGGGGATCAAGAGCTATCGCGACCTGCCGCTCAGGCTCGCCGAAATGGGCTGCTGCCATCGCAACGAGCCGCACGGCGCGCTGCACGGGCTGATGCGGGTACGCCAGTTCACCCAGGACGATGCGCACATCTTCTGCCGCGAGGACCAATTGGTCGACGAGATCAGCAAATTCTGCGACCTGCTTGATGTGGTCTACAAGGATCTGGGCTTTGGCGATTATGCGATCAAGCTCGCACTGCGCCCCGAAAAGCGGTTCGGCACCGATGAAATGTGGGACTGGTCCGAGCAATCAATGCGCGATGCGGTTGCCGCAACTGGCCGCAACACCGAAGAATGGGGCTGGGAAGAGCTGCCGGGCGAAGGCGCGTTCTATGCGCCCAAGCTCGAGTTCCACTTGACCGACGCGATCGGCCGCACCTGGCAGGTCGGCACGATCCAGACCGACACCGTGCTGCCCGAACGGCTCGATGCGAGCTATATCGCCGAGGACGGCAACCGCCACCGCCCGGTCATGCTGCACCGTGCGATCCTCGGCAGCTACGAGCGATTTATCGGCATCCTGATCGAGCATTATGCCGGCAAGTTCCCGCTGTGGCTCGCGCCGGTGCAGGCGGTGGTTGCAACGATCGTCTCGGACGCGGACGATTATGCGCGCGAGGTTGTTGCGGCGCTGCAGGCGGCAGGGATCCGGGTCGAGGAGGATCTGCGCAACGAGAAGATCAACTACAAGGTGCGCGAGCATTCGGTCGGCCGGGTGCCCAATATCTTGGTCGTCGGCAAGCAGGAGGCCGAAAAGCGCACCGTCGCATTGCGCCGCCTGGGCCAGCAGCAACAGCAGTTCCTGTCGCTCGACGAGGTCGTGGCGATGCTCAAGAACGAGGCGCTGCCGCCCGACCTGAAGGGCTGATCCGTCCGGTCATTCGACGGACTCGAAAGGCCCCCTGTTCCCGAATCGGAACAGGGGGCCTTTTTTGTGCGCCGGGTCTGCCCGGCAACCCAAAGAGAAAGGGCGCGGTGGTCGAAACCACCGCGCCCCATGTGTTTCCCCGTGAAGGATAAATGATCAAAATTTGACGCGAACACCGAACCGGATACCCCACAGCGAACCATTGAGCTGGGTTGGGATGGTCGGCTCACGGAAGGTTGCACCAGCGTTATTGCTATAGAGCAACTGGGTGCAGGGCTGCGACAGATTGGCGGTGCTAGCAGCGTCGCCTGGTGTCTGCAGACAAGTAACGTTGGCTACCGAAACACTGCCTCCGACCTGGCGCAGGGTACCCCAGTCCTTGTCGATGAAGTTCAGCACGTTTTCCATTTCAGCGGAAAGTTCGACTTTGCCGCCGAAAAAGAGCGGAAGCTCTTGACGGATGGCAATATCGACCTTGTGGAACCAGGGGCTCGAAGCAATGTTCTTCGGAGCGATTTGTCCCTGGAAATCGTTCAGCTTGGTATTCTGAACGAACCGCTGGAAGCTATCAAAGTCAAAGTTTGCTGCATAAAGTACGCTGGGATCAGCAGTCCGGCTGCTTACATTGGGTACATAAGCCAGGAAGCGCGAGTTGCTGCCCAAGACACCGAAGACATTCGAACGCACGTTGTTGTTCGCAACGGGATCGGTGACGGTATAGCTGAAGCGACGACCAGAACGACCATTGTAGAACAATTCGAAGCGGGTGTTGTTGTCTCCGAACAACTGGTTGTCGAAGCCAAAGTTGAACCGCACCGCATTGTCACGCTGGAAATCAGATGTGCCATATGCCGAGATGTTGGGGTCGAAGTTTACAGATCCGGTGTAGTTCGAGAATGCCACCGAAGAGTTGCCCGGGTTGCCGTCCTTCACGCGCGAGAAGGTGTAGGCACCGTTCATGAAGAAGCCGGAGCCCCAACGCTTGGAGAAGCGCGCAACGGCGTTCCAGCTGTAACCCCGATCAGCGTTCGTGAGCAGGATATCGAAGTTGTTGCTCGCCTGGACGCCGGGCAGCAGATTGTAGCGAGGGCGGCCATCGGGAAGTGTCCCGTTGGCTACACTGCGAAGATCTGTCCATTCCAGCGCGTCGCGAACCCTCGACCAGATGACGTCAGCTCCAAAGTTCCATCCGTCGCCAAGGCCACCAAGGTCGGCTTCATAGTCAACCGAGCCCGAGACACGCCATTGAGAAATAGGATTGAAGTTTGGATCAAGCGCGTTGGTACGGGCGTTTGAAGCACCGCCTGTCTGCAGACCAGCCAACAGCTGCTGCGGGACGCCGGTCCCACCAGAGACACCATTCAGGCTTGCTGCTGCCAGTGCCTGTACCTGGGGAGCGCTAAGGCCGCTCAAGCCACCAACCGTAAACGTGCCATTAGCCTGACGGGTAACGGTCGCCGTTCCGAGCAGCGGACCAGGAAGCGAATAGTTGTTCGAAATCCAGACGTTGGGGTTACCGCCACCAAAGATACCAGCAGAACCGCGGATCTTCAAACGGTCGGTCGGCTTCCAGTTCACGCCAAAGCGCGGCTGGAACAAGCTGCGACCATTAAGGGTCGATGTGTTGGGAAAGCCGTAACGTGCCAGAAAATCGCTGTTTGCAAACGGACGATCGGGCGTGTCGAACAGGTCATAACGCATGCCAGCAACCACGGTCAGGTTGTCTGCCAGATCGATCGTGTCCATGATCCCAAAGGTCCAGCTGTTGTTCTGGAATTCTGCGGCAACAGTATCAAGACCGCCGCGCAGCGGTGTGGAGATCGACAGCTGGTTGGCGTTGCGTGCCTCAAGATCGGCGATCGAGTCAAAGTAGAACACACCAGAAACACCCTGCGCGAACAGGTTGCGAATGTCCTGACGCCGACGCTCGGCGATCAGCTTGACTGTGTGATTGTTCAAGTTGAGCGTGGCCTGGAATTCCACTGCAAGCGATTGCGCGTCAAGCTCGTTTGCCTGGCGGCTAAAGTCTGGGCCGAAGCGCAGCTGCCGGGTTCCTGCCGAACATGCCGTCGGAATACCCACCGAAGTAGGGTCGAGGCAGACGAGGAATTCACCAAAATCGCGGTTTCCACCGACGGGTTCCTGCAGACGGACATAATCTGCATAGGATACGCGCAGCTGGGTCGAGAAATTGTCGCTCCACTGGTTGTTCGACTGGATGATGCCGAAGTGGTTCGTGGACCCCAGCGTGTAGTTGTTCGACAGCAGGAAAAAGGTTGGGCTTGTTGCGTTGATCGCTCCCACACCGGTCTGGCCCGCAAGCGCGCGGCTTTCATTCCAGATATAGGTTGCGGTGATACGGTGACCGTCAGCGACGTTCCAGTCGAGCTTCGTGACCAACTTGTCATCGCTTTCAACGATGGAGTCCGCCACGCCCAATGTGTCGAAGTTGTAGACGCTCTGTGCAATGCCGCTGATCTGAGCGATCTGGGCATCGGTAATGCCAAGCTGCGACGGCTGCACATCTGCGGGTACAGTTTCGCGGGTGCGCTCATAGGTTACAGCGAAGAACAGCTTGTCCTTGATGATAGGACCGCTGGCTTGCGCGGTGTAAATTTGAGACTCAAACGAGCCGGTCCGGGTCAGATCGTCCGCGCGAGAACCGCGCAGGCTCTGATCCTGATAAAGCGCGCCACCCAGGAAGCTGAAGCGGTTGCTGCCCGACTTCAACTGCGCATTAATCGCGCCGCCCTGGAAGAAGCCTTGCTGAATATCGACGGGTGCAACCTCGACCGAGAATTCTCCGATCGCGTCGAGCGGAACCGGGCCGCGGGTTGATACCAGGCCGCCTGCTTCCAGGCCAAAGGGATCGCCGAACGCAACGCCATCGACGGTGAAGCGGTTAAACCGGTTGTTCTGACCTGCAATGCTGATCGAGTTGTTGGTTGGATCGAGGTTGACCAGGGGGTCGCGGGCGGCAAGATTGCGGATATCGCGGTTGACGTTGGCAACACCCAAAATGTCGCGCGCTGTCAGCACGGTGCCTGCACCCGAATCGAGATCACGCGCAGCGCTCACCGACGATGCAGTCACAACGATGACCGACTGCGACTGAAGTGCCACGGGAACCCGGAAGGCTTGGCCAGCCTGAAGGAAGATATCGGTCACCGACGATTGTTCGAAGCCCGAAGCGTTGACTTCAACGGTGAAAGGACCACCCAGGCGGAGGCCGGAGGTGCTGAAGTTTCCTTGAGCATCGGTGGTGGTCGACGCGACCGTACCCGACGGCGTGTGGATCACGCGGACTTCTGCGCCTGCAAGCGGAGTGCCATCACCGGTGACGGAACCGCGGACCGACGAAGTCGTTTCCTGGGCATGGGCCGGAGCCGCCATGACGGTGGCAAGCGAAAGCGCGGCTGCGCTGGCTGCCAAATAATAACGAATTTGCATGTGTCTGTTCCCCGTTTTTGCCGCCCCGTAGACACCGGCGGCGTTCAGATTGAAGTCATCCCGTTGAGATGACCTGCGCACTAGGGGGCCCTAAGGACAGAAAAGCGAAACCGATGTGAAGGATATATGACACATTTAAGTCGGCATATGACATGAAACGGGTAACCGATTTTCGTATGACCTAAGCTACGGAAATAAAACAGAAAGATAGAGCCTTGTCACAAGCCTGTCGGCTTTGTTCAGCCAGTCATTTCCCGCAGTTTAGGACGTTTTGTTCGCAACTGCGGCATAAATGACACGCCGGCCAACGCGCGGTAACCGGAATATGACACAAGGCAGGTGAGATGATGCGCCGCCGTTCGACTCGAGTGTCGGACAATAGGAAGGATCGATCCCTGCGCTCATGAAAAAGGGCACGAAGGTTAACCCGCGCCCTTTTTTGTGTCTCGTTCGTCTGTTCCTGGCTGCCTGTTTTTGACGGTCTTGCCCTGGCAGCCTGTCAGGCCGGTGGGATCAGGCAGCGTCGCCCGCGCCGACCTTGTCCTTGGCGGCAAACACCTGGATCGGGTCCTTGCGGCCCTCGACCACGTCCTTGTCGACGACGATCTCGGCGACGCCCTTCATGCCGGGCAGTTCGAACATGGTATCAAGCAGCATCGCCTCGACGATCGAGCGCAGGCCGCGCGCGCCGGTCTTGCGCTCGATCGCCTTCTTGGCGATCGCCTCAAGAGCGTCCTCGGTGAAGCTGAGCTCGACATCCTCAAGTTCGAACAGCTTCTGATACTGCTTGATCAGCGCGTTCTTGGGCTCCTTGAGGATCTTGACCAAGGCGTTGATATCCAGGTCCTCAAGCGTCGCAATGACCGGCAGGCGGCCGACGAACTCGGGGATCAGGCCGAACTTGAGCAGATCCTCGGGCTCGGTCTTGGTCAGCATCTCGCCGGTCTTGCGTTCCTCGGGAGCGGCGACGTGCGCGCCGAAGCCGATCGACTTGCCCTGCAGACGGTCACCAATGATCTTTTCCAGACCCGCAAACGCCCCGCCGCAAATGAACAGGATGTTGGTGGTGTCGACCTGCAGGAATTCCTGCTGCGGATGCTTGCGCCCACCTTGCGGCGGAACGCTCGCGGTGGTGCCTTCCATCAGCTTGAGCAACGCCTGCTGTACACCTTCGCCCGAGACGTCGCGGGTGATCGAGGGGTTCTCGGCCTTGCGGCTGATCTTGTCGATCTCATCGATATAGACGATGCCGCGCTGCGCCTTCTCGACATTATAGTCGGATGCCTGGAGCAGCTTGAGGATGATGTTCTCGACATCCTCGCCGACATAGCCCGCCTCGGTCAGCGTAGTTGCATCAGCCATGGTGAAGGGCACGTCGAACGTCTTGGCAAGCGTCTGCGCGAGCAAGGTCTTGCCACAGCCGGTAGGGCCGACGAGCAGGATGTTCGACTTGGCGAGTTCGACCTCGCCGCCACCTTTGCCCGAATGGTTGAGCCGCTTGTAATGGTTGTGCACCGCGACCGATAGCACCCGCTTGGCGCGGTTCTGACCGATCACATAATCGTTGAGGACATCGCAGATTTCCTGCGGAGTCGGAACGCCGCCATCCTTCTTGCCGGCCAGGCCAGCCTTGGATTCCTCGCGGATGATGTCGTTGCACAGTTCTACGCACTCGTCGCAGATGAACACGGTGGGCCCGGCAATCAGCTTGCGGACTTCATGCTGCGATTTTCCGCAGAAAGAGCAATACAGGGTGCTCTTCGAATCGGAACCGCTCAGCTTGGTCATAGCTCTTCCTTCTGTTCCGGCGCCTGGGTGCCCGGAACGTGACGTTTCAGCCTAATGCCAAAAACGCAGAATTCAACACGCAACACCGACCAGACGGGCCGGTGTTGCGTCTAAACTTGCACACGTAAAGGCACAGTCGCACCCTGATATAGGATACGAAACCTGTTAATTCCCTGAATCTTCGGTCGGCGAGGGCCGCTTTTCCATCACATGATCGACCAGGCCGAATTCCTTGGCCTCGTGCGCCTCAAGGAACGTATCGCGGTCCATTGCCTTTTCGATGGTCGCCAGATCCTTGCCGGTGAACTGCACGTACAGGTCGTTCATGCGCTTGCGAATCCGCAGAATCTCGCGCGCCTGAATCTCGATGTCCGATGCCATGCCGCGTGCGCCGCCCGAGGGCTGGTGGACCATGATCCGCGCATTCGACAGCGCGGTGCGCATGCCGGGTTCGCCCGCGGCGAGCAGGAAGCTGCCCATCGATGCGGCCTGGCCGATGCACACGGTGGCCACGCGCGGGCGGATGTACTGCATGGTATCGTAGATCGCCATCCCTGCGGTCACCACGCCGCCGGGCGAGTTGATGTACATCGAGATATCCTTTTTGGGATTCTCCGATTCGAGGAACAGCAATTGCGCCACGATCAGCGAGGCCATGTTGTCCTCGACCTCGCCGGTGACGAACACGATACGCTCGCGCAGCAACCGCGAGAAAATGTCAAAGCTGCGCTCTCCGCGGTTCGACTGCTCGATGACAATCGGAACCAAAGCATCGCGGACGGTATCGAACATAAACGGGCCTTCTTTCTGCTCTTGTATATCAGCCGTCTAAATCGGCCTGTTTGTGCAAGAGTTCAAGCCCCGATGGCGGCGCGGTGGAATATTGAGAGTGGGCCCCTCTCCCCTACCGCCTGCGGGAGGGGTGGACACGCCGCAGGCGGGGCCGGGGTGGGCCTGAATCCAGGGTGGTGCCTTTTCAGGCCCACCCCCGGTCCGGCGAGCCGGGCCTGCCCCTCCCGCAAGCGGGAGGGGAGAGGCAAAGCGTCAGGCCTTCTTGGCAGCAGCCTTCTTCGGAGCGGCCTTCTTGACGGCAGGCTTGGCTTCGGCAGCTTCTGCTGCAGGCTCTTCGGTCTTGGCGGCAGCTTTCTTGGCCGGCGCCTTTTTGGCGGGCTTTTCAGCAGCTTCCGGAGCAGCTTCGGCTTCGGGCGCAGCTTCGGCGTCCGCGTCCTTCTTTACCGCTGCCTTCTTGGGAGCGGCCTTCTTGGCCTTGGGCTTATCGTCGTGCGCGTGATCGTGATCATGGTCGCAATCGGGGCCATGGACGTGACCGCCGCCGGTGCCGACATTGGCCCCAACGTTGGCATCGTCTTCGGCTTCGATCGCAGCTTCGAGTTCCTCGCGGGTCACCTTGCGCTCGGTGATCGTCGCCTTGTCGAACAGGAAGTCGACGACCTTGTCTTCATACAGCGGCGCGCGCAGCTGGGCTGCAGCCATCGGGTCCTTCTGGATGTACTCGGCAAAGCGCTGGCGGTCTTCCTGGCGGTACTGCTGCGCGGCCTGTGCGACCAGCATCTGCATTTCCTGGGCGGACACCTCGACGCCGTTCGACTGGCCGATCTCGGAGAGCAACAGGCCCAGGCGGACGCGGCGGACAGCGATCGAGCGATACTCCTCGCGGTCGCCTTCCATCTCGGCGCGCGCGGCCTCGACGTCTTCTTCCTGTGCGGCTTCCTGCTGGAGCTGCGCCCAGATCTGTTCGAATTCAGCCTCGACCATCGAGGGCGGAACTTCGAAATCATGGTTTGCTGCCAGCTGGTCGAGCAGGCGGCGCTTCATGTGGGTGCGGGTCAGGCCGTTCAGTTCCTGCTCCAGCTGGCCCTTGATCAGGCCGGTCAGCTGCTCGAGGCTTTCGAGGCCAAGCGACTTGGCGAAATCATCGTCGAGCTTGGTTTCGGCAGGCTTCTTCACTTCGCCCACGACGATGTCGAAGGTCGCGTCCTTGCCGGCCAGGTCCTTGGCGCCGTATTCGGCGGGGAAGGTCACGTTGATCACGGCTTCGTCATTGGCCTTGAGGCCGACGAGCTGGTCTTCGAAGCCGGGGATCAGCTGGCCCGATCCGATGACGACGGCCATGCCCTCGCCCTTGCCGCCTTCAAAAGGAACGCCATCGACCTTGCCTTCGAAATCGATCAGAACCTGATCGCCGTCCTTGGCCTTGTAGCTCTTGGCGGCGGTCTCATAGCTCTTCTGGCCATCGGCTATGCGCTGCAGCGCTTCGGTCACGGCAGCGTCGCCGGGCTCGACGGTCAGGCGCTCGAGCGTGATCTGATCGATCGCGGGCGCAGGAACCTGGGGCAGCACTTCGAGCGACATCGTCACTTCGGCGTCCTTGCCGGCCTCATAATCTTCGGCCAGATCGATCGAAGGCTGGATCGCGGGGCGCAGGCCGTTTTCGCGGATCGCCTTGTCGACGCTTTCCTGGATTGACGAATTCAGCGCATCGGCATGAATCGATTCGCCGTGCATCTTGCGAATCAGATTGGCGGGCACCTTGCCGGGGCGGAACCCGGGCATGCGCACCTGCGGCGCAATCTTTTTCACTTCTGCGTCCACCCGCGCTTCCAGATCCTTGGCAGCGATGGTGATGGTATAGGCCCGCTTGAGGCCTTCGTTCAGCGTCTCGACAATCTGCATCGGCTTAAACTCTTGTCTTTCCATGTTTTGAAAGGGTGATCGTTCCCTTTCCCGGCCATCGGAACGATGGTGCGGGCGAAGGGACTTGAACCCCCACATCTTTCGATACCAGAACCTAAATCTGGCGCGTCTACCAGTTTCGCCACGCCCGCGACGCGGTAATCAAGCGCGTGCGTCTAAAGAAGGTTGCCGCAAAGGGCAAGGGGGGCAAATCCGCAGTTTAGCACGATCCAGCCGCATCGGACATGCAACCGCGTGC
This sequence comes from Blastomonas aquatica, assembly GCF_014639875.1. GTDB lineage: Bacteria > Pseudomonadota > Alphaproteobacteria > Sphingomonadales > Sphingomonadaceae > Blastomonas > Blastomonas aquatica. Next base: position 656,856 of record NZ_BMGD01000001.1, on the reverse strand, counting down.
CCCGCGCGGCGTTGGATTGCTGAAAGGAACTATCTCATGGCCACACGTCCCGAAGATCCTGCCATTCCCGATCCTGACACGATCGAGCCGCAATCCCCTCCCGAAGTTCCGATCAGCGAGCCGCCGATGGAGGACCCTGATCTTCAACCACCCGGGCTTGATCCGCTGCAGCCTGACATCATCGAACCGGGCCGCGGCCCCGACGAGATGCCCGCCCAGATGAGCTGATTGCAGCAAAAGCCCCGGCACAATAATTGACGACCGCGAAACAGACCCCCGCCTTGCACGAGCACGGCGGGGGTTTTGGCACGTTCAGATCAGGGTTTGGGCGCGTCCTGTGGTAGCACCACGAACGACCATGCCTTGTCCTTGACCAGATATTTCGCCGCCAGCGCCTGCATTCTTTCAGGCGTGGTCACGGTATAGTCGGGAAGGATAGTCCGCAGCGCAGATATGCGACGCGGGTCGCGAGTCGCGCCCTGCAACTGGTTGAGCCAGAAGTTGTTGCCCGTGCTTGCACGCGAAACCAATTGACGCAGCGGCTCTGTGGCGCGCGCCAGTTCATCGGCGCTCACCGGAGTCTCGGCCAGATCGGCGGCGATCGCGTTGGCGATGTCGAAGAACTTGCCGACATTCTCGGGCGCAAGCTGACCGATGACCCCGACATAGCCGCCCTTGTCGAACGCCAGCGGCCAGTTGTTGAGCACCTGCGGCGCATAGCTTGCGCCCGCCTGCGCGCGCAGCTGGTCGAACAGGCGGCTGTTGAAGATTGCGGTCAGGATCTCGAGCTGGCGGCTTTCCTGCACGTTGGTGATGCCGCCACCGGTTGGCCAGCCAAGGAACGCTGCGGCCTGGTCGGGTGCACCTTCATGCCGGACCACCACGGGTTCGGCAGTCGGGGCAGGGAACGACATCGTGTCGGGTCCGCTGACCACGGGTACGGCATCGCGCCGCGGCAGCGCTCCAAACGTCTTTTCCAGCGCCGCCAATGCTTCGGGCTTGTCGAAATCACCGAACAGCAGCACTTCGATCGGTCCCTGCGCCAGCAGGGGTTCCCAGGTCGCGCGGAACGCTTCGGGGGTCAGCGCAGCAGCTTCCTGGGGGCTTGGCACCTTCCAGCGCGGATCGCGGTCGCGGGTCAGATAGCTCAGGTCGCGCTCGAGCACCGTCTGCGGTGACATCGAGAAGCTGCGATAGGCAAGCTCGGTTCCCGCCTTGGCGCGGCGGACCGGGTTGGGGTCCCAGCGCGGCTCGGCGAGCTTGGCTGCGAACAGCTTGAGCTGGTCGGCAAGATCGCTGCGGCGCGTATCGGCCGAGAAGGCAAACGCATCGTTCTCGATCTCGAAGCCGAAGCCGATGCGGCGGCCGTTGGTCAGCCGATCAAGCCCTTCCTGGCCGATCTCGCCGACACCGCTTGCCACCAATGCGGCCTGGCCGGACCAGACCAAAGAAGGCTGGTCTGCCGGAAACGCCTGGTAGCCGTTGCCAAAGCGGACCTTGACCATGATCTTGGAGACTTCGGCATCGTTGGGATAAAGGATCGCCTTCACCCCGTTCGAAAGCTCGACCATTTCGATACCCAGCAGCCGGATGTCGGTGGTTGAGGTCACCGTCCCGGGCGCACCCAGATCGGGCAGGTCGTCAAAGGTCACCGCTGCTGCTGCCAGACGGGCAGTTGCATCCGCAGTCACGTCCCGGGTCAAAGCCGTGTTCAGCAGCGTCGTTGCATCGGGCACAGCCTCGGGCGAAATCAGGATCGCGCGGGTCGTGACCCCGGTGAACAGCCGCCGGGTCGATTCGAGCAGACGCTCGGGCGTGTACATATCCTTCATGTCTCGAAACACTTCGAGCGCGGTTTCGGGTGCAGCGATGGTCTCGCGGATATCGACCGCACCGATGACGTCGTCGGCCTGCTTGGACCCCGCTTCGGTCTCGGCGCTTTCGACTCGGACCGCAAGCGCGGCATCGAACTCGGCCATTTCGCGAGCGATTTCCTCGGGCGTGGGCGCAGTGGTCGTGGCGTCGGCCAGTACCCCGCGGACATCGGCGAGCGCGGCCTGCCAATCGTTGCCGATCGGAACGATCGAGACAAAGGTGCCATCGACCGAGCGGCTGACGTCTTCGGCATTGACCTGCGCCTGCAGGAAGCTGCCGCCGCCGCGTGCGCGGCCTTCGAGCCGGCGGTTGATCAATTGGGTCGCGACCAGATCGATCAGCAATTGCTGGTTGTAGGCGATGGTGTCGTTGACCGGCTTCCAAGGCCGCAGGATCCCCATGCTGACCAGATAGGGAAAGCCCGGCTCGACCACTGCCTGTGCCACCGGCTTGGATACATCGGGTTCACCGAAGCCCGGATAAGGTGCCTGCTTGCCGCCGAGCTTCCAGTCGCCGTAATGCGTCTTGATCGATGCCTCGAGCGTTGCCGGATCGACATCGCCCGCGATCACGATCACGGTGTTCTCGGGTCGGTACCAGCGTTGGTGGAACGCGCGCACGGCCTCTGATGTCGCAGCGTTCAGCGTCTCGGGCTTGCCGATCGGCGAGCGTTCAGCAAGCTTTTGTCCGGCAAAGAACAGCTGGCGGGTCGCGTCACCGACGCGCACCTGCGCGCCAGACCGTTCGCGCAGCTCGGCCATCACCACCGGGACTTCCGCAGTCACTGCCTCCTTGGTCAAACCGGGTTCGCGGATCATGCCCGAAAGGATCTTCATGCTCTCGTCGAGCCCGGCCGGGGTCGCGGCGGGCAGATCGAGCTTGTACACGGTGTGCGTCGGGGTCGTCTCGGCGTTGCTGTCGCTGCCGAAGCTGGCGCCCAGCCGCTGCCAGATGCGGATCGCCTCGCCATCGGGGACATATTTCGATCCGCGGAACGTCAGATGCTCGAGCAGATGGGCAAAACCCTGTTCGGGGTCGGCTTCCATCATCGATCCGGCATCGATGCGGACCCGGATCGAAACCTGACCCGGCGGCACGCCGTTGCGGCGCACCGCATAGCGCACGCCATTGCTCAATTCGCCAAAGGTCCAGGCCTTGTCGACCGGGACATTGCTGCCCTTGTACAGCCAGGGGGTCTTTTCGCCTGCTTCCAGATTGGGCGGGCGCAGCGGCTTGCCGTTTTCGTCCTTGCCACTGGCGGCAGGCTCGCCCGGCAACTGGGCAAGCGACGGAACGGTGAGAAGCAGGGAGAGGGCCGCAAGAGCCGCGGCCGCGCGCGCTGGGCGCATCAGGGGAAAGGTCATGCAGCGATGTATAGGCAGCGCAATTCTGACTGACCAGTGAATATGCGGCACGCAGGGCATGCATTCCCGCCCAAATGAAAGCCGCTGGCGGCCCGGCTGAAAGAAAAACTGCCTTGCGAAGGCGTGGTCGCTGCCCCAGATAACCAGCCATGCTGATAGAAACCGAAACCACCCCGAACCCTGCCACGCTGAAGTTCCTTCCGGGCCGCAAGGTCATGGATATGGGCACTCGCGACTTTGCCTCTCCCGAAGAGGCAGCGGCCTCGCCGCTGGCAGAAGCTATATTTGGCTTTGGCGATGTGACGGGGGTTTTCTTCGGCCACAACTTCATTTCGGTGACCGCAGGCCCGGGCGCAGACTGGTCCGGCCTCAAGCCCGATATCCTTTCGGTGCTACTCGACCATTTTTCAGCCGAGATGCCGTTGTTCCGCGCTGCCAGTGCAGCGGGAATCGCGGTTCCGGCCGAAGACGCCGATTGGCCGACCAATCCCGAAGACGAAGACATAGTTGCTCAGATCAAGGAACTGATCGAGACCCGCGTCCGTCCAGCGGTCGCCAACGATGGCGGCGACATCCTCTATCGCGGGTTCGACAAGGGCGTGGTCTATCTGCAGATGCAGGGCGCGTGTTCGGGCTGCCCTTCGTCGAGTGCAACGCTCAAGCACGGCATCGAATCGCTGCTCAAGCATTATGTGCCCGAAGTGATCGAGGTCCGCGCCGCCTGAAGCTTCTGGCTCCGGCCAAGACTACCTATTTGTATCGACACAAGGATTTCATCACGATGACCGCTCCTCTGGATGATGGCGCGCTGGACCAGCTGTTCCGCACCGCGCGCACCTATAACGGCTATACCGACAAGCCCGTTGCGACCGAACAGCTGAACGGCATCTGGGACCTGATGAAGATGGGCCCAACCTCGGCAAACATGCTGCCGGCGCGGCTGGTCTGGTGTGTATCGGACGAGGCCAAGCAGAAGCTTGCTGGCTGCGCGATGGATTCGAACGCCAGCAAGATCATCGCAGCACCTGTCTCGGTGGTGATCGGCATGGACATGGAATTCTACGAACTGCTGCCCGAGCTTTTCCCGCACACCGATGCGCGCAGCTGGTTCACCGGCGAGGGCAAGGAGCAGTTCCGTCGTGATTCCGCCCTGCGCAACTCGTCGTTGCAGGGCGCCTATTTCATCCTCGCGGCACGCGCATTGGGGCTCGATACCGGGCCGATGTCGGGCTTTAATAACGATGCCGTGGATGCTGCGTTTTTTGCCGACCAGCCGAATGTGAAATCGAACTTTATCTCGACGCTGGGCTATGGTGACCGCTCGACGGTGTATGAACGCGGTCCGCGCCCCGGTTTTGACCGCTTCAACACAATCGTCTAGCGCGGATCGGGTATGACGCCCGAACACGACACCCTGCTGGTCATCGACACCGCGACCGAAGCCTGTTCGGTCGCCCTGTTTGCGCGAGGAGCGCTTGTTGCATCCGATCATGCTGTGATGGGCCGGGGGCATGCCGAGCGGCTGGTCCCGATGATCGCGCGGTTGCCAGGCAGAGGCCGCGCCGCTTCAATCCTGGTCAATTGCGGGCCCGGCAGCTTTACCGGCGTGCGCGTCGGGCTGGCGGCTGCGCGTGCGCTCGCGCTGGCCTGGAACGTTCCGGTCAGCGGCTATTCCACGCATGATCTGATCGCTGCGATGGCGCTGGACGCCATGCCCGATATGCCCGGTGTCGATGTCGTGATGACCGGGGGGCATGGTGAGTATTTCGTCCAGTCCTTCGATGCTGCCCGCCAGCCTGCCACAGCTCTCACCTCGCTGGCCCCCGACGCGGCCGCGAATATCTGCGTCCAGGCGCTTGTCGCCGGGTCGATGGCGCAAGCGCTGGTGGCTGCGCGTGGCCATGGCACCGCATTGGCGCTGCTGCCCGATGCGCGCAAAGCGCTGCTGCTCGCACCGTCCGCCCGCGCTCTGCCTGCCGACCCGGTCTATGGACGAGGGGCTGATGCCAAGCCCATGGCGGTTCCAACGCCTGCCAAAGCACACGCGCCTGGCTGACGCGATGACCGGGGATCGTTTCCTGTCTGAACCCCGCCGGCCGTTGCAGCTGATTTCGGGAATGGCTGCCGAAGATGCGCTTGGTCCGGTCATGCAGGTCATGCAGACCGCGTTCGATCCGATGTACGGCGAGGCGTGGAACCACAGCCAGACAAGGTCGATGCTGGCGATCCCGCTGACCCATACGATCATCGCTGAAATGCCGTTGACCACCGATGCTAGCGCTTCGGGAGATCCTGTTGGATTTTCAATGTCGCGGCGCGTGGGGGATGAGGAAGAACTGCTGTTGATTGCAGTGATACCACGATGGCGTCATTCTGGGGCGGGTTCTTCGCTCCTGACCCAAGTTATTGATAATGCGGTGGATGCCGGGGTAAGGCGGATCCTTCTCGAGATGCGAAGCAATAATCCTGCCAGTCGTCTTTACCATAAATTTGGGTTCAGGCAGATCGGCCTGCGCAAAAATTACTATAAAGGGCTAGACTCTCAGTTTTACGATGCTCTGACACTGGAGTTGATATTATAAATAACTTGCATAAAGATTAGTAAGAGATCACCCTGCATTTTGTCGTTCACTGCCACTGACTGGCAACAATGACGTTGACGCCCGCAGGCTGTTCTTGCATACCGCGCACGTTCGGCCAAAGTGCCGGATTATGGGTCGTTAATCAAAACATAGAAACGGGATCACGCAACATGGCGGACACAGATTTTGAAATGCACGAGACGCTGATTACGCTGACAGCGGATATTGTTGCCGCGCATGTCAGCAACAACAGCGTTGCCGTATCGGACATTCCCACCCTGATCGAAAATGTACATCGCGCGCTCAACGGCCTTTCGCCGACTGAAGCCGTCGCCGAAGTCGAGCGCCCCGAACCTGCAGTTTCGGTGCGGGCTTCGATCAAGCCCGACTATATCGTCTGCCTAGAAGACGGTAAAAAGCTCAAGATGCTCAAGCGCCATCTGATGACGCATTACAACATGACCCCCGACGAGTATCGCGCGCGCTGGAACCTTCCTGCCGATTACCCGATGGTCGCTCCCAATTACGCCGCGACCCGTCGTGAACTGGCCAAGAAGATCGGCTTGGGCCGCAAGCCGGGCAAGCGTCCGGTAAAATAAACTGGTTTTACCGCATTGCCTCGGCGGGCGGTTGCAATTGTTGCGATGTACGATAAATTGGCTGGCAGGCGCGGCACTGACCGCGCTGGCCAGCCAGCGTGCTGCATTTGCGCGCAGCTTGGCTGGCATAAACCAGCAACGGCATTCAAAGGGGCAGCATGCGCCAGAAAATAGACTTGGAGGCGCTGTGCGCTGACCGAGGCCTGCGGATCACAGATCAGCGGCGCGTCATCGCCCGTGTTCTGTCGGAAGCTGATGATCATCCCGACGTCGAGCGTCTGCACGAACGTGCCTCGGCGATCGACCCGCGTATTTCGATCGCCACCGTCTATCGCACGGTGCGGTTGTTCGAAGAGGCGGGTATCCTCGACCGGCATGATTTCGGCGATGGGCGCGCGCGCTACGAAGCCGCGCCCGAGGCACATCATGACCATCTGATCGATGTCGAAACCGGCAAGGTCATCGAATTTGTCGATCCCGAGCTTGAGGCATTGCAGAAGCTGATCGCCGAAAAGCTGGGCTATCGGTTGGTCGATCACCGCATGGAGCTGTACGGCGTTTCGATCGATCGCAAAGACGGATAGCACATGAGCGAGGCTGTCGCGCCGCCGCCCCCAGATCAGGCCGTGTCGCCCGCGTCGCCACCCCCGCTTTACCCCGACACGCCCGATATGGCGCATTTGCACTGGCGCGATCCCGGCGTGATCGGGCGGGTACGGCTGGCGGCGCGTGCGGGCATCATCGTGCTTGCCTTAGTGTTATGCGTACCGCTCTATTACATCTGGCGTGTGCTCAGGCTGTCCAATCCGTGGCCCAAATTGTTCCTGCGGCTGGTGGGCCGGGCCTGCGGCGCGCGGGTGCGTATCGTCGGCACACCGCTCAAGCGGGATGTTTTCTATATCTCCAACCACTTGAGCTGGCTCGATATTCCGGTTATCGCGGGGCGCAACGGCAGCAGTTTCGTCGCGCAGGATGGTATCAAGAGCTGGCCAGTGGTCGGCTGGCTGTGCAAGCTCAACAACACCGTTTTCGTGTCGCGCGGCAACCGCATGGGCATCGCCGGGCAGATCAACGAACTACGCGATGCGTTGAGCGAGACCTGGGCAATCACGATCTTTCCCGAAGGCACCACCAGCGATGGCAGCGGGCTGCTGCCGTTCAAGTCGCCGCTGCTGCAGGTGCTCGATCCGCCACCGCCCGGCGTGATGGTGCAGCCGATGTATCTGGATTATGGCACGACTGCGCACGACATCGCCTGGGTGGGGGAAGAGACCGCGCCCAACAACGCGCTCAGACTATTTACCCGCAAGGGCAACTTCGATGTGACGCTGCATTTTCTTGAGCCGTTCAGCCCTGCCGATGTCCCGGGTCGCAAGGCGATCGCAGCCGAAGCGCGCGCGCGGATCGAGTCGGCGCTTTCTGCTTCCTTGGGCCGCGTTCCGGCTGTATAGCCGGTCGCATCCATGAACCAAACCACAGACACTCTTGTCCCCACGTCTTCCGCCCCCGATGCGGAGGGCGGACCCCGCCGCTATTTCGTCACCTCGTTCGGGTGTCAGATGAACGTCTATGATGGCGAACGGATGGGCGAGATGCTGGCTGCGCAGGGGATGGAACAGGCCGACGCGCGCGAAGACGCCGATCTGGTGATCCTCAACACCTGCCATATCCGCGAAAAGGCGGTGGCGCGGGTGTATTCGGATATCGGCAGACTGCGTCGCGAGGACGGCAGCAAGCCGATGATCGCGGTCGCCGGCTGCGTTGCGCAAGCCGAAGGCGAAGAAATCGCCCGGCGCGCGCCCAGCGTCGACATCGTGGTCGGCCCGCAGGCCTATCACCGGCTGCCGCAACTGATCGAGCAGGCGCGTCTCAACCCCAGTGGCAGCAGAACAGCAGCGATCGATACCGATATGCCCGCCGCCACCAAGTTCGGCGCGCTGCCTGCCCGCGCACGCCAGCCCCGCCCCTCGGCATTTCTGACCGTCCAGGAAGGCTGCGACAAGTTCTGCACCTATTGCGTCGTGCCCTATACCCGCGGCGCAGAAATCAGCCGTCCGTTCACCGATCTGGTCGAGGAGGCCAAGGCCCTGGTCGATGGCGGGGTCAGGGAAATCACGCTGCTTGGCCAGAACGTCAACGCCTGGATGGGGGATGACGACAAGGGTCGCAGCCGGGGGCTGGAGGGGCTGATCGCGACGCTGGCGGATATCGCCGGACTTGAGCGGATCCGCTACACCACCAGCCACCCCAATGACATGACCGACGCGCTGATCGCCGCGCATGCCGAAATTCCCCAGCTGATGCCGTATCTGCATCTGCCGGTGCAATCGGGCAGCGACCGCATCTTGAAGGCAATGAACCGCAGCCACGATGCGGCGAGCTATCTTGCGGTCATCGACAAGGTGCGTGCGGCCAAGCCCGATATCGCCTTGTCGGGCGACTTTATCGTCGGCTTTCCCGGCGAGAGCGAAGCGGACTTTCAGGCGACGCTCGATATCGTGCGCGCCGCCAACTACGCCCAGGCCTATAGCTTCAAATATTCGCCGCGCCCCGGCACGCCCGCTGCCGATATGGAGGATCAGATCAGCCCTGAGATCATGGATGAACGGTTGCAGCGCCTGCAGGAATTGCTGGGTGCACAGCAGCATGCCTTCAACGCGGCCACGGTCGGCAAGCGCACCCGAGTGCTGCTCGAGCGGCAGGGGCGCAAACCGGGCCAGCTGATCGGCAAGTCGCCCTGGCTGCAATCGGTGCACGTCATCGATCCGGCTGCAAAGCTTGGTGACCTGATCGATGTCGAGATCATGTCTGCCGGGCCCAACAGCCTGGAAGGCGCAGCCCTCGCACTGGTGACCGCCTGATGGCGCGCAAGCAGGGCGGCGGCAGCGGCGGCGATCGCCGCAGCAGCGATGGCGGTAAGTTCCGCGGCAAGCCCGAGCCGCAGAGCACCAAGCTTTCGCCGGTCTATGGCACCGATTTTCCGTTCAACCGGCCCGAGCCCGCCAACAAGGCACGGATCGGGGTCGAGTTCGATGAGCCGACATTGCTCGGGCCATTGTTCGGCCAGTTCGACAAGAATCTGGTCGCGATCGAAAACCGGCTGGGTGTTTATATCGCTGCGCGCGGCAACCGTATACAGATCGAGGGCGAGGCAGAAAGCGCCGCGCGCGCCCGCGACGTTCTGGTGGGGCTGCACAAAAGGATAGAACAGGGTTTGGATATCGATGAAGGCGCGGTCGAGGCGTTGATCAGCATGTCGGCGGAGCCGACGCTGGAGGGCATCGTGCGCAGCGATGTCGCACAGCCGCCCGGCATCATGATCCGCACCCGCAAGAAGACCATCGTACCGCGCTCGGCGACTCAGACCGCGTATATGCAGTCTCTGGTGCGCGATGACATTATCTTCGCATTGGGCCCGGCAGGTACCGGCAAGACCTATCTGGCGGTCGCGCAGGCGGTCAGCCAGCTGATCACCGGGAGCGTCAACCGGCTGATCCTGTCACGCCCTGCGGTCGAGGCGGGCGAGCGACTGGGCTTTCTGCCTGGCGACATGAAGGAAAAGGTCGATCCGTACCTGCGCCCGCTCTACGACGCGCTGTACGACACATTGCCGGCCGAACAGGTCGAGCGGCGGATCGCCAGCGGCGAGATCGAGATCGCCCCGCTGGCGTTCATGCGCGGGCGTACGCTGGGCGACAGCTTCATCATCCTCGATGAAGCGCAGAACACCACGCCAGCGCAGATGAAGATGTTCCTCACCCGCTTTGGCATGAACAGCCGGATGGTGATCTGCGGTGACCCCAAGCAGGTCGATCTTCCCGGTGGCGTCGGCGCTTCAGGGCTAGCCGACGCGGTGGGCAAGCTCGAGGGCGTCGATGGCATCGGCACGGTGCGCTTTACCGCCGCCGATGTGGTCCGCCACCCGATCGTCGGGCGAATCGTGGAGGCCTATGAGGGCAAGGATGCTTGATTGTTCTCCGGCGAAAGCCGGAGTCCAGGGGCGAAATTGTCCTGCATACGCTCTGGTTTCCGGCTTTCGCCGGAAAGCGGGTCAGGAATTTGGGCAGACATGATTGAAACCGACGTCTCGACCGATCCGCTCTGGCCCGACGACACGGATTGGGAAGCGTTGGCCGCGCGCGCTGTCGATGCAGCCCTGGCGGTCAGCCCCTACGGTTCGTGGGCCAATGCCCGGTTCACGGTCTCGATCAGCGTCCATTTCGGCAGCGATGACGAGGTGCAGGCGCTCAACCGCAGTTTTCGTGACAAGGACAAGTCCACCAACGTGCTGTCGTTCCCGATGGTCGAACCCGACATGCTGGCTGCGCTCGCGAACACCGATGACGGTGAGGTGCTGCTTGGCGACATCATGCTCGCCTACCAGACGTGCATTGCCGAAGCAGCAGAAAAGGGCATCGATGTCGCCGCCCATGCCACCCATCTGCTCGCGCACGGCACGCTGCACCTTGTCGGCTATGACCATATCGACGAGGCGGCTGCGGTGCACATGGAAGAGCTCGAAGTGAAAGCCCTTGCCAATTTGGGGTTAGACAATCCATATTGACGCCGCGTAATGGCATCGGGCTTTTCCACTACATCCAGCAGCGGGGTTAAGATACAGCCAGTCATGGCAGACGGTGACAGTAATGGCGGCGCCAAAGCGTCCGCAAGCGACGAGGGCACGGGACGAATTTGGCGGGGTCTGAAGGCCCTGCTGTTTGGAGAAACCCACGATCAGTCGCTGCGCGCCCAGCTCGAAGAAGCGATCGACGAGCATGAGGATGATGACGATAGCGACGCGTCTTCCGGCAAGGGAGACCTGTCCCGCGTCGAGCGCGAGATGCTGCGCAACCTGCTGCACTTCAGCGAGCACGATGTCGATGACGTCGCGGTGCCGCGAATGAACATCATCGCAATCGACAAGGACGCCAGCTTCGATGCGCTGGTGCAGATCTTCGCCGAGCACGGCCACAGCCGGGTTCCGGTCTATGACGGCTCGCTCGATCACATCGTCGGCATGGTCCACATCAAGGACGTCTTCCCGATCATCGCTACCGATGGCCCGCGCCCCGAAACATGGGACAATCTGATCCGCCAGCCACGCTTTGTTCCCGAAACCATGGGCGTGCTCGATCTGCTCGCCGAAATGCGCCAGACGCGCACCCATCTGGCGATCGTCATCGACGAATATTCGGGCACCGAAGGCCTGGTGACGATCGAGGATCTGGTCGAGGAAATCGTCGGCGATATCGAGGACGAGCACGACGACGAGCCCGAAACGCTGTTCACCCAGTGCGAGGATGGCAGCTGGGACGCCGATGCCCGCGCCGAGCTGGACGATGTCGCCAAGCTGATCGACGCGGCGCTGGGCGAAATCGACGAGGATGTCGATACGCTGGGTGGCCTTGCGTTCATCCTGGCAGGCGAAGTTCCTGCAGCCGGGCGCATCCTCGATCACGCCAGCGGCTGGCGGCTCGAAATCGTCGATGGCGATGACCGGCGCGTCACCCGGATCCGGCTGTTGCCTCCGGCCGAACCGATCGCCGCGCAGGCTTGACCGGGCGCACCGCGCACCCGCTCTGCACACTCTGGCTTTTCCGCGCCGGCGCGCCTAAGGCGGGCCCATCATGGAAATTTCCGATCTTCGCATTGCGCTGTTCAGCGGCAATTACAATTATGTGCGCGATGGCGCGAATCAGGCGCTGAATCGGCTCGTCGGCTGGTTGCTCGAACACGGCGCAAAGGTGCGCGTCTATTCTCCCACCACCAAGACACCCGCGTTCGAGCCTGCCGGCGATCTGGTCAGCCTGCCCTCGATCGCGATTCCCGGACGCAGCGAATACCGCGCGACCACCATCCTGCCGCCGGCGATCAAGAAGGACCTCAATCGGTTCGCGCCCAATATCGTGCATGTCTCCAGCCCCGACAGCGCCGGCCACAGCGCGGTGCGCTGGGCGAAAAAGCATGACCTGCCAATCCTGGGGTCGGTGCACACCCGGTTCGAGACCTATCCGCGCTATTACAACATGGCGTTTCTCGAGCCGGTGCTCGAGGCGATCCTGCGGCGGTTGTATCGCAAGTGCGATGCCATCGTCGCGCCGTCGGATTCGATGGCGCAGGTGCTGCGCGAACAGCGGATGAGCTATGACGTCGGCATCTGGTCGCGCGGCGTCGACAAGCACATCTTCAACCCCCAGGTCCGCGATATGGACTGGCGGCGCAGCCTGGGGCTGACCGACGACGTTCCCGTGATCGGCTTTCTTGGCCGGCTGGTGATGGAAAAGGGGCTCGATGTGTTCTCCGACACCATCGACCGGCTGATCCGCCGCCAGATTCCGCACCAGGTGCTGGTGGTGGGCGAGGGGCCCGCGCGCGGCTGGTTCGAATCGCGGCTGCCCGGCGCGGTGTTCGCTGGCTTTCAGGGTGGGGCCGACCTTGGCCGCGCGGTCGCCAGCATGGATATGTTCTTCAACCCCTCGATCACCGAGACCTTCGGCAACGTGACGCTCGAGGCCATGGCATGCGGACTTCCCGTGGTCGCTGCGCGCGCCACCGGAAGCGAAAGCTTGGTCGAACATGGCGTCACCGGCCAATTGGTCCGCCCCGGTGCGACGGTCGAATTTGCCGATGCGCTTCAGGCCTATTGCGGCGACCCCGCACTTCGCCATACGCATGGGGTTGCAGGGATCAGGCGCAGCGAGAAATACAGCTGGGACCGGATCAACGGCGGACTGGCCGCGACGTACATCCGGCTGATTCGCCAGCGTCAGGCGGGCACCGGCGGCGTGCCGTACCGCGCCATCCGCTAAAAAATCCGGCCCCCGGAGCTACCGAGGGCCGGAACAGCCATCACACCGCGTCGAGCGCCTGTTCGAAGTCTGCGATCAGATCGTCGGGGTCTTCGACGCCGATCGAGATTCGCACCAGATTGTCGGTGATGCCCAGCGCCGCCTTGCGCGCATCGGGCACCGACAGATGGGTCATCGCTGCAGGATGGCTGGCGAGCGTCTCGGTTCCGCCCAGGCTCACTGCCAGCTTGGCGATCACCATCGCATCGAGAAAGCGGAAGCTCTCCGCCTCACCGCCCTTGATGAACAGCGAGAAGGTCGATCCCGCGCCCGAGCAATGCCGGTCGAAGATATCCTGCTGGCGCGCATCGTGGATCATGCCCAGATAGCCCAGCCCTTCGACCTTGGGATGCTGCGCCAGAAATTCGCAGACCTTGGCGGCGTTTTCGCCCGCACGGTTCATTCGCAGTTCGACCGTCTCGAGGCTGCGCATTAGCATCCACGCGGTGTTGGGATCGCAGATCGTGCCGATGGTGTTGCGCAGCGCGCGCACCGGGTCCATCCATCTCTTGGGGCCGGACAGTCCGCCTGCGACCAGATCGCTGTGCCCGCCAACATATTTGGTCAGGCTGTAGACCACGATGTCCGCGCCATGGTGCAGCGGCTGCTGCCACAAAGGCCCCAGGAAGGTGTTGTCGATCGCGATCGGGGTGGGGGTCTCACCGCCCAGCACGGCATCGCGCGATGCTGCCACCGCCTCGATATCGACCAGCGCGTTGGTCGGGTTGGCGGGGCTTTCCAGATAGATCATCGCGACCCGGCCGCCCTGCTTGGCCGCCATGTCCTTGGCCTGTTCGAGCACCATGTCGATTTCCTCTCGGGTCGCGCCTGCGGGGAAATCGAGATAGGTGATACCGAAGCGCGAGAGGATGCGCGCGATCATCGTTTCGGTCGCGGCATAGAGCGGGCCCGAATGGACGATGACATCATTGTTGCTGCAATAGGCGAGCAACAGCGTGGCGATCGCCGACATGCCGCTCGAAAACACCAGCGAATCCTCGGCATCGTCCCAAATGCTGAGGCGATCCTCGAGAATCTCCTGGTTGGGGCCGTTGAAGCGCGAATAGACCAAGCCTTCCGCGCCGCCGGGGCGCTTGCCGGTCAGACCTTCGAAATGGCGCTTGCCCGCCGCCGCATTCTCGAACGCGAAGGTCGAGGTGAGGAAGATCGGCGCCTTCAGCGAACCTTCGGAGAGCACGGGGTCGAAGCCATGACCCATCATCAAGGTGGCGGGCTTGAGCTTCCGTCCGCCCAGAGTCGCCACTTTCGGCTTGGGTTTGCGGCGCGGGGTGGGGGTGGTGATCGGCTTGACAGGGGTGTCGGTCATGGTTGGGTTCCTGCAGTCTGGGCGGGGCTGTTGCCCGTCCCTTGTTATGCTCCCATCATGCCGCACCGCTCAATTGATTACAAAGGAAACCATCCAGATCGTGCCGACCATGAGCGGAACGCCCGCGATATCGAGCATCAGCCCGGCCTTGAGCTGACGCGGCAGCGATATGTTACCACTCGCCCAGGCGATCGCGTTGGGGCCGGTGCCCGATGGCAGCATGAAGCCCCAGCTCGCCGCCATGGCGACCGGCATCGCCAGCAGCACCGGATCGACACCCAGCGTCACGATCAGGCTGGCGACGACGGGCATCACTCCGCTCGCGGTCGCTACGTTGCTGGCGAACTCGGTGACCAACACGACCAGAGCGGTCAAGGCGAGCGCGATAACGATCAGCGGAACGCCCGCGAGCGGCTCGAGCGCGGTGCCGATCCAGCCATCCAGCCCCGATGCGCCGATCCCCGCCGCCAGCGCGAGCCCACCGCCGAACATCATGATCACGTCCCACGGCGCGCGGTTTGCCTCCTTCCACACCAGCATCGGGCGGCCAGTGCCATCGGGCATGATGAACAGGATTATACCCGCGATCACCGCGATGCTGCCGTCGGTCAGCGCGCCTGCGGGCAGCATGTCGCTGAACCAGGGCTGCAGGATCCACGCGATCACGACCAATGCGATCACCGGTACCAGCCGCCGCTCGGGCACGCTCCACTGGTCCTGTCGCGCGATCGCGCTGCGCGCGGCATCGACATCGAAGGGGTGGCTGGCAAGCTTTTGCACCCGCGCCAGGATATAGGCGCTGATCGGGATGCCCAGGATGACGATCGGCATGCCATAGGCCGCCCATTCGGCAAAACCGATCTGCAGGCCCGTGGTCTTCTCCAGCAGCCCTGCGGCGATCGCGTTGGTGGGCGATCCGACCAATGTGCCCAGCCCGCCGACCGAGGCGGCAAAGGCGATCCCCATCATCAGTGCGCCGGGAAGGCCGTCGCTCTCACCTTCGGCCACTCCGCCTGCCAGCAGCACCGCGCTGGCAATCGGCACCATGATCAGTGTGGTCGAGGTGTTCGAGATCAGCAGCGAGAGCGTCGCGGTGGCGATCATGAACGCGAACAGCAATTGCGCCGAGGTGTGCCCCGATCGGTTGACGATCGCGAGCGCGAGGCGCTTGTGTAGCCCCACCCGCTCGATCGCCAGCGCAAGGAACGCCCCGCCGAGGATCAGAAACAGGATCGGCGAGTAATATTCCGCCGCGATGGCATTGGCGCTCATCACCCCGGTGAGCGGCAGGACGACGAAGGGCAGCAATGCGGTGACAGTCAGGGGCACCACCTGCGTCATCCACCATGTCGCCATCCACCACACGAGGCCCGCGGTGCTCCAAGCCTGCGGCTCCATGCCCGCAGGTGCGGGGAGAACAAGCGTTAGCGCGAATCCCGCGATGCCGATGAGAAGGCCCCAGATGGTTTTCAAATCAACTCCAGCACTTGTTTCTCCCCTCCCGCAGGCGGGGAATGCTGCAAAAGCCCTCCCCCTCGATGGGGGAGGGTTGGGTGGGGGTGATCTTTCCGGATTGCGTTAGGGGTGCGCAAATGCACCGCTAACACCCAGACGCGCCATCACCCTCACCGCTGCGAGTAGGCAGCAAGCTGCCAAGTCTCGCTGCCTCTCCCATCAAGGGAGAGGCCAAACATGGTGCCTCACCCATCAAGTGCGATATCATTCCCTCAACCCGATCGCCCCCATCTGCCGTCCGTAATCTGGCTCACCGTGGTGCGTTGCGCGGCGGAAGCTGTAATAGCCCTCCACGTCCGAATAGGTATCGACCCCGCTCATGTGCACCGTGCCGATGCCGCACCCCGCCAACCGTGCCGCGATGAAGCCTTCGAGATCGAATTGGTAATGCCCCGGCTTGCCTTCGCGGAAGAAGCGTTCGTTTTCGGGGTCGGCCTCGCAGAAGCGCTGCAGGAATCCACTGTCGACCTCATAGCTTTTCTGCTGGATGCACGGGCCGATTGCGGCAACGATCCGCCCCCGGTCCGCGCCCAGCCGCTCCATCGCCGCGACGGTCGCCTCGCCGACACCGGCGAATGCCCCTTTCCAGCCCGAATGCGCTGCGCCGATGATCTGCGCCGCTTCGTCGGCGAACAGGATCGGCGGGCAGTCGGCACCAAGCACGCCCAGCAGCAGCCCGGGCCGGTCGGTGACCATCGCATCGGCTTTCGGGCGCGTATCCGTGGGGATCGGCTCGATGACATGGATCACGTCCGCGCTGTGCACCTGGTGCAGCGTCACCAAATCCGCATCGGGGAGGATGGCGTCTGTCGCCAGTCGCCGGTTTTCGCGCACGGCGACCGGATCGTCATCCGACCCCAGCCCGACATTGAGCCCCGCAACCAGCCCGGTGGATACCCCGCCGCGCCGTCCGGTAAAGCCATGCGCCATTGCACCGAGGGCGGGCGAGGTGAGGAGGGGAACCGTCACTACGCTGTTTTCCGGCGAACGCCGGAATCCAGGGCGACGCAGTGCATTCCCGCTACTGGACTCCGGCGTTCGCCGGAGTACGGGATTTGCTTGATCGTGTCACTCAAGGCTCTTCATCACTTGCTCCGTCGTGTCCTTGGACAACCCCGGCTGCGCCAGGATCTGCTCGAGGCAGCCGCGCATCATCGCCGCCCTCGCCTCGTCGAACCGGCGCCAGCGGCCCAGCGGCGCGATGAAGCGCGCGGTGGTCTGCGGGTTTACGGGATCAAGCCGCAGCACCAGATCGGTCAGCAGTCGGTATCCGCGGCCGCTGGCATGGTGGAACTCGGCCTGGTTGGAGACAAACGGCCAGTACAGCGCGCGCACCCGGTTGGGGTTGGTCAGCGTGAAATCCTTGTGCTGGATCAGCTCAAGCGTCTGTTCGTACACCTTGGGGTGCGCCGAGCTGGTCTGCAGCGAGAACCATTTGTCGATGACCAGCGCGTTGCCCTGGTAGCGGTTGTAGAAGCTGTCGAGCGCGCTCTCGCGTTCGTCGCCGGCCATGCTGGCAAGCACCATCATTGCGCCCTGCCGGTCGGTCATGTTGTCCGCACTGGCGAACTGCGCAAACGCGATTTTGCCCGCATCCGGCGCTTCGGAAGACGCGATATAGCCCAGCGCCAGCGATTTGATCTTGCGCGCCCCGCGCGCCTCGCGGCTTAGCGAATAGTGCACGGCGGATGCGCGTTCGTGCACAATCCGCCACTGGTCGAGCAGCCGTGTGCCGATCGCCTTGCGCAATGCGCGGCGGGCGGAATGGATCGCTTCGGGCCGGACGATCAGCATCTGTTCGCCCAGAAACGCCTCGGTCGGAAGGCTCAGGATTTCGGTGCGCATCGAATCGTCGAGCCTTTGGTCGCTGACCAGATCGCCGAACACCGACACGATGTCCTCGAGCCCGGCGGCGCGTTCGGAAGCAGCGCCCTCTTCGCCGATATCGGCGATCAGCCGGTCGATGACCAGCTGCTGCAGCGCCTCGTAGCGCGCGAACGGATCGTCATCGTGCCGCACCAGGAACAACAGGTCGCCGCTGCGTCGCGCGACATCCATCGTCACCGGCGCCGAAAAGCCGCGGTTGATCGAGAGCACCGGCGGGCGCGCAAAGCCGGTGAAGGTCACGCTCTGCTCGGCTTGCGCCAGCATCACCAGCTGCTCGCCGCGATGCGCCTTCATGTCGCGGTCGATCAGCGCAGTACGCAAGGGGATCGGCATCAGCGGCTTGTCAGGCTGGCCCGGCGTGGGCGAGAACCGCTGGCGCAGGTGCAGCGTTGCGGTCGCGCTGTCGGCGTCATGCTCCAGCCGCGCCTGCACCTGCGGGGTGCCCGCCTGTTCGTACCAGTGGCGGAACTGGCCAAGATCGAGCCCCGCACCGTCCTCCATCGCACGGACGAACTGCTCGCAGGTCGCAGCTTCCCCGTCGTGGCGCTGGAAATACAGGTCGCTGCCTGCGCGGAAGCGTTCAGGGCCCGCCATCGTTGCCATCATGCGGATGACTTCGGCGCCCTTGTTGTAGATCGTCGAGGTATAAAAGTTGCTGATCTCCATATAGCTGTCGGGGCGGATCGGGTGCGCGAGCGGCCCTGCATCCTCGGGAAACTGCGTCGCGCGCAGCATCCGCACATCCTCGATCCGCTTGACCGCTTCCGATCCCATATCGGCGGAAAAGCACTGGTCGCGATAGACGGTGAAGCCCTCTTTGAGGCTCAGCTGGAACCAGTCGCGGCAGGTGACGCGGTTGCCCGACCAGTTGTGGAAATATTCGTGCGCGACCACGCCCTCGATCGCGTCGTAATCATAATCGGTCGCGGTATCGGGGTCGGCGAGGATGTAACGCGAATTGAAGATGTTGAGCCCCTTGTTCTCCATCGCCCCCATGTTGAAATCGCTGACCGCGACGATGTTGAATACCGGCAGGTCGTATTCGAGGCCATAGACGCGCTCGTCCCATGCCATCGAGGCCTTGAGCGCCTGCATCGCGTGCGCGGTACGGCCCTCGTCGCCAGCGCGGACGTAGATCGCAAGGTCCACCGGCGCGCCCGACCTGGTGGTGAAATGGTCACGCGTCGCCACCAGATCGCCTGCGACCAAGGCGAACAGATAGCTCGGCTTGGGGTGCGGATCGTGCCAGCGCGCATAATGGCGCCCGTCTTCGAGATCGCCCGAATCGACCAATGCCCCGTTGGCGAGCAGCACCGGGAAGCGCGTCTTGTCGGCGCGCAGCAGCACCTCGTACACCGCCATATTGTCGGGCCGGTCGACGAACGGGATGATCCGGCGGAACCCTTCGGCCTCGCACTGGGTGCACAGCATGCCGTTCGATGCGAACAAGCCCATCAGCTGCGTGTTGGTATCGGGCGCGATCGTCGTGGTCAGGTGCACGGTGGCGGTCGGCGCGGAGATATCGATAGCAATCTGGTCGCCCTCGTGGCGCCAGTTGGCGGCCATGCCATCGATGGTCAGCGTCAGCGGCAGCACGCCATCGCAATCGAGCCTGAGCGGCCGGTCGTGCTCGCCATTGCGCTCGATCTCGAGAGTCGCGGACACTTTCGTGGCGGACAGATCGAGATCGAACTCGAGCGCGACCGTCTTCACCCACCAATCGGGCGGCCGGTAATCGGCACGGCGGATGACCTGGGGCTCGGCCAGGATCGGGGTGGCGGTTGCGGGGTGGATGTCTGCCATATGGGTGACCCTAATGCGGGGGCGGGGCTTTGGCACGAAAAAATCCTCCCCGAGCTTGTCTCGGGGAGGGGGACCGCCGCCCGAGGGGCGGTGGTGGAGGGGAAGCGAGATCGCACTACCACTAAGGGCAGCACGCACCCGCAGCCCCTCCACCCCCCGCTGCGCGGGCGGTCCCCCTCCCCCAGCAAGCTGGGGGAGGATTTGGAAGGGCCGTCCCCAGCAACGACCTTGCATCCCTCTCGCCCAAAGCTACGGTCACCCCATGAACACCCTCTTCATCTTCGGCATGGGCTACACTGCCTCGCACCTCGCCCGGCGATTGTGCGAGCAAGGCTGGCAAGTCCACGGCACCGGGCGCGGCGGGGATGTGGATTTTGCCGATGGCTCAGCGGTACACGCAGCATTGGCCAGCGCGACGCACATCCTCTCAAGCGTGCCCCCCGACCGCGCGACCGGCGCGGACCCGGTGCTCGCCGCCTATGT
Source organism: Blastomonas aquatica (assembly GCF_014639875.1). Lineage (GTDB taxonomy): Bacteria > Pseudomonadota > Alphaproteobacteria > Sphingomonadales > Sphingomonadaceae > Blastomonas > Blastomonas aquatica. The sequence goes on along the minus strand of NZ_BMGD01000001.1, from coordinate 636,573 downwards.
CGATGCCTTGCGCGCCGCGCCCGCGCGCTGGATCGGATACCTGTCCTCTACCGGCGTCTATGGCGATGCGCGCGGCGCGTGGGTCGATGAAGGCGCGATCGTCGGGACGGGCAGACGCAATGCGCGCACCCAGGCCGATCTCGACTGGCAGGCGCTTGATCCCCCGGGCGATACACACGTGCGAGTGCTGCGGCTGCCCGGCATCTACGGCCCCGGCCGCAGTGCGCTCGACCGGGTGCGCGAAGGCTCGGGCAAGCGCATCGACCTGCCCGATCAGGTGTTCAGCCGGGTGCATGTCGACGATATCGCAGGCGGCGTCATCGCATCGTTCGCCGGACCGCCGGGAGTGTACAATCTGTCGGATGACCTGCCGTGCTCGCAGAACCGGGTGATCGAGGCCGCGTGCCGGTTGCTCGGCGCTCCGCTGCCGCCGATGCAGACCCTCGAACAGGCCAATCTGTCGCCAATGGCGCTGGGATTCTACGCCGAGAACCGCCGGGTCGCGAACGGCAAGGCCAAGCGGCTGCTGGGCTGGGAGTTGCGGTATCCCGATTACGAGGCCGGGCTTGCGGGGATATTGGCGGGGGAACATGAGCACCCATTGGAAAACATCCGCTCAGCCTGAGCCTGTCGAAGGCCTCGCGCACACGGTTGCTAAATCGCTCTACCGTCCTCCGGCGAAAGCCGGAGCCCAGGGGTCAGATCGCGCTGCAGTCGCTCTGGATTCCGGCGTTCGCCGGAAAGCACTGAGCTTTTGATGCTACTCACAGCGCGGGGCCTTCGACAGGCTCAGGCTGAGCGGGGTAGGGAGGCACAGAGGAGTGAAAGACAGCGTCTACTCCGCCGTCAGCGGCCGTGCCAGCAGCGCCGCCACCGCCTCCGCCGCTGCAACCTCCCCTGCGAGCAGCGCGCAGACGGTATCGACGATCGGCATCGCCACGCCGCGTGTCCGCGCAACGCGTTGCAACACCGGTGCGGTGAAAGCGCCTTCGGCGACAGTGGTACGATCGGCGAGAACATCGGCTGCCTTGCGCCCCTCGCCCAGCGCCTTGCCCAGCGAGAAATTGCGCGAGCTCACCGACGAGCAGGTCAGCACCAGATCGCCCAGCCCCGACAGACCCGAAAGCGTTTCGGCCTGCGCGCCGCAGGCGAGGCCAAAGCGGGTCATCTCGGCAAAGCCGCGCGCGATCAGCGCCGCGCGGGCGTTCTGCCCCAGACCCAGCCCCTCGACCACGCCGCACGCGATCGCGAGCACGTTCTTCACCGCGCCGCCGATCTCGGCGCCGGTAATGTCGGTGGTAAAATACGGGCGGAATGCGGGCCGCGCGATCTGCGGTGCGATCCGGTCCCACTGGACATGATCCTCGCACGCCAAAGTCACCGCGGTCGGCTGGCCGGCGGCCACCTCATGCGCGAATGTCGGCCCGGAGAGGACGGCGAGCGGGCGTCCGGGCGCAGCGGCGCGTGCGGCATCGACCATCAGGTCGCCGGTCGCCTCCTCGATGCCCTTGCAGCACAGCACCAGATCGGTGGTTCCGTGCGGCAGTTGCTTGAGGACGCGGCGCATGTGCTGCGCGGGTGTCACCACCAGCAGCAGCGCGCAATCAGCCAGTGCGCCAAGGTCACCCGTAGCGCGGATCGCAGGGTCAAGCGTGGTGCCCGAAAGATAGGCGCTGTTGCTGTGCTGCGTGTTGATGGCTTTGACCACCGCCGGTTCGAACGCCCAGAGCAGAACGTCGCGGCCATCGCTCGCCAGCATCTGTGCCAGCGCGGTGCCCCATGCGCCGCCGCCGATCACGCCGACGGTTGGCTTGTTCTCGCTCATGCCTTCACTCCCGCGCCACGCGCTGCTTCTGCTGCCGGGTCAAGCGGCCAACGCGGTCGCGCGGCAATATCGAGCGGATCGGTCAGCCCCAGCGCAAACCGCTCCGCGCCCGCCCAGCCAATCATCGCGGCATTGTCGGTGCACAGCCACAACGGTGGTGCGACAAAGCCCATGTCGTGGCGCGCGGCCAGCGCCTCGAGCGCCGAGCGGATCGCGCCGTTTGCCGCGACCCCGCCTGCGACCACGAGATGGCTGGCAGGACCGCCCTGGGCGATGGCCTTCTCCAGCCGGTCGATCAAGCAATCCACTACCGCCGCCTGAAAACTCGCGGCGATGTCCTCTGGCCGATAGTTGCCCGATTGCGCCGCGCGCAGCACCGCGCTCTTCAGCCCGGCGAACGAGAAATGCGGCTCTGCGCTTCCCAGCAGCGGCCGGGGCAGCGGAACGGCTCTGGCATCGCCAGTCTTGGCCAGGGCTTCGACCCTGGGCCCCCCGGGATAGCCCAGCCCCAGGATCTTGGCGGTCTTGTCGAACGCCTCGCCCGCCGCATCGTCGATCGTCGTCGCCAGCCGCCGGTATTGGCCGACGCCATCAACCCGCAAAATCTGGCAATGCCCGCCCGAGACGAGCAGCAACAGATAGGGGAATTCAAGGCTCGAATCGGCCAGCCGCGGCGAGAGCGCATGGCCCTCAAGATGATTGACCGCGATCAGCGGCTTGCCCGCTGCCATCGCCAGCGCCTTGGCGGTGACCAGCCCGACCATCACGCCGCCGATCAGCCCGGGGCCTGCGGTTGCGGCGACCGCGTCGACATCGTCCAGCGTCAGTCCGGCATCGTTGAGCGCCGCCTCGATCAGCGGCGTGAGCACCTGCACATGCGCGCGCGCGGCGATTTCGGGCACCACGCCGCCATAGGGGCGGTGCGCGTCTTCCTGGCCTGCCAGCCGGTGGGCGAGGATGCTGCGGTCGGACCCGATCAGCGCGGCCGCGCTTTCATCGCAGCTCGATTCGATGCCGAGGATGATTGCCATGGGGCTTTCCCTTATCGCTATTGGCCGCTAGCACAAGGTGCATGGCAGATACCACGCACACCTTCGCCTCTGAAACACCTGGGGCCTCCGGCGCGTTGCCCGATGGCATCGCCGAGATACTCGCCACCCGCCCGATCCGGCTGGGCACCCGCGCATCGCCGCTGGCGATGGCACAGGCGTACATGACCGCCGCCGCGTTGCGCGCGCGCTGGGGACTGGCCGAGGATCAGGTCGAGCTGTCGCCGGTGGTGGCCAGCGGCGACAAGATCACCGATCGACCGCTCGCCGATGTCGGTGGCAAGGCGCTGTGGACCCGCGAGCTCGACTGGTCGCTGGGTGGCGGTACGATCGATCTGTCGGTGCATTCGATGAAGGATGTCGAGACGATCCGGCCGGAAGCGTTCGTGCTCGCGGCGATGCTGCCGCGCGCGGATGTTCGCGACGTGCTGCTGGGGTCGCCCAGCATCGCTGCGCTGCCGCAAGGCGCGCGCTTCGGCACCAGTTCGCCGCGCCGCGCTGCGCAGATCCGGATGATTCGCCCCGATGTCGTGCCGGTGCTGTTCCGCGGCAATGTCGCCACGCGCATCGGCAAACTGCAGAGCGGCGAGGCGGATGCGACCTTGCTTGCCGCCGCCGGGCTGGACCGGCTGGGCGAGAGGCTGACCGGCATCCCCTCGGTTCGGCTGGAAACCGAGGTCTGGCTGCCTGCACCCTCGCAGGGTGCGGTTGGGATCGAAGTACGCAGGGACGATGCGCCGATGCGCGCGCTGATCGGCGGGATCGACGACGCGCCGACATCAGCCTGCGTGATGGCCGAACGCGCGCTGCTCGAGGCGCTGGGCGGCGACTGCCATTCGGCGATCGCGGCGCTGGCGCGAATCTCGGGCACGACGATCCATCTGCGCGCGGTGCTGTATTCAGAAGACGGTGCGCAGCACGTCGCAGGCGATACAACCTTTGCGGCGAGCGATCCGGGTGCACCCGCGCTGCTTGCAGCTGAACTGCTTGCCAAAGCGCCCGAGACGATCACGCGGCTTTTCAATCCGCGCTGATGGCGGGCTCGCGAATCATCGTTCTTCGCCCGCAGCCCGGCGCGACCGCAACCGCGCAGGCGTTGCGTGCAGCGGGGCACCATCCGCTGGTCACGCCGCTGTTTGTGATCGAGCAGGTCGCGTGGACGCCTGCCGACGCTTCGGCTTATGATGCGTTGCTGGTCGGCAGCGCCAACGTCTTCCGCCATGGTGGCCCTGCGCTGGCGGACCTCAAGGACCTGCCGGTCTATGCGGTGGGCGGCAAGACCTCGCGGATGGCGCTGGACCTGGGGTTTCGGGTGCGCGGCCAGGGAACCGGCGGTCTTGCGGCATTGCTGCCGATGCTGGCCGAGGATGGGCACCTGCATATCCTGCGGCTGGCAGGGGAGGATCATGTCGATCTTCCCGATAGCCGCCTCGCGATCGATACCCGCATCGTTTACCGATCGCGCGCGCTGCCGATGCCCGATACGTTGCGCGACGCGTTGGCCCAGCCTGCCGTCGTGCTTTTGCACTCGGCGCGCGCGGCAGAGCATTTCAGTTCGCTCGTCGATGCGGCACGGTTGGATCGCGGCGCGATCAGCCTTGCGCTGTTTGCCCCGGCTCTGGTCGATGTAGCAGGTGAAGGCTGGGCCGCGGTGCGGGTGGCGGCATCGACCGACGACCGGGCATTGCTGGACGTAGCAAACGCGCTGTGCCAGCATGATGCAAGGTTGCAACAGGCAGACAAGCCGGAGACATGATGAACGCTGATACCACCCGCCCGGGCCGCGCCTCGCATGGGGCCAGCGGCAGGACGCTGCTGATGCTGCTGGTGCTGGCCTTTGTCGGTGGGGCGATCCTGTCGGGCTGGCTGATTACGCGGTCAGGCTGGTTTGGTGATACCACTTCGGCACCAGCGCAGACCGCCCTCGAAAGCAACGTGGTCACGTCCGACCCCGCAAACCCAGCGATTTCGGGCGCACCGGCGCCTATGCCTGGCGGAATGCTGGGTGCGCCGCCTCCGGGTGCGCTCGATGCGCGGGTAGCAGAGCTGGAAAACCGGCTGTCGCTGATCAACGTCCAGGCGCAGGCGGCGTCAGGCAATGCCGGGCGCGCCGAAGGTCTGCTGATCGCCTTTGCCGCGCGCCGTGCGCTCGATCGCGCATCGGCGCTGGGCTATCTGGAAGGGCAGTTGCAGCTACGCTTCGGCGCGGCCCAGCCCAATGCGGTGGGCACGATCGTGCGCGCCGCGCGCAACCCGGTGACCATGGACCAATTGCGCAGCCAGCTCGAGGAGATCGGCCCGTCGATCACATCGGGTGGGGATTCAGGCGAGAGCTTCTGGGATTCGCTGCAGCGCGAGGCCAGCGAGCTGTTCGTGGTCGAGCAGCAGGGCACGGTATCGCAAACCCCGACACAGCGCTTGCAGCGCGCCAAGCGCTATCTTGAGGCCGGGCGCGTCGAGGCCGCCTTGGGCGAGATCGAACGGCTGCCCGGCCGCAACAAGGCGGCAGACTGGATGGGCAAGGCGCGGATGTATGCCGAGGCCAGGCGCGCGCTCGACATCATCGAGAGCGCCGCCATTCTCGAACCGCGCGGACTGCGCGATGCGAGCGGTCTGCCGATCGCGCAGCCATCGCCGATCGCTCCTGCGATACCTGCGAATTGAGCGGATGAGCCATGGCCTGCCGCAGGTCGCCGCGCTGCTTGCGGGTGGCCAATCTCGCCGGATGGAGGGTTTGGACAAGGCGCTGGCGTTGATCGGCGGGGAGCGGATGATCGACCGGGTGCTGTACCGCCTGCGTGCGCAAGTGCCGCAGGTGTTGCTCTGCGCGCCGCATGATTACGGCACCGGCGCCACTGCGGTTGCAGACCTTGCCGATGGGCCTGCAGGACCGGTGGGCGCGATCCGCGCGATGGCGCTGTACCTGGCGGCGCAGGGCGCGGACGGCTTCGTCACCGCGCCGGTCGATGCGCCGTTCGTGCCGTTGGATCTGGTCACCCGGTTGGGCGAGGGTGCACCGGTGGCGATGGCCCAATGCGATGGAACCTGGCAGCCCGCGTTTGCCCTGTGGAACGTGCAGGCGGTGATCATGGCCTTGCCCGCCGATCGATGCGTGCAGAAATGGTCGCTACGGCGGCTGGGAGAGGAACTTGGCGCGGTGCCGGTCGAGTTTGCCGAGGCTGGCGTCCTGACGAACGTCAACACCCCGCAGGAACTCGCCCAGGCGCAGGCGCAAATCGCCAGCGAATCAGCCGGATCGGGCGCAGTGTGAGACACCGCCGAAACGGCTTGGCGCATCGCGCGGGACGCTATATTCAGCCTAGCGAAAGCCGCATGCTGCAAGACGCGGCGCTTTGCTCCGCGGCGAACAATACCAGCGGTGTTGAGAGTGCTTGGCAGGGATGACAGGGGCCGATTGCGCATGGCGGTGAAAGACAAGGGTGGCAGGGCAAAGTCCAAGCCCAAGCCTGCGGGCGGCCCGCGCCTGTGGTTCTGGCGCATCGTCAAGATCGGATCGGCTGCGGCGTTGGTCGGCCTGATCGGGCTGATTGTCGCGGTGGTCACGGTGATGGGATCGCTGCCCAGCTTCCAGGACATGAAATCTTCGCCCAATGGCCAGATGATTCTGGTCCGCGCCGCCGATGGTACCGAGATCATGCAGCTCGGGCCGAGCTTCGGCAACTGGCTGGCGATCGAGGACATCCCCCAGACCATGAAGGACGCGATGATCTCGGTCGAGGACCGGCGTTACGCCTATCACCCGGGCGTCGATCCGATCGGCATCGGCCGCGCGATCTACAATTCGGTCGCAGGCGGCGGCCGGGTGCGCGCGACATCGACGATCACCCAGCAGCTGGCGCGCAACGTCTTCCTCAGCAACAGCCGCTCGTACACCCGCAAGATCCGCGAAGGCGTGCTCGCGCTGGCGCTTGAGCGCAAGTTCTCCAAGGACCAGATCCTCGAGCTCTATCTCAACAAGGTCTATTTCGGCGGCGGTGCTTATGGCGTCGATTCGGCCGCGCGCAAGTTCTTCAACCATGATGCCAGGACGCTGTCGCTGGCTGAATCCGCGATTATTGCCGGGTTGGTCAAGGCACCTTCGCGCTATTCGCCCACCGCCGACACCGAGGCAGCCTTGGGCCGGGCCGGGGTGGTGCTGATGGTCATGCAGGATGTCGGCACGATCACGCCTGCCCAGGCCGCTGAAGCCGATCTCCAAGGCGTCGAGTTCGCACCCGAAAAGGGGCAGAATTCGGTGCGCTATTTCACCGACTGGGCGCTGCCGCAGCTCGATACGCTGATCGAGGATGATGGCCAGCCGATCGTGGTGTGGACCACGCTTGACCTGAACATGCAGCGCGCAGGGACTGCGGCGATCCAGGCCAATGTGCCGCGTGGCGCGCAAGGCGCTCTGGTCTCGCTCGACCGCGATGGCGCGGTGCGCGCGATGGTCGGCGGCACCGACTACGTCACCTCGAACTACAACCGCGCGACCAGCGCATTGCGCCAGCCGGGATCGGCCTGGAAGCTGTTCGTCTATCTCACCGCGCTCGAATCAGGTTATACCCCCGAGGATATCGTCACCGATGCCCCGGTCACCATCGGTGGCTGGACCCCGCGCAACAGCGGCGGCAGCTATGCCGGCGACATCACGCTGCGCACGGCGTTCGCTTATTCCAAGAACACCGTTGCGGCGCGGATCGGCGAGGATGTCGGCACCAGCTCGATCGCCAACATGGCGCGCCGCTTCGGCATCACCACGCCGATCACGACGCTGCCTTCGATGGTGCTGGGATCCTCCGAGGTCCGCGTGATCGACATGGTGCGTGCCTTTGCGGGGGTCAGCTCGGGCGGGGTCGCGATATCGCCTTATGGCATCACCAAGGTCACCACCAGCGATGGTGATGTGCTCTATCAGCACGAAGCGGACATGAGCCAGGTGCTGGTACCGCCGCATGTCACTGCAGGCATGACCGATCTGCTTCAGACCGCAGTCAATGTCGGCACCGGCCGCGCGGCGCAGATCGGGCGCCCGGTGGCTGGCAAGACCGGCACGACCAACAGCAACAAGGACGGCTGGTTCCTGGGCTTTTCAAGCGGCATCACGACGGGCGTGTGGATGGGCCGTGACGATGCCCGCCCGGTCGGCGGACTGCAGGGCGGAACGGCGCCCGCGCGCGCGTTTGCAGCTTACATGAAGGTCGCGGTCGCCAAGCGCAAGGTCGAGCCTTTCGACACCGAGCTGGTGTTGCCCGAATGGCAGCTCGAGCCCGATGACGAGGCCTATTTCGGCTCACCCGACGATGTGGTCTTCATCGACGAGAACGGAAATCCGATCGAGCCGGGTCGTGGCCCTGAAGTCCCCGATCCGTTTGCACCTCCGCCGGTGCAGCTCCCCGAGCGCCTCGACGACAACTTCATCGACCGCGCGTTGGGCCGCGACCAACCGACACAGCGCCCCCAGACACGGCAAGCCGAACCCCGCCCCCCGGTCCGCAGGCCGCCGCCCGGCTCGCAGGACGAGCGCGTTGCGCCGGTGTTGCGGGATGAAGATGATGGCCAGTGAGGGTGTTTCCGGAGCGGTCTGCTTTCGGGAGCGACTGTGAGGGCAGCTAATGGCTGAAACTGGGTGGGAAGCGGACGCTCAGTTTTTCCAATGGCCTGCACGCCACTTTTCAGTCCTGCGCTTTGGTTTTCGGCGTGTCCTAAGCCATTCAAAAAGAACCGGCACGAGCAGGGTGATCGCTAGAATGATGGCCAGACAGCTAATACCTAACCAAGTATAGGCCACTACTTCTGACTGCATAAAAGGCCGGTCATCGAAAGCTATCCCGCTGAAAATCCTTGCCCAGCCTAAAGGGAACAACACGGTTCCAGCTATTGCCCTTCGGCGGAAAGAGATCCACCGAGGCAGCATAAAAAAGGCGGCAATCAAGACCACCGCTCCCGCCCAATTTCCAGTTTCGCTCCAAACCATGGCGACCAGTTTGAACACCGCCCTGAATTTCTGCAATCGGGTCGTCTGCTGAAAGTCAGCTTTTTCATGTCAGTGCTCGATAGCTGCCGCTGCCGCTCAGTGTGGACACTATCAAAAGCTGAGTGAAAGGCCGACGTCCGGCGCGACCTTCTTCGCGTCTTCGCGTCTTCGCGGCTTCGCGTGAGCCAGATTGTTTTCACGCGAAGACGCGAAGACGCGAAGAAATGGCGGGGATGATCCGTGGGCAGCGGAAGTGATTTCGGTCTGCGTGAGGGAGAGCCGCTTGCCTGCGAAGGCAGGCACCCATCTCCTGCCCCCGCACCCTGCACAACCGTCAGGAGATGGGCCCCTGCCTGCGCAGGGGACCGGACTTTGGCCCCGCCTATCAAGCTACAGGGAATAGCGTCGCCCCCCAAACGCAATCCGGCCCGGAAGTTCGCACTTCCGGGCCGGACCGTTTGTCTGCGTCAGGGCGCGTAAGAAGCTTAGTGCTTCACGCCTGCCCACACGTTGCGATACGCCATATAGCCCAGGCCCGTCGCGATGATCAGGAAGATCAGCACGGCCCAGCCGGTCTGGTGGCGCTTTTCCAGCGTGGGCTCTGCGGTCCACACCAGGAAAGCCGACACGTCCTTGGCCATCTGTTCGCGGGTAGCGTTCGTTCCATCGGAGTAAGTGACGATGCCGTCGCTGCCCAGAGGATTGGCCATCGCGATGTTGAGATTGGCAAAGTACGGATTGTAGTTGAGGCCAGGTCCCGGCATCGAGTCAGGGAAGCGCTGGGCGAGTTCGGCCGGTGGCTCCTGATAGCCCAGCAACAGCGAATAGATATACGGTGCTCCGCCGCTGCGAGCCTTGGTGATCAGCGAAAGATCAGGTGGCAGCGCATTGTTGTTGGCAGCACGCGCAGCTGTTTCATTGGCATGCGGTGAAGGGAACGGATCGGTCGGCAGCGATGCGCGCGTTGTGGCTTCACCTGTCGCCGGGTCGATGTCCGGCGTCTGGATTGGCCAGTTTGCTGCGATTGCCTTCACTTCGTCTTCGTTATAGCCAAGCTCGGCCAGGTTACGGAACGAAACCAGCCGCATCGAGTGGCAGGCTGCGCACACTTCCTTGTACACCTGGAAGCCGCGCTGAAGCTGCTGGCGGTCGAACTTGCCCATCGGGCCATCGCTGGCCAGAGTGAGCGCCTTCGGCTTTTCATGGAAGGCATGCTCCGCAGTTTCCTGCGGTGGTTCGCTGATGTAGGCGGCTGCGCCTACACCGAACGAGACGATGAGCCAGCCGGCAAAGAACAGCCCCACCAAAAATGCACCAATACGAATCATGTCGAATGACTTTCCTTATGGGTTCGGGCGTTATTCGGCAGGCTGCAGCACGGGGCCGCCTGCGATGCCGGTGTTGTCCTTGCCGAGCACCGATTCGGTGATCGAGAAGGGCAGGGGCTTGGGCTTTTCGATCTTCGAGATGATCGGCAGGATGATCAGGAAGTGAGCGAAATAATACGCCGAAGCCAGCTGGCTGAGCATCACATACGGTTCTTCAGCCGGCGCACCGCCCAGATAACCGAGCAGCAGCACGTCGAGCAGCAAGACCACGAAGAAGATCTTGAACAGCGGGCGATAGTTGCCCGAACGCACCGGCGAACGGTCCAGCCAGGGCAGGAAGAACAGCAGCAGGATCGATGCAAACATCGCCAGCACGCCCAGCAGCTTGGCAGGAACGATGAAGAAGTCGAAGGTGAAGGCGCGCAGGATCGCGTAGAACGGCCAGAAGTACCATTCGGGAACGATGTGTGCGGGCGTCGAGAGCGGGTTTGCGGGGATGTAGTTGTCCGCATGGCCCAGGAAGTTCGGCGCGAAGAACAGCATCGCGCAGAACAGGATGAGGAACACGCCGAGGCCGAAGCCGTCCTTGGCAGTGTAATAGGGGTGGAACGGCACGGTGTCCGATTCCGACTTCACTTCCACGCCGGTGGGGTTCGACGAACCCGGGATGTGCAGTGCCCAGATGTGCAGGATGATGACGCCTGCGGTCACGAACGGCAGCAGATAGTGCAGCGAGAAGAAGCGGTTGAGCGCGGCGTTATCCGGCGCAAATCCACCCAGCAGCCACTGTTGGATCGGCTCGCCGACCAGCGGGATCGCACCGAACAGACCGGTGATCACCTTGGCACCCCAGAAGCTCATCTGGCCCCAGGGAAGCACATAGCCCATGAAGGCGGTCGCCATCATCAGCAGGAAGATGACCAGGCCAAGCAGCCAGATCATTTCACGCGGTGCCTTGTACGAGCTGAAATACAGCCCGCGGAAGATGTGGATATACACGACGATAAAGAAGAAGCTGGCGCCGTTGGCGTGCGCATAACGCAGCATCCAGCCCCAGTTCACGTTGCGCATGATGTGTTCGGTGGAATCAAAGGCGACCAATGCATTGGGCGCATAGTGCATCGCCATGATGATGCCGGTGACGATCTGCATCACCAGCGCCACCCCGGCGAGCACGCCGAAGTTCCAGAAATAGTTCAGGTTGCGGGGAACCGGGTAGCCGGCGCCGATGGCGCCATAGACCAGACGGGGAAGCGGCAGGCGATCATCCAGCCACTTGGTCAGGTCAGACTTCGGTTCGTAATGCTTGGCCCAGGAAAAGCTCATGATTTATGCTCCTCAACCGATCTTGATGACTGTGTCGGACAGAAACGCGAACTCGGGGACCAACAGGTTGGTCGGCGCCGGGCCTTTGCGGATGCGTCCTGCGGTATCGTAGTGCGAGCCGTGGCAAGGGCAGAAATATCCGCCGAACTCGCCCTTTACCTCGCCTTGGGCCGCACCCAGCGGAACGCAGCCCAGATGGGTGCACACGCCCAGGGTCACCAGCCAGTTGGTCCGGCCTTCGACGGTGCGATCCTGCAGCGACTGCGGATCGCGCAGGCCATCGACCGACACACCTTCTGCGTCCGCCACTTCGGCCGGCGTCAGATTGCGGATGAACACCGGTTGTTTTCGCCAGATGGTTTTGATGGTTTGCCCCGGCGCAACCGCCGACACATCGACCTCGGTCGATGCCTCTGCCAGCACGTCCTTGCTGGGCGCCATCTGCGTGATGAGCGGGATAAGAACCGTCGCAGCGCCGACGCCAGCAAAGCTGACTGCGGCGATGTTGATAAAGTCACGGCGACGCACACCATCGGATTCGATGGCGGCGGTGCCGTCTTGATTCATGGTTACTTGTTCTGCCATGTCGCTAACCTGACCCTCAAGCTATTGAAAAGTTGTTTGATTTTTTCGATGCTGAAAGCGGCATGGCACGGCTATACCCCTGGCCCGTCCGCATAATTGTCGGCCTGATAGACGCAAAACCGTCATTTTGCCAACAACGAAATTGGCGCGCCGCAGCATAGTTTCTATGAATGTTGGCTGATGCAGCACGCAAATTTGATTCAGCCAGCGATCTGCCACGTGACTTGGCCACCGCGCACGTTAAAGCAGCGCCATGCGCATTGCTCTTTTTCAACCCGATATTGCCGGAAACGTGGGTGCCATCTTGCGACTTGCGGCCTGTATGGCGGTTCCGGTCGAGATCATCGAACCGTGCGGCTTCATTTTCGACGACAAGAGGCTCAAGCGCGCGGCGATGGACTATGGTCCGCTCGCCGATATGCGTCGCCACGTCGATTGGCAGGCGTTCCAGACCTTCCGCCACTCGATCGGTGCGCGTCTGATCCTGATGAGCGCGCATGCACCCGCCAGCATTTATCGCACCGAATTTCGGGATACCGACATCCTGATGATGGGCTCCGAAAGCGCGGGTGTCCCGCCGCATGTGCGTGATGCGTGCGATCTTGCCACGACCATACCGATGGCGCCCGGCCTGCGTTCGCTCAACATATCGGTCGCAACCGGGATTGCGCTTGGCGAGGCTCTGCGGCAGACACGACATCTGGGCGATGCATGAATGCATCTTGCCGAACAGGGGAGCGGAATGACCGACTGGACTGAACAGAGAATGGCAGCGCGCGGCTGGTTCGAAAGCCTGCGCGATGCGATCTGTGCCGAATTTACCGCCATCGAGCGCGAAGCGGGCTCGGACGCCGAGTTCGATTATGCTGCATGGAACCGCACCGAAGACGATGGATCGCATGGCGGCGGCGGGGTTCGTGGCCTGATTAAGGGCAAGGTGTTCGAAAAGGCTGGGGTCAACGTCTCCACCGTCGAAGGTCGGTTCAGCGAGGAGTTCGCCAAATCGATCAACGGCGCTGCGCAAGACCCGCGATTCTTCGCGACAGGAATCAGCCTGGTCGCGCATATGGCCAATCCGCACGTTCCTGCGGTGCATATGAACACCCGTTTCCTTGTTACCACCAAGGCCTGGTTCGGCGGGGGAGCCGATCTCAACCCGCCGCTGCCTTACGCGGAAGATACGGACGATTTTCACGCCCGGATGCAGGTGGCTTGCGATGCGCATGATTCATCATATCATGCCAAGTTCAAGGCATGGGCGGACGACTATTTTTTTATTCCCCACCGGGGCGTCCATCGCGGTGTTGGCGGCATCTTCTACGATCATCTCGAATGCACCGATCAGACGACGTTCGATGCCAACTTCGCGTTCACCCAGGATGTCGGCCGGGCGTTTCTTGATATTTTCCCTGCGCTGGTGCGCCGCCGGATGGGTCAGGAATTTACGCCAGCCGAAAAGCACCAGCAATTGGTGTGGCGCGGCCGTTATGCCGAGTTCAACCTGATCCACGATCGCGGAACGCTGTTCGGTCTCAAGACCGGCGGCAATATCGACGCAATCCTGATGAGCCTGCCACCCGAAGCCGTGTGGGATTGATGATGCGATGACCGTTCTGCCGATCGCCACGCACCCGGTCCATCTGGGCCTCGGCGCCAAAGCGGTGCCGCAGCCGCCGATGGATGGCGGTGCGGACTGGTACCAAGCCTATGAGGCGCGCGCGGCTGTTGATGGCATCGAGGGCCGGCTGGTCACCCAGTTCAGCTTCGACGAACCCTGGTCGATGTGGGAAATGCATCCTGCAGGCGACGAGATGGTGCTGTGCATTGCGGGGCGGATGACGCTGCATCAGGAACAGGCGAACGGCACGGTGACCACGCTGGAGCTTGGCCCTGGCGATTACGCGATCAATCCGCCGGGGGTATGGCATACGGCGGATGTCGAAGGCACCGCGACGGCGCTGTTCATCACGGCAGGGGCGGGCACGCAGCATAAGGCGCGGTAACTCTCAAAATCCTCCCCCAGCTCGCTGGGGGAGGGGGATCGTTCGCGGAGCGAATGGTGGAGGGGAAGCGGGGTTGTGCTTCCCTTCGAGATCTGCACGCAGGCGCTTCCCCTCCACCACTTCGTGGTCCCCCTCCCCGAGCAAGCTCGGGGAGGATTGGTGCGGGCCCCCCATTGACAGCCGTCTACCTTGCCGCCAATCGCACGGGCCATGGCCAGCGCATCCGCCTCTCATTCTGACGCCCGTTTCGGGCTCGACCGGCGGGTGACCTTGCTCGGCCCGCTGCCGCTCGATTGCGGCGCGGCGCTCGCGCCGGTCGAGATCGCCTATGAAACCTATGGCAGCCTGAACGCCGACAAGAGCAACGCGGTGCTGATCTGCCATGCGCTGACCGGCGACCAGTATGTCGCCTCGAGCCATCCGATCACCGGCAAGCCGGGCTGGTGGATGCGGCTGGTGGGGACAGGCAAGCCGGTCGATCCGGCGCGCGATTTCATCATCTGCGCCAATGTCATCGGCAGCTGCATGGGCTCGTCTGGCCCCGCGACAGTGAACCCGGCGACGGGGACGCCGTGGGGCATGGACTTTCCGGTACTGTCGATCGCCGACATGGTCCGCGCCCAGGCGCTGCTGTTCGATTATCTGGGAATCGGCACGCTCGCCGCGGTCATCGGCGGATCGATGGGCGGAATGCAGGCGCTGAGCTGGCCGGTGCTGTACCCTGACCGGGTGCGTGCGGCGCTGGTCATCGCCTCGACCGCGCGGCATTCTGCACAGAACATCGCGTTCCACGAGGTTGGACGACAAGCGATCATGGCCGATCCGCGCTGGCGCAAGGGGGCCTATTATGCTGACGGCGACGTCCCCGCATCGGGCCTCGCGGTAGCGCGGATGGCCGCGCACATCACGTACCTCTCCGAAGCGGGCCTAACCGAGAAATTCGGGCGCAGGCTGCAGGCACGAGATGGCGCAGCGGGGGCAGATTGCGACGGAAGCAGCTTCGGCTTCGACGCCGATTTCCAGATCCAGAGCTATCTGCGCCACCAGGGGATCAGCTTTGTCGACCGGTTCGATGCCAACAGCTATCTGTATATCACCCGTGCGATGGATTATTACGACCTGGCGCAACCGCACGACGGCGTGCTGGCGCGCGCGTTCATGGGAACGAAGA
Source organism: Blastomonas aquatica (assembly GCF_014639875.1). Taxonomy (GTDB): domain Bacteria; phylum Pseudomonadota; class Alphaproteobacteria; order Sphingomonadales; family Sphingomonadaceae; genus Blastomonas; species Blastomonas aquatica. The sequence continues at coordinate 621,309 of NZ_BMGD01000001.1, read as the reverse complement.
CGCGGTTTTGCCTGATCAGCTTCGATACCGACTGGCTTTACCCTACCGCTGAATCCCGCCGGATCGTGCATGCGCTCAACGCCGCAGGAGCCGAAGCCAGCTTCGTCGAATTGTCCTCGCCCTTCGGCCATGACGCGTTCCTGCTCGAGTGCCCCGAGATGAACCGCATCGTCGATGGCTTCTTGCGCGCGGGAGCGAACAGGTGACCGCGTTGCGTCCCGACCTGCGAATCATTGCCGACAACATTGATGCAGGATCGCGGGTGCTCGATGTCGGCTGCGGCGATGGCGCGCTGATGGCGGCTCTGCGCGACAGCCGGCAGGTCCGTGCCCGCGGGCTTGAACTTGACCCTGCCAATGTCAGCGCGGCGGTGACTCGCGGACTTTCGGTGATCCAGGGCGATGCCGATACCGACCTTGCCGATTACCCCTCGGGCAGCGTCGATTATGCGATCCTTAGCCAGACCTTGCAGACCACGCGCGCGCCGCATCTGGTGCTCGAGGAGTTGCTGCGGATCGGGCGGCAGGCGTTCGTCAGCTTCCCCAATTTCGCGCACTGGCGGATCCGCATGTCGCTGCTGACCCACGGGCGGATGCCGGTCACCCGGTTGATTCCGGAGGCGTGGTATGAAACCCCCAATATCCACCATGTCACCATAGACGATTTCCGCAGCCTGATCGCCACGCGCGGATGGACCTGCGATGGCGAATGGTTCCTGTCGGGTGACCAGCAGACCTCGCGCGGCATGGCCAACCTGTTGGCGGAACACGCCGTGTTCCTGCTGCGGCGATAACACACACCAAGGGACGTTAGCATCATGCAGATCGCAATCATCGGAGCCGGGCTGGCAGGGCTGTCGGCGGCGAACGCTTTGGTCACGGCGGGCCACACTGTTGGCCTGTTCGACAAGGCGCGTGGCCCGGGCGGACGGATGTCGACCCGGCGTACCGAGACCGAACGCGGACTGGCATTCTTCGACCATGGCGCGCAGTATTTCACCGCGCGCGATCCCGGCTTTGCTGCGGAAGTCGCGCGCTGGGAGGCTGCAGGTTCGGCAGCGCGCTGGCCCGCTGCGGGCGAGGGCGCCTGGGTCGGAACGCCGGGGATGAACGCGATCATCAAGGGCCTGGCGGCAGATCACGCGGTACAGTGGAATTGCCGGATCGAAAGCCTTTCGCGCGAGGGTGCGCTTTGGCGGCTGAAGCATGCGGATGGCACGGAAACGGCCGATGCGGTGATCGTCGCGGTACCCGCCGAACAGGTCGCCGATCTGGTCGCTGCACATCGGGGCGAATGGGCGGAGTTGGCGCAGGCCACCCGGTCGCAGCCATGCTGGACGGTGATGGCCGCCTTCGGCTCGCGGGTCGATTTTGCTGGCGACTGCCTGCGGACCGAAGGCGCGATCGGCTGGGCGGCGCGCAACAGCGCCAAGCCCGGGCGGACGGGCCCGGAAAGCTGGGTGGTGCAGGGCTCGCCCGCCTGGTCGACCGAGCATCTGGAAGACGATGCCGAGACCGTGATCGCACTGCTGCTGGCTGAGCTGGCAGCCGCGCTCGGTTGCGAGCTGCCCGAGACCATCGCGGTGCAGGCCCACCGCTGGCGCTATGCCATGTCGGGATCGGCAGGCCGGACGGCGGTGTGGGATGGGTCTTTGGGTCTGGGGCTCTGCGGCGACTGGCTGGTCGGGCCCCGGATCGAGAGCGCCTGGGTATCCGGCCGGGCGCTCGCTGGTCTGGTTCTCGCGGGCTGATCAGGCTCTAGATCAGGCGGCGGATCAAATCGACGCGCCCGGGGCGATGCTGGCGGCGATAAACAAGGCCGAGGTCATGATGGCAAGGCATGAAGCGAACAGCTGACCCTGGATGCTTTCAAAACCGGCGATAAACATTGGATTTTTCCTGGATGAAACGGGGTTGAAACAGCGGATGATCAGACGATCGTTCCGGGGGCGACGCTGGCTGCGATCAGGATGAACGACGAGACAGCGGCAAGAACGGTGGCGAGGAGGTTCATGGGAATGGTCCTTTCAGAAGAGTGTTGCGGTTCGGGTCGTTGAGATCAGACGATCATGCCGGGAAGAACGCTGGTGGCAATCAGGATGGCCGAGCAGACAGTGGCGAGAGCGGTTGCGAGAATGTTCATGTCGAGGGTCCTTTGCTTTGAATGGGATGTGTGGAGGGGTGAAGGGGCCGAAGTGATCAGACGATCGTGCCGGGAACAACGCTGACGGCGATGAAGAAGCTGGAGCACACGACAGCGAGGGCGGCGGCGAACAGCTGGCTCTGAGCGTTGGTGAAGATGGTCATTTTGATCGTCCTTTCGAATGTTTCTGGTGGTCCCGGTCGGTGTGGCCGGAGATGCCAGGTACATTGCACAGGGCGTGCCAGTTCAAAAAACCATTTTGTTTCAGTGTCTTGAGGGAATCTGCAGATTTCTCGAAGATGAACAGATGCTGACAGTTGGGAAAATTCCCCATTTATCAGGATCGATGTTCAGCCGAACGCCGTGCGGCTCAGCCTGCGTTCTCGATAAGGCCCACGCGCTGCGCCTCAGCCACCATGCGGCGGCTGAAAAAGGGCGAAATGGCAAAGCGGGCCAGGATATCGGGCGCGGGCGTACCCGGGCTTACCCCCACCGATTTCTCCAATTCGGCCCAGGCCGCGCGCGCAGGGGCTGCGCGACCATTGGCGGCCAATGCCAGCGCCTTGGCGAGCAGGAAATTCGGCTGCGTCGCTACCAGCGACGAGTCCGCCCGCATCGCCAGATCGAGCGCGGTATCTGCCTTGCCGTTGATCAGCCGGGTGATCACCAATGATGCGGTCTGGTATCCGCCAGGCTCGCTGTTCATTGCCAGCGCGCGCTCGAGCACCCGTTCGGCACCTTCGGTATCGCCGCATGACAACATAAATGTTCCTGCGATCCCCAGGGTATCGGGCTCGAGCGGATTGCTCTCCACCGCGCGCCGGGCAAACGCAATCGCCCTGGGGCAATTGCCGCGCACCAGGGCGGACCGCGCGACGGCGATCTGGGCGAGCGAGGACCGGCCATCGAACTGCAGCGCAGCTTCAGCGAGCGTGCGCCCGCGATCGGACGGGATCAGGGGAGCCCTGCGGTCGGCGTCTCGGGACGAAAGCGCAAGATACGATAGCGCCTGAAGGAACAATGGCTCGTCCGGATGGATTTCAAGCGATCGCTTGAGGCAGGCCTCGAGCGCGGGCCGAATAGCCCGTTCACGACTCTGGCGGAATGCATCATACTGGATCAGGCAGGGATAGCCCGGGCTCATGGCGCTGCCGATCAGCTTGCGCTGGTGCTGCGCAATCAAGCCGCCAGACCGCGCAATCACCGAAATCCCAGACCCAATCGCCTGCTCGAAGTCGGGCGCTGCCAGCCGGCTATCATCACCGAGCAACTCATGCGACCACAACGTTGCCCCCGTTGCCTGGTGACGAAGCGTCAGGAAGATCATGTTGGGGGTTGCCCCTGCCTGACGTCCTCCGCTGCGCAGCAGAAGCTTGTATTCGCGAGCCATCTGCCGGGTGTCCGGCCTGTCGGAATGCTTGTCCATGCTGACCGCCAGCATTTCGAACCGCTGCAGATGCATCTCTGCAATCTGTGCAGCAGTGTTCAGGTCGTCATTGCCATTATCGGGATAGGTACTGATGGTGACGTGAGCGAGGTGCTGGCGCATGTCGCGCCGCGCCGCTCGCTCTTCGACGTCGGGCATCGCTACCAGCCAGATGACATACAACAGTGCTAACAATACCAGCACAGGCACTGCCCAGATCAGCCACCCAACATCGACGCCTTGCCGCAATACCGGCGGCGTGGGTGGCGGGACGTCAAACGCGGGCGCTGCGGGCGTCGTGACAGGGGGCGCCGGTGCAGCGGAGGCATCCCCGGGTGCCGACCCTATCGCCGGTTCTGTTATAGCGGGATCGGCGGCAGGTGCAGATGGCACCGGCGTGATCGGAACAAGCGCAACGTTATAGTGCCCGACCGGAATGCATATTCGCTGGCGACGACTGGCTTCCTCGGCCGTAAGTGCAGCATAATGCAGGTCCAGCATCTTGCGCAGCCGTCCGACCTGAACCCTGGGATAGCTGTCGCTCTGCGGATCGAAGCTGTCGTCACGGCCCAGCCCTTCGACCGCGATCTGATAGGCCTTCAGACGCTCGCCATTGCCCGCGAGCGTCTGATCGACCAGATATTCAAGAAGCCTGCGCAGCACCGGAGATCGCACGAGTTCGGGTGACTGCATCACCAATGCCAGTTCGCTAAGCAAAGCGATTCTGTCAGGTTGATCGCTCACGTAAATGCAGCCCCTTCAGGGTAACCTGTCGTCAGTCGTTGCGGATGCAGCACCCTGAACCTTATCGTGTCCGCGCTTTTGCAGGTTGGACGATATATAGTGTGATGTAACATTGCAATTGACGTGACATTAAAATGCGGCGGAATGCCAAGAAACGCGGGTTTTCACGGTTACACGTCGTTTCATGTCCCGCTATCCGCGGTTTTTCCGACTGAGGGCTTGGAACCTGCCGGGATCGACCCTATCGAGAAGGCCCATGCATTCATTCCACACCGCACCGCCCCCGCCGGGCGCAAAGCAGCCCGCGATGCGGGAGACGCTCGCGCGCTTTCTGCCCTATCTTTGGCCGCAGGACCGGCCCGACCTGAAGATCCGTATCTGCGGCGCGATGCTGATGGTAGTGCTGGGCAAGGCGGCGGTGCTGTCGATGCCGTTCGCCTACAAGGCCGCGATCGACAGCATGACGATCGGCGGCACGACCATGGCCATGGCGGCGATCGTCGCGGTCCTGGCCTATGGCGCGGCGCGGCTGGGATCGGTGCTGTTCGACAATCTGCGCAACGTGGTGTTTGAACGCGTCGGTCAGGAGGCCACGCGGACGCTGGCGGAAAACGTGTTCGTCCAGCTGCACAGCCTGTCGTTGCGCTTCCATCTCGCGCGGCGCACCGGCGAAGTGACCAAGGTCATCGAACGCGGCACCAAAAGCATCGATGTGATGCTGTATTTCCTGCTGTTCAACATCGCGCCGACGATCCTGGAGCTGGTCGCGGTGCTGGTGATCTTCTGGATCAACTTCGGCGTAGGGCTGGTGCTTGCGACGGTGGCGATGGTGGCGCTGTACATCGGCTTCACCCGCATCGTCACCGACTGGCGCAACCATCTGCGCGAGACGATGAACACGCTCGACGGGCGGCAGCTGGGCCGCGCGGTGGATTCGCTGCTCAATTACGAGACGGTGAAGTATTTCACCGCCGAGGCGCGCGAAGCCAAGCGTTATGGCGATGCGGCGCGGACCTATGCCAACGCCGCGGTCAAATCGGAAAACTCGCTGGCGCTGCTCAACGTGGGCCAGTCGCTGATCACTAACCTGATGATGGCCGGCGCGATGGCCTATACCATCTGGGGGTGGAGCGTCGGCCAGTTCACCGTGGGCGATCTGGTGCTGGTGAACACTTTGCTGATGCAGCTGTTCCGCCCGCTCGATCTGCTGGGCATGGTCTATCGCACCATCCGCCAGGGGCTGGTCGATATGGCCGCGATGTTCGATCTGATCGATACGCCGGCTGAAATCGTCGATATCCCCGGCGCGCCGCCGCTCGACTGCGCCTTGCCTTCGGTCGAGTTCCAGGACGTCAATTTCGGCTATGATGCCGATCGCCAGATCCTGCACAAATTGAGCTTCAAGGTCGAGCCCGGGCAGACGCTGGCGCTGGTCGGGCCGTCGGGCGCGGGCAAATCGACCATAGCGCGGCTGCTGTTCCGCTTCTACGACCCGCAAGGCGGGCGCATCCTGGTCGGCGGGCAGGACATCTCCCAGGTGACGCAAGGCTCGCTGCGCGCGGCGATGGGCATCGTGCCGCAGGATACCGTGCTGTTCAACGATACCATCGGCTACAACATCGGCTATGGCCGCGAGGGTGCGACGCAGGAAGAGATCGTCCGCGCAGCGCATGGCGCGGCGATCGGCACCTTTATCGAGTCGCTGCCCAAGGGCTATGATACCGAAGTCGGTGAACGCGGGCTCAAGCTGTCGGGCGGCGAAAAGCAGCGAGTCGCGATTGCGCGGACCCTGCTCAAGAACCCGCCGCTCGCGATTTTCGACGAGGCGACATCGGCGCTCGATAGCGCCACCGAGGCCGAGATTCTGGGAACGCTCGGTACGCTCGCGCAGGGGCGGACCACGCTGGTGATCGCGCACCGCTTGTCTACGGTCACGCATGCGGATACCATCATCGTGCTGGAGAAGGGGTGCGTTGCCGAGCAGGGGTCGCACCGCGAACTGCTGCGCAAGGGCGGCCTCTATGCAGCAATGTGGGAACGCCAGGCGCTCGAGCGCGAAAAGGAAGAGGCCCAGACCGTATGATGAACCCGGCATGATGAAGCCCGTATGAGAAAACCCGTTGCCCATGCGTTGACACTCGCTGTCGCGATGCTCGCGCTCGCCGGATGCAAGGAACGCAGCCAGGGCAACAGGACCCCGACCCAGATGCCGCCGATTCTGGCATCCCTGTCCGCCGCGCCATCAACCACTGCCCCGCTGACCCAGAAAGACCAGAGCATGTTTACGCCTCTTGCCAACAACATCGATGTCGCGCCCCAAATTTCGCTTGATCAGGTTGCCGCCGCTAAGGCGCAAGGCGTGACGATGATCATCAACAACCGCCCCGATGGCGAAGACCCCTCTGCGCCGCAGGGCGCGGATATCGCCGCAGCCGCCGAGGCTGCAGGCCTCGATTACGTCGCGATCCCGATCACCCATGCCGGTTTCTCGGGTCCGCAGGTCGATGCGATGATTGCCGCGATGGGCAAGGCTGAAGCGAGTGGCGGCAAGGTGCTCGCCTATTGTCGCTCGGGCACGCGCTCGACATTGCTGTGGTCGCTGGCCAAGGCCAAGCAGGGCGGCAATCCCGCCGAACTCAGCAAACTCGCCGCGAACGCCGGCTACGATCTCTCCCCGATCCGCCCGATGCTCGACGCGCTCTCGGGCCGGGTGGAGTGACCTAACAATTCCTCCCCCAGCTTGCTGGGGGAGGGGGACCGCGCTGCGCAGCAGCGTGGTGGAGGGGCAGCGAGGCCAAGCCGCCCCAACAGCCTTTTCACAATCCCGCTTCCCCTCCACCACCGACCTGCGGTCGGTGGTCCCCCTCCCCGAGACAAGCTCGGGGAGGATTGAAACAGCATGGTTAACCCTATCCTAACCATCTCGTGATCAACCTTGCCTATTCGGGGCGACAGACCTTGCTCCGGAAATGCAAGGAGAACGGGGCATGGCGAGCCATCCCAGTGCAGCATCGGGCAATTCATCGGCGGCTTTGACGCTGGCAGAGCTGCGCGAGTTCGCAAGTTTCCCGCCAGGAGCGCAGCGCTATATCAAACGCGCGCTCGATATCGGGCTGGCGCGCGAGGATGCGTTCAAGCGCTGGGCGCGCAACGCCGAGGAAACCGCCTCGATCCGCATGCATTACCTCGTCTATCAGGATCTGAAACTGCTGCGTGGCAACGTTCCCGATGCGCCGCACGAGGACGGTTTCGAACATTTCATGGCACTGCTGGTGCGGCTGGCGGCGTTCGATCTGGCGCAGGGGCGGATCGAGAGCTTCTCGACCTTCCGCTTTCTGTATGAACGCCTGCTGGGCGCAGATGTGCGGCCGTGGCTGCCGTCAGCCTATTGCGCTGCGGCTGCGCTGCCGCAGATCCAGCCCGATCGGCGCAAGATCCTGCTCCAGTCGATCAGCGAGGCTGCGGCGACCGCGCCCGGCTGGTCGCTACGCGCGCCGGTTTTCTTCCCCGAATGGGTCGAATGGGTCAGCGGCGACTCCGCGCATTGAGGGTGTTGCCCTAGACGCAAGGGTTGCACGCACGTCCCTCGACTTCGCTCGGGACAAACGGAAGTGGGGAGTGGCCGACCAAAGGCGGAGTTACGCCTACCTTCCCGAGTTCCCACCTCCCCGAGTTCCCACCTCCCCGAGTTCCCGAGCGAAGTCGAGGGACGTACGCGCCAACCCGAGTCAGTTCGTGCCCACCAAGGCCCCCAGCACAACCCGGCGATAGATCCGCGCCAGCGTATCCAGATCCGCCACCGCCACCGCCTCGTCGAGCTTGTGCATCGTGGCATTACACAGACCGAACTCGACGACCGGGCAGATGCGTGACAAGAAGCGCGCATCCGATGTGCCTCCCGTGGTCGATAGCTCGGTTTCCAGCCCGGTCTCGGCGCGGATCGCGTCCGCGACCATGCCGGACAGTTCGCCCGGTGGCGTCAGGAACGCCTCGCCCGAAATCTTCGCCTCGACACTGCCCCCCATCGCCTCAGCGATTCCGGTGATCAATTCGGTCAGCGACTGGCCGCTGTGCAGATCGTTGAAGCGGATCGAAATCCGCGCTTCGGCGCCGGCGGGGATGACGTTGTGCGCAGGATTGCCCACCGCCAGATCGGTGATCTCGATGTTGCTCGGCTGGAACCAGTCGGTGCCCTCATCAAGCACGAGCCGCTCGATCTCGCCGAGGATCGCGACCAGCTTGGGGATCGGGTTGTCGGCCATGTGCGGATAGGCGACATGCCCTTGCGTACCCGCCACGCGGATCCACATGTTGACCGATCCGCGCCGTCCGATCTTGACCATGTCCCCCAGCCGGGCGACCGATGTCGGTTCGCCTACCAGGCACAGATCGGGCACGGTGCCTTGCTGCTGCATCAGGTCGATCAGCGCGCGGGTGCCGTAGATCGCGGGGCCTTCCTCGTCGCCGGTGATGATCAGGCTGATCGTGCCGACCTCGCGCGGAATTGCGGTGACCGCCGCGACGAAGCTCGCGATCGATCCCTTCATGTCGACCGCGCCGCGCCCGTGCAGAAGGTCTCCGCGCACTTGCGGCACGAACGGATCGCTGGCCCAGCCCTTGCCCGGCGGCACCACATCAAGATGCCCGGCGAACGCGAAATGCCGCCCGGAATCGCCCACCGGCCGGCGGATCGCGTGCAGGTTCTCCACCGGGCCATCGGGCGCCTCGCCGCAGACAAAGCGCGTGACGTCAAAGCCCAAAGGTTTCAGCATGGCCTCAAGGCAATCGAACACCGCGCCGGTAGCGGGGGTGACGCTTTCACAAGCGATCAGGCGGCTGGCAAGCTCGAGTGGCGAGGGCGCGAGCGTGGCGGTGTCTGTAGCGATGTCGGTCATGAGGGCTTTCTTGTTGGCTGTTGCTGCATTAGCATCGCGATATGCCCAAAGTCGACCTGCAAGCCGTGCCTCAGACCAACGCGACAGGATACCCGGCGCACCTCGCCAATGTCGTGCAGCAGCGCTGGTACCGTCGCCTGTCGCCTGCCACGGGCCTCACCGATTTCGGCGCCAGCCATGTCGTGCTGAAACCTGGAGCTTGGTCAGCACAGCGCCACTGGCACGAATGCGAGGACGAACTGCTGGTCATCCTGTCGGGGAGCGCGGTGCTGGTCGATGATATGGGGCGCACGCCGCTGGTGGCAGGCGATGTCGCCGCATTCCCCAAGAACGATGGCAACGGCCACTGCCTGATCAACGAAAGCGACACCGATTGCGTGTTCCTGGTGGTCGGCAGATCCGTCAACGGCCCGTGCCATTATCCCGACGTCGACATGCACGAGAACGGCGGCGGCGACAAACGCCGCAAGGACGGCGCTAAGTTTTGACTGCGATGGCAAGCCCGGCAGGTGATATCCGGGCAGCCACCTGACCCCTCGCGAAACTTTTGATCTGGTAAGGTGCATGGGCAGCGCCCCGAATTTCGGGCGCTCCATCGCGCCTGGTTCTGCTGTGGCGCCCTTCTGACGCCAAAAGTGCTTCCTCGCCATATTGACCCCAAAGCGAAATCGCCTAATAAGCTATTGCGAATCGCTAGCATTAGCATTGAGGGGGATTTTGATGACGCATTGGTTCTGTTCCGCAGCAGTTGTGGCGCTGTGCGCCATCCCGGGTTCTGCAATGGCCGCTCAGGCGAAGGCGCCGCTGATGGCAGATACAGATGCCGTCGATGCCGATGCTGGCAGCGATGGGCGGACGATCGTCGTCTCCGCCACCCGCTCGCCGGTGGCGATCGACGATGTGCCAGCGACAATCTCCGCCAAGAGCGACGAGGAAATCGCCGACGAACTGGCAACCGACATCAAGGATCTGGTGCGGTTCGAGCCCGGCGTCAGCGTCCGCCGCGCGCCTGCACGCTTTGGCGCGGCACTTGCCGGAACGGGCCGCGCGGGCAACGAGGATTTCACCATCCGCGGCATCGGCGGCAACCGGGTGCTGATCCAGGTCGATGGCGTGCGAATCCCGATGGGGTTCAGCTTCGGCGCGCAGACCGTCGGGCGCGGCGATTCGGTCGACATCGGCCTGGTCAAATCGGTCGAGATTCTGCGCGGTCCGGCGTCTGCGCTCTACGGCAGCGATGGTTTGGCCGGCGCGGTCAGCTTCACGCTCAGCGATCCCGAGGACATCCTCAAGGGTCAATCGGTCGCGGGACTGGTGCGCACGCAATATTCGAGCGCGGATGACGAATATGCCCAGACCGCCATTCTCGCCGGGCGCAGCGGCGATCTGTCGGCGCTGATCTCGTACAGTCGGCGCGATTTCCAAGAGCTCGATAACCGGGGCACCAACGACATTCTGGGCGCCAACCGCACAACCCCCAATCCGCAGGACGGCCAAAGCAACGCGGCGACGGCGCGGATCGTCTGGGACCCCGCCGGCGGCCATAAGGTCAGGCTGACCGGCGAGTATCAGGATAATGCGCTGGTCACCGATCTGCTGTCGGGGCGTTCGGCCACGGTCGACAACCTTGTCGCGCGCGACACCGGCAAGCGCTGGCGCGTGGCGGGCGACTGGATGTGGGAGGGCGAAGGCGCGCTGGAGATGGCGCGGGTGAGCGGCTATTGGCAGTCCGCCGACGACCGGCAGTTCACACAGGAAGACCGCACCCCGCTGGCTGATCGCACCCGGCTCAACACCTTTGACAACCGCGTCTACGGCCTGTCCGCAGAAGCGCGTGCCAGCTTTGCCACCGGACCATTGCAGCACAAGATCGTGTTCGGCGCCGATGCCAGCCGGACCCGGCAACAGGGTCTGCGCGATGGCACGGTACCGCCTGCCGGTGAGGTTTTCCCGACCAGCGCGTTCCCTGTGACCGACTACACGCTCGCCGGGGTGTTCATCGGCGACGAGATAAGCGCCGGGCCGCTGACGCTGTTCCCGGCGCTGCGGTTCGATCACTACAAGCTTTCGCCTCAGGCTGATCTGCTGCTGCCGCCAACCTTCGTGACCACGGGTCAATCGGGCGAACGGGTCAGCCCCAAGCTGGGCGCGGTGCTCAAGCTGACCGATGTGGTGCGGCTATTCGCCAATTACGCACAAGGGTTCCGCGCGCCCGAACCCAGCCAGATCAACCAGTTCTTCGAGAATCTGGGGCAGGGCTATACCTCGGCGCCAAACCCCGATCTAGGGCCGGAGCGGAGCGAAAGCTTCGAAGGCGGCATCCGCTTCGTCAGCGACGCGGTGAGCCTCAGCGCCACCGCGTTCACCGCGCGCTACAAGGATTTCATCAGCCAAGAAGTGGTCGGCGGCGGGTTCACGCCCGGCAACCCTGCGATCTTCCAGTTCATCAACCTTGACCGGGTCAAGGTGGAAGGGGTCGAGGCGCGAATGGACCTGCGCGACAGTAACGGCCTCACCGGGCAGCTCGCGATCTCCTATGCCAAGGGCGATGTGATCGATCCAGCCGCAGAGGCGCGCACGCCGCTGGCCACCGTCGATCCGCTGAAACTGGTCGCCGGGATCGGCTGGCGCGACAATGCCGGGCGATTCGGTGGGCAGCTGATCGCCACGCACAGCGCGCGCAAGTCCGATGGACGCAGCTCCGGAGTGTGTACGCCATCGTGCTTCCGCCCCGACGCGTTCACGATCCTCGATGCGACCGCGTTCGTGAACCTGGGACCGGTGACGCTGCGCGCGGGGTTGTTCAACCTGACCAACGCAAAATACGCTTGGTGGGCCGATGTGCGCGGGCTCGCCAGCACCACGACGATTGCCGACGCGTTTACCCAGCCCGGCCGCAACGGTAGTGTTTCGTTGACTTATCGCTTTTGATTCGCAAAACTGTTATCAATTGTTGAAGAGGGGTTCAGACCATGAAAACACGCTTCATTTCGCTTGCCGCCGCCAGTCTGATCGCACTGACATCGGCCGCCGGGTTGGCCCACCCGCCGATTGCCGAGCGACCCGCTGCCGAGGAATCGGCGGCTTTCGAGGCCGACCGCGCCGAAATCCTTGCCATGGCAGGCAATTTCAAGGTGCGCTTCGACATGCAGGAGGCGACACCCTGGATGCCGGGCTACACCCCGCTCGAGCGCAAGATCTCCAGCGGGCATGAGGTCGTCCGTTTGATCGAGGACACCGGCCGCCATATCGTGCTGCAACACATTCTGGTGTCAGAGCACGAGGGCAAGCCGCATATCACCAAGCACTGGCGACAGGACTGGGAGTACGAGCCCGCCAAGGTGCTCGCCTATTCCGATCGCAACGCCTGGACCTGGGAGGACGTGCCCGAAAAGATGCGCCGGGGTCGCTGGTCGCAGACCGTGTGGCAGGTCGACGACAGCCCGCGCTATGCCGGTTGGGGACAGTTCGAGAAGCAGGGCGGCCTCAGCCGCTGGCGCTCCAACTGGACCTGGCGTCCGCTCGCGCGGCGCGACGCAGTTCGCAGCCCGGTGTACGACCGCTATTATGCGATCAATCGCCACCAGACCACGCCCGATGGCTGGGTCCACTGGCAGGACAACATCAAGATGGGGCTGGCCGATGGCACGTTGAAGCCTGTCGTCCAGGAATATGTCCTGAACACCTATACCAAGTTTGATGGCTATAACGTCAAAGCGGCGGACGATTACTGGGCGGCGACCAAGGGCTATTGGGCTGCGGTGCGCTCGGCCTGGGACGCTGTTGCCGTAACCAAGGGTGGCATCGCCATCCAGGAAGAGGCGCAGGCCGGAACCGTGATCAGCGCGCGGCTGCTGACGATGGCGGACGAGGTCATAGACGGCAAGCTCACCGAGGCTGCGGCGATCGGCGAGGCCAAGCGGTTGATCGCCGAAAACACCAAGATGGTCGATGCCAGGCAGGTTGCCAGCGCCAAGAGATGAGTGGCAATCGCCGGATGCGCTGACATGACGCGTCCGTGCGATCCGCCCTCTGTCCGCCATGGCGGAAGCTAACCCCGTCATGGCGGACATCTTTGTGTCTGCGCCCGGATCTGTCCGCCCCGATATCTGCGCCTAGATGGCGGCGTCAGTGCGCCAGCGCTGCCAGCACGTCTTCCAGCCGCGCCGGATCGCCCATCGCGATGACTCGGCCATCGCTGCCCTTGTGCAGCGGATCGCCGTTCCAGTCGCACATATGCCCGCCTGCGCCTTCGACGACAGGGACAAGCGCAGCAAAATCATGCAGTTTCAGCCCGCTCTCGCACACCAGATCGACCGACCCTTGCGCGACCAAGCCATAATTGTAGCAATCGCCGCCCCAGATCAGCCGCCTGGTGTCGCACTGCTTAGCGAGCGCCATGAAGTGCATTGCGTCATGATCGCTGAACAGGTGCGGGCTGGTGGTGGCGAGCACCGCGTCCTCGATCTCCGGGCACAGCCGCGCCCTGACCGGCTTGCCGTTGAAGGTGGTGCCGCGCCCGGTCGCGCCGACCCAGCGCTCGCACCCGATCGGCTGATCGATCACGCCCAGCACCGGCCATTCCTCGGCGATCAGCGCGATCAGCGTGCCGAAGATCGGCCGCCCGGCGATGAAGCTGGTGGTGCCGTCGATTGGATCGAGCACCCAGGTGCGCCCGGTCGACCCTGGCTTTTCGCCATATTCCTCACCGATCACGCCGTCGCGCGGTGCTTCAGCATCGAGGATCGCACGCATCGCAGCTTCGGCGGCGCGGTCGGCTTCAGTCACGGGCGAGGCATCGGCCTTGCGGTCGGTGGTAAAACTGGAGCGATAGAACGGGCGGATCGCCTCGCCTGCGGCTTCTGCCAGCCGCTGCGCCAGCGCGATGTCTTTGCTGTGGATCATGCGTCGATCGCTATCGTTGATAAGGGGTAAAAGCCAGCGTGGTGTTGACGCACCGGGCTCAAAACAACGCGAGCCGTTCGACCTCATCCAGGGTCAACGCGATTCCGAATTGATTGGCCAGCAGCGCCTGCATGGTCTCGCGGGTATCGATCGCGGTTCGCTCGACGCTTTCGCCGCGCTGCACGCTGAACTGGGCGTTGGTAATAGATTTGAGTCCGTCGCGCGTGACCTGGCTGACCAGCACGTTACAGATGAAGCGCGATCGCGGCGAGGTCGCGGTCCAGTGGTTTGACATCGCAATGTCCGCCGCCAGTGCCCTGTCGTCGGTAAAGCTGTACTGGTTGCGGCATTGCCCGGCAAAATGGCGCTCGAGCATCCATCCAAATTCGGCATCGCGCCGCAGCCGGTGATTGGCGCCATCGTTCCCCGGCGCCTCCGCCCCGTCGCGCAGCGGCATCGCGGGAACATGGCCGCCGCCAAAGCCCGCATCGACCAGCCAGCGTTCTCCGTTCAACGCCACTGCCAGCACGATATGGGTGCGCGGTGGCACGTCATCGCCCGGTTCCTGACGAAACCAGACCCGGGCCAACATCGGGACGACGACAAACCCCAATGCTTCGAGCGCGCGGGCGAGAATCTGATTGAGTTCGAAGCAATACCCCCCCCGCGTGCCCGACAGCAGCTTATTGGCAACGATATCCGGCGCAAGGTCTACCCCGCGGCCCAGCCGCGCATCGAGCGCGTCATAAGGAATCGACAGCCTTTGCGCCCAGAGCAGCGCATCGATCCTTGCCAGGTCGATACCGGGCCTGCCCTCCAGACCGACCCGTGCAAGATAGCGATCCAGAAAGCCAGGCAAGGCCGTCGGTCAATCGAACAGGCTGGAGACCGAGCTTTCGTCGGCGATGCGACGCATGGCTTCGCCGATCAGCGCGGCCATCGGCAGGCTGCGGATGCGGTCCGATCCGGTGACCGCATCGGTCGACTGGATCGAATCGGTGATCACCAGTTCCTTGAGCACGCTGTTGTTGACCCGCGCCACCGCGCCGCCCGAAAGGACGCCGTGCGTAACATAGCTGACCACATCGACCGCGCCCGCGTTCTTCAGCGCCTGCGCCGCGTTGCACAGCGTGCCACCCGAATCGACGATGTCGTCGATCAGGATGCAGAAGCGGCCCTCGACATTGCCGATGATGTTCATGACCTCGGATTCGCCCGGACGTTCGCGGCGCTTGTCGACGATGGCGAGCGGGGCGTTGTCGAGCCGCTTGGCCAGCGCGCGTGCGCGTACCACGCCGCCGACATCGGGCGAGACGACCATGAGCTCATGCTCGCCAAAGCGCGCCTGAATGTCCGCCGCCATCACCGGCGCGGCATACAGGTTGTCGGTCGGGATATCGAAAAAGCCCTGGATCTGGCCTGCGTGCAGATCGACAGACAGGACACGGTCGGCGCCGGCGGTGGTGATGAGGTTGGCGACCAATTTGGCCGAAATCGGGGTGCGGGGTCCGGGCTTGCGGTCCTGCCGGGCATAGCCGAAATACGGGATCACGGCGGTGATCCGCCGCGCAGATGCGCGCTTCAGCGCATCGATGCAGATCAGCAGCTCCATCAGGTTGTCGTTGGCGGGGTAGCCGGTCGACTGGACGACGAACACATCCTCTCCGCGGACATTCTCGTGGATTTCGACGAAGATTTCCTCATCGGCAAAACGGCGCACGCTGGCGTCGGTCAGCGGCATTTCCAGATAGGCGGCGATGGCGCGCGCCAGTGGCAGGTTGCTGTTGCCTGAGAGAATTTTCATATGATCGCGTATCCCCGTTGCCGTGATCTGTCCGGGCGCTTTAGCCAGATGGCCGGCAAATCGAAAGATGTAAGTTTGATGAAATACGCATGATGGTCCTGCACGGCAAAACCTGTTGCCGCGTCTGGGGCGTGCCCCTATTCGGATGATCATGACCGACCGGCTATTGATTACCCTCATCCAGTGCGCGCAAACCATGGGCGATATCGCGGGCAATGCCCAAGCCATGCTGGCGGCGCGGCAGGCGGCAGGCGTGTGCGATCTGGTGGTGTTCCCCGAGCTGCAACTGATCGGCTATCCGCCCGAAGACCTCGTGTTGAAGCCCGCGCTGATCGCGCGTGCAGGCGAGCAGCTCGAGCAGATGGCGACGGCGACCGCTGATGGCGGTCCGGCGATGCTGGTGGGATCGGTGTTCGTGCGCGAGGGGCAGCTGTACAACGGCCTTGCGCTGCTCGATGGCGGCGCGATCACTGCGGTGCGGCTCAAGCACGAACTGCCCAATTACGGCACCTTCGATGAAAAGCGCCTGTTCGCCTCGGCCCAGCTGCAGCCGCCGGTTCCTTTCCGCGGGATGATGCTGGGCCTGCCGTTGTGCGAGGACATCTGGTTTCCCAAGGTCTGCGGCCATCTGAAGGCGATGGGCGCCGACATCCTGATCGCGCCGCACGGCAGCCCGTACGAGATCGAGAAGGGCGAAGGGCGGTTGCACAAGGTTGCGCGCGCGCGCGTCGCCGAAACCGGGCTGCCCTTGGTGTTCCTCAACCGCATCGGCGGGCAGGATGAACTGGTGTTCGATGGCGCATCGTTCGTGGTCAATTCCGATGGATCGCTGGCGCATCAGCTGCCCGATTGGGAAGAGGCCATGGTGCTCACCGAGTGGACCCGGGGGGAGCAGGGCTGGCATTGCGCGCCCGGAGAGATCCATGCGCTCGACCCCGCGCCGCAGGATGCCTATCATGCGATGATCATCGGCCTTCGCGACTATGTCGACGCCAACGGTTTTCCCGGCGTGGTGCTGGGGCTGTCAGGCGGGATCGACAGCGCGCTCTCCGCTGCGGTTGCCGTCGATGCGCTGGGGCCTGACCGGGTATGGTGCGTTATGCTGCCCAGCCGCTTTACCAGCCAGGACAGCCTCGACGATGCCGCCGGTTGTGCCGCGATGCTGGGCTGCAGGCTCGACAGCATCCCGATCCAGCCTGCGGTCGAAGCGTTCGATGCGATGCTCGCGGGCAGTTTTGCCGGACGCGAACCCGACCTTGCCGAAGAGAACATCCAGTCGCGGATTCGCGCGGTGACGCTGATGGGGCTCTCCAACAAATTCGGCCATATGCTGCTGACCACTGGCAACAAGAGCGAGATGAGCGTCGGCTATGCCACCATTTATGGTGACATGGCGGGCGGCTACAACGTGCTCAAGGATGCGTACAAGCTCACCGTGTTCGACCTGTCGCGCTGGCGCAACGCCAACAAGCCGCCGCTGGCGCTGGGGCCCCATGGCCCGGTGATGCCCGATCGCGTGATCACCAAGCCGCCCAGCGCAGAGCTGCGCCCCGACCAGCGGGATGACGACAGCCTGCCGCCTTATGAAATCCTCGACCCGATCCTGCACGGCCTGATCGAGGAGGAGCTCAGCGTCGCCGATATCGTCGCGCGCGGCTTCGATCACGACACCGTCGCGCGGATCGAGCGGCTTTTGTACATTGCCGAATACAAGCGCCGCCAGGCTCCGCCTGGGGTCAAGCTGGGCATTCGCAATTTCGGGCGCGACAGGCGTTACCCGATCACTAATCGGTTCCGGACGGCATGATCACTTGCATCGTGTATCGTTACGCGATATATCATGTGCCATGATCATCAGCTTTCGTCACAAGGGCCTGCGGCTGCTTTACGAAACTGGTTCGGCCAAAGGCATTCAGGCTGCTCACAAGGCGAAGTTGCTCAGCATTCTGGCAGCATTGGATGTAGCCCAGGCGCCCAGCGAACTCTCGCTCCCGTCATACCGGCTGCATCCGCTCAAGGGCGATATGGCAGGTCACTGGTCGATATGGGTGAATGGCAACTGGCGAATCACGTTCCGGTTTGTCGGGCCTGATGTTGAACTTGTGGATTATCAGGACTATCATTGAGGCGGATTGAGATGATGAAAACTCCCCCCCACCCAGGAACCATGCTGCGCGATGACGTTATCGTGCCGCTCGGCCTGGGTGTAACCGAAACAGCGCGCAAGCTCGGTATGTCGCGGGTGGCATTGTCGCGCGTTATCAATGGCCGAGCCGCGATCAGCCCTGATCTGGCAATCCGGCTGGAACGCGCAGGCGTGAGCACCGCGCGGTTCTGGATAGGATTGCAGGCGAATTATGATCTTGCCATGGCACTCGAGCACAGCCAACCGGCTGTGGAACCCTTGCAGACAGCTGCCTGAACCAGCCAACGCGAGCTGTGCTTTGCCGTGCAGCCTGCGGCGCTCTCTAACACGATTGTAGGCCATGACCATCACCACCCGTTTCGCCCCTTCGCCCACCGGGCATCTGCACATCGGCAACATCCGTACCGCGTTGCACAACTGGATGTGGGCCAAGAAGACCGGCGGGCGCTTCATCCTGCGGATCGATGACACCGATGCCGAGCGCAGCCGCGAGGAGTATGTCGACGGCATCCGCGCCGATCTGGCCTGGCTGGGGCTCACCCCCGATGCCGAGTATCGCCAGTCGGAGCGCGCGGCGTTGTATGACGCGGCGTTCAATAAACTGCGCGAGGCGGGCCGGGTTTATGCCTGCTACGAAACATCGCAGGAGCTCGATCTCAAGCGCAAGATCGCGCTGGGGCGCGGATTGCCGCCGGTGTACGACCGCGCGGCGCTCGCGCTGACCGATGCCGAACGCGCCGATCTCGAGGCGCAGGGGATCAAGCCGCATTGGCGGTTCAAACTCGACCACGCCGAACCGATCGCCTGGGACGACCTGATCCGGGGAGCGCAGAAGTTCGATGCCGCCAGCCTGTCTGACCCCGTCATCCGCCGCGCCGAGGGCAGCTGGCTGTACATGCTGCCCTCTGCCATCGATGACGTCGATATGCAGATCACCCACGTCGTGCGCGGCGAGGACCATGTCTCGAATACCGCAGTCCAGCTGCAGATGTTCACCGCGCTCGGCAGCACCCCGCCCGCATTTGCGCACGAAGCGCTGCTGGTGGGCGCGGAGGGCAAGCTGTCCAAGCGGCTTGGCTCGCTGGGCGTCGGCGAATTGCGTGAGAAGCACATCCTGCCTCAGGCGATTGTAGCTTTGTTGGCACGGCTGGGGACGTCCGATCCGGTCGAGCCACTGCACGACCGCGCGGCGCTGCTCGACAGCTTCGATTTCGCCCGCTTCGGCCGCGCGCCCGCGCGCTTTGCCGAGGAGGATCTGGAACGGATCAACCGCCAGCTGGTGCATACCGCCGATTTCGCGAGTGTCGCCGACCAGCTGCCGCCACAGGTGGACGAGGCCGCATGGCACGCCATCCGCCCCAATATCGCGCATCTGGGCGAGGTTGCCGATTACTGGCAGGTGATCGAGGGGCCGATCGATGCGCCCGCGCCCGAGGCAGAGGATGCGGCGTTTCTGGCAGAGGCGCGGGCGGCGCTCGAGCCGCTGGCGTTCGGCGCCACCGTCTGGAAGGACTGGACCGAAGTGCTCAAGGCCAGCACCGGGCGTAAGGGCAAGGGGCTGTTCCTGCCGCTGCGCCGCGCGCTCACCGGAATGGACCACGGCCCGGATATGGGTGAATTGCTGCCTTTGATCGGGCGGGAGAGGGCACTCGAGCGTCTGGGCGGCTGAAAACATACCTCGTTCTCCGGCGAAAGCCGGAGTCCAGGGGCGAGTTCGCACTGCTTCCGCTCTGGACTCCGGCTTTCGCCGGAGAACGGCCAGGTGGGGTGAAATACTCGCTTACCCTTCCATAATCCCCTCCCATGCCGCATATGTCAGGCATGACCATGATCGCCACCGCAGACCCCCGCTCGTTCCTCTACCGCCCCGATGCGCTCGACCCCGATGCCGCACAACGCCTCACCCGTGACGCGCTGTCGCGCTGCGATGATGGCGAGCTCTACCTGCAGTACGCCGCGAGCGAGAGCTTCGTGTTCGATGATGGCCGGCTGAAAACCGCCGATTATTCGACCGATTCGGGCTTCGGCCTGCGCGGCGTGTCGGGCGAGATGACCGGCTTTGCGCACGCCAACGACGTCAGCGAAGCCGGCATCCGCCGCGCCGCCGAGACCCTGAAACTGCTCGATCCCGCCAAGGGCGAGGCGGCGCCTCCCCCCCGGCAAAACAACCGCCACCTCTACACCGACGGCAACCCGCTCGAGAGTATCCCGTTCGAGACCAAGATCGCCTTGCTTGAAAAGATCGACGCCGCAGCGCGCGCGCGCGATCCGCGCGTCGCGCAGGTCACCGCGAGCCTGATCGGCAGCTGGTCGGTGATCGAGGTGGTCCGCGCCGATGGCTTCGTCGTCACCGATGTCCGGCCTTTGGTCCGCCTCAACGTCTCGATCGTCGCGCAGAGCGGCGAGCGGCGCGAGGTCGGCAGCTTCGGCATGGGCGGGCGCTATCTGTACGACGGCCTGTTCGACGATGTGACCTGGAACCGCGCGATCGACGAGGCGCTGGCCCAAGCGCTGACCAACCTCGAAAGCATCGCCGCGCCTGCGGGCGAGATGACCGTGCTGCTCGGCCCCGGCTGGCCCGGGATCATCCTGCACGAGGCTATCGGTCATGGGCTTGAGGGCGATTTCAACCGCAAGGGCACCAGCGCGTTTTCGGGCAGGGTCGGCCAGCGCGTCGCCGCCGATGGCGTGACCGTGGTCGACGATGGCTCGATCATGGACCGCCGCGGATCGCTCAGCATCGACGACGAGGGCACGCCCACCCAGGAGAATGTGCTGATCGAAAACGGCATTTTGCGCGGATACATGCAGGATCGGCTCAATGCCCGGCTGATGGGCGTCGCCCCCACCGGCAACGGCCGCCGTCAGTCCTACGCCCACGCTCCGATGCCGCGCATGACCAACACCTTCATGCGCGCCGGCAACGATGACCCAGCCGAACTGCTGTCGCGCGTGAAAAACGGCATCTTCGCCAAGAGCTTTGGCGGCGGGCAGGTCGACATCGTCTCGGGCAAGTTCGTCTTCTCGTGCACCGAGGCGTATCGCGTAGAAAACGGAAAGCTTGGTGCCCCGATCAAGGGCGCCACGCTGATCGGCGACGGCCCCACCGTGCTCACCAAGGTCACCGGCATCGGCAACGACTTCGCGCTCGACGAGGGCGTCGGCATGTGCGGCAAGGGCGGCCAGGGCGTGCCTGCGGGCGTGGGCCAGCCAACGCTGCTGGTCAGCGGGCTGACGGTTGGGGGGACTGGGGGCTAGCCTGCGCGCGGGCAGGGCTTCTCAGCCGCAGGATCATCGGCACCAGCATGTGCGGTGCGGTGAGCACCGACAACGCAATGAAGCTACTGGCAAACACGTCATCGGTGAGCACGGCGCTGCGGTTGGCCAAAAAGATTCCGGCTGCGACCGCTAGTCCGCCCAGCGTCAGCGGGATCACGGTGCCGCCCCATTGGCGCACGCCACGCAACCCCAGCGCGCGCGAGTGATCCGCGAACTGGATCGGCGAGTGCACCAGGCAGAAGAACAGCGCAAAGCCGTGGACCGGTGGCAGCACCAGCATCGCGGCCAGCCCGCAGACTGCTGACAGCGCGCGGTTGCGTTCGCCTGCATGCCACAGCATCCCGGCACCGGCGACCGCCAGCATGACCATCGTGGGTGCGATCAGCACCATCAGATCGACAAGCAGGCGCGCAGCCGTGTCGTTCGAGAGTACCGCAAACAGGCCGGTGAGACTTTCGGAATGCAGCAGTACTGGCGCCGACAGAAAGGCCAGTGCCATCCCGGTGGCGATGAACGGCGATCCGCAGCGCTGCCAGTCTTCGGAAAAGTGCACTGCAGCCATCAGCAGGAAGATGCCCAGACCCCAGGCGGGAGCGATCTGCCAGAGCAGATACATGGCCAGCGCGCAGGCGAGATAAAGCCCGATCAGTGCAGTGCGAGATAGCATCGCCGCGCCATCGGAAGAGCCACGCTGCAGCAGCGCGATGTCGAAGCTGCCATGCGGCATCCCCACCACCATCAGCGTGGCAGACAGCACCGCGATGGCAGCAGCTGTCTGGGGCAGCAGATCAGCAAAGTGCAGGGCGATGGCCAGGCAGGTGAAGACAAGCAGCCAGCCGGGCGCTCCGCGGTCGAGGCGGAGAGGCAAAGGAAGGAAAACGGTCTGAGCCATGACGGAGGTTCATCGGCCGAGCGAACCAGGTGGTTCGATCGGCCGATGACTCAATCTTACTGGGCAACCGCTACGGTAACCGGCTTGGCCGCATCACCATATTCGGCTTCCGACTTCCGCACCGCGATCATGTAGACCAGGATGCCGACGCCAACCTTGGCGACGATATCGGCAATCGTGTAGCCGATCTGCACGCCGGTTTCGACTGCACCACCCGACAGGCTGGTGTAGGGGATCATATAGACGATCGGGTAGAAGCCCCATGACGCGAAGGTCAGCAGGCGCGCCTGCTTGATCAGGCCGCGCGCGCTTTCGGGCTGACGCTCGATCGCATCGCCCAGGCCCTTGAACAGCTCCCAGACGATATAGAGGAACGGAATAGACGAAAGGGTTCCCCAGATCGCACGCGTCGTGTTGTCGTCGGCAACTTCACCGGGATAGCCCAGGATGATCATCAACGCTGCGGCCGAGCCAAGCCGGACCGAAAGCGAGACGGTCTTGCTTTGCGACAGCCGCATCACCAGCACCAGCTCGATCAGCAGCAACGGTACCGTCAGCAGCCAGTCGACATAGCGATAGGCGTCGTTGAACCCGACGCCGCTGGCCGTGATCACGCCATCGGTCAGCGCATATGCCGATGACCAGCTCTCGAAAATGCGGAAATAATGATAGGCCGCAATCGCGGTGACAAGGCCGGTGATGGTCAGCGCGGTCTTGTAGGCCGGGCCGACCTGAGAACGGCCGAACCAGAAGAACAAAGTAGCCGCTGCCATGGCAGCGAAAGTGAATGAAAAGGCGTTGTAGACCAATAAATATTGGCCCGCTGTAATTGTATCCATGCTGGACCCCTGCAAAAATGGCGTTGGACGAACGGTAAAGACATTGTCGTTGCCACGGTGCTTTGCATGTCCTGCCAGCCGGATAGATCCACAGTACCCTGAAGACGACCCGTTATCTTGCGGGACGGCGCCAAGCATATGACCCCGATCCCCCGCATATTGGGTTGTTGCGCAGTTAATTCTATACGGTCTTTAGGCTGTAGTGTCGCTACAACCCCGCTTCGACCGCGATCCGGATGACATCGGCAACGTTGGATGTCCCCAGCCTGGCAAGCAGCGCGGACCGGTGCATCTTGACCGTTTTCTCGCTCAGCGACAGCCGGTAGGCGATCTGCTTGGTGCGGTGCCCGGCGGCGATCTGTTGCAGGATCTGCCGCTGCCTCGGGGTCAGCTTCTTGACGAGATCGACCGCGCGATGATGACGGTTGCTGTTGGGGCCGGCGTCGTCCTCGCGCAGTTCGACCTGAGAGCCCAGGAAATAGGTCAGCGCGCCTTCCGAATCGAACACCGGGGCGACCAGCACGGCGTTCCGGAACGCCGTGCCATCGCGCTTGTAGTTGAGAATTTCGACCAGCACCGGGCGGTGGCGTTGTACCCCGTCGCGGATGCGGTCGGTCAGCCAGGGTTCGGTTGCAGGCCCAGCCAGGAACTTGCAGTTTCGGCCGATGATTTCGGGTGGCTGATAGCCGGTCAACTCGCAGAACGGGGTGTTCACTGCGATGATCGGGTTGTCTGGCAACCGTGGGTTGCTGATCACCGCAGCTATCGGGCTGAGCCGGATCGATGCGATCAATCCGTCAGCCACCGCGTCGAAGGTGGCAGGCATGTCATGGTGCTTTCGGGCTGCCGTCGCTTGGTCGCGGCGTTCGTTGCCCCCCATAACTGGCCTACAGGTCAATGCGTGCCGCTGCAACGCATGAAGCAGCCGCTCCTGCGGCATAATCTGGCACCTGATCTGATCCGCGCAGTCGGATATAAGGACAGCACCGTCATTCCGGACCGTCGAAATCATGCAGATCGTCGGGCGACTGGCTGTAGCCGATGATGTCTCCTGGCTCGCATTCCAGATAGCAGCAGATCGCCGCGAGCGTCGAGAAGCGGATCCCCTTGACCTTGCCCGATTTCAGCAGCGAGAGATTGGATTCGGTGATGCCAATGGCCTCGGCCAGTTCCTTCGACCGCACCTTGCGGCGTGCGAGCATGACGTCGAGGTTGACGATGATCGGCATTAGACGAACCCGTCGAGTTCGTTCTGCTTGCGAAGCGCAGTTTCGATCGCCCAGGTGACCGCATAGCCCGCCAACGCGAGCAGCAGCGGCGTCGCGATATAGGCAAGGTTGACCACGATCTGCAGCGTTGGCCCTGTCGGGGTGCCGGGTGAGAGATAAGATTCGAGCAGCGTCTGGTGAATAGGGCTGGCAAGCGCCCAGATGACCGCCGCGCCCGATGCCCTTTTCAACCATTGCAGCGCCTCGACCAGCGCCCGGCCGCCGGGAGCCCCCAATCGGCGCAGGGCTAGGCCGACACACGCGAGCAGCAGCGCATAAGGCACGCTCACGACCGCTTCGATGGCGGCAAGCCCCAGCCGGACGTCTGGCCGCGCGACATACGCGGCAAATGCGGTTCGCGCCTGTGCCGTCGCCTCGACCTGCAAGCGGATCTCCTGGCTCAGCAGGCTTGCGGGTTTTGCCTCCCACAAGCACCCTTCGCCGCCGCAATAGGGGTATGCGCCCGGTGTAAGGCCTGCAAAGACGATGACGGGCAGCATAACCAAAGCCGCGAACAGGAACAGCGCCCCGATAAGGCGAAACCTGCGCGCCTGGCTTGGCGGCAACCAATATCTGTCCTGCATAATATTCTTTCTGTTTGACAGCAAATTTTTGTCATTATACACGCAAACGGCGGCGCGAGGACAGCCGTTTTGCTTTGAGGTTATCCATGATTCGCATGCAATTTACCGTGCTTGCCGCGGCGTTGACGCTCGCCTCCATTCCCGCCGCCGCACAAACCGAAAGCGGAGGCGGTGAGGATCGTCCCGGTGCGGAACTGGCCGTCGGCGTGCTGCGCCACGGTGCGAACTTTCACCCACTCGGCAGCAGCCTGAGCTTCGATCTGCCACCACTGCCGCCGGGTCAGGTCTATGATGGGATGGAAGAGAACGGTACCGCCGACGTGCAACTGCTCTATCGCACCGCACCACTCGGCTTCGCGCTCAAGCCACGCCTGGCTGCCAAGGCGCAGATCAGTCTGGAGGGACGTACAAGCTTTGCCAGTGTTGGTGCGGAATGGCGACAGCATGTCCTGGGCGGCCGCGTTTATGGTCAGGTTGGCATCGGTCTGACGATACATGATGGCTACCGCTTCACCCCCGACCCGTTCGCGCCTGGCCTGGCGATCGACGAGGCGCGACGGCGCTTCGCCATTTACCAGACCCAGACCTCATTCGGGTCGCGGGTGCTGTTCAACCCCAACGCTTCGGTCGGCGTCCGCCTCAGCCGGAAATGGGCGGCGGAGCTGGTTTGGGAGCATCATAGCCATGCGCAGGTTTTCTCCGACCAGAACCCCGGCATCGACCATGTCGGCCTGCGCTTGGTTCGCAGCTTCGAGGGCAAGCGATAGGCAGGGGTCCGAACGGCCTCCAGATCCGCTGCCCAGGGAGGTCTAGTAAGGATCGGAAGACACGGAAAAGTCGCCGAGAATCGAGACTCGATTGCGTCGTTCCTCGAATTACATACGTTCACGACCACCGCTGCAGCCCCTTCCCCCTTTCCCCTCGCACAACCTTGCGCTAAGGCCAGCCACGACACACCCGATTCAGCATCGGCCCGCCGGTTTCGCGCAGAAAATGGTCGCGCGCGTCCCCAATCCGGCCTTCCGGTGCGAACCGTCACACACTTGGGTGCCGCTGCGGCGCCAGAACACATTGTTACTCTTGGAAGGGACTCCCTATGACCGCTGTTGGACACGACACGCTCGGCACCCGTGCGACCATGGAGGTGGGCGGCAAGTCCATCGCGTATTACTCGCTCGCC
Organism: Blastomonas aquatica; assembly: GCF_014639875.1. Lineage (GTDB taxonomy): Bacteria > Pseudomonadota > Alphaproteobacteria > Sphingomonadales > Sphingomonadaceae > Blastomonas > Blastomonas aquatica. The sequence continues at coordinate 595,205 of NZ_BMGD01000001.1, read as the reverse complement.
AAGGCGGCGGAAAAGCTGGGTGACATTTCGCGGCTGCCGTTCAGCATGAAGGTGCTGCTCGAGAACATGCTGCGCTTCGAAGATGGCGGTTTCACCGTTTCGGTTGCCGATGCGCAGGCGATCGTCGACTGGCAGAAGGACCGCGTGTCGAGCGCCGAGATCCAGTATCGCCCCGCGCGCGTGCTGCTGCAGGATTTCACCGGCGTTCCCTGCGTGGTCGATCTCGCCGCGATGCGCGATGCTATTGCCACGCTGGGCGGTGATACCAGCAAGATCAACCCGCTCGTCCCCGTCCATCTGGTGATCGACCACTCAGTGATGGTCGATGAATTCGGCCACCCCAAGGCGTTCGAACAGAATGTCGAGATCGAATATTACCGCAACGGCGAGCGCTACGACTTTCTGAAGTGGGGTTCCAAGAGCCTCGACAACTTCAAGGCGGTCCCCCCAGGCACCGGTATCTGCCACCAGGTGAACCTTGAGAACATCGCACAGGCGGTGTGGACCAGCACCGACGAGACCGGCGCGACAGTCGCCTATCCCGACACCTGCGTCGGCACCGACAGCCACACCACGATGATCAACGGCCTCGGCGTGCTCGGCTGGGGCGTCGGCGGGATCGAGGCGGAAGCTGCGATGCTCGGCCAGCCGGTCTCGATGCTGATCCCCGAGGTCGTCGGTTTCAAGCTCACCGGATCGCTCAACGAAGGCGTGACCGCGACCGACCTGGTGCTGACCTGCACCAACATGCTGCGTTCGCATGGCGTGGTCGGCCGCTTTGTCGAATATTTCGGCCCGGGCCTGGCTTCGCTCAGCCTCGCCGATCGCGCGACGCTGGCCAACATGGCGCCCGAATATGGCGCGACTTGCGGTTTCTTCGGCATCGACGACAAGACGCTCGATTACATGCGGCTCACCGGCCGCGATGAAGACGCGCTGGCGCTGGTCGAGGCCTATGCCAAGGAGCAGGGCTTCTGGATCCACCCCGATGCCGCCGATCCGGTGTTCACCAGCACGCTCGAGCTCGACCTGTCGACCGTCATTCCCTCGCTCGCCGGCCCCAAGCGCCCGCAGGATCGCGTTGATCTGACCGAGGTTGATGATGTGTTCGCCAAGGACATGGCCGACACCTACAAGCGCGCCAACATGCGCGTCGCGGTCGAGGGCAAGGATTATGACATCGGCGATGGCGACGTGATGATTGCCGCGATCACTTCGTGCACGAACACCTCGAACCCCAGCGTGATGATCGCCGCAGGGCTGGTCGCCAAGAAGGCGAACGAGCTGGGCCTCAAGCCCAAGCCCTGGGTCAAGACTTCGCTGGCACCGGGATCGCAGGTGGTCACCGACTATTTCAACAAGTCGGGCCTGCAGCCGCATCTCGACAATATCGGCTTCAACCTTGTCGGCTATGGCTGCACCACCTGCATCGGCAATTCGGGCCCGCTCGCCGAGCCGATCAGCAAGGCGATCAACGAGAACGGCCTGGTCGCTGCCGCCGTGATCTCGGGCAACCGCAACTTCGAAGGTCGCGTCTCGCCCGACGTGCGCGCCAACTTCCTCGCGAGCCCGCCGCTGGTCGTCGCCTATGCGCTCAAGGGAACGGTGATCGAGGATTTCACCACCACCCCGATCGGCCAGGCGACCGATGGGCACGATGTCTATCTCAAGGACATCTGGCCAACCAACCTTGAGGTCTCGGACACCATCGCGACCTGCATGGACCGCGAAATGTTCCAGGCCCGCTACGCCAACGTCTATCTGGGCGACGAGCATTGGCAGGCGATCAATGTCGAAGGATCGGACACCTACAACTGGCGCGCCGGATCGACCTATGTCGCCAACCCCCCGTATTTCGAGGGCATGAGCATGACCCCCGAACCGGTCAGCGACATCATCGAGGCCAAGCCGCTGGCAATCCTCGGCGATTCGATCACCACCGACCACATTTCGCCCGCAGGCTCGATCAAGGCCGACAGCCCCGCAGGCAAGTGGCTGATGGAGCATCAGGTCGCACGTGCGGACTTCAACAGCTATGGCGCGCGCCGTGGCCATCATGACGTGATGATGCGCGGCACCTTCGCCAACATCCGCATCCGCAACGAAATGGTCCCCGGCATCGAGGGCGGCATGAGCCGCTATGGCCAGGAAGTGATGCCGATCTACGACGTCGCGATGCGGCACAAGGCCGATGGCACGCCTTTGGTGGTGATTGCGGGCAAGGAATACGGCACCGGATCGTCGCGCGACTGGGCGGCCAAGGGCACCAACCTGCTCGGCGTCCGCGCGGTGATCGTCGAAAGCTTCGAGCGTATCCACCGCTCGAACCTCGTCGGCATGGGCGTGCTGCCGCTGCAGTTCCAGGGCGACGATACCCGCGAGACGCTGGGCCTGACCGGTGACGACAGCTTCACTATCGAAGGCGTCGCCGATATCAAGCCGCGCCAGCAGGTCACCGTCAAGGTCACCCGCGCCGATGGCACCACCTTCAACTTCGAGGCGCTGTGCCGGATCGATACCGCCAACGAGCTCGAATACTTCATGAACGGCGGCATCCTGCACTACGTGCTGCGCAAACTGGCTGCATGATCGCGCCTGCCTCAGGATTTCGTGCAAGGGCCGGGGTCGCGCTGATTGGCGCGGCGCTGGCCCTTGCCGGTATTCAAGGGGCGCAGGCGCAACCCGCACCGCAGCTGCCTGCAAGCTCGCAGGATGCTGCGATCATGTGCTTTTATTCCGCGGTATTGACCGGCCGCGGCCAGGCCGAGCCGATGGCCGAGGCGATGTGGTTCCTGTTCGACGCCGCTCGCACCGCGACCGCCGACGCGCCCGATGGCTTCGTCGACAAGGTTGAAGAGCTGGTCGCAGCGCCGCCGCCCAATCTGGATACGCTGGCAACCGATGCCCCGGCAATGCTGCCGCAATGCGCCAACCGCTATCCCCTGATCAGTTCCAGGCGCACGATAACGCTGCCTTCCGATCCATTTGCGCGCGATATGCAGTGCCTCGCGCTGACCATGTACCTGTCCGATATGGCGCAGGGCGACCTCGACGATACCGGGAGCGAGGCCTTCGTGACGCGGCTGCAGGCGCTGGAAACCAAACTGACCGCGCGATTGACCCCGGAGCGGTATCAGGCCGCCGGCCTTTCAGACGAGGCGGCGCGAAACCTGGCGCTGGCGCGTGCGCTGCGTGATGTAAGCCCGATCGGGAATCTGGTGAGCATCCTGACCGTATGCGAGGCGGCGGCGGGCTGATCGAAGCACCGGTCGCGGCGCCGGAAATGGCGCGGGCGGCGCTTGGATCGCTTGACTTTGCCTGCCCCCAAACGTATGCGGCCTGCTTTCGCGGGCTCGGCATCGGCTGTAGCTTGCGGCGAATCGACCACCATCATCACACCCGGTTTTCGGGTCACAGTTTTCAGGAGTGCCGCATGAAGCGCACATTTCAGCCCAGCAACCTTGTGCGCGCTCGTCGTCACGGCTTCCGTCAGCGCACCTCGACCGTCGGTGGTCGCGCCATTCTGCGCGCCCGTCGTGCCCGTGGCCGTAAGCGCCTGAGCGCCTGATCGGGGCTGTGGATCAGTCGGCGCCCGGAGATTCGGGCGTAGCTGCTGATTCATCATTCAGTCTGACCGCATCGACGGGCGCTCCGGATACCTCCGGCGCGCCCGTAGTGCTGCGTCTGCGATCGGATTTTCTCAGCGCCAATGGCGGGCTGCGGGTTGGAACGCCTGCGTTCGTGCTGCTGGTCAAGCAGCGCGGCGATGACAGCGCACAGACGCGCGTCGGCTACACCGTCACCAAGAAGATCGGCAACGCGGTGGTCCGCAACCGAATCAAGCGACGCTTTCGTGCGATGGTACACGAGGTGCTCAAGACCCACGGCTTGCCCGGCGCGGATCATGTGCTGATCGGGCGGGACGAGGCGATGACCCGCGAGTTTGCGGTGATGCAGGCCGATCTGGTGCGCGCGCTCGAACGGGTGCGCGATGGCAAGGCCTCGGCCGATCGCCGCCCGCCGCGCGGCAAGCCCCGGCGGCGGTAAGCGCTCGCGATGAAGCACGTCCTGATCTGGATCGCCAGGGGCTGGCAACTGGGGCCATCACGGATCCTGCCGCCTGCCTGCCGCTATGACCCAAGCTGCTCGGAATACGCCATTCAGGCGCTGAATCGCCATGGTGCGATTAAGGGTGGCTGGCTGGCGACGAAGCGGCTATTGCGCTGTCACCCATGGGGCGGGCACGGCCATGATCCGGTGCCCTGACGCGCACATGAGGCGCCCCCGAATGCATTACCGGAACGAGGTTTGAAGCGTGGAGAATCAGCGTAACGTCATCCTGGCCATCACCCTGATGGCCCTGATTCTGTTCGGATGGCCTTATGCGCTGGAGGTGTTCTATCCAGCGCGTCCAGCGACCGTCGAAGATGTGGCGAACGCGCCGCGCCCCGGTCTCGATCCCGTTGCACCCGGAACCGGCGCCACATCGGGCACCGTCGCCGGCACCGTTCCCGATACCGGGAGCGCCTCCAAGGTCATCCGCAGCCGCACCGCCGTGCTTGCCGACAGCACCCGCGTCACGATCGATGCGCCGCGCGTCGGCGGCTCGATTAACCTCACCGGCGCGCGCCTTGATGACATCGTGCTCAAGGACTACCGCGAGCGGCTCGACAAGGACAGCGACCTTGTCCACCTGTTCTCGCCCGCAGGTACGGCAGACCAGTATTTCGCGCAGTTCGGCTGGATTGGCGAAGGCGTGGCCACCCCGACCAGCCAGACCGTGTGGACCCCGAGCGGCGGCACGCTGACGCCTGCCACCCCGATCACCCTGCGCTGGACCAACCCTGCCGGACAGCGTTTCGAGATCGTCTATGCGATCGATGCCAACTACCTGATCACCGTCACCCAGCGCTTTATCAACTCGGGTGCCACGCCTGCGATCGTCCGGCCGTTGGGCCTGATCAACCGCACCAGTGCGAATGCCGACCCCAGCACCTGGACGGTCCGCAATGGCCCGATCGGCGTGTTCGACGATGTCGCCGATTTCGACGTGCATTATGACGATCTCGACGAAAGCCCCACAAAGCTTGTCGAATATGGCGGCAACATCGACTGGCTGGGCTTTACCGACCACTATTGGCTGTCTGCGCTGATCCCCGCGCCTGGCTCGACCAGCAAGATGGCAGGCAATTTCCGGTCGCTCGGCGGCCAGCTCTATCAGTCCGAACTGCTGTTCGACACCACGGTGGTCGCGCCCGGCAGGATGATCGAGACCAACTCGATGCTGTTTGCCGGTGCCAAGGAAACCGAGCTGCTCGACGATTATGTTGATGCCAAGGATATCAAGCTGCTCGACCGTGCGGTCGACTGGGGCTGGTTCATCTGGTTCGAAAAGCCGATCTTCAAGCTGCTCAACTGGCTGTTCGAGCAGGTCGGCAACTTCGGCGTGGCGATCATCCTGCTCACCATCATCATCCGCGGTCTGATGTACCCCATCGCGCAGCGCCAGTTCGCCTCGATGGCGCAGATGCGCGCGGTGCAGCCCAAGATGAAGGCGCTGCAGGAGCGCTACAAGGACGACAAGCAGAAGCTCCAGACCGAGATGATGGAGCTGTACAAGAAGGAAAAGGTCAATCCGCTCGCCGGATGCCTACCGATGTTCCTGCAGATTCCGGTGTTCTTCGCGCTGTACAAGGTGCTGCTGCTGGCGATCGAAATGCGACATCAGCCATTCGCACTGTGGATCAAGGATCTGTCCGCGCCCGATCCGCTGACCCCGGTCAACCTGTTCGGCCTGCTGCCGTTCGATCCGCCGAGCATGATCGCCATCGGCATCCTGCCGATCATCCTGGGCGTCACGATGTGGCTGCAGTTCAAGCTCAATCCCGCGCCGATGGATCCCGTGCAGCAGCAGGTGTTCTCGATCATGCCGTGGGTGCTGATGTTCGTGATGGCGCCGTTTGCGGCGGGCCTGCAGCTGTACTGGGCGATGTCGAACATCCTGACCATCGCGCAGCAGAAGTGGCTGTACAGCCGCCATCCGCAGCTCAAGGAGCTCGCCGCGCAAGAGGCGGCGGCCAAGGCGGCCAAGGCCGAGAAGGACAAGAGCAAGGCGTGAATGCTGCCACAATTCTCGTCACCCCCGCGCAGGCGGGGGTCCCGCTACCTGTCTTAGCGTTGGCGCAAAAGCGGGATTCCCGCGTGCGCGGGAATGACGAAGGAATGGACGATGACCATGGATGACGAAGCCAAGCCCGCAGTCCACCCGCTGCTACAGGAAGCCAACCGGCTGTTCTCGGGCTCGGTGACGTTCCTCAAATCGGCCCCTGCGCTTGAATTCCTGCCGCCGCCTGCGGTGCCCGAAATCGCGTTTGCGGGGCGTTCGAACGTCGGCAAGTCCTCGCTGCTCAACGCGCTGGTCGGCAGGCGGGCGATCGCGCGTACCTCGGTGACCCCGGGCCGCACGCAAGAGCTGAACTTCTTCGAAGTCGGCGATCCGGTACGCTTCCGCGTGGTTGATATGCCGGGCTATGGCTATGCCAAGGCGCCCAAGGATGTCGTCAAGAAATGGCGGTTCCTGATCAACGACTATCTCCGCGGCCGCGCGGTGCTCAAGCGCACTTTGGTGCTGATCGACAGCCGCCACGGGGTCAAGGAAGTCGATCTCGACGTCATGAAGATGCTCGACGAAGCTGCCGTCAGCTATCGGCTGGTGCTGACCAAGGCCGACAAGATCAAGGCAAGCGATCTGGAAAAGGTCGCTGATGCCACCCGCGCCGAAGCCCGCAAGCACGCCGCCGCCTTCCCCGACGTCATCATCACCTCGTCCGAAAAGCGGATGGGGATTGACGAACTGCGCGGCTTCGTGATGGATTCGATCAGCGAATAGGGTCCGTCAGACACGCTGTTTTCCGGCGAAAGCCGGAACCTAGGGCGACAGCAGTGTGATCTGACTCATGGGCTCCGGCGTGCGCCGGAGAACGAACGCAATTCCGGTGGCATCACGAGGGGCACTTATGAAACTGTACATCGGCAACAAGAACTATTCGAGCTGGTCGCTGCGTGGCTGGCTGGCGTGCAAACAGTCGGGCCTGCCCTTCGAAGAAATCGTCGTGCCCTTGTATGACGATGCCTGGGCCGAGACCCGTCAGCGCGAGGAATTTCAGCCCTCTGCCGGCAAGGTTCCGGTGTTGTGGGATGGCGAAGCGGTGGTGTGGGATTCGCTCGCCATCATCGACTGGTTGGCGGACAAGACCCACCGCGACCGTTTCTGGCCCAAGGACCCGGTCGCCTGCGGCCTTGCCCGTTCGATGGCCGCCGAAATGCATTGCGGTTATCTGGCGCTGCGCCGCGAGTTAAGCATGAACATGCGCGCGCGGCATACCGATGTGCCGGTCAGCCCCGAAGCGCACCAGGACGCGATGCGCATCCTGACTTTGTGGGCAGAGGCGCGCGCGCGCTGGGGGCGGGGCGGGCCTTTCCTGTTCGGCAGCTTCGGCGCGGCCGACATCATGTTCGCGCCTGTCATCAGCCGGTTCGAAACCTATGGCTTTACGCTCCCCGGCTTTGCCCAGGCGTATAGCGATGCGGTGATGGGCCATGAATGGATGGCGCAGTGGACCGAGGCCGCGCTGGCGGAGACGTGGGTGATCGACCGGTTTGAGCGGTAGGAGTTCTCCTGCATTCCTGTACCCAAACTCCGCTCGGCCCGAGCCTGTCGAAGGCCACGCGCGCGTGTTCGAGCTACAGGTAAAGCCGTTCTCCGGCGAAAGCCGGAGCCCAGGGGCGACGTTTTGCTGTAAACACTCTGGATTCCGGCTTTCGCCGGAAAACGATCGCATTGTTTGGCAACCCATAGCGCGGGGCCTTCGACAGGCTCAGGCTGAACGGGAATGGGGTAGGCTCGCGGATGGCTATCCTCACGGCGTCACCACCGCAAAGCCCGAGTCGAACGGCGGGTGGAGCATCAGCCAGCGCAGGAACAGCGCTGAATCGCCGTCGATCTTCATCGCGCCTGATTGCATCAGTTTCGGAAAATCAGTCTCGCCGAGCACGATGGCGTCGAAATCCTTGCGGTTCAATGTGACGGTGGCGTTGGCGTTGGCGAGTGTCGCGCCGTAGCGCGGGATCTCGACATCGCCGTTGACGATGATCCCCAGCGTCTCGTTGGTGTCGGGCAGGATGAAGTTGATCTTTGCCCGCATATTCCCCGATCGCTCGGCGGCGAACCTTGTCGCCAGCGCATCGAAGAACTCGGCCGTCGGAATCGCGCTGATGAAGCTGCGGCTCTGGGTGCTCGCGCCGCTCCGGGGCAGCTCGGTGCCGCGCAACGTTGCCGCGCCTGCCAGATAGTAATTGCGCCACACTGCGGATTCGGCGGCAAAGCCCAGGGCTTCATAGCTGTCGGCCAGCGCCGCCTTGGCTGCGGCATTGGCGGGATCGGCAAATACCAGATGGTTGAGCAGTTCGGCGGCCCAGCGGTGGTTGCCCGCGCCTTGCGCCTTCCGGCCCGCCGCGAGCAGCGCGTCCGCGCCGCCGGCCAGCTCGACATAGCCCTTGGCCGCTGCGACCGGAGGCACCGGGTTGAAATTGGCCGGTATCCCGTCCCACCAGCCGAAATAGCGCTGATAGGTCGCCTTCATGTTGTGGTTGACCGTGCCGTAATAGCCGCGCGAGGCGAACGTCTGTTGCTGCGCGGATGGTTCGGCGATGCCATCGGCGACCTCGTGCAGCGTCATGCCCGCATTGGCGCGGCCCAAGGTGCGGTCGTGGACATAGCGATAGGCATCGCGCTGGTTCTCCAGATAGGCCGCAACGCGCGGCTGGCCCCAGGTCGGCCAGTTGTGTGATGCGATCTGAATCTCGGCGTCATCGCCCCATTTGACTAGCGCGTTGTCGATGATCTTCGACCAACGCAAGGCATCGCGCACCTGCGCGCCGCGCAGCGTCAGGATGTTGTGCAGCGTCTTGACCGAAACCTCGGTGGTGTGCAGCACCTTGAAATCGGGCAGATAGAACAGGAATTCGGCGGGCGCCTCGGTCCCGGCAGCATCCATGAAGTCGAACCGCACGCCATCGATGGTCTTGAGACCGCCTTCCGGCCCGATCAGCATGTTGGGCGCAAGGTAGCCGGTGGTGCCGACCGAAAGCCCGGTTCCCAGACCGTTGTCGACCCGCCCTTCAGCGCTTGGAGCCAGCGCGGTCCCGAACATGTACGCGCTGCGCCGCGTCATCGTGTTGCCCGCGAGCACGTTCTCGCTGACCGCTTCCTCGGCAAAGCCGTGCGGCGCAACGATGGGGATCTTGCGCTTTTTGACCTCATCGGCGGAAATGATGCCGCCGACACCGCCGAAATGATCGGCATGGCTATGGCTGAACAGCACGGCGGAGATCGGGCGCTTGCCGATTTTCGATTCGGTCAGCGCCATCGCGGCAGCGGCGGCCTCTTCGGTGAGCAATGGGTCGATGACGATCCAGCCGGTCTTGCCAGCGATGATCGTCATCACCGCAAGGTCATAGCCGCGCACCTGCCAGATCTTGCCCGGAACGATCTCGAACAATCCATGGATATGGTTGAGCTGGGCGTGGCGCCATAACGAAGGGTGGACACTGGCAGGCGCGGTTTCGGCCTTGAGAAAATCGAACGCGCCGGCATCCCACACCGTCGTGCCATCGGGGGTTCGGATCAGACCGCCGGGGATTTCGGCGATCTTGCCGCGGGTCGCATCTGCCCTGTCGCTGCCGTTATCGGCGGGCAGGCGGGCGAGCACCGCGGCGCGTTCGGCATCGGTCAACTGCGCCTGCGCTGCCATAGGGGTCGCGAGCGCGAGCGCCATCACGCCGGTTTTCCAGATCCGCTTCATCGTCATCCTCCATCCTGATCCTCTGGTGCTGTGGCACCTATCTATTGGCAGTGATGCTGCCATAAGCGATCGTGGATGTCAGCACCTGATCGTGCCCGGCGATGATGAAGCGAGGGCGCCCTTCAGAACAGTATCAGCAGCGCCACGCCCATGATGATGCGATAAACCACGAACACCATCATCGACGCGCGTTTCAGAAAGCGCATCAGGAATGCCATGGTACCAAAGGCTGCCAGGAAGGTCAGTGCACCGGTAATCAGTGCTTCGATCGCCATGTTGCCCCCCGCCTCGAGCAGATCGGGAACGATCAGCACGCCCGCACCCGCAACCGCCGGGATCGACAGCAGAAACGAGAAACGCGCCGCTTCGACGCGGCCGAAGCCCAGTACGCGCGCGGCGGTCATTGTCACGCCCGAGCGTGATGTTCCCGGGACCAGCGCGAGCGCCTGCGCCAGTCCGACGATCACCGCGTCCTTGAGGCCCATGTCCTCATAGCTGCGGTCCGAGCGGCCCAGACGGTCGGCGATGCCCAGCAGCACGCCGTAGATGATCAGGTTGATGGCGACGAGCTGGGTCGAGCGGAACCCCTCGAGATAATCCCCCTGCTTGAGAAAAAGCCCGACCATTACCGCAGGGATGGTGCCCAGGATGATGAACCAGAACAGGCGGCGCTCTGCGGGAGCCTTTCCGATGCCGATGGTCGCAAACCCGCCCCGGGCCAGGCCCCAGACATCGCGGAAGAAATAGGTGATGATCGCCAGCAGCGAGCCGACATGCACCGCGACATCGATCATCGGGCCTTGATCTTCATAGCCGGTCAGAACCGGAAGCAGGATCAGATGGCCCGACGAGGATATCGGCAAGAACTCGGTGACGCCCTGCACGATGGCAATCAGCAACATCTGGATAAAGTCCATGCGCATCAGCTTTCATATGACGTGGCCCGATGTCGCCCGTCGCCTCAGTTTTGGTGAGCGCCCGCGTTTAATGGCAAGCACGGACGCTGTCTCGGGGAAAAAAGGGACCGGTTTGATATGTATATATTCTTCTCTCTGGCGCTGCGTGCGACAAGGAAAGATCGCTCCGGAAATATAGGTATGCATCGCTTACCTACCGGTATAAAAATGCGTGACTCTGGTGGTGTGATGGCCTAAAGCTGCGGCAATCGCGGCGGGCTGATGCCTGTGCCGCTGTATGAACATCTTCGCAACAGGTGGGGCATGGCTGACATTCCGCAACACGGGCACGCGCCCGGACAAGATAAGACGATGGCGCAGGGCGCTGCCATGGCGACCGAGAAGCTGGCGATGCTCAAGTTCGTCGATCTGGGCCAGTCGTATCCGCCCAAGCGTGACGCCGGCGCCCGCGCCGAAGACTTTGACGAGATTTCCGATCGCTTGGATGGCAAGGCCGCGCAGGCCCAGTCGGCGCGCTGCTCGCAATGCGGCGTGCCGTATTGCTCGACGCACTGCCCGTTGCACAACCATATCCCCGACTGGCTGCGGCTGACCGCCGAGGGCCGGTTGCGCGAGGCGTACGAAATGTCGAACCTCACCTCGACCATGCCCGAAATCTGCGGCCGCATCTGCCCGCAGGACCGGCTGTGCGAGGGCAATTGCGTGATCGAATTTTCCGGCCATGGCGCAGTCACCATCGGCTCGGTTGAAAAGTACATCACCGATACCGCCTGGGAGCAGGGCTGGGTCGAGCCGGTCGCGGTCGGGCGTTCGCGCGGCCAGTCGGTCGGCATCATCGGGGCGGGCCCCGCAGGGCTGACGGCGGCGGAATATCTGCGCATGGGCGGCTATGACGTCCATGTCTATGACCGCTATGATCGCGCCGGCGGGTTGCTGACCTATGGCATCCCCGGGTTCAAGCTCGAAAAGGACGTGGTCATGCGCCGCGTTAAAAGGCTCGAGGACGCAGGGATCGTGTTCCACACCGGATTCGATGTCGGCCGCGACGCGAGCATGGAAGATCTGCGCGACAAGCACGACGCGATCCTGATCGCCACCGGGGTGTACAAGGCGCGCGACATCAAGGTGCCCGGCATCGGTGCCGATGGCGTGGTGCCTGCGCTCGATTTTCTCGTCGCCTCAAACCGCAAGGGCTTTGGCGATGAGGTGCCCGATTTCGACAGCGGTGCGCTCAATGCGCAAGGCAAGAATGTCGTCGTGATCGGCGGCGGCGATACCGCGATGGACTGCGTTCGCACCGCCGTCCGCCAGGGCGCGGCGTCGGTCAAATGCCTCTACCGGCGCGACCGGATCAACATGCCCGGATCGCAGCGCGAAGTGCTCAATGCCGAGGAAGAGGGCGTCGAGTTCGTCTGGCTCTCGGGTCCCGTCGCGGTCGAAGGCACGCCGCACGCCCGCGCCGTTCGCGCCAGCCGGATGCGGTTGGGCGCGCCCGATGCCTCGGGACGCAGCGCACCCGAGCCCGATCCCGATAGCGACTTTTCGGTCCCCGCCGATCTGGTGATCAAGGCTTTGGGCTTCGACCCCGAAGATCTGCCAGGCGCATTCGGCTGCGACGATCTCTCGGTCAACCGCTGGGGCACGCTTCGGGTCGACCATCAGTCGATGATGACCAGTCTCGATGGCGTGTTTGCCGCAGGCGATATCGTGCGCGGAGCATCGCTGGTGGTCTGGGCGATCCGCGATGGCCGCGATGTCGCCGAGCATATGCACAAGTATCTGAAAGCCAAGGCACGCACCGCACAGATGATCGCAGCCTGAGGCAGACATGACCGGGCGGACCGGGAGCAGCAAAAGCTCCGGACGCCCGAGAAGAAAGACACGAACGATGACGCACTTTCCCACCCCGGAACACGAACGCCTTGCCCGCGAGGGCATGTACCGCCCCGATTATGAATCCGATGCCTGCGGTGTCGGTCTGGTCGCCGCCACCGATGGCAGGCCCTCGCGGCGCGTCGTCGAAAGTGCGATCGATGCCTTGAAGGCGGTGTGGCATCGCGGCGCGGTCGATGCCGATGGCATGACCGGCGACGGCGCGGGGCTGCATGTCGATCTGCCCGTGCGCTTCTTCGACGATGCGATCGCTGACAGTGGCCACAAGGTGCTGCCCAACAAGCTTGCTGTCGGCATGCTGTTCCTGCCGCGCACCGATCTGCAGGCGCAGGAGACCTGCCGCACGATCGTCGAGAGCGAGATCATCGAGGCGGGTTATACCATTTACGGCTGGCGCCAGGTTCCGGTCGATATTTCGGTGATCGGCGACAAGGCGCAGCGCACCCGCCCCGAGATCGAGCAGATCATGATCGCAGGGCCAATGCCCGACGAGCAGAACGTCGCCGAGTTCGAAAAGCAGCTGTATCTTGTCCGCAGGCGGATCGAGAACAAGGTGATCGCCGCGCAGATCAACGATTTCTACGTCTGCTCGCTGTCGTGCCGATCAATCATCTACAAGGGTCTGTTCCTCGCCGAGAGCCTGTCGGTGTTCTACCCCGACCTCACCGATCTGCGTTTCGAAAGCCGGATCGCGATCTTCCATCAGCGCTATTCGACCAACACCTTCCCGCAGTGGTGGCTGGCGCAGCCTTTCCGCTGCCTGGCGCACAATGGCGAGATCAACACCATCCGCGGCAACAAGAACTGGATGAAGAGCCACGAGATCAAGATGGCGAGCCTGGCGTTCGGTGAGAACAGCGAGGACATCAAGCCGGTGATCCCCGCTGGCGCGTCGGATACCGCCGCGCTCGATGCGGTGTTCGAGGCGATCTGCCGCTCGGGCCGCGAAGCCCCCACCGCCAAGATCATGCTGGTGCCCGAGGCCTGGCAGGGCGACCAGGTGCTGCCGCCAGAGCACAAGGCGATGTACGAATATATGGCCAGCGTCATGGAGCCGTGGGATGGCCCGGCTGCGCTCGCGATGACCGATGGCCGCTGGGCGGTGGCAGGGGTCGATCGCAACGCGCTGCGTCCGCTGCGGTACAGCGTTACCAACGATAACCTGCTCGTGATCGGGTCTGAAACCGGAATGGTCGTGCTGCCCGAAAGCAGCATCGTCGAGAAGGGCCGCCTGGGCCCGGGCCAGATGATCGCGGTCGATCTGCACGAGGGGCGCTTCTACCATGATCGCGCGATCAAGGACCGGATCGCCGCCGAGCAGCCTTATGGCGAGCTGGTCAAGGGCTTCCGCCAACTCTCCGACCTGGCACCGGCCGGTGCGGACAGCCTGCCCGACATGACCCGCGCCGAACTCACCCGGCGGCAGGTCGCAGCCGGCCTCACCATCGAGGACATGGAGACGATCCTCGCGCCGATGGCCGAGGACGCCAAGGAAGCGATCGGATCGATGGGCGATGACACCCCGCTCGCGGTGGTCAGCACCAAGCCGCGCCCGGTCGCGCAGTTCTTCCGACAGAACTTCAGTCAGGTCACCAACCCACCGATCGATTCGTTGCGCGAACGGCATGTGATGAGCCTCAAGACGCGGTTCTCGAACCTCGCCAACATCCTCGAGCAGGACAGCCAGAACGAGCGCGTGCTGGTGCTGGAAACCCCGGTGTTGACCAATGCCGACTGGCTGCGGCTCAAGGCCGATTTCGGATCGAACGTCGCGCAGATCGATTGCGTGTTCGCTGCCGATGGCGGCCCCGAGCAGCTGCGCGCTGCGATCACCCGCATTCGTAACGAGGCCGAACAGGCGGTGCGCGAAGGCAGCACCGAGATTTTCCTGACCGACGAGAGTGCGGACGAGGACCATGTCGGCGTGCCGATGATCCTGGCCGCCGCCGCGGTGCACACGCATCTGGTTCGCAAGGGCCTGCGTGCCTATTCGTCGATCAACGTGCGCTCGGCCGAGTGCCTCGACACCCACCATTTCGCGGTGCTGATCGGCGCAGGCGCGACCACGGTCAACGCGTGGCTGGCCGAGCTTTCGATCGCCGACCGCCAGGCGCGCGGCCTGTGCGGCGACCTGTCGCTCGACACCTGCGTCGCCAATTACCGCAAGGCGATCAACGAGGGTCTGCTCAAGATCATGTCCAAGATGGGCATCGCGGTGATCTCGAGCTACCGCGGCGGTTACAACTTCGAGGCGGTCGGCTTGAGCCGCGCGCTGGTCAACGATCTTTTCCCGGGAATGCCGTCGAAGATCTCGGGCGAGGGCTATGCCTCGCTGCACCTCAACGCCAAGTTGCGGCATGACATGGCGTGGGACAGCAATGTCGCGCGGCTGCCGATCGGCGGCTTCTACAAGCAGCGCGATGGCGGCGAGGCGCATGCCTATTCGGCCGGCCTGATGCATCTGCTGCAGACCGCAGTCGCCAAGGACAGCTATTCGCAATACCTCCAGTTCGCCGAAGGCGTGCGCCAGCTGCCACCGGTGTACCTTCGCGATCTGATGGAGTTCAATTACGCGCCCAAGGCGGTGCCCTTGGACGAAGTCGAGGCGATCACCGAGATCCGCAAGCGCTTCGTGACGCCTGGAATGTCGCTGGGCGCGCTCTCGCCCGAAGCGCATGAAACTCTGGCGATCGCGATGAACCGCATCGGCGCCAAGGCGGTGTCGGGCGAGGGCGGCGAGGCTTCCGAACGCTATTCGCCCCGCTACAATGGCGACAACGCCAACAGCGGCATCAAGCAGATTGCATCGGGCCGCTTCGGCGTCACAGCCGAGTATCTGGGCGCATGCGAGGAGATCGAGATCAAGGTCGCGCAAGGCGCCAAGCCCGGCGAGGGCGGTCAGTTGCCCGGCTTCAAGGTCACCGAATACATCGCCAAATTGCGCCACTCCACTCCTGGGGTGACGTTGATCAGCCCGCCGCCGCACCACGACATCTATTCGATCGAGGATCTGGCGCAGCTGATCTATGATCTCAAGCAGATCAACCCCCACGCGCGGGTGTGTGTCAAGCTTGTCTCTGCTGCGGGTATCGGCACGATCGCGGCGGGTGTCGCCAAGGCGCATGCCGACGTGATTCTGATCTCGGGCAATGTCGGCGGCACCGGGGCATCCCCGCAGACCAGCATCAAATATGCCGGAACGCCGTGGGAAATGGGCCTGTCCGAAGCCAACCAGGTGCTCTCGCTCAACGGCCTGCGTCACCGGGTCAGGTTGCGCACCGATGGTGGGCTCAAGACCGGACGCGATGTCGTGATCGCGGCGATCCTGGGAGCCGAAGAGTTCGGCATCGGCACGCTTTCGCTGGTGGCGATGGGCTGCATCATGGTGCGCCAGTGCCACAGCAACACCTGTCCGGTGGGAATCTGCGTGCAGGACGAACGCCTTCGCGCCAAGTTCACCGGAACACCCGAAAAGGTCATCAACCTGATGACCTTCATCGCCGAGGAAGTGCGCGAAATCCTCGCCCGGCTGGGTTTTCGCAGCCTTGATGAGATCATCGGCCGCACCGATCTGCTGCGCCAGGTCAGTCGCGGCGCCGAGCATCTCGACGATCTCGATCTCAACCCGATCCTCGCCAAGGTCGATGTCGCCAGCGACCAGCGCCGGTTCAACCTCGATACCTGGCGCAATCCGGTGCCCGACAGCCTTGATGCGCTGATCATCAAGGATGCCAAGCCCGTGTTCGACCGGCGCGAGAAGATGCAGCTGACCTACAACGTGCGCAACACCCACCGCGCGGTCGGTACCCGGCTCTCGGCGGAGATCACCCGGATCTATGGCATGAAGGCGCTCGATGAGGGCCATGTCCGCATCCGCCTGCGTGGCTCTGCGGGCCAGTCACTGGGTGCCTTCCTGTGCCAGGGGATCACGCTCGAGGTGTTCGGCGATGCCAACGACTATGTCGGCAAGGGGCTGTCGGGCGGCACGATCATCGTGCGGCCCACGGTCAGCTCGCCCCTGGTCAGTCATGCCAACACGATCATCGGCAACACCGTTCTGTACGGCGCGACCGCAGGCAGGCTGTTTGCAGCAGGCCAGGCGGGCGAGCGTTTTGCAGTGCGCAATTCGGGCGCGCAAGTGGTGGTCGAGGGCTGCGGCGCCAATGGCTGCGAATACATGACCGGCGGCATGGCAGTGATCCTGGGTGAAACTGGAAGCAATTTCGGCGCAGGGATGACCGGCGGCATGGCCTTCGTGCTCGACCGGAACGATCGCTTTTCCGGCCACGCCAACCCTGAATCGATCATCTGGCAACGGATCGACAGCGCCTATTGGGAAGACCGGTTGAAGGGCCTGATCGCAGGCCATATTGAAGGTACCGACAGCCAGTGGGCGCAAGAGATCCTGCGCAACTGGGACCGGTACCTTCCGCAATTCTGGCAGGTCTGCCCCAAGGAAATGCTCACCCGGCTCAGCCACCCGCTCACCGATTCGGTGGCGATGGAGGCGGCGGAGTAAAACGCGCCGCTTCATAAAAACAAAACCCCGCCTGCAACCTTGGGGAAGGGTCGCAGGCGGGGTCCGTTTTAGCCGATGTTACTCAGCCAATAGGCCTTAGCCGGTCGTCGTTCAGAAGTTGAACGCGAGGCCACCGGTGACGCGGGTGGTGTCGAAGCCCAGCGTGTCAGCCGTGACGCGCAGCGCGGTGTTGGTGCCGATCTTGTACTGGGCACCGATTCCGACGAGATAGTCGCCACGGGTGTCATCGAAGCCAGCCGGGGCATTAACGCCAACCGCCTTGCGGACGTTGACATCGACCCACTGATAACCGCCGCGGGCAAAGATCTGGCCGCTGTCGCCGACGCGCACGCCGATCTTGCCGGTCGCGCCATATTCGCGGTCGATGATGCCCGAGCCAAGGTGGAAGTTACCTTCCACACCGGCGACCAGAGGGCCGACGGGAACGTCGACACCAGCGAACAGACCGTAAATCGGGCTGCCATCCTTGCCGAGCGGGTTGTCGCCCAGATCGTGATAGCCGCCCTGCGCGCCGATATAGACTTCGGGTCCAGCAGCTTCCTGCGCCATGACAGGCGCGGAGAGGGCAAAGGGTGCAGCGACAAAAGCTGCAAAGGTTGCGAACCGAATGGGGGTCAGTGTTTTCATTTTTGTGTCCTTCGTTGGACGTCGGTTTTAACGCCGACGGCCCTCCCGGTTAGACCCCGGAGCCGGACTCTAACCTGAACGAAAGATGCTGTCCGTCGATATATTGCTGCGGCTTATCGTAATAAAATGACAATCTGTTCAGGTTCGGACGAATCGCCCCCGCAGGCTGGGTGCCGGTTCCTTTCCACCGGTAAAATCGGAGGCGCTCCGTTCGCGGCGGTGGACGCCTGCCCGTTGCTGGGGCATGGATAATGGCATGTGGCAGTTGTTCCAGTTTCCTTTGTGTCCGTTTTCGCGAAAAGTCCGCCTGCTTCTGGGAGAAAAGGGCGTTGGCTATGAGCTGGTGCGCGAATCACCCTGGGAGCAGCGCGACGAGTTTCTCGACATGAACCCTGCTGGGCGCACACCGGTGATGCGGCATCGCGATCGTGGCCAGACGTTGTGCGACAGTTGGGCGATCTGCGAGTATTTCGAGGAAACCGTCGAGAAGAACCCCATGATCAACGGCTCTGCCGATAACCGCGCCGAAATCCGGCGGTTGGTCGCTTGGTTCGACGAGCAGTTCTTCGGAGATGTCGTGGCCCCGCTGATGCACGAGCGGATGCGCAAGCGGCTGATCTATCGCCAGCCGCCCGACGGCCGGGTGCTGCGCGAGGCGATGCGGCTGGCCAACACGCACCTCGATTACATCGACTATCTGCTTGATCATAACGCGTGGATCGGCGGAGCAACGATGAGCCTGGCGGATCTTTCCGCTGCGGCGCATATCTCGATCGCGGATTATCTGGGGGGAATCGACTGGCTGGCGCACGCCCAGACGGCTGACTGGTATCGAAAGTTCAAATCCCGGCCTTCCTTTCGTCCGTTGCTGGCCGAACGGATGGAAGTGATCAAGCCACCCTCGCATTATGAAGAGGCGGATTTTTGATCAATATCTCCCCTCCCCCAGCGGGAGGGGAGAAGGTTGCCCTCAGGCGCTCAACGCGACATCTCGGGCGATCTGGTAGCGCTTCATCTTTTCGACAAAGGTCGTGCGCTGCAGCATGACGAGGCGGGCGGCGGCGGAAACAACGCCGCCGGTTGATGCGAGTGCTTCGATCAGGACGCGCTTTTCTTCGTTCTGCAGGTGCTCACGCAGGTCCATCGGGCGGGAAAAGCGCGGGGGTGCGGCCATCGGGGTCGGTATCGCAACCACATTTTCGGGCAACTCGACCGCAGCGGGCGCCGCAACGGCCGCGGCCCTTGCTGATCGCGAGGGGCGCAGCAGCATCGTCATCTGGTCAACGCCCACTTCCATACCGCGGAAGAACACGGCAGCGCGCTCGACCAGGTTCTTGAGCTCGCGGACATTGCCCGGCCAGTCGTGCGCCATCAGCAGGGCGAGCGCCTTGTCGGTGAACACCGGAGGGTTGTCGCTCGCAAAACCGCGCGACAGGAAATGCTGGATCAGCATGGGCACGTCCTCGATCCGGTCGGCAAGTGCGGGCAGTTCGATCGGTAGGACGTTGAGGCGGTAAAAAAGGTCAGCGCGGAAGCGGCCATGGGTGATCGCGCTCTCAAGGCACTGGTGGGTCGCAGCAATCAGGCGGACGTCGACGCGGACATCATCGTTGCTGCCGATGCGGCGGACCTTCTGGTCTTCGAGCACGCGCAGCAGGCGGACCTGCATGTCGAGCGGCATCTCGCCGATTTCGTCAAGGAACAGTGTTCCTGCGTTGGCGGCTTCGAAATGACCGATCCGGCGCGCCATTGCGCCGGTGAAGCTGCCCTTTTCATGCCCGAACAGTTCCGATTCGATCAGCTCGCGCGGGATCGCGCCGCTGTTGACCGCGATGAACGGGGCAGCCGCCCGCGTTGAAGCGCGGTGCAGCGCGTGGGCGACCAGTTCCTTGCCGGTGCCCGATGGGCCAGTGATCAGAACGGAAGCACGGGTCTGCGCGGCAAAACGCACCAGCCCACGAATTTCGCGGATCGCGGTGCTGTTGCCCACGATCAGGTCTGCCATTGCCAAGCCGTCCAGCGATTCCATGTGATTTGCCCCCGCATTCATTCCGTGACGGCCGCAACCGCCTATGGTTAACGATTTAGGGGTAATTGGTTAACGATGTGTAAAGCCGTCACCCAAGGTGACAGTTTACGCCAAATTTTTGACACGCGCGCACCCTGCAGTGTCCCAATACGAACCATGGCTTTGGGCCATGCTATGGGCGCGGAAAGTCAGCGCTTCTCGGTAGGGCGCGCCAGCGTGAAGCAATGCTCGAAATCGACATCGGCAGCATCGTCATCGTCGCCGCGCGCCTTTTCGCGCGCGTCGATTGCTTCGCGGGTTTCGATGAAACGCTGGTCGGATTCGTTGCCGCTGAGGCCCTCGTCGCGCATCTCGTCACGCGCCCGCGATTCGAGGACGGCGGCCAGCGTCTTGAGGTCGCGCGCCGATGCCGAATCGCCTTCCTGGGCGCTGACCTCCTCGAACGCGAGTTGCAGGTAAATCGCGCACTGGAGAATCGTTGGAGGGGGCAGCATCGGCACTGCGGCGTCGAGCTTGGCGAGGCATGGGGTCATGATGGCATCAATGACGCCAGCCGGATCGTTCGATTGCGCGGCATCGCCCTGCAACTGTTCGACAATCTGCGTCAGCGCCAGGCCAACGGCATCGTCGTTCGATCCGGTTTCGGTGACGATCCGCTCGGCGGTCATCACGAAATACGAACGCCCCCGGCTGACGAGCGTCGGATACGCCAGCGCAGAGGTCACGCCGCGTGTCTGTTCGGAGGCGATTATCGCAAATGCCGCAGCGCAGGTCAGGTCCTCGCGCTGGGCAGGGGTGAGCGCAGGCGCGGTGATCGGTGCCGGCGCCGGTTCGGGTGCCGGAGCCGGGATGGTGGCGGTTTGCAGGCTCAGCAACAGCAACAGGCTTTTCATGCCGCCGCTTATGGGCATCGGGCCTGCGACTGTCACCTGATTTTGCGGCGCTGTGTGACATCGGCATTGCAACGCCGATTGTCAGGGGATCACCGCACGGGCATAGGCTTGGCGCCATGATCCTACGCTATCCCCGATTGTTCGCGCTGCTCGCCGGCGCCCTTTCTGCCACCGGATTTGTGCCCTTGGGGGCCTGGCCTCTGACATTGGCGGCCTATGCGCTGCTCATCCATCTGATCGCCTTGGCACCCAACCGGCGCAGCGCGTTTGCGCGCGGCTGGTTCTTCGGTGTGGGGCAGTTTTCGGTCGGGCTCAACTGGATCGCGATGGCCTTTACCTATCAGGATACCATGCCGCACTGGCTGGGCTGGATCGCGGTCGTCGGGTTGTCGCTGTATCTGGCGCTGTTCCCAGGGCTGGCCGCGCTCACCGCCCAAATGCTGGTTTCTGGCCGCAAGGGAAGAGACAGTGTGGCGTTTGTCCTCGCGTTCGCGGCATTGTGGCTGGTCACCGAATGGATGCGCGCCTGGGTGTTCACCGGCTTTGCGTGGAACCCGCTGGGGGTAGTCGCGCTTGAGGCGGGCTGGGGTTCGCGGTTGATCGGCACGTATGGCCTGGGCGCTTTGGTGGTGCTGGTGGCAGGTGCGCTGTGGCTGCTGTCGCGGCGACAATGGGTGCCTGCGCTGGCAGTGCTTGCAGGCGTTAGCGCGGTATCGGGTGCCGGCTGGCTCAGCCAGAGGCAGGCCGCAGGGTTCACAGATACCCCGATCACCGTGGTTCAGCCGAACAACGACCAGGGTGACAAATACGACCCGGTCGAGTCCGCACGCAATTTCGCCCGGCTGACCCAGCAGACGCTCGACCGCCAGGCACCGCGGTCACGGATCGTGTTCTGGCCCGAAGCTGCGATCGAGGACTTCCTCGAGGATGGCTACCCCCGCCGCCTCTATTACCCTGAAACCGCGGCAGGTGTTCGCGCGCGCGTCACCCGCTCGATCAACGATGGCGATCTGCTGGTCACAGGTGGCGTAAAGCTCGACTTTGACCGCAACGGACAGACGGTTGCCGCCGCCAACAGCGTTTTTGCGCTGTCGAGCGAGGCGGAAATCCTTGGCAGTTATGACAAGAGCCATCTGGTGCCCGGCGGCGAATATCTGCCGTATGAGGAGATACTGGGGCAATTGGGCCTGTCGCGGCTGGTTCCCGGCACTATCGGTTTCACCCCGGGTCCGGGCGCACAGACACTCGATTTGGGCTCGTTCGGCCAGATGGGGCTGCAGATCTGCTACGAGATCATCTTCTCGGGCAAGGTGGTGGATGCAGCCAACCGTCCCGGGTTCCTGTTCAACCCCAGCAATGATGCGTGGTTCGGTGCCTGGGGTCCGCCGCAGCATCTGGCGCAGGCCAGGCTGCGCGCGCTCGAAGAGGGTATCCCCGTCATCCGGTCTACACCGACGGGCATTTCGGCAGTGATCGATGCCGATGGCCGGGTGCTGGATAGCATCGCGCACCACAACGCCGGGCATATCGATGCAGCACTGCCGCGCGCGCATCCGCCGACGTTGTTTGCGCAGTTTGGCAACATGATGCCACTGATGTTTGCAGCGGCGCTTCTGTTGTTGGCGGTTGCACTGCGTGCATTCCGTCGTTAAGGGCGATCATATAAGGAAATCTTTATATGTGCCTGCCGGGGCGACTGGCGGGCCCCAGTCAAGAAGGCGACCCATGCGCAAGAGCTTCCTCTTTACCTCCGAATCGGTCAGCGAAGGCCATCCCGACAAGGTCGCGGATCAGATTTCCGACGCTGTCGTCGATCTGTTCATGTCCAAGGACCCTTATGCGCGCGTCGCCTGCGAAACGCTGACCACAACCCAGCGCGTGGTACTCGCCGGTGAAATCCGCTGCGAGGGCGTCTACGAAAACGGCGAATGGGCTCCTGGCGCACTCGAAGAGATCGAACAGGCGGTGCGCGCCACCGTCAAGCGGATCGGTTACCAGCAGGACGGCTTCCATTGGGAAACGTTCACCTTCGAAAACCACTTGCACGGCCAGTCTTCGGAAATCGCGCAGGGCGTTGATGCCAAGGACAACAAAGACGAGGGCGCAGGCGACCAGGGCATCATGTTCGGCTATGCCTCGGACGAAACCGAAGACCTGATGCCCGCGACGCTTGATTATGCACACAAGATCCTCGAGCAGCTGGCCCACGACCGTCACAACAAGGTTGTCGATTTTCTCGAGCCCGATGCCAAGAGCCAGGTGACGCTCGCTTATGAAAACGAAAAGCCGGTGCGCGCCACCGCGCTGGTCGTCTCGACCCAGCACGCGCCGGGCTATTTCTGGCACGAAGGCAAGGGCGATGCCGACAAGTACCAGCTGCTGTACGACCATGTCGTCGGCGTGATGCACAAGGTTCTGCCCGAAGGCTTCATCACCGATGAAACCGCGATCTACGTCAACCCGACCGGATCGTTCGAAATCGGCGGCCCTGACGGCGATGCCGGCGTGACCGGCCGCAAGATCATCGTCGACACCTACGGCGGCGCTTCGCCGCACGGTGGCGGCGCGTTCTCGGGCAAGGATCCCACCAAGGTCGATCGCTCGGCCGCTTATATCAGCCGCTACATGGCCAAGAACATCGTCGCTGCGGGGCTTGCGCGCCGCTGCACCATCCAGCTGTCCTACGCCATCGGCATCGCCGAGCCGCTGTCGCTGTATGTCGATACGCATGGCACCGGAACGGTCGCTGATGACAAGATCGAGGCGATCCTGCCGCAGCTCGTGCGTCTGACCCCGCGCGGCATCCGCGAGCATCTGGGCCTCAACAAGCCGATCTACCAGAAGTCGGCGGCATACGGTCACTTCGGCCGCAAGCCGGAAGGCGATTTCTTCCCCTGGGAAAAGACCGACTTGGCCGACAAGCTCAAGGCCGCTTTGGCCTGATCGGGTCGGATCGATACAAAAAGGGCCGGGTCATCGCTGTGATGACCCGGCCCTTTTTTTGTTGTCGTGTCACGGCGGGGTCACTGCCAACTCCCGCTCAGCCTGAGCCTGTCGAAGGCCCCGTGCATTGCTGTCCCGAGTTACCATACCGTTCTCCGGCGAAAGCCGGAGCCGAGGAGTCAGATAGCACTGAAGTCGCCCTGGATTCCGGCTTCCGCCGGAAAACGGGTTCATGCAATCGCCAGCCATATAGCGTGGCCTTCGACAGGCTCAGGCTGAGCGGGGGGGGTGAGATCGACCCGCCCGACCCTTACAACTTGCCGAACTTGGCCTCGAAACCCGCGATATCGCCCTTGGCGAGGAAGCCTGCCTGTTCGATCCAGTTGTCGCGGGTGATGCGGCCCTTGAAGGTACCCAGATATGGATCGACTTCGGCCACATCGGCGGCGGTCCAGGTGGCGATCTGGTCGTAGCGCGAGACGCCGAGTTCGCCGAGCAATGTGTTGAGCTTGGGGCCGATGCCCTTGATCTTGCGCAGGTCATTGGGCTCGCCCACGGCTGCAGCGATGCGCGGCTTGCCGCTGACGGAGGCTTCCTGCGCCTGTGCGGCGATCGCGGCATCGACATCGGCGGTCGAAAGCGGCGCAACCGTCGGGTCCAGCGCAGCACCCATCGTCGCGATGATCGCAGGCGGCGCTTCGAGGGTGGCGTGGTCATCGTGCCCGTGCCCGTGCCCGTGCCCGTGGTCGTGGTCGTCATGCCCGGTGGCGCTGCCGCCACCACGGCGTCCGACCAAAGCCCAGATCACGACCATCGCGACGATCACCAGCGCGGCGATCAGGAAAAAAAGCTGCTGTCCATCCATGGGAAATCGGGGCCTTTCATCAACGTTGCCGCCCGGAACCGGTGCGACGCTGCACCGCCTGTATCGGCTTCATCGATTCATGACCAGTGCCGCAATGCGTTCAGACCGGCACGAGCGCCGCTCAATTGAAGCGGTCGCGCTCCTCGTCGATCTGGTCCTGAAGATCGCGGGCGTCGGCGCAGGCGCGCTCGTTGCCGTTATCGCACTTGCGCCGCGCCTTGTCGCGCTGACGCTGAAGCTTGCCCAGACGCTCTTCGGCCTTGCGCATCGCACGGCCGCGGTTCTCGTCGGCCTCGGACTGGCTGGTGGTGGCCAGATCGATTCCCTTGGAGACGATCTTGACCGGTGCGGTCACGACGGTGCCCACCGCGCTGGCGATGCAGCCGGACAGCACGAGTGGTGCCAGCAGCACGAGCGGGAAAACAGCTTTCATGATAATCGACCCTCCGGCGCGCAAGACCCCCTGCGCGCAGTACCCCTGCTATAGACCGGCTGAGCCGATGCTAAACCGCTAATTGAGCAGGTCCAGCGCGAAGGCGCGAATTTCAGGACCGATGTCCTCGCGGCCCAGCGCGACTGCCAGGTTGGCCTGGACGTATCCTGCCTTCGACCCGCAGTCATAGCGCTGGCCGGCAAAGGTCACCGCGTGGAACGGCTGGGTGCCGATCATCCGCGCCATGGCATCGGTCAGCTGGATCTCGCCGCCTGCGCCCTTGCCCTGGTTTTCGAGCGTGCGCATGACCTCAGGCTGCAGGATATAGCGGCCCGAGATGATCAGGTTGGAGGGTGCAACCTCCACTTTGGGCTTTTCGACCAGGGCGGTCACTTCGGTGATCGCGCCATCCTGGCGCCCAGGGGCGATCACGCCATAGCTCGATACCGATTCGCGCGGCACTTCGAGCACGCTGATCAGGTTGCCGCCCAAGGTCGCATAGGCATCGACCATCTGCTTCATGCAGCCGGGCGAGCCGACCATGAACTCGTCGGGCAGGAAGATCGCAAACGGCTCGTCGCCGACCAGATCGCGCGCGCACCAGATTGCGTGGCCCAGCCCCAACGGCTCCTGCTGGCGGACATAGGCGCAATTGCCCGGACGCAGCCGCGTGGGCTCGAGCACCTTGAGCGACTTGCCGCGCGAAGCCATGGTGTGCTCGAGTTCGTAGGCGATGTCGAAATGATCCTCGATCGCGCTCTTGCCGCGACCGGTGACGAAGATCATCTGCTCGATCCCCGCCTCGCGTGCCTCGTCGACTGCGCACTGGATCAGCGGGCGATCAACGATCGGCAGCATCTCCTTGGGGATGGCCTTGGTGGCGGGCAGAAAACGGGTGCCGAGTCCGGCAACCGGGAACACAGCCTTGCGGATGGGCTTCACGTTGTTTCCTCTACTCTGCACTCCCGACCCCGCCATCAGCCCTTGCAGCGGGTCGGGACGGTGTCAAGCAATGGGCATACTCGCGGACAGCGCGTCCGTTCCGACAGTAGGCGTGTGCACCCGTCTGCTGGGTCAGGCCTTGACGCGGGCGGCAAAGCTCTTGCGCAGCTTCTGCAGCTTAGGCGGGATCACGGCGAGGCAGTACGGATTGCGCTGGCCTTCGCCCGCCCAGTATTCCTGGTGATAGTCTTCGGCCGGATACCAGGTGGTGGGCTCTTCCACGGTGGTGACGATCGGCGAAGGCCAATTGGCGGCGTTGCGGCTCATCGCGGCTTCGGCCTCGACCTGCTGTACGGCGTCGATCGGAAAGATCGCCGAGCGATACTGGGTGCCGACATCGTTGCCCTGGCGGTTGAGCTGGGTCGGGTCATGCGTCGCGAAAAAGATGTCGAGCAGATCGGCATAGCTCAGCTGCTCGGTGTCGAAGGTGACGCGGATCGCCTCGGCATGGCCGGTGGTGCCTGCGCACACCGCCTTGTAGGTCGGGTTCTCGACATGCCCGCCGATATAGCCGCTCTCCACCTTGCTCACCCCGACCACGTCGTTGAACACGGCCTCGGTGCACCAGAAACAGCCTCCGGCGAGGATGGCGGTTTGTTCGGTCATGGGAAATCGTTCCTTTTCAAAATCTCCCCTACCGCTTGCGGGAGGGGTGGCCGAAGGCCGGGGTGGGCATGAACAGAGGGTCGTTCTCCAAGCCCAACCCGGCCCGGGAAGCCGGGCCTGCCCCTCCCGCAAACGGTAGGGGAGAGGGTGTGCGACTTAAATAACGCTGTGTGTTGGCGAAACAAGCACCTCAGACGGCCTCAGGCGTCAGCGCTGCGGATTTCGCATCGCCATCCTTCTCCCCGCCGCGCGCGATCAGCAGGTACATCACCGGGGTGACGATCCGCGACAGCAAGGTGGACGAGATCAGTCCGCCGATGATCACGCTGGCGAGCGGCGCATAAAGCGATCCGCCAAAGATCGCGAGCGGCAGCAGACCGCCGATTGCGGTGACCGATGTGAGCAGTACGGGAAGGAAGCGGACCTCGCCCGCGCGTTCGATCGCCGCGCGCAGCCCCATGCCCTCGCGGCGCAGCTGGGTGGTAAAATCGACCAGCAGGATCGAATTCTTGATCTCGATGCCAACCAGCGCGACGAAGCCGATGATCGCCATGTAGCTGAGCGACGATCCGGTAACGAACAATGCAATGAAGCCGCCGAAGGTGCCCAGCGGGATGACGCCTGCCACCACAATCGTCTCGCGGAAACGGCCGAATTCGGCGACCAGCACTGCAAAGATACCGAACAATGCGATCAGGATGATCGGCCCCAGCCCGCCGAACACCGTGGCGATCGCTTCGGCCTCGCCGCCCGCCGAAACGCGATAGCCAGCGGGCATTTCGATCTCGCCGACCTTGTCCATCGCCTCGCGGCTGATCCGCGCGGGCAATGCGCCCGGCTCGACATTGGCGGTCACGGTCACCGACCGCTCTAGCTGGTAGCGCTGGATTTGCGGCGGCACGCTTTCCAGCCGAGGGCTGGTGATCTGCGACAACGCAACCGATTCGCCGGTGCGGGTGGCGACATAGACCTGGTCAAGCGCGGAGATCGGCTGGGTGCGGGCGATCGGCAGGCGCACCACCACGCGGTAGCTGTCGCCTTCCTCGTCGCGGTAGGCTGCGGCATTCTCGCCCGACAGCGCCAGCCTGACCGCGCGCCGTGCTTCGCCCGGGGCGATGTTGAGCAACGCCGCCTTAGCCTCGTTCAGCCCGACATTGAGATCGATGCCGTTGGTGGCAACGGGATTGACCACATCGCGTGCGCCAGTTGTCGTGCGCAGGATCTTTTCGACCCTGGCGGCCAAGTCTCGCAGCGTATCGAGGTTTTCGCCGGTGATCCGCAGTGCCACCGGAGATGCGATCGGCGCGCCGTTCTGGAACAGTTCGACATTGAAGCGTGCGCCAGGGATCGCTTCCAGCCGCTCGCGGATACGCTGGATCATCTGCGGGCTTTTCTCGGTATCCCACCGGTCCATCACCGCGAAAACCTCGCCGAAATTGGGCCGCTGGTCGAGCGCGAAGACGTTGTAGAACACCTGCGGGTTCGAGCTACCGACATTGGCGGCGCGCACCTTGATGTCGGGTTCAAGCGCCAGCACCGCCTCGGCCTTACGGACCAGCGCATCGGTGGTCGCAACTCCGCTGCCTTGTTCGGCATCGATGGTGACACGGAAATAGCTGGTATCGGCATAAGGAAACAGGCTGAAGCCCAGCAACGGGATCAGCGCGAAGGCTGACAGGGTCAGCGCCATCGATGCCCATAATGTGCGGCGCGGCATGTCGAGCGCGCGATGCAGGATCGGGCGGTACAGGCGCTCGATCTGGTGGGTGAGCCAGCGCAAAATCGCGTTGCCATCGGGGTCCTCGTCGCGCGACAGGATGCGGCTGGCGAGAAACGGAATGATCGTCAGTGAGATCATCAGCGATGCAAAAACGGTAAAGATGATCGTATAGATGAACGACTGGGTGAACTTGCCCGCGCCTTCGGGCAGGAACAGCAGCGGCGTGAACGCAAAGATCAGCACGCCTGTGGAGCCCAGCACCGCAGGCGTGATCTCGCGGGTCGCATCGATCGCGGCGATCGAGCGGCGTTTGCCCATCCGCAGGTGCCGCGCGATGTTCTCGGTCACCACGATCGAATCATCGACCAGCAGCCCCAAGGCGACGATGAAGCCTGCGACCGCCAGCTGGCTGAGATTGAACCCCATCACGCTGATCGCCAGCAATCCTGAGGCGAGCGATAGCGGAATCGAGATCATCACGATGACAGAAGCCCGCCAGCCCAACGGCAGCAGCGTGAAGATCACCAGGAACAGGGCGATAGAAAAGTCGCGAGTCAGTTCGCTCAGCCGGTGTTCGATGTCGCGGCTCTGGTCGAAGATCTGCTCGAGCCGGATGTCGGGCGGGAAGTTGTCCTGCTGGCGCTTGAGTTCACCCTCGAGCGTATCGCGCAGGCGGATGACGTCAAAGCCATCCTTCTGCTGGATCGAGAGGAAGATCGCCCGCTTGCCGTTGTAGCGGGTGATGTAGAGCTGCTCGGCATTGCCCCAGCCCACTGTCGCGACATCCGCAATCCGCAGCAGCGTGCCGTTGCCTGCGCGGATCGGCAGGTTGCGGATGGTATCGAGATCGCGAAATGCGCCGCCTGCCTCAACATTAAAGCGGCGACCGGCGCTTTCGACCGCACCGGGCGGAAGCTCCGCCCCGCCGCGGCGCAGCGCATCGGCTATCAGCGAGGGCGCAAGCCCCAATTCGGCGAGGCGGCGGCTGTCGATCGCGACCTGCACCTCGGGCTGGGGCAGGCCATCGATCACCGTGTTGCGCACGCCGGGATAGCGCACGAAGGTGTCGCGGATATCCTCGGCATATTTCTGCATCCGCCGCCAACTGGCGGTTTCACTGA
The DNA here is from genome assembly GCF_014639875.1 of Blastomonas aquatica. Classification (GTDB taxonomy): domain Bacteria; phylum Pseudomonadota; class Alphaproteobacteria; order Sphingomonadales; family Sphingomonadaceae; genus Blastomonas; species Blastomonas aquatica. The sequence continues at coordinate 565,753 of NZ_BMGD01000001.1, read as the reverse complement.
CCATCGCCAGCTGCAGCACTGCCGCTTCGGTGGTGCGCGCCTTGCGATAGCGCAGTTCGGTGATGCCCTCGGGCAGCTGGCTGCGGATCGCGCTGACCTCGCGCACGACATCGTTGAAATACTGGTCGGTGTCACCATCCCAATCGAACTCGGCGGTGACGGTGACGAAGCCATCGGTGATCGCGGCGCGGACCTCGTCGATGTCGTCGATCCCGCGCAGCACCTCCTCGATCGGCTTGGCGATGGTCTGCTCGATATCGGCCGCATCCGCGCCGGGCAGCGCTATGATCACGGTGATGACGGGAATCGGAAAATGCGGATCGACCGAACGCGGGATGGTGAGCAGCGAGGTCAGCCCCAACGCGGCGAGCAGCAGGAACGCCACCAGGCTGAGCTGCCACCGGCTGATCGTGAAGGCGGCCAGGTTCATGGCTGGCGCAGATCCAGGTTTGACACCGGGGGCGTCACCGAACGGGCGCGACGGGTGGCTGAGCCTGCCCACCGGTCTGGCGCGTGCGGCTTGGCTGGCGCGTCGCCAGTGGTTTTACCCGTGCGCCATCGACCAGCAGGCCAAGCCCGGTCGCCACGATGCGGTCTCCAGCCTTCAGCCCGCCAGTGATGACCAGCTGGCGATCATCAACCTTGCCGATCTGCACCGCGCGGGCACGGACCCTCACGACATTTGGGTTGGCCTTGGTGTCGAGCAGATAGACAAAGCCCTCATCGGCGCGGACGTTGAACACCGCGCTGGCGGGCACCGCGAGCCCTGTATCCTGGGGCGCTGTAGCGACGCGGAACTCGACCGTCCCGATCTGGCCCGATCGCAGCGCCGGGTTGGCGGGCAGCGCCACGGTGACCTCGAACGCGCCCGAAACCGGATTGGCGCGGGCATCGATCTCGCTGATCGTGCCTTCGATCTGGCCCCCGGGTACACCCGACAGCTTGACCAGCGCAGCCATTCCAGGGCGCAGGCTGTTGATATCGCTATCGATCATCGGCGCGCGCAGCACCATGCCGCCGCTGCTTTCACCCAGCACAACGACCTGGGTGCCGGCGGCCACGACCTGGCCCGGCTCTGCAGTGCGCGCGAGAATGATGCCGCCCGATGGCGCGGTGATCCGCGATGTGCCGCTGGCAAAGCCGGCGTTGCTGACCTGTGCTCCGGCCGCCCGCGCCGTGGCTTCGCTGCGCTCAAGCTGCGCGCGGGTTACCCAGCCTTTTTCAAACAGCTGCTGAAAGCGGGTGAGTTCGGCCTGCGCGCGCTGCTGTTCGGCGCGCGCGGTCTCGAGCCCCGAATCGACCTGTGTCGCATCAAGCGCTGCGATCAATGCGCCCGGCACCACCCGGTCACCCTCCTGAAATCGGATGCTGGCAATCTTGCCCGCAGAGGTGAACCCCAGGGGAGTCTCATAGCGGTAGCGCACGGTTCCGGCAGCGCTGATCAATTTGGATGTCGCCGCAGGTTGAACCACCGCGATCGTGACCGGATACACTTTGTCGCTCGCGTCATTCTTGGGCGCGGCATCGCCATCAGAACACGCCGAGAGTGCCAATGCGAGGCATGCCAGCAAGGCACCGAACGCAGGTCTGAAATCGCGACTGGAAAATAAACCCATATTGAGTTTCTATATGCAACCAGTTTGGCTGGCAAGCGCCATCCTGAGGGTGAATGCAAGAAACACATGGAGCAGATAGTCGGGTTAGGAACTTATTAACCAACAATCGTCAATGTCCTATGATGCACTCACTTCGAGTTGCCTTTGGGAATAAACCGCATCATGTGGCGCATCGCTCAACTGCAATCCCAGCACGAGGCCTGTCTTGCGATCGTGCAAGACATCCAGGCCCGCTCCATCCACATCGCCGATCGCCCCTGCGCGGTCGAGATCACTTTGATGCTCGCGCGTCTGACCGGGATTTTACGCATCCATCTGGCGCTGGAAGACGAGATTCTCTACCCCGCGCTGCGCAATTCGCGAAACCCGCGCACGGCCGAGATCGGGGAGCGCTACTGGCAGGAAATGGGCGGGCTGGCAGACACCTACCTCGACTTCGCCGATGCATGGAAGAGCGCCGATGTGCTGCTGGCCGAGCAGGCCCGGTTCCGCAGCGAATCGACTGCCGTGTTCAAGGCGCTGGCCGAACGGATCGCGCGCGAGCACCGCGAGGTTTATCCCTTGGCCGCCCAGACCGAGGCCATGCGCGCAGCCTGATGGCTAGCCGGCCGGGCGCGCCTTGCGCGGACGGGTCCACAAACCTTCGCGGCTGACCGGATCGGGATGCCGCGCCGCCTGCCACGCGCTTTTCGCCAGCCACCCCATCTTCTGCCCGCGCGTCGTGATGACCCGGTGGTCCCATGCGCCGGCACCGCGTTTGCGCACCTCGCGCGCGATATCGCCATAGATTCCGGCCGCCGCGAGCACTGCCCAGCGCGCGCGAAACGGCAGCTTTTCCGCCCCGACCCGCGCCGATGCCTCATGCGCTTCGGACCGGTCGGCCAATCGCGCCGCCAGCGGTACCAGTTGCGATCTCAGCCACGGTTTCATGTGCTGACCCGGCGGCACGTCCATCTCGGCGAGCCATTCCGTCGGCAGATAGCAGCGGCCCACCGAATCATCTTCGGAAAGGTCGCGCGCGATGTTGGCGAGCTGGAACGCCAGCCCCAGATCGCAGGCACGATCGAGCGTCTCGTCGTCGTGTGGATCGACCCCCATTACGATCGCCATCAGCAGGCCGACGGCGCCGGCGACATGATAGCAATACTGGTACAGATCGCGCTCGTGCCGGGGGCGCCATTCTTCGGCATCCAGATCGAAGCCATCGATGACATCGAAGATATAGCCGTGCGGCAGGCGGCATTCGGCAGCGACGAGGGCGAGCGCGGCAAATGCCGGATCGTCGGTCGGCTCGCCCGCGAGCGCCGCCTGGGTCTGCGCGCGGATATAGGCGACACGGGCATGCGCGTCGGTGACCGCGCTCATGCCGTGGCCCATGTCCTGCCCGTCGGCGAGGTCGTCGCACTTGCGGCACCAGGCATAGAGCAGCCAGGCCCGCTCGCGGGTCTGCGCATCGAACAGCTTGGATGCCAGAGCGAAGGACTTGGAGCCGCGTGCGATCGAGTCACGGGCATAGGCAACAAGGGCGGGTCTATCCATGACGGTCGATTCCGGCCTTACTTGTTCTCCGGCGAACGCCGGAGTCCAGAGAGAGGTTGTACGACACCGCCCTGGATTCCGGCTTTCGCCTGAAAACCACATTCTGTGTCAGGCTCAATCAAAGATCATCCGCCGTCATCGCAAAGATCGTCCGATGCGGTTGATACGCCTCCATCTTGGCGAGCAGCCCGTCGAGTGTCTCGTCGACGATCAGGATGTCGGCATGTTGCGGGCGGATGAATCCGACCTCGATCATGTGGCGGTTGAACGCGATCAGCTCGTCGTAGAAACCGTTGATGTTGAGCAGGCCGACCGGGTCGGTGTGATAGCCCAATTGCGACCAGCTGATTGCCTCCCACAATTCGTCCATCGTCCCGACTCCGCCAGGAAGCACGACGAAACCATCGGCAAGGTCGGTGAACAGCTGCTTGCGCGCGTGCATTCCGGGGACGATGTGAAGCTCGGTGCAGCCTTCATGCGCGACTTCGGGGCGCACCAGCGCCTCGGGGATGATGCCGATGACCTCGCCGCCGGCCTCCAGCGCGGCATCCGCAACCGCACCCATCAGCCCCAGCCGACCGCCGCCATAGACGACGCCAATCCCGCGTCCGGCGAGCGTCGCGCCGACCATCCGGGCGTTTTCGATATAGACGGGGTCAGACGGCGTGGCAGAGCCGCAATAGATGGCGATGCGCTTGAAGGGGGCTGTCATGGTGATTCCTGCTTTGTGGGGTGTCCGGTCCATCGCCGGAATTACAGGCGGGGGCAAGACCGTTAAATCCTCCCCGAGCTTGTCTCGGGGAGGGGGACCATTCGCTGCGCTGGCGGTCCCCCTCCCCCAGCAAGCTGGGGGAGGATCTGAGTAGCATTACTCCTGCGGCAGGCCGTCGGCGATATCGTAATAATCGCCCTTGTCGGCGGTGAAGATATGGACGTGCAGATGGGTATCGGTCGGCTGGTCGAACGCGCCCATCGCAATCGCAGTGGTGTCGCGGTGCGGCGGGTCCCAGAACAGGCAGCTGCCGCAGGTGTCGCAAAAACCGCGGCGTACCTTGGGGCTCGATTGATACCAGCGGATATGTGCCTCGCCTTCAATCGCAAGATCGCTGCGTCTGACGTCGGTTGAGGCCCAGTAATGCCCCGACTGCTTGCGACACTGGCCGCAATGGCATGCATCGGGGGCCTTGAGCGGGGCTGAGACAGTAAAGGTTATCGCGCCGCACAGGCAGGATCCGGTGTGCATGATGGTTGCTCCTGCTAACCTAAATCCTCCCCCAGCTTGCTGGGGGAGGGGGACCGCCCGCGCAGCGGGTGGTGGAGGGGAAGCGGGATAGTGCATGATTGGAGGCGAAGCGCAACACCGCTTCCCCTCCACCACCGACCTGCGGTCGGCGGTTCCCCTCCCCGAGATAAGCTCGGGGAGGATTGACGTTAAAGCATATCCTCGAGCATCAGCGCGGCGGTCGCCTTGGCGCTTCCGACCACGCCGGGGATGCCCGCGCCCGGGTGCGTGCCCGCGCCCACGAAGTACATGTTCGGAATAGCATCATCGCGGTTGTGCGTGCGGAAGAAGGCGCTCTGCGTCAGCAGCGGCTCGAGGCTGAACGCGCTTCCCAGATGCGCGTTCAGGTCGTTCGAGAAATCCTGCGGCGTGTAATGGAAGCTGGTGACGATCCGCTCATGGATGTCGGGGATCAGCCGGTGGCCGATCTCGTCGAGGATCCGCTTTTCGTAGATCGGGCCCATTTCCTTCCAGTCGATCGGCAGCTTGCCCTGATGCGGCACCGGCGAGAGCACATAGAAGGTGCTGTGCCCCGGAGGCGCCATGCTGGGGTCGGTGACGGTCGGGTGGTGCAGGTACAGCGAGAAGTCCTTCGACAGCACGCCATGGTCATAGATATCGTCGAGCAGGCCTTTGTAGCGCGGGCCGAACAGGATCATGTGGTGCGGAATGCCGGGCCAGTCGCCCTTGATTCCGAAGTGCGCCACAAACAGCGAGGGCGAGAACTTCTTCTTCTTGAGGCTCGCCGCCGCGCGCTTGCCGCGACCCGACTTGCCCAGCAGGTCGCGATAGCTGTGAACGATATCGGCGTTGCTCGCGACAGCATCGAAACTGTCGCGCCAGCCGCTCTTGGTGACCACGCCGGTGACCTTGTCGCCCATCGTCTCGATCTCGGTGACCGGATCGTTCATCCGCATCGTGCCGCCGATCCGCTCGAAATGCGTGACCATCCCGGCGATCAGCTTGTTGGTGCCGCCTCGCGCGAACCAGACACCGCCGTCTTTCTCGAGCTTGTGGATGAGGGCATAGATCGAGCTGGTCTTCATGGGGTTGCCGCCGACCAGCAGCGTGTGGAAGCTCAAGGCTTCGCGCAATTTCTCGTTCTGCACGAACGACGAGACGATCGAATAGACCGAGCGCCAGGCCTGATACTTCATCAGCGCGGGCGCCGCCTTGATCATGCTCGCGAAATCGAGAAACGCCTTGTGGCCGAGCTTGAGATAGCCCTCGTCATGCACGCCTGCACTATAGGTCAGGAACTTGTCATAACCTGCGACATCGGCGGGGTTGAGTTTCTCGATCTCGGCGCGAAGCCCGGCCTCGTCGTTCGAATAATCGAAATTGGTGCCGTCGGGCCAGTTGAGCCGATAGAACGGCATCACCGGCATCAGCTCTACGTCCTCGCTGATGTGGTGGCCCGAAAGCGCCCACAGTTCCTCAAGGCATGGCGGATCGGTGATCACGGTTGGCCCCGCGTCAAACGTGAACCCGTCCTTTTCCCAGAAATAGGCACGGCCGCCCGGTTTGTCGCGGCCTTCGATGATGGTGGTGGCGATTCCGGCAGATTGCAGACGGATGGCAAGCGCCAGCCCGCCGAATCCCGACCCGATGACAGCAGCTTTCTTCACGTGATAATTGGCCCCTGGTTGCGACCCGAATGCGCGGGCAGATTGTGCAGCACTATAGCGTTACGTTTGCAATGTGCCAGCAGATGCGCAGAATTTCGGGCATCTAGTCTCGTAGCGGCAGCGATCAGCGCACGAGCGCCGCCATGCCGCTACGGGTTGCGTCCAGCAGCGCAGCGGCCCGCTTTGTCGCATCGGGGAACGCGTCTCGCAGCGCCTTGGATCGCAATTCGATGCTGAGTGGAATGCTCGCGGGAAGCGCGCCGATCAGATCGCGTAACCGCAGTCCACCTGCGCCGACATCGAGCCTCAGATCGAGCGCCTCGTGGATGATGGCTGGAACATCCTGCGGCGAGGGGCCGCTGGCGGGCGCGTCGCAGAATTGCGCATAGGGCAGCCGGTGCGGATCGATGCCGCGCAGCATCTTAGGGCTCGCGCCGGTGCGCGCAAAATGGAGCGGGTCGATCAGCAGCCCGGTGTCGGGATGGCTGCGCTCCAGAATGTCGAGCGCGGCGGCGAGCGACTTGACCTCGGTGAACGCGGCGAACTCCAGGCAGACGCGCATGCCGCGCTCGGCAGCGTGCTCGGTGAGGCGGCGCAATTTGTCGGCGGTCGACTGCGGATCGGGGTCGGAGCTCACCACCAGCACATTGCGCGCGCCGATCGCCGCGCCCGCGTCGATGATGCGCAAGTGATCGGGATCGTCCGCGCCGGGCTTCAGCCACACCACCTCGACATCGAGCACGACGATCCCGGCATCGCGGGTGCGGCTGCGCACCTCGGAAGCCGTCGCGGCGGTCCAGGTCGCAGGTTCGACCCAGAGGCCGACCGCAGGCCACCCAGCGGCGATCGCTGCCGCTACCGTCTGCTCGGGCGGGAATTCGGGCAATACGCCAGACGCCAGCGAGAGCAGGTGGCCGCTCATTCTGGTGTCACTGGCTCTGCGCGGCCATCGCGGCGCCCACTGAGGCTGCGATCTCTTCCGGACGCGGATTGCGGCGCAGCGTCAGCCCGCCATTGGCGTGGATGTTCTGCCCGGTGACGAAGGTGCGATCGTCGCACAGCCACAGCACGGTGTGCGCGATATCGTCTGCCGTGCCGATCCGGCCCAGCGGGTATTCCTTGGCGAATGCGGCCTCGAGCCCGGGCATGGCGACCGCGCTCGCGGCCATCGGGGTTGCGGTCAGGCCCGGCGAGACGACATTGGCGCGGATGCCCTGCGGCCCGTACTGGTTGGCAAAGCAGCGGATCAGCGCCTCGGACCCCGCCTTGGTGCCGATATAGGCGGCATGGTCGAAGATCATCGCCTGCGTCGTCGCCGACGAGATCTGGATCACCGATCCGCCGCCCGTCATCGTGCGCAGGCATGCGCCCAGCATATGGTGCACCCCGGTGAACTGCAGCGCGACCATCTGGGCAAGATCGTCGTCGCTGACATCGGCCCAGGGCTTCATCAGCCCCCATCCGGTGGCGTTGATCGCGATGTCGACGCGGCCATGACGCGCGGCGACGCCATCGAACAGCGCATCGACGTCTGCGCGGCTGGTCAGGTCGCAGGTCACCGCCTCGCCGCCGATATCGGACGCCAGCGCCTCGAGCGGTTCGCGCTTGCGGCCCGAGACGATGACCTTGGCGCCCGCGCTGGCCAAGGCCCGCGCGATCACCTGTCCCATGTTCTGGTCACCGCCTGCGCCGATGACGATCGCGGTCTTGCCGGTGAGGTCGGTCATGCTGCGGTCCCTTTCGCAAAGCGCGCGGTGGCGACGCCATCAGGCCCGTACACCGGCTCCTTCAGATCGAAGCGGTATTTGCGAGTGTCGGCGTTGAGGATGGTGAACTGGCTCAGATGCCCGAGCATCCCCTGATAGGCGGGACCTTCGAGATGCACCTGCAGCTCGTCGGCGCTGTCCCATTCCTCGAACACATGCACCCGGCCCGGATCGTGCGGATCGGCGCTCCAGGCGTAATGGCGGCAACCGGGTTCGGCGAGCGCCATTTCGATCAGGTCCTTCGCACCCGCCAGCGCGGTGTCGCGGTTTTCGGGCGGGAAATCGACCTCGCCTGCAATGACGATACTCATGGGCGATGGGTCTCCTTCAGGACGCTGAAATGCCGCTCGGCAAAGCGCCAGCCGTCGGCGGTGCGGGTATAGACATCGAGATACTGGCCGATCGGGCGGCTGACCGATCCATCGGCGAGCTCGAGATATTCGTGGGTGTAGACTCTGCCCGTCGCGCGGTCGCCATCGACGGATATGCTGCCGACCTGCGCAAAGAACGCCACGAACGGAAATCCCGCCATCGCCTGCGTCCACAACCCGACGATCGCCTCGCGCCCGCGGACCTGCGTGCCCATCAGGTTCCACAGCGCATCCTCGGTCCAGGTTGCGCCCCAGTCGTGCGGATCGCGGCGGAACACCGCGTCGGTATAGCCGTCGATTAGCGCGCGGATCGCGACCTGGTCTTCTGCGGGGCCATCGAATGCCATGTTGTAAAAATCTCCCGTGTTCCCGAGCGAAGTCGAGGGATCTTGCGCCACCGCCTGCGCGTACGTCCCTCGACTTTAGTTTACCCAGAGCGGCTGGCTTGCCAGCCAGCCGAAGGGCTCGGGACAAACGGGAAGGGGAGCGTTAGGGCTGCTGCGTTATGGCAGCTGCCCCGCCAGATACTTGTCCATGGTCTGGTGGAACTGGCGGATGCGGCCCTCCTGATAGCGACCGAGTTCCACCCGGTTGTTGGCCGACGCGATCAGCCCCTCCTGGACATAGGGCAGGTTTTCCATGTCCTGATCGAACACCTCGCCCAGCGCGCCCCATTCGGTGACCGTGGCCCAGGGCTGATCCGCTTCAAGAAAGCGCATTTCGGCAGCCTCGGGCATCGCTCCATCCTTGGGCTTGCGGGCAAGCAGCCGCACCTCCATCAGCGTCGCGTTCTGGTCCGGCCAGGGGCGCCAGCGGTAGACGATGTTGGGCACGAACCCGCCCCAGGGCGAGAGGTTGGGGAAGATATTGTAGGTGAACGCGTCGAGCATCTCGCTGTCCGAGATGTCCGAGCTGTCATAGCCCAGAGCGTCGAGATAGTTCGCGCGGTTGGTCTCTGCCATCGCCTTGCGTGCGGTCTCGCCCTCGGCGAGCTTGCGGCCCTCGAGCGAGGCCGAGCGGCCCGAGGTGCGGCTGAACGCGGCGATGATGTCGTCTTCGCTGAGGTTGTCCGCCGCCAAGTGCGGGCTGGGCAGGCCGAACGGGGTGAGCGCGAGGTTCGCATGATCGCCCCACATCGAATAGCGGGTGTTTGCGTCACCCGTGTAGGGCAGGATCTGCGGGTGGGTGACAATCGAGTGCCAGGCCTCCATGAACGCCTCGGACACCGCCTTCCAGTTGGCGTTGACCACCTTGCCGATCCACAAAGCGGTATAGCATTCGTCGAGCCGCCAGCGGCCGAACCGGTCATAGACTTCCGCGCCGATATAATCGCGAAGGCTCAGCTGCGTGGTGCTTTCGGTGACAAAGATGAACCCCTGCCAACGCTCGACGCGCAGCTCGGGCAGGCTCATGTCGCGTTCCTTGAGATGCGTGAAATCCCATTCGCACGGGATATGCTTGATCGCGCCATCGGTCTTCCAGGCAAAGCCATGGAACGGGCAGGTCAGGTCGTCGGCCGAGCCGCTCTCGGTGCGCAATTTGCGGCCGCGGTGCAGGCAGACGTTGTGGAACGCCTTCACCGATCCGTCGTCCTGCCGCATCACCAGATAGGAGCGGCCGACATTGTTGTAGACGACATAATCGCCCGGCTGCAGCAGCTCGTCCTCGCGCGCGGCCATCTGCCAGACGTTGGGCCACATGTGCTTCTTCTCGGCCTCGAAGAACGCCACGCTGGTATAGCGCTCTGCGGTGACCGGCTCGGTGCCGAGATCGCGCCAGCTGTCGCCGCGCACTTCGGGCGGCACCTGCCGGCTGTCTAGGTCGAGAATTTCGTCGACCGTGATCGCCGGGCAGCGGTCGGCAGGGTAGGTCCGGCTCGCGTCTTCCATGGGGTACTCTCCTAAACTCGTTCTCGTTTATTCTTGCCCCTCACCCGTTTGTCCCGAGCGAAGTCGAGGGACGTATGCGCCACCGTTTTCGATAACGTCCCTCGACTTTAGTTTACCCTTGAGCGGCTGTCTTGACAGCCAGCCGAAGGGCTCGGGACAAACGGAGGTGGGTTCTGGGATGGCTTAAAATGGCATACCGATCGCCTCGGCTATGTGACGGTGCACCGCCTGCGGGGCGCTTTCGTTGGCACCCAGCACGACTTGGAAATCCTCAGGCGCGGTCATCAGGTTCGCATAGCCGTGGCTGGCGACGCGATAGTCCTCTGACTGCACCACCTGCGCGGTGGCATCGTACGCCATCTCGCAGACACCGCGATATTCCTCGTCGATGATCCCGAACGGCGCATAGACACCGAACTGGCAGCGGGTCTTGCCGACGCCATCGGGGAACAGCCGGAACACCTGCGTGAAATACACGCCCGGCGTCACCGCGCCGAAGAAGATCACCGTATTGGGGAACAGGTAATGCACCCCGCCATATTCGGTGTCGGGCCACTCGGCCTCGTCTGTGCTCACCAGATCGCCCACGGTCTTGTCGGGGAAGCTGATCCGATGATGCCGCCCGAACCGTTCGAGCACCGAGATGTCGTTGTAGTGCGTCTGGCCGATGGTCGAGGCGTGCAATGCTGCGAAGTGATAGCCCTCGCCATAGGTATCCAGCGCGAACTTCCAGTTGGATTGCGCGTGCATGATGCCCTTTTTCACCGGGACCGCACGGTGCAGCTCGATCAGCGCGAGCTGGTCGGCAAACTCGCCCAGATGCGCGGCGGCATCGATCGGATCGCCCTCGGAGGCGCGCACGAAGATCAGCCCCAGATGCTCGGTGCAGGGTAGTTCGAGCAGATCGCGTGCGCCGATGGCGCAATCGGCAAAGCCCGCCTTGCCCGGTTGGCCGACAAGCCTGCCAAGGTTGTCGAAGGTCCAGGCGTGGAAGGGGCACGAGATACGTGCCGCCTTGCCGGTGAACGGCTCGGCCTGCTCGACCAGCTTGGCGCCTCTGTGGGTGCACATGTTGCGGAACGCGCGCACGGCATTGTCCTTGCCGCGGATCACCAGGATCGAGGGGCCTGCCGCATCGAACACCAGATAATCGCCTGGCTCGGGGATATCGCCGGTCAGCCCCGCAACCAGCGGCTGACCCAGGAACAGCTGCTCGCGCTCGGCTGCAAACCGCGCCTCGTCGATATACACCGACTTGTGCAGCGGAAGCGGGCCGTCTGCCATATCGGTGGTTTTGCCAGCGACATTGGCGACGATCTTCCGCCGGATTTCACGCGCACGCAGCTTGCGCGACGCCGCCCAGTCGGGCGTCAGGCTCTCGGACGGATCGCGCTCGGCCATGCGGCCCTCCCAAATTGATCAATGGCAATTTCATGCACCATGCCAGAAAGCGGGATACCAATGACACTATTGGTTTAATCAGTGGGAGCCCGCCGCCATGACCCCTCCAAGCATTTCCGCGATCGGCAAGCCGATGCAGATCGCGTTCGTGCCGGACGATTTCGATGCGGCGCTCATCCACTGGACGCAAGCGATGGGCGTCGGGCCGTTCTTCGTGATGCAGAACATCGTGCTGGAAGATGGCCGGTTCATGGGTGCGCCCTCCGACTGCAAGTTCACCATCGCGCTGGCGCAATGGGGCGATGTGCAGATCGAGCTGATCCGGCAGGAAAACGATGTCCCCTCGATCTATCGCGGCGATTATCGTCCGCCAAGCGGCGCGATGCACCATGTGTGTGTGCTGACCGACGACATTGCAGGCGCACGCGATGCAATCGAGGCGGGCGGCGGGCAGGTGCTGGTCGAAGGCAAGGTGGGGGCCAATGGCGCAGTGATCTACGCCGACTGCGGCCCTGCGGGTACGCGGCCCAACGCTGGAGCGATCATCGAGGTGTTGCAGCCTGCCAGCGGCAGCGAGGGGTTCTTCGCGATGGTCGCAGAGGCCGCGAAGGGCTGGGATGGGAGCGACCCGGTCAGGCTGGTGGGGTAGCGCTATATAAAATCCTCCCCCAGCTTGCTGGGGGAGGGGGACCGCCCGCGCAGCGGGTGGTGGAGGGGCAACAGGATCGTGATGCCGATCAACGGGTGTGCCATCCCGCTTCCCCTCCACCACCGACCTCCGGTCGGCGGTCCCCCTCCCCGAGACAAGCTCGGGGAGGATTTATGAGCCTCAATCACTCGCGCCCAGATAACCCAGTTGCCCGGCCTTGAAGATCGTCTGGCTGCGGTTGACCGCGTCGAGTTTCTCGCCGGCGCGGTGGATGTGGTAGCGGATGGTGGCGTGGCTGCGGTCGAGGATCATGCTGATTTCCTTGTCGGTCTTGCCGATCGCCGCCCAGCGCAGGCATTCGACCTCACGCTTGGACAGCATGCAGTCCGCCGGAATCCGCCGCTTGGTGCGCATCACCGTGACGTAGCCCGCGATGAACCGCCGCGTCATCGCCGCCATCAGATCGGCGTGCTTCTCGAACGGTTCGGACAGGTCGGTCAGGCTCTTGTCGAGCGGGGTGAAGCTGACCGATCCGATCTGGCCGAACGGCAGGTGCACCGGCACCATGATCGCGGCATGGCACAATGAGCGTTTCTGGAAATCGGTAAGGTCCATCTCTTCGAGATATTCGTTGCGCCAGCGGCCAAAGATGCCATGCTCGTTGCACCAGAAGGGCTCGCTCTCATAGCGGCAGGCGCGGGGCAGCGGCGAGTTCAGCGCCAGCCTTGTATCCTCCCACCAGCGTTCGCCGTCGGCCATCCAGCCGAAGATCTCGCCGTTGATGATCGCGCCATCGGCATCGATCATCGGTTCCTTGGACGAGATGTCATCGCAGGCAGCGACTCGAAAGCCCCGGGTCTGTGACATTTCGTGCAGTGCCACCGCGGCATCGCGGATGTCCTCGACCCGCCGGATGGTAACGCGCTGCGCCAGCGTGTTGACCGGATTGTTGCGGCCTTCGGCCTTCTCGGTGAAATGACGTGGTGTCTCGATCATGGTTTTCCCTCTGATTCGATCCTGCTCTCCTCCGCGAAGAGTATGTCAGACCGGGCTGCAACGCTACGGAATGTTGGTATTTTCGTGCGATGGGATCAATCGGTGGTCCGCGCCGCCTTGTCCTTGGCGTTCGCACCGCGAATCTGTGCGGCCATATCGGCCCATTGCTGGTCATCCATCCGCGACAGGCTCTGGTAGAAATTGCCCGAATTGGCCTGATAGCCCGCGCCGTCGATGGCGATGGTCTGGCCGTTGATATAGCCCGCACCGCGTCCCATCAGCAGCACCGCCAGGTTGGCGAGCTCGTGCATTTCGCCGACCCGGCCCATCGGGTTGCTGCGGTCGGCGTTCTGCCCCTGCAGCCCCTGCGCATTGCCGGGCGAAAGCCGCTCGGTCATGCCCTTGGTGGGGAAGGTGCCCGGCGCGATCGCGTTGAAACGCAGGCCATAGCGGCCCCATTCGGTGGCGAGGGACTGCGTCATCACGTTGATACCTGCCTTGGACATCGCCGACGGCACGGTGAACGGCCCGCCGTTCCACACCCAGGTGGTGAGGATCGCGAGGAAATTGCCGCGAATGTTCTCGGCGATCATCCGCTTGCCGATGTTGTGGGTGATGTAGAAGGTGCCGCGAAACACGATGTCCGAGATGGCGTTGAAGCCATTGACGCTGAGATCCTCGGTGCGGCTGACGAAGTTGCCCGCCGCGTTGTTGACGAGGCCGGTGAGCGGCCCGTGCTGCGACCAGATCTGCTCGACCATCGCATCGATCGCCTGCGGGTTGCGGATGTCGCAGGGATGCGCACCGACCGTGCCGCCGTGCCGGGTCATCAGTTCGTCAGCGGTTGCCTCGAGCACCGCGCCGCGCCGCCCGCAGATGTGCACCTCGGCTCCCAGATAGGCGAACGCCTCGGCCATCACCTTGCCCAGGCCCGTGCCGCCTCCGGTAACGAGGATCCGCTCACCCTGCATCAGGCCGGGGCGGTACATGATCTGGGTGGTGCCCATGGGGGGCTCTCCTTGGTTGTGGTTTGTGCTGACCTTCAAATTCTCCCCTTCAGGGGAGGTGGCAGTCCGCAGGACTGACGGAGGGGATGCGGGATTATGCGTCGATCGACCCGATGCGCAATACCGCTGCCCCTCCACCACTGCGTGGTCCCCCTCCCCTTTCAGGGGAGGATTTGCTAATTTTCAGAGCCCCAGCACGGTCTTGGCGATGATGTTCTTCTGCACCTCGTCCGATCCGCCAAAGATCGTCCAGGCGCGCGAGTTGAGATAGCGTCCCGCCGCCATCTGCGCGTCGATCGATCCCACCGGTTCGGGTGCCTCATTGCCATAAAGCGGGCGCTCTTCGGGGAGCTGAAGCCCGTTCAGCCCGTGGATTTCCATCGCCAGAGTGTCGAGCTCCTGCCGCAGGTTGGCGGAGAACAATTTGATCAGCGATGTCTGCGGTCCCGGCGGCCTGCCCTTGGCAATTTCGGCAAGGATGCGCAGTTCGCTGATCTCGAAGGCGCGAGCGCGCAACTGCAGCGAGGCAAGCTTGCGCGCGATGCCGGGGTCGTGCGCCAGCGCGCCATTGCTGCCGCTGGGCACCGAACCCGCGGTCACCATCAGCCGCTCGATATCGACCAGTAATTTGGGTGCAAAGCACGATCCGCCGCGTTCGTTTTCGAGCAGGAACTTGGCGATGGTCCAGCCCTGGCCCTCGTCGCCGATGCGGTTTTCGGCTGCGCTCATCGCATCGTCGAAAAACACCTGGTTGACCTCATGGTCGCCCGCCATGGTGATGATCGGGGTGACACTGATTCCCGGCTGGTCCATCGGCACCAGCAGGAAGGTGATTCCGCGCTGCGCCGAGGCGTCCGCATCGGTGCGCACCAGGCAGAAGATCCAGTTGGCGTAATGCGCGTGCGTGGTCCAGATCTTGGAGCCGTTGATGCGGTATTCACCGCCGTGCAGCACCGCCCGGGTCTTGAGGCTGGCAAGGTCGGATCCCGATCCCGGCTCGGAATAGCCCTGGCACCAGTAATCCTCGGCAGTCAAAATGCGCGGCAAAAAGCGCGCCTTCTGTTCGGGCGTGCCGAAGCGGCAGATCACCGGCCCGACCAGCTTGAGTCCCAACACCGGCAACGCGGGCGCGCCGGCATGAGCGCATTCCTTCTCGAAGATGTAGCGCTGCACCGATGTCCAGCCCGTGCCGCCATCCTCGACCGGCCAGTGCGTCGCCAGCCAGCCCTTCTCATGAAGGGTACGCTGCCATTCGAGGCCGATATCGGGCTCGACGAACACGCCCGGGGTTCGCCGTGCGCCATCGATCAGACGATCCGTGAGGTGCGATTTCAGGAAGCTGCGCACCTCGGTCTGGAAGTCCAGTTCATCGGAGGTGAAATCCATGTCCATGTATCAAATCCCGCCATTTCCGGTCGCCCAGATGATGCTGCGGCGCAACAGTTCGTAATAAATCGGGTAATTCCACGCGCATTTTTCGGGATGCGGGTAGAAGTCCTGCATGCCCGGAAGGTCGTAATGCCCCCGGCAATGGCCCAAGGTGTTGTAGAGGATGCCGCCGCCACCGATCGCACGGGTGTAGATCACCGGCACGATCGTTTCGGGCCAGTTTGCATCGACAAAGCCGGTCGCCTCGCCGGCAAACCGGGTCTGCGCCAGCGTTCGGATATCGCTCACCTGTTTCATCAGATACAGTTCGTCGACGACATCGAAATCGGCAATGCCCCGCGTCACATCATGGTCGCCGTCGACCATCTGAACCGTGAACGGCGCGCCGATCGGCGGGTGTGCCTTGAACTGGGTGCCCAGCATCTGCATCACGTCGGGACGCTCTTCGGGGCTGTCGACCCCGGCGTCGGTGAAGCGCAGGATCGAGTTGGTGCCGTGCAGCGCCAGCCAGCGGCCCCCGGCCTCAAGGAAGGATGCGATCGCCTGCGTCTCGGCCGCAGATGGCATCAGGTCGCAGGTATAGGTGACAAGGAAACGGCACGCAGGCAGCCGGTCGCCCACGCCATTATAGTCGTGCGCCACGGTGGTGCGGATATTGTCGTGCTCGGCGAGCAGCTTGAGCACCTCGAGCCGGGCGAAGTCGATATCGTGATATTTGCCCGCCGCGACGAAATGCGCATCGATCCGTTCAGCCATGCCTCAATCTGCCTTTCAGCTACGGAAATGGCCACCGCCATCGACGGTAAAATCGACTCCGGTGGTGAAACTGGCCTGATCGGACAGCAGGAACACGATGGCGTTGACCACTTCTACCGCCTCGCCGACACGGCCCATCGGGTGGTTGGCGGCGAACATCGCCTCGACCTCTTCCACCGTGCCGGGCAGCGCCTCGAGATAGCGTTCGAACATCGGCGTGCGGATGGCGCCGGGGTGCACCGTGTTGGCGCGGATCGGCAGTTTCTTTGCGGCACAATCGAGCGCGATGGTCTTGGTGAGCGCGGTTACTGCTGCCTTCGACGCGCAATAGGCGGCAAATTCCGCGCCGACGCGCAGCGCGAGCATCGATCCGATGTTGACGATCGCGCCGGATTCGCCCGATGCCGCCATCGCAGGGATCGCCGTGCGGCACCCGTTGAACGTGCCACCCAGGTTGATGTCGATCGTGCGGCTCCAGCTGTCCAGATCGACATCGGGCACCGCGCCGGGTTCGGATATGCCAGCGATATTGGCGAGATGGGTGAGCTTGCCGAAGGTGTCCAGCGCGGTCTGCACCGCCGCTTCCCATTGCGCAAGATCGCGCACGTCGAGCGGCACCGCAACCGCATGATCGCCAAGCTCTGCCGCCAGTGCCCTGGCCTTGTCGATCTGGATATCGCCCAGCACCACGCTGCCACCCTCGGCAACGATCCGCCGCCCGGTCGCCGCGCCGATGCCTTCTGCGCCGCCCGAAATCAGCGCCACCTTGCCCTGCATCATTCCCATATCCTATCGCTCCAGTATCGCCACGGCTGACAGGCCAGGCGCGCCATAGACATGGCTGTAGGCGGTCTTGGGATTGCCCGGCACCTGCCGCGCGCCGCCGCGTCCGCGCAGTTGCACGGTGTTTTCATAAACCTGCCGCAGCCCCGATGCGCCGATCGGCTCGCCGCACGCCAGGCAGCCGCCATCGGTGTTGACCGGCAATTGTCCGTTGAGTTCGGTGCGGCGTTCGGCGAACCATTGCTCCTGCTCGCCATCCGCGCAAAAGCCGTTCTCGGCCATGTGCATGATTTCCGCGCCCGATTCGGTGTCCTGCAGCTGTGCGACATCGATGTCCTCGGGACCGATGCCGGCGGCCTCGTAAGCCGCCTTGCTGGCGAGCTCGGTTGGCTTGCCGCCCCGCTCGACGCTGATCGCGGGCGCAAAAACCTCGAACGATCCGGGCGGGCGGGTGCGCACCGCGATGCTGGCGATCCTGACCCCGTCCGCGCCCAGTTCGCGCGCCTTCTTTTCCGAGGCGATGATCAGCGCCACCGCGCCTTCGGCCGGAGAGCAGAACATGTATTTGGTCAGCGGATCGTTGACCATCGGCGCGTTGAGGATGGTATCGAGATCGACCGGCGAGCGCCGCCAGGCGTGATCGCACAAAGTGCCGTTGCGGAACGCCTTTTCGGCGACCATGCCCAGGGTCCGGCGGCGGATGCCGTGGAGCTGCATGTAGCGCTGGATTTTCATCGCGAAGAACTGCGTCGTCAGCATCATCCCGGTTTCGCCATACCATTCGGGCAGGCCCCAGTCGCCGGGCTTGGCATTGAATGCGCCGCGCGGGTGCTTGTCGAACCCGACCGCCAGCGCGATGTCGCATTGCCCTGCGGCGACAGCATTGCGCGCCGAAGACAACGCGCTGCCGCCGGTCGCGCAACCGTTCGAGACGTTGATGAAGGGCAGGCCGGTCAGGCCGAGTTCGTTGACCATGATATCGGCATTGCCCGCGCCTTCGGAGCCGCCATAGGCGCATTCGATGTCGGTCCATTCAAGGCCTGCATCGGCGAGCGCCTGCCGCACCGCGAACACCCCCTGATCGCGGCCCGATCGGTCCTCGGTCCGCCCGAACGGATGGATGCCAGCGCCGATGATCTGGACGTTGGTCATGCGCTTAAGCCTTTCAAACACTGCCACCGTCCGTTTGTCCCGAGCCCCTCGGCTGGCTGGCAAGCCAGCCG
This sequence comes from Blastomonas aquatica, assembly GCF_014639875.1. Lineage (GTDB taxonomy): Bacteria > Pseudomonadota > Alphaproteobacteria > Sphingomonadales > Sphingomonadaceae > Blastomonas > Blastomonas aquatica. The sequence goes on along the minus strand of NZ_BMGD01000001.1, from coordinate 547,458 downwards.
AAAGGCTCGGGACAAACGGGCAGGGTGGGGCGAGTCATGGTGCTGGCCTGAAGGCGAATGTGGAGCGCCCCGGTGCGAACTCGGTGAGCACCAGCTCCATGGGCATCCCCAGCTTCAGATCAGCAAGGCTGGCCCCTTCGATCCGCGTTTCGACGATCACCTGGCCGGGAAGCTCGACATAACCGATCAGGAACGGCGTGAAGGCCTCGGGGCCGGCATAAGGCGGCAATTTTGGGCGGAAACCCTGGCTGGTCCACGACCACAATGTGCCGGTGCGCGACAGCGGAAATGCATCGAAATGCTGCGCAGCATCACCCTGCAGCATGGGGAAGACGATCTCACCGGTTAGGCGGTGCTGCCCGCCGATCAGGCGGGGCTCGGCCTCGTCGGTCCACAGCCCTTCGGCCACCGGAATTGCCACGTTCATGCTGCCACCCTCGAAACGTCGCGCGCAAATGTATCGAGCCCGCTCGCCGGATCGCCAAGCCATTGCGACAACAGCAGCACCCGCTTGTGGGCATGGCCGATTTCAAGCTCGTCGGTCGTCCCCATGCCGCCGTGCAGTTGGATCGCCTCGCGCCCGATCTGCAGCGCGCATTCGGCGACAACGGCCTTCATCCCCGCGATCGACGCAGCATCGCCCGCCGTGACCGCCGCGATCAGCGCGCTGCGGCACTGATCGACCAGCGCGTAGCAATCGACCATGCGATGCTGGATCGCCTGGAACCGGCCGATCGGCTGGCCGAACTGTTCGCGCTGGCGGACATAGACGAGCGTATCGTCGAACAGGCGCTGCGCAAGTCCGGTCATCTCGGAGGCGGCGATGAGCCTGCCTGTGGACAGCACCTGCTCGACCGCGCTCCAGTCCAGGTCGAGCTTTGCCTCGGAGGATACTTCGCACCCGCGCAACTGAATTTCGGCCGCGATGTTGCCATCGATGATCCGGTGTCCGCGCCGGAATACGCCCGGCGCATCGGCGGCGACCAGAAACAACGCGGGCTGCGGTCCGTGCATGGCACTCACCAGCAGCCAGTCGGCAGCCATCCCCCCGATCACGAAGGTCTTGTCGCCGCTCAGGCTATAGCCCGAACCGGATGGCTTCACGGTGGTTCCGCGCGGTGTCGCAAGATGCCGTCCCTGCGGCTCGAACAGCGCCAGCGCGGCGATCGCCTCGCCGCCTGCCAACGCGTCGATCACCGCATGACCTTCGGGCAGTCCCGCTCCCGCCAGCGCCACCGGCAGCACTGCATTTTCGAGCCAGCTGTCCGAGGAAATCCGTAGGCCGAAGCTCTCGCCCACCGCGACCAGATCGAGCGTGCTGCTGCCAAGTCCGCCTTTGTCCTCGCCCAGGACCATGGCTGTCAGCCCCAGCTCGGCCATCGCCTGCCAGCGCGCGCGATCGATGCCGCCGGGGTGCGCACGCTGCGCCTTGCGTGCGGCGATGTCGCTGCCGTCCAGAAACCGTTCGACCGACGCACGGAACAGCAACTGGCTTTCATCGTAATCGAAATTCATAACGCATGCTCGAAGCGCACGGGAACCGACGAAGGGCCGCGCAGCATCATGTTGGGATGATAGGCGATCGCTGCCTCGTTGGTCAGCGTGATGGCGCTGATACGCGGCAGCAGTTCCTCGAACGCCACGGTCATTTCCTTGCGGCTCAGCATGTTGCCGACGCACATGTGGATGCCGCGCCCGAAGGCCAGATGCGTGCGGGCATTGGCGCGATCGGCGATGAACCGGTCGGGGTCCTGATAGCGTTCGGGATCGCGGTTGGCGGCGGCATATCGCATCATCACCATCGCGCCCTTGGGCAGCGTGACTCCGCCAAGCTCGGCGTCGGCTTTCATCACCCGCCAGATTCCCGACGAGGCGCTGGCCAGCCGCAGCATTTCCTCGATCATGTTGGGGATGATCTTGGGGTCGGTCCTGGCCTTGGCGAGTTCGCCCGGGTTGCGCGCCAGCAGGATGATCCCTTCGGCCAGCGTGGCAGTGGTGGTCTCGTTGCCTGCGACCAGCAGCTGCTGCACGATCGAGAGCAGCTCGCCGTCATTGAGCGGCCGCTCACCCTCGACCTGCGCGTGAACCAGATCGGACAGCAGGTCGTCGGTGGGGTTGGCGCGGCGCAGATCCATCTGTGCCTTGATCGCGTGCTGGAACTCGACGACCTCGCGCGCGCACTGCAGTTCCCGTTCAAGCGGCACCATGCCGCCGAGACGATCGACAAACGCGTCGGTCCAGCGTTTGATCGTGCCGGGGTCTTCATGCGTCAGCCCCAGTTGCTCGGAGATCATCCGGATCGGCAGCGGCATCGCGAAATCGCGGACGAAATCGACGTCATCCTTGGCAAGCATATCATCGATCAGGTCGCGCGCGATCTCGCGGATATGCGCTTCCAGCTTGTTCACTCGGGGAGCCGAGAACGCCAGATTCACGAGCTTGCGGAACCGGGTGTGCACCGGCGGATCGGCGGTTAGCAGCGTATCAACCTGCGGCCATCCCCCCTCCAGGATCGCCTTGACCTCGGGATCCTCGGACCGCGCGCCTGACAGCACCGCCTGGAAATTGTTCGAAAACTCGTCCGTACGCGCGGTCGCCTCGCTGACGAGCTTGTGGCTGAGCACGAGGTACAGCCCGCTTGCCGTGTCGTGATAGACCGGCTGGGTGGGGATGTGCTCCTGATAGAAGGCAAAGGGGTTCGACAGCACATCGGGATGGAAAAAGCTCTTCTGCTCTGCCGCCACCGTCACTGCCTGCTCCCATTGTTTTGGTCTGTCATGCCCCTGTCATAGCCCGCACCGGAGGCGAGCGGCGATAGTCGAAAATGCTAGGTTGCGGCGATTTCGTGCGATAACGAAAATTGCGCTGTTTGTGTTATTGGTCTATCAAGAGGGAGTTTGCGAAAAGGAGTAAACCGATGAACGTATCCATTGGCGAACGCTGGGAAGGCTATGTCGAGGCGCTGCTGAAGACCGGGCGCTATGGCTCTGCGAGCGAGATCGTCCGCGAGGGGCTGCGGTTGGTCGAGGAGCGCGAGGCCAAGCTGGCAGCGCTGCGCGAGACCATCGAGGCGGCGATTGCGGAGGGTGGCGAGCACACAATTGAAGAGGTCGATGCATATCTCGACAAGGTGCTGGATGATATGGAGAAAAGCGGTGAGCTGGCTGCATGACGCGGTTGATCATCACCACAGCTGCACGCAGGCAGCTGGCGGAGATAACGACCTATATCGCGCGAGAGAGCGGCAACCGGGAACAGCTCTCGTGTTTCGCAAACGCCTGTTGGATAAATGCGCGAAGCTCGCCCGCCTGTCGGCAACCCTTGGAACGCAGAGGTCCGAACTTGCAACAGGGTTACGCAGCACTTCAGTGGGCAATTATCTGATCTTTTTCCGATATGACGAATCACGTGTCACGGTGGTGGCTGTCCTCCACGCCAGCCGCGACATGACCGCTCACTTCGACAACGGTTGATCCATCCCGCTCAACTGTGCGTCATCACCCCGCCATCGGCGATGATGCCCTGGCCGGTAATGAAGCGCGCGTCGTCGCTTGCCAGAAACGCGATGACATCGGCGATGTCTTCGGGCTGGCCCAGCCGCTTGAGCGCTGATTTGTCGCGATAATATTCCGCTGCCGCCTCGTTCTCGAGCATTCCGCGGGTCATTCCGGTCACGATGCAGCCGGGCTGGACGCAATTGACCGTGACCCCGTACGGACCAAGCTCCATCGCCAGCGAGCGGGTGAACCCCAGGATCGCATGCTTTGACGCGGCATAGGCGCCGAGCCCCGCATCACCATAGCGCGACAGGATCGATCCGGTGTTGATCACCCGCCCCGCCTTGGATGCGCGCAGAAGTGCAAGGCACGCCTTGGACAGCCGCGCCGGCGCGAGCAGATTGACGTCGAGCCCGAACTGCCACTGGTCGTCGGTCAACTCTTCGAGCGTCCCCACAGGGCATACGCCTGCGTTGTTGATCAGGATATCGAGCCCGCCGAGCTGGCTTTCGGCGGCAGCGGCCAAAGTCGTGATCGCTTGGGGATCGGCCAGGTTGGCGACATGATTGAATGTTCCGGCCAGCCCCTCGCTGCTGATGTCGCACGCCAGCACCGTCGCGCCATCGGCCAGCAGCCGCCTGACCGTCGCCGCGCCGATTCCCGATGCGGCTCCGGTGACCAGCGCCTTGCGCCCGTTCAGTCTGCTCATGCGTGTTCCTTCGTGGATTGGGGGCGGGCTTTCTTCGCAACATCCTGGTCGCGTGTCCGGTATAGCAGGTCGCGCATGCTCACGCGATCTTGAGGATCATCTTGCCCTGGTTAGATCCCTCGAACAGCCGCAGGAACGCGGGTAGCGCGTTTTCCAGCCCCTCGTCGATATGCTCGTCAACCACCAGCTGCCCCGATGCTGCCCACTCGCCCATCTTTGCGCCGCCTTCGGCGAAGCGCCCGACATAATCTGCGACCAGCAGCCCGCGGATCGAGGCGCGGTGGACGATCAGCTGCCAGATGTTGCGCGCGCCCACCGGCTGCGGCGCGTTGTATTCGCTGATCAGTCCGCAAAGCCCGATCCGCGCGCCATGGCGCAGGTTCATCAGGCCGGCATCGAGGATGTCGCCACCGACATTCTCGAAGATCACATCGACGCCATCGGGGGCCACTGCCTTGATCGCGGCATCGAGCGCGGCGGCGTCCTTGCCGCGATAGTCGATGGCGTGATCGAAGCCGTAGCGCTCCTTCAGCCGCGCGCATTTCTCGGCGCCGCCTGCGATGCCAATAGTCGTGCAGCCCATGATCTTGGCAATCTGCCCGACCAAAGATCCGACCGCGCCTGCCGCGCCCGTCACCAGCACGACATCCCCGACATTTGGCTCGCACACATCGATGAAGCCGAAATAGGCCGTCATCCCGACCGCGCCGAACAGCGAGAGGTAATTGGTCACCGATGGCACCGCGTGCGGATCGATCGGCTGTGTGAAGCCGCCCAATGTGCCGACCGAATAATCCTCGATTCCGTTCAGCCCCAGCACCCATTGGCCCTTGGCAAAGCCCTCGGCCTTGCTCTCCTCGACGACGCCGATGGTGCTGGCACGCACAGGGGCACCCAGCGGGATCGGCGGCATGTAGCTTTCCGCATCGGACATCCACCCACGCATCGCCGGATCGAGCGAGGCATATTGGTTGCGGATCAGGAACTGGCCTTCTTCCAGCGTGGGCATTGCCGAGGTTTCCAGCGCAAAATCGTCTGCGACCGGAGCGCCCTCGGGGCGACGCTTGAGGATGAACTGGCGGTTGCTGGTCATTGCCTGGAAACTCTCCGAAAGAAGGAAATGTGAAGTTCAGTCAGCGCCGCGCCCGCCATCGACCAGCATCGCGGTGCCGGTGACCATGCGCGAGGCGGGGCAGGCGAGGAACGTGGCGGCGCTGGCGATATCCTCCGCGGTGCCCACCCGCTGCAGCGCGTTTCCGTCCATCACGAACGCCTTGACCGCGTCGTTGTCGCCATAAGCGCCGGTGATCATCTCGGTGTAGATCACGCCTGGGTTCAGCGAATTGACTCGGACCTTGGGGTCCATCTGCGCGCCTTCGAGCGCGGCCACCCGGCTGAAATGTGTCACCGCAGCCTTGGCCGCGCAATAGGCGGCGCAGTCATCAAGCCCGATCAGCCCGGCGAGCGAGGAGATGTTGACGATCGACCCTGCGCTTTTGGTGTCGCGCATCATCCGCAGGCCATATTTCGTGCCCAGCACCACGCTTTCGACGTCGGCGGTCCAAAGATGGCGGAAGTCCTCGAGCGTGGTATCGGGCAGCGGCTTGGAGAAGAACGACCCTGCCGAGTTGATCAGCGCATCGACGGATGCGTGCGCAGCGGTGACGACATCGGCGAATGCGGCCCAGTCGCTTTCGGACGTGACATCGAAGCTGTGGAACTCGGCCGTTCCCCCGGCCGCCTGAACCTGGCGCACGGTCTCGGCGCCGCGCTCATGGCTGCGCCCGGTGGCGATGATGTGGAAGCCGGCCCGGGCGAGGCGCAAGGCGGTAGCGCGGCCGATGCCTGAGGTCGATCCGGTGACGATGGCTGCGCGGGTCACGTCAAACTCCATCCGCCGTCGACCACCATTTGCGCCGCAGTCATGAACGAGGATTCCTCGCTGATCAGGAACAGGATGCTCTCGGCGATGTCTTCTGGCTCCTGCGGCACGCCCAGCGGAACATCGGTCCAGTGCGCGGGGTCGTCCATTGCGCCTGCCGGCATTGCGCCTTCAAGCAGGGGCGTGCGGGTGGGGCCAGGACAGACCGCGTTGACCCGGATCATGTCGCCCTTGCGGCCAAGCTCTACCCCGACCGCGCGCGCCATGTTGGCCATTGCCGCCTTGGCGACCGCATAGGCCGAAATCGCGGGCGCAGCGCAATTGGCCATCACCGATGCGGTGAAGATGATGCTGCCGGTGGCGGGCTTGTCCGCTGCCTGGGCCCGCATCTGTGCCACGGCCTGTTGCAGGCCGATGAAGCTGCCCTCGACATGCACCTGATTGAGCTTGCGGAACCGCGCCATGTCGAGATCGATGATCGGCTCGTAGTTGACGATCCCTGCGTTCGACACGAGCGCGTCGAGCCGCCCGTAATGGTGTACCGCAGCGGTGATGGCATTGTCCCAATCATCCTCGCTGGTCACATCGTGCTTCAGTCCGATGCAATGGCAATCGGCGGCGACACCCTGGATGCGCTCGCCGTCCAGATCGGTCGCGATGACCTTCGCGCCGCGCTGCGCTGCCAGCCTCGCCGTCGCAGCGCCGATGCCCGATGCCGCGCCGGTGATCAGCACTACTTTGTCCGTCACATCAAACATCATGCGTCCAGATCCAGTTCGATCATGCCGTTATTCTCCCGCACCAGCCATGTCTTGATACCGCAATGGGCCGGCGGTCCCTTGGCTGCGCCATTGGTGATGTCGAATCGCGCGCCGTGATGCGGGCAGATGATATGCCCCCGCCGCAACCGCGCCCCGGCCAGCGGCAACAGCGCATGGCTGCACAATCCGTCCACCGCGTGCAGTGTGCCATCACCATCGCGCGCGACCAGAAATGCTGCGCCCTCATGCTGCACAAAACGGGTGGTACCCGGTGCAACATCGCAAGGGGTGATCGGGGTGAATGCCATCACCTCCGTGATGGCCGACAAAGCGGGCGACCGCAATCCCGAGCCGACCGGAAGGCGGATTGGCGCTGTATCAAACACGCTGCACCTTGACCGGGATTGCGCTTTGCAGCGCCTGGCCGGTGATCGGATCATAGCCGCTGGTTTCGCAGACTAGCCGGTTGGTCGATCCACCGCGCATCGGCACTTCATCCGGCCCGACATCGGGGTCGCCATAGCCATGCGCCATCGAGATGACCCCACGGCGCAATGCATCCGAAGCCTTGGCGAGCGCGTGCACCTCGCCATGCGGGGAGGCGATGCGGATCATCTCACCATCGGTCACGCCAAGGCCTGCAAGATCGTCGGGATGGATATGCGCCGGATTGGTGGTGCGCTTGGCCGCAAGCGCGGACAGATGCCCGCCGGTCGAGTTGAACCGGTGACGGCTGCGGCGCGAGATCAGCCGGAATGGATAACCGTGTGCCGCCGGATCATCGCGGCCGTACGCCATCAGTTGCGCGGGCATCGCCCCGCCCGCCAGATCGAACCGCGCATTGTGCCCGGGCTCGGCTGGTTCGACGATTGGGTGCTTGTCATCATAGATCACCGCGCGGCCGTCGACGCTGTCGGCGCGGACCTGGCTGGGAGCAACCACGCAGCCTGCCACCGCCATATCGAGGAAGCTTTGCTTGTCGGGGCACACATCCATCGGGCAGAGGCCACCCGCCAGCGGCAATCCGGTGCCAAGCCTCTTGGCGAGCTCCCAGAGCATCTCGTATTCGTCGAGCAGGTCGCCCGGGCGCGCGATCAGCGCTTCGGTGTAGCGCGCGTATGGAATTTCATACCACCATTCGGACAGCGACGAGATGTCGTCGCGCTCAAGGCACATCAGCGGCGCAAGAATATAGTCCGAGCGCCGCGCGGAGACACCCTGGCTACGGATATCGACGCTGACGAACAGATCGAGCGATTGAACCGCGCGCGCCATCTTGTCCTGATCGGGAAAGGCCAGCATCGGGTTGCCGCCGATCGAGACCAGCGCCCTGATCTGACCCTCGCCTGGCGTGAGGATCTCGTCGGCCAGCACGTTGCACGGCATCTCGTTCATCAGATGGGTCAGCCCGCGAAAACGCGAGGCGGCAAAGCCCTCGCCCCATAATTTCATCGGCGCAGCGACCTGCGCTCGGCGAGGGGTGACCGGCGTGAAGATGCGCGGGATCGAGCTCTTCTCGCCCTCTCTGCAGAATCGTCCGCACAGGATATTCAGGCTGCTCACCAGATACTGGGTCAGCGTACCGTTGCCCGCCATCTCGGGCCCGGTGCCGGTGCTGGCCGAGCCCTTGGTGCCGCCGGCGAACATGCGTGCGGCGGCGACCAGATCGGCTTGGCTGACGCCGGCGCGCGCAGCAGCGATAGCGGGCGGGAAGCCCGAGACCGCCTCTTTGAGTTCGGCGAGACCATCGACATGGGCCTGTACGAACGCCTCATCGCACAGCCGCTCGTCCAGGATCACGTGGATCATCCCGGCGAGCAGCGCCGGGTCTTCGCCTGGTTTTACGGCCAAGTGGATGTGCGCCAGCGCTGCGACATCACTTGTCCGCGGGTCGGCGACGATCAGCTTCAAACCGCCCTCGATCGCATCGCGCAGGCGGCGCGAGGGCGAGAACGGCGGCAGACCTCCGGGTGGGCCATAATGCGACACGATCGGGTTGTTGCCGATGAACAGCGCGACATCCGCCTCGCCGAACACATGTCCGCCGCCCTGCCACTGGCCATACTGGAACGCGGTGTAGACCTTGGCGGGCTGGTCCAATGTCACGCTGGTGTAGAAATGCCGGGTACCCAGGCCTTGCGCAAATGCCATGGCAGACGCGACCCCGGCGGAGTTCTGGAACGCATAGGTGCCCGCATAGATCGCGACGCTGTCCGGCCCGTGCTCGTCGATCAGCGCTTTCAGCCTTGCAGCGATCTCGTCCAGCGCCGCTTCGCTGGCGATCGGCACGAAGCCGTCTGCGGTTTTCTTCTGCGAGGCCATCAGCCGCTCGGGATGATGGTGTGCCTCGGGCAGTTGCCGCCCCTTGATGCAGGTATAGCCGCCGAACACCGGGTCTTCGGGATCACCCGACACGCGGACGACATGATCCCCTTCGGTCTCGACCAGGATCGCGCAATTGGCGTGGCAGAAACGGCAGAAGCTGCGCTGGACCGGCATTGCTGGAATCTCCCCTGGGCGAATGCCCGATCGGCACGCCAAAACAGGCCTCGACGCGGGCCGGATGCATGCTCTCATGTCCCTTACCCTAACCGATGCCGTAAGGGCCGCGACTGTCATTTTTGACACTTGAGGCAAACCGGTCCGCCGGTCATTTTCGCCGCACATGAGAAAAATGGTGCGGAAAACAACCGCAGCAAAAGGGGAGGCTATTGATGAAGGTATCAACCTATCTATCGGTTTCGGCACTCGCGCTGGGCCTTGCGACTGTAGCAGCCCCCTCGGCTGCCTTGGCGCAGGATCAGATTGCCCCTGAAGGTGCGGAAATCGCACAGGAAACCGGGCTGCGCACCATCGTCGTCACCGCGCAGCGCCGCGAGGAATCGCTGCAGTCGGTTCCCGTCGCGGTTTCCGCGATCGATGCCCAGGCGCTGGCCACCGGCGCGGTCGACGACCTGCGTGATTTTGCCGGGCGCGTCCCCGGACTGGTTGTCGATCCGGTCAATGCCGGGCCTTCGGCTGCCGCCATCGCCATTCGCGGCATCAGCTTCGAGGATATCGAAAAGAGCTTCGACCCCGCAGTGGGCGTCGTGGTCGACGATGTATTCATCGGCACCAACACCGGGCAATTGCTCGATGCGTTCGATCTGGAATCGATAGAGATCCTGCGCGGGCCGCAGGGCACGCTGTTCGGTCGCAACACGATTGGCGGTGTGATCAACGTGCGGCGCAGCAAGCCCACCGGCGAATGGGGCGTGCGCGCATCGCTGGGCTATTCCGAATACAACACCGTGCGTGGCCGCCTGGTCGTCAACACCCCGATGATTGGCGACTTTCTCGCGCTCAAGGGCTTCTTCTTTTACGACGATACTGACGGCTATCTGCGCAATGTCACACAGGGCAACCGCCGCACCAACAGATATGAGGTGTGGACTGCGGGCGTCACCGCACTGATCACGCCGACCGACAACATCGAGGCGGTGGTCACCTATGAGCACATGGAAGAAGACGGCGAGGTTGCGACCGCCAGCGTCTCCAACGATCTCGACCTGATCTGCCTGCAGGTGCCTGTGCCGGGTGTCGGCACGGTCCGCGCTTTCGGAATCCCCGATAACCAGTGCAACCGCACGCCCACCAACAGCCGTCTGCTGTATACGTCGTTCGGTAACATCCAGACCCCGGTGACCAACAAGACCGACGCGATCAGCGGTACGATCACCGTCGACCTGGGCGACTTCACGCTGACCTCGGTCACCGGCTGGCGCAAGAACAACGAAAGCGTGCGGCAGGACTTCGACTCATCGTCGATCGACTTCTTCGACACGCTGCGCATCCAGAGCTACGAGCAGTTCAGCCAGGAAATCCGGTTTGCAGGCGATGTTACCGACTGGATGGATATTGTGCTGGGGGGCTATTATTTCGATAGCAGCTACACGTTGCAGCAGACCTCGTTTTTCGGCTTTTTGGGCCCTGGCGCCAGCGCGTTCCAGCTCTCGATCGGCGATTCCAAATCCTATGCGGGCTTCGCCGATGCGCGCTTCAAGCTATCGGACCAGCTGACCTTCGGCGTCGGGGGACGTTACACCCGCGACGAAAAGGCGCTGGTCACCAACTTCGCGCTCAGCGCCGACGGTTCGTGTCCGATTGGCTTTGCCGGGATTACCGCCGCAACGTGCCAGGGAGCCGAAAACTTCGGCGAGTTCACCTATCGCGCCAGCCTCGATTACCAGTTCGATGGCGGGCAATTGGTTTATGCATCCTATTCGCGCGGTTTCCGCTCGGGCGGCTTCAACGGCCGCGCGGCAACGCCGACTGCAATCGGGCCGTATCAGCCGGAGATCGTCGACGCCTATGAAATCGGCCTCAAGGCGGACTGGCTCGACCGGCGGCTGCGCACCAACATCGCGATCTTCCAGACCGATTATTCGGACAAGCAGGAGGAGTTGGTGCGGCCCACCGTTCCGCCGTTCAGCGCGATCCAAGCACAGGAAACCATCGTGGAAAACGCCGCGTCCGCGCGGATCAAGGGGATCGAGCTGGAAATCGTCGCGCTTCCGGCAGACGATCTCTCGTTCAACTTCTCGGCCACCTATCTGGATGCCAACTACCAGAACTTCGTGCGCGGGGGTATCGATGTGTCCGATCTCGATCTGCGCCGCGCACCCAAATACGCCTGGTCGGCGGGCTTTGATTACAACCGGCCGGTGGGCGATGGCGAGTTCCGCTGGAGCACCATCTTCCGCTATGTCGACAGGTACACGACGTGCATCGTGGCCGACGCCGCGCTGCAGGCGCAGGGCATCGTCACCAATGATCGGCGCTGCGAGTCGTCCGAGCGTGAAATCCTGGATTCGACACTGTCGTACAAGCATGCGTTCGGCGGCGCGAATGTAACCTTCAGCGTGTTCGGTCGCAATCTTCTCGACAACCGGGGCCTGTCGAGCACGCTGCCCGTCGCGGGCCTGTTCGCGTTTGCCGGCGTGCGTCCTCCCCGCCAGCTGGGCGCAGAAGTGATGCTCGAGTTCTGATACACCGCACAAGGCCCGCCGCGCGATCTGTCCGGCGCGGTGGGCCCGACCTGCTCCACCAAGATGGGATCGCAACCGCGTCGATATGGCCAAGCCCTTTCCGCCCCACCCGTATCTCCATGGCCACCACGCGCCCAACCGCTTCGAGGCCGACGCGCCCGATCTGGTGATCGAGGGCGAAATCCCAACAGACCTGGCCGGCGTGTTCTACCGCAACGGGCCGGAACCGCTGCACCCAACGCGCGGCGACGAGTATCACTGGTTCGATGGCGACGGCATGGTCTATGGCTTCTTCATCGAAGAGGGCCGCGTCTCGATGCGCAACCGCTGGGTGCGGACCGAGAAGTTCGAGCTCGAGAAGGCCGCAGGCGAGCGCCTGTTCGGGGTGTTCGGCAATCCGATGACCGCCGATCCTTCGGTGCAGGGCAAACGCTACAACACCGCCAACACCAATATCATCCTCCATGGCGGCAAATTGCTCGCTTTGATGGAAGGCGCGCCGCCGGTGGTGCTCGATCCGCGCGATCTGTCGACCATCGGCGAGGATCATTACGGCGGCACGATCTCCACCACCTTCTCGGCGCACCCCAAGATCGATTATGCCACCGGCGAAATGATCAACATCGGCGCTATGATCAACGGGCCGATGGGCGCGGCGGAGATCCGCTACGATATCATCGATTCCACCGGCGCGCTGACCCGAAGCCAGATTATCCCGGTGCCGCATATGAGCCTTATGCACACCTTCTTCGTCACGCAGAACTGGGTGGTGTTCCCGGTGTTGCCGATCGATACGGACCTCGGCCGGTTCATGCGCGGCGGGCCGATGACCGCCTGGGTCCATGACCGCCCCTCCAAGCTCGCGGTGATGCCGCGCAACGGCAGCGCCGATGAGGTGCGCTGGTTCGAATACGAGCCGCGCCATATGTTCCATGAGCTGAACGTCTGGGAAGAGGGCGGCAAGATCATCGCGGATGTCGCCGCCGCAAACGGCACTGCGTTGTTCCCCGACGAGACCGGGGTGCGCGCGACGCATTCGGGCACCCGCCAGAGCCTGCGCCGGTGGACGATCGATCTTGCCGCCAACACCGATGTGATCCGCGAGGAAGTGCTCAACGAGCGCGATCTGCAGTTCCCGCGCCCCGATGATCGGCTGATGACCCGCAAGACGCGGCACAGCTTTGCCAACATCAACCTCGAGTCGCGCGATGCCCGGGTCGAGGGTTTGGATGCCGCGCTGCGTTTCGATACCGTCACCGGTGCGGAGGACATCTATCATTTCGGTAAGGGCTCAGCCGCGGGCGAGCTGGTGTTCGCGCCGCGTCTGGGGGCAAAAACCGGCTCGGAAGGCGAGGCGGATGGCTATGCGATGACGCTCGTCCACCGCGCCAACGCTCCGGGCAGCGAGCTTGCGATCTTCAACGCGCTCGATATCGCCGCAGGGCCCATCGCCCGCGTGCATATCCCGTTTCGCGTGCCCAGCGGCTTCCACTGCAACTTCTATCCCGCAGACGGCGATCTGTACGCCCGCGCGCTGGCGCACTGAGCGCGCATGAGCATGATCGCCGATATGGTAGCGCGCGGTGCCACCGCGACCCCCGACAAGACAGCGCTGATCCAGGATGACGAGGCGCTGAGCTATGCCAAGCTTGACGATCTGGTGTGCCGCAGCGTCGCCGCGCTCAGGGCGAGCGGTATCGGCAAGGGCGACCGGGTGGCGTTCCTCGGTCTCAACTCGATCGATTACGTCATCCTGCTGATCGCGGCCTTGCGCATTGGCGCGGTGACGGTGGCGGTCAACTGGCGGCTGGTGCCGCGCGAGATCGCCTATATCGTGAAGGATGCCGGGGCGCGGCTTTTGCTGACGCAGCGCGCGGTGCTGGACAATGCTCTGGCGGTTCGCGACGAAGCCGGGCTCGAGACGATCCTGCTCGGCGATGGCGTTTTTGAGGGGCGGCCTGCGTTTCGGGCATGGGTGCAAGGGTTTGCGCCCGATCGCTCGCTGGCCGATCTGGCCGACGGTGATGTCGCGGTGCAACTGTACACCTCCGGAACCACCGGCCACCCCAAGGGCGCGCTGCTCACCCATGGCAGCCTTGCCGCCTCGCTGAGCCAGGGCAAGAAGATTGGCGAGGACTGGGCGGCATGGCTCCCCAGCGATGTCTCGCTGGTCGCGATGCCCTTGTTCCATATCGGCGGCACCGCATGGGTGATGCAGACGCTGAACGGCGGTGGCACCGGCGTGATCCTGGCCCAGCCCGATGTCGCGCTGATCATCGCAGCGGTGCAGCGCCACGGCATCACTAAGATGTTCGCAGTGCCTGCGGTGCTCAACATGGTCCTCAACCATCCCGATGCGGTGGGCGCCGATTTCTCCTCGATGCGGGTGCTGCCCTATGGCGCCTCGCCGATCCCGCTCGATGTGCTCAGCCGCTCGATGCGGATGTTCCCCAACGCGCAGTTCGTGCAGATGTACGGCGCGACCGAGACCAGTGGTACCATCGTCTATCTGCCGCCCGAAGATCATGATGTCGCAGGAACACCGCGCATGGCCGGATGCGGCAAGCCTTTCCCCGACGTCAAACTGCGGATCGTCGGCGAGGACGGGGAGGATCGCGCTGTCGGCGAGGTCGGCGAGGTCTGGGTGCGTGCGCCGCTCGTCATGGCGGGGTATCACAACCTTGCCGACGCCAATGCCTCAGCCTTTGTCGATGGCTGGTACCGCACCGGCGATGCGGCCTATGTCGATGCCGATGGGTATCTCTATTTGTTCGACCGGGTGAAGGACATGATCGTCTCGGGCGGCGAGAATATCTATCCCGCCGAGGTCGAAAACGCGCTGCACCACCATCCGGCGGTTCGCGATTGCGCGGTGATCGGCGTTCCTGACGCGCGCTGGGGCGAGGCGGTGAAGGCGATCGTGGTGCTCAAGCCGGATGAGACAGCCGAAGAGTCGGGGCTGATCGCCTTTGCGCGCGAACACATCGCCGGATTCAAATGCCCCAAGAGCGTGGATTTCGTCGATGAGCTTCCGCGCAACCCCTCGGGCAAGGTGCTCAAGAAGGAGCTACGGAAGCTCTACTGGCAGGAGGGTGCGCGGCAGATCGGGTGAGTTTGTATCCTCCGCCGTTCTCCCGCGAAAGCCGGAGCCCAGGAGTCGGATTGCACTGTTGTCGCCCTGGATTCCGGCTTTCGCCGGAAAACGGCACGTTTTTTTATAAGTCAGGAGCAAACACATGACCACCACCCGCCAATGGCTGATCGCAGGCTGCCCGCGTGGCCGTCCGGTCGAGGATAGCGACTTCGAACTGGTGACCAAGGACCTGCCACCGCCGGGACCCGGTCAGATGCTGCTCAAGACGCATTATCTGGGCTTCGATCCCGCGCAGAAGGGCTGGATGGAGAACATCGCCGATTATGTCGCGCCGACCGAGATCGGCGAGGTGATGCGCGGGTCGGGGATATCCGAAGTCGTCGAATCCAACGGTGGCAAATTCCCCGTTGGAACGATGGTGATCGGATCGACCGGGTGGACCGAATATCACCTCTCGGACGGCGAGGGGCTGGTGCCATGCGATCCTGCGCTTCCTCCCACCGCGATGATGTCGGTGCTCGGCACCACCGGGCTCACCGCTTATTGCGGGCTGTTCAAGATCGGCAAGCCGGTGGCCGGCGATACCGTATTGGTTTCGGGCGCGGCCGGGGCGACCGGATCGATCGTCGGCCAGCTCGCCAAGATCGCCGGATGCCGCGTCGTCGGTATTGCAGGTGGTCCCGAGAAATGCGCCTGGTTGGTCGAGGAGGCAGGCTATGACGCCGCAATCGACTACAAGGCGGGAGGATTGAAGGCTGCGATCAAGCAGCATTGCCCGAACGGGGTCGATGTCATCTTCGACAATGTCGGCGGCGCGATCCTCGACGATATGCTCTCGCAGATCGCCACCAATGCACGCGTCGTCATCTGCGGCGGCATCAGCCGCTATGAGACCGGGCAGATGCCCGCAGGTCCGCAGAATTATTTTAACCTCATCTTCCGCCGCGCGACAATGACCGGGTTCATCGTCCTCGATTGGGCGAGCGAGTTTCCGGAGATCCGCAAGCGGCTGGCCGGGTTCGTGAAGGGTGGCAGGCTCGCCTTTCGCGAAGATATCCAGCACGGCTTCGAGAACGCGCCGCAGGCGATGCAGCGGCTATTTTCGGGCGCCAATCGCGGCAAGCAGATGTTGAAGCTCTAGCGCATTCGCTCAATTCTGGCGTGAATCTCGGTTCCCCGCGAAGGCGGGGACTCACCTTTTGCGGGTGCGCCAGGTGCGATGGTCAAAAGATGCGCTCATGCCTGCGCAGGGAATCGGACCGAGCGAAAATCACCGTATTGGATTTCTTTGGAACGCAGGCCTGCGCCAAGGCAATGCAGAATTGCGCAACTCTGTTGCAATGCGGTATCGCTGATGCTTGAATAAACCATTGAAAAAGATGATATTTTTCTATACTTGCATAAAATGCAACGTGCACTGCAAAAATAGCATTCGCAATTGCAGCATTTCTCTTTGCAACTTATCAAGTGCGTACTTAAATCAGCGGTGCTGATGAATATCGCCCTGTTCAGGGGCCAATCTTCGCCCCATGATTGAAAGGAATGCAACTATGAACATTCGTGCTTCCGCCCTGATCGGCGCCGTGCTTCTCGCAGCAACTGCTGCTCCCGCTTTCGCTCAGGACGATGCCCTGATCTCGAAGAACCAGACCATCTACGACACCGAAGGCAAGCGCGTCGGCAAGGTGACTCGCGTTCTCGAAGACGGTTCGGCCCTGGTCATCTACAAGGGCAAGGTCGTGCGCATCGGCGCTGCGACCCTGACCGCGGACGAAGGCAAGGTTTCGACCTCGCTGTCCAAGAAGGAACTCGCGCGTCTGGATTGATCCGTCAATCCTTACGCCGACCGGCCAAGTGCCGGAAGGTAAGGGGCGGTAAAGCACGACGGTGCTTTGCCGCCCCTTTTCATTTGGCCTGAAACCCGCTTAGGGTTGCGCCATGACACTGACCGGACCTGCATCGCACAGCTTTTTCTCGCAGCGGCTCAAGCTGCATTACGCCGACTGGGGAAACCCGGACAAGCCGCCGCTGATCCTGGTCCACGGCGGCGAGGATCATTGCCGGTCGTGGGACTGGGTGGCAGGCGAACTGATGGCCGATTGGCACGTCGTCGCGCTTGACCTGCGTGGTCACGGCGATTCGCAATGGACCGCCGACGGCAACTATCCGATCATGAACTTCGTCTACGATCTGGCCCAGCTGGTCGAGCAGTTCGGCTATGATCAGGTGACGATCGTTGCGCACTCGCTCGGCGGCAACACTGCGCTGCGCTATGCCGGGCTGTACCCGGAAAAGGTGCGTAAGATCGTTGCGATCGAGGGGCTGGGGCCATCACCCAAAATGGTCGAAGAGCGCGCGCAGACGCCGATCGACGAACACTGGCGCAAATGGTTTGCCGATAAGCGGGCCAAGGCCGCGCGCAAGCATCGCGAGTATGACAGCTTCGAAGAGGCGCTGCAGCGCATGCACGCCGAAAACAGCTATCTCACCGCCGATCAGGCTCGGCACTTGTGCGAGCATGCCGTGATCCGCAACGAGAACGGGACGTACAGCTGGAAGTTCGATCCGCATATCCGGATCTGGCCGATCCTCGATATCACCACCGATCAGATGCAGCAGCTGTGGCAGCGTATCACCTGCCCTACCTTGCTGTGCTGGGGCGAGAAAAGCTGGGCGTCCGACCCTGAGGTCGACGGGCGGATGGAGCTGTTCCAGAACGCGCGCCTCGCCAAGTTCACCGATGCCGGGCACTGGCTGCACCACGACCAGTTCGATCGGTTTATGGCCGAGCTGAAGGGGTTTCTGTGATGCAGCAGGCCGACGATTTCCTGGTCGAGTGCGACCGTATCCATGCGCTTATCGCGCCGCTCGACGATGCGCAGCTGGCGACGCCGACCGCGTTCAAGGGATGGACGATTGGCGATATCGTCGGCCATCTGCATGTCTGGAACCAGGCCGCGCAAATGTCGCTGAAGGATGAAGACGCGTTCAAGGCCTTCATGGGCCAAGTGGGCGGGATCATCCGCTCGGGCAGCGACCTCAACGGCTTCGAGCGCATCTGGCTCGATGGGTTGAGCGGGCAGGCGCTGGTCGCGGCCTGGGCCGAGACCTACCGGGCAACTGCCGCAGATTTCGCGACCGCCGATCCGGCGCAGCGCGTCCCCTGGGCGGGGCCGAGCATGAGCGCGCGCTCGTCGATCACCGCGCGGCTGATGGAAAGCTGGGCGCACGCACAGGCGATCTTCGATGTGCTGGGCGTGGAGCGCGCAAACGGCGACGCGCTCAAGAACATCTGCGTGCTGGGGCTCAACACCTATGGCTGGACGTTCAAGAACCGCAAATTGGACGCCCCCCAGCCGGTGCCGCAACTGCTGCTGACAGCGCCGGCGGGCGAGCTTTGGGTGTTTGGTGAACCGGCGGATGGCGAGCTGATCGAGGGCGATGCGGCGGAATTCTGTCAGGTCGTCACGCAGACGCGCAACATCGCCGATACGGCGCTCAAGGTCTCTGGTGCGAACGCCACCGCCTGGATGGCCATCGCGCAATGCTTCGCGGGCGCGCCCGTCGATCCCCCCGCTCCGGGGGTGCGGCGGAAGGCGGAGGCTTGAACCTAGGTGGCTGCCAACTGAGGCCTTGGGATTGATCAATGCCGTCACCCTGAACTTGTTTCAGGGCCCATTTCTCCCCACGCGGCTTCGGCTCATTGGCCACGATGGGTGCTGAAACAAGTTCAGCATGACGGGTTTGTGTACCGCAGAGTTGGTGCGGGTTCTTGAGAGCGTTCATGCCGGGCGGCGGGCGGCGTATAGGTAGATGGCGGAGGCGCATACCCACCTCTTCGCGGCTTCGCGTCTTCGCGTGAAAAATTTTGGTTCACGCGAAGACGCGAAGGAAAGCCGTTTCGGCAAGGCAAGAACGTCTGCGCCAAGCCCGGACCACCCTACCCACCCGGTCCCCTGCGAAGGCAGGGGTCCATCTCCCAAGCGCTGCGCCGGGTGCGAGGGCAGGAGATGGGTGCCTGCCTTCGCAGGCAAACGGTTGAGGGAGGGATGCAGCTTGGCCGCGATAGGCAGAATGTCCGTTATCAACTTGGTACGAAAAATTCCCGCCATTCCGCAAACGACCCCAAAGCGATCGTTCGGCTGCAGGTACCGTTTGGAATATGGTGCCAATTCAATCAGAATGTCGCACCGCTTATGGGAAAAGACGATTGCATGCCAATCAGCGCGGGGCCGACGACGCTAGGTACGGGCAAATACGCACGCCGCGACGAATGCACTAACGAGGAAGATCACGCCAAAGATCGGTGCACCGTAGATAAGCATAGTCATGGGCCCCATGTAATCGCCGCCGCCCGAACTCTCGTGGTTAGCGTAATCGATCCGCTGCCACACATAAAAGAAAAGCAGGACCGCAAATACCGGAGAGCAGATGGCCAGCATCGCCCTTAATGTCAGCGGGACGAGGTTGGGCTGCTTCTTCAGAATTCGTCCTGAGGCCACTGCGACCATCATGGCAAGCCCTGCCGGCACCCCAAAAAACATGACAAAGCCGCTCATTACGTCAACATACTCTTACAGGCACTTCTTTGCCATCCCCCTGTTCGTAATTGTTAATCCAAGGATTAATTTAAAGCCCTACACGCAGTTTCAGCTTTCCACCCAAACCCAGCCATTAAGGTCGCCACGCCGCGCAACCAAATGCCGTCACCCTCAACCCCGTCGCGGCATCCTGAACGGCAGCATCAGCTTCACGATCCCCTTTTCCAGCCGGTCGAGCGACAGGCTCTCGTGCACCGCTTCGGCCTCCTCGCCGAACAGCCGAGTCTTGAGCGCGGTGCGCGAGTAGAACGGGGTGTCCTCCCAGGTGCGGCGGATTTCGACCGGGGCGCCGGCATCGGCGCGGGTCAGGCGGGGCATGCGCCACAATGTCTTGGGCAGCACGCGCTCTGGCGGAAGTTCGACCTCGCTGATCGTGCCGTTGTCGGCGAATCTTAGGCCCATCGCAAAGCGCGTGTCATCGCGGCGCTGGCCTTCGTAGAGCACGACAGAATCGCGTTTGAGATGCGCGCGGGACCAGTGCCAGTCGGTAAATCCGCGTTCCAGGGGTTCGACCCCGGCGTTGCTGTCGATATAGCCTTCGCCCTTCCAGCTGAGCGACGGGTTGTCGAGCTTCACCTCGATCGCGGCGCGCGGCGCGATCGGGCGCCAGGCGTGGTTGCCTTGGGCATCGAGCGGCCACAATGTCTGCGGCATCACCTTAGGGAAGACGCGGATGGTGCCGCGCACCTTTTTGGGCAGCGGCGCGGTGATCTCTTCGAGGTCGATGCGCAGGCTGGAGCCATCCCAGTGCATCGAACTCGGGCCGATCACCAGATTGTCGTGATCGCGCGACAGGTGGCCGCGCCCGCGTTCGGTCATGCACCAGCCGCCACGCGGGCCATAAAGCGCCACGTTCATCGCGATATGGTTGTCGGGATCGTTCCGGCCGGACCAGTGGTAATAGGGCGAGAAGACGCTGCCGATGAAGGCGATGATCGTCAGGCCATGCTTCCCATCGTCGCTCAGCGCGTCGATGTACCACCAGGCATAGCCACCCGGCGGGACGATCGCATCGAAGGCAGGTCCGCAAGCAGCCGCTCTGCCGCCAAGCGGCCGGAGAGACTCGCCATCGGGATCCCGGCGCCGGGGTGGATTCCACCCCCGGCCAAATAGAGCCCCGGCAGGCGGCTCGCTGCCCCGGGCCGCTGGAAAGCCGCCTTCCATCCATGAGTCGCCCGACCGTAAAGCGCGCCGCCCGTCGCCGGGAACAAATGCTCGTAATCCGCCGGCGTCACCAAATGCGAGTTGTCCGCCGTTCGGTCGATCGTCAGGCCACAATCCTCCAGGAAGCCGAAAACTTGCCTCTCGCATTGGTCGATCTCCGCCTGTGAACTTTGGAATGTGTCGCCATTGGCTGGCGCGTTGACGATAAGCTGCAGTCGTTCGGGGCCCGGCGGCGCGCGCGCCGAATGGTCGTCGCGGTCCTGCGCGCAGATATAGATGGTGGGCGCTTCGGGCACCTGGCCGCGCTTGAAGATCGAATCGAACTCGGCGCGGTAATCGTTCGAGAAGAACACGCTGTGCCGCACTAATGGAAAACCGGCGGTCTTGGCGTTGATCAGCCAGGTCATGCTGGACAAGGACCGTTGCTTGGGCGGCACCGGCGGTACCGCGCGACGCACCTTGTCACCCAGCCGCCCGATATTGAGCGCCGCAGGATCTCCGTTGAACACGACCGCACGGGCGCGGATGACCTCACCCGATTCGAGCCTGACGCCTGCAGCGCGGCCATGTTCGACCACGATCTCTGCGATCGGCGCATCATAGCGGAACTGCGCGCCGTTGCTGCGCGCAAGCTCTGCGATGGCGGTGGCGATCGAGTGCATGCCATTGTCGGCGAGCCAGACGCCGTCCTGCTCGACATGCGCGATCAGCATCAAGGTGGCGGGCGCGACGAAGGGGGAGGAACCGCAATAGGTGGCATAGCGCCCGAACAACTGCTGCAATCGGGGATCGCTAAAATGCCGCCCCAGCGCCTTCCACATCGCCTGATACGGGCGGATGGCCATGGTCTCTGGCAGGCGCTTGAAGCCGATGCGCGTTACCAGCGAGAAAGGGGTGGGGGCAGGGGCTTCGAGATAGGGTTCGCGCAGCACGTTGAAGATGCGCGCGGCCTCCGCGCAGAAGGTGCGAAAACCCGCAGCGTCCTTCGCGCTGAAATAGTCGCCGATCGCCGCTTCGCTGGCTTGCATATCGGCGAGCAGGTCGAACGGGGCATCCGGTCCCCAAGCATGGCGCGCGATCATGCTTGCCGGGGTGAGCGGGATCGCGGTTTCGAGATCGCCGCCGCAATCGGCAAACAGACGGTCGAACACCCAGCGCATCGTGAACACCGTCGGCCCGCCATCGACCGGGCGGCCATCGGCCATCACTTCGCGCAATTTGCCGCCGGGCGTAGGCTGGCGTTCGACCACCAGCACAGGTTCCCCCGCCGCCGCCAGCAACGCCGCCGCGCTCAGCCCACCGACGCCCGCGCCCACGACGATGATCGGCTCATGACGCATAGGGCAACCAGGCGGGAGAAACACAGTTCATGGCGCGATGCTAGCAGGTGTCCAGAAAAGATGACAGGTGTTTGTCAGGTAAAATGGACATGGGTTTGTCGTTCTCAAAAGCGCTCCCCTTCGATGGGGGAGGGTTGGGTGGGGGTGATCTCTCCGGATTGCAAATCGGTTTCATGACGGACCCTCGCACCTAGCCGCAACCCTCACCCTCACCGCTGCAACTAGGCAACAAGTTGCCAAGTTTCGCTGCCTCTCCCATCAAGGGAGAGGCACGATGGTGGCATCAAGGGCGCGGTGGCTTGCCCAGCATCCCGCGCCGTTTTAGATCGGCGATGTGCACCGGGAATGACAGCACCAACGGCAGCGCGATCATCGGCCAGTCCGCGCCGGTCAGTGCGCCCCGCAGCGCAAAAACGATCAGCACTGCGGGCCCCAGCGCCAGTGCGACGTCGAGTGCCCTGGCGCCCCGCGCCACCAGCCAGACGAACTCGGCCAGCAGCACGATCAGGATCAGGTCCGCCGCATGTCCGCTGGCGAAAAAGGCGGAAACCGCATCCATTTTAGCCGAATGGCCCGTTGAGTTGCACGACGGCATAGTTGATCGCTGCGGCCACGCTGACCCAGCCGATATACGGCAGCAACAGCCAGGCGGCAGGCTTGGAGAAACGCCCGCAATAGACGATCAGCAGCGCGATCGACAGCCACAGCGCCGCAACCTCGATCAGCGCCCAGTCAGGCCGCTGCACGCGGAAGAACAACAGGCTCCACAACACGTTGAGAAAGCCGTTGAACGCGAACAACCCGATGACGTTGGTGCGCGCATTACGCGTCGGTGCGGCGCGCCAGGCGACCAGAGATGCCATCGCGGCGAACGCGAAGATCACGGTCCAGGCGACCCCATAAAGCCAGCCCGGCGGCGCCCAGGCGGGCTGGGTCAGGCTTTGATACCAGGGCCCCAGATCGGTGATCGTCGCACCGCCTGCGGCCACGATCAACGCCGCCATTGCGGCCAGAATAACGGGAAGCATGCTTTCACGGTGCACGGTTTACAGGTCTCCAGGCGAGCCAATCGAATTCAGGCAGGCCGATGTCTAGGGGACGGCACGAGCGGCGGCAATCGTCCGCATGATCGCTGCAGGAATTATCGCGCGATGATGGTCGCCTGGCGCGCGGTCAGCAGCCAGCGGCCATCGACCTGCTTCCACAAATCCGTGAACCGCCGGTGCACGGCGGCCGGGGTCGCGGCGCCGTCCAGCTTGGGCGTGACGACTTCCTCCCCCATCAACACGACCATGCCACCGCGCACACCGGCATATTCGATGCTGCGATCATAGCGGCTGTAGCTGATCTGCCGCCGGGCATTGCGCTGCGCGGTCGCCCCCTGCACCGAGACGCCGTTCTGCGGATTGTTGACTGCGAGATCATCCGCCAGCAGTTGCGCGAAGGCCGCGAAATCGTCGGCTATGGTAGCCCGGTCGAGCGCGGTAGCCGCCGCTAGTGCTGCAGCGATGCGGGGATCGGCGACCGCTTTTTCGACATCGGGGTTGGCGGCCTTCCAGCCAGCGGAAGCAGGGACGGCGATGCACGCCAGCGATGCAGCCGTCAGCGTTCTGGCAGCAAAATTCCGCATGAACCCGTCCTCCGGATCGACAGCATTCCGAAAGGATGATGGTATCAGTCGCCTACGTCACCCGCCACCCTGTCGGCGGCTTCAGGCGCGCGACAGCCCGAGCAGATGTCCCATATCCTTCACGAAAATCTTGGCATGCGCCACCGGTTTGCGGCGAACGAGTTCCTTGTGCATGTAGCTCTGCCAGGTGAGATACTGGACATCGGGATCGGCACACATCTTGACGAAGCGTTCGCGGCGCTTGTCCGACGAGTACCAGAAATACTGCATCATCCCGAGGATCCAGAACACCTTGCCATGCTTGGCCATGAACTGCTTGCGCGCCTGTTTGAGCGCGGACGCCTTGCCGGTGACGAGGAACTGGAACACCGCGTCGCCTGCCAGCCGTCCGCAGGCCATGGCGTAATAGATGCCTTCGCCCGATGCTGGCGCGACCACGCCTGCGGCATCGCCTGCAACCACCAGGTCGCGGCCATTGTCCCAGCGTTTCAGCGGCTTCAAGGGGATCGGCGCACCTTCCTTGCGGATCGTCTCGCACCCCGCGAGGCCAATCTGCTCGCGCATCAGCGCGGTGGTTTCGCGCAACGGGAAGCCCTTGTTCGCGCTGCCGAGGCCAATGCTTGCGGTGTCGCCATGCGGGAACACCCAGGCGTAGAAATCGGGCGAAAGCTTGCCCTGGTAATAGACATCGCAGCGATCCTGATCGAAATCGGTGGCGTGCGCGACGGCAGCATCGGGGGTCTTGATGATCTCGTGATAGGCGAACACGCATTTGACCTGTTCGGCGCCCTTGATGTTCTGCTTGGCCACCGCCGAACGTGCACCGTCCGCACCGATCACGCTGCGCACCCGCACCCGCCGATCGGGCCCGCCGCGATCGCTGCGATAGACCAGCACTGCCATGCCATCAGCGTCACGGTCGATCCGTTCATAGGTGCCGGTAACACGTTCCGCGCCGTTCAGTGCAGCGCGGGCGCGCAGCCATTCGTCGAACACGTCGCGGTCGACCATGCCGACAAAGCCCTTGCCATCGGGGCCATCGCCCACCGGCATATCGACCTTGCGCCCGGCAGGCGAAATCATCCGTGCCGCGCGCGCCTTGGCGACGAGCAACGATTCGGGGATTTCAAAATCCTTGAGCGCGCGCGGAGGGATCGCCCCGCCGCACGGTTTGATCCGGCCATCGCGGTCGAGCAACAGCACCTTGAGGCCGCGCAGCGCCAGATCGTTGGCGGCGGTCGCGCCCGAAGGGCCACCGCCGATGACCGCTACGTCAAAATCCGCTTCTGCCATGGTACTCACTCCCTATTTGGCCATCAGGCCGGTGCCGCCACCATAAGCGGATCGGCGGTGCGCATGGTCACGCGCACCCCCAGCAGCGCGGCGAGGATGAACAGCCCCGCCTCGCCTGCGAAAATCAACTGGAACGCTGCGCCATCGCTGGCGAGCAGGCCGCGCGCGATATCGACGCCCATCGCGCCGGTGAGGCCGCCCAGCCCGAAGGCGATCGCCTGCGATGCGCCCCACACGCCCATGCGGACGCCTTCCTTGGATTGCTGCCCGGCGCCTGCCAGACCCATCATCGCGCCGATCGCGGAGACCGCAAACAGCCCGTTGGCAAAGCCCAGCACCGCGACATTGGCCTTGATCGGCCAGTCGCCGCCTGTCGTCGCTGCGATCGCAAGACCCGCCAGCGCCAGCGCGGAACCGCCGCAGCCAGCCAGGATCCACCAGCGCAGGTCCGCCGGACGCCGCCCGGCAAAGGCGCTGCCGCCGATGCCTGCGACGATCATCCCGGCCATCACGCCGCCATGCTGCAGCCCGGAAAGCTTGGTCGATTCGCCCGGGGTCATCTCGAACACCAGACCGGCAAACGGCTCGAGGATCAGGTCCTGCATCGCATAAGCGAGCATCGAGACGAACACGAAGATGGTGAAGCGCCGCGCGGTGGCGTCGGTCATGATTTCGCGCAGAGCCTCGCCGAAGCTGCCCGTCGGGGCATCGCTACCCGGATGCGGGGGCGGTACCAGCCGCTTTTCGATCCCTGCAATCGCCACGCAGGCCAGGCAGAACGCACTCAGCGCTACCCCGCCCGAGACGATCGCGAGCCGCTGCTCGCTGAAGGGATCGATCAGGCTGCCTGCGGTCGCAGCAGCCACCACGATCCCGCCGACCATCATGATCCAGGTGATCGCCGCCGCCGCTGCGCGCCGTTCGGGGATCACCCCCGAGGCGAGCATGGCGAGCATCGATGTTCCTGCCGCGCCGACGCCCGCACCGATCATGCTGAACGCCAGGATGGCGAGCAAAGTGCCTGTCACCGGCGAGACCGGCAGCAGGATCGTGGCATTGACCGCGACGATGCCGCCCAGCGCCAACATCCCCATTCCGCCGATGATCCAGGGGGTGCGCTTGCGCCCCTTGTCCGATCCATGGCCCCACATCGGGCGCGACAGCTGTACAGCATAATGCCAGGCGACCAGCCCGGCGGGTAATGCTGCAGGCAATGCGTATTCGACCACCATCACCCGGTTGAGCAACGATGTCGCAAGCATCACGATCGCGCCGATGCTCGCCTGCACCAGCCCCATGCGCATGATGTCGGCCCAGCCCAATCCCACATGGGAATTGCGCGCGATTGTGGTGGTCATATCCAGCCCCCCAGGCCGAGGGCGGCGGCGAGCATGCCCATGACATAGGATGACACGCCGGTGGCATTGTACCACGGCGCGTATTTGTTGGGATCGGTGAGCAGGCGGCGCATGAACACCAGTTGCATCGCCAGCAGCAACGTGACCGCGATGGCGGAAATCGCCAGGCCCCAGTTGAGCAGCAGCGCGATGACGATCACCTGTGGCAATGCCATCACCGCGCAGGCGAGCCTGGCAGCGTTCTTGACGCCCAAAGTGACCGGCAGCGAGCGCACGCCCATTGCGGTGTCGCCTTCGACCGCCTTGAAATCATTGAGTGTCATGATGCCATGCGCACCGATGCTGTAGAGCAGGATGATGATCAGCACGCGCGCATCCGGAAGCCCGGCACTCATCACGCTTGCGCCGGTGAACCAGCTGAGGCCCTCATAGCTCAGCGCGACGACCCCCGGCCCCACCCATCCGCTCATTTTGAAGCGGAACGGCGGCGCGCTGTATCCCCAGGCGCACATCAGCCCGACGATCGTGGCGATGAACACCCAGAACCCCAGCACCGCGCCCAGCACCAGCGACAGCACGGAACCGATCAGTGCGACATAAAGCCCCCATTTGCCCGCAATCCGCCCCGAAGGGATCGGCCGCTCGGGCTGGTTGATCGCATCGACGTGCCGGTCGTACCAGTCGTTCACCGCCTGGCTGGTGCCGCAGACCATGGGTCCGGCGAGCAATACCCCGCCGATCAGGAACATCCAGCGATCGGTCAGCGGCGCGCCTGAAGACATCACCCCGCAAAAGAACGCCCACATCGGCGGAAACCAGGTGACCGGCTTCAACAGCTCAAGCACATCGCGCGCGGCGGGAATCGGCACAGGGCGGGTGATATTGGCAGAGCGATCCATGACGGGGAGGCTATGCGGGGCAGGGCAAAGTGTCAACCAAAATGGACAGTTCAAACTGTAACCCTGCCTTGTGATTCTGACGGTCGATGTCTGTTCGGTCTTTAGCCAGCATGCCATTTTTTTGGCGAAGGGGGCTAGGCACCCCAGAACGGAACAGCGACAAGGTGCCAATGGGTCGGGAGGTCGAAAGATGACACTGAGCAGACTGGCACTCCTGTTGGCGTCTTTGCCGTTGGTATTGTCGTCATCGGCAGATCGGGAGCCGCAAGGGCGCCAGGTCATCCTTGAGTCCGAGCCGCTTGCCCCGACCGAGAATGTTACCGCGCCCGTGCCGCCCCAAAACGCGGCGCAGCGCGATCATTCCTATCCGTTCTACATGCCGATGCAGGGGCTGCGCGCGCCGGCGGTGACCTTGCGGATCCGGTGTGATGCCTCGCGCGCGGCCGGGCGAGAGGTGTATGCCGGGCAATCGGCGGAATCGCTCTACGGCCGGGTCGAAGGCGGATATGAATTCATCTATGAGGCCTTAGATAGTACGGGGCAGCCCTGCGTCTATCCCTTCGCGCCCTGGATGCCGCAGATCACCGGCGCCACACAGGGCACGCAATATATCTTCCGCTCTTCGGTCCCCGGTATCCCGGTGACCTTCCGTAGCGACGATGCCTGGGCGACGATCAACCTGCGGCTGTTCGATCTGGGGCCGCAGCGGGTTCATTTCGAGATGCGCGACATCGCCCTCGACTTTCCCGGTGCAGGCCAAGTGAAGGGTGCGGTCCATCTTGAGGTGCTGGGGGTCACCCGGCCTGGGCTGGTGACCGCAGTGATCCGCAGGACGAAGATATTTGGCGGCAAGAACGCGCTGTTCGTGCCGGGCGGCGAGATCATGGTCTTTATCGAGGACAGCGAGATCGCCGGCAATGTCGGCGACAATGTCGACCAGGAGCATTCAACCTATATCAACGGCACGCTCGTCTCGCACATGCGCAATTCGGTCTGGTATGGTCAGAAGGGCTGGGTGGACGTCGCGAGCGGTCACCAGCTCAAGGACAAGGCCTATTTGCGGATCTATGAAGATGTGACCGTGGCCAACCTGCCGGGTGCGACCGTGCCATCGGCGATGCCGCCGGTGGATATCTCGGCCTTCGGCTTTACCTGGTCGAACAATCTGCGGGTGAAGCGAGTGCCCCCTGCGCAAGCGCCGCGCGACGCGCTGGTCGATCTGCGCACAGAGATCGTCTACGGAGCGCCGCAAAACTATCCTTGGAACATCATGGTCAGCCCGGACTGGCGGATGCCGGCATCACCACTTGCCGCGCTCGATCAGGTGTATCTGTCGGTGTTCCAGAACACCGTAGTCGAGAGCTTTCGTACCGAACCTTATGTCTTCAGGCTGGGGCAGCAGGGGCTGGGGGTGGAGCCTGGTACACCGACCGTGATCGGCAACGCGCTCAGCACAAAAGCCCAGCAACGAATGGTGTCACTGGCGTTCAATACGCGAGGATCGCTGCGCAAGGCCTATTCCCCGGAAGGGTGGACCTTTGCCGATCCGCAACTGCCCGCAGATGCCCAGTGGGTGGTTGATCGCGACGCATTCATCCGTCACGCGCTGGGGCTGATAGGCCGATAGCGACATGCGGGCTGGCCCGTCCGCCTGCGGCCTGTCGGGCGCAAAGCGGCCGCGCCCGGTCTACCCCAGCTCGTCCTTGCGTCCGACCAGATTGCCCAGCCCATGCCGATGGAGCTTGGAATACAGGCTCTGGCGGCTCAGCCCCAGGATTTCGGCGGCGGACGCGCGGTTGTCCGACGTGTAGGCGAGCGCGGCCTCGATGCACATCCGTTCGATCAGGTCGGTCGATTCGCGGACGATCTCGCGCAGCGGCATCCGCCCGACGAGTTCGGTGAGCTGGTCGACCGAGCGTGGCAGGTCGCGATCGGCAGGCGGCAGGTCGCGCATCCGGCGGCTGACGGTGCGGATGGCAAAGCCGTAATGTCCGCCCTGGCTGTCGGTCTTCACGCCCGAGACCTCGATTGCCTCTTCGATGGCGTCGTCGGCATGGACGATGGTGGTCGCATTGCGCACCTGACCATGGGCGTCGAGTTGCTTGCGCATCAGATCGACATCGATACCGGGACGGCCGATGAAACGGCCCAGCGGTTGGCCGGTGATCGCCTCTTTCGAGCTGCCATGAACCAGGTCGATAAACGCCGAGTTGGCGGTGATGATCTGCATTTCGCCATCGGTCAGCACGAAGGCATCGGGCATCCGCTCGATCAATTCGTGCAAAGGTCGCTGGTCGCTGGTTTTGCCTGCGCCTTCACCCGATTGCGATAGCCGGATCATGAACTGGCGGCCATTGTCCTGACGGAAGGGCATCGCGGTCAGCAACATCGGGGGCTGGCCCTCGGTGATGTTGATATCCATCTCGCATCGTTCGCCGGTTGCTGTTGCGCCGCCCAGGCTGGCGATCAGATCATCGCGTGATACGCCGCCAATGACATTGGCAAGATCGCGGCTCTCAAGGGTGCCCGCTTTGGCGCCGAACAGACGATAGCTGGCAGGGTTGGCGGCCGTGATCCGCCGGGTGCCCGCATCGATGACCATAACCGGATCGGTGATCATGTCGAACAACAAGCGGAACCGGGCCTCTGTCTGGCGCAGCTTGAGATAATCGCGCTCGAGCGACTGCTGGGTCTGCAGCAGCCGTTGCTGCAGGCTGGCCCAGGCGCGAACGTCGCGGCCGATAGCCATGCGCGGATTGCCCTCGCCCAGATCGACGAGGCGATAATGGATGGGAAGATTGCCATCAGGGCCAGGGTGGTTGACCTGACGCCAGCGCTCGGGCGTTCCTGAAGGTTCGCTCGCGAGCATTTCGTTGATCTTGGGCTTGCTATCAAGCGCAACGGTGTCCTCCCAGCGCCTGCCTATCCAGCCGCTGAGGTCGGGCATGTCGTCGACACTGACGGAAACATCGCTGATGACGCCGTCGGAATCGAGCGCCAATGCGATATCGCCTGCGGCCAGCACCAATGCGAGTGCTGCTCCGATTTCAAGTGTGCCTACGACGCCTTTGAGGTCGCGAAAAGGCATGGGGGTTGCGAGAAGCTCGTCCTTTATCATAGCCGCGCCGGGTGCGGACTTCAAAATGCAAGAGCTGAGCGCTCAACCCCGGCACATACGAGTTCGTCGGCCAAAGCGAGCGCGGCCTCAGCATCCGGTGCGGTACCATCGGCCCCCAAATCGCGGGCGCGCGCCGGGTCATAGCCAATGGCCGGACCGCCGATCATGATCGCAAGATTGGGATTGCAGGACACGCTTCTCATCGCCGTCAGCAGCTTGGGGACTGCCGCGATATAAAAGTCGGTCGTCACTGTCAATCCAACCAGATCGAATGATGTTGCGCCCAAAGCCTGCAAAATGTCCGCTTGTTGCGGCTCGATCAGTGTTTCCACATCCCAGCCTGCGCGCTGGAAGCACTCCGAAATGATCAACGTTCCCAGGCTGTGCTGGTCATCGGGCATCGCGGTAAATAGGGCCTTGTGGGTGCGCAGGTTCCAGCCGGGTGAGGGCGGGGCCCACAAAGCGATCGTGCGCAGCAATGATTGCAGCCGCCAAAGACCCATCGTCACATCGACGAAATCACATTCGTCGCGAGTCCATTTTTCACCCAGTTCGCGCGCAGCCGGCGCAATCAGCTGGATGAACAGTGTTTCGGGCGCGATATTCTGATCGAGGTACGCAGTCACCACATCTGACAGAACATCGACTTCGCTGATCAGAACCTGTGAAGCAAAATCCTGGATCGTCGCTTCATCGAACACCTGTACCGGCGCAATCAGGGCGGCCACGGTTTCGATCTTCACGTCGAGCACGTTGTCGTTCGACTGGGTGCCCGAGGTATCCCGGAACCCGTTGTTGTCAGGACCCGCGCCATGACCGGACATGGCTCCAGGGCTCATTGTCGCTGGCGTATCGGCAGGGAATTGGCTCATTCGTGGATCATCCTGGTGCACCATTAGCAGCCGCGGGATGATTTCGTCTTCCACCAGGCGACCAACGTCATCGCTGGCGCGATGGCTGGCAGCGCGGCCATGACCGGTCTGCTCACCATCCCAAGGCGACGCTTTCTTGCGCGAACGCGCATTGCGGAACAGTCCTGTCGTCGACTTTATCAAATCGATGCCAAAAACTGAGGCCATTCAGACTCTCCTGGTCTTGTCGATGCATCCCGGTCCCTCATTGAACCGTGCATCGGCCTGGAGGCTGGAGACTTCTTGGATCGTTCCCTCGCCAAGTCTCAACCCTACGCCTGTCCAGTGAGCCTGACAACAGACTTTTTGTCAAGAAAACTATACGTCAATTTAACTTGACACTTTTGCCGAGCGAAGGGTAGGCTTCAGGTCTTGATACGGGAGACGCAACGGCGCTTATGCCACTGGAAAACCAGCCTAGACCTGCGGAAATGCGCGACTTTACAGGTGACCCGTCAGGTCATCGGTCCAACGCTGCACCTGTTTCCCTTTACACGGCCGAAGAGCGCGAACGCCGCGATTCGACCGTATGGACACTGGTCCAGGGCGTCCTCGCGCCCATCCAGTTCATCATCTTTCTTGTCAGCCTTTCGCTGGTCGTGCGGTACTTCGCCACCGGCGAAGGCGCTTTCGCTGCCGACGTATCGATCATCGTCAAGACGCTTACGCTCTACACCATCATGGTCACCGGATCGATCTGGGAAAAGGTGGTCTTCGGCAAGTGGCTGTTTGCACCGGCGTTCTTCTGGGAAGACGTCTTCTCGATGCTCGTTCTGGCGCTGCACACCTTATATTTGGTGATGCTGCTGGGTGGTATCGGCAGTGTCGAGGCCCGGATGGGCGTCGCGCTGGCAGGATATGGCGCCTACATCATCAACGCCGGCCAGTTTCTCTGGAAGCTGCGCGTGGCACGACTCGAGGCTGCAAAGCAGTCCGATTCGCACGGCGCACTGGCGGTGGCATCATGATCACGACCGCACCTGCCCCTGCTCTCGCCGACGCCGGTTGCACCACCGCTCCCGTTCTGCGCGAACGCGGCCAGCGCGAAGTGTTCTGCGGTCTCACCGGCATCGTCTGGTTGCACCGCAAGATGCCCGACGCGTTCTTCCTCGTCGTCGGATCGCGCACCTGCGCGCATCTGCTGCAATCGGCCGCGGGCGTGATGATCTTTGCCGAGCCTCGCTTTGCTACTGCAATCATCGAGGAACGCGATCTGGCGGGCCTGGCCGATGCCAATGAAGAGCTCGACCGTGTGGTACGCCGCCTGCTGGCGCGCCGTCCCGAGATCCGCACCCTGTTTCTGGTGGGCAGCTGCCCTTCGGAAGTGATCAAGCTCGATCTGGCACGCGCCGCCCATCGGCTCGCCGGCGCGTTCCTTCCCGATGTGCGAATCGTCAATTATTCGGGCAGCGGCATTGAAACCACCTTCACCCAGGGCGAGGACGCATGCCTTGCCTCACTGGTGCCGTTCATGCCGCAGCTGCCCGAAGGCTCGGCCCAGCAGCTGCTGATCGTCGGCGCGCTTCCCGATATCGTCGAAGACCAGCTGCTGCGCTTGGTGCGCGACATGGGAATCACCAACGTCGCCTGCCTGCCGGCACGTTCATCGCGCGATCTGCCCGCGGTTGGCCCCAATACCCGCTTCCTGCTCGCGCAGCCGTTCCTGGGCGATACCGCGCTGGCGCTTGAAGATCGCGGTGCTGTGCATCTGCCTGCTGCCTTCCCGTTCGGCGCGGAAGGCACCACAGACTGGCTACGCGCAGCGGCAAATGCATTCGGCATTGATGAAATGCACTTCCGCAGCGTTGTCGCGCCGGGCCGCGAGCGTGCCAAGCGTGCGCTCGAGCACAGCCGCGCGCGACTCGAAGGCAAGACCATCTTCTTCCTCCCCGATTCGCAGCTCGAACTGCCGCTCGCACGCTTCCTGCATGTAGAGCTGGGCATGATCCCGGTAGAAGTCGGAACGCCCTATCTGCACCGCCAGCACATGGCCGCAGAACTGGCGCAGCTGCCGGTCGGCACCGTGATCAGCGAAGGCCAGGATGTCGACAAGCAGCTCGACCGGGTCCGCGCATCCAAGCCCGACATCACCGTGTGCGGTCTTGGCCTTGCCAATCCGCTCGAGTCGGAAGGCTTCACCACCAAATGGGCGATCGAACTCGTGTTCTCGCCGATCCATGGTTTCGATCAGGCGGGTGATCTCGCTGAGCTTTTTGCCCGGCCGATTCGTCGCCGCGACGTGTTGAGGGTATAGGGTCATGCAGCTATCGGTCTGGACCTATGAAGGGCCTCCTCACGTAGGGGCAATGCGGGTCGCGACCGGTATGACCGACGTGCATTACCTGCTGCATGCGCCGCAGGGCGACACCTATGCCGACCTGCTGTTCACGATGATCGAGCGGCGCGGCAAGCGTCCTCCGGTGACCTACACCACCTTCCAGGCGCGCGATCTGGGCACGGATACCGCCGAGCTGTTCCAGACCGCGGCGCGCGATGCGGTTGCCCGCTACAATCCCGCCGCCCTCCTGGTCGGATCGTCGTGCACTGCCGAACTGATACAGGATGACCCCGCTGGCATGGCCCAGGCGATGCGGCTTCCCATTCCCGTCATTCCGCTCGAGCTGCCCAGTTACTCCCGCAAGGAAAACTGGGGCGCTTCGGAAACATTCTACCAGATTGTCAGGACTCTCGCGGTCGGGGATTCCTCCCGCCCCGCATCGCGCCAGGCAGGTTCTCCGCGTCCCAAAGCGAACCTGCTTGGGCCGAGCGCACTGGGTTTTCGCCATCGCGACGATATCGTCGAGATCGCGAAGATTCTGGCTGCGCTCGGCATAGAGATTAACGTCACCGCGCCCATGGGGGCGAGCGCGGCCGACATAGCCCGGATTGCAGACGCCGATTTCAACATCGTGATGTATCCGGAAATCGCCGACACCGCCGCGCGCTGGCTGGAAAAGAGCTTTAAGCAGCCCTTCACCAAGACCATCCCGATCGGCCATGGCGCTACGCTCGATTTCATCCGTGAAGTCGCTGGCCTTGCCGGTGTCGATGCCGCTCCGGCGCTCGATCTTGCTGAAGCGCGGATGCCTTGGTGGAGCCGCTCGGTCGATTCGACGTACCTCACCGGCAAGCGCGTCTTCATCTTCGGTGACGCGACGCATGCCATCGCTGCGGCCCGAGTCGCGCGCGACGAGCTGGGCTTCGTGGTCTGCGGCCTGGGCTGCTACAACCGCGAATTCGCCC
Organism: Blastomonas aquatica; assembly: GCF_014639875.1. Lineage (GTDB taxonomy): Bacteria > Pseudomonadota > Alphaproteobacteria > Sphingomonadales > Sphingomonadaceae > Blastomonas > Blastomonas aquatica. The sequence continues at coordinate 512,931 of NZ_BMGD01000001.1, read as the reverse complement.
GCGATATCCGCGCCGCTGCTGCCGAACACGGTGTCGAGCCGCTGATCACCGACGATCATCTCGAAGTCGAAGACGCCATCGCCGCCGCGCACCCCGAGCTGGTGCTGGGCACGCAGATGGAACGCCACATTGCCAAGCGCCTCTCGGTGCCCTGCGCGGTGATCTCGGCGCCGGTGCATGTCCAGGATTTCCCCGCGCGGCACAGCCCGCAAATGGGCTTCGAAGGCGCCAACGTGCTGTTCGACAGCTGGGTGCATCCACTGGTGATGGGGCTGGAAGAGCATCTGCTCACCATGTTCCGCGATGATCCCGAATTTCACGACGGTGCAGGCGCCAGCCACCTGGCGCATGGCACCACGACCAATCCTCCCCGGACCGGGGAGGGGGACCATCCGCAAGATGGTGGAGGGGAAGCCGGATTGCGCTTCCCTGACGACATTGCACCTGAACGCTCCCCCTCCGTCAGCGCTGACGCGCTGCCACCTCCCCGTACCGGGGAGGATTTGGGAGATGTGGCGGTGCTCGACGTCGCTGCCCGCTGGACCACCGAAGCGGAGATCGAACTCAAGAAAATTCCGTTCTTTGTGCGCGGCAAGGCGCGGCGCAACACTGAGGCTTATGCTGCTGAGCGTGGGCTGGCCTCCATCACGATTGACACGCTCTATGAGGCAAAGGCGCATTATGCCCGGTAGAGCCAACACGTCAGCGGCCCAGAACCGCTCAGCCGCGATCCGCGTGGTGTTCATCACGCTCGACAACCATCTGTCGGGTGCAGTCGACCGTGCCGAAGCCGTCCTGGTCAAGGACCTCCCGGGCCTGTCCATCGGTTTCCACGCCGCTGCCGACTGGGACCGTGATCCCGGTGCGCTCGATGCCGCCCGCGCCGATATCGCCCGCGCCGATATCATCATCGCCACCATGCTGTTTCTCGAGGACCATGTCCGCGCGATTCTTCCCGCGCTCGAGGCCCGACGCGAGCAGTGCGATGCGATGCTCGGCCTGATGTCGGCAGGCGATATCGTCAAGCTGACCCGGATGGGCGGATATCGCATGGATGCGCCTGCGCGCGGACCGCTGGCGCTGCTCAAGAAGCTGCGCGGATCATCGAAGCCGGGGGCCAGTTCGGGTGCCGGCCAGATGAAGATGCTGCGCCGCCTGCCCAAGATCCTCAAGTTCGTCCCCGGCACCGCGCAGGACGTGCGGCATTATTTCCTCACCTTGCAATATTGGCTGGCGGGCAGCGACGACAATGTCGTCTCGATGATCCGCGGCCTGATCGATCGCTATGCCGCTGGCGACCGTGCTGCGCTTAAGGGCACCACGCCGGCGCAGGCGCCGCGCGAGTATCCCGAGCTGGGCCTGTATCACCCCGCGATGGCGGAAAAGATCACCGAAGACGCGCGCGCGCTGCCGCGCAATGCCAAGGCTGGCGGCACCGTCGGCCTGATCCTGCTGCGCTCGTATCTGCTCGGCAAGGACGCCGCGCATTATGACGGCGTGATCGCAGCGCTCGAAGCGCGCGGGCTCAATGTCGTGCCGACCTTCGCCAGCGGGCTTGATGCGCGTCCGGCGATCGACAGGTTCCTGGTCAAGGATGGCCAGCCGCAAGTCGATGCGGTGATCAACCTCACCGGCTTCTCGCTGGTCGGCGGCCCTGCCTATAACGATGCGGCCGCCGCCGAGGAAATTCTTGCCGGAATGGACCTGCCGTACATCGCGGCGCACCCCATCGAGTTCCAGAGCCTCGAGCAATGGGGCAACCGCCATCAGGGCCTGCTGCCGCTGGAAGCAACAATGATGGTCGCGATCCCCGAGCTCGATGGCGCGGTTATGCCGCATGTCTTTGGTGGCCGATCCGATGGCGCGGGCGAGCCCTGCGATGGCTGCGCGCGCCACTGCCTGTTCACCGCGCCCGATGCGATGCGCTCGATGCAAAGCTGCCCCGAGCGCGCCGAGATGCTCGCCGCCAAGGTCGAGCGGATGGTGGCGCTGCGCCGGTCCGAGCGGGCCAAGCGCAAGCTGGCGATCATCCTCTTCAACTTTCCGCCCAATGCCGGTGCCACCGGCAGCGCGGCGCACCTTGCGGTGTTCGAGTCACTACACGCCACGCTCCACCGCCTGTCGGCCGAGGGTTATGACTGCTCAGCACCGGCCACCGTCGATGGCCTGCGCGATGCCATCCTCAAGGGCAATGCGGAACGCTTCGGATCGGACGCCAATGTCGCGGTGCGGATCTCGACCGACGACCATGTCACCAACGAACCGCATCTGCGCGCGATCGAAAAGCAGTGGGGCCCCGCGCCCGGCAAGCTGAACAGCGATGGCTGGTCGATCCACGTGCTCGGCAAGCAGTTCGGCAACGTGTTCGTCGGCGTTCAGCCCAGCTTCGGCTATGAGGGCGACCCGATGCGGTTGCTGTTCGACGGCGATTTCGCCCCGACGCACGCCTTTGCCGCATTCTATCGCTGGATCCGCGAAGACTTCCGCGCCGATGCGATGCTGCACTTCGGTACCCATGGCGCGCTCGAGTTCATGCCGGGCAAGCAGGCAGGCCTTTCGGGCGATTGCTGGCCCGACCGTCTGCTGGGCACTGTCCCCAATTTCTATCTCTACGCGGCCAACAACCCTTCGGAAGGCATCATCGCCAAGCGCCGTTCGGGTGCGACCCTGGTGTCGTACCTCACCCCGCCGCTGGCCGAAGCCGGCCTGTACAAGGGCTTTTCCGATCTCAAGGCGCTGGTCGAACGCTGGCGTTCGCTGGCTGGCGAGGGCGTCGAACGCGCCGCGCTGGAAATCATGATCCGCGATGCGGCGACCGCCCTGGACATCGACGGGTCTGATATCGCCGCGCTGGCGGGCAATCTGTACGAGCTCGAACGCGCGCTGATCCCCTTTGGCCTGCATGTGCTGGGCAGCCAGCTCGAAGGCGAAGAGCGCGAGGCGTTCCTCAATGCGCTGGCCGCTGCCGACAATGGCGCTACTCGCGAAGAGCTTGATGCCAAGCTGTCGGCCAATGACGAGCTGGGTGCCTTGGTCCATGCGCTCGACGGCGGTTATGTCCGTCCGGCGCCGGGCGGTGACATCCTGCACAACCCCGAAGTGCTGCCCACCGGGCGCAACACCCATGGGTTCGATCCTTTCCGCATCCCCAGCGCCTTTGCTTGCGCCACCGGGACCGTCCAGGCCGAAGCTTTGCTGGCCCGCCATGCCGAAGCCGGCGATCCGGTGCCTGAAAGCATCGCGATGGTGCTGTGGGGCACCGACAACCTCAAGACCGAAGGCACGCAGATCGCGCAGGTCATGTGCCTGCTGGGTGCGCGCCCGCGCTTCGACTCCTACGGGCGTCTGGCTGGCGCGGAGCTCATCCCGCTCGCCGAACTGGGCCGCCCACGGATCGACGTGATCGCCACGCTTTCGGGCGTGTTCCGTGATCTTCTGCCGTTGCAGACCCGGATGATTGCCGAAGCCGCCTGGCTGGCCGCGACCGCTGACGAGCCCGAAACGCTGAATTTCGTGCGCAAGCATGCACTGGTGCACGCCGCCAAGATAGGCTGCGATATGGAAACGGCATCCTTGCGGGTCTTCTCCAACGCCGAGGGCGCATATGGCGCGCAGGTCAACATGATGATTGACGGCGGCGCCTGGGCCGACCCCGACGAGCTTGCCGAAGCCTTCGAAACCCACAAGGGCTATGCCTATGGCCGCTCGGGCGCGCCGGTAAAGCACCGCGAGCTGCTCGAAAGCGCGCTCTCCTCGGTCGAGTTCACCTACCAGAACCTCGACTCGGTCGAACTGGGCGTCACCGATATCGATCAGTATGTCGATGCGCTGGGCGGTGTCAGCCGCTCGGTCACCCGCGCCCGCGGCGGCAAGGCCGCGCCGGTCTACATCGTCGATGCCACCGAAGGCCCTGCCAAGGTGCGCACGCTGTCCGAGCAGATTGACCGCGAAACCCGCACCCGGATGCTCAACCCCAAATGGTACGAAGGCATGCTCAAGCACGGCTTCGAGGGTGTCCGCCAGATCGAGGGCCATGTCACCACGACGATGGGCTGGTCGGCCACCACCGGCCAGGTCGCACCTTGGGTCTACCAGCAGATCAGCGAAACCTATGTGCTCGACGATGCGATGCGTGCGCGCCTCGCCACACTCAATCCGAAAGCCTCGGCACGTGTTGCCGAACGCCTTCTGGAAGCATGCGACCGCCGGCTGTGGGAACCGGATGCCGCTACCCTGGCTGCGCTGCGCGCCGCCGCGGACGATATTGAAGACAGGCTGGAAGGCCTGATCGCAGCAGAATGACGGGAGTTTATTGATATGAGCCTTTTAGACCACGGCAGCGCGCCCCCCAGTTTCGGCGAGGGCAGCACCCAGGTTGCGCTCGACCCGCGCGATGAGATCACCGGCGCCAAGGTTTTTGCCGTTTACGGCAAGGGCGGCATCGGCAAGTCGACCACTTCCTCGAACCTCTCGGCGGCGCTCTCGCTGCTCGGCAAGCGCGTGCTGCAGATCGGCTGCGATCCCAAGCACGACAGCACGTTCACGCTGACCAAGAAGCTGATGCCCACGGTGATCGACGTGCTCGAAACCGTCGATTTCCACTCCGAGGAGCTGCGCCCCGAAGATTACATGTTCGAGGGCTTCAACGGCGTCATGTGCGTCGAGGCAGGGGGGCCACCGGCCGGCACCGGATGCGGCGGCTATGTCGTGGGGCAAACGGTCAAGCTGCTCAAGCAGCATCATTTGCTCGAAGACGCCGACGTGGTGATCTTCGATGTGCTGGGCGATGTGGTGTGTGGCGGTTTTGCAGCACCCTTGCAGCATGCCGAGCGCGCGGTGGTCGTCGCGGCGAACGATTTCGACAGCATCTTCGCGATGAACCGTATCGTTGCAGCCATCAAGGCCAAGTCGAAGAACTACGACGTGCGGATGGCGGGCGTCATCGCCAACCGTTCGGCCGCGACCGACGAGATCGACCGCTTCAACGCGGCGACGGGCCTGAAGACGCTGGCGCACTTCCCCGACCTGGATGCGATCCGCCGCAGCCGCCTGAAAAAGTGCACCATCTTCGAGATGGATTCGACTCCCGAGATCGAAGCGGTGAAGACCGAGTACATGCGCCTTGCCGCAACGCTCTGGAAGGGCACCGACCCGCTCGACGCGATGCCGATGAAGGACCGCGACATCTTCGACTTCCTGGGCTTCGAATGATGGCCACCAGCGCACCCCGCTCGACCTACGACAGCTATCGTGGCCGTCTGGAGACCTATTTCGACCGCACCGCGCGGCAGAACTGGGTCGACCTGACCTCCGACACCAAGGTCAGCGGCATTCGCGCCACCGTGCGTGCAGGCCGCGACCGGATGCGCGCGATGCTGCTCGACTGGCTGCCCGATGATCTGACCGGCATGCGTATCCTTGATGCCGGCTGCGGCACCGGCTCGCTCGCCGTGGCTGCCGCTCAGCTGGGCGCGCATGTCACCGCGATCGATATCTCGCGCGGGCTGGTCGATGTCGCGCGCGAACGCGCGCCCTCGGGCCTCGATATCGACTGGCGGGTGGGTGACATGCTCGATCCGGCGCTGGGCGAATTCGACCATGTCGTCGCGATGGATTCACTGATCCACTATCAGACCGGCGATATCGTCGATGTGCTGGCCTCGCTGGCCCAGCGCTCGCCGAACATCGCCTTCACTTTCGCACCGCGGACACCCTTGCTCGCGGCGATGCATGCCACCGGGAAGCTCTTTCCCAAATCCGATCGCGCACCCGCGATCGTGCCGGTGGCCGAAGCAAGGCTGACCAGACTGCTTGCCCAGCGTCTGCCCAGCCACCGCATCGCCGCGAGCGAACGCATCGTCAGCGGCTTCTACACCAGCCATGCTATGATGGTGTCGCGCGGATGAACCTTGCTGGCGTCTCGACCCGGTTCTTCACCGGCCTGGGAAGCAGCTTCCTGCCGTTCGCCGATGCGGCGAGCGCGGAACTGCCGATGGGCCGTCTGCTGCGGCTGTCGTTGTTCCAGGTGACCGTGGGGATCGCCACGGTGCTGCTCAATGGCACGCTCAACCGCGTGATGATCGTCGAACTCGGCACGCCGGCCTGGCTGGTCGCGCTGATGATCGCGATCCCCTTGCTGGTCGCGCCCTTCCGCGCGCTGATCGGCCACAAGTCGGACAACCACAAGTCGATGCTCGGCTGGCGCCGGGTGCCTTATATCTGGTTCGGCTCGCTGCTTCAGTTCGGCGGATTGGCGATCATGCCGTTCGCGCTGCTGCTGCTGTCGCGGCCCGATACCTTCACCGTGGGCCTGATCGCGGGAGCGGTCGCGTTCCTGCTCACCGGGCTTGGCATGCACACCACGCAGACCGCAGGGCTTGCGCTGGCGACCGATCTGGCACCCGAAGACACCCGCCCTCGCGTCGTCGCGCTGATGTTCGTGATGCTGCTGGTCGGCATGATGATGGCTGCGTTCATCATGGGCTCGCTGCTCGCGGACTTCTCCGCGACCCGGCTGGTCGCGATCGTTCAGGGCGCTGCGATGTTCACCATGGCGCTCAACATCATCGCGTTGTGGAAGCAGGAGGCACGTCGCCCCTCGACCACCCGGCCCGAACGTCCGACGCCCAAATTCTCGGTCGTCTGGCGCGAATTCACCGCAGAAGCGCGCAATGCGCGGCTGCTGGCAGCGATCGGTTGCGGCACGGCGGCGTTCAGCATGCAGGATGTGCTGCTTGAGCCGTTTGGCGGCGAGATACTGGGAATGTCGGTGGGGGCCACCACGGTGCTGACCGGCCTCTGGGCGTTCGGCATGCTGTTGAGCTTTGCCTATGCCGCGCGCCGCCTGAGCGCAGGTGCCGATCCGTTGCGGCTTGCAGGCTTTGGCGCGGTCGTTGGAATGTTGGCCTTTGCCATGCTGCTGTTTGCCGTGCCGCTGGACGCCAGCGAGCTGGTGTTCGCCGGATCGTTGACCATCGGCATCGGTTCGGGACTCTTTTCGGTCGGCACCTTGACTTCGATCATGGCAATTGCCGGCAGCGGCCAGCACAAGGGGTCGGGCCTGGCGCTGGGCGCCTGGGGCGCGGTTCAGGCGACCAGTGCCGGGCTTGCCATCCTTGCAGGCGGGCTGATCCGCGACGGGGTCTCCGCGCTCGCGCTGGCGGACCAGATCGGTCACACCCTGGCCTATCGCGCCACCGGCTATGGCACCGTGTACCTGATCGAGATCGTTTTGCTGCTTGTTACCATGATCGTGCTTGGCCCGCTTGTCGGGGGCCAACAGGTCGATACCGCCACATCGCAACCGCGGTTCGGCCTCACAGAGTTCCCGACATGATGTTTTTGAAGAAGAGAGGTAATCGCCATGTTTAACGGCAATATCGTGGGCAATATTGATGTTGCATCGATCGCTTTCTGGGCCTTCGTGGTCTTTTTCATTGGCCTGATATATTATCTGCGACGCGAAGATCGACGAGAGGGCTTTCCGCTCGAAGACGAACTGACCGGACGCTCGCTCGGCATGGGTGGCCCGCTGCTGCATGGCAGTCCCAAGTCGTTCAAGCTGCCCTTCGGTCGCGGCATCGTCTATACTCCAACGATCGGCAAGGAGCCGTTCAACATCGCTGCGCGCAAGGCTGGCCCGGGTGCAGGCGATCCCTACATCCCCACCGGCAACCCGCTCGCCGATTGCATCGGCCCGTCGGCGTACGCTCAGCGTAGCCCTTTGCCCGATATTGATGCGTTCGGTAACAACCGTATCGTGCCGATGACGCTGGAACCCAGCTTCTCGATCGCCCGCGGCGATCCCGATCCGCGTGGCATGACCGTGATCGGTGCTGATGGCGCGGTCGCAGGCACTGTTTCCGAAATCTGGGTCGACCGTTCCGAGCATCAGGTGCGCTATCTTGAGGTCGTCACCGCAGAAGGCGTGCATGCACTCGCGCCGATGGCGATGGCAAAGGTCCGCAAGTCTGCCCGCCAGATCGTGGTCGATGCGATCAACGCCGCGCAGTTTGCCGGATGCCCGCAGGTTGAAATCGCAGGCCAGATCAGCCGTCTCGAGGAAGACAAGATATCCGGCTACTTCGGTGGCGGCTATCTGTACGCGAACCCAGCACGGCAGGAGCCGCTGATATGATCACGGAATATGATGACGAGCCGATCCGGGGTCTGCCCGGTGAACTGCCCGAAGGCGAAACACTGATCTGGCAGGGCTCTCCCGAATGGCGGTTGCTGGCACGAAGCGCGCTCTTCACCCGCATCGTGGGGCTGTATTTTGCAGTCCTGGTGGCACTTGCCATCATCAACGGCAGCACGACCGGCGTCATCGCGACGCTGATCGCGGGCGCGATCGGCATCGGCCTGCTGATGCTCTATGCCTGGGCGGTTGCGCGGACTACGGTCTACACGCTGACCAGCCGCCGTGTCGTGCTGCGCATCGGCGTGGCGCTCAACATGTGCATCAACCTGCCGCTGGCCAAGATTGGCGGTGCCAATCTGCGTCCGCTGGGTCCGGTCGAAGGCGATCTGGCTCTGCAGCTGATCGGTCCACACAAATTGGGCTATCTGGTGCTGTGGCCGCATGCGCGTCCGTGGAAGCTGGGCAACCCCCAGCCGATGCTGCGCGCATTGCCCGATGCTGCCGTGGTCGGTGAGCGTCTCGCGCGCGCCGTGGCCAATTTCGTGCCGGTTGACCGTGCGCAGGAGCAGGTGACCTCGCAGGGTCAGACCGCACCGCAAGCAAATGCAATGTCCGCAGGACTTCAGGGAGCCGTCGCATGACAACCGCACCAGCCAAAGCAGCAAGCCATAACGGCCACGGCCACAGCCATGAAAACACCGTGCCCAAGGGCGCGCTGGTCATGGCGTGCGGTGTTGTGCTGTTTACGCTGGCGCTGACCGGTGCGACCCAGCTCGGCTGGATCTCGCCGTCGCCGTCGGCCAGCGAAACACGCTCGGCAGAAGCCGCGACCGCGCTGTCGACCCGCGTGCTGCAGTTCGCCGATGGCCCCGATGGCACGGTTGTCGTGACCGATGCGACGACCAACGCGCGTCTGCATGTGTACGGTGAGGAAGGCAGCGGGTTTGTCCGCGGCGTGCTGCGCGGCATGGGCCGCGAGCGCCAGAAGCGGTCGATCCCGATGCTGGCACCCTACGAGCTCAACCACTGGAGTGACGGATCGCTGTCGCTGACCGACACCGCGACCAACCGCATCGTCGAGCTGGGCGCGTTCGGCACGACGAACCGTGGTACCTTCGAAGCGCTGCTGAAGTGACGGGGTTCCAAGTGAGAAGGTGTAACTGATGGGACTGTTCCGCGAGCCTGCCTTCGATACGCGCTGCAGTATTGCGGTCGAGCAAAGCGAGGCGCACTTTCATGCGCATGTCGAGCTGGACGGCGATATCGCGATCCAGCCGGGCGACAAGGTCCGGGTGCATGGCGCGCCGATCATTGTTGGCTTTGGTGAGTCAATTTTGATCCAGCGCATGGCGACGGTGCAGCCGGCAGGTGCATTGATGCGCGCATGGACCAAGCTGACCGCGATGGGCGAGCTCAAGGAACTTTACGAGGTAAGCTTCACCACCAGCCGGTGGTGAGCGCTGTTCAGATGACAACGGGAGTGGTGTGATGAACATGCAGACCAAGATTAAATCGGCAGCTGCAAGCGGAGCAGCTGGGGCGGACGTGCCCGATACGATGGTGCTGGCGACGCAGGATACCGTGCTTTCTCCACGCTTTTACACCACCGATTTTGACGCGCTGAACGCGATCGACGTATCGCTGGTGCGCCGCGAATGGGATCAGCTGATGGCCGATATGGAGGGTGACCCGAACAAGGCGCATTTCCGGCGCAGCGAATCGTTCGACGGCATCATCGACAATCTCGAGCCCGAGCTTCGCCGCGAATTCATAGATTTTCTTGTCAGCTCGCTGACGTCCGAGTTTTCCGGCTGCATCCTGTACGCCGAGATCGCGCGCCGCACCAAGAACCCCGATGTGAAACGGCTGTTCAAGCTGCTCGCGCGCGATGAAAGCCGCCATGCCGGGTTTATCAATGAGGTCCTTAAGGACGCTTCGATCGGCATCGATCTGAGCTTCCTAACCAAGACAAAGAAGTACACCTACTTCAAGCCCAAGTTCATCTGGTATGCGGTCTATCTGTCGGAAAAGATCGGCTATGCGCGCTACATCGCGATCTACCGGCATTTGGCAAAGCACCCCGAAAACCGCTTCCACCCGATCTTCAACTGGTTCGAACAATGGTGCAACGACGAGTTCCGCCATGGCGAAGCGTTTGCCATGCTGATGCACGCCGACCCCAAGCTGCTCAAGGGAATAAACGTCTACTGGATCAAGTTCTTTATCCTGTCGGTCTATGCGACCATGTATGTACGCGACCATAGCCGCCCGGTGTTTCACGCCGCGTTGGGGGTCAACCCGACCGATTACGACTTCCAGGTGTTCGACATCACCACCGCGATCAGCCGTCAGGTTTTCCCGGTCGAAATCGACACCGACAACCCCAAGATGCGCGCGCAGTTTGAAAAGCTGCGTCTGGCATCGGACCGGATCGCCGCAGGCAAGGCCAAGGGCGGTCTTGGCGGCCTGATCCAGCGTGCCGGTGGCATGCTGGGTGCGGGCACCGCCTTTGCCCGGATGTATTTCATGCCCGGCAAGCCCAACAGCCTGCCTGCCACCATCCGCCTGCAGCCGGCGTGGTAACGGCATGAGCCTGTACGGCCATATCCTGCCCGCTCTGGTGGTGCTGTTTGCCTGGTTCGGCAGCACGGGCGTCGTCGCCTGGCTCGCCAACCGCGGCAAGGACACTTTCGCGCGCAGCATATCGTGGGCGGGCTTTGCTGCCGGGATTTGCCTATGCGTCATCGTCTATGTCGGGCATGGCCATGGCTCTGCAGGTCCCAGCCCGATGGACGCCTATGTCAGCTTCGGCGCGGCACTGGTGATCTGGGGGTGGCTTGAGCTGACCTTCCTCACCGGAATCGTCGCAGGACCCCGCCGCACCGTCAGCGATCCGCACGCGCGTGGCTGGCGCCGGTTTTCGGATGCGGCGGCGACACTGATCTACCACGAGCTGGCGATCGCTGCGGTGATGATCATCCTGGTGTCGCTCACCTGGAACAGCGCCAACCCCACCGGTACGCTGATCTTCACGCTGCTATTTGCGCTGCGGCTGTCAGCCAAGCTCAACCTGTTCGTCGGCGTTCCCAACATGAGCGACGAGATCATGCCGGGGCACCTGGAATACCTCAAAACCTATTTCGGCCCGCGCCGCCTGCATGGCGCGCTGGCCTTCAGCCTTGTGGTGTTGCTCGCGCTGTCCCTTTATCTGGGCATGCGCGCTCTTTCTGCCCCGGCAGACAGCTTTGCAGCCGTCAGCGCCACGTTGGTGTTCACTCTCGCAGCGCTAGGTTCGCTCGAGCATCTGTTTCTCGCACTGCCGTTCAGGGACGGTGCGTTGTGGCGCTGGGCAATCCCAGCAACCGACAAGGATAAGAAGAAGGAGAGTGGTTATGGATTATGAGGGCTTTTTCCAGAGCGAGATCGATACGATCCGCGACGAGGGACGCTATCGCATCTTCGCTGAACTGGAACGCCATCGCGGCCGCTTTCCGCACGCCACACGCTACACCGAAGAAGGTACCGACGAGGTCACGGTGTGGTGCTCGAACGACTACCTCGGCATGGGCCAGCATTCCGATGTGCTGAACGCCATGCATGAAACGCTCGATCAGTGCGGCGCTGGCGCGGGCGGGACCCGCAACATCTCGGGCACCAACCACCACCACGTCGTGCTGGAAGCCGAACTGGCCGATCTGCACGGCAAGGAAGCTGCCTTGCTGTTCACCTCGGGCTATGTCTCCAACTGGGCCGCCCTGGGCACCCTGGCGGCCAAGCTGCCCAACTGCGTCGTGTTGTCGGATGCGGGCAACCATGCCTCGATGATCGAGGGCATCCGCCACAGCCGCGCCGAATGCCTCAAGTTCAAGCACAATGATCCCGCCGATCTCGACCGGCTGCTTGCCGGGATCGCGCCGGGTCGGCCCAAATTGGTCGCATTCGAAAGCGTCTATTCGATGGACGGCGACATCGCCCCGATCGCCGAGATTCTCGATGTCTGCGAAAAGCATGGCGCGATGAGCTATATCGACGAAGTCCACGCGGTCGGCCTGTATGGCCCGCGCGGCGGTGGCATCGCCGAGCGCGAAGGCCTGATGGACCGGATCACCGTGATCGAAGGGACGCTGGGCAAGGCGATCGGCGTGATGGGCGGCTATATCGCGGCGTCGTCTGCGCTGTGCGATTTCGTGCGCAGCTTTGCCAGCGGCTTCATCTTCACCACTGCGCTGCCGCCTGCGCTGGCTGCCGGCGCTACGGCCAGCCTGCGTCACCTCAAGACCAGCCAGATGGAGCGCGCGCGCCACCAGGACCGCGTCGCCAAGGTTCGCCGCCGGCTCGACCTGATGGGCATCACCCATCTCGACAATCCCAGCCATATCATCCCGGTGATGGTCGGTGATCCACACAAGTGCAAACGGATCAGCGACTGGCTGATGGACAACCACGGCATCTATGTGCAGCCGATCAACTATCCCACCGTGCCCAAAGGCACCGAGCGGCTGCGGATCACGCCTTCACCGGTGCACACCGATGGCGACATCGACAAGTTGATCCACGCGCTGAGCGATATCTGGTCGCAATGCGAGCTGGCACGGCGGGCGGTGGCGGCCTGATTCTTTCTTCCGTTCTCCGGCGAAAGCCGGAGCCCAGGATGGAGAATGCGCTATAGTCGCTCTGGATTCCGGCGTTCGCCGGAAATCGGATTAGCCACAAACACAAAAAAAGGCCGCCCCGCAAGGGACGGCCTTTTGTGATTCGGCAGATGCCTTGATCGAATCGATCAGGGCTGCTGCAAATAGGCGATCACGTCTGCGCGCTTCTGCGCATCGGGAAGGCCTGCGAACACCATCTTGGTGCCCGGAACGACGCGGGTCGGCTTTTCTAGATACTGGAACAGCTTTTCCGGGCTCCAGGTGATGCCGCTGTTCTTGTTGGCAGCCGAATAGTTGAAACCTTCGACGGTCCCAGCAGCGCGGCCCACGATACCAGCCATCGAAGGACCGACGCGGTTCTGGCCGGCTTCCTTGACGTGGCAGGTCTTGCACTGGATGAAGACCTTCTCGCCTTCGGCAGCGACGCCGGTGTAATCAGCATATTTCGTGCCGTCCAGCGTATCGGTGTTGTCCGCAGCCGGTGCTTCGGCAGCAGCAGGCGTCGGTGTGGCAGCAGCGTCAGCTGCAGGTGCTGCAGTCTGGTCTTCAGCTGCAGGGGTTTCGCTGCCGCCCGAGCAGGCGGCCAGCAGCGCGAGACCGGCAAACGCGCCGGAATAGCGCAGTGCATTCAATCTTGACATGAACTCTCCTTTTGCTCGGCGACATTCGCCCTCAAGCAGCCGCCAATATAGACGGACTGCACAGGTTGAAAAGTAGGCAAGCCAATTTATGAACGCCAGATGAAGAATTTTGTTCACGCGATTTGCCGAAAATCATAAAATTTTTCGTGATTACAACACTTTCACGCCAGTGTCGGCGGCTTATGTTGCGGGGATCTCGTGCCGCCTTCAGTCCGTCTGGGCCACCCCATAGCGACCCGGGGAGCGCTGGCACCTTCATGTGAGCAGCTAGCACGTCCGCTCAAGGGGTGTCCGGATCACAGCCATAATCCGCGCCTGAACCATTTGGTAATGATGTACTTGGTGCCAGCAACCACAGGGTTGCCGCTGTGCAATAGATAAGGATTGGGGGAACCGTCGGGCGCCATATTGTTCCAGATCAGCAACATGCCGGTGCGCGGCATCATCTTGAAGCTGAGCTGCGGAAACTCGGTCTCGCCGCCCGCCTTGGGTTCGTTGAGGAACACCATCGCGGTCCAGCTGCGCTGGCCGCCGGAATTGCGCTCTTTCTGCCAATAGGACTGATCGGTATGGAAATAGTCATGGTGCGGCTTGAACTGCTGCCCCTTGGCATAGCGCTGGCCCTGCAGGGTCTCGCCGCGACGCGGATCGATTCCGGTGAGGCCGCAGATGCGATCGTCGATTCGCAGGACATCAGGGTGCCAGCGATCAAGGTTGCAGCTGTAGCTCGTCCGGAACGCGGTGTCGTTCTCCCGGTCGGAACGATAGAGTTCCGATGGAACGGCATCGGCATCGATCATCCCGATCAGGTCCCGGCATTCGCTATGGTGAAGGAAATTCTGGTAGCAATAGACCTGCATCGGCACGGTGACATCGTCGAAGCTGATACGCTGGACGCACGGGTGGGCCTCAAGCCGCTCGCCAACTTCACGCCCGATCCGCGCCAATTGCCTGCGATGGAAATAATCTGCGATCATGCGCGATGGTTGTGCGGAGCGCAGCATGCAAGTCAAGTTGGAAGCACACGCGTTGCAGTTTCGCGCTTTATCGACTGCCTGACAGGCGCGGCCCCAGCTTTGGCCACAGCAGGCGCAATCCGATAAGCCCCATCGCCAGCATTTGCAGCGGACCAATGCCCATCCCCGACAAAGGCGTCCCGCGATACGTATCCGGCCCACCGATCTCGCCGATGATCGCCAGCACTAGATGCGGACCGATCACCACAAGACCGGCGATTTCTACGCCACGGGGGAGCCTGGCTGGGTCACGCGGCGTATCGGGGCATTGGGGATAGCACTCCAGCCGCGATTCTATCGACCGGGTGATCTTCTGGACGTCATGCGAATGCATCAGATAAATCGCAATCGGTCCGCACAGGATGCCGGCAAGGATCATGACCCCGGCAAAGGGGATGAGCTGACCCACGGTCATCGCAAAGATCAGAATTCCCGGAAACAATGCAATCGACAGCAGCCGCGTGCGCCGACGGGAAGGAGCGAGGGCTGCGGCGAATTCCTCACCCATCTGCTGCCAGACCCGGGCGGGGAGCAGGACCGACCTCGATTTGCCGGCAAGTCGATAGACAACCGATCCATCGGCTTTTGTGCTTGCCCGGTGCGCAAAGCCCGATCTGGCCAGATATTCCGAGAACCTACTGTTCATCGCCGAACTCCTGATGATCGTTTCGGGATATCGGCAGACGGTTAAGCACTCGTATCAGGCGCGTCTCTTTATAGCGTTGTTCAAAGGTCAGATGGCCGACCTGCCATCAGCAAAAGGCCCGCCGGATCGTTCCGACGGGCCAGAATGCAGGATCTTTTGGATTCCGGGCCTTCAGGCCAGGGGCATCACCAGAAGAAATCGTTGACCACATCGACGACACGGCCGGTGTAGATATCGACCAGCAGCACATCGCCATAATAGCGCACCCAGCGGAACTGGCCATAAGCGGGCGGCAGGCGATAGGCCCAGGGATCGTTGATCCAGAAGTTGCTGGCAAAGAACGGCGCGCCCAGCGTGAAGCCTATGCCCAGTCGGCGATAGTTCCAGCCGCGCACCGGTGCAAAATAGCGACCTCCACGATAGAAATTGCGGTTCTGGTTGCGATAGCCGTACCAATCGTAGCGCCTGTCGTTGCGCCAGTTACGGTTCCAGTTGCCGCCGCGACGGTTGTCGAAGCCGCGCCCGTTAAAATTGCGGTTATCAAAGCCGCGATTGGCAAAGCCACGTCGATCGTTGCGGAAATCACGGTTGTCGAACCGCCGGTCCTGTCGGAAATCCCTGCGATCATTGCGACGATCGGCACGAAAATCACGGACGTCCCCGCGCCGGTCCTGGCGGAAGTCGCGCCGGTCGTTCCTGCGGTCGGCACGAAATTCGGACCGGGTCACATTGCCCTGGCGCAAATCCCGGCGATCGCCCCGGCGCTCCTGCCGGAAGTCGCGGGTGTCCGCGCGGCGTTCCTGGCGGAACTGCTGGCGATCGCCGCGCCGCTCCTGGCGAAACTGCTGGCGGTTCTGAATCCGGGCGCTGCCGATATTGCTGCGGTTCTGTCCGCGAAACTCGCGGCCGCCACCGCCACGATTGCCGCGGAACTGACCGCCACCGCGGCGCCCGTCGCGTTGCTGCGCAGCGGGCTCGAGCCCGGTTTGCACGGCGATGCTTTGGGTTTGCGGGACGGGTTCGACAACGGCGGCTTCGGCCTGCGCCATGGGCAGCAACAGGCTGACAATGGCTATACCGGCAAGCAGCAACGGCAAGCGTTGGAACCTGCCTGCCATCAGGGCAGGCGGTGAAGTAGTTGCAAATATTGACATGACCATAGTCGACCTTTTTCGAAAATGGCCTGAGCAATCGTGTCGGCAACCACGCGGCACAGGACGGTTGTGATGATGTGTTGTATCAGGAAAAGGCTGACCCTCACCTTAACCGGGCGCTGAAATCGGCCCCTAAGCGCCTAAGCCCCTGCGCAGCCGGTACGCGGAAACCCGTTGCGTGCAGCAGGCACGCGGGTTAGCTTGCTTCGGCATGGGTTCGCACACGGTCCGTATACTGGCGCTGCTCACCGGCAGGCCCCGCCCTTTTCGTGAAGACGGCACGATGAGCGCAATCGCGCGTCACCCTGTCGCCGGGCCCGTGATGCTGGGGGAGCTGGGGTTCGAGGGCGATGCGGTGGCCGACACGATCCACCATGGCGGGCCTGATATGGCGGTGCACCATTACCCGTTCGATCATTATCCATACTGGCAACAGCGGCTGAATGGGCACAAGCTGCTGCAGAAGCCCGGCGCGTTCGGCGAGAACATCTCGGCGCGCGGGCTGGTCGAAAGCGATGTCCGCATCGGCGACACGTTTCGCATGGGTGAGGCGCTTGTCCAGTTGAGCAAGGGCCGGCAGCCGTGCTGGAAGGTCGATCATCGTTTCGGGGTGTCGGGCAAGCAATCGGTGATGGCCGACATCGTTCGCACCGCGCGCTGCGGCTTTTACTACCGGGTGCTCGAGCCAGGTCGGGTGCAGACCGGCGATGTGCTGCGGCTGGTCGATCCGGGACCTGCGGCCTGGACAGTGGATCGCGTTTTCCGGTTGTTGATCGGCGGGCAGCACCGGGCCGAGCCCGAAGCGGTTCGCGCGCTGGCCGACCTGCCGCAACTTGCAGCCGACTGGCGGAAACGTGCTAGTGCCTTGGCGGACTGATAGGGAGACAGGAATTTGCGATTTTCTTCATTGGGCGTCCTCGCGCTGGCGCTCGCTGCATCATCCGCCGTTGCGCAAACGACCCCTGCCAGCACGCCTGCCGCCCAGGACGCCGCCAACCAAGATCCTGCCGCGGTCCATGAGCGGATCCTGACGCTTGACACCCATCTTGACAGTCCGGCCAATCTCGATCGGCCCGGATGGGCGATGACCGACCGGCACGATGTCCACGACGATACCACGCAGGTTGACCTGCCGCGGATGATCGAAGGCGGGCTCGATGGCGGGTTCTGGGTGATCTACACCGGGCAGGGGCCCAGTGACGCGACCGGCTATGCCCGCGCGCTCGCACATGCGCTCAAGCGGCTGCACCAGATCCACGATTTCGTTGCCGCGACGCCGGAAAGCTTTTCACTGGCAACCACCGCTGCCGATGCGGCGCGGATCGCGGCCAGCGGCAAGCGGGTCGTCTATGTGTCGATGGAGAACGGCTATCCGCTGGGAACCGATCTCGCCAACCTCGAGGCATTCTACCAGCTCGGCCTGCGGATGGCGGGGCCGGTGCACAACGGCACCAACCAATTGGCCGATTCGACCAATGGCGACCCGGTGCATGGCGGTCTCAGCGATCTGGGCAAGGCCTGGGTGAAAGAGGCCAACCGGCTGGGGATCATCATCGATGCCAGCCACGCCTCGGACACCAGTTTCGACCAGATGCTCGCATTGTCCAAGGCGCCGATCATCCTGTCGCATTCGGGCCCCAAGGCGTTGCATGATCATCCGCGCAATCTCGACGATGACCGGCTGAAGGCGCTGGCTGCCAAGGGCGGGGTGATCCAGATCAACAGCCTGTTCCTCTCGCCCAATCTACCGCGCCCAGGGGTGGACGCGCTGCGTCCGCGAATGGCTGAAATCGATACGCTGCCCCCAGCGGAGCGCGCCGCATTGATGAAGGAATGGGCCAAGGCCAATCTGGCGGAACCGGGTTCGGCATCCGATTTCGACCGGTACATGGCTGCGGTGTTCCACTGCATCGATCTGCTCGGGGTCGATCATGTCGGGATCGGCGCGGACTGGGATGGCGGCGGCGGAGTCGCCGGGCTGACCCAGATCACCGATATTCCCAAGATTACTCAAGCGCTGCTCGCACGCGGACTGACCCCGGCCGAAGTCGAGAAGGTCTGGAGCGGCAACGTGTTGCGGGTGATGGTCGAGGTCGAAAAGGTGGCAGGGCGGTAATCCGACGAATCGGCGCTGTCGTCACGTCACGCAAGGCTTAGGATCAAGCTTGGGCTGCCCGGGAAAATGCGACACGCCATCCGCGCCGCTTCAGCCTGAGGATCGACAATGCGTCGCTCAGCGTCCTCAAGCAATAACGCTCAGGCCATTTCCACGGCGAACAAGGTGTTGCCCTGGTAACGGTCCTCGTTGGGGTTGAACACCGGCTGCGGATCGAACATCCGGTCGGTCAAAGCGAGGTCGCCCAGGCCATCGAGCTTGAACGCACCCACCTTGATCTCGCGCGGGGGCTTGCCGTCGCGCTCCAGCGTCACGCCATCCAGATACAGCTGGTCATGCCGCGTGTAGAGGATGTGCGGCGCAAGCCTGATACGGGTGCGATTATAGGTCGCCTCGAGGCACTTGCGCAGCGCAATCGCCTCGAGCACAGTCTTGTTCATATCCATCCGCCCAATATGGGCCAATCGCCAAGGCGATTCAATCACAAATTGTGCAGTGCAGCATAGCGGCTGTGGCCGCGTTGAGGTCAGGCTTTGCCCTCAGCATCCTGCGCATCGAGTTCGGCCAGCCACTCTTCGAGCCATTTGATGGTGTAGTCGCCGGACAGGAAATCGTCCTGCTTGAGCAGTTCCTGATGCAGCGGGATCGTCGTCTTGACGCCCTGAACCACGAACTCCTCGAGCGCACGACGCAGCCGCATGATGCAGCCCTGCCGGGTGCGGCCATAGACGATGACCTTGGCGATCATGCTGTCGTAATAGGGCGGAATCCGGTATCCGGCGTACAGCCCGCTATCGACGCGGACGTGCATGCCGCCGGGCGGGTGGTAATAGCTGACCAGCCCGGGTGACGGCGCAAAGGTGCGCGGGTCTTCGGCATTGATTCGGCATTCGATCGCGTGGCCGCGAAACTCGACATCTTCCTGTTTGACCGAAAGCGGATGCCCCTCGGCGATGCGGATCTGCTCGCGCACCAGATCGACCCCGGTGATCGCCTCGGTCACCGGATGCTCGACCTGAAGGCGGGTGTTCATCTCGATGAAATAGAATTCGCCGTTTTCCCAGAGGAACTCGATCGTGCCCGCGCCGCGATAGCCCATATCGGCCATCGCCTTGCACACCACGCCGCCCATGCGCTCGCGCTCTTCAGGCGTGATGACGGGCGAGGGGGCTTCCTCGAGCACCTTCTGGTGGCGGCGCTGGAGCGAGCAGTCACGCTCGCCCAGATGGATCGCGTTGCCCTTGCCGTCGCCGAAAATCTGGAACTCGATGTGCCGCGGGTTGCCGAGGTATTTTTCCATATAGACGGTGTCGTCGCCGAACGCCGACTTGGCCTCGTTGCCCGCTTGCTGCATCAGTATTTCGAGCTGGTCCTCGGATGGAACCACCTTCATACCGCGTCCGCCACCGCCCGATGCTGCCTTGATCAGCACCGGATAGCCGATCGATGCCGCGATGATCTTGGCCTCGTGGACGTCCTTGATCGCGCCGTCGGAGCCCGGAACCAGAGGCATGCCCAGCGCGCCTGCGGTGCGCTTGGCCTCGACCTTGTCGCCCATCGTGCGGATATGCTCGGGCTTGGGGCCGATCCAGATGATCTTGTGCGCCTCGACGATCTCGGCGAACTTGGCGTTCTCCGACAGGAAGCCATAGCCTGGGTGGATCGCGTCGGCCTGGCTGATCTCGGCTGCCGAAATGATGTTGGCGATGTTGAGATAGCTCTGGCCGGCAGGCGGCGGGCCGATGCACACCGCCTCGTCCGCCAGCCGGACGTGCATCGCGTCGGCATCGGCGGTGGAGTGCACCGCCACCGTCTTGATGCCCATTTCGTGCGCGGCGCGGTGGATGCGCAGCGCGATTTCGCCGCGATTGGCGATCAGGATTTTCTTGATGGCCATGAGGATATTACTCGATGACGACCAGCGGCTGGTCGAACTCGACCGGCTGCCCGTCTTCCACCAGGATCGCGGTGACCTTGCCAGCGCGCTCGGCGGTGATCGGGTTCATGACCTTCATCGCCTCGATGATCAGCAGCGGATCGCCGATCTTGACCGTGGCGCCCACGCTGATGAACGGCGCTGCGCCCGGCTCCGGCGCCAGATAGGTGGTGCCGACCATCGGCGACTTGACCGCATTGGCCATGGACGGCGCGGCAGGTTCTGCAGCGGCAGCAGCGGCAGGCGCGCTCGCCGGAGCGGCGGCAGTGGCCACTGGTGCCGGTCCCACGGCAACGCTGGCCACCGGTGCGGCGCTGATCATGCGCGCTACGCGGATCTTGCGATCGCCGTCTTCGACCTCGATTTCGCTAAGGCCGGTTTCGCCCAGCAATTCTGCCAGTTCGCGTACCAGTTTGCTGTCAATGTTCATGCCGCCTCCCTGTTTTGCATTGCCGCTTTTGCTGCTTGATGATGACATTGTGTGTTCCTGCGCCCTTATGGTTCTTGTTCGCGGGCGCCGTGTGTTCGGCAGCCTCGCGGAAAAATGAAGTACAAGGCTATGCCCGCGCCGAGGCGTCAAATACAACCGTTAACTGGTCATAGCAGCGCTGCAGCCTCGAGCGCCAATAGATAAGATGCTGCGCCGAAGCCAGAAATCGTGCCCTTTGCGGCCCGGCCCACCCACGAGGTATGACGGAATTCCTCGCGCGCATGCGGGTTGGAAAGGTGCACCTCGATCACCGGCGTGGTGATCGACCGGATCGCATCATACAGCGCTATCGAGGTGTGGGTGAAAGCGCCCGCGTTGAGCAGCACCGCTTTGGCTCCGCTCGCCTGCGCCTCGTGCAGCCAGTCGATCAGATGGCCTTCGTGGTTCGACTGGCGCATATCGATGGCAAGCCCCAGCGCCTGCGCGCGGTCATCCAGCCGATCGGCGATGTCATCGAGCGTGTCCGAGCCATAGATTTCGGGCTCGCGCAGGCCCAGCAGGTTGAGATTGGGTCCGTTGAGGACGAAAATCATCGGTTGATCGGCCATGCATTCCCCGCAGCCCTGCCCCATTGCCTTGGACGTGCGGCGCTTATGCGGGAAAGCGCCGGGCTAGGCAAGGTGGGGGCAAGGCGGGGGCAAGACGGGGGCAGGACAGGGCCTGCTATGGCCGAGCGGGCACCAGCGGGCCACCGCCATACAGCCAGTCCCAGCGCGCCATCACCGCATCGGGGCGGGTCGCCGCTGCGCGGCCCAGCGGCAGCCGCATTGCCAGCGTGGCGAGCGGATTGCCTTCGTGAAAATCGACGCCATTGGCGCGCGCGTTCGCCTGTACCCTTGCCGTCCGCGGCTGGCGCAGCACAAAGAACCGCGCGAGCGCCGCCTCGATCGCCGCGCTGTCGCCTGCGATCGGCAGCAGCTCACCCAGCGCAAAGCCATCCTCGATCCCCATCGCTGCGCCCTGCGCCAGGAACGGCAGCATCGGGTGGCAGGCATCGCCGATCAGCACCGCGCGACCCCTGTGCCAGGCGCGCATCGGCTTGCGATCATGCAGTCCCCAGCGCAGCGGCTGCTCGGCCCGGGCGAGCAGGCGGGTGATCGCGTCCCATCCGGCAAAGTCGGCACGGAGCCGGGCGGGGTCGCCGGGCAGGTTCCAGCCTTCCTCGCGCCAGTCGGTCTGCTCGGTAACGCCAACGAAATTGATCAGGCCGGGCCGCACCCGATAGGTCACCGCATGACGGCGCGGCCCCAGCCAGGCACCGACTCCCGCAGGCGGTGCAGCCGGATCGTCCTTCGCCACCGCTATCAGCGCGCGCCAGGCGACGTGCCCGGTAAAGCGCGCGGTGTCTGCTCCGAACAATGCGGTGCGGACGCGCGAATGGATCCCGTCTGCGCCGATGATCAGGTCGGCGTTCATGGTTTGACCGTCCGAGGTAACGACGGTCGCGGTATCGGCATCGATCTGGTCCACCGTACGGCCGGTGACCAGCGCACCGGGCTGCGCCGCCTCCAGCGCCGCACCCAGGATCGCAACCAGATCGGCACGATGCAGCGCGACGTAACGCGCGCCCCAGCGGCGAAGCGCGGAATCGCCCAATGGAACGGTGAGGATCGGCCGCGCGGTCCGGCCATCGCGCAGTGTGATCGCCTGCGGGCAGTGTCCCGCTGCGGTCACGGCCTCGGCCACACCCAGCGCCCCAAGCACCCGCATGGCATTGGGGCCAAGCTGCAGCCCCGCGCCGACCTCGCCCAGCGTGTCGGCGCGCTCGATCAGCTGAATCTCATGCCCCTTGCGCACCAGCGCGAGCGCGGCGGCAAGCCCGGCAATGCCTGCACCGATGATCAGGATGCGCATGTGCGCGCTTGGGATGGCTGCATGTCCATGGCCGATGTGTGTAGCGCGGGCGATCCCAAGCGCAACCGCCGTGCCCTCTTTGCTGGCCTAGCGCGGGTCTGGCGCGCGAGCCGATCAGCGGTTATGCCCGGCATCATGTTGCCCTCGCTCCTGATCGTTGACGATTTTCTGGCCGATCCGCACGCGGCGCGTGCCGCCGCACTGGCGCTGGCGTATGACCCTGCCAGCCGCAAGGGCAATTACCCCGGTACGCTGTCAGCCGCGCCGCTCGCGGTTACCGGACTCGAAGAGGCGGTGTCGCGAATCATCGGTGTGCCGCTGGCGCCCCAGCCCGGCACCAGCCACAGGCATTGCCGCCTGACGCTGAAGGGCGACCGCGGGGTGAGCGGGGTGCATATCGATCCGTGCTTCTATTCGGGCATATTGTATCTCAGCCGCAACGAGGACGCGCGTGGCGGCACCGATTTCTTCCGCCACAAGCGCACGGGGCTGGAGAAGGTGCCCACCGATCCGCTGGGTCTGGCGCAGAGCGGTTATGACGACATTAACGCCTTGGTCGAGGATGTCGTCAACCGTGACACGCTGCTGCCGGCACGATGGGAGCGGGTGATGCGGGTGCCGATGCGGTTCAACCGGCTGATCCTGTTCAGCCCCTGGCTGTTCCACAACTCCGCCGATGGGTTCGGGGCGAGCGCCGAGACCGGACGGCTGGTCCACCTGCAGTTTTTCGCACGCGCCTGAGCGAATCGGTTAGGCCCGGGGATCGTCCATCGCGCGGGCCTGCGCCTTGCGACGCTTCAGGTTGGCGCGCAGATTCGCGGCAAGCCGCGCCTTGCGTTCCTCATCGGTCCGCGGCTGAGACTGTGCGGGGGGCGGTGTCGGGGTGTCTGCCATGATCTCATGCGCTTATCGTCAGGATCGGCGATTTGGCAAGGCTTGCGAGGGTTGACAAAGCCTCGGGGCCTGCGCATAGGCGCAGGCCTTGCGAGCGGGCAGCCGTTTTTGTCCCGCTTCGCTGTCGTCTACGAAATGGTGTGCTGCTGTAGCTCAGTGGTAGAGCGCATCCTTGGTAAGGCTGAGGTCGGGAGTTCAATCCTCCCCAGCAGCACCATTTCGTAGCGTGGTTTTTTCCAGCCTGAACCTCCGCCCAGCGCCGATCTATCCTGGCGGTCGCTCCTCAGCGTCAGTCCGCCAGAACGTCGTTCCATTCGGGGTGGCGCTTGAAGGCGGTGACAACATAGCTGCAGCGGGGCAGGATGGTCCATTGGTCCGACCGCGCGGTTTCGATCAGTGCATCGACCAGCCTGGCAGCGATTCCCTGGCCGCGCATCGAATCGGGCACATAAGTGTGATCCGCAACCACTCGGGTTTCGCCCGCGCTGGCGCCAGTGGTGGCATATGTCAATTCGGCCTCGGCCCCTTGCGCACGGTAGACGAAGCGTCCGCCCGATGCGGTGGTCTCGTGGGTGATGGCGCTTGCGGCATAGGCGGGTGGCTGTGTCATGTCAGTCTCCAATTGCCCCCGGAATATGCCCTGCTGTGGTTGCCGATATGGGGAGGCGGCCTGCGCCGGGCAACCAAGGGCTCTGCGAGTCGCGAAACGCGCATTCGGCCACCGGGTTGCGTCTCAACCGCGTCAGATCGTTGCGGTAACGCAACTTTGACGGCGGTTCGCGCAGCTTTTGCAGCGCGAACCGCGCACGAGGCTCTTTATCTATTCGACGACTTGGCCTATATGGCGCGCTCAAGAAACCATCAGGAGAATTCGCTATACGTCCGCCAGCCCCCCGTCGCGGCCTCACCATGCCACTGAAATCCGGCCCGCGCTTCAATCAGTTCATACAGTCACCCCAGGTTCGGGTGATCGATGAGAATGGCGAAAATGTCGGCGTATTGCGTACCGAAGAAGCGATAGAGCGCGCAGCAGCCGTGGGGCTCGACCTGGTCGAGGTTTCCCCCAACGCAGAGCCGCCGGTCGCCAAGTTCCTAGACGTCGGAAAGTACAAGTACGAGGCCCAGAAAAAGGCCAACGCCGCGCGCAAGAACCAGAAGACGCAGGAGATCAAGGAGATCAAGATGCGTCCGAACATTGATGACCATGACTATATGGTCAAGATGAAGAAGGTTCACTCGTTCATCGACGAGGGCGACAAGGTCAAGATGACGCTGCGTTTCCGCGGCCGCGAACTTTCGCATCAGCAGCTCGGCATGGCCCTGCTCCAGCGGGTGCAGGAAGACGTCAAGGAAATCGCCAAGGTCGAAGCCTATCCCCGCATGGAAGGCCGCCAGATGCTGATGGTGCTTGCACCCAAATAAGGGCGTGCTGGCACCGAAGTAACGGCACAACTCAGCGATATTTGCTGCGCGATTCGTAAGTGAGCGACGCACGTTCATTGGCAGGCACCGTGACCTGCCAAACTTGTTTGCCATCCTTGCGGATCGTGCGGCCGCTGGCCTTGCGCAGATCGACATCGGCGATCATCGCCAGGTCGATCTCGGCGGTGACCGGCTCGGGATTTGCGTTGGTCAACTCCAGCGCATAGCCATCCCAGCCGCCCTTCGATGCGACCAGCGTGCGGGTCGAGGCCAGTTGCACCGCGTTGCTCTGGCCAATGGTGAACTTCACCTCCTGCCCCACCGCATAATCGCGCATCTGTCCCTGACCGATCAGCAGGCCGTTGTCCGACGCGCCATCGAACACCGCGATCCGGCCCGATGGCAGCGGCAGGCCCAGCCCGGTCGCGGTCTTGTTGTCCATCCGGACCTCGATTTCGAGCGGTCCCGGCGTCTTTTCATAGCCGCCAGCATTGCCGCGATAGATCAGCCGCGCAGGCACGTTCTGCTTGCCAAGCAGCTTGACCTGCTTTTGTCCCTTGGCCGCAACCGTCGAGCGAAACGGGACACGGTAAAGCTTGAGATCGCCCAGCGCCTCCAGCTCTGCCACCACATTGCGCGATCCAGTCACCATGACCTCCTCCATCGCAGCAGCGCGGACCGCGCCACTGCGGGCCATCATCGACGGTGCCATCGGCGGCGGGGGTGGAGGAGGGGGCGGAGGCGCGAAAATCCCCCGAGCCGTGCTGCCGCGCGGCCAGCAGCGGATAGACAAGGGCGTCGCCTGCGGCTTGTCAGCAATCTGTTGCATCGGCTGGCGGATGTTGAGCGTTCCCGCGATCACCAGCAGTTCGGCATCGGTGAAGCTCTCGGAATTGCCATTGGCCAGCGTGAGCCAGGAAAACAGGTCAAGGCTTTTGCCATCCTCGCCCAGCTTGACGACGTAATCGGCGTTCCAGTCGAACCCGGCGGCAAGATAGGTCAGCGTCACCTCGGCGGTCGCAGCTTCTGGCGAGACGGTATCGACCGACAAAACCGGGGTTGCGAACAGCCCGCCCGGCAGATCCTCGTAAATCACCTTTTCGGGCAGGCCGGAACATTGCAGCGCCTCGATACCGCCTTCGGTCTCCACCACCAGCGCGCCTTGCGACCCACTGCGGATGACCGCATCGCGCTCGGTCACCGCGCCGGTGGCAGGGTCGGTGCGGCGCAGAGTCACCCGGTTGCCCAATGTGCCATCGACCAGTGACCCGGGAGACAGCAGCTTCTTGTCGCGGTTCTGTTCGATGATGCCTCCGGGAAGGCCACGGATCACGGCGGAGACCGCGACCATGCCTTCTGCGACGCCTGCAAAGCGGATGGTCGCGGGGCCTGCCGGGACGGTGATGCGGCGGGTTTCGGTGACGACCGCAAAGCCGTTGAGGTAGTTGAGGTTCATCCCCCCGCCATCGCCGCGCGCGGGATCGCGATAGATGGTGACCGCGACCGAATCGGGTTTGGGCGAGATGATCTCGGGGCGGGTTTGAGCGTGGGCAGGGCAGAGGGCTGCAGCCATCGTGAGGATCAGCGCCCCCAGCACCCACCGTGAAAAGGCCCCAAGCGCCCACCCCCGTTTGTCCCGAGCGAAGCCGAGGGACGTGATCGCTAAGGGTAGCGCGAGGTCCCTCGACACGCTCGGGACAAACGGGGGTGGAGAGTTGGGCACGGTGTTGGCCTATTCACCCACCCTCAATACCTGGTCTCAAAAGTCGCGGTGACCTCCGCGCTGCCGTTGGCAGGCACGCTCACCGCCCATACCACCGCATTGCTGTTCCTGCGCTCGCTCTTCAAACTCTCGGTCACCACCCGCGTATCGGTCCAGCCGAAGTCGAGCCCCGATTGCATCAGGTCGATCGTGACCGCGCCATCGCGGGCGTTGGTCAGTTCATAGCGCATGCTGGTCTGCCAGCGGGTGCTCGACAGCCGCTTGCGTTCGACCACCGTGGTCTTGACCTTGACGTCGAACGCCTCGCCGGTCTTGAGCGCGAGCGCGCTGCCCATCGGGGTGTGATCGATCGCGTTCTCGCCGATGAACTGCGGCGATCCGCGCTGGTCGCGCTGGTAGAAGCGCACCGATCCCGCAGGCAGCGCATCGCCGAGCCCGCCCGATTGGCTCGAGCTGAACTTGACCACGGTGTCGGCGCTGCGGGGTTCTTCGATGCTCGCGAGCCAACCCACCCGATATTCGTATGCGCGCGATGCGGGCACGCCTTGGACGTCGAGGAAGTTGATCTGCTTGGTCTGCTTGTCGGCAATCGTCGTGCGGCCGACGGGATAAAGATAGAAATCGCCCAGCCGCTCGCGGTTTGCCGTTTCTGTTCCGGCGCTGCGGATATTGCGACCCCCATTTCTCTGGACGCCCCTGCCGACCCCCGATGCGCCCTGCGGATTGCCCGCAACCAGCAGCGTATCGGCGTTGCGATAGGTGGTGCCCGAGCTGTTCGACAGCGTCACCCAGCCCTGCACGTCGATGCTGCCCTTGGCCTCATCGAACAGCGCAACATAGTCCGCCGACCAGCCGAGGCCTCCGGTGAGATAACGGATCGAAGCGTCGCGGGCGCCCGCGCGCTGGCTGTCGAGCGTGATCGACAGCGTCGGCCGTGCGCGCAGATTGTCGGGCACCTTGTCGAAGATCGCGCGCACCGGCAGGCCGTCGTCGCGCAGCACCTCGATGCGGCTGCCAATCTGGACGACCACGCCCTGGTTGACCGAAAGCACCTTGGCGCGCTCGCGGGTCTCCGCACCGGTCGCGGGATTGGTGCGCACCAATGTAATGGTTTCACCCACCGCCTTTTCCATCAGTTTGCCCGGCGTCAGCAGGTCGTAATCGAAATTTTGCTCGACGATCGTCGCGCCATCGGCGGCGAACGAGACGGTCTCGGGCTGGATCTGCGCCGACACGTCAGGAAATTCGATCCGGCTGGTGCCGTTGGCGATGTTGAGCTTGCGGATGTCCTGCACCAGAGAGGTGCCGCCATTGTAGACCGTGACCGAGACATTGCCCTGCGTGCTTGGCGCATTTGGGTCGGCTGCATCCTGAGCCAGCGCGGGAGGGAGGGCGACCAGGGTGGTGGCGCACAGCCCCATCCAAATCCGAGACGAACGCTGCATGAAGACCTCCCCTGA
This sequence comes from Blastomonas aquatica, assembly GCF_014639875.1. Classification (GTDB taxonomy): domain Bacteria; phylum Pseudomonadota; class Alphaproteobacteria; order Sphingomonadales; family Sphingomonadaceae; genus Blastomonas; species Blastomonas aquatica. Next base: position 484,787 of record NZ_BMGD01000001.1, on the reverse strand, counting down.
TGGACCTGCGGATGGTGGCTTAGGCGCGCTCAAATGAACAGAGGCTAAATCGCTGGGCAAGCGCCGGTCTGGCCGATAAGAAGGCGCCATGCTGCGTATCGCTTCCTACAACATCAACGGTATCAAGGCGCGCCTGCCGCGCCTGCTCGAATGGCTCGATGACACCCGTCCTGCCGTCGCCTGCCTGCAGGAGATCAAGACTCAGGACGAGGGTTTCCCCGCGTCGGAGTTCGAGAAACTGGGCTATGGCGCTATCTGGCACGGCCAAAAGGGCTTCAACGGCGTGGCCATTCTGGCGCACGACGCCCAGCCGGTCGAGGTCCGGCGCGGGCTAGAGGGCGAGCCCGAGGACGAGCATTCGCGCTATCTCGAGGCCGATGTCCACGGGCTTCGCGTCGCAACCATCTACCTGCCCAACGGCAATCCGCAGCCGGGGCCGAAGTTCGACTACAAGTTGCGCTGGATGGACCGTCTGCGCAAGCGCGCCGCGCAGATCATGGCCGAGGAGGTGCCTGCGGTGCTGGCAGGCGATTATAATGTGATCCCCCGCGACAATGACACCTATTCGGTCCGCGCCATGGCATCGGACGCGCTGATGCAGCCCGAAAGCCGCGCGGCCTATCGCCGCATCCTCGCCGATGGCTGGACCGATGCGATCGGTACGCTGCGTCCGGCGGGCGGGGTGTGGACCTATTGGGACTATCAGGCCGGTGCCTGGCAACGCGACCATGGCTTCCGCATCGACCACCTGCTGCTCAGCCCGCAGGCCGCCGACCGCCTGAGCGCGATCGGCGTCGACAAGGACCACCGCGGCCGCGAAAAGGCCAGCGACCACGCCCCGACCTGGGTCGAACTCAAGCCATAGGCTTGAGGCAAAGGCGATAAGCCGCAAGGGACGGCTTGTTAGGCGCCGCCCCCAGCAACTGCTCGATGTTCAATCTTTGGGCTTGGGGACCTTCGGGCCCTCTTCGGGATGAACCGCAGCGCCGGTCCAACGACCGTCGCCTTCGACGACCGCAGTTCCCGTGACATTGCGCGAATCCTTTGGGACCAGCCCGCCACCTTCATGCTTGGCGGTCTTCTCGCCACTAGGGCGGGTATCACGTTCTTCGGGTTCGATATGGGGTTTGTCAGTCATCATCGCTCTCCTTCGCGTCGCGGCGAATGCAGCAACGGTCTGAAGGATTACCGCCTGATGTCGCGATCGGTTCCGGTGGCGTGGGGTAGCAGGTCAGGCGATCGTCGTGCCTGCGATCCGTTCGATCTCGCGCTTGGGTTCTGCCGTCGCCGCGCTCGAGGGCGGGGCGATCGATTGCAGCGCAGCGCCGGGGGTGACGCCCTGAAGCTGTTTCAGCCGCGCGCGGAAGTTTGCCAGTTCGCTGCCCGAAAGCTGCGCGCGGGTGGTGAACTTGACCGAGCTGGGATCGACCGCGCGGCCGCCGCGATACATTTCATAGTGCAGGTGCGGTCCGGTCGAAAGCCCAGTCGAGCCGACATAGCCGATCACCTGGCCGCGCCGGACGCGGGTGCCATTGCTCACCGCGATCCGGCTCATATGCCCGTATCCGCTGGCGAGGTTGCCGCCATGTGCGATGCGCACGAAATTGCCATAGCCGCCCTTGCGCCCGGCATAGTTTACCACCCCGTCGGCAGTGGCATGGATCGGCGTGCCGCTGCGTGCGCGGAAATCGAGGCCGCTGTGCATCCGCCGGAAGCCGAGGATCGGGTGGCGGCGCGAGCCATAGCCCGATGTGATCGCGCCATTGACCGGCCGCGCAAACTCTCCGCGCTCCTCGCCAACGCCCGAAGCTTCGAACCACTGCGCGCCGCTGCCGGTCTTCCAGCGCAGCATCTGCGCGCGCGGCTTGCCGCTGCGCTCGAGCCCGGCATAGAGCAGTTCGCCCATCTCGACCTCGCCGGTAGCGGCGCGTTTGTAGTCCACGATAATGTCGAACTCGTCGGTCGCGCGGATATCGCTGCCGATCGACATCTGGCTGCCCAAGGTCTGCAGATAGGCCTGGATCGCGCGCGGCGGCGCGCCGGCAGCGCGCGCCGAACGATACAGGCTGGAGCCGACCGTGCCGCGAATGCGCAACGGGGTCGCATCGACCAGGATCGGCTTTTGCACCAGATCGAGCGAGCTTCCTGCGCGGACGATCTCGACGTTCATGTCGAAGCGCGCACGGAAGGCGATGCTCTCGACCGGGCGTGGCTGGTTGCGCGCAAAACGGCGGCCGAGGATAATATCGATGCGGGTGCCATCGCGGATATCGCTCAACGGAACCACGGACGAAACGAGGTTGGCGACCGATTGCGCATCGCCGCCGCCCACGCCTGCGCGTTGCATCACGCGCATGAAGCTGTCGCCGCGACCGATCACGGCGGCAAGCTCGATCGTCGGGCGCTCGGGCGCCTGGCGCAGCGCGACCACCGCATCGGTGGCGGCCATCGCGCGGCCGGTATCGCTGCCGAACGCCATCGGCATGATCATCTGGCTGCGCAGTTCTTCGCGTGCGACTGGCGCAGGCGCCATCGCGGCCGCACCCAGCGGGTGGATGCCCGGCCAAACGGCATAGGCGCCGGTGCACAGCAGGCACAGCGTCGCAAGACCGCGAAACCATTCCGCACTGCCGATGTTGGTGCCCAGATCGGGGGTCCAGTTGGTATCCCGGATGATTTCAAGGACGTGCGCCCAGCGTTCACGCGCTGCAGTCGGTTTGCCAGCAGGCGCACGCGCCGCCGGTGACGGTAGCGCATCGGCCATCGACAGTCTGGCTGTGGCTGCACCGGCCCCGAAAAGCTGTTCGCGTTGCTGAAACAAGTCCGACCCTTTTTCGCCATTCCTCCCGTGACACGCCCTTCGGCGCGCACGATGGCGATTTCCCTCGCCCGCAAATCTTGTGGAGAACCCCGGTTAAAGTCAAATTAACCCGCCGCAAATCGGGCACAGGCCGGGACGAGCAGTGCTGTATGCCAGACCAGCGGCGGAACCTGTCCACAGGTGATTGGGCGAGCCCGCGAATGGGTCTTGCATATGCGGCGCCGGGTCCTGATGTAGGGGCAAGAGCCCTGAGACATCAGGCTTTTGAAGGCAGGCCGATCATGACCCGTTTTTCGCCCCAATATGCACAAGCGTCGGTAACGGCGGTACTGGGGCCGACCAACACCGGCAAGACTCACCTCGCCATCGAGCGGATGAGCGCGCACTCGAGCGGCCTGATCGGCTTTCCGCTGCGGCTGCTGGCGCGCGAGGTCTATGATCGCGTCGTCGCGATCAAGGGGCCCAAGGAGGTCGCGCTGGTGACCGGCGAAGAGCGCATCGTTCCGCCGGGCGCGCGCTGGTTCCTCTCCACTGCCGAAAGCATGCCGCTCCAGGACAAGCGCGATTTTTCGTTCGTCGCGATCGACGAGGCGCAGCTTGGGGCGCACCCCGAGCGCGGCCATGTGTTCACCGATCGCATCCTCAATGCCCGCGGCCGCGACGAGACGATGATCCTGGGGTCCGAGGCGCTGGCGCCGATGGTGCGGGCGCTGGTCCCCGATGCCGATATCACCACCCGCCCGCGCTTTTCGACATTGAGCTATGCGGGGATCAAGAAGCTCTCCCGGCTGCCGCCGCGCAGCGCGATCGTCGCGTTCTCGGCCGAAGAGGTCTATGCCGTTGCCGAGATGCTGCGCCGGTTTCGCGGCGGGGCGGCGGTGGTGATGGGCGCGTTGAGCCCCGCGACGCGCAATGCGCAGGTCGCGATGTATCAGGCGGGCGAGGTGGATTATCTTGTCGCGACCGATGCGATCGGCATGGGACTCAACATGGATGTCGAGCATGTCGCGTTCGCATCGCTCTACAAATATGATGGGTCACGCAGGCGGCGGCTGACTTTGCCCGAGATGGCGCAGATCGCCGGGCGCGCAGGGCGGCACCAGCGCGATGGCACCTTCGGGTCGGTCGCGGGCCGAGCGGATTCGCAGTTCACCGATGAAGAGATCGAGCGGATCGAGCAGCATCAGTTCCCGCCGCTCAAGTCGCTGTTCTGGCGCGATTCGGCGCCGCGTTTCGACAGCCTGGGGCATCTGATCGCCGATCTCGAGCGCGCGCCTTCAAACCCGGTTCTCAAGCCTGCGCCCGAGGCGATCGACCTCGCCGTGCTGCGGCGGCTGGCCGATGACCCGCATGTCGGTGCAAGCGTGCGCGGCACTGCGGCGGTGCGGCGGTTCTGGTCAGTGTGCAGCCTGCCCGATTTCCAGCATCGCGGCGCAGAGCACCACGCCAGTTTCGTCAGCCAGCTGTGGCAGCATCTGGGGCAGGGGCGCGGGCACATCCCGGTCGATTTCATCGCGCGGCGGATCGCCGACCTCGATCAGGTGCAGGGCGATGTCGAAAAGCTCGGCGCGCGCATCGCCGCTATCCGCACCTGGTCGTATGTCGCGCAGCGTCGTGACTGGCTGGCCGACCCCGCCGAGATGGCCGGCCGCGCACGCGCGGTCGAGGAGCGGCTGTCCGACGCGTTGCACAAGGCGCTGGCGCAGCGGTTCGTCGATCGGCGCACCGCCGTGCTGCTGCGCGGACTGGGCGGCGATGCTTCGCTGCTTCCGGTCACGCTCGAGGAGGGCGATGCGATTTGCGTCGATGGCGAACCGATCGGCAAGCTGAACGGTTTTGCTTTCGTGGTCGATGCACAGGCACGGCTGGCGGATCGCAAGCTGCTGCTCGCCGCTGCCGACCGCCACCTGCCCGGGCTGCTCGCCAAGCGGGCGCGGATGCTGATCGGCGATGACGCTTCGTCGGTCGCGATTGCTGGCGACGATCGCGGCAAGCCCGCATTGCTGTGGCGCGGGCAGCGGATCGGGCAGATCGTGCGCGGGGCATCGCTGGCGTTCCCGAAATTCCAGCCCGACCGCGCGCTCGAGGCTTTGCCGCGCGCCGAATACGAGGCACTGCTGGCGCATGTAGCAGGCTGGATCGAGGCGCACCTCGGCCAGTCGCTCGCGCCGGTCCGTGCGCTGACCAAGGCGGCGGAGGACCGACGCTGCTCCGGTCCCTTGCGCGCATTGCTGGTGCAACTGATCGATTCAGGAGGGGCGATGCCACGGGTCCAGGCCGATGGCCTGATCAGCGCGCTCGATCCCGCCTCGCGGCAGGTGCTGCAGCGGCTGGGGGTCCGGTTGGGCAGCCTCGATGTATTCTGCGCTCCGATGATCCGCCCCGAATGCCAGCGCCAGTTGGGCGTGATGCGCACGGTACAGTCAGGCGGCGTGTTGCCTGCTCCGGCTGATCCCCAGGTCGCCGCGCTGCGCACCGTTGTTGCAGCCGATGCGTTGCCGCCTGCAGGCCACCCCGCCTATCGCCTGTTGGGCGATCAGGCGTTGCGGGTCGATATGGCAGAGAAGGTCATCCGCGCTGCGCACGACCGCCGCGGGCAGGCCGCCAGCTTTGTCATCGACCCGGCGCTGGCGATCTCGATGGGATTGAGTGCCGCCAATGCCGACCGGCTGATGCGCGCGGCAGGCTTTCGCCGTGATGGCGCCAAGGCGAGCGACAAGGAAAAGAACTCGGGGGCTGCGCCGCTGTGGCGTTGGCGTGGTCTGGCGCGCAAGCGGCCTCCCCAGGCAGCGCAGCCTCCCCGGCCCGACGGGCATTTTGCAGCTTTGGCGGACTGGAAGGTGGCGATTGGCTGATACAGGCGGTGCAGCACCGGGAGTGGGTGGGTCGCAGGCGGGCGGACACATGCGGATGGATGTGCTGCTGTGGTATCTGCGGCTGGTGCGCAGCCGCTCGCAGGGGAAGGTGCTCGCCGAGCAGGGCCTGATCCGCAGCAACGGCAGCCGGGTGGTCAAGGCGCATCACGCGGTCCGCTGCGGCGATATCCTGACCGTGCCGCAAGGGACACGGGTACTCGTGCTGCAGATCGATCATCTGCCCTGGCGGCGCGGGCCTGCAGAAGAAGCGATGGCCTGCTACCGTGAACCGGAAGACAGGCGCGCAGCCGGATAAAGCTGGGCTTTGCATGCCCATGGCAGCGCGATATTGACGCACCGGGCCGATCGCAATAGCAAGGCCCCCAGAATCACCATCCAGCCGGGCGAGAGATGCCCGGCACGCCACCCAGGGGAGCGATCACAGCCGATGACCTATGTAGTCACCGACGCCTGCATCAAGTGCAAATACATGGACTGCGTGGAAGTTTGCCCCGTGGACTGCTTCTACGAAGGCGACAACATGCTCGTCATCAACCCCAGCGAGTGCATCGACTGCGGCGTTTGCGAACCCGAATGCCCGGCAGAAGCCATCCTCCCGGATACCGAGGACGGCCTGGAAAAGTGGCTCGAGCTCAACACCAAGTACAGTGCCGAATGGCCCAATATCACGCAAAAGCGTGATTCCCCGCCCGATGCGGACGAATACAAGGGCAAGGACGGCAAGTATGAAGCGCACTTCTCGCCAGAGCCCGGCGAAGGCGACTGAGACGACCACTCTCCCCAAGCGGGGAGGTTTTACCAGTCTCGTGCCATACTGAAACACCATTTCCGTAGCGGCGGATGCGCTTCTGCGTCCGCCGCCGCTTGTTTTTGCGTGCCTCAGACCCCATTTGGGTCCGGAATGGCCATTACAGGGTGGCTATTTTGTGACGAATCTGTTAAACAGCGCTCGTCAGTGTTGCAGTGCAGCACTGAGGTGGTGTTCCGCTTTCGGCACATGCGTGAGGAGGTTCGGTTCGGACGGCAGGATCGCAGGTTCGAAATGACTCCCGCTTCCCCTGAATTGAGAAAGGTTTTTGAATGGCCGCCAAAGCGCTGTCTTTTGATGTAGGCGATTATGTGGTGTACCCCAAGCACGGTGTCGGCCGTGTTGTGGAGCTTCAGAAGGAAGAAATTGCCGGCATGCAGCTCGAGCTGTACGTGCTGCGCTTCGAAAAAGAACGCATGACCCTTCGCGTTCCGGTCAACAAGGTTGAAAGCATCGGCATGCGCAAGCTGTCGTCTGACAAGACGCTGCGCGAAGCCATGGAAACGCTCAAGAGCAAGCCCAAGGTCAAACGCACCATGTGGTCGCGCCGTGCACAGGAATATGAAGCGAAGATCAATTCGGGCGACCTCGTGTCGATCGCCGAAGTGACCCGCGACCTGTTCCGTCCCGATGACCAGCCCGAGCAGAGCTATTCCGAACGTCAGATTTTCGAGGCCGCCTCTAGCCGTCTCGCCCGTGAACTGGCTGCGATGGAAAAGACCGACGAGCCGGCTGCGCTCAAGAAGATCCTCGAGATCCTCAACGAAGCCGCGCCGCAATATTACGAAGTCGCTGAATAAGCCGCTTCGCACCCGCCTGACCGGCTGGTGACCGTTTTTCGAAATACGCAGGCTGCATGCGGCCTGCGTATTTCGTTTCGGCCCCGCAGCTGCCACCTTTCCCTTTGCGCTTGTTCGGCCGACCGGCTAATCCGCTTGCCGTGAACCAGGCTGCCATATCGATCAACGCTCTGCGCAAGGTGTACAAGGGGGCCGGTAAAGCCCCCGACAAGCTGGCGCTGGACGGTGTGAGCTTCGATGTCCCGCGCGGCGAGATCTTCGGCTTGCTGGGTCCCAATGGTGCGGGCAAGTCCACGCTGATCAACATCCTCTCGGGCATGGTCCGCAAGACCTCGGGGTCGGCGAGCATCTGGGGCTTCGATATCGACGCCAACCCGCGCAACGCCAAGGCGTCGATCGGTATCGTCCCTCAGGAAATCGTCTTCGATCCGTTCTTCACGCCTGCTGAATCGCTCGAGCTTCAGGCGGGGCTGTTCGGCGTGCCCAAGGCGCACCGGCGCACCGCAGAGCTGCTGCGCGCGGTGCGGCTCGAGGACAAGGCCGATGCCTATGCCCGCACATTGTCGGGAGGCATGAAACGGCGGCTGCTGGTGGCCAAGGCGATGGTGCACTCGCCACCGATACTGGTGCTGGATGAACCCACCGCCGGCGTCGATATCGATCTGCGCCAGCAATTGTGGGATTATGTGCGCGAATTGAACCGCGCCGGGGTCACCATCGTGCTGACCACACATTACCTTGAAGAGGCCGAAGAGCTGTGCGACCGGATCGCGATTATCAACCACGGCAAGTTGATCGCCAACAAGCCCACCGCCGAGCTGGTCGGCATGGCGCGCGACAAATTGATCGTGCTGACGCTCGATCAGGATATCGCCGCGCTGCCTGCCGACCCGGACTTCGACAAGGTCAGCCAGCTCAACGAGCGCACCATCGAGATCGGTTACAGCAAGGACAGGCTGAACGCAGGCCAGGTGATGGGCCGGGTTCGCGAGGCAGGCTATGGCATCGTTGATGTCTCGACGCGCGAGCCCGATCTGGAAGACGTGTTCCTCAACCTCACCAAGGCGGCGGCATGAAACGGTTGACGGCGATCGTAATGGGTGCTGCGCTTCTCTCCGGTTGCGCAGAGCGGAAGATGCCGGGTTCGACGGTTTTGGATGGTTTGCTTGCTTTTGAAGACCCTGCAATGTGCCGGCCCGGGGCTGAAATGGCGCGATTTCTTCAAGCTATGGTGGTGGTCGATCCTCAAGCTGTTCTCGACCCCGACAAGCATTTGCGCTCGGGTCGAATAGATGCGCCACGGTCGCTGGCTGCTCATTTTGGACGGATCGAAATGACACGGCACGACGGCTGGACGGCCTTCAGCGTTCGCGTTTCGGGCACGATGCTTGGGCTGCCACTCCACGCCATTCATCAGACATTTCCTGAAGGCGGCGATCCGGGCGACCTCAGTTTCGAATTTGCGGTTCCGGCGGGCGCTGCATTTTCCGCGCTGCGAGGTGGCGGCTTCCCGGTCGAAATCAACCGCGATGTATCGCTTGGTCCTCCGGACGGGTATGAATTGTTCGTCAGTCTGCAGGCCAGCCCTGATGCCCCGGATCGCTCCCTCCTCACTTGTGGTTATCGTTGATGCAACATGACGTCCTGATCATCGGGTCGGGCGCGGCGGGACTGACCGCGGCGCTGAGCCTGGCGCGGCATTGCCGTGTGCTGGTGCTGGCCAAGGGCGATATCTCGGGCGGATCGACCACCTGGGCGCAGGGCGGGATCGCTGCGGTGCTCGAAGACGGTGATTCGTTCGGCAACCATATCGATGACACCATGGTCGCAGGCGCAGGGCTCAACAGCCGTGAGGCAGTCGAATTCGTGGTCGAAAATGCGCCCGAGGCGATCCAGCATCTGATCGACCTGGGCGTACCATTCAACCGCAATGGCGGCCCGGGCGATCATGCCGATGACCTGCATCTGACCCGCGAGGGCGGGCACAGCCACCGTCGGATCGTGCATGTCGATGATGCCACTGGCTGGGCGGTGCAGCAGGCGCTCGAGCGCGCTGCGCTTGCGAGCCCGAACATCACCTTGCTGCCCGATATGGTCGCGATCGATCTGATCGCTGATCGACACCGTGCCGCGCCTGCGGGCGAGAACCGCATCTGGGGCTGCTACGCGCTCAACCGCGCAACCGGGCATGTCGAGGCGCTGACCGCGCGCGCGACGCTGCTCGCGAGCGGCGGGGCAGGGCGCACCTATCTGTTCTCGACGGCTCCGCGCGGCGCGACCGGCGATGGCATCGCGATGGCGTGGCGTGCGGGCGCGCGGGTCTCCAACATGGAATTCATGCAGTTCCACCCGACCTGCCTGTACAATCTCGAGGTCAAGAACTTCCTGATTACCGAGGCGGTGCGCGGCGAGGGCGGGCATCTGCTGATCCCCGAGACCGGCTATCGCTTCATGGGCGATTTCGACCCCAGGCTCGAGCTTGCCCCGCGCGATGTCGTCGCGCGTGCGATCGATCACGAGATCAAGCGGCTGGGGCTCGATTACGTTCACCTCGACATCAGCCATCAGCCCGCGGAGTTCGTGAAAGGCCATTTCCCGACGATCTACGAAAAGCTGCTGGGGCTGGGAATCGACATCACCCGCGATCCGATCCCGGTGGTTCCCGCGCAGCATTACACCTGCGGCGGCGTACTGATCGACCTTCAGGGACGCACCGATCTGCCCGGATTGTATGCGGCGGGCGAGGTCAGCCAATCTGGCCTGCACGGCGCCAACCGGCTTGCCTCGAACTCGCTGCTCGAATGCTTTGTCTTCGGCGATGCCGCAGCAGCCGACATCATCGAGCATTGGGACGAGCTGGGGCCGCCGCCCGCGATTCTGCCCTGGGATGAAAGCCGGGTAACCGATTCGGACGAGGAGGTCGTGGTCCAGCACAACTGGCGCGAGATCCGTCGGTTCATGTGGGACTTTGTCGGCATCGTGCGGACGACCAAAAGGCTGGAACGCGCACGTCACCGCATCGAGCTGCTGCGCAGCGAGGTTGAGGAATATTACGGCAATTTCCGCGTCACGCCCGATCTGGTCGAATTGCGCAACCTGATCGAGGTCGCTGACCTGATCGTCCGTTGCGCGCTTGAGCGCAAGGAAAGCCGGGGGCTGCATTACAACAGCGATTTTCCGGACATGCTCCCGGTGGCGGAAGACACCGTGCTGGTGCCTTGAGCCTCTCCCCTTCCGCCAGCCAAAAAGCCCTCCCCCTTGATGGGTGAGGGTTTGGGTGGGGGTGATCGCTCCGGATTGCGCAATGGGTGCGCCGCCGCGCTGCTGCCCGGTTGCATCCAGCCGCACCCTCACCCTCACCCTCACCGCTGCGACTAGGTGGCAGAGCCACCAAGTCTCGCTGCCTCTCCCATCAAGGGAGAGGCGAATAGTGCAGCTTGCTCACAGGAAAGACCCAACAGCCCGGCTGAAGTGGCACCCGGTATGACAATTGCCGTTCACCGCGCCCAGCGACTCGTTCACCGCAAAACCTGCCCCGCCGAGGGAACCGGGCGCTAGATCGCTTCACGGACGGTACATAGGGGGTGTGCCAACCCGTCGTACCCGTACATTCCGACCAGAAAGCCGACGCATGTTTGCCCGCACGCTGATCCTGTTTCTTGCCACTGCCTCGCTCGCCGCGTGCGTCTCTGCGCCGCGCCAGGTGGTCCAGCAACCCCAGCCTGCACCTGCACCCGCGCGTGTCCAGCCGGTGCCGCCGCCGCTCGCGCCGCGCGCGACCAATGTCGTGCCGCAGGGACTGCGCGATGACCTGCAGGCCTTGTGGCGCGCCTTTCCCGGCAAGACCGGGATCGCGGTGCGGCGGATCGATGGCGACTGGGTGGTCGGCCAGCGTGGCGGCGAGCTGTTTCCGCAGCAGAGCGTGTCCAAGCTCTGGGTAACGATGGCCGTGCTCGAAAAGATCGATCGTGGCGAGTTGACGCTTGATACGCAGGTGACGATCACTCCCGAAGACTTGACTCTGTTCCACCAGCCACTTGCCGCAAGGGTGGCGCGCGAGGGGACGGTACGCGAGACCGTACGTACGCTGATCAACGAGGCGCTCACCGCGAGCGATAACAGTGCCAATGATGCGCTGTTGCGCACTGCAGGCGGGCCTGCAGTGGTCAACGAATTCCTTCGCCGCAAGGGCTTGTCCAACATTCGCTTCGGCCCGGGCGAACGGCTGTTGCAGAGTGGCATCGCTGGTGTCCAGTGGCGGCAGAATCTGTCGGCCGGGCGCGCGTTCCAGGCAGAACGTGCACGGGTTCCGCTTGACCGGCGGCGCAACCTGCTCTCGGCTTATGTCGCCGACCCGATTGACGGCGCGAGTCCCGAAGGCATCGTCGATGCACTGGCACGACTGGCACGCGGCGAATTGCTCTCGCCTGCCTCCACCCGGCTGATGCTGGACACGCTTGGTCGCACCCGCAGCGGGCCGAACCGGCTGAAAGCGGGGGTTCCGCCGGGCTGGCAGTTCCTGCACAAGACCGGGACAGGGCAGGATTTGCCGCCGGTTTCCACCGGTTACAACGATGTCGGCATCATGACCGCGCCCGATGGAACCCGCTATGCCGTAGCGGTCATGCTAGCCGAGACCACCGCAGGCATTCCGGCGCGGATGCAGTTGATGCAGGCAGTCAGCCGCGCAGTGGGTCGCTGGCACCAGCGCTAGGCGTCGGGAGGCACGCAGCCCCTACCGCTCTTTGAAACATTATGTTATTTGCAGGGCGGGAGACATTTGTTTCGTTCGCCGAAGCCGAACCTCACGCGATTTGGGAATCGCCGGGTATCGGAGCGGCTGGAGAGCTGCGGACTCATGCCTTTATTCCCCATTTTTCGTTCGTTCAGGCCCGTCCGCTGACGGCCTTGGTTCCGGTGGCAGCCCCCGCCATTCCTCCCCGCAGCAACCCGCTGACCGATTCGGCCAGCTGGAACGCCATGCGCAACGCCTGTGTCGCCGATCCGGGCGCCTTTCACGGGGACCAGGCGCGTTCAGCGATCTGCTGGTATCTGCCCGATCATAACGCCTGGGGCTATTTCGACCGCGATGCGCAGGCCTGGACGGGCTGGGATGACGCGACCGGAGCGCCGCGCGCGCTCGATTTGGCGGTCGATTACATGCCGTGGGAGCGCGGGCTCAACGCCGATGATGCGCCCCATTGGCGCTGGTTCGAAGGCGCGTTCACCAACAGCGGCTTCAACGAGGTCGATCGGCATGTGCTGGCGGGGCATGGCGCCGAAGCTGCGCTGATCTTCGAGGGCGACCGCTGGAACATGTCCAGCGATAACGGGCGCGGTGGCCCGGTCGATTGCTATCCGGTGTCGCGCAAGCAGCTGATGCTCGAGTCGGCGAAATGCTCGCTCGCGCTGGCGGCATTGGGGCTCAAGGCAGGCGATCGCATCGCACTCAACATGCCCTCGATCCCGACGCAGATCTACTGGACCGAAGGCGCCAAGCGCGCAGGGATCATCTACACGCCCGTCTTCGGCGGGTTCAGCGACAAGACACTGTCCGACCGCATCGCCGACGCGGGCGCAAAGATCGTGATAACTGCCGATGGAAGCTATCGCAACGCGCAGATGGTGCCGTTCAAGACCAGCTACACCGATCCTGCGCTCGACAACTTCATCGGCGTCGGCACCGCGATGGAGTTGCTCGCAGGCGCACTGGATGATCCCGCGCTCGAGGTCAGCGAGGCGGCGCATGCGCGGATCACCGATGCGGTAACCGAACTGCTCGACGGCGAAGTGACCGTCGAACGCTCCGACGTGATGCGCGGTGTCGGCCGTGCGCTCGACGATCTGGCGCAGGGTTCAGGCATGTCGGCAGCCCAGGCCGCGAACCTGCGCATGGCTATTGCGTCTGCCCTCGTCGATTCGCCGCCGCGCGTCGATGCGGTGGTTGTGGTGCGCCACACCGCGCAGCCGGACCTTGTGTGGAATAAGGGCCGCGATCACTGGAGCCATGATCTGACCGGTCAGGCCAGCGCGCAGATCCTGGAAGCAACGCGCAGCATCGGAATCGATGTCGCAGACGAGGCCGCGTTGCTGGCGCTGCCCGATGCGGACTTCGTTCGCGCGATCTGGGCGGCGTCCAGGCCGCTGCCTGTGGATTCCGAATACCCCAATTTCATCATCTACACCTCGGGCTCGACCGGAAAGCCCAAGGGCGTGGTGCATGTCCATGGCGGCTATTGCGCAGGTGTCGCTGCCACCATGCCTGTCGCGTTCGATGCCGCGCCGGGCGATGTCATGTTCGTCGTCGCCGATCCGGGCTGGATCACGGGGCAGAGCTATCTGATCGCAGGCGCGTTGCTGACCCGGGTGACCACGATCATCACCGAAGGCTCGCCGGTGTTCCCGCACGCGGGCCGCTTCGCCTCGATCATCGAGCGGCACAAGGTGCAGATCTTCAAGGCGGGCGTCACCTTCTTGAAAAGCGTGATGCAGGATCCCGAGAACCTCAAGGACATCCAGAATTACGACATGTCGTCGTTGAAGGTCGCGACCTTCTGCGCCGAGCCGACCTCGCCATCGGTGCAGGCGTTTGCGATGGAGCATGTCACGCCGTGGTACATCAACAGTTACTGGGCGACCGAGCATGGCGGCATCGCCTGGACGCATTTCTACGGGAACACCGACTTTCCGCTGCGTGCCGACGCGCACACCTATCCGCTGCCGTGGATCGTCGGCGATGTCTGGGTCGAGGATGCTGACGCGCCCGATGCCGATTTCGGACTGGTGCGCGAAAGCGCGGGCGGCGTGCCGTGGCGGCGCGCGAAGAATGGCGAGAAGGGCGAGATCGTCATCGCTTTGCCTTATCCGTATCTCACCCGCACCATCTGGGGCGATACCGACAAGTTCACGCTCGAAGAGCATTCGGGCGGCGTGCGGATCAACCCGGCGTGGCGCGGCGATTCGGATCGCTATTCGAGCACCTATTGGCAACGCTGGCGGGGCACCTGGGCGTATACCCAGGGCGATTTCGCGATCCGGCACGAGGATGGCTCGTTCTCGCTGCATGGCCGCTCGGACGATGTGATCAACGTCTCGGGCCACCGCATCGGCACCGAGGAGATCGAAGGCGCGATCCTGCGCGACAAGACGCTCGACCCCAATTCGCCGGTGGGCAATGTGCTCGTCGTCGGCGCACCGCATCGCGAAAAGGGCGCGACCCCGATCGCGTTCGTCACCGCCGTTGCCGGACGCAGGCTGACCCAGGACGACCGCCGCCGGCTGACCGATCTGGTGCGGACGGAAAAGGGCGCGGTCGCGGTGCCCTCCGATTTCCTCGAGGTGTCCGAGTTTCCCGAGACGCGGTCGGGCAAATACATGCGCCGCATGGTCCGCGCGATCGTCGAGGGCGGCGAGATCGGCGACACCAGCACCTTGCGCAATCCCGGCAGCATCGATGCGCTGCAGGCCGCGGTCGCCACCTGGCGGCGCAAGCAGACACTCGCCGAAGAACAGGCGCTGTTCGAGCGCTATCGCTACTTCCTGATCCAGTACAACGATCTGGACGCGGGAGATGATGGCGCGCGGCGGCGTGTTGCCACCGTTACCGTCACCAACGCACCGGTGAATGCGCTCAACGAACGCGCAATCGACGAACTGGTGATCGTGGTCGAGCATCTTGCGCGCAAGGACGATGTCATCGCGGTGGTGTTTACAGGCCAGGGCACCGCCTCGTTCGTCGCAGGCGCGGATATCCGCCAGATGCTCGAGGAGGTGAACTCGGTCGAGGAAGCGGGCGTGTTGCCTAGCAACGCGCAGCTTGCGTTTTCCAAGATCGAGAACATGGGCAAGCCGTGCATCGCGGCGATTCAGGGGGTGGCGCTGGGTGGCGGCATGGAGTTTGCGCTCGCCTGCCATTACCGCATTGCCGAACCCGTCGCGCGCTTCGGTCAGCCCGAGATCAACCTGCGGCTATTGCCCGGCTATGGCGGGACGCAGCGTCTGCCGCGTCTGCTCGCGGAACGCCGCGCGGGCGAGGGCCTGCGCGATGCGCTCGACCTGATCCTGGGTGGCCGTGCGATCAGTGCCGACGAGGCGCTCGAGATCGGCGCGATCGAACAGGTGGCGGACGCATCGAACGACGTACTGAGCCTCGCGCACGGCATGGTGCGCGAATTCGCGCGGCACGGGCCGGAAAGCCCGCTGGGCAAGGCGTTCGCCGACCGCAAGGCAATGACCAAGCGCTGGGCCAACCCTGCGCACATCGATCTCGATGCGGTGCTCGAAGACCCGTTCCTCCAGCGTATCCTCAAGCAGCTCGACTGGGCGGGGCGCGGGCCAGCAGGACGCCGCGCGCTCGATGCAGTGCGCACCGGCTGGACTGAGGGGATGGCTGCGGGGCTCAAGCGCGAGGGCGAGCATTTCGCCGAAGCGATCATCGATCCCGAAGGCGGCAAGACTGGTATCCGCCAGTTCATGGACAAGCAGAGCCCGCCGCTGCCTGTGCGCCGCAACGGCGTTTGGATCGATGCCGAGCACGAGGACACCAAGGCCGAGATGATCGCATCGGGGCAATTGCTGCCCGTCGGCGCGCCGTTCTATCCCGGCGTCACCGCGATCCCGCACAAGCAGCTCGCCTTCGGAATCAGCCGCGATCCCGACACCGGCGCGCCGCGTTTCGGGCCTCCGGCGTCCCACGAGCGCGAGCATATCGTTCCCGTGATCGCGCCCGAGCCCAACGAGGCTCTGGTCTACATGCTGACCAGCGAGGTCAACTTCAACGACATCTGGGCGCTCACCGGCATCCCGGTCTCGCCGTTCGATGCCCATGACGAAGACGTCCAGATCACCGGATCGGGCGGGTTGGCGCTGGTCGCGGCATTGGGCAGCGAGGTCAAGGGCGAGGGGCGGCTGCGTGTCGGCGACATGGTGGTGGTCTATTCGGGCACCTCGGACCTGTTGTCGCCGCAGGCGGGCGACGATCCGATGTTCGCAGGCTTCGCGATCCAGGGGTACGAGACCAAGACCGGCAGCCATGCGCAGTTCCTCAATGTCCAGGGGCCGCAGCTGCACCGCGTGCCCCCCGATCTGACGCTGGAGCAGGCGGGCAGCTATGTGTTGAACCTCGGCACGATCACTCGGTGCCTGTTCACAACCCTGGGGATTATCCCGGGAAAAACGATCTTCGTCGAGGGCTCCGCCACCGGCACCGGGCTCGACGCGCTCAAGAGCAGCGTCAAGACCGGGTTGAAAGCCACCGGACTGGTCTCGAGCGAGGATCGTGCGGATTTCGTCAAGGATCAGGGCGCGGTCGGCGCGCTCAACCGCAAGGACCCGCGCTTTGCCGCGTTGTTCACCGCGGTGCCCGATGATCCGGATGCCGCGCGTCAGTGGGAGGCCGATGGATCGGTGCTGCTCGACGAATACCGGGCGATCAACGATGGCTCGCTTGCCGATTTCGTCGTCAGCCACGCAGGCGAGACCGCTTTCCCGCGCAGCTTCCAGCTGCTTGAGGAGAACGGCACGCTGGCGTTTTATGGCGCATCGTCGGGCTATCACTTCGCCTTCATGGGCAAGGCGGGCAGCGCATCGCCGTCGGACATGCTGGCGCGCGCGCAGTTGCGCGGCGGCGAGTCGGTGCTGCTGTATTATGGCCCCGGAAGCCGCGATCTGGCCGATCCCTTGGGGCTCGAAATGATCGAGGCGGCGCGGCTGTATAAGGCGCGCACCGTCATCGTCACCACCACCGACGGCCAGCGCGAGTTCCTGCAATCGCTAGGCCTTGAGGAATCGGTCGAGGGGATCATCAGCCTCGAAGGGCTGAAGCGCCGCGACAGCGAATTCATCTGGCCCGATAGCCTGCCGCGCCTGCCCGATGCCCGCACCGATATCGAGCGGTTCAAGGAAGGCGTGCGCAGCTATCAGCAGCATACGATGAAACCGTTCGGTACCGCCGTCGGCCGCATCCTGGGGTCGCCCGGCAACCCGCGCGGGGTGCCCGATCTGGTGATCGAGCGCGCAGGGCAGGATTCGCTCGGCGTCTCGACCTCGCTGGTGAAACCCTTTGGTGGCCGCGTGGTCTATGCCGAGGAGATGGCGGGCCGCCGCTACACCTTCTATGCGCCGCAGGTGTGGACCCGTCAGCGCCGGATCATCATGCCCACCGCCAACATCTTCGGCACCCATCTGTGCAACGCGCACGAGGTGACGATGATGAACAACATGATCGCAGGCGGGCTGCTTTCGGTCACCGAACCACAGGTGGTCGAGTGGGACGGGCTGCCGGAGGCGCATCAGGCGATGTGGGACAACCGGCACACTGGCGCGACCTATGTGGTCAACCATGCGCTGCCCGCGATGGGCCTGCGCAGCCGCGACGAGCTGCTCGAATACTGGGCCGCATCCACCAATTGACGACATCAGCCGCCAGCAGTGGCGCGGCAGGGGAATACCGACATGACGAGCAAGACCAAAGCGACCAAAAGCGCGGAAACCACCCATACACCGTCAGGTGGACGGCTGGCAGGCAAGGTGGCTCTGGTCACCGGGGCTGCGGGCAATCTGGGCGGCGCGATCATCCGCCGCTTCATCGGCGAGGGTGCAACCCTGGTGATGACCGGGCGCACCGCCGAGCGGCTCGACGCGGCCAAGGCGGCATTGCTCGCCGAAACCGGCGTCGATGAGGCGCGGGTGTTCACCGTCATCCTTGATGGCGGCGATCCGGACTCGGTTCGCGCCGCGATGGGCGAGGTGAAAGCCGCGCTCGGTCGCATCGATATCCTGATCAACAATGCAGGCTCGGCAGGTCCCCGCCAGACGCTCGAAAACGTGCCGATCACCCGCGCCGAGATGGAGGCCAATGGCGATACCGAGACCGTCGCCGATGCGATGCGCAACCTGCTGGGCGTCAGCTGGAACCTCACCCGCGCCGCCGCCCCGATCATGCCGGTGGGCGGATCGGTGGTGAACATCTCGACGATTTTCTCGCACACCCGCTATTATGGCCGCACCGCCTATGTCGTGCCCAAGGCGGCGCTCAATGCACTGAGCCAGGAGCTTGCCAAGGAACTGGGCGCGCAAGGCATTCGGGTGAACACCGTGTTCCCCGGCCCGATCGAAAGCGAGCGCATCCGCACCGTGTTCGCGGCGATGGATTCGCTGCAGGGCGAGCCGGAAAACACCACCGCCGACCATTTCATGGGTCGGATGTCGCTGGAACGCGCGGTCGCAGGCGCGCCCAAGCAGAAGACGCTGCCGGTGCCGGGCGACATTGCCGATGCATGCCTGTTCCTCGCCAGCGACGAATCTGCTGCGCTCAACGGCAACGAGATCGACGTCACCCACGGCATGCAGGTGCGCAAGGATTCGCGCTCGACCTATATGACCCGCCCCTCGATGCGGTCCTTGGATGGCGCGGGCCTGACCGTGCTGATCGCGGCTGGCGAGGCGTGGGAAGACGCGCTCGAAATGGCCAAGATCCAGGCCGCGTGCGGCGCGCGCGTGCTGCTGGGCATGACCCGGCAGGTCGATGTCGCGCAGGCCGAGGCGCGCGTCAAAGCTCAGGGTACCGAGGAAGGCCTGACGATCATGCGCTTCAATCGCGCCGAGCCCGAGGGCATGGAGGCCGCGATCCGCGCGTACTCCGACGCCCACGGCGCGATCCACAGCGCCATCGTGCTTCCGGTCAAGCCTGCGGATCATTTCGGCGATAGTCTGGTCATGGCCAGCGATGCCGAGGTCGATGCGCTGATCGATGTTGAACTCACCGGTACCATCGCGGTGGCGCGGACTTTGCGCCGTTACTGGAAGGGCCGCACCGATCTGATGCAGGATCCGCGCTTCGTGTTCATGTCGAGCCCCAGCGACGGCAAGGGCAACAAGGCGGCGAAGATCCTGACTGCGGCGATCGCGCAGCTGATCACCATCTGGCGCGATGAATCGCGGGTCGATCTGGCACAGGGCCAGCAGAAGCGCGCCGCCTGGGGCAACCAGATCGTGCGCTATACCAATGTCGAGGATGAGAATACGCGCTTTGCCGCGGGCCATGCGACGCGGATCGTGTTCAAGGAACAGAAAATCAGCGAGACCTCGCTGTACCTGCCCGCGAGCATCGGCGAGGAGACCGGTGCGCGCAAGGCGATGCTGGGCTTTGCCGAAAACATCACTGGCCTGCATCTGGGCAAGGTCGCGCTGATCACCGGCGGTTCCGCCGGGATCGGCGGACAGGTCGCCCGGCTGCTCGCGCTCGCCGGGGCCAAGGTGATGATGGTCGCCCGGCGCGAAAGCGAGCTTGAGGCCGCGCGCGAACGCATCGTCGGCGAGCTGCAGGATGTCGGCTTTTCGGGGGTCGAGCGGCGGATCAAGTTCATCGCCAACGTCGATGTCAGCGATTTCGATTCGCTTCGCCGCGCGGCTGACACGACGATGGAAGAGTTTGGGCGGATCGATTATCTGATCAACAACGCCGGGGTGGCGGGCGCCGAGGACATGGTCATCGACATGCCGCTCGAAACCTGGCGCTGGACGCTCGATGCCAATCTGATCAGCAACTATCTGCTGATGCATTATGTCGTGCCGATCATGAAACGCCAGGGATCGGGCTATATCCTCAATGTCTCGAGCTACTTCGGCGGCGAGAAATTCCTTGCGGTCGCCTATCCCAACCGCGCCGATTATGCGGTGTCGAAGGCGGGGCAGCGCGCAATGGTCGAAAGCTTCTCGCGCTTTCTGGGCCCTGAAATCCAGGTCAACGCGATCGCGCCCGGCCCGGTCGATGGCGACCGGCTGTCGGGTACCGGCGGCAAGCCTGGGCTCTTCCTGCGGCGTGCGCGGCTGATCCTCGAAAACAAGCGGCTCAACGCGATCTATGCTGCCGTCATCGAATCGATCCGCGAGGGTGCGGAAGTGACGCATGTGCTGGGCCGCCTTGCGCGCAACGATACCGGCTATCTGAGCCACGACCGTTCGACGCCTGATCCGCTGCGGTTGCTGTGCCTTGAGCTCGCGCGCGAGGGCGATGGCATCTGCACCTGGGACCGCTATCTGCTCACTCCTGATATCGCAGGTCGCCTGCTCGCGCGGCTGCGCTCTGCGGGCTATCTGCTGCAGAACGCCGACTGGCAGGAGCGCAGCGGGACCAAGGATGGCCTCACCGGCTGGCTGATGGTGACCCCGCCCGATGACATGCCGTACCTTCCGCAGGACCGCATCGGCTCGGAAGCCGACAAGGTCGGGCGCGGGGTGCTGTCGCAGCTGCATCTGGGCGCGATGCCCAAGGAAAGCGAAGTGGCGCAGGCGACGGTGTTCTACCTTGCCGACCGCGCGGTCAGCGGCGAGACGTTCAAGCCTTCGGGGGGGTTGAGCGTCGAACGTTCATACACCGAGCGCGAGATGTTCGGCAGTCCCAAGCAGGAACGGCTCGACCAGATGGCGGGCAAGACCGTGTGGGTGTTCGGTGAGCATCTGGCCGATTACATCGCCGAGACCGCCAGCCATCTGATCGGCGATCTCGATGTCGCGCGGATGGTGCTGCTGACCCGCAGCGAGGCGGGCGGCGCGGACGTGCTGGCACTGCTGAGCGAGGCGGTGGCCGCTAAGGTGACCGTACGCGTCTGCGGCGCGGACATCGAAGGCGCGATGGACCAGGCGCTGACCGATTTCGGCCGGCCGACCACGGTGGTCTCCACCCCGATGGCGGGGCTGCCCGACCGGTTGTTCGAAGACGGCGCGATGCTGAGCGCAGACGAGTTCCGCGAGCTGTGCGAGGAAAACCTGACCCAGCACTTCCGCGTGTCGCGCAAGGCCTCGCTGTACGATGGCTGCCAATTGGTGCTGGTCTCGCCCGACGTGCCTTTCGGACAGAGCGGGCCTGCATTCGCACTCGCCAACTTCGTCAAGACGACACTGCACGCGTTCACCGCGACGCTGGCAGTAGAAAACGAGCGGCTGGTGCACGATGTGCCGACCAACCAGATCAACCTGACGCGGCGGGTGCGTTCGGAAGAACCGCGCAACGCGGTGGAGCATCAGGAAGAGCTCAAGCGGTTTGCGAGGGCGGTGCTGCTGGTCGGCGCGCCTTTGCCCGACGCGCAGGATTCGCGGTACAGGGCGCGGATCTACCGGGGGACATCGATGACGGTGTGATTGTGATAGGGTGCCCCGTGTGCTAACTTGTGTACATCTGAAGGCATAGAGTAAGCGCGATGACCAGCACGACCATGACAATCCGTGTTCCTCAGGCCGTCAGCGACAAGCTGTCGCGGCTGGCAGAAGGCACTGATCGCAGCCGATCCTATCTCGCCGCTGCCGCAGTGTCCGCGTATGTCGAACGGGAATTGGCTATCATCGAAGGAATCCAGCAAGGCCTCGCCGATGTCGAGGCCGGTCGCGTTTTCGCGCATGAAGATGTCATGGCAGAAGCGGATACGATCATTGCCAAGGCACGTAAGGCACAAGCCTGGCGCGCATGAGGCGGGTTGTCTGGTCCGGTTCGGCGCGGGCAGACTATTTGGCCGTGTTGAAGCATATCGCTGCTGACGACCCGGATGCTGCAGAACGCGTAGTGCGCGCCATACGCCAAACCGGGGAGCAACTTGGAGAGTATGCTACCGGTCATCCCGGACGGGTTACGGGCACGTACGAGAAATCGGTGCGTGGTCTCCCCTACATCATCGCTTATGCTTTCGCAGAGAGCGACCGAGCCGTGGCCATCCTGCGCGTGCTTCATACGGCCCGCGAATGGCAGAAGGATAGTTGGCCTGAGTGACGATCCCGAAGAACGTGTGATGTTGATTTGAACCCCGCGACTGTGGCGCAACGTCCCTCGACTTCGCTCGGGACAAACGCAGCGTGGTGCGCAACGCCATTACGCCCCCTCCGAGTTCCCGAGCGAAGTCGATGGAAGTGCGCGCAATCGCTGTAAGATCAGCCGCCCCCCACCAGATACAATCCCCGCCCATGCGCCTTGAGCCAGTGGTCGGCGCTCTTGCGGTCCCCTTCGAACAGCGAATCGAGCCATGCGTAGAAGTCTGCGCTGTGGTTCATGTGGCGCAGGTGCGCGACTTCGTGGGCGACGACCGAGCGGCGGACGGTATCCGGCGCCATCACCAGCCGCCAGTTGATCCGGATCGTGCCGTTGGCCGAGCAACTGCCCCATCGCCGCGCGGCGTTGCTGATCGCGAGTGCGGGCATGGGCACGCCCGCGCGGGCGCAGTAATCAGCAAGGTCGGCGGCGCACAGGCGTTTGGCTTCGGCTTTGAGCCAGCGGGTGAGCCGGGTCTCGATGAGGTCTGCTGCGCCTCCCAATCTGATCGCACCATCGGTGGCGATCACCCGGCGGCCATTGCGCGCGTCCCAACTGATGCGGTGTTGCTCGCCGCGATAGGGGATCAACGCGCCGGGCTCGATCGCGACATGCGCGCCCGCCTTGGCAAAGCTTGCCTCGATCCAGTCCGCCTGCGCGCGGGCAAAGGCGATCGCCTCGCCCAGCCGCGCATGGCCGGGCAGCGTGATCAGCAGCGCGCCCTTGGCCGGATCGGTACGCAGCCGGATGTTGCGGGCGCGGGCATGGCGGCGGACGATGAGCGCATAATCGCGCCCGCCGATCGTCAGTCGCCCGGGGTCTTCCGCAGGCGCAGCAGCCGTGCGTGGCGCGGGCGTGCGCGCAAACAGACGGCTGAGCGGGGAACCCATCAGAGCTCTGAATCGATGATGTGGTTCTCGATCGGCCCGGCGTTCACTTCGCTGATCACGCGGCCCGCCACCGAGTGACCACCGGCAAGCATAGCGGCGCGGCTGCCGGTCAGCAGATGGTGCCAATCGGGCAGCGGCAGGCCCTGCGCGCGCAGATTATAGGCACAGGTCGAGGGCAGCCAGCTGATCGTTTCGACATTGTTGCGGGTCAGCCGCAGACAATCGGGCACCAATGCGCGGCGATGGCGGTAATCGGCGCATTGCGCGGTGCGGGTGTCGAGCAGCCGGCAGGCGACATTGGTCGGGTGGATCCGCCCGGTATCCTCGTCTTCGACCTTGTGCAGGCAGCATTTGCCGCAGCCATCGCACAACGCCTCCCACTGCGCCCGGTCAAGGCTCGCCAGCGGCTGCTCCCAAAACCTGGCGTTGTTGTCTTCTGTTTGGCGGCTGGACGCCATCAGGCTGTCCATTTGTCGATTTCGGCGGCGATCTGTTCGGGGCTGCCATCATAGGGCAACAGCGCGATCGGTTCGCCCTTGGGGCCCATCAGATAGGCCTGGCGGCTGTGATCGACGAGGTAGCCTTGCGCATCTGCCCCTTCGGGCTTTTGCGCCTTGTACATCACCAGATAGCCATCTGCGACGGTCTTGATCTGCTCGGGCGTGCCGGTCAGGCCGATCAGCCGTGGGTGGAACGCGCTGACATATTGCTTGAGCACCGCGGGGGTATCACGCTGGGGATCGATACTGATGAAGATCGGCTGGATCTGCTTGGCGCGTTCGGGCTGCTGCTTTTCGAACAGTGCAAAGCCCTGCGAAATTTTCTGCAGATCGACCGGGCAGACATCAGGGCAATAGCTGTAGCCGAAGTAGACGATGCGATGCTTGCCAGCAAAATCGGTGTCCTTGACGGTTTTGCCGTTCTGGTCGGTGAGCGAGAACGCGCTGCCGATGCGCGCCCCTTCGAGCGGAGCCTCGGGCTTGGGGGAGGCGCCGGAGCACGCGGCGAGCGCTGTCGACAGCGCCAGAGCGATGATGAATGCGGGGGTTTTGTTCATGACAGGTTTGTCTGTGCTCTGCTATGCAGCCGCTTTCAAGGGGGCTTGGTAGCCAATGCGACGGTTGGCCGCTCCCCCGGTGCAGTTTTCAAGGACGATGCAACCCGTGAACACCCGTTTCAATGCCTTTGCCCGCCTGTGGATCGCGACGATGGCCGCCATCGCGCTGTTGATCCCCGTTGCTGCCAGCGCCCAGTTTTCAGAAAGCTACAATTTCCTGAAGGCGGTGCGTGAACGCGATGGCGACAAGGCAACGCAGTTGTTGAACCAGCCGGGCAGCACCATGATCAACACCAAGGACATCACCACGGGGGAAAGCGCGCTGCACATCGTGACCCAGCGGCGCGATATCACCTGGATGGGTTTTCTCCTGCAGCGCGGTGCCAACCCCAATGCGCGCGACAACAACGGCGTGACCCCGCTGATGATGGCGGTGACGCTGCGCTTTGCCGATGGTGCCCAGACGCTGATCGACCGCAAGGCCAAGGTCGATGACACCAACAATTCGGGCGAAACCCCGCTGATCCGCGCGGTACAACTGCGCGACCTGGCAATGGTCCGCCTGCTGCTCAAGGCCGGGGCCAATCCGGACAAGCAGGATACGATTGCCGGTCAATCCGCCCGCGATTACGCCGATGGCGATTTTCGCAACCCACAGATTCTCGACGCGATCAAGGACACCGACAAGGATCGCAAGACTGGCACCGGAAATGCCAACGTTTTCGGTCCCACCGGCTGATCCATATTGAAATCCTCCCCGTGCGTGTCTTGGGGGTGATTTAGCCCTCGGGAAACCGTTCGAACGCCGGCAATTCGTGCGCGGTGGTCATCCACTCGATCGCATCCGCCATCTGAATATGCGCCATCGCAGGGAAGGCCTGCGGATCGTCGAAGGTCGCGGTCTGGATATCGACCAGACCAGGCAGCACGGTTTCATTGACGTAGTACAGCCCCGTGCCGCACTTCGCGCAGAAGCTGCGCTGGGCAAGTGCAGACGATTGATAGACCGCAGGCGTCCCCTGCAGCAGCTTGAAGGTCGAACTGGCAACCGCGGTCCAGCCGACCGCCGGAGCGCCCGCGCAGCGACGGCAGTCGGTGCAGTGGCACAAGGCCGTACGCGGCCCTTGTTCGCTCTCATCCGTGGTCTCGACTGCAAAGCGCACCGCGCCGCAATGGCATCCGCCCTCATGGTTGCTCATGCGTCTGATCCCTGCGCCGCCTTCGCTGCTGCGATCAGGTCGTTGTCGATCGCCTTGGCGCGGATATAAGCGGGGCGGCTGCGCAACCTTTCGGCATAGGCGCTGAATTCGGCTCGCTCGGGCAAGGTGCTGAACAGCAGCCCCCAATCGACCTGCGCACCGACATAGACATCTGCCGCAGTGAACCGCTCCCCGCAGATATAGTCGTGGTCCGCCAGCCACCCGGCCAGCGTATCGACCACCAGATCGAAGCTGCCATAGCCCACCATTGCCTGCCTGTCGGAGTCAGCTTCCCAACCCATCGACCGGTTGGTGACCGCCTGTTCGAGCGGCCCTGCGCCGAAAAACAGCCAGCGATAATAATCCGCGCGTTCGTGCGGCGTCGGTGCGAGGCCCGCATCCGGGAACGCGTCGGCGAGATAGGCGCAGATTGCTGCGCCCTCGGTCACCACCTTGCCGTCATGGACAATCGCAGGAACCTTGCCCATCGGGTTGACCGCGAGATATTCGGCGGATTTCATTTCGGGGCCGTATTCGACGATGCGCTGCTCATACGCCGCGCCGGTCTCCTCGATCATCCACCGCGCGATCTGCCCGCGTGACATTGGGTTGGTATAGAAAATCAGGCTGGTCATGCATCTTCCCCTCGAACCGACTCGGTTAATCGTTAGAACATAACATGAACAAATGTAGGCGCCAATCCTTCAACAGCCCTCGCCGGTCACGACCGCGCCGAGCAGGCCACCCAGCCCGCCCTTGCACTTTTTCTTCTTCTTCGGTGCCTCGGCGTCATCGCCGCCGCGCATCATGGCGTTCATGTCCGGACCGTTGAGCAGCCAGGTCGAATTTGACCGATACCGCACCCGCGCGGTCCATTCTGGCTTCCACGGCGTCTTGGTGTTGGCTGGACGTGGCGGGTAGGCGAAGTTCGCTTCGGGTCCATAAGCGTACAGATTGCCCAATGCGAATTCGCCGCCTGATGCGGTAACTTCGGCAGGGACGGTGCAGTTGGTCTGCGATGGCGGCATGACGACCTGTTGCTGGATCAGCCTGGCGACCTGGGCGGGCGCGATCCAGTCCCACAGTGCCCCGCCGAACTGGCGGGTGGCCGAAGACGACCACCACACCATGTCCTGAAATTCGCCCTTGCTGTTGGCCTTGGCGCTCATCACCCAGGCATAATAGCCGGTGGCGTTGGTCACCGCGTTCCAGCTGATCTGGGTCGCTCCGCCCGCGATCGGGCTGGCCTTGCCGGTGATCGCGGGCATGAAATCCTGCGCCAAAGCGAACTTGATCTCGGGCGAGTAGTTGCCCGCGATACGGTGCTCGCCGATCAGCGAGCTGTCCGCGCCGACCAGCTTGCGGGTATCGGTATTGGGCCATTCGCCATAGGTCTTGGAGTTGCCGGTGTGGACCGAGCGGTCGATGGGCATCGATCCTGCAAACAGGTCGGGCGGCACCTGGCCCGCGGTCAGCTTGGCAAAGTCGATGATCACCGGCTGGCCCGGCCCGGCTTTCGCACCGCAACCCCAATAGATCAGCAGACGGCCCTTGGGACGCTGGAAATCCTTGGGCAGCTCCTGCGGAACATCGTCCGTCCGGGTCCCGGGCTTGGGGGTCAGCAGCGGCACCGATGCGCCGAGCTTGGCAACCGGCGGCATGAAATGGTCGGCCTTGGGCGCGCCTGCTGCCGGTGTCCGCGACGAGCCCAGCCGCAGGATCAGTTCGTGCGCCTGCTTTTGGCCGCCGCCACCGAACATCATCGATAGGCCAGCCCCCATGCCGCCGCCCATTGCGGCGAGGCCGGTGACGGTGCCGACATCCATGTCATAGCGCGCAACCGGCGATGCGGCCTGCTGGCTGCTGACCGGGCTGGCGAGCAGCGCGGCGAGCGAGGCGGCACCGATGCACAGGGTGGCTTTACGAAATGCGGGGGGATAGACACGAAATGGCATGGTCAGGCTCCCGAAACAAGGAGGGACATGCAGGCGACTCGCCTGATAGCATATCTGTGTAGCGTCCGGGAGCCCAAGCCGAAGTGCGTCAGGTCACATAGTTGGATTGCCAGATCCGGTGGGTCCGCTGGTTGCCGTAGCCGCCGGGTTCTGCTTGGCGAGCTTGTTGATGATGTCGGGCACGAAGCGTTCGGCAAAGCCCGAAACAAAGGCGAGCACGATCATCTTGTAGAACTGGGCCGTGTCGGCCAGTCCCAGCGACATCCTGACGCGTTCAACCCAGTTAGGGCAGGTATTTGTGGGGTTTCCGCACGCATCTGCTGTGGCTGCTGACACCTGCTGTGGCTGCGTGGCTGGGGCTGGCGCGGCACTGGCTGCGCTGCCGACTGGGGCAACAGGGTCGGTGGCGGCTGCAACTGCGACCTGCCCTGTAACGGGATCGGTGAGTGCCAGGTCCGCTGCCCCGGCCGCATCGGTACCTGCTGCATTGCCCGCTGCGACATCGCTTTGGGCTAGCTCGCTGCCCGGGTTCGCCGGGTCGCCAGAACCGTCGGGCACGCCGAAATCAGGCAACAGCGCATCCAGCAGGTTGGCTGCGGCCAGAACATAGATGAACAGCGCGAACACACCGCCGATGCCAATCGAACTGAGCACGCTGACCCAGCCAACCCTGAGCCCGATCAGCTCGAAAATCCCATCCTCAACCATCGCATCGCGCGATGTCGCCTTCTGCAGTCGCTGAAGGATCGAGATCATCGCACCGACCATGCCCGCCGCGATGATCGCCACCAGCCCGTGCTGGGCAAGCTCGACCCTTGACGAAATGAAGGCAACCCCCAACAGGATGACCACAGCCGCCGACAGCCCGACGATGGCCATCAACCGGCGGATCGAGTTTTCACGCGCCAGATTGATCAGGTAATTCGCATGGATCACGTCCAGCAAGTTGCGGGCGCGCTGGCGCAGCACCTCGTCTTCCAGCTCCTCGATTGCGCCTGCGGAATAGCTGGCCTCGTACGATGCGATCACGCTGGTCGGCACCACGCGCCTGAATCGGTCCTCGATCGTCCAGAACCGGGCCTGCAGCGCGGTCTTCGGCACAAGCCAGACCAGCGCCAGCTCGATCTTGAAGAGCTGCCCCAGGGTAGGCTTGCTGCCGTTGAGCGGATCGAGCTCCTGAAACTCCTCTTTCAATTGGGCGAGCATGTTGCGCTTCATGGCGTTGCTCTCGGGATCGTCCGTTTCGGCGATCTCGTCGGACTTCCAGGCATAGCCTTCGAAATTGTCGCGCATCGATTCGTAATAGATGCGCGATATGTAGCGCTCTTCATGGAACAGACGAAACATCGCAGGCCTCCCCCCTCAACCGGGGGTATTAGGCCTTGTTTTGGAGCGTCTGTGCCAGTTCAAGTGGCACCGTTTCGGACAGGTGATGGACGTGTCATCGTCCATTCCGGATCATTTCCCTCCGAACAGCTGCCGGCCCGCCAGATCGAGCATGATTTCCTCCGACCCGCCGCCAATCGCGTTGACGCGGACCTCGCGATAGATGCGCTCGACCTTGGATCCGGTGATGTAGCTCGCCCCGCCCAGTATCTGCGCGGCCTCGCGCGCGACGATCTCGAGCATCTGTGTCGCCTGCACCTTGAGCATGGCAAAATCGGCGGGCTGATCCCGGCCGTTCTCAAGCCCCCAGGCGCACTGATCGACCCAGGCCTGGGTGGCGGCAATCCGCCGCGCCATATCGGCCAGCTTGATGCGGATCGACTGGTGCTTGACCAGCGTCTTGCCGAAGGTCTCGCGGGTCTGCGCCCATTGCACGGCCTCTTTCAGGCACACCCGCGCGAACGCGCAGCAGCCCATCGCCATGCCCAGCCGCTCGGAATTGAAGTTGCGCATGATGCCGATAAAGCCGCCATTCTCCGGTCCGATCAGCCGGTCGGCGGGTACGCGCACATCCTGCAGATAGATCGCTGCGGTGTCCGAACAGCGCCAGCCCATCTTGTCGAGCCGGGTCCGGGTGACCCCGGGCGTGTCGATGTCGATCAGCAGCAGCGATATGCCGCCCGCGCCTGCGCCGCCGGTCCGCACCGCGCAGGTCAGCCAGTCAGCGCGCATGCCCGACGTGATGAACATCTTCGATCCGTTCACGACGTAATGATCACCCACCCGCTCGGCGCGGGTCTTCAGGCCCGCAACATCCGACCCGCCCGACGGCTCGGTGATGCCAAGCGCGATGATCTTCTCGCCCGCCAGCACTGGCGGGGCGACCATGTCCTTGAGCGCATCGCTGCCCAGCGCGAGCACCGGGGGCAGGCCGATGCCATGGGTCATCAACGATGCCGTCAGTCCGCCGGCGCCTACTGCGGCAAGTTCCTCGGTCTGGGTCATACCGTGGAAGATGTCGAAGCCCTCGCTATGCCCGCCATAGGCTTCCGGATACCGCAGACCCAGGATGCCGGCGTCTGCGGCCTTGCGGTGCAGGTCGCGCGGCAGCTCGCCATCAGCTTCCCACTGGTCGATATACGGCGCGATCTCGCGCGCGACAAAGCGGCGCACTGATTGTGCCAGCGCCTCATGGCTTTCGTCGTAGAAGGGCGAGCGCGCGCGCCAGTCGTCGAAATCGGTCATCGGGCATCCTCGTGTTGTCTTTACGCTCAGGGCTGGAGCCGTGTTACCTGTTTGTCAATTCTCCGATGCTATTGGGCTATGCGGGCGGGCAGACCGTCCTTCCAGGGGGGGGCAAGATGCAGCCAGACCAGCCAAGCCAGCCAAGCCAGACATCGCCCGGCACGCCGCAGACAATCAGCGGACGGTTTGTCGATCCCGATCTCGAGCGGAGGTTTGTGACCGGCGAGCGTCAGGCGCGGGTGGTCCACATGCGGTTGTTCTCCGGCTTCCTTGCCGCGATGCTGATCGGCTATGCGCTGGTCAATCCACTGTATTTCAGCCGCGAGGACGAGCTGCGCTTCACGCTGCTGCTGCTGCCTGCGCTTGGCATTCTGGCGGGCTATGCCGGGGCCACCGCCTGGCGTGGCTATGCCAGCCGCCCGATCATCGATTTTGCATGTCTGCTGGGCATCGCATTCCTGATCATGGCGGAAAACGCGCTACTGTTCGAGGAAATGCAGCGCGCCCAGGTGCAGTTGCACGCGTCGATCGCGATCAATGGCCTGATCGTCATGGCGTTTGCTGCGATCGCGTTTGCCGGGCAATTGCGCTGGTACACTGCGTGGCTTGGCTGCCATGCCGCGGTCTATTTCGGCATCATGGTGGTGACCGAGGCGGACCTTGTCCCGTTTATCTACGCCACGCTCGCTTATGTCACCAGTGCTGCCGTTATGCTGTTGCTGACCTGGTCGGTGGGGCAGGCACACCGGCAGAGCTTCATCCTGTCCGATGCGCTCGAGGCCGAGCGCGCCAAGACCGAAGAGCTGCTGTTCAACGTTCTGCCGCCTGCGGTCGCCGCGCGGCTCAAGGCAGGGCAGGTGGTGGCTGACAGCTATCCCGATGTCTCGGTGGTGTTCATAGATATCTGCGG
Organism: Blastomonas aquatica; assembly: GCF_014639875.1. GTDB lineage: Bacteria > Pseudomonadota > Alphaproteobacteria > Sphingomonadales > Sphingomonadaceae > Blastomonas > Blastomonas aquatica. The sequence goes on along the minus strand of NZ_BMGD01000001.1, from coordinate 454,043 downwards.
CTTTTCCGACCTGTCGCGGCGGATTTCGCCGGGTCATCTGGTCGATCTGCTCAACGGCTTCTTCCTGCTGGCGGACAAGTGCGCGGCTGAGACCGGGATCGAGAAGGTCAAGACGATCGGCGATGCGTATCTCGCGATCAGCGGCGGCAACAACCCCTCGCACAACAGCGCCGATGCCGCGATCCGCTTCGGCGAGGCGGTGATCGCAGGTCTGCCCGAATTGCGCACGGCCACCGGCATCGATCTGCATATCCGGGTCGGCATCCACACCGGCCCCGTGGTCGGCGGGGTGATTGGCGAGACCCGGATGGCGTATGATTACTGGGGCGAGACGATGAACATCGCCAGCCGCATCGAGGGTGCAGCGAACCCCGATGGCATTGCCGTATCCGAGACCACCTGGATGCGCGGACGCGGCGAACGGCACTTCGAACTGCCGCAGATGCTGACCCTCAAGGGTGTCGGCGAGATGGCGGTCTATCGGCTGGCGGAGAAACCCAGCGCCGATATCATCCGACTGGTGGGTTAGGCCGCCCAGGCTGGGCTACGCCAACGCCAATTGGCAGCGACTAAAAATCGGGCTAACGATTGCGGCATGCCAACTCTCGTCATCTTCCTGTGCGGCATCGCCAACTTTGCGCTTCACAAGGCGACGATGGAGTCCGACCACCCGATGGCGCTGCAGATGCGCGCGGCATTCGGCCGGTTCATGGGCGGCTATGGCAGCTATCTGCTCGAATTTCTGATCCTGCTCTCGGCGCTCAGCTTTGCCGCGATGGATTGGGCGATCGCGCTTCCGGCCTATCTTGTCTACACCGGAATGAATGGCCTTGCCGGATGGGCGATCCTCAACGGCAAGATCTGAGGCGCAGCGTCAGGCGGCAACCGCCGGTTCGGGCTGCTCGGCAGCCGCAGCCAGCAGCCGCTTTTCGAGCGTCCTCAAACGCGATTTGCTGTCGATCTTGTCGCCCAGAAGATCGGTGACATAGAAGGTATCGACCGCGCGCTCGCCATAGGTCGCGACATGCGCCGAGTGGACGATGCATTTGAGATCGAACAGCGCGAATGCGAGCCGGTTGAGCAGCGCAGGCCGATCGAAGGCGTTGACCTCGATCACCGTGAACCGGTTTGAGGCCTTGTTGTCGACCAGCACGACGGGCGCGATGTTGAACGCCTCGGTGCGCGGGCGCGCGGTGGGGCGCGCGATCAGCCGGGGGGTCAGCGCGACCCTGTTGGCCAGCGCATCTGCGATCGCGCTCTTCAGCCGGGCGATCTGGCTTTCCTCCATGAACGGGCGGCTCAGCGGATCCTGAACCAGGAAGTTGTCGAGCGCCATGCCATCGCGCCGCGTATGGATGCGCGCATCGATGATGTTCCCGCCGGCCAGATGGATTCCGCCTGCGATCCGATAGAACAGGCCGGGATGGTCGGCAGCGCTTACCGTCACCAGGGTCGCCCCGCGTGCAGGATAGAACTCTGCCGAGACCGTCAGCGGTTCGGTATCGTGCGTATCGATCAGTCGCATGTTCTGGACGATGATGTCCTCGGGCTCAGCAATCCAGTACGCGTCGTCCAGCTTGCGGGCGATCTGGGTGAAGCGGCCCTCGTCGATCTTGAGCAGGCCGCGCACCTGCTCCTGCTTGGCCAGAACCCGCTCGCGCCGTCCGTGCTGCTTGTGGCCCAGCCGCAGCACCTCCTCGGTCGATTCGAACAGGTTGCCCAGCAACTGGCGCTTCCAGCTGTTCCAGATGCCCGGGCCCACCGCGCGGATATCGACCACGGTCAGCACCAGAAGCAGCTTGAGCCGCTCGGGGCTTTTCACCATCGCGGCAAAATCGGCGATCGTCTTGTAGTCGGTGAGGTCGCGCTTGAAGGCTGTGGCGGACATCAAAAGGTGATAGCGTACCAGCCAGGCGACCTGCTCGGTCTCGGCCTCGCTGAGGCCAAGACGCGGGCAAAGCTTCATCGCGACCTCGGCACCCAGCACCGAGTGATCGCCCCGGCGGCCCTTGGCGATATCGTGCAGCAGCGTGGCGACGAACAGAACGCGGCGGCTGATCAGCTTCTGCATCACGTCATAGGCGAGCGGATGATCGTCCTTGAGCTCGCCCGATTCGATCCGCGCGAGCAGACCGATCGCGCGGATCGAGTGCTCATCGACGGTGTAATGGTGGTACATGTCGAACTGCATCTGCGCGACAACACGGCCGAAATCGGGAACGAACCGGCCGAACACCATCGCCTCGTTCATCCAGCGCAGCACCATTTCGGGGTCGCGCGGACTGCACAGAACATCCATGAACAGCGCGTTGGCGCGGGGATCGGCGCGGACATGCCGGTCGATCAACCCTGCATCCATGCTCGCCTGGCGCATCGCGCTGGGGTGGATCTCGACCTTGTGCTTGTCTGCCAGCTGGAAGATCTCGATCATCCGCACCGGATCCTCGCGGAAGAAATCGGGCCGGGGCAGGGCGAGCCGTCCGCGATCGAGCACGAAGCCTGAAAGCTTGCGAGGGCGGCGGCGGAGCAGCGCGGGAATGAACCGGCGGTCACGCGCGGCGAACTGGTCATCAAGCTGCGCCAGAAACACGCCGGTCAGGTCGCCGACGCGTTTGGCGTTGAGGAAGAAATACTGCATGAACCGCTCGACCGCCGACTTGCCCGGACGGTCGGCAAAGCGCATACGGCTGGCGACCTCGCGTTGCAGATCGAAGGTCAGCCGGTCCTCGGCGCGTCCGGTGATGTCGTGCAGATGGCAGCGGACGGCCCAAAGGAAATTGGCCGATCGGCGAAATCCGCGAAACTCGGTCATCGTCAGCAGCCCGGCATCGACCAGCTCGGCCGCCGAGCGCACCTGGTGGATGTATTTGCCGATCCAATAGAGCGTATGGAGATCGCGCAGGCCGCCCTTGCCGTCCTTCACATTGGGCTCGACGACATAGCGGCTGTCGCCCATCTTCTTGTGCCGCGCGTCGCGTTCCTCGAGCTTTTGCGAGACGAAATCGCGGGCGGTGCCGGTGACGACATCCTTCCAGAAGCGCACCGATGCCTCGCGGTAGATCTCCTGGTCGCCCCAGACATAGCGCCCCTCGAGCAAAGCGGTGCGGATGGTGAGGTCGCCCTTGGCCTGGCGGACCATCTCGTCGATCGAGCGGCTCGAATGGCCGATCTTCAACCCCAGATCCCACAGGATATAGAGAATTGCCTCGATCGCCTGCTCGGTCCAGCTGTTCTTCTTCATCGGCGTGAGGAAGGCGATGTCGACATCGCTGTGCGGCGCCATCTCGCCCCGGCCATAGCCCCCGACCGCTGCGATGCAGAAGTGCTCGCCCATGCTCTGGTTGGCGACCGGGTACTGGAAATGCACGACATAATCGTGGATCAGCCGGACGATCTGATCGATCAGGAACGCCTGAGCTGCCGCGCACTCATGCCCGGCCGCCGGATTTGCGACCAGCCGCTCGGCAATTTCCGCCCGCCCCGCCGCCAGCGCATCGCGCAGCAACGTCACCACTTCGGCGCGCGCCTTGTCGCCCAGGTCCCCCGCCAGCGTCGCGATACCGGCATCGAGCGCGCGTCGATCGATGATCGCGCGCTGGTTGGATACGGTAGCTACTGGCATCAGCGAAGGCGCGGACGGTACGGGGTCGGGTCGAATGTCAGCTGCTGACTCCTGCATCGGCCAGGGCTTGGGCCTGATAGGTCTTGCGCAGGCCGACCTTGTCGATCTTCGCTGTCCCCAATCTGGGGAGCGCACCTGTGCTTTGCCAGAGCCGTGCGGGAACCTTGAATGCAGCGAGCTGTCCCGAAAGGAAGTCGGTGAGTTCGGCATCGCTCAGCGTCGCGCCATCGCGCACCACGTAAACTGCGCCGACGATCTCGCCGAACCGGTCGTCGGGAACGCCGAACACGCTGGCTTCTGCAATGTCGGGGTGTGCATAAATCGCCGCTTCCACCTCGACGCAACTGATGTTCTCGCCGCCGCGGATGATGATGTCCTTCTTGCGATCGACGATGAACAGATAGCCCTCGGGATCGATATAGCCCAGGTCACCGGTGCGGAAATAGCCATCGGGCATGATCGCGGCGCGAGTCGCCTCGTCATTGTTCCAATAGCCCAGGAAGTTGGCGACCGACCGAATCGCAACTTCGCCAACCGCACCCGAGGGCAGCGGATGACCGGTGTCATCGAGAATCGCCATGTCGACCAGCGGACGCGAAGCCTGGCCCGTGCTGTCGGGCTTGGCCATGTAGTTCTCGTTAAAGTTACCGCAGCCAACGCCGTTGGTTTCAGTAAGGCCATAGCCCAGGATCGGGAACGCCCAGTCCATCGTCTCCTTGATCCGCTTGACGTGCTCGACCGGGCGCGGCGCACCGCCTGCGGCGAACGATACGCAGCTGGTCAGGTCGTATGTGTCGCGGTTGGGATGGGTCGCCATTTCATAGCTCATCAGCGGTACGCCGACGAAATAGCTGACCTTTTCACGCTCGATCAGCCGCATCGCCTCTTCGGCATCCCATTTGGGCATCAAAACAAGCTTACGTCCGATGACGAAGCTTTGCAGCAGCACCGGCACTTCGGCGGTGACATGGAACAGCGGCACATTGAGCAGGGTGGCGGGCTGGCCTTGCGGAGGCTTGCCCTGCCGGGTGACGATGTTGAGCGCCATCAATGTCTGCGCGACATAGCTGAAGGTGCCCTGCACCACGCCGCGATGGTCCGAATACGCGCCCTTCGACTGGCCGGTGGATCCCGATGTGAACAGGATGGTGGCCAGGTCGTCGCCGGTCAGCTCGGGCAATTCGGTCGCCGGGTCTCCGCCTGCGTCCAGAACCGCCGCCAGACCGGTTTCGGGCGGGCCGTCGTGGCTGAACGTGATGACGCGCGCATCGCCGATATTGCCGCATTCGGCGATGCGACTGGTGCAGCGATCGTCCGCCAGCACCAGCTTGCAGCCGACATCGGTGATCCCGGCGCACAGCTCGGGCCCTTGCCACCAGCCGTTGAGCAAAGTGGCGACGCCGCCTGCCATCAGAACGCCCATATAGGCGATGATCCAGTTGGCCGAGTTGCGCGCTGCGATGCCGACGCGGTCACCCTTTTCGATCCCATGGCCCGCAATCAGCGCCGCTGCGACATGGCGCGCGGCGGAATAGCTCTGGCCAAAGGTCAGCCGGGTCTCGCCATCGACCAGAAATTCCGCATCAGCGTGCTGCATGCAGAAATAGGCAAAGAAATGCGAGAGCGCGGGCGGAGCCGACGCGATCATCGGCAGTTTCTGGCCGTATTTTTCAAAATGCGTCAAAGGCAACATGCCTCCTTCGCCGGTCAGCGCCTGGATGGCTTCATCCATCATCTGGTCCAGCTCGGTTGCCATTAAAATCTCTCCTCTTTCGCTTGTGCTTGCCAACCCTTATGGAGATGAAAACCCGTGGGGAAAAGCCTTGATCCTGCCCATTACGGCGCTTGCCGCCAACACTGTTACATCCACTGTAGCCGACGCGGCGGCTGGTGCTGCTTCGGTTGCTGCAAATGCCGTCGCGTCCACCGCGATCCGCTTTGAAGAACTGGGGCTGTCGCCGGTCGCGCTCAGCATCGGCTCGTTCCAGCTCAAATGGTACAGCCTTGCCTATCTGTTCGGCATCATGCTGGGCTATTGGTACATAGGCAAGATGCTCAAGCAGCCCGGCGCACCGATGGCGCAGCGGCACGCCGATGATCTGATGCTGTATGCGACGCTGGGCATCATCCTGGGTGGCCGTCTGGGCTATGTGGCGTTCTACCGACCCGATCTGTTCGAAACTCCGCTGGAGGTGTTCAAGGTTTGGGAGGGCGGGATGTCCTTCCACGGCGGGCTGCTCGGCGTGATGGCCGCGATCGGTTATCTTACTTGGCGCAACAAGCTGAGCTATATGCGCGTCGGCGACTATGTCGCCTGCGTGGTGCCCTTCGGGCTGTTGTTCGGTCGGCTCGCCAACTTCGTCAACGCAGAGCTTTGGGGCCGCCCCACCGATGTCGCCTGGGCAGTGATCTTCCCCACCGATCCCTCGGGCCTGCCGCGTCACCCCAGCCAGCTTTACGAGGCCGGTCTTGAAGGTGCGCTGCTCGCGATTGTGCTGGGTGTGCTGTTCTGGAAGACCGATGTGCGCCACCGCCCCGGTTTCCTGGCCGGCGTATTCCTGGCAGGCTATGGCGCGAGCCGCTTCTTCGTCGAATATTTCCGCAATCCCGATCAGCATCTGATCGAATTCGCCCAGCGCACCGGTATGAGCATGGGCCAGTGGCTGACTGTTCCGATGATCGTGATCGGCCTGTATCTGATCGTCAGTTCGCGCAACCGTGTTGCCAAGCCGCTTCCTGCTACGGTCTGACACCGTGGAGGGGGGCATGGACGACGCGGCGCAGACCGGTGGCGATGGTGGCGATGCCGGGCTGGAGGCGATCTTCAGGCGGCTGATCGGCGCGACCGGGCCGATCAGCGTTGCCCACTACATGGCAGAGGCCAACGCGCATTATTACAACCGTGCCGATCCTTTCGGCGCCACCGGCGATTTCATCACCGCGCCCGAAATCAGCCAGATGTTCGGCGAGATGATCGGGCTGTGGCTTGCGGACCAGTGGCAGCGCGCGGGCAAGCCGGCCTTGTGCCATTATGTCGAGTTCGGCCCCGGGCGCGGGACATTGGTCAGTGACGCTTTGCGTGCGGCCGAGCAATTCGGCTTTCGCCCGCGGGTGCACCTGATCGAGGGCAGCAGCCGGTTGCGCCAGATGCAGCAGACGCTCATCCCGCAGGCGACATGGCATGACGGACTGGACAGCGTTCCGCGCGAGGGGCCGCTGCTCATCGTCGCCAACGAATTTCTCGATGCGTTGCCCGTCCGCCAGGTCGTTCGCGCCGAGCAGGGCTGGCGCGAACGTGTCGTGGTCCACAATGGCGAGCGTTTTCTGCCGGTTGCGGGCGCAAGGCCGATGGATTCCGCGGTTCCGGCGGTGCACGCCGACAGTCCGGTGGGCACGATCCTCGAGACATGCCCGGCGGCGAGCGGCATGGCATTCGAGATCGCGACCCGGCTGAAGGCGCAGAGCGGCACCGCGCTGTTCATCGATTACGGCTATAACACCGCCGATACGGGACCACATACCGGCAGCACGCTGCAGGCGGTCCGCGCGCACCAGAAGGTCGATCCTTTCGCAGACCCCGGTCTTGCCGATCTCACCGCGCTGGTCGATTTTGCCCAATTGAAGCAGATCGCGCTGGCAGGCGATGTCGATTGGCTAGGGCCGGTGGGGCAGGGCGAATGGCTGATGGCGCTGGGCATCGCCGAGCGCGCTGCGACCCTGGCGCGCACCCAGCCTTCGCAGGCGCAAGCCCTGATGGACGCGCTCGACCGGCTGGTTTCACCTGAGCAGATGGGGACGCTGTTCAAGGTCATGGCCTATCGCGGTCCGGGCTGGCCAAAAGGCGAGGGGTTTGGGGGGTGATTTTTGTGACGCCGCCGGTCACCCTCACCCTTCCCACTCCGCTTCGCGTCGCGCAGGCGCGCAGCGCCGGAAGGGTGAGGGTGACTAGACCGCCGCCCGCTTCAACCGATCGTTGATCGCATCGCCCATGCCGCCAGCAGGAATCGGCGCGATGGCGATGCGCGCGCACGCCGAAGCGTCCGCACGGTGCAGCGCCGCATAGAGGTTCGCCGCCGCCTCGGCGAGATCGCCGCTGGCCGACAGCGTGTCGTCGCCCGCCACGGATCCAAAGCCGATGAGCCACTCATCGGCTTCAGCCGACGCCGCATCCAGCCGCACCGACTTGCTTGGCGCATAGTGGCTGGCGAGCTGCCCGGGAGCCTCGATGGCATGATCGCTCGGCGGCAGCGGGTCTTCGCCCAGTATCGCAGTGATCGCAGCCGGATCGATCGGGCCAGGGCGCAGCAATTGCCAGCCGCCGGGCGCAGCGCCAATGTTGCGCAGCGCAACTATCGTCGATTCCAGCCCTGCGCTGCACGCCCCGCCATCGATGATCAGCGGCACGCCGTCGCCCAGGCTGGCGGCGACATGCGCAGCCGTGGTCGGGCTGATCGCGCCGCTGCGGTTGGCCGACGGCGCTGCCAGCATCATCCCGCCAGCGGTGAGCACCGCGCGCATCACCGGGTGCGCGGGGCAGCGCAGCGCGATCGTCGGCAATCCTGCGGTCACGGCGGGTGCGACATTGGCACCGTCTGCCAGCGGGAGCACCAGCGTCAAAGGGCCTGGCCAGAACGCGGCGGCGAGTTTTTCTGCGCGCGTATCAAAAATTGCCAGCCGCCGCGCCGCGTCCACATCGGGCACGTGGACGATCAGCGGGTTGAAATCTGGCCTGCCCTTGGTGCGATAGATCGCCGCTACGGCATCCGCGCGCGAGGCATCGGCGGCCAGCCCGTAAACCGTTTCGGTCGGCAGCGCGACCGGGCGGCCATCGCGCAAAATCGTGATCGCGCGGGTGATCGCTGCGTCCGATGCGGGCAGGATCTGCGTGTCTGAAGGGTTGGAAGCGGTCATGTTGGTGCCTATACAACGCAGGCACGTAGCGAACAGCAGGGAAAAGCCATGACATTCACCGCACCGACGATCGAACAGCTGTTCGTCCTCAAGACGATCACCGGGATCGACGATCTGGCGCGCCACGAGCGGTTTGCCGAGGCAACCCCCGATCTGGTCGAAGCGATCGTCGATGGCGTGGGCGCGTTTGCCGCAGGCGAGTTCGCACCGCTGTATCGGATCGGCGATACCGTGGGCGCAAGACTGGTCGATGGCGCGGTGAAGATGCCCGAGGGATACCGCGAGGCGTATCAGCATTATGTCGATGCCGGCTGGAGCGCGCTCAGCGCACCTGCCGATCACGGCGGGCAGGGGCTGCCGTTTTCGCTGGCGACCGTCGCGCTGGACTCGCTTGGCGCAGCCAACATGGCGTTTGCGCTCTGCCCGATCCTCACCGTCGGCGCGATCGAGGCGCTGCACCATCACGGCAGCGATACGCAAAAGGCGCTGTATCTGCCCAAGCTCGCCACCGGCGAATGGACCGGCACGATGAACCTCACTGAGCCGCAGGCAGGAAGCGATGTCGGCGCGCTGCGCGCCACCGCCACCCCCCGCGGTGATGGCACCTGGTCGATCAAGGGGCAGAAGATCTACATTTCGTTCGGCGACCACGACATGGCCGACAACATCATCCATCTGGTGCTGGCGCGCACCCCCGATGCGCCTGCGGGCACCAAGGGCATATCGCTGTTTCTGGTACCCAAGTACCGGCTCGATGCAGATGGCAATCCCGGCGAGGCCAATGGCGTCAAGACCGTATCGATCGAGCACAAGATGGGGATCAACGCCTCGCCAACCTGCGTGCTGCAGTTCGGCGAGGGCGAGGAGAGCGTCGGCGAGTTGATCGGCGCGGAATTCGGCGGCATCCGCGCGATGTTCACGATGATGAACAACGCACGGCTGAACGTCGGCCTGCAGGGCGTGCAGATCGCCGAGGGCGCGACGCAAAAGGCGATGTGGTTCGCGCGCGAACGGGTGCAATCGGCGCGTGCAGGGGCCGGCCGCGATCCGGTGGCGATCATCGAGCACCCCGATGTGCGGCGCATGCTGCTGCGGATGAAGGCGGGGACCGAAGCGATCCGCGCGCTGCTGTATTTCGCCTCGGGCTATGTCGACCGCGCGAACCTCGAGATCGAAGGCGCGCGCGAGATGGTCGATCTGCTGACCCCGCTCGCCAAGACCTATGGCACCGATCTCGGTAGCGAGATTGCGTCGCTGGGCGTGCAGGTGCACGGCGGCATGGGCTATGTCGAGGAGACCGGCGCGGCGCAATATTACCGCGATATCCGCATCGCGCAGATCTATGAGGGCACCAACGGCATCCAGGCGGCGGACCTCGTCGGGCGCAAGCTGGGGATGGGCGGCGGCGATGTCGTGCGCGGGCTTATTGCGGACGTGCAGGCCGACTGCGGCAACCACCCGGCGCTCTCGGCGCTCGCGGGCGATTGCGCCGAGGTGACCGAGTGGATGATCGGAGCATCGGTCGATGACCGGCTCGCGGGCAGCTATCCCTATTGCACGATGATGGCGGTGATGACGTCGGGCTGGCTGATGCTCAAGCAGCAGCGCGCCGCCGAAGCGATGCTCGATGCGGGCGATGGCAACGCCGATTTCCTGAACGCCAAGCTGGTAACGACACGCTTTTACCTCGAGCGCATGGTGCCCGAAGCTGGTGGCCTCAAGGCTGGCGCGATGGCGGGCGCAGAGCAACTCTACGCGCTGGACACCGAAGCGCTCGCGGGGTGAGGGGTCTTCCCTCTCATCTTCCTTTCTCGTCATTCCCGCGAACGCGGGAATGACGCTTCTGCGCTTGTGCCGAGAAGAAAAGCGGGACCCCCGCGTTCGCGGGGGTGACGAAAATGGGCGTGCCTGAATGACCAACACCGACCCCCTGATCCGCATCGCCGCCGCGCTCGAGCGGATGGCACCGCCGCCGCCGCCGCCCACCGACTGGAGCGCATCGCCCGCTTATGTCTGGGGCGGGGCCAGCGTGCTTGCGGTTCGTGACCTGCAGGCCATCCCGCTCGACCGATTGTTCGGCATCGATGCGCAAAAGGCGAGCTTCGTCGAGAACGTCCGACGGCATGGCATAGGCTTGCCCGCGCACGATGCGTTGTTGTGGGGCGCGCGCGGCATGGGCAAGTCGGCGCTGGTCAAGGCAGCGGTGGCTGACCAGCAGACGCAGGGCGCGCCAATCGCACTGGTCGAGGCGGGTGGCTCACCCGAAGCTCTGGACACCCTTCCGGCATTATTCGACCAGCTCGGCAGGGTCGAACGCGCCTTTATCGTGTTCATCGATGATATCGGCTTTGACGGTCCAGAGGCGAGCAGCGCGGCGCGATCCTTGCGCTCGATGCTTGAGGGCGGGGCGATGGCGCGGCCGGGCAATGTCCGGCTTGCCGTCACCTCCAACCGCCGCGCGATCGTCGAGCGCAACATGGGCGAACAGGACGATCCGCTCAACCCACGCGATGCGGTCGATGACCGGCTGGCGCTCGCCGACCGGTTCGGGCTCAGCCTGGGCTTTCATGCCTGCGATCAGGCCACGTACCTTGCGATGATCGCTGGATATGCACAGGCCTATGGTCTGGCGTTTGATTCCGAAGACGCCCTGCGCTGGGCAAAACAACGCGGCGCCCGCTCAGGCCGCATCGCCTGGCACTATGTCGTCGAGCTGGCAGGCCGCGCAGGCAAGGTGGTTTAGCGCGCCGTATGCGTTTTCCGGCGAAAGCCGGAATCCAGGGCGACCGCAGTGCAACCCGGCTCCTGGGCTCAGGCTTTCGCCGGAGAACGGCGTTGGTTTACCCTACTTCTTCGGTAGCGGCGCGGGAACCGGTCTGGGCGGCAGGGCAGGCGCAGTCGATCCGCCCGAGCTGCCGGGTAGCGGTTCGCTCGACTGGCCCGTCGCACCGCTGGTGAACGCCAGCGTGATCGACATACGGCGGTTGGCGGGGTCGTTGCGGTCCTGCGGATTGAATGGCTCCCTGTCGGCAACGCCTTCGATGCGGGCAACCTTGCTGGCGTCTATACCACCCACCACCAGCGCCTTGCGGGTCGCTTCGGCACGCGCGGTCGAGAGCATCCAGTTGTTCATCGTCTTGCCCGAAGCGTATGGCAGCGCGTCGGTATGGCCGCGGATGATCACCGGGTTGGGCATGTCATTGATCACCTGGGCAACCTCGCGCAGCAGTTCGGCGGCCTTGGGCACCAGGCTATCGGTGGAGAGCGCAAACATGCTGAAGTCGGCTTCATCGACCAGATCGATGCGCAGGCCTTCACGCGTGTCGGTGAAGCGCACGTTCTTCATCAGCTTCTGCAGGTCCTTGCGAGCCTCGAGCCGCTGTTCGATCTCTTTCTTGAGCTGTTCGAACTGCGCCTGCTGCGCGCTGCGCGCGGCCTTGCCCCTGTCATCATTGGTGCCGGTGGCGTCCTGCGGCACGGTGATCGCGCGGGTGCCGGTCTGTGATGCCTGTTTGGCATAATGATCGCGCGCGACAATTGATTCCCCGCCGAACAGGCCGTTGGTGCCCGCGCTGCCATTCTTCAGTTGCACCATCGTGGGTGCAAAATAGTCTGCAATCGCCTTGCGGTCCTTTTCCTCGGTGGCGCCAAGCAGCCACATCAAAAGGAAGAACGCCATCATCGCGGTCACGAAGTCGGCATACGCCACCTTCCAAGCGCCACCGTGATGACCGCCATGCGCCTCCTGGATGATCTTTTTTACGATGATCGGGCGAACGTTCTCGACCGGATCGGGCTTGCGCTTGGCGGCCATGGCTTAACGACCCCGCATGCCGTCGAACACGTCGGCGAACGTCGGCTGGTTGGCGTGGCCCAGGCTCGAGCGGGCGGCTTCGATCACCAGTGGCTGCGGATGACCATGCAGCGATGCGATGATGATCTGCTTGGCGACGTGATACATCGCGCCATCGGCATCGATCACCTGGCGGCAACGGTTGGCGAGCGGGCCGACCAGCCCATAAGCCAGGAAAATCCCCAGAAAGGTACCCACCAGCGCCGATCCGATCATTTCACCCAGAATAGCAGGCGGCTGATCGATCGAGCCCATGGTCTTGACGATCCCCAGAACGGCCGCGACGATGCCCAGCGCGGGAAGTGCGTCGGCCAGGTTCTGCAGGCCGTCGGCAGGGGCAATGGCTTCATGATGGTGCGTCTTGATCGCCTGATCGACGACATCTTCCACTGCATGCGGATCGAGCTGACCTGACGACACGACCACCAGCCGCAGGGAATCGCAGATCAGATGGATCAGCGTCGAATCTTTGAGCAGTGCGGGATATTCGGAAAACACCGGCGAGCTCGAAGGATCCTCGATGTGCGGCTCAAGCGCCACGGGGCCTTCGGTGCGCAACATCTTCATCAGCTTGGAGACCAGGAAGATGCAATCGAGGAAATCCTGCTTCTTGTACTTCGATCCCTTGAATGCGGTTATGACGCCACCGCCGATCGCCTTGATGTGCGATCCGGAATTTCCGATGAGAAGTGAGCCTGCCGCTGCACCGCCGATGATCATCATTTCCAGCGGCAGAGCGTGCAGGATGACGCCCATGCTGCCCCCGGCGATGATGAAACCGCCAAACACCATGGCGATCAGGACGACAAAGCCGATTGCAGCGAACATGGCGTTTCCCTCGATCCGATTAATCGCATCACGAAAGGTGACGCAATGAGGCCACAAATCGGCCCTTACAGATCGTAGAACGGCTTTGGCTGGTCGTGGTTAAGCGCTAAATAGGGTTAATAAAAAAGGATTTTTGTTAACGCAGATAGTCGAACAGCGTTTGCTGCGACACCTTGCCATAGACCGCCTGCGTTGCCTGCAGATTCGTCATTAGCGTCTGCAGCCGGGTCAGTGCCTCGGTAACATTGGCGTCAGACAATTCCGATTTGCGCCCAGCGAGCGACAGTTTGCTCTGATCGAGCTGGTCGCGGGTCGCCTCCAGCGTGCTGCGGACCACACCCTGGCGGGTCAGCAGCTGCGTGATCCTGTCCAGCGCACCATCAAGTGCGGTCAGCTGGTCGCCACGGTCGGCACCATTGCCATTGCGAATAGCTTCGGCCGTAGCGGCCATGATCTGATCAAGCGTGGCTGTCGCACCGCCTGAGATGGGGATGTCTTCCTGCACCGCATCCATATTGGGCGAAGCCACCGTGGTGCGGCCATCGCTGATCGGAACGCGGATCGGCGGTCCGCTGCCGAACAGCTGGCCACCATAATTGTCTCGCTGATTGAGCGCATCGCGGAAATCGGACGCGATCCCTTCGACCTCAAGCGCCAGCGACTCCGGATCGGAGGGCGCAAGCGTGCCCGAATTGCCCTGGAGCAGAAGCTCGCGCGTGCGGATCAATCCGCTGACGATGGTGTTGAGGCTGGCCTCTGCCTGGCTCGATCGGGTCTCCGCGCGGCCCAGGTTCTGGGTCCACGCATTTTCGTCAGACTGAAAGCGCGAGATGTTGGCGACCTCAAGCCAAGCCTTGGGATCGTTCGACGGGTTGGCGATACGGCTTTCGCCACCGACCAGCGCCTGCTGCTTGGCGATCAGCTGGCTCAGCAGGATCTGCTGCGACACAGCCTCCGGCGCACGATAGCGGTTCACTGACTGGACCATCTTAGCTTATCCCGTCCTCAAAAAATCGATAGAATGGATTGCAGCGCCTCACGCGCAACCTGGATAACCCGTGCTGAAGCCTCATAGGCCTGCTGCAGGCGGATCAGGTCGGCAGCTTCGCGGTCGAGCTCGACCAGCGACACGCTGTCGCGCTGCTTGCGCGCGCTGCTGTCCAATGCGCTGGCGGCTGCCGCTTCGCTGCGGATCGAGGCCAGCGCGGTGGCATGGCCCGCCATGAAATTGTTCCAGCGTGTTTCAACGCCATCGGTGGTGCGCAGGCCGGTCAGCTTCAGCAAATTTCCATTAGGCGTGCCATCGGCGCTGGCCGCAGCGATGTCAGCAATCGCGGATGTTGTCGTCGCCAGCGTCGCAACGCCGCCGGTCATCGTGACAAGTGGCGGTCCTGGCGTACCGGCGGCTGTCACGCCATTGGCGTTCCAAGCGTTGACATCATCAACGAACTGGCGCGCCAGGGCTTCAATCTCGGCTATCCGGGTCTGCACGGTCGAACCGGCGCGGCTCAGCCCTGCCAGCGAACCGTTGCTGGGGCTGCGGGCCGGGTTGCCATTGATCAGAATTCCGAGGCTACCGTCGGCATTCGTGGCCACCGTAACTTCGGCTGCGATGTTCACCCCGGCGAGCGTCTGCCCATCATAAGTGACTGTGGCCGTTCCGTTGCCAGACAGCGAAATGGTCGCATCGAGCTTCTCGGTGATGACCGCGAGCATCGAGTCGCGGGCATCAAGCAACCCTGCATGCGCATCGGTACCAACCGGGGTGCGGGTAATGTTGAGGTTGAGTTCGTTGAGATTGTTCAGTGCCGAATTGAGCGTCAGCGCGTCGAGTTCGGCGGTCTGGACCACCTGTTCGGATGTCAGTTGCAGATTGCGCGAGGTGCGTTTGAAGGAATCGACGACAGCATCGATCTCTGCGACGAAGGTCAGCCTCAACGCGTTATCGAACGGGGCCGCGGCAAGCTCCTCACCCCGACCGAAAAAGCTGTTGAGCCGCGTGCCGACATTCGACCCGGCGTTGTTAAGATTGGTTTCGATCCGCTCCATCCAGCCTGTCTGGATTTCGGTGCGGATCCGCGACGCGCCCGTCTGGCGGACCTGGGTTTCGAGAAAGTCATCCGACGACCGCGTGGTGCTGACGATGCGGACGCCGTTAAGCCCGGACTGGTTGGCGTATAACGGGTTGAGCTTGCCGGATACGGTCGCATCGGAAAGCAGGGTGCTACGCCGCACGTAGTCGGGGTTTTCCGCGTTCGCAATGTTGTGCGACACGGTTTCCATCGACCTTGCATAGGCCTTCAGGCCCGACCGGCCGATTGAGAGCAGATCGCTCATGGCTTATCCATCCCGAACTGCTTGAGCACCATTTCAGCGATGCCAAAGCTCTGTTTGTCGGCCATGTCGTCTGCCAGCCGGGCATCCATCAGGTCGCGGAACTGGTCTCCCGCATCGGAACCCATCAGCGGATCGCCCTTGGTCGCGCTGCGCATCGTGCCGATCATCTGGCGCAGGAAAATCGCTTCGAACGATTCTGCCGCCTTGCGCAGTTCGGCCTCGCGGGCCTGGCTCTGGCTACCTGCACCCGCGGTATCCTGGACCGCTGCAGCAGCCGTCGCCGCCTGCCTGCCGAGCGGCAGCGGTGCACTGGTGCGGGCCAGAGCGAAAGCGGCAGAGGCGGGCATCACGGTCACAGGATCACCAGCTCCGCCTTCAGGGCGCCGGCCTGCTTCAACGCTTCCAGGATCGCAGCCAGATCACTGGGCGATGCACCGATGGCATTGATGGTTTCGACGATCTCCGACAAGTTTGCACCTTTTGTGATCTCGAACGCCGGGTTGGTCTGTTCTTCGATCTCTATCTGGCTGCGCTGTTCGACAGCCGTCTGGCCCTGGCTGAACGGCGCAGGTTGCACGACGGTTGGCGCTTCCTGCACCTTCACGGTCAATTTGCCATGGCTGACCGCCGCAGAGCCGATCCGCACTGCACCGTTGATAACGACCGTACCGGTCCGCGCGTTAACAATTACTTTTGCGGGGGCCTCTGCCGGGGTCACCGGAATGTTCTCGATACGGGACATCATCATCACCCGCTCCTGCGGCGTGACGGGCGCAGCGATGCGCACCGAGACGGCATCGTTGGCCACCGCGAGCGCATAGCCGAACTGGCTGTTGATCGCATCGGCAACACGCATCGCGGTGGTGAGGTCTGCATCGGCCAGGTTGAAGAGCAGATACGGGGTCTGGTCGAAACCGGTATCGACCGCGCGTTCAACCGTGGCACCTGCTGCGATACGGCCGACCGAAGGGATGTTGACGACGGTGTTCGACCCGTCCGCCCCGGTGACACCCAGGCCGCCCACGGCAAGGTTGCCCTGCGCCATGGCATAGATCTGGCCGTCTGCGCCCTGTAGCGGCATCATGATCAGCGTGCCGCCGCGCAGCGACTTGGCCTGGCCGATCGCAGAGACGGTGACGTCCAGACGCTGGCCCGGCTTGGCCATCGGGGGCAGCTCGGCGGTGACCATGACAGCAGCGGCGTTGCGCGTGGCCGGGTTGAGGCCGGGTGGGAGCGAGAGGCCAAAGCGGTTGGTGATCCCGCGCATGCCAAGCGTTGCATATTGCAGATTGTCATCGCCGGTGCCGGGAAGGCCCACGACGATACCGTAGCCGGTCAGCTGGTTGACACGCAGGCCCTGGAACGCACCCAGATCCTTGATCCGCTCGGCGTGCGCGGGCTGCGCGGCTGCAAGCAGCAAAAGCGCCAGCGCCAGCATCGTGCGGACCATATTGGTGAGGGGACGGGTCATATCAGGTGCCTTTAAAACGGACTGACGATTTCAAAGAAGCGCTGCAGCCAGCCCTTCTGGCTGGCGCGCGCGATCTCCCCGGTGCCGCCATAGATGATCTGGGCGTTGGCGACGCGCGAGGAGGGAATGACGTTTTCCGGACCGATATCGATCGCGCGGACGATGCCGCTGAAGCGGATGTGCTCCGAGCCGCGGTTGAGGCTGATCAGCTTTTCGCCGCGCACCAGCATCGTGCCGTTGGGATAAACCTCGGCAATCGTGACGGTGACCTGACCCTGCAGCGAGTTGGACTGCTGCGCGGTTCCGGTACCCTGGAAGCTGGTGTTGCCGCCCATGCCGATGTCGCTGGGGTTGAAGAAACTCAGCGGTCCGGTCGCAGGCGGGGTGATGCCGATGCTGCCGTTGCGATCGGTGTTGGCACCATTGGACTTCACCGCCTGGGTACGTTCGACCAGCGCGATCGTCAGAATGTCGCCCACCATGCCGGCGCGCGCGCCGCTGGTGAGTGCGGAGTATCCGTTGCTCGCCTGGAAGATCGCGCCGTTGGGCACAGCAGGTGCCGGAAGCGGCATCGACAATGTCGGCGCGTAATCGGGATCCGGCTGAATCGGCGGTTTCTTCTTGCGCGCGTAAGCGGGCGAGGCGCTGATCATGAGCGAGAGCGCGATGGTGGCGACAAGTCCTCCCCGGAACGGGGAGGGGGACCGCGAAGCGGTGGAGGGGATGCGAGGTTGCAGATTTGGCGAAGGGAAGCACAATCCGGCTTCCCCTCCACCACGCTGCTGCGCAGCGCGGTCCGCCTCTCCGTTCCGGGGAGGATTGAGCGGTGCGATATCGGAAATACGGGTCATTTATCGATCAACCCATCTGCTGGTTGGCGAACTGGAGCATTTCGTCGGTGGCCGAGATCATCTTGGAATTGACCTCATAGGCACGCTGGGTCTCGATCATGTCGACGAGTTCCTCGACGATGTTGACGTTCGACCCTTCCAGCGCGCCCTGGCGCAGCGTGCCGCGACCTTCGAGCCCGGCGGCACCCGTGACGGGCGGGCCGCTGGCGGCGGTCTGCGCAAGCAGGTTGTTGCCCAGCGACTGAAGGCCGGCCGGATTGACGAAGCTGGCAATCTCGATCTGGCCGAGCTCGCTGGGCTCGGGCTGGCCGGCAAGCGTCGCCGAAACCATGCCGTCCGAACCGATGGTGATCCCGGTGACGCCTGGCGGTACCTGGATGTTGGGGATGACCGGCAAGCCTTCGGGGGTCACCAGCAGGCCCTCTGCGGTCTGGTTGAAATTGCCCGCGCGGGTGAACGCGAACGTGCCATCGGGCAGCTGGACCTGAAAATAGCCGTTGCCCTCGATCATCAGATCAAGCGCGTTGTTGGTGATCTGGGCCGAACCCTGGGTGTCGATGCGGCTGGTGCCGGCAACCTTGACCCCGGTGCCGACCGAAAGTCCGGTGGCATAGCGGTTCTGCGCATCGGCGCGGGCGCCCGGCGCGATCTGCTGCTGATAGGCCAAGGTCTCGAAATTGGCGCGGTCGCGCTTGAAACCGGTGGTGTTCACGTTTGCCAGGTTGTTGGCGATGACGCGCATCTTGGTGTTCTGCGCGTCCAGCCCGGTGCGGGCGACCTGAAGGGCTCCGTTGCTCATCTTATTTTCACTCCGTTCCGGTTCAAGCGGACAGCTGCATGATGCGTGCGCCGCTTTCGTCCATTTCCTGGGCGGTGGTCAGCATCTTGACCTGGGTTTCCCAGGCGCGGCTGGCCTCGATCATGTCGACCAGCGACTGGGTCATGTTGACGTTCGATCCCTCCAGCGCGCCTGTGGTCACGCTGGCATCGGGGTCATCGGGCAGCGCGCCATCGCCGGGCACGCGGAACAGGTTGTCGCGGCCTTTCTTGATTTCGCTGCCCTGCGGGCTGACCAGCTTCAACCGGCCGGCCTCGATCGGCTGGGCGGGGTCACCGCCGACCGGAACGATCGAGATCGCACCGTTCGACGCGATTGTGATCCTGTCGGCAGAAGGCAGGGTGATCGGGCCGTTCTGGCCGAGTACCGGGTGGCCATCGCCCGTGGTCAGCAGACCGGTTTCGTTGACCACCAGATCACCACGCCGCGTATAGGCTTCGGCGCCATCCGGGGCCTGGACCGCCAGCAGCGCGTCACCGTTGATCGCGACGTCCAGCGTGCCGCCGGTGTTTTCGATCGTGCCGCCATTCATGTCCGCGCCGATCACCGCCTCGCTGGTCGATGCGCGGCTGTCGAGCCCATCGCCCTGAACATACAGGGCGCGGGCGTTGATGATCTCGGCCCGAAAGCCGGTGGTATCGGCATTTGCCATGTTGTTGGCAATAGCCGTCTGCCGGTTCATGATGCCCTGCATGGCTTTGAGGTTGATGTGGATCATTTTGTCCATGTCAGGGCACCGTGTGTGAGGGGTTCAGTATCAATCGATCAGGCGGTTATCAGCTCCGCAGGTTGACGATGGCCTGCGTCATGTTGTTGGCGGTTTCGATCGCCTTGGCATTCGCCTGGAAGTTGCGCTGGGCTGCGATCAATCCCACCAGTTCTTCGGTCAGATCGATATTCGCCGCTTCGAGCGTACCCGAGCGGACGGTGCCCAACGGGCCGTTGCCGGCCTGGTTGATCAGCGCGACCCCCGAGACACCGGTGGCCTGCCAATGCGAGTCGCCGATCGGGCGCAAGCCTTCAACCGCGGCAAAGCTGGCCATGGCAACCGCGCCGACGCGCGACTGGTTGCCATTCGAATAGGTCGCGCTGACGATGCCGTCATCGGCAATGGTGATGTTGGACAGCACCGCAGTCGGATCGGTGGGGTCCGTTTCGGGCAGCACGAAATCGTACATATCGGCGGCCGAGGTAGATGTGATCTGACCGGCGGCGTTGACCGGCAGCAGCTGGACCTTGTTGCCGGTGCTGTCGACGACTTCGCGATCGACATTGACCGTGAACGAACCGTTGCGAGTGTAGGTCTGTGCCTCGCGCGGGGGCTGGCCCTTGACGATGAAGAAGCCGTCGCCAGCCACCGCCAGATCGAGCGTGCGTCCGGTCGAGTTGAGCGAGCCTTGCGTGTACTGCTGGACAATGCCGTTGAGGCGGACGCCCTGGCCGGCGACCGACTTGGTGTTCTGCGTGGGTGCAGATGCAAACAGGTCGCCGAACTCGGCGCGGCTCTTCTTGAAACCGATCGAGTTGCTGTTGGCGATGTTGTTGGAAACAACCGAAAGATCGGTCTGGGCCGCTTTCAGGCCGCTGAGCGAAGTGACGAAAGACATGTGAGCTTACTCCTCAGTAAAACTTGGACAGATGAGGTGAACAGGACCGCGATCAGGCGATGCGTCTGGCGCTGGTGGCTGATATGTTGCCCGCAGGGGTCACCAGCATCGCCTCGGACCCGGTGCTGCTGGATTCGACCGCGGTTACCGGTAGCCAGACGGCAAGCGTGGACGGGGTAGCGCCGGTGATCCGTGCCTTAAGCGCGCCGGCATCGACCGGGTTGCCGGCATCATCCTGGCTGATCAGTTCAAACGGAACCTTGCCCGCCTCAAGCTTGCCCAGTCGCTGGGTGTGCACGACCTCGCCCGCAGGGTTCAGCCACTCGACCGAGACATCGGCTGCAGGCGCGCTCAACGTGAACTCGCCGCGATAGCGGCCCTGTGCGTCGGCATAGGCGGTGTCGCCATCCTGCAGCACCGAACGACCGATGAAATTGGCGGCTTCCGACAGCCGCGAGGTGCCGAAGGCTCCGGCGATGTTCTTGAGCGAGGCATTCATCTCGGAAATGCCCGCGACCTGGCTGAACTGCGCCATCTGTCCGACCATCGCCTGGTTGTCGACCGGATCGAAGGGGTCCTGGTACTTCAGCTGTGCGGTCATCAGCTTCAGGAACGCGGCCTGGCCAAGCGAATCCTGGCTGTTCTTGGCTGCAACGCTGTCGTTCTTTACCTGGGTAGCGACAAAATCGCCCGTAATCGTCGTCATTTGCCCATCCTTACGGTATCGAGGATCAGCGACTTTGCGGTCTGCATCACCTGCACGTTGTTCTGGTATTGCCGGGCGGTCTCCAGCATATCGATCAGCTCTGCGGTCTCGTCGACGCCGGCATCCCAGACATAGCCTTCACCATCGGCCATCGGGTTGGTCGGGTCGTGGCGCTTGACCGGCTTGATGTCGGACTGGATCACCTTTTCGACCTGCACGGTGGCAACGCCGGGGCTTTCCTCGATGGTCTTGAACACCGGCTTGATCGCGCGATAGGCCTCGGCCTCACTTGCATAGGTGGTACGGGCGTTGGCCAGGTTCGATGCTGTGGTGTTGAGCCGCGACAGCTGCGCCGACATCGCGCGGCCTGAGATGTCGAAGATGTTCATGGGACCGGGCATGGCTTATTCTCCCTTGATCGCGCGGGTCAGTGTCGCGACGCGGCCCTCGAGGAACGACAGGGTGGTCGAATAGCCGATGGCGTTTTCGGCAAACAATGTCTGCTCGGTGGAAAGCTCCACGGTGTTGCCATCCATCGATGGCTGCAGCGGGACGCGATAGCCGGCGTTCGTTCCGAGCGCCGCGTCGAGGCTGTCACCGCCCTGCACGCGCTGCATCGCCTTGTCGAAATCCAGGTCGCGCGCCTTGTATCCGGGCGTCGCGGCATTGGCGATGTTCGATGCCAGCATCGACAGCCGCTGCGATCGCAGCTGCAGCGCCGTGCCGTGCATTCCGAAAATCCTGTCTGCCCCCATGGGACCATTCCTCTTAATCGATGGCTGCACCTGCCGTCATAAGCGATGGACAAATTGCGTCGCGTAGATGGTAAGCAATGCCCATGCCATTTTGGTGAAACCCTCGGTTTTACTGGGGTTTTGGCAGGTCCGGTACAGGATCGGTTCGGGGTGGGCGAGCGAGACGGCAAGGTCTTGCCGGTCGGGCGGCAAGGTTTTGCCGCACTGGCCTGCACAACTGGCCCGCACATCTGGCCTGCGCATCTGGCCCGTACAGGCAATCGAAGGATTACAGGACAGATCATGACGATGGCCGCCTTTCTTGACCCGCTGGCTCTGGGCTGCGTCGCAGGTGCAAGCTTTGCTGTCGCCTGGATACAGAACGGCACGGCGGCGGCGCTCAGCGGATTTTCCGCACTGCGCCGCGAGCTGTGGATGAAAACCCAGGACCAGGCCGACGAAGGCCATCGCGCAGTGCTGCGGATCGAGCATACCGTCGAACGTCGAGGCGTCAGCTGCGCCGACCGGGTCAAGGCGGGCGGAGCATTTGTCCTCGCCGCTGCCGATGCGATGGCCAACAATCGCTCGCTCGATGGGTTTCAGGCCGCAATGCAGCGACTGGGGGCGCAACGCCGCGCGCGGCTGACCGCAATGGTCCGCTTCTGGGAAAATGTTGCCGATTGCGCGCCCGCGATGGGGATGCTCGGAACGGTAATCGGCCTGATCTTGCTGTTCGGCAATGTGTCGGACGCCGCCTCGATCGGCCGGGCGATGGCGGTTGCGTTGCTGACCACTTTATACGGGCTGGTGCTGTCCAACCTGATCGCCGGACCTATTGCCCAGCGCCTCGCGCGGATCGCGGGCGAACAGATCGGCTGGGAAGAGGACGTAGCACGGCGTCTGATCGAGATCGGCCGACGGGAGTATCCCGATATCACCGCCAATGGACTTTATGTGGCGACCGAAGAGCCGCACGCTGCACGAACGCCTGCCGTCCCCTCATGACCCCGGCCCAGCGCAGCACTGTCTCGTTCCTCGACCTTGCCCTCATCATGACCGGGGTCATGGCCATGATCGCCAGCGTGGGCGATCGGCATACGGTGGTGGCAGACGCGCTGGTCGACACGTTCAGCCCGCAAAAAGACGCAGCAGCACAGCGGGTCATTCTGCCTCTCGCCAGCCTGTTCGAGCCGCAAGATGCGCGGTTGAGTGCCGACGGCTCCGCAAAAATCGCCGCATTGGGGATCAAGGCCCAGGCCGCCGAGGTCGGCATCACGGTGCCGGTGGTGGCAGAAGTCGGCATATCGCGGCTGGATCGGTGGGAGCTTGCCGCCGCGCGCACCGCCGCAATCATGCGGGTGCTCGCCGATCAGGGCATTGCCGACAGCAACATGGTTCCTGATCTGGCGCGCCCGGGCGCCGGCGCAAAGGCTCGGCACCGCGATGTGACGCTGACTGTGCGCGCCAAGGATCGCGCGCGATAGCCGCAGTCTGGCACGGACCTTGCTGTGACTGGGCCGACAGTCATCAAAGGACCGTGTTATGCTTGCTTTCAAATCCGTGCTGACCCCAGGGCTGCTGACGCCCGTGCTGCTGGGCGCTATTCTCGCCGCGCCGGTCCCGGCAATGGCGCAGGCCCAGGCTCAGGGGATACAGAATTTGGGCGACATCGATATACTGGTCGCCGCCACGATGGGCGCCGAAGTCGGACAGCCCGGGGGTGCGCGCGCACTGGTTGACCGCCGCCTCAGGCTCAAGGCCTGCCCGGTGGCGCTCGAGATCACCGGGCCCGATATGGGTGCAGCTGCTGTGCGCTGCCCGACCCTGGGCTGGCGGATCCGCGTCCCGCTCGATCTGAGCGCCGAACCTGCGCAGTCGGTGGCAACACGCGCCCCCCAGCAGCGCGGCGCTGCGGGAATGGGTCAGGAAGGCATCAAGCGCGGCGAGCCGATCCTACTCACCGTCGATCGACCGATGTTCTCGCTTTCGAGGGTGATGATCGCCGACAGGGACGGCCGCGTCGGCGAGGTCATTCCCGTGCGCGACGAGCCCAGGGGCAAGCCCATCTTCGTACGGATCGTCGAACCCGGCCGCGCGACGATCCTGAGCAACTAGGAATCCCTGGTGACCAATCGGTTCACCATGCCGGCCAAAACCGCATTAACCTTTTGTCAAAAATTCGCCTTAAGCAAGCCAGGCCAAGGCCGTTAAAGGACGTAAGTCATGCTAGAACGAGGTCTAAATTCCATGTCCCGTATTACCGCATATGGCAGTCCGGCTATCGGTGCGACCCGCAAGGGCGGTGCAACCGAAAAGGCCGTTGAAGCCGCAGCAACCGCTGCCGCGTCGGACAACACTGTCCGCAACGCGCCCACCACCATCAGCTTTGCGCAGACTGCAGCTGCATCCGCGCCGATCGACGAAGGCCGCGTGGCCGCGATCCGCGAGGCGCTTGCCAATGGCAGCTATGTCATCGATGCCGAAAAGCTCGCGGCCAAGATGATCGAACTCGACCTTGGCGGAGTTGCCAACTGATGCAGGCCGATCTGCTTGAGCGGTTCGCCGACACGCAAAGCGCGCTGATTGCCGCGCTCGATTCGGGCGATACCGCAGCGATGATCGCGCATACGCGTGATTTGGGCGGCATCACCGATGCGCTGCGCACGCAGGGCGTGTTGCGGGCCGATACCAGCACCCGCAGCCAGCTCGACAGCCTGCTGAAATTCAACACCGCCGCTGCCCAGCGGCTGCGCTTCCTGCGCGACCATGTTGATCGCCGCGTCGCCGCGATCCAGGGCGATGAGGCCGGCGCCACCTACAGTGCGCCTGTCCGCCGGGTGTAACGCTTTGAGATAACGTGGGGCAAGCCCTCCATCCCTCGCGGGATGGAGGGCTTTTTTATATGAGGCTTCTCCCTTGATGGGAGAGGCAGCGAGACTTGGCAGCTTGCTGCCTTAGTCGCAGCGGTGAGGGTGATGGTGCGGCCGGGCGCCGACTATGCGGTATCGAACCGGTGCGCAATCCGGAGAGAACACCCCCACCCAACCCTCCCCCATCGAGGGGGAGGGCTTTTGAGACCAGCCCCCCGAAAAACTGGCACAGCTCTTGCTGATACCTTCTCCAGAAACCTTGGAGACCCGCGTTTTGTCCTCGTATCTTGGCAGTGTCGGCAACAGTGGAGATCGCGTTACCCGCGCGATTGCTGCATCCGCGCGCCGTACGGGGGTCGATTTTACCTATCTGATGGGCCAGGCGCGCATCGAAAGCGGGATGAATCCCGATGCCAAGGCCTCGACCTCCTCGGCCACCGGGTTGTACCAGTTCATCGATCAAAGCTGGCTTGGCGTCGTCGAGAAGCACGGTACCAAGCATGGGCTGGACTGGGCGGCAAACGCAATCCAGCGCGATGGCAGGGGCCGTTACCGCGTCGCCGATACAGAAACCCGCCAGGCGATCCTCGCACTTCGCAAGAACCCCGAAGTTGCAGCCTTGATGGCGGGCGAATTTGCTTCCGACAACCGCCAGTACCTTGAGGGTAGCCTGGGTCGCCAAGCCGCACCGGTCGACCTTTATCTCGCGCATTTCCTGGGCCCGGAGGGGGCGCGACAGTTTCTCAGCGCGCACGATGCCAATCCCGATGCCGCAGCTGCCCCGCAATTCGGGCGCGCAGCCAACGCCAATCGCGCCATCTTCTTCGATCGCTCGGGCAGCCCCCGCAGCTTTGCCGAGATCCGCGGCCGATTTGCCGACAAGCTCGGCGGGGCGGCAGGCGCCGGCGGCAGCCGCTTGCCGCGCGAGGGCAATGACCTGCCGCAGGTGCAACCTGCCGATTATGTCCGGCTCGCCAGCGCGCGCGCCACACGACCAGACAATTCCGCCTCGCTGGGCGGCAATGACAATGCGCGGCTGGCTTACATGCTGCTCGCGTCGATGGGAGCCTGAACTGCATGACACCTGCCCCCTCCAAGCTTGGCAGTATCCTAGCGATGTCGCGCGGCGCGATCCTGCCGTTGACGACGCTGCTGCTGGTGGTGTTCCTGATCCTGCCGGTGCCTGCACTGGTGCTCGACATCGGGTTTATCTTCAACATCATGATCAGCCTTGCGGTGCTGATGGTCGCGCTCAACGTTACCAAGCCGCTCGACTTTTCCAGCTTCCCCACGGTGCTGCTGTTCGCGACGCTGCTGCGTCTCGGGCTCAACGTCGCCTCGACCCGTGTCGTGCTGGTCAACGGTCATGAGGGCGGCGCGGCGGCAGGGCATGTCATCGAGGCGTTCGGCAGCCTGCTGATCGGCGGCGACTATATCGTCGGCATCTTCGTGTTCGCGATTTTGATGATTATCAACCTCGTCGTCATCACCAAGGGCGCGGGCCGCGTGTCCGAAGTGTCGGCGCGTTTCACCCTCGATGCGATGCCCGGCAAGCAGATGGCAATCGACGCCGATCTCAACGCCGGCCTGATGACTCCCGATGAAGCCAAAGCCCGCCGGGTCGAGGTCGCCACCGAAGCCGATTTCTACGGTTCGATGGACGGCGCCTCCAAGTTCGTGAAGGGTGATGCGGTCGCAGGCGTACTGATCCTAGTCGTCAACATCATCGGCGGCATCATCCTGGGGATGGTCAGCCACGGCCTGTCGATCAGCGAAGCGGCATCCAATTACACCATGCTCGCCATCGGCGACGCGCTGGTGGCACAGGTCCCTGCGCTGCTGCTGTCGATCGCCGCCGCCTCGATCGTCACCCGCGTCAATTCCCCTTTCGATCTTCCCGGCCAGATTTCGGGCCAGTTCGGCATCGCCAAGGCCTGGGTTCCGGTCGCTGCGATCCTGGGCATCATGGGGCTGCTCCCTGGAATGCCGCACATGATCATCCTGCCTGCGGCCGCTGTTGCCGGGTTTATCGCGTGGAAGCTGTCGCGGCCCAAGCCGCCGGTGGTCGAGGACGCCGCCCCCGCAGCGCCGGAAAACCCCAACGCCATCGACTGGCAGGACGTATCCGACGGCGCGATGCTGGGTATCGATGTCGGCTATGGCCTGGTGCCGTTGGTTGATGAACGCCGCGATGCGCCGCTGATGCGCCGCGTCACTGGCATCCGCAAGCAGATATCCAAGGAGCTGGGCTTCGTCATTCCGCTGGTGCGGATCAAGGACGACATGAGCCTGCCCGCCAACAGCTATCGCATCACCATCGGCGGCACGATCGTTGCCGAAGACGAAATCTGGCCCGACGACCTGCTTGCGCTCGACAGCGGCGATATCGACACGCCGATCAGTGGCCGGGCATGCAAGGACCCAACCTTCGGCATGGACGCAGTCTGGATTCCTGCCGACCTGCGTGCCGAGGCGATCGTCGTCGGCTACACCGTGGTCGATGCCGCCACCGTGATGGCAACCCATCTCAACCAGATGGTCCGCCTCAATGCCGCGCAACTGTTCGGCATGGACGAAACCAAAAAGCTGCTCGAAACGCTCAAGGAAAGCTCGCCCGAACTTGTCGATGGCCTGACCCCGCAGCCGCTGTCGCTGTTCACCATCTCTGCCGTGTGCCGCGAACTCCTGCGCGAAGGCGTTCCGCTCAAGGACTTCCGCCGGATCTGCTCGGCGATGGTCGAGGCAGCAGGCGAGGGCACCAGTGTTGCGCAAATCGTCGAAGGCGTGCGTCAGCGGATCGGATCGATCATCATCCAGTCGCTGGTGCCGGTGAACCTGCCGCTACCCGTGGTAACGCTCGATGCCGAGCTCGAGACTTTGCTCGCACAGTCGCTGCGGGTGGCTGGGGATGCTTCCTTCCCGATCGAACCGGGTCTGGCGCAGCGCATCCTCGGCGCGATCGAGCAGGCCGCGCGTCCGCTGATG
The DNA here is from genome assembly GCF_014639875.1 of Blastomonas aquatica. Classification (GTDB taxonomy): domain Bacteria; phylum Pseudomonadota; class Alphaproteobacteria; order Sphingomonadales; family Sphingomonadaceae; genus Blastomonas; species Blastomonas aquatica. Next base: position 426,430 of record NZ_BMGD01000001.1, on the reverse strand, counting down.
CTCGAACAGCGCAACTATGCGCTGGTCACATCGCCGCTGGCGCGCAAGCCGCTGGCCGACCTGCTGCGCCCGCGCTTCCCCGATACGCCGGTGCTCTCGTTCCGCGAGCTGCCCGACGACAAGCCGGTCGAGGTGGTCGCCACCGTTGGCGGGCAGACTCAGTACCGCGCGCCCCAGGCCGAACATTCCTTCTCGCGCGGTTGACTTCCGGACCGCCGCAGCCCGCCATTTTTATGAAGCTGGACAGATAACATGCAGCAACTTCCCATCGAGACGATCACTTATGGCCGTAAGCCTGCCGCGATTGCGCCGGGCCAGCTGATCGAGGCGCACCTGCCTCTGGTCCGCAAGTTGGCCTGGCACGTGCGCGGCATGGCGCCGGGCGTGATCGAGATCGAGGACCTGATCCAGATCGGCATGGTCGCGCTGGTCGAGGCGGCGAACCATTATGAGGATCGCGGCCATGGCTTTGCGACATATGCCAGCATGCGCATTCGCGGCGCGCTGATCGATCATTTGCGATCAAACAGCAACATGTGCCGCTCGGCGATGGATTTCCGCAAGAAACTGCGCCGCGCGCAGGAACAACTGGTCCGCCAGTTGGGCCGCAACCCCACCGAAGGCGAGGTCGCTACCGCGCTGGGGATGGATGCGGCCGAATATCGCATGCGTTCAGACGCTGCGCAGGACGTGCGTTTTGAATCGATGGACGAGGTCTATTCCGAGCATTCGATGTGGTTTGCCGACAGCGAGGATTCTGCCGAAACCCGGATGGAGGCGGATAACCTCAAGCAGTTGCTCAACGCCAGTATCGGCACGCTCAAGGAGCGCGAGCAGCTAATCCTGCAGCTGCATTACATCGAGGAAATGAACCTTGACGAAATCGGCCTGATCCTCGGCATCACCGCCGCACGCGTTTGCCAGATCAAGAAGGCCGCACTGGAAAAGCTGCGCAAAAGGCTGGCGAGCTCGCGGTGAAAAAAAATCCTCCCCGAGCTCGTCTCGGGACGGGGGACCGCGTCGCGGTGGAGGGGCGGCGGGATCGCACCAACGCTAGGCCAGGTGATATCCCGCTGCCCCTCCACCATTCGCTGCGCAAACGGTCCCCCTCCCCCAGCAGGCTGTGGGAGGATCTGAACTTTTCCTCACCCCCAAAACACGAAAAACCCCCTTCCCGATTTTACGGGGAAGGGGGTTGATCGAGAATTCGAAAGGCTCAGGCTAGTGAGTTGTCGTAAAATAGCCGTTGCGGAGCCTTTACGGTTGAGTTTGGAACTGGTTCCCGACCGATTAACGGATCAGGCTCAGAACGCCCTGCTGGCTCTGGTTCGCCTGGGCAAGCATCGCGGTCGATGCCTGGCTCAGGATCTGGGCCTTGGCGAGCTGGGTCGATTCTTCCGAGAAGTTGGCGTCCTGGATCCGCGAACGGGCGTCCGAGAGGTTGGTCGCACGGTTGACGAGGCTGGCAACGGTCGCCTGCAGACGGTTCTGGCCCGCACCCAGCTTGGCCTGTGCGGTGGTCAGAGTGGTCAGCGCCGTATCGAGAGCAGTCAGCGCGGTTCCAGCACCAGCCGTAGTGGAGATGTCGGTGCCCGTCAGAGCCAAGCCGGCTACGTCGACGGCGGTGAGGTCGATATCGATGGTGTCGCCGGACTTGATGCCTGTCTGAATGGCCACCGTGCCGGTGGCGCTCAGCAGGGCAACGCCGTTGAAATCGGTCTTCGACGCGACTTCACCAACCTGCGCCAGAAGCGCGGTGACTTCCTGCTGGAGATTGGCGCGGTCGTCGGTACCCAGTGTGCCCGTGGCAGACTGAACCGCCAGTTCACGCATACGCTGCACCATGTTGGTGATTTCGTTCATGCCGCCTTCTGCGGTCTGCACCAGCGAGATACCGTCGTTCGCGTTACGAACAGCCTGGTTCAGGCCGCGGATCTGCGAGGTCATGCGGGTGGCGATCGAGTTGCCGGCGGCATCGTCAGCTGCCGAGTTGATGCGCTTGCCGGTCGACAGGCGGTCGATCGCCTTCGACAGGCTGTTCTGCGCGTTGGTCGAGGCATAAGAAGCACGCATCGCCGCGACGTTGGTTCCGATAACAGTCATCTGTTGTTCCTTTCAGTTCTAAATCGGGGCGGCTCGGTCCCACCAAAGCGGCCTCGAAAGCGTTAACGGCGCTTGGCAAGGTCCCTTAAGAAAAATCGATCTGGTTTTTTCCGGTGACACAAACGGGTGAGGGAGACGGGGTCATTCCACCAACGCTTTTCGTGCATGCGTCAAAAACCCGTTGCCGGTTCCTTGACTGCTCGCGTCAATAAAATGACGCTGGGGGTAACCTCTTATTATAGAGGCATCTCAGACCCGCGTGTTCGCAGGGGCAATATATTTTTATGTTTCTGGCACGGCCCTTGCTTCAGTGAACGGTGCGGGGCTTCTTTTAACGGCAGTCTCCGCGATCCATTAAGTCGGGGGACTGAAAAATGATCGAATGCACACTCAGCGAGGCTGTTCGCACGAACCTGCCGATGCTGGAAAGCTGGCTCAAATCGGCCTGGATCAATCCGGTCGCGGTGGCAAACGCCGCAGGCACGGTGAAGGTGCTGATGGCACAGGAAATCGGCTCGGCCAGCCATCGTGACATTCTTGTCGACCTGCGCGCCGATACTTCTGGCGCTGCGCCGCAACTGGTGCGCGCCGCCAACGGTCTTCCCGCCCGTATTGCTTTCGGCTTTGACGACATGCCGCTCGGCTTCGCGCTGATCGCCGAACTGCTGCGCGCAGGGCGCGGTCCAGCCGTGGGCGAGCCTGCAATGGCCAAGCTGATGGGCTATGCCGCGCGCATCGCCCGCAGCGAGGCTGCCGTCCTGATCCAGGGCGAAACCGGCACCGGCAAGGAGGGCATGGCCCGCTTGGTGCATGATCAAAGCCCCCGCGCCAAGGGTCCCTTCATCGCGGTCAACTGCGCTGCGCTGCCTGAAACCATGGTCGAGGCGATCCTGTTCGGTCACAAGAAGGGTGCCTTCACCGGCGCGTCCGCCGATGGCGAAGGCCTGTTTCGGGCTGCCGATGGCGGCACATTGTTTCTCGACGAGATCACCGAACTTCCCCTCGCACTGCAGGCCAAGCTGCTGCGCGCGCTGCAGGAAGGCGAGGTTCTACCCGTCGGCGAAACCCGTTCGGTCAAGGTCGATGTCCGCATCGTCACCGCCGCCAACCGCGATGCTGCCGATCTGGTGGCTGCGGGTGAATTTCGCGAAGACCTTTACTGGCGCCTCAACGTGATGCCGATCGCGCTGCCCCGACTTGCCGATCGTCGTCAGGATATCCGCGCGATCGCCGCTGCGATGCTGATCCGCATGCAGGGCGATGCAGGCGAGTTCGCCTGGTTGAGCGCCGAGGCACTCGAAACCCTTCAGGCGCACAGCTGGCCGGGCAATGCCCGCGAGCTGGGCAACGTGCTGCAGCGCGCGCTGGTGTTGCGCGATGGTGACGCGATCGAAGTCGAGGACCTGGGTCTTGCGCCTGCTCGCCTGTTTACTGCGCCTGCCACTCTGGCTGGCGCACCTGCACCTGCCGTGTCCGGCCCCCGCGCCGACCCGGTGCCTGCTGCAGGCACGGTCAAGCTGATGCGCGCGGGCGATCTGCACAGCCTGTCGCGCGCCGTCGAACATGATGCGATCCAGCAGGTGCTTGACGAGAACGGCGGCAACCGCCGCGAAACCGCCCGGATGCTGGGCATCTCCGAACGCACGCTGCGCTATCGGCTCGCCAATATGCGCGAGCTGGCAGCCGCCGCGTGAAGGGCCTGAGAGGAGCTAAGCCATGAGCAACATCAGCAGCACCATTATGGCGGCGCGCAACGCGATCCTCCAGCAGAACAGCGCGCTGCAGCAGCTGTCCAAGAAATCCCCGATGCTGGGCACCGAGGCGACCGAGACCAAGCCCGACGGCTTTGCCGGAACGCTCAAGACTGCGCTCGACCAGGTCAACCAGGTCCAGCACACGTCTTCGGATGCGGCGACATCATACGAAATGGGCCAGACCACCGACATAGCTGCGGTGATGATGGCCAAGCAGAAGGCGTCGATCGGTTTCGAAGCGACACTTCAGGTCCGTAACAAATTGCTGTCCGCGTATCAGGACATCATGAACATGCCGGTATAATCCATGTCAGAGATTACCATCACCCCCAACTCATCAGACGGCGCAGCCCTCGCCCCTTCGCCCATAATCATGGGTGGATCAGGCGCTGCGGGGCGCGTGCTGGGTGGCACCGCCATCCCGGAGCAGGTCCGCAACTTCGTGGCCCAACCCGCGGTCGCCAAGGCGATGCCACTGCTCGGCTTCATGGGGGTCGTCATGCTGGCGATCATGGCATGGGCAGCCTTGCGCGAACCACCCCAGCGCGATCTGTTTCGCGGGCTTCCCGACAGCGACAAGGCTGCGGTGATTTCGGCGCTCGATGGATCGACCATTCCCTACAGCTTCGAGGAACGCTCGGGCACGATCATGGTGTCCGAAGATGATTACCATCAGGCAAAGATTGCGCTGGCCGCCCAGGGCCTGCCCAAGAGCGCACCGAGCGGCGACGAGCTGATCTCTTCGATGCCGATGGGCGCCAGCCGCGCAGTGGAGAACGAAAAGCTCCGCGCCGCACGCGAGCTTGACCTTGCGCGCAGCATCGAGGCGATGGACTCGGTCGTTTCGGCACGGGTCCATCTGGCCGTCGAGCCGCCAAGCATCTTCATCCGCGATCGCAATGAGCCCGCCGCATCGGTGGTGCTGCAGCTTGCCGATGCGGGTCGTCTGCCCGAATCGCAGGTGCAGGCAATCGTCCACCTTGTGGCAAGCTCGGTCCCCGGGCTTTCGGCCGAAAACGTGTCGCTGGTCGATCAGAATGGTCGTCTGCTTTCGAGCAATTCGAAGAGCAGCAGCATGGACGAGGCCGAGCGCCAGATCGAGGTCAAGGAAACCATCGAGGAACGCTATCGCCGCCAGCTGACCGCCTTGCTGACCCCGATGCTGGGTGCGGGCAATTTTGTCGCCGAAGTTTCGACCGAAGTGAATTTTGCCGAGCGGCAGGCGACGACCGAATCGTTCCCCGCTGACGAGGCGCGGGTGCGCAGCGAACAGACCGTCACCTCGACCGAGGCCCAGCCTGCTCCTGCAGGCGGTGTCCCCGGCGCGCTGGCCAATCAGCCGCCAGCCGACCCCAATATGGCGATCGAACCCGGTGCGGAGCTGGCAGGAGCTGAAGGCGCTGCCCCCGGCCAGACCACCACCCGCAACGAACAGGTCAACCGCAACTTCGAACTCGGCCGCGAGGTCGCCGTGACCCGCGAGCCTTCGGGCAAGGTCACGCGCATCTCGGTCGCCGTCGCGGTCAAGAACCTGGCCGGCGGCAAGGAGCGCAGCGCAGCCGAAATCGCCGCAATCGAGGCTCTGGTCAAGGGCGCGATCGGCTTCGATGTCGCGCGTGGTGACCAGGTTGCGATCTCGTCGCGCAACTTCGAACCGGTGACCGAGCTGGAAGTACCTTTCTACGAAACCAGCTGGTTCAACATGCTGGTGCGCAACGTCTCGGCGCTGCTCGTCGCGCTCGCCCTGATCTTCGGCATCGGTCGTCCGCTCCTCAAGCGCTACACCAAGCAGAAGGCCGACGACAAGGAAACTGCGGCACTGACAGCAGCGGATGAAGGCCCAGGAGCGCTGCTCGCCCAGGCGCTGGCCCGTGACGGATCCGATCCGCGCGCAATCGGCCGCACCGCCTCGGATAACGAGCCGGTCACGCTCGACATGATCAACGCAGCGTCGAGCTATCAGGAGCGTGCGCTGCTGATCCAGAACTTCGTGCGGCAGAACCCCGATCACGCCACCTTGGTGGTCCGTGATCTGCTGAAGGGCAGTGCCGATGCCGCCAAGGAGCCGGTCGATGCCTGATCCACTTGACGATTTGGTCGCAGACGGCATCGCGCCGGCAGGCCGTCGCCCGATCCCGGGTGATCACGCCGCCGCCATCCTGATGCTGCTGTTTGCCGAAGAACAGGCTGCCGAAATCCTCACCCGGCTTGAGCCCGAGGAAGTCCGTCAGCTCAGCGAGATCATGTATTCGGTCGCCGATGTCGGTGCCGAGGAGATCAACGAGGTGCTCGATCTGTTCATCGACAAGGCGCGCAACCGCACCACTTTGGGCTACAAGGCCGACGAGCAGATCGAGGGCATGCTAAAGCGCGCGCTGGGTGACCGCCGCGCCGAGACCATGCTCACCCGGGTCGCGCCCAAGAAGACCGGCAACGGGCTCGAGGCGCTGAAATGGATGGACGCGGTGGAAATCGCGTTACTGGTCGAGCACGAACATCCTCAAATTGCCGCAGTCGTGCTGTCTTATCTGAAGCCTGAGGTCGCCGCCAACGTGCTGCAGCTGCTTCCGGCCGAAGTGCAGGAAGACGTGGTTTTCCGGCTTGCCACGCTGGGCCCGGTCAGCGCCGAGGCGCTCGAAACGATCGACGCCCTGCTCGCCAGCCAGGGCGCCAGCCAGCGCAGCGGTGGATCGAGCTCATCGGGCGGTACCTCCGATGCTGCGGCGATCATGAACATCATCAACAAACGCGAAAGCGCGCGCATCATCCGCGCGGTGACCAAGCGCGACAAGGACATCGCCCGCAAGATCGAGGACGAAATGTTCGTCTTTGCCGATCTCCTGCGTCTCGATCCCAAGGATCTGGGCGCGCTGGTACGGTCGATCGATGCCGAAATCCTGGTCCCTGCGCTCAAGGGTGCCGACGACAAACTGCGCGACAAGATGTTCGGCTGCATGTCGAGCCGCGCCGCGCAGTCGATCGCCGACGACATTGCCGATCGTGGCCCGATGCCGCTGTCCGAGGTGCTCGAGGCGCAGAAGGCGATCGTCCAGGCTGCCAAGCGGATGGCCGATGCGGGCGAAATCGTGATCGGCGGAGGTGGCGACGAATATGTCTGATCGTCCGATAACAATCGGTCCCGATGGCGATGCGGCGTTTCTGCCGGTCTGGGACATGCAGGCACCCCCTTCTGTGTTTCGCCCCTCGGCGATGTTCACTGCGATGACGGGCTTTGCCAGCGCCGAGGCGCAGGCTCCGGTGATGGATTTCGACGAAGAGGACGATTTCGATGACGAGCCCATCATCGACGAAGGCCCATCGCCCGAGGAACTGCTGGTGCAAGCCTATGATCAGGGCGTTGCCGATGGCATCGCGCAGGCAGAGGCACAGCTGCAATCGAGCGATGCCGCGACGCAGGCTCTGGCCTTGGCGATTAACGCTCTGCGGCCGCAGCTTTCGCAGGGTCTGTGCGCCATGCTGCTGCATGCGATGAAGCAGATGCTCGAACGCTCGAGCGGCTTTGCCGAGCCCGATGCGGCGGTGCTCGAAAAGCACTGCCAGTCGCTGGCGACCCTGGTCACCCGCGACATGCGCGGTAGCGCGCTGCACGTGCATCCCGATGACCGCAAGCTGCTGGGCGATACCGAATGCGGGCTGGTGCTCACCCCCGACCCGTCGATCCGGCGCGGCACGGTTTCGCTTAACCATGCTGATGGGTGGATTGAGCAAGGAACACAGCCGATGCTCGACGCGCTGCAGGGACTGATCGATGATCTGGAGGGGGACCAATGATCGCCGCACAGGAAGACGCCGTTCGTCAGTTTACCGACAAGGTCGCCGCTCTGGGGGCAGGGCCACGCCGCGTCGGCCGTCTGGTCGCGCATGAAGGCGGAATGCTCGAGGTCACCGGTTTTGATTATCCGATCGGCTATGGCGGATCGGTTCGTGCCGCCGATGGCCGCCGCATCCGTGCCGAGATCGCAGGGTTTCGCGGATCGCGCGCGATGATGGTGCCGCTCGAAAGCGATGCCGCGCTGCGCAGCGGGGCACGGGTCGAACCCGATGCCCAATCGAACATGGCCGTTGTCGGCGAGGCGCTGCTGGGCCGGGTCATCGGGCCGATGGGCGAGCCACTCGACGGTCTTGGCCCGGTGATTGCGCATGATCGCTGGCCGCTGGCGGGCAAGCGCGAGAACGTGCTCAACCGTGGCCGCGTCACCAAGACGATCGATCTGGGTGTGCGCGCGATCAACGCATTGCTCACAGCAGGCCATGGCCAGCGGATCGCGGTGGCAGCAGGCTCGGGCGTCGGCAAATCGGTGCTGATCGGCCAGATAATCGGCTTTGCCGAAGCAGACGTGATCGTCGTCGGGCTGATCGGCGAGCGTGGTCGCGAGGTCAGCGATTTTGTCGAGACCAAGATGTCCGGCCCGATGAAGTCGCGCACCGTGACCGTCGCGGTGCCCGCTGATCATAGCCCGATTCTGCGTCTGCGCGCGGCGTATCGTGCCACCGCGATCGCCGAATATTTCCGCAAGCAAGGCAAGAAGGTGCTGCTGATCATCGACAGCCTCACCCGCATCGCGCACGCACAGCGCGAAATCGGGCTGGCGCTGGGCGAGCCGCCGACGATGAAGGGCTATCCGCCGTCTGCATTGGCGTTGATCCCCAAGCTGGTCGAGCGCGCGGGCAATGACCGCGAAAGCGGCGGGTCGATCACCGCACTGTACACGGTGCTGGCCGATGGCGATGACCTCGACGATCCGGTGGTCGATGGCGCGCGCGCCATCGTCGACGGGCACATCATCCTGTCACGCTCGATGGCCGAGCAGGGCATCTTCCCCGCGATCGATATCGGCAAGTCGTTGAGCCGCGTTGCCACCGACATCATCTCCGACGAGCACCGTCGCGCAATGGCCAATTTCCGCCGGATCTGGTCGGCGTACGAGGAAAATCGCGATCTGCTGCTGATGGGCGCCTATCGCGAAGGGTCTGACGCCAATATCGACGAAGCCGTCGCACGACGGCCCGATCTGCTGGCCTTCATCCGCCAGGCCCCGCACGACCGGATCGATCTCGATGCCAGCGTCGCTGAACTGATGGACGGCTTTGGCGCATGAGCCTGAAGCCCAAATCCTGGCGGCGGGTCCATGCGGTGCGCGATGCGCAGGTGAAGCTTGCGATCGGCGTTGCCGCCACTGCGATGCGCAATGAAGCGACGCTAATGAACAATTCCGACCGGCTCAAGAAGCTGCGCGATGGCGCATTCGAGGCGGCGCACTGCAACACCGGCGCCGCGCTGCACGCCCAGCTCGAGCTGGCGCAGCGGCTGATGCGGGCCGATGGCGAGATCAACGCCGCGCTGGTGCGCGCGCGGCAGCATCTTGCCCAGGTCGAGCGGCAACGCACTGCCGCCTATATCGACCGCGAAACCACATCCAGACTGCTCGACCGGGCAATTGCCCATGCCGACGATACCGCCGACCGCAAGGCCGCGCGGCTGCCGATCCGGCGCAGAATCAAGAAGGAAGCCGAGGAATGAACCAGGACAGGATTGCGACCCGGTCGGGGTCTTCTATGCTATCGCTTTCAGTTGGCACGCTTCCTGCTGTGAAGTCGGGCATGTCGCCTGATACCAACCATTTTGCCAGCCAGCTGGCGCGGATAACCGGAGCGGAGACCGCTGCGAGCGATGCTGCGGCGGCGGGCACTGCTGTATCGGGCACTGCGGTTGGCAGCTTTGCGCAAACACTGGCTCAGGTGCCCGGCGCGCAGCCTGCTGTGGAGCCGATCGCCGCAACCACCGATATTCCGACCTTGCCTGCCGATGCCAGCCCCAGCCAGATCATCGAGGCGGTGTTGAATGGCACGAAGCCTCAACCTGCTGCGCCTATCTCGGGCACTGCCGAGCTTGGCCAGATCGCGCCGCAGGGGATGCCCGAAGCTGTCGATGCCGACGAACTGGCTGCTACCGCGCCCGCTGCGCGTCCGCATCCTGCCGAAAAGCGGGACGAGCCCGTCGATACTGCGGACGACGCCGTACCGATTGCTGCGCCGATCATCGATCCGATGCTCCCGGTGCCCACCCACCCCGAAGCGATGGCGCCGGAGAACGGTACCGCGCGGACCGCGATCAGTGCCTCTCAGCCTCACGCCGGCGCAGCGCTTGAATCACAGACTGCCGCAATTGCCGTGACGGCCGAAGCGACCGACCCGGTCGCAACTGCCGAAGCCGTCCAGTCCGGCCCGGTGCCACTTCCGGTTCAGCGTGCCGTTCAGTCCGCTTCGCAAACCGCTCGTCCCGCACAGGCGCTCGGTGCACTGCTCGATCTGGCCGATCCTGTAGCTGAATCGGCACCACCGACGCCGGTTCTTGAAACGATCGCACCCAAGCCTGTTGATGCCGTTCCGCCATCCTGGGCAGCGGCCTTGAATGCCGTCGGCTCTGCTGGCGCAGGCAATACCGCGCAGGGCCTGACCGCACCGGTCACGACCGGCAGCGCACCTGGAGCGCAGCTGGAAACACTCGCCTTTGACTCCAGCTTCGTCGGCAACATCGAGACCCAGATCGCGCGTGTCGCAGGCGGCGGACAGATGGTCCGGATGCAGATGAGCCCCGAGCACCTCGGCCGGATCGATATCGAGATGCTGGCCGGTCCCATTCGTGACCAGGTCCGCATCGTCACCGAGCATGACGCGGTACGCGATACGCTGGTCCAGTCGCAAATTCGGCTCGAGCAGGACCTGCGCAACAATGGCAATCGCAACACCGATGTCACCGTCGAACTGCGCCAGCAATCTGCGGGCACGTCCACAGGTATGGGCGGCGGTTCGGCGCAACAGCGCGGCCAGTCCGGCTCCGACGCGGGACTAACCCGTGATGGCAACCAGCGCCAGGCCGCGACCGATATGACCGAAGAATCCAAAACCGTCCTGCGTCGCCTAAGCGACAATGTGCGCTACGCCTAACCTCTTGAACACATGACATTCGCTTAAGGATCGACAGATGGCTGAAACCGAAAAGGAACCGAAAAAGAAGGGTGGCTTGGTCAAGAAGCTGCTTATTCCCGTTCTGCTCGTTGCAGTTCTGGGCGGTGGCGGCGCGGCTGCCGGGTTCTTCGCTGCCGGCATGATCGGCGGCGGGGAACATGAAGACCCCAACGCACCCAAGGTGGTGCTGAAGGACGGCAGCACCGTGTCAGCAAAGGCAGCGGGCCTCAAGAACCCGGGATCGGGCACCGAGCTCGACGCCAAGTTCAAGGTCACCTACTTCCCGATCGAGGAACCGTTCACCGCCAACCTGCGCGGCGACACCGGCTTTGCCCAAATGTCGCTCGCAGTCTCGACCTATTTCGATGACAAGATCACCGTGGCGCTGACCGATCACAACATCGCCGTTCGCTCTGCCGTGCTGATGACGATCAGCGAGTTCGATGCGATGCAACTCGAATCGCTCGAGGGCAAGGAACAGCTCAAGGACCAGATCAAGAAGGTCATCAACGAAACCCTGACCGCAAAGACCGGCTTTGGCGGGGTCGAGGACGTCTATTTCACCAGCATCGTGGTTCAGTGACGCGAGTGAGCGTGAGACAGGGCGAAACCAGACCATGAGCAAGGCTAAATCCACCGCATCGCAGGCTGCCGAAAAGCCAGACGACACCGCTGCCCCAGCGGGCGAGCGCCGTCCGGCCGAGCATAGCTTTACGCGTGCGGACGCCGACCAGAAGACCGTCGTTCCGGTCCTGCGCCGCGTCGCCCGGGTGCTGTGCGTCGGTCTGCGCAATGCGCTCGAGCCGATCGCCGGGGTCAAGCTGCGCGTCGATGCGCCCGATCCGGAATTCACCCAGTTCGATATGTGGTGCGACAAGCAGCCCGAATTGGTCAGCATCAGCCAGTTTCAGCTGAGCCCGATGAAGGGCCGGGTGCTGCTGCGGATGGAGCCGGCGATGATTTCGGCGATGCTCGATGCGTTCTTCGGTGGTGCGCCGCGCGAAAGCACGGTGACCAAGAAGGAATTCACCCAGACTGACATCCGCCTGATTGGTCGCATGGCCAAGGTGATCGGCGAGCGGATCGGCAGCGCCTGGAACGAGGTCGGCAGCTTTGCCTGTCATGCTGTGGGGCATGCCAGCAGCATCGATGGTGCGCGGATCGCCGCACCGACGGCGCGCATGGTCCTGCAGCGTTTCCGCCTGACTCTTCCCGGCAACAGCCGCTACGAGATCGAGATCGTCTACCCGCTCGAGGGCCTGCAGGGTGCCGACCAGTGCCTGACGCCTGCCGCCTTTGCAGAAGAGCGCGGACCCGATCCGGCCTGGCGCGACCAGATGGCCACGGTGCTGGCCGATGTCAGCCTTCCCGCGCGATCGGTGCTGGCCCGTCCGGTGCTGACATTGCCCCAGCTGGCCGACCTGAAGCCCGGCGACATCATTCCCATTCCTCCGGCGCGCAACCTGCCGCTGATCATCGGTGACCGCGTGTTCGCACGCGGCAGCCTGGGTGAACAGAACGGCCTGGCCGCGTTCCGCATCGAAACCATAGAAAAAGGATAACGATCCATGAGCGACATGAGCGAAGCCCCGATGCTGGGTGTCCCTGCCAGCCCGATGGACCTGGGCGGCAACGGATTGCATGAGGCGGCAAATCATTACCGCTTTCTTGCCGACATTCCCGTGCGTCTGTCGGTGGAGGTCGGCAGCGTCTCGCTGCGCCTGGCCGAAATCATGGAGCTTGCTGAAGGTTCGGTGGTCGAACTCGACCGCCAGGCCAACGAGCTGCTCGACATCAACGTAAATGGCACGCTGGTTGCAAGAGGGGAAGTTGTCACTGTCGACGGCCGGTTCGGGATCCGGGTGGCCGAGGTGGTGACAAAGAACGTCGGCCAGGCACGGGTCGAACGGCGCGTCTGACAGGGTCTGCATTGTCCCCGTCAGAACGCCGCAAACCCGGCGGCGCGGCGGAGGACAAGAAGCGGACCTGCATGACCTATTACATCATCAAACTCGTCATCATGCTGCCGATCATGGCAGGCATGATCTATGGCAGCCTGTGGCTGTACAAGAAGTACCAGCCCGGCATGATGGCCCGTCTCGACATGGGCAACCAGCAGCGCCACCTCAAGATCGTTGAAACGGTCACCATGGGTGTCTCGGGCAAGCTCGCCGTGGTCGAGTTCGCAGGACAAAGAATTCTGGTTTCGGTGACGCGCGCGCGGATCGATACGATCGCTCGCGCCGATGCCGAACACGGTCCGGCCAGCGTATCACCTCCCCCGGCGACGCTGGCCGGATCAGAGCGCGATCTGCTCGCCGCGTTCAAGGGACGCGGAGCATGAGTGTGCTCTTATCTTCCACAACTCGCTTTTCCGTTTTCCGGCGAAAGCCGGAATCCAGGAGCGGCTACAACACGATCTCGCCCCTGGATTCCGGCTTTCGCCGGAAAACGGGAGGGTTTGCGCTGATCGCTATCGCGATCACGATCCTCGCCCTCTTCCTTACCAACCCCGCCTTCGCCCAGGCCACAGGCCCGGTCGCAGCACCAGGCGCGTCCGAGGCTTTGGGTCGTGCGCTCGATGATGTCGCGGGCGATGGCAAGCCGCTGACGCTCTCCCTGCAGATCCTGGTCCTGATGGGTCTGCTCACCATCTTGCCCTCGATGCTGCTGATGATGACCAGCTTCACGCGGATCATCATCGTGCTCTCGATCCTGCGCCAGGCTTTGGGGCTGCAGCAGACCCCGCCCAACCAGGTGCTGATCGGCCTGTCGCTGTTCCTCTCGATGTTCGTGATGGCGCCGACCTTTACCGAGATCAATTCGCGCGCAGTCGCGCCCTATGCCGCCGATACCATCGAACTGGAAACCGCGATCGAGATTTCAGGGCGCGAATTCCACAAGTTCATGATCAAGCAGACGCGTCAGACCGACCTTAAATTGTTCATGGACCTCGCCAAGGAAAAGGCCTTCGCCCGGCCGCAGGACATTCCGTTCTCGATCCTGCTGCCCGCGTTCGTCACCAGCGAATTGAAGACCGCGTTCCAGATCGGCTTCATGATCTTCCTGCCGTTCCTGGTGATCGACCTTGTCGTCGCCTCGACGCTGATGGCGCTGGGCATGATGATGTTGTCGCCGACGATCATCTCGATGCCGTTCAAGCTGCTCTTGTTCGTGCTGGTCGATGGCTGGGCGCTGACCATGGGCTCGCTCGCCGCATCGTTCGTGACGTGACCGTGATGACCATGGACACCAGCACCGCCCTCCCGTTTGTCCCGAGCGAAGTCGAGGGACGCATGCGCCACCGTTTGACCGACGTCCCTCGACACACTCGGGACAAACGGATCTTGATAGCCATCGGAAACTGACATGGAACAGACCGACTATTTCATCGGCCTTGCGCAGCAGACCTTGTGGATCACCGCGCTTGCCTCTGCGCCGCTGCTGATCCCCGCGCTGCTGGTCGGCGTGCTGCTGGGCATGGTCCAGGCGGCGACCTCGATCAACGAGGCGACCTTGAGCTTCGTGCCCAAGCTGATCGTGCTCGGCATCATCCTGGCGCTGTTCGGCGGATCGATCCTGTATCTGATCGCCGATTTCACCGTCGAGATCTTCAGCCGCATTCCGGATCTGCTGCTGTGATCGCACCGGGCTTTGCCTCTGTCGAAGCGCAATTGTGGATCTGGATCATGGCGATGATCCGGCCCGGGGCCGCGCTGATGGTGGCACCGGTGTTCGGCGCGACCAGCATTCCGTTGCAGGTGCGGATCATTCTGTCGGCGATGATCGGCATTGCCGCTGCCAATTCGGTCGATATCAACCTGCCCGATAGCACGCTGATCAGCTATTCGGGCTTCGTCTTCATTCTGGGTGAAGTCATCTGCGGCGCGGCGATCGGCTTTGCGCTGCAGATCGGCTATTCGGCCGCGTTCGTCGCAGGCGAAGTCATCAGCAACACCATGGGGCTTGGCTTTGCATCGATGAGCGATCCGCAAAGTGGTGCCTCCAGCCCGGTCATCGGCAGCTTCCTGTCGATCATCGCGGTGTTGCTGCTGCTTGCGATGGATGGGCACCTGATGCTGATCGCAATCATCGTCCAAAGCTACGAGGCCTTGCCGCCCGGCAACGCGCTGGTGTCATCGCGCGTGATCTTCAACCTGGTCGAATTTGGCGGCACGCTGTTTTCGATGGGGCTGATCATCGCGCTTCCGGTCGGGGCTGCGCTGATCATCGTGCAATTGGTGATGGCCATGCTGGCTCGCTCTGCACCGCAGCTCAACCTGTTTTCGGTCGGCATTCCGGTGGCGGTGCTCGCAGGGATCATCCTGCTCGCGATGGCAGCGCCCGTGCTCGCCGATGGCATGATGCGCGCGATGGAGCTTGGCCTCGAGCAATCCGAAGTGATGGCGGGAGGCTGACTTTATGGCGGACCAGCCCCCAGGTGGCGGTGAAAAAACCGAAGCACCGACCGAAAAGCGACTGCGCGATTCGGCGGAAAAAGGCGATGTGCTTCAGTCCAAGGAACTGGGCACCGCGATGATCATGATCGTCGGAACCTTCGCCTTCGTGCTGTTTGGTGACGTGATGGTGTCGGCGGTCGCATCGATGTTGCGTGCCGGGCTGGTGTTTGAACTCCACGATGCCACCGATTTCAACATGGGGCAGCGGACCATGACCCTGCTGGCACCGCTGGCTCTGCCGTTCGGCGGGCTGTTCGTGTTCTTGATGCTGGCCGCAGTGGCGACGCCTGCGTCGCTCGGTTCGCTCGGCTTTCGCTGGAGCGCGCTCCAGCCCAAGGCCAGCAAGCTCAATCCCATGGCCGGTCTCAAGCGCATGTTCGGGATGCACGGGCTGATCGAACTGGTGAAATCGATCGCCAAGGTCGGGTTGATGGGCACGGTCGGGGTCGTGATGATCATGACGATGCTGCCGCAGATGGCAGAACTGGGCCATGGCGATGTTCGCGCCGGGATCGGTGCGTTTGGTGAGCTGTTTGCGATCACGATGATGGCGATGGCCGGGTGCCTGGGGCTGATCGCGATGATCGATGTTCCTGCGCAATGGTTCCAGCGCAACCAGAAGCTCAAGATGACCAAGCAGGAAGTCAAGGACGAGCATAAGGAAACCGAAGGCTCGCCTGAGCTCAAGCAGGCGGTGCGGCGGCGGCAGTACGAGATGCTCAACGGGTCGACCCGCAAGGCGGTCGAAGACGCGACCGTTCTGCTGGTCAACCCGACCCATTTTGCGATCGCGCTGCGTTACGACCGACTGAACGATGCCGCGCCCGTGGTGCTGGCGCGCGGACGCGGCGCGATTGCGCAGGTGATGCGCGAACTGGCGATGGAAAAGGGTGTCACCATCCTGCGCTATCCCGAACTGACCCGCGCGATCTATTTCACCTCGAAGCCCGGCGCGATCATCGACGAACGGCTGTACATGGCGGTGGCGACGCTGCTCGCCTTCGTGTTCCGCATCAACGAAAAGATGGACGTCGGCTTTGGCCAGCCCGATCTGGCGGTCCCTGACGACATGCGCTTCGACATGGACGGGAAGCCGCAGAAATGAACGAGAAACGGCTTAAAGCGGGCGCACCTGCGCCGTTAACAGTTTCAAGAGGACACGGTCATGGTCACCAATAGCGGAATATCAAATCTCATCACCGGCTTCACCGGCGTAAACAGCGCATCGCTGGTCAACGATCTGGTGGCGGCGTCGCTGGAACCCAAGCAGGCCGCGGTGCGCGACCGGCAGAACCTCAACCAGGCACGCATCTCTGCGCTCGCCTCGGCGACCTCGGCGCTCGATACCTTCTCCACCGCGCTGACAGAAATCCTCAACGGACGGCAGTTTTCCGGCTCTCTGGTCTCGACCCGGGGCGATCTGGTCGCCGCCAGCTTCATTCCTGGCCAGAAGCCGCAGGGTCTACCCGCAACGGTGCAGGTGACGCAGCTGGCATCGGCTCAGAGCATGGTCTCCGCCGCGTCTTTTGCCGCCAACGCGCAGGTGGGTGAGGGCACGCTGACGATCGCGACGTCCACAGGCAGCTTTAATGTCGTCGTCGATGCAACCAACAACAGCCTTGGCGGCTTGCGCGATGCGATCAACGCCACCGACAGCGGCGTCACCGCCAGCATCGTGACCGACAACAGCGGATCGCGGCTGGTGCTGCGCGGCAAGGAAGGGTCTGCCAACACCTTCACCGTGACCGGGTCGGGCGGTGGCGCGGCGCTCGATGCCTTTGCGTTTCCGCCTGCAGGCGGCGCAGGGATGACCTCGGTCACCGCTGCGACTGACAGCATCGTCAACGTCAACGGCATTCAGGTCACCAACAGCTCGAACCAGATCGACACCGCCGTGCCCGGCGTCCGCATCAATCTGCTGGCGGCGTCTCCAGGAACCAACGTGGTGATCAGCGGCGATCAGCCGACATCGTCGGTCAAGGATGTCGTCAACGAATTCGTCAAGGCTTACAACAGCCTGCGGACTGCGCTCAACGATGCGACCGCGCCAGGGCTGGATGGTGCCAGTGGTGGCCCTTTGGCAGGCGAACGTGCCGCGCGCGACATGATGCGCGCGATGGCATCGCTGACCACCACGCCGCTGTCCGACAGTGGCGCCTACAGGGCGCTTGCCGATATCGGGATCAGCACCGGTCGCGACGGCACGCTGACATTGAACAGCGCCGCGTTCGACCGGGCTCTCGCCGCCGATCCGGAAGGTGTCGCCAGAATGCTTGAACCTGCTACGCCGACCCCGGGCAGTCCTGGCCTCGCCAAGGCGTTCGAGGACGTCAAGACCAGCCTCAAGGCCCCCAGCAGTTCGCTCACGGGTGCGCAGGACCGGCTCAAGAAACTCGCCGCCAGTCTCGCCGAGCAACTCGAAAAGGTCCAGGAAGACAGCGACCGCTATCGCGAGCAGCTGGAAAAAACCTTCGGCGACATGGACCGGCAGCTGACGATCCTGCGGTCAACGCAGAGCTATATCGAGCAGCAGGTTTCTGTCTGGTCCGGCAACAACAACCGCTAAGTACCATAAACGATAAGGGACCGTCATGAGCTTCATCTCCCCCCGGCGCAACATGGGCAGCTACAAGGCCGTCGACACCGTAAGCCGGGTCGAAGGCGCCAGCCCGCATGACCTCGTGTTGATCCTGTTTGATGAGCTGCTGCTGCGCCTCGATGCGTCGGTGCGGCACGCCCAGCGGGGCGAGGGCGTGCCGATGATCCAAGCGCGCGCCCGCGCCTCCGCCATCGTGATCGCGCTCGAAGAGAGCCTGGATTTCAACAAGGGCGGCGAACTGGCGCTCGCGCTGGCGCGGATCTATCGCGAGGCGAGCCGCCGTATCAATGCCGCGATCAGCGTCGACAAGGTCGACCTGCTGATCTCCGCGCGCCAGATGCTCGCCGAAATCGCCGAAGCCTGGCGCACGATCGCGCCGCGGTGATCGGGCTTAGCGCGCCGGGTAGCGCAGACGTCCCAGAAAGCGGGTTAGGCTGAGGCTCTCACCGCCATTGGTCCACTTGGCCTTGGCTTTCTCGAACTGCATGACATTGTCGATCCGGCGCCCCAAAAATGCGTGGGTGTCGGCAAAGTCGGTGCTTTCGTCGTCGAGAAACGCCATCAGTGTCGATCCGTAGACTCCCGACAGGATCATTCGCTTGGAATAATGGTTGTAATCGGTCGCGGTATCGCCCGCCAGTCGCCACATCAGGTCGGCGGTGCGCCACGACAGCTTTGCAGCGCGGCCCAGATTGGAGGGCAGCGCCATGATGGCGGTCGCGCGGCGCAGGGCTTCGCGCTGATGTGCCACTGCTTCGAAACGAAACGCGACCAGCGCGGTGATGCGCTCGCGGATCTTCATACCGGCGATGCGCTCGGCCGGGAACGCCTCGATCATCTGGGCATCGACCTGGGTGATCCACGCCTCGATCATGTCCATCGGACCCTGGTCGAAGGCGAGCTGGGCCAAACCGGCATCGACGCCTTGGCCACTTGCGGCAGCATCGCGCGCTGCGGCTGTCCAACCATCAAACACTGCTTCTTCGGCGATGAACGGAGGCAGAAAAGCCCGCACCTCGTCCAGCGTGGCATCATCGGGCAGGGTATCAAGCTTTGTCGGACGGTACATAAGCGCGCGGTTCCTCCGTGGATGATTCCTCAATTAGGAAGCTTGGGGCGAACCTGCAAGCCGTGCCGCGCGGCGTGCTTCGGGCAGACGGACCAGCACCAGCGCCACGCCGATCGCGATCATCCCGATCCAGTCGGCCAGCGAAAGCACCTCGTTGAACACCACCCAGCCGATGATCGCGGCGATGACGGGCTGGCTGAGCAGCACGATCCCCAGCACCACCGGTGAAAAATGGCTGACCGCATAGACCATCAGCCCCTGGCCGAAGAGCTGGCAGACCACCGCAAGCAGCAGCACCGCAGTCCAGTCGGTCGGCCACACAGGTTCGCCCAGCAGCAGCGCGATCAGCAGTAGAGGGCCGATGCCGAAGACGGTCGACCAAACCAGCACGGACCAGCTGCCCAGCTCGTTGCGGACATGCCGGATGCTCAGCAGATAGACGACGTACAGCACGCCTGCCGCGAGGCAGAACAGGTCGCCGACCAGATTGCGCACGTCGAGTTCGTACGAACTGCCCATCAGCAGGCCGGCGCCGACGATTGCCAGGATTACTGCGCCGAGCTCTGCCTTGTGTGGCCAGGCGCGGCTGATTACGAAACCGTAGAGCACAAGGATGATGCTGCCCATGTTGCCGAACAGCGTCGAGTTGGCGAGCTTGGTGCGCTCGATGCCGAAGTTCCAGCTTGCAAGATCGAGCGCGAAGGCAAAGCCGCCCAGCGCCAGCATCCACCAGATCCCCCGGCCATAGCCGGACAGCGGCTCGCGCCGTTGCATCGCGATCAGTACCAGCACCGGCAAGGCCAGCGTCAGCCGCCAGAATCCGGCGGACACGGGCCCGGTATCGGCCATCCGCACAAACAGCGGACCGAACGCCAGCGCTATATTGGCCAAAATCAGCGCAAGCAGGGCAAACCCGCCACCGCGCTCGGTTGCTTTTGTCATCGCGGGCCTTTAGCCAATCCCTTAAATCCTGTCTCGGCAAAACCGGGACGGAGCAAACGGAGTTTTTTGCCGATGCCAACCGACCAAATGCCCGGCCTGTTCGATCCGATCCAGCTCGGCGCGATCGCTTGCCCCAACCGCATCCTGATGGCACCTTTGACGCGTTGCCGCGCGACCAAGGCGCATGTGCCGGTCCCGCTGATGGGCGAATATTACGCGCAGCGCGCCAGCGCCGGATTGATCATATCGGAAGCCACCGGGATCAGCGCGGAAGGTCTGGGAACGCCGTTCGCGCCGGGGATCTGGAATGACGAGCAGGTCGAAGCCTGGAAGCCGATCACCGAGCAGGTCCACAAGGCCGGCGGACGCATCATCTGCCAGTTGTGGCATATGGGTCGCCTTGTGCATTCCGATTTCATCGGCGGAAAGCCGCCGATCTCGGCATCGGCCACCCGGTTCGATTATCACGCGCACACCTATGAGGGCACCAAGCCCTATGACACCGCGCGCGCGCTGCCGGTCGACGAAATTCCCCGCGTGATCGGCGACTATGTCCGGGCCACCGAAAACGCCCGCCGCGCCGGGTTCGATGGCGTCCAGATTCACGCCGCCAACGGCTATCTGATCGACCAGTTCATCCGCTCCTCGTCCAATCTGCGCGAGGACGACTATGGCGGCGCAATCGCAAACCGCATCCGCCTGCTGGGCGAAATCACGCAGGCGCTGGTCGATGTGTGGAGCCACGAGCATGTCTCGGTGCGGCTGTCGCCCAATGGCGAGACGCAAGGGGTCAATGATGCGACCCCCGAAGACACCTTCACCGCCGCTGCCGCGCTGCTCGACAGCATCGGCATTGCGTTCCTCGAACTGCGCGAGCCGCCCGCCAACGGCACCTTCGGCGCCAGCGATGTGCCGCCGGTCAGCCCGCATATCCGCAAGGTGTTTGCAGGTCCGCTGGTGCTGAACAGCGACTATGTGCTGGAGAATGCCGCTGCCGCGATGGCCGATGGCTGCGCCGATGCGATCAGCTTTGGCCGCACCTTCCTCGCCAATCCCGATCTGCCCGCGCGCCTGGCCGCCGATGCACCATTGACCCCGGACAATCCCAAGCGCTGGTATGGCCAAGGCGGCGAGGGCTATACCGATTATCCGACGATGGCAGAGCAATCGGCGCAGGACGAGGTTGCCGACGCGTCATGATCGCCAGCAGCCAGCCATGGCTGATCAGCGGAGTGCTGATCGGGGTTGCGCTGGGGCTGCTGCTGGCCGAGGCGGTGTGGCCGCGCCGTCGCCACCGGTTGCCGCTCGCTGCGCGATGGCGCACGCATCTGGGGTTCGTGGCCATCAACATGCCGGTCGAACGCGGGGTGCAGGCCTTGGTGTTCATCGGCGTGTTCGGCGCGGTCACAGGCTATACCGCCACGCCCGATTTCGGGCTATTGCCTCAGACGGGTCTGCCCGGTTGGGCGCAGGGCGTTTTGGCGATCGTGCTGCTCGATCTGGCGGTATGGGCGCAGCACTGGGCAACCCACCGACTGCCTTGGTTCTGGCGATTGCACCGCGTCCACCACGCCGACCGCGATCTCGATATGTCGACCGCGTTGCGCTTCCACCCGCTCGAGATCGGGCTGTCGATGCTGCTCAAGCTGGGGGTCGCGTTCGCGCTGGGTGCGCCGTTATGGGCGCTGATCGTGTTCGAGCTGCTGCTCGCGGTGCTGCCGATGTTCAACCATGCCAATCTGGCGCTGCCGTTGTGGCTCGACAGCCTGCTGCGGCTGGCGATCGTGACGCCGGACATGCATCGGGTCCATCACAGCACCGCCCGCATCGAACATGACAGCAATTTCGGTTTCTGCCTGTCGGTCTGGGACCGCATTTTTCGCACCTATCGCGCGCGGCCCAGCGGTGGGCATGAGACGATGACCATCGGCCTGACCGACTATCCGGGCCATGAATCCACCCGGTTCGGCTGGTCGATGGGGCTGCCATTCCGCTGACGACTGAACCGCAAGCTCTTGCAAAATTTCATGATATCACATTGGGTGATAGCAACCGCCCCACCTGCAACACCTGCCGCTCGTCAAGCGCCTGGAGACCATTGTACCGATGCCCCTGCTCACCAACCTCACCGCCGACCGAAAAACCTTCGTCACCCATCTCGAATGCTCGATGACCGGGGAAATCTACCCCGCCGATGAGGTGCACGGGCTGTCGCGTGTCGGCCGGCCTTTGCTGGTGCGCTATGACCTTCCTGCCATCGCCGCGCACCTGGACCGCGCCGCACTGCAATCGCGCGAAACCGATCTGTGGCGCTGGCGCGAGCTGCTGCCGGTGCGGCATGTCCGCGACATCGTCAGCCTGGGCGAAATCGAGACGCCTTTGGTGCCGCTGCCGGTATCGGGCGGGGCGAACGTGCTGGTCAAGGACGAGGGGCGGCTTCCGACCGGATCGTTCAAGGCGCGTGGGCTGGTGATGGCGGTGGCAATGGCCAAGGCGCTGGGGATCAAGCGGATCGCGATGCCGACCAACGGAAATGCCGGCGCAGCGCTGGCCGCGTATGCAACGCGCTGCGGGATCGAGACGGTCGTGTTCTGCCCCGATGACACCCCCGACATCAACGTGCAGGAGATCGCGCTGCAGGGCGCGCGGGTGTGGCGGGTCAACGGGCTGATCGACGATTGCGGTGCCATCGTCGGCGAGGGCGCCAAACAGGGCCGCTGGTTTGATTTTTCGACCTTGAAGGAGCCTTACCGGATCGAGGGCAAGAAAACGATGGGGCTCGAACTGGCCTCACAGTTCGGCTGGGAGCTGCCTGATGCAATCTTCTACCCCACCGGCGGTGGTACCGGGCTGATCGGCATGTGGAAGGCGTTCGACGAGCTCGAGGCTTTGGGCTGGATCGGGCCGAAGCGACCTAAGATGTTCGCCATCCAGGCTGCGGGGTGCGCGCCGATCGTCAAGGCGTTCGACGATGGCACCGAACATGCCGAACGCTGGGAGAACGCACAGACGGTGGCGGCGGGCATTCGCGTGCCACGCGCGGTGGGTGATTTCCTGATCCTGCGGGCGGTCCGCGCCAGTGGGGGCAAGGCGCTCGCGGTCGAGGATGCTGCGATCGAGGCGGCGGTGCAACAGGCCGCGCGGCAGGACGGGCTGCTGCTCTGCCCCGAGGGTGGCGCGACGCTGGCGGCATACCACTACGCGCTGTCCGCCGGTCTCGTGAGCGCGGCGGACAGGGTGGTGCTGTTCAATTGCGCGACGGGGCTCAAATACCCGATGGCGGATGACTCGCGCACGCTCGACCGCCATGCGCCGATCGATTACGACGCGCTATAGGTCCGTTTTCCGGCGAAAGCCGGAACCCAGGGCGACGGCAATGCGATCTGACTCCTGGCCTCCGGCTTTCGCCGGAGAACGGGGATGCGTCTGGTACCCCACCCCGTCATTCCCGCGAACGCGGGAATCCCGCTTTCTTCTGCGACCGAAGTGCAGGAGCGGGACCCCCGCCGTCGCGGGGGTGACGGCAATAACGGCGTGATGGAGCCTTACAGCGGAAAAGCCTGCCGGATCGCCAGCAGCCGGCGCAGCGCGCGGCCCATCGGCAGCTCTTCGGACATGCCCATGCCGCCGTGCAGCTGGATCGCCTGCTTGCCGACCTCGACGCCGTCCTCGCTGACCGCGCGATACGCGGCGCGCGCGGCACGCACCATCTCGGCCTGGTTGCCCGCAAGATCATGCGTGACAGCTTCATACACCAGCGAGCGTGCCTGATCGAACGAAATCGACATATCGACCATGCGGTGCTGCAGCACCTGGAACGAGGCCAGAGCCACGCCGAACTGCTTGCGGTCGGCGGTGTATTGCTGGGTCGCAAGGCACAGGCGCCGCATGATCCCGGTGCCCTCGGCGGCGAGAAGCAGCCGGGCCTTGTCGATCACTGCTTCGAGCGCTTCGGCGGCATCGCCGGGGCCGAGCAGCAACGCTTCACTGCCGACGCGCACGCCTTCCAGCGCGACATCGGCGACCCAATGATCGTCGCGCAACCGGTAGGGGGTCACGGTCACGCCCTGCGCATCAGCAGGGACCAGGAACACACCCAGGCCATCGGCACCGCCGTGATCGGCCGGGGCTGGATCGCCTTCGATCCGGGCGAGCACGATGATCGTCTCGGCCGCAGCAGCACCGTGCGCGAGCGACTTGACCCCGCTCAGCGTCCAGCCGTCACCCGATTTTTCGGCGCGGGTTTCGCAATACCAGATGTCGTGGCGCGCGCGCGGCTCATGCAGCGCGACCCCGATCGGCGCCCCGCCCGAGACGATACCCTCGATCAGGTCGGCGCGCTGCTGCGATGCAGGGGCGGCGGCGATCAGGCCACCGGCCAGGATCGTGCTCGCCAGCACCGGCTCGACCACGAGACCTTCGCCCAGCACCTCGAACAGGCTGACGCAATCGCCCAGGCCCGACTGGCCTTCTGGCTGAAGCCCGCCATCGGCTTCGGCGAAAGGCAGCATCAGCCACCCGGCTTCGGCCATTTCAGACCACAAAGCGGTGTTGAGCGGGTTTTCGCCCATCTGGCCAAGCTTGTCGTCGGCATAATGTTTCTGGGTAAAGCGGCGGGCGCTATCGACCAGCAGCTGCTGGTCATCATTGGGTGCGAACATGGTGTGTGATCCTGAAACTCATCCCGACGCGGCAGATTTCGGCCGCGTCGGGAGTGGGTGCGCACGTCCCTCGACTTCGCTCGGGACAAACGGAAAAGGTGCGGTGCCTTAGAGCCCTGCGGCCATCATCTTGGCGAGAATGTTCTTCTGAACCTCGTTGGTGCCGCCATAGATCGATTGCGCGCGGCCGAAGAGGAACGAGGACATCGCATGTTCGCCCTCGCCGCCATAGGGGTGAACCCGGTTTTCGGCCGGGCGTGGCAGCGCTGCGGGGCCTGCGATATCGAGCGCCAGTTCGGACACGTCCTGCGACAGTTCGGTGCCCAGCAGCTTCAAGGGCGCGACCAGCCGCATTGCCTCGAGCGACTGGCTCGGGGCTTCCAGAGCGCGCGCTTCCAGCGCTGCGAGCTTGGAAAGCCGCTGGTCGAGCGCGTCGAGCCGCTGCGCGATCTTGGGGTCGCTGATTGGCGGGTCGACGAAATGCTCGGTCGAATTGGCCCATTCGCGCAGGCGCGCAAGATCGCCCGCAGTGCGGGTGACACCCGCGATCCCGGCGCGTTCATTGCCGAGCAGGAACTTGGCATAGGTCCAGCCATCGTTCTCATTGCCGACGCGGTTGCTCACCGGAACGCGGACATCGGTGAAGAACACCTCGTTCAAATGGTGCATGCCGTCGATGGTGCGGATCGGGCGGACCTCGATGCCGGGCGTGTTCATATCGATCAGCAGGAACGAGATGCCGCTCTGCTGCTTGACCTCGGTGTTGGTGCGCACCAGGCAGAAGATCCAGTCGGCCCAATGGCCCTGTGTCGTCCAGGTCTTCTGGCCGTTGACGATGTAATCATCGCCGTCACGGATCGCGCGGGTCTTCAGGCTGGCAAGATCTGACCCTGCGCCGGGCTCGGAATAGCCCTGGCACCAGAAACGGCTGCCATCGAGGATGTGCGGCAGATGCTCTGCCTTCTGTTCTTCGGTGCCGAAGGTGTAGATCACGGGCGCGACCATGGTGATGCCGAACGGGCTGTACGAAGGCGCACCTGCCTTGGTCGATTCATCGGCAAAGATGCGCTTCTTGGCGAGCGACCATTCGCAGCCGCCATATTGCTTGGGCCAGCCCGGAGCGCCCCAACCGCGCTTGGCGCGAACGCCCTGCCACCATGCAGTCAGCTCTTTGCTGGCATTGGCAAAACCGTCTGCGGCAAACCGCTTTTCGGGCGGCAGCTCTGCATCCAGGAACGCGCGTACTTCTGCACGGAAGCTTTCGAGATCTTCGTCTTCCATCATCGTCCTCACCTCATCTGCCTGTGTCAGGCGTTGGCGATTAATCTGCACCCTCAGCGGGCAAAAGCAAAGCGCGTTTCGGACGAAATATTGCGGATTTCCGCGCGATCGCGGGCTGACGTTACGGCATTGCGGCAGTTCGTGCCGCCAAATTTTCCGGACCGCACGCCCCGAAAAGCCTAGCCAGGGGCGAATCAATCCGCTCATGCGCGCGGTGGTTCAGCGATCCAGGTATTGTGGCGCGCGTTTCTCCGCAAAGGCACGGCGCGCCTCGGCATAATCTGCGGTCATGCTCAGCATGATCTGCTGGCGGTCTTCGAGCGCCAGTGCCGCCTCGAACCCGGTCGCATCGATGTTGCGGTTGAGCACATCCTTGCTGAGCCTGAGGCCCATCGGACTGGCGAGCAGCATGTCCGCTGCCAGCGCCATCGCTGTGTCCGTGATGCCTGCAGGATCGACGATCTCACTGACAAAGCCCGCCGCCAATGCGCGCTCTGCGCCGACGAAACGGCCCGACAGGATCATCTCGGATGCCAGTGAACTGCCCACCAGCCGGGGCAGAAAATAGCTCGACCCCATGTCGCATCCGCCAAGCCCGATGCGGATATACGCCGCGTTCATCCGGAAATCGGGGGTGCAATAGCGCACGTCGCTGGCGAGCAGCAGCGACATGCCGCCGCCGCAGGCTGCGCCTTGGGCGCAGGCGATCACCGGTTGCGGACAGCTTCGCATCAGTTGCATCACCGTGGCGATCGCGCGCTGGGTGCGCCAGCCGCCGTGCACTGCGCCCTCGTTGGCGCGTGGTGCCCAGCCCTTGAGGTCCAGCCCGGCGCAGAACGCCCGGCCCTCGGCGTTCAAGATCACCACGCGGACCTGCGGCCGGTCAGCCAGAGCGCGGAAATAGTCCTGCAACGCCAGGATCATCGGCTCGTCCATCGCGTTGAGCGCCTCGGGACGGGAGAGGGTTACGGTTTCAACCGCGCCATTTGATGTTATTTGAATAGGATCGGCCATAAATAAACTGCATCCTCAAATGGGCGGCTTGGGTCGCGCTTTAGCTCCAAATCTGCCGGTCTTTCCGGAGGTGCGTCAACCGTAAAGGCTGTTGCCGCTCATGATGTGTTCGCTTGTCCAGCGTTTGAAGGGCCGTTCGCAAGCCGAAGTCGCCCGGCTAGCTATGCACAACATCAACCTTTAGCCTGCAAGATGTTGCTGCCTTCATGGGGCGCTAAACCCCAAGTCATCGCAGGTCCGGATCGGTCGTTGGCATTGCTCCAGTTTCGACCGGTTTTCGTTGGAAATGCTTGCGTTTCTGTCGGCGCAGTGCATAAGCGCGATCAAGGAAGCGGGGGCGTTCCGGTATCGTCTTGAAGCGGTGAGTCCCTTGTTCGGATCAAGGCGCCAGGCGGCCGTCCGGTTTTCCAGATCATGTGATCCGCGACACTGCGGACGCGGTTGGATCTGGTACCTGGCGGCACGGACTTTGTCCTGACTTCCCGAGGCGGGGTCGCACCCTCTCATGTCCCTTCGGGGAGCTGGACGTTGCACCTCGCATGACGATCTCGCGGACACTTTTTGTGGGTGGCGATAGCAGGGCGTTTTTACGTCCTTGCGCAACGGGGCTTGTGGCCCTGTCGTTGCTCGCTTTCACCTTGCTGTGGCCTGCAGCTGCATCGGCGCAGGGCCTGCCAAACGCCGTGCGACCACCTGCAGGCACGTTCGAGCGCGAAAACCGTCCACCCGAAGTGCCCCTGTCCACGCCGCGCACGCCGTTCTCGATCGATCGCCCGCGCACCGACCCCAGCACCGTCGACGACACCGCCAAGGTCCGGGTCACCCGGTTCCGCATCGTCGGGTTCGATTCGATATCCGAAGACCGCCTGCAGGCGCCTTTGGCGCCGTTTCTGGGCCAGGACCTGACGCTGGCAGACATCTACCGCGCTGCTGACCTGCTCACCCGGGTCTATGCCGATGCCGGCTTTGCGCTCTCGTTCGCGCTCGTGCCCGCGCAGGACATCGCCGATGGCGTGGTGGTTCTGCAGGTGGTCGAAGGCAGTGTCGACGGGCTCGAGATCCAGCTGAAATCGGGCGCGGGGATGGTCGGCGAAACCCGGCTCACCGACATGATCCGGCGGCGTTTCACCCCGTTGATCAAGCGTGGTCCGGTGATGGTGGACGAACTCGAGCGCGCGATCCTGACCAGCGGCGATTTGGGCGGCATGGATGTGTCGGTTGTCATCCGCCCGTCCGAGGCGACACCTGGCGCTGCCAACCTGTTGGTGGTGGTCGATCTCGACCCGGTGACGATCGAAGCGCAGTTCGACAACCGCATTCGCGAAAACCTCGGCGAGCAGCGCTATCGTGCCGGCATCACCGCCAATTCGCTGCTGATCCCGGGTGATCAGTTGGTGTTCGATGCGCGCGCGACGCTGCCCACCGACGGGTTTATCTCGGGCTATGCGCAATATAGCGCACCGATCACCGACGATGGGCTGACCGCAACGGTGTCATATTCTCGTGCGCGTTCGCGCGCGGTGCGGGGGTTCCTCTCGATCCTTGAGTTCAAGGGCGAGGAAGAGGTCGTGCGTGCCGGCCTCAGCTATCCGCTGCGCCGCACCCGCAACTCCAGCCTAATCGTCGGGGTGGAAGGCACCGCGATCAATTCCGACAGCGGAATCTTCGGCATCACGCTGATCGACGATCGCAGCCGGTTCTACGAACTGTACGGCAGCTATGACTGGGCCGGGACCGATGGCACCACGGGGCTGGTCCGGCTGGGGTTGAGCCAGGGGATTGACGGGCTGGGTGCCACCGGGCGGTTCAACCCCTTGCGCAGCCGCACCCAGGGCGATCCCGAGTTTACTGCCGCCAATGCCTCCTTGGTGTGGAACGCGCCGCTGGTCGGGCGAACCCGGGTGCGGGTGACCGCCGAGGCGCAGATGGCGCTGCATGGCGGCGCATCAGCGTCGCGCGAGTGCAACTTCGGCGGAGATCGCTTCGGCCGCGCCTATGATTACGGCGCGGCGGGCGGTGACCATTGCATCAACGTCGGCATGGAATTGAACCACGGCTATGCCTTCGGGCCGATCGCGGTGCAGCCGTTCGTGTTCATCGATGCTGGCATCCTGCGGCAGAGCGGTCGGCTCGATTTTGCCGAATTGCGGGTGACCGAATTGTGGTCGGCGGGTGCGGGTTCACGCGTCTCGCTGCCATACGGGCTGTTTGGCGAGGTTTATGCGGCCTGGCCCGGCAAGGCGCGCTTCACGCCTGACGGCAGCAGCAATCCGCGCATCTTCTTCTCGATCGGGGCAACACGATGAGCATCTACCGCACACCCGATCAGCGTGTCGTGATCCAGCGCGCGCGGCGATTCACCAGCTGGCAGATCGCGCTGCGAACCGGGGTTGCCGGCCTTGCTTTCATCACCGCGCAAACCGCCTGGGCCAATCCCGGCGGTGGCAACGTCGTCGCGGGCAACGCGACGATCAGCGGCCAAGGCACCGACCGGGTACGGATCGACCAGTCGAGCGACCGGGTTATCATCAACTGGGACAATTTCTCGATTGGAGCAGGCCAGGCGGTCGATTTCCGCCAGCCGGGCGCGCGCTCGATTGCATTGAACCGGGTTACCGGGCCCGAGATCAGCCAGATCATGGGCGAGCTGACCGCCAACGGCCAGATCTACCTGATCAACGGCAACGGTATCGTCTTTGGCAAGGACGCCCGGGTCGATGTCGCAGGGCTGGTCGCGACCAGCGCGGATATCGGCAACGATGCCTTCATGTCGGGCGGCAGCTTGCGCTTCGGTACACCGGGGCGTTCAGGCGCGAAGGTGGTCAACTACGGAACGATCACCGTGCGCGACGCGGGCATCGCCGCGTTCGTCGCACCGCAGGTCGCCAATGATGGCATCATCACCGCGCATATGGGCAAGATCGCCTTCGGCGGCGCGCAGGCGTTCACGCTCGATCTGCACGGCGACAACCTGATCCGATTCCAGGTCGGCGATGCGGTAACGAAACTGGATGATAAGGGCGCGCTGGTCGACATCGGCGGCGGCGTGGTCGATGCGCGCGGCGGCACGCTGCTGATCACCGCATCGGCGGCGCGCGATCTGGTCAACCAGTCGGTCCGCATCGGCACCCCGCAGGCCTCCAGCATGCAAGTTGGCACCGACGGCAGGGTATCGCTGGTCGCTGCAAAGGTGACGATCACCGCCCCGAGCGAGGTGCAGGTCGGCAAGAATGTCGCAATGGATCTGTCCTCGGGCACCAATGCGGCGGTGACCGGTGGCCGTCCGCAAAAGGGCGGCACCACCAGCAATATCGGCTGGGCCAATGTGCTGGACGGTGACGTCAGCAC
Organism: Blastomonas aquatica; assembly: GCF_014639875.1. Taxonomy (GTDB): domain Bacteria; phylum Pseudomonadota; class Alphaproteobacteria; order Sphingomonadales; family Sphingomonadaceae; genus Blastomonas; species Blastomonas aquatica. The sequence continues at coordinate 396,209 of NZ_BMGD01000001.1, read as the reverse complement.
CGCACCGGGTATCGCGATGGCGACCAGCGGCACCGGAGGCACGCTGACGATCAATGCCGCGCGCACCATCCTCGATGGCACGATCAACCTCGATGGCGGCAAGACGGGCGGCACCGCGCATATCACTGGCAGCGATTTCCTGTCGTTCGGTTCGATCCTTTCGGCGAGCGGCGCAGAAGCTGGTGGCAATATCCAGCTTGATGCGGGTGGCTTCTCGCTCGCCGGGCGGATCACGGTCAACGCCGGGCTTGGCAAGGGCGGCAACGTCGATATCCACACCACACGTCGCGCAATCGACACCGGCGATGCGTTCATCGATGCCAGCGGCCTGCACGGCGGTTCGATCCGCTATACTTCCGACCAGCAGATCATCTCCTCGGGCAAGTTCCGCGCATCGGGGAGTCACGGCTTTGGCGGGTTGATCGATGTCAGCGCAGCCAGGCTCGATCTGTTCTCGGCGCAATTCTATGCGCAGGGCGGCATCCGCGGCGGGCGGGTGCGGCTGGGTGGCGAGTTCCAGGGCGGCAAGGCGCTCAGCGTCGATGAACTGATCAACGCCCGCACGTTGGTCGCAACCGATTCGGTGGTTGTCGATGTGTCTGCCATCGGCATGCGCGGCAATGGCGGCGAGATCGTGTTGTGGTCGGATGAGAAGACCACCTTTCTTGGCACCGCCATCTCACGCGGTGGCATGGTCGGCGGTCTTGGCGGGCAGATCGAGATTTCGGGCAAGGACACATTGGTCTATCGCGGCACGGTGGCAACCGCGCGCGACGGCCAGCGCGGCGGCAAACTGCTGCTCGACCCCAAGAACATCATCATTGCCGACGCCAGCAACGCCCCTAGCCAATACGCGCTGGTGTTGCAGGCATTTTCCAGCTCGTTCCCAGGGTTCGCCGCCCCGGGAACAGGACTGGAGTCGGGCGATGAGTTTGGCACATCGGTTTCGCTCGATGGCAACCGGCTTGCGGTCGGCGCACCGCTCGACGATGGTGCCAGCGGCAGTCTGATCGCTGCTGGAGCAGTGTATCTGTTCACCTTCGCCGACACTGGCTTCGCATCCCCTGTGCTCAGCGCGATCATCGGATCGGGCTATTCCGGCGGCAAAAACATCTCGGTCAGCCAATTGCAGGGCGATGACCGGTTTGGACAGTCGGTGTCGTTGTCGGGCACCCGGCTGGCTGTGGGCGCGCCGTTCGGCAATGGTGCCAACGATTTCGTGCCCAATGCCGGCGAGGTTTATCTGTTCAGCTTCGCCGATCTGGAATTCAACGCGGGCACTGTTGCGGGAATCTTGGGTACCGGGTTTTCAGGCCCTGCCAGCCTCAATGTCTCGCGGCTCGATGCCAACGATGCCTTTGGCGGCAGCGTTTCGCTGAACGGCAACCGAATCGCGGTCGGCGCCCAGCAGGATGATGGCATCGCCGATGATGTCATCAGCGCAGGCGCGGTCTATCTGTTCACCTTCGCCGATGCCGCGTTCAATTCCCCGGTGCTCGAGGCCATTATCGGGAATGGGTATACCGGGGGCAAGAACGTCTCGATCGCGCTCGATGTGGCCGATAACTTTGGTTCCGCTGTGGCGCTTTCAGGCTTCGGCCTGGGCGTCGGCGCATACGGGGACGGTGGGCAGGGCAATTCAGGGTCGGATTACGGTGCAGCCTATCTGTTCAGTTTTGCTTCAGCGGATTTCACTTCGGCCGCGCTGCAATCGACTCTTGGGTTTGGCTATACCGGCCCCAACGACCTCGACATGGTCGACCTGGGTGCAGGCGACCGGTTCGGAGAATCGCTGGGGCTGATCGGCTCAGAAAGCTTTGCGGTTCTTGCGCCGGGCGATGACGGGTTTTTCGATGGCGCACCCGACACGGGCGCGGCCTATCTGTTCAACTTCAGCGATGCTTTCTTCCAGGGGCCGTCGCTCACCGCGCGCATCGGCGCGGACTATGGCAGCCTAGGCGGCAGGAACCTCAGCCTCAATGGACTTAACGCGGGTGAAACGCTCTCGTCGCTCGCACTGGATTTCAATGCGATGGTGCTGGGGTCCAGCTCGGATACCGGGCGTAGTGGTACCAGCATCGATGCAGGCGCTGTTTATCTGCTGACCTTCGATGGCAGCAATTTCAACAATGGTCGGCTGGCAGCAACACTCGGCGTGGGGTATGCCGATGTGGGCGGTCTGTCGCTGCTGGGCACGGGCCTGCGCCAGGGCACCGGCTTCGGATCGTCGGTTTCCCTCGATGGCAACCGGATGGCCGTGGGGGCGCAGTTTGATAATGGCGCTGGCGATGACAAGTTCGATGTCGGCGCGGTCTATCTTTTCAGCTTCGGGGATTCGCAGTTCAGCGCGCCGGTGCTCCAATCGATCATCGGCTCAGGCTATAGCGGCGGCAAGAACCTCTCGCTCGATCGCCTGGCGGCAAACGACCAGTTTGGTACCTCGGTCTCGCTCGATGGCCTCAGGCTTGCGGTGGGCGCGCCTCGCGACGACGGTCTGAACGACACCTCCACTGACGCCGGTGCGGTCTATCTGTTCACCTTTGCAGGTCCTGCATTCGAGAACCCGAACCTTGCCCGCGTGCTCGATTTTGGTTCGATCACCGGCGGCCCGATTGCGGCCGCGGGTGCGATGCTGGGCAGCGGGGTTTCGCTCCAGGATGATTTTCTCGCGGTTGGTGCAGCAGGTGACCCCGGGAGCAGTGGCAGCCAAATCGATGTTGGCGCTGTCCACATCTTCAACATGCTCGCCAGCGATTTCAGCGTAACGCCCGAGCGTCTGGTGTCGATCGGCGCCGGGCTCGATGTCGATGTCGCAGGGCTCGAAGATTTCGATGCGTTCGGAACATCGGTATCGCTCGACGGGCTGCAACTGGCAGTCGGTGCGCCCGGAGATGGCGGAGCATTGTCGCCGGTCAGCGATGCCGGCGCGGTCTATTTGTTCACCTTCGGCAGCAACTATTCGGGTGGTTCGCTGGCTGCGACGATCGGTGCCGATTATGGCATGGGCAATGACTTTGACCCGGGGGTATCGAGCTTCGATGCCTTTGGAGTATCTGTGTCGCTGCGCGGCCTCCAGCTTGCGGTCGGTGCGAGCGGAGACAGCGGCGCCGATGACATGCTGAACCGTGCGGGTGCGGTCTATCTGTTTACCTTTGCCAACCCCGGTTTTTCGGGCCTGTTGCAGACGACCCGGATCGGTTCGGGCTATGCCGGGACGGGGGATTACGCGCTCAACCTGCTCGGCCAGGAAAGCGGGTTCGAATTCGGAAGCGCGGTTTCTCTGGACGGCGGCCGTCTGGTGGTCGGTGCCGTGGGGGACGCCGGGCGCAATAGCAGCGCGATCAATTCGGGCGCGGTGTATCTGTTTACCTTCAGTTCGCCCGAGCTTTTGTTTCTGCCCCGCCTCGTAGATGTCCTGGGCGCAGGATATAGTGGGTTTAACAACTACTCGGTTCCCGGATTGCGCGCAGAGGCGATCCACCAGTTTGGAACTTCGGTGGCGCTGGACGGGCTGAGGCTTGCGGTGGGCGCACCCGAAGATATGGGTGCCGATCTTCTGGCCAGTGTCGGCGCGGTTTATCTGTTCAGCTTCGCCACCGAGGCGTTCGATGCGCCCGTGCTCGAGGCGATCGTCGGGTCGGGCTATAGCGGCGGCAAGAATGTTGCGGTTGCCTCGCTTGATGCAGGCGACCGGTTTGGCGAGGCTGTCGCATTGCGCGACAATCGGCTTGCGGTCGGCGCGCCGCAGGATGACGGGCTTGCCAACGCCGTGACGAACTCTGGCGCAGTCTATCTGTTCACCTTCAGCGACGCTTTTTTCAGCGGCGGCACCCTGCAGGGAAGGATCGGCGCGGACTATGTCGGGGCCAATGATCTCAGCCTGGGCAACATCAATACAGGCGACGCATTCGGCGCTTCGTTGGCGCTGGATGGCACGCGACTGGCGGTCGGCGCATCGCTTGACGATGGGGATGAGGACTCGCTGCTGGATGCCGGCGCGGTCTATCTGTTCAGCTTTGCCGGCCCTCAGTTTGCCGGTGGCGCGCTGGAGGGCATTGTCGGTGCTGGCTATGCCGGGGGCAACAATGTTTCGGTCGCCAATCTTGCCGGTGGCAATGGCGACGCCTTCGGTGCCGCCGTGGCGCTGCAGGGCACGCGGTTGATCGTCGGTGCCCCGTTCGACGATGGGGCTGGCGATGCGATCGGCGATTCCGGCGCGGCCTATATCGTGGATTTCGCCGATCTGGGTTTCACCGGTGGCACGGTGAGCACGATCATCGGCAATGGCTATACTGGCATGAACGACATCGACCTCACCGAGATCGAAGCTAGCGATCACTTTGGCAGCTCGGTTTCGATCGATGGATCGGGACTGGCTGTCGGTGCTGCCCAGGATGGCGGCACGGGCAATCTCGTTCCCCTCAGCGGTGCGGTCTATCTTTTCAGCGACCGGTTTGGGCCATTTGAACTGCGGTGGCGGATCGGGGCCGGATATGGCGGCTTTGGTGATCTGTCGGTAGGCGGACTGCGTGCGGGCGACCGTTTTGGCAGCGCTGTGGCGCTCGATGGCAACCGCCTGGTGGTGGGGTCGCCTGAAGACACGGGCGTAAATGCAACATCCAGCGGCCTGGGCGCGGTACGCCTTTTCACCTCTGCCGATTCCGATTTCGAGAGCCTGGGTCTCGCAGGGACCATGGGCAGCGGATACGGTCCGCAGCAGAACCTGTCTGTCGGCCCGGCAAGCGGAGCTGGCTTGGGAAGCGCGGTGTCGCTGCATGGCACCCAGCTGGCGATCGGTGCACCTGGCGATTCGGGCTTTGGCAATTCGGGCCCCAATCTGGGTGCGGTCTTCCTGATCACCTTTGCCGATGAATCCTTCGGCTCTCCGCAACTGCGCGGCACGATCGGCCAGGGCTATACCGGGGCGGGCAATTTCGATGTCGGCGGGCTTGATGTCGGCGACTTCTTCGGCAGCGCGGTTTCGATCGATGGACAACGGCTCGCGATCGGTGCGCCAGGCGATGATGGCGCGAACGACGACCGTATCGATTCAGGCGCGGTCTATTTGTTCACCTTCGCTGATGCCGCCTTTTCCAGCCCGGTGCTCGAAGCGCGGATGGGCGCGGATTACACCGGATCGAAGAATATCGATATCGCCAATCTCGAGGCCGAAGACCAGTTCGGCTCGAGCGTCGCGTTGATGGGCAACCAGCTTGCGGTGGGCGCGCAACAGGACGATGGCAACGGCAACAGCGCGATCGATTCAGGTGCGGTCTATCTCTACACCTTCGCGAATGCGGTGTTCAACGATGGGACGTTGCAGGCGATCGCCGGTGCCGGATACATCGGCGGCCAGAATTACGCAGTCGCCAATCTCGAGGCAGGCGATGGCTTCGGCAGCGCCGTCGCCTTGAGCGCTGACGGGTTCAGGCTTGCGGTGGGAGCATATCTCGATGACGGCGACGGCAACAGCATCGCCGATTCAGGCGCGGTCTATCTGCTCGGCTTCGACAACACGGCGTTCGCATCGCCGACGCTGATCGGGACAATCGGTTCGGGCTACACCGCCGGTGCCAACGATTTTGCCGTGGCCTCTCTGGGGTCCGGCAATCGGTTCGGTACATCGCTGGGCTTGTCAGGAGCGCAGCTTGTCGTCGGCGCGCCGGGCGACGCTGGCTTTTCGGGCGGCGGTCTGGATGTCGGCGCTGCCTATCTGTTTGGCTTCACGACTGCAGCGCTCGACGGCGCGAGTCTTTTCCGGCGGATTACAGCGGGCTCACCTGATGCTGCGTTTCTCAGCATCGATGGGTTGAATGTCGATGGCAATCGCCTTGGCACCGGGGTGGCGATAGATGGCAGCCGCATGGTGATCGGTGCTGCGGGCAATGCCGGCAACACCGACGGCGAACTGGTCGGCGCGGCCTATCTGTTCACCTTCAGCGGTGCGGTGTTCGATGGTCTGGCGCAGGTCGGTACGATCGGCAGCGGCTATGCGGCCGGCTCGGCGACCTCACTGGCCGCCAATGGTATCGCTGAAAACGAGCGCTTTGGTGCGAGCGTCTCGCTCGACGGGCAGAGGCTGGCGATCGGATCATCACACGATTCGGGCGCGTCGAACCTCAACCCCTTCTCGGGCGCGGTATATCTGTTCACCTTTGCTGATCCCGATTTTGCCTCACCGGTGCTCGAATCGGTGATCGGTTCGGGTTACAGCGGCGGCAAGAACTTGTCTGTCGCCAATCTTGAGCGCGACGATCTTTTCGGTGTTTCGGTTTCGCTCGATGGTAGTGTTCTGGCGGTTGGCGCGATGGGCGATGATGGCGCAGGCAACATCGCGCCAGATTCCGGCGCGGTCTATCTGTTCAATTTTGCCGACCCGAATTTTAGCGCTCCCGCGCTTCAGGCAACGATCGGGCGGGGATATGCCGGAGCCTTCGATCTGGATCCAGGAATGTCCAGCGAGGACCTCTTCGGGCACTCGGTGGCACTGGACGGCACAAGGCTGGCGGTCGGTGCACCGGGCGATGACGGCTTTGCAGGCGACCGTGAAGACAGCGGTGCGGTCTATCTGTTCAATTTCGCCGGAGCGTTTCCATCCACAATCAGTCCCATCGGTATCATCGGTGCTGGCTATACCGGGCTGGGCGACATCGATGTACCCAATCTGGAAATGGGCGATGCGTTCGGCACATCGGTCGCTCTCGATGGGCGGGCGCTGGTGGCGGGCGCGCCGTTTGACGATGGCGCCGTACCCGGCATCTTCTTCAATATGGGTGCCGTCTACACCTTCACCTTTGCCGATGACCTGCTGGGTGGCGGCACGCTCAGGTCTACGATCGGCTTTGGCTATACCGGGTCTGACGATCTGGACCTTGGCACGCTCGACGGCGGGGACTGGTTCGGTGAAGGCGTCTCGCTCAACGGCAACCGGCTCGCAGTGGGTGCCCAGCGCGATGATGGTGCAGGCAATAACTTCAGCGATACCGGCGCGGTGTACCTGTTCGGCTTTGCCAATTCCGAATTCGCTGCGCCCACGCAACAGGCGATCATCGGGGCGGGCTATTCAGGTGGCAACAATATCGCATTGCCGTTGGGAGCCTTCGACAACTTCGGCGTCTCGGTATCGCTCGACGGAGACCGCCTCGTTGCGGGCTCAACGGGTGATGACGGCGCACTCAATTCCAAGTTCAACGCAGGGGCGGTGTATCTGTTCAGCTTTGCCGATTCCGCGTTCAGCGGTGGCATGCTCGGCGGGGTCCTCGGCGCGGGCTATCGCACGATCTCAGGGCTTGAGCTTGCATCGCCGCCGACGGCATCGTCCGTGCAGGTGGGTACAGGCGATGCGTTCGGCCAGTCGGTCTCGCTCGATGGCAACCGCCTCGCAATCGGTGCGCCCGGCGATGACGGCGTGATCGATGGGCTGACGGACGCAGGCGCGGTTTACCTCTTCAGCTTTGCCGATCTGAGCTTTGGCGGTGCCACGCTGGAGGCGATTGTTGGTCATGGCTATGTCGGCGGCAAGAATTTGTGGCCGCTGGCCGTCGAAGCGGGTGACAGCTTTGGTTCTGCGGTCTCGCTCGATGGCAACCAGCTTGCAGTGGGGGCACCCAATGATGCGGGCATCAGCAACACGCAGGGCGGTGCAGGAGCGGTCTATCTGTTCAGCTTTGCCGATTCGCTGTTCGGCGGCGGTATGCTCGAGGCCGTTCTGGGAATCGATTATGGCGGCGGCAAGAACATTGCCATTGCGGGACTGGACCCTGGCGACCAGTTCGGCGCTTCAGTTTCGCTCAATACCGGCCGGCTAGCGGTCGGAGCCCCCGGCGACGACGGTGCAGCAAACGGTGCGGCAGAAACCGGTGCGGTCTATCTGTTTACCTTTGCCAACGCACGGTTTGGTGGCGGGGCAATCGCATCGACGATCGGAGCAGGTTACTCTGGCGGGCTGAATGTCACCGTCGCGCTCGATGACTTCGACAACTTCGGTTCCGCTGTCGCGCTGGACAGTACCCGCCTGGCGATCGGAGCACCCCGCGATGCAGGATCAGCGAACAATTTCGCCTCGCCCGGTGCGGTTTACCTCTTCACCTTCGACGATCTGGGTTTCGGTTCTGCCGTCCAGCGCGGTATCGTGGGTGCAGGTTACACGGGGGCGGGTGATCTTGACACCACCGGTTCGGTCACCAGCTTTGGCGACGGCGGCCTGTTTGGCAATGCGCTGGCGCTGGATGGCACCCGGCTGGTGGTGGGCGCACCTGGCTTTACCAGTAATGCGACCAGTCCGGTGGGTGCGGGCGCGGTCTATCTTCTGACCTTCGCCGACACCAACCTCAGCCTCCCTGCCATTGTCGACGTCCTGGGGACGGAGTCAGGTGGGTTTGGGACGACCAGCGATCTTGGTTTGAACCTGGAGGCTGGTGATGGCTTTGGCACCGCGGTCTCCCTGGATGGCGACCGGTTGGTGGCCGGGGCCGGTGGCGACGATGGCTTTGGCAACACTGCAAGCAATTCAGGCGGAATCTATCTGCTGACCTTCGCCGACACCGACTTCAATGGCGGTGAGCTCCGCGGTAATCTTGGCGCAGGCTATACCCGCGGGGTGAGCACGCCGGTTGGTGGGGTGCAGGGTCTGGATGCCTTCGGCTGGGCGCTATCGCTTGATGGCACGCGGCTTGCGGTCGGCGCGCCGCAGGACCGGGGCGCGAACGGTCAGGGCTTTGCCGGAGCGGTGTACCTGTTCACCTTTGCCAACCTGGATTTCGATGCACCGATGCTCGAAGGCGTGCTGGGCGAAGGCTATGTCGGCGGCAAGAACCTCGACGTTCCGGGCCTGGCCCCGGGTGGGGCCTTTGGCGGAGCGGTTTCGCTCGACGGCAATCGGCTCGCGGTCGGCGCGAGCAACCTCAATGGCGGATCGGTATTCCTGTTCACCTTTGCCGACGCAGCATTCAGCACGCCTGCACTCGCATCATTTATCGGGGCGGGTGCCGATGGCCCGAACGAGCTCGCCTCACCTGCCGCCATGGGCGATGTCTTCGGCTATTCGGTGGCGCTTGATGGCAATCGGTTGGCGGTTGGCGCGCCTCTCGACGATGGCGCGGGTAACAGCCTTCCCGATTCCGGCGCGGTCTATCTGTTCAGCTTTGCCGACAGCGTGTTCACTGATCCCGCGCTGGATGCTGTGATCGGAGCGGGCTATATCGGTGGCAAGAACGTCGATGTGGGTGCGCTTGATGCCGAGGACCATTTCGGCACCTCGGTTAGCCTGCAGGGCCTGCGGCTGGTGGTGGGTGCCGAACTTGACGATGGCTTCGGCAATGTCGATTTCAACACCGGCGCAGCCTATTTGTTCGCGATGTCGGCACCCGATTTTTCGAGCGTTGCGCTCGCCGGGACGATCGGACGCGCCTATACCGGTGCTGCTGACCTCAACATCAGTCGGTTGCAGTCCGACGACTGGTTCGGTCGCTCGGTATCGCTTGATGGCGACCGGCTTGCGATCGGTGCGATCAACGATTCCGGTCTGTCCGAAACCTTTGCCAGTTCGGGCGCGGTCTATCTGGTCGGATTTGCCGATGCGAGCTTTGGCGGGCCTGCTCTGCTCTCGATCTTGGGGCGAGGCTATGACGAAGCAAACGATGTTGACGTCAGTTCGCTCGAGACCTTCGACGGGTTCGGCAACGGGGTTTCGCTCGATACCGGGCGACTGGTCGTTGGTGCGCCACGCGACGATGGGCCGGAAAACACAGTGGCCGGTTCCGGCGCGACGTATTTTTTCAACCTGACAGGCAGCGCAGGCGATACGTCCGCGCTCGGCTTTGGCGATGCGCCTGGCGCTGATGTGACGATCAGTGCCAGCGATCTGGCAGCACTGCTTTCAAGCGGGACCGCCGTCGAGTTGCAAGCCAACAATGATATCACAGTCAGCAATGCGATTGCGGTCAATAATATCTTCGGCAATGGCGGGGCACTGACGTTCCGTGCCGGGCGATCGATTTTCATCAATGCCGCGATAACGACCGACAGCGGCAATTTCACGGCGTTCGCCAACGACTTCGCCGCAAGCGGCGTAGTCGATGCGTTCCGCGATCCCGGCGATGCCGTCATCAGCTTTGGGACCGAGGGCAGAATCACTACAGGCTCGGCCATGGTTGATCTCGCCATCCTAACTGGCGACGACAAGACATTCTCGACCAGCGGCGGGATCAGCGTCGGTTCGATTTCCGCAAGGTCCATCAGCATCCGAAACCTGGGTGTTTCGGGCAACCGGGCGGTTACCATCAATGCCGGAGCCTTGCTCACTGCCGCCACCGCCGGCGATGCGATCCTGATCGAGAGCGATGTCTTCACCAACAATGCCGGCGCCATGGCGTTCAACCTCGTCGGAGGTGGACGGTTCCTGATCTATTCGGATGATTACGAGGTGATCGATCGCGGCGGGCTGGTCGGCAACAACCTGTACAACAATGTCTCGGCCAGCGGCTTTGCGGGCAACCTGTTCATCTTTGCGCGCCAGCCCGTGCTCACCTTCACCGCCGACGATGCCACCCGCACTTATGGCGAGGCTGCGCCTGCCTATTCCTTCCAGTTGGCCGGGCTGGTCAATGGCGACAGCGAATCCTATGCCTTCTCGGGCGCACCCAATCTCTTCGACTTTGCGTCGGGCAATGCGGGCGTCGATTCGATCTTCATTGATCAGGGATCGCTGCTCTCCGACGTCGGCTATGGATTCGACTTCGTCGGCGGTGCGCTGACCACGCTGCGCGCGCTGCTGACCGCGCGCGCCGATGACCAGACCCGCGAATACGGCACCGCCAACCCGGCGTTCACCGTTACCTATTCGGGCTTCGTCAACGGTGATGACGAAAGCGTGATCCTGTTTGCTCCAAGCATCGGGACGATTGCCGACATCACCTCGGACGCAGGCAGCTACGCGATCGATCTGGGCGATGCCTTTGCCGACAACTACGAGTTCGACTACATCCCGGGCACGCTGACGATCACCAAGGCGTTGCTCTCGGTCACCGCCGATGATGCCATACGCGAATATGGGCTGGCTGATCCGACGTTCACCGGTTCGATCACGGGCTTCCGCAATGGCGACGATGACGGTGTCGTCAGCGGGCTGGTCTATGGCAGCAGCGCGCTGATCACATCCGATGCCGGGCTTTACAGCATCACCGGAGCGGGTGCGAACGCGACCAACTACGACTTCGCGTATGTTCCGGGTACGCTGACAATCACCAAGGCGCTGCTCACTGTGACGGCGGACGATGCGACGCGCGAATACGGTCTGGCCGATCCTTCGTTTACAGGCAGCATCGCAGGCTTGCGCAATGGCGACGATGCCAGCGTGATCAGCGGGCTGGCGTTTGGCAGCACTGCGGTGCTGAGCTCGGGCATCGGCACTTACGCCATCACCGGCTTGGGCGCGAGCGCGACCAATTACGATTTCAGCTACGTGCCCGGTACGCTGACGATTACCCGCGCGTTGCTCACGGTGACTGCGGATGACGCAGCGCGTGAATATGGCCTTGCCAACCCGGCACTGACCGGCACGATCAGCGGCCTGCGCGCGGGGGACACCGCCAGTGTCGTCAGCGGCCTTGTCTACGATACTGTTGCATCGATCGGGTCCGACGTGGGTGCCTACACCATCACCGGATCGGGGGGTGCTGCCGCAAACTATGATTTCAGCTATGTGCCCGGCACGCTGACGATCACCCGCGCGCAGCTCACGGTAACCGCCGATGATGCGACCCGCGAATATGGGCTGGCAAACCCGGCGTTCACCAGCACGATCACCGGTCTTCGCAACGGCGATACCAGCGCGGTCGTCAGTGGTCTGGTGCTTTCGACACCCGCGACGATAGCGTCGGGTGTCGGCACATACGGGATTGACGTATCGGGCGGCAGCGCGCTTAATTATGACTTTGCCTATGCGCCCGGTACATTGGCGATCACGCCGGCGTTGCTCACCGTCTCCATCGACGACAAGACCCGAATATACGGCGGGGTCAATCCCACGTTGACCGCGAGCATCACTGGCTTCCGCAACGGCGATACCGACGCTGTGGTGTCCGGCCTCAGGCTGCGTACTGTCGCAATCAGTCGGAGCAATGTCGGGGATTATCTGATCACCGGTTCGGGTGCGAATGCGGCAAACTATCGGTTCGATTACGTTCCCGGCACGCTGACCATCACCAAGGCGCTGCTGCAGGTTCGCGTCAACAACGCGAGCCGCGAATATGGCTTGGACAACCCCGCCTTCACCGCGATGATCACCGGCTTCCGCAATGGCGACAACGCCAATGTGGTGAGCGGACTGGCGTTCGGAACGCCTGCCACCATCGGTTCGGATGTCGGCAATTACGCAATCACCGCATCGGGTGCATCGGCGCTCAATTATGATTTCGTCTACACACCAGGGCGCTTGTTGATCGATCAGGCAAGGCTGCTGGTCACCGCAAACAGCTTGGTAATCCAGCAGGGCAGCGGCGATCCGGTGTTGACGGTCAGCTATTCGGGACTACGCAATGGCGATACCGGCGATACCGGCGATGTCGTGACCGGGCTGGTATTGCGATCGACGGGTGGAGGGACGTCCAGCCCTGGCCAGTACATCATCAATGCCTCGCGGGGTACTGCGCGGAACTATCAGATCACCTATCGGCCGGGGGTGATGACGGTGCTGCCTCCGATCGTGCCGCCTGCGCAGGATCCGCCTGTTGGTGGTGCCATTCCTCCCGCAGCCAATCCTCCTGCGCCCCCGCCGCCGGGACCCACTCCGCCATCGGATACCCCGCCCGCGCCACCGCCTCCAGGTGGAGGCACTGCCGTTGCCGACCCGGGCACCGGTACCTCGACCGGCCAGACCGGCAGCGCCACGACGCCGCAGACGCCAACGCCCGGCGCGGTGATCACGATGCCCGGGCAGGGGATGGTCAACATACCGGTTTCGCCTGATAATATATCACTGCTACCGCTGCTGCAGGGTATGTCGGCGCCCTTGCCTGTGCTGGTGGCACCTGAATTGCGCCCGACCGATCCTGTGCCCGCTGGGGAACCATCACGCGGCGATGGACAGCGCACCGGCTGCGCGTATATCAGCCTGTGTTCGGGCGCGCCGCAGCCTTTGTGGACTTTCCAGCCCGCCCAATGAAGAAAGATTGATCCGATGCCCGTCCTGCTTCGCACCCTCGCCGTTGCCGCGCCCGCCTTGCTGCTGTGCGCGCCGCTGATGGCCCAGACCGCGGCTCCTGCAACACCTGCCGCGCCCGCTTCGCAGGCGATCACGCCCAAGAAGGTGGCAGATGGCGCCAAGCCCTGGACAACAGGGTGCAAGGGCACGGGCGAGGCGGAAATCTGCGATACCGTCCAGTCGCTGATTGACGAGGCCAATGGCAAGGAGGTGATCCGCGTCGCCATCGCCAAGCAGAAATCGAGCGGCAAGACCGGGCTGCTGGTCAAGGTGCCGCTGGGCGTGCGGCTGGATACCGGCGCGCTGATGCAGATCGATGGCGATCAGGCCAAGGGCATCGACAAGATCGTCTTCAGCCGCTGTTTGCCTGAAGGCTGCATCGGCGAAAAGCCGCTCGCCGCTGCCGATATCGATCACTTAAAGAAGGCGCAGAAGCTCGAACTGGTTTTCCTCGATCTGGAAGGCAAGCCGATCGTCATCAGCGTTGTCGCGACTGGCCTGGGTGCCGCGCTGGCGACGTTCTGACCCGAGCATCCGGCATGACCATCAGACCCTTTCACCTGGCATTCCCGGTCGATGACCTGGCAGCGGCCCGGCATTTCTATCGCGATGTCCTGGGCTGCGGCGAGGGGCGGTCGTCGGATCGCTGGATCGATTTCGACCTGTTTGGCCACCAGATCGTCGCGCATCTCGATCCTGCCGCCGGCAGCGCGCGGGCGCACCATAACCCGGTCGATGGCCACGAAGTGCCGGTTCCGCATTTCGGAGTCGTGCTGACGATCGACGACTGGCAGGCTCTGGCCGAGCGGCTGCGTGCGGCGGGCACGTGTTTCGTCATCGAACCGCACATTCGCTTTGCCGGGCAGGTTGGCGAGCAGGCGACGATGTTTTTTCACGATCCGGCGGGCAACGCGCTCGAGTTCAAGGCTTTTGCCGACGACGCGATGCTGTTTGCAACGTAACGAGATCGTTTCCCGACGTAAGCCGGGATCCAGGAGCGACGTTGAGCAACCTGATTCCTGGGCTCCGGCGTTCGCCGGAGAACGGGGTTCTTAACGCACCGCCAGATCGGCAGGCAGCGTCGGTTCGCTGATCACGCGCTCCATTGCCGCCCAGCGGGCTTTGGTGTCGGGCCCTGCGGCCTCGACGAATTCGCGCACCATGTCCTGCCCGAGCCCGTAGTTGATCACATAGCTGCGATAGGTGTCGGTGAAGCCAATCGACTGCTTTGCCCGCGCTTCGCTCATCAACTGGTACTTCTGGGTCAGCGCGATGGCCCGGGCGCGGTCGATCAGGCCATCGAGATACATTTGCGCGATCGTGAAGCGCGCGCCGCGCAGGCCCGTCATCGCCTCTTGCAGCGCGGCCAGACGCGCGGCATCGGTGGTGGGCAGGCCCGCCAGCGGATAGAGCTCGCGCATCTCGAAAGCGAGTTTCTCATCTGCGGGAAAGGCAAGGTCGATGCCGTAATTGGCCGAGCCTTCTGCGATCAGGCTTTGCGGGCTGTAGAGCGGGTAGACGCTGTATTCCATCCAGCCGCGTCCGCGCATCAGCCGCTGTTCGAGCAGGTAGTTGAGCGCATGGTGACCGGGATAGCCTTCATGGCAACCCAGATCGACCGCACGGCTGATCCGGATCGGCAGGTCGGTGTTGATCTGGATCAGGCTGGCAAGATTTCCCTGATAATAATTGTACCCGCTCCATGGCTTGCCGGTGACGAATTCCATCCGGAAGCTTTCCCCTTGCGGCAGCGGGATATGGGCTGCGGTGCGCGCGCGGCATTCGGCGATCGCGCGCTTGAACACCGGCTGCAGTCGGTCGGCCGGGATGACGAAGCGCTCCTGAAACGCATCGACCCGCTCGGCCAATGTGCCGGTGCCAGGCAGCAGCGCGTCGATTTCGGTGAGCACCGGGTCATAGCTTTCCAGCGGCTTGATGTCTGGCGTCGCGCCGAACAGGCCCAGCGATTCGGTGCGAAAGCTGAGCTTTTCGCCGCGCAGCATACGGATGCGGGTGCGCGCCGCGTTGAGCTGCGCACGCAGGAAGGTCACGCGGCGCTGGACCAGCGGCTCGCGGTCGGTCACATCGACCGCAGCGATGCTGGTATCGAGCGTGTCGACCGCCTGGGCGAGCGCGGGCAGCGGGCGCGGCGATGCCTCGGCTTCGCGTTTCCACTCTGCCGGGCCATAATAGGCGTCGATATAGCCGTCTTCATGCGTGCCGATTTCCAGCGACAGCATGACATAACGCTGCGCGATATCATCGAGCGGATCGGCGGGAGCACTGGCGCGGGGGGCGGCTTTGGGCGCGCACGCGGCGCACAACAGCAATAGGGCCAGCAGGCCTATACGGTTGATCCTGATCATGGGCGCACCGCCTTTTTTGTTGTTTTTCCGCAATTCAACCAGGGCGAACGGCAACGGCTTAGCCGGTACCATCGCATCGCTTCCAGCCATATCGCGCCATTACTCGCATAGAAAAACGCTGCGGGCGGCTGGCACCGATTTCGATATCCGTCTATCGGCAAAGCAGAAGCCGGTCCACCCCTGGCCGGGCAGCAGATGGTGACACGCAATGACCGACCAGCCCGCACAGACTGGCGCTGCGCAAAAATTCCGGGGTCGGGCAAACAGCCTGGGTGGGTTTGCCGCGCGGGTCGCCGGACCGCTCGGGACCTGGTGGCGCGGATCGGTGATCCCCTCGATCGAGCACCGCGCCGTCATCGCCAAGGTCGATGACGAATCCGGACTGACCCCGCGTTATGCCTTCATGATCCTGATGTCGGCGGGGATCGCGGTGCTGGGGTTGCTGCTCTCATCGCCTGCGGTCGTGATCGGCGCGATGCTCATTTCACCGCTGATGGGACCGATCATCGGGCTGGGCTTTGGCCTGGCGATGGTCGACGGCAATGAAATCCGGCGCACTGCTATATCCTTGGGCGCTGGTGTGCTGCTGGCGGTTTTTTTTACCGCGTTGGTGGTGTTTTTCTCGCCGATCAAAGACATCACGCCCGAAATCGCTGCGCGTACCCGGCCCAATCTATTCGATCTGCTCGTCGCGTTGTTCTCGGCGCTGGCGGGCGCCTATGCGATGATTCGCGGGCGTGAAGGCACCATCGTCGGGGTCGCGATCGCAACCGCACTGATGCCGCCGCTTGCCACTGTCGGCTTCGGGCTGGCGACGCTCAACAGCACGGTGTTTTTCGGTGCGTTGATGCTGTTTGTCACCAACCTGATGACAATCGCGATCGCAGCGGCGGTCATGGCGCGACTTTATGGCTTTGGCCCCAAGCTCACCAGTCGGCAGAGCGGGGTTCAGGCCGCGATCATCACCACCGTGTTCCTCGCGCTGGCGATCCCGCTGGGCTATTCGCTCAGCCAGATCGCTTGGGAAGCACGGGCGCAACGCCAGACGCGCGATATGCTGGCAGATCAGTTCCCCCCCCAGGCCAAGATCGATCAGCTCGAAATCGATTTTTCGAGCGATCCACTGACGATCCGCGCGACGATCCTGACCCCGCAGATTCGTGCCAAGGCGGCAGAACGGGGCGAGGCTCTGCTGGCAACGACGCTGGGGCGCCCGGTCAAGCTCAGCCTCGACCAATTTCGGGTAGGGACCGCTGCAGGCGATGCCGAGGCTGCGCAACTTGCCTCGGCATCGGCGCGCGAACAGGCGAGCAAGGAGCGTGCGACGATTGCGCTGGTTGGGCGCGAGCTTGCCATATTGGCAGGGGTGTCCCCCGACGCGGTGCTGGTGGATCGCGAAAAGCGGCTGGCGCAAGTGCGCGCGTCACCGTTGCCGGGGGCGACGCTGGCCACATACCGCGCGCTCGAACAGCGTCTCAGCCAGGCTGAGCCGCAATGGCAGATGCAGCTCATTCCCCCGCCGCTGGCTTTGCCCTTGATCAGCTTCGATGACGATGAGCCTGATGCCGTAGGTGTCCAGAATCTTGCCTTGGTTACATGGGCTGCCAGGCGTACCGGGCTTTCGCTCACCGTTCAGGGCGCCGGCAACAGGGCAGATTATGTTTTGACGAAATTGCGCGAAGCAGGCATTCAAGCGGAAACAAACGGATCGCGCAATTCAGACGGGCCCATTCGAATCGACTGGGCACTTTGACGGGGGCATGTCTGCCCCGCCGGGGGGCATTGCTTGGGATCGATTGGAGCATCAACAGGTGAAAATCTGTGCGCCTCGCTGGCGTGCACGGTTTTCGCGTCGGTTGACTTCACCGCTGCCGAGCTTCTTCTGTTTTCCGGTATCTGGTTTCTCATCGGAGCACTCGATGATTTGGCGTTGGATGGTGTGTGGTTCTGGCAACGGATTTTCCGCCACCGTGATGACGAAGCGCACGGGCTTGTGTTCGTGGCGCCCACATCCGCAGACAAGCCGGTAGATTCGGACAAATTCCCACGTCAGGCTGTCTTTGTCCCTGCCTGGGATGAAGCCGATGTGATCGCCGATATGGTCGGCCATTGCCTGCACCGCTGGCCGGGGCAGGACTACAGGCTGTACATTGGCGTGTATGCCAATGATCCCGCGACCGGCTTTGCCGCTTTGCGCGGCGCTCGGGGCGATCGCCGGGTACGGATGGTGCCACTGGGTATCACCGGGCCAACATCAAAGGCAGATTGCCTCAACCATATCTGGCACGCGATGCGATCCGACGAGCGCGGCATTATGTAGCAAATGCACCAACGCAAATCTATGCGTTTGTCATCGATTCCGATACGTTGGCGTCATGATAGAAGGCTTTGAACAAACCCGCTTTGGCCTCATTCGCAAGCGTGCTGCAATGGTCGCTGAGATAGAGGCGCTGCAAGCCCAGGCTGCAAAACTGGTCGCCGACCTCCACGCGCTGGAAACCGTTATCCGCGTGTTCGATCCCGACATAGACATGGAAGAACTGCCCATAAGGCGAATACCGCCTGCCTACGCAGCGTTTCGGGGCGAGATGGCAAGGTTCATGCTGATTACGCTCAGGGAACACGCAGGCGGGCTTACAACGCACGAGCTGGCGCTGTTGATCATGCGGTCGCGCCAGATCAACGTGAACGACATGCAGGCGGTCAAGCTGATGCAGCGCCGGACGGGGCATTCGTTGTCACGCCTCCGCAGCAACGGCTATGTCATATCTGAAAAGGCCAACGCCGGTGGGATGCTACGCTGGCGCATAAGCCTGCGCGGTGGGCGTGATGAGCCTACGGGCAATTGGCGCAATGGGAGCAGCGGATAGGCTGGTTGCAGTGAGGAATTGTGCGATGATTCCAACCGGAAATGATTTCCTCGTACACGCCTTAGAAACTTTTTGTTGTATATAGCCACTAAAGTGGTCATTTGAGCGTTATTGAGTCATTCGGCAAGCGAGCCGATCCCTCAAAAAGGAGTATAAAATGCGACAACCAAAAGCGGGGCGTGCACAGCAGCCCGCTGTCCACGGGTCGCCAAAAATCAGGATGCAGCCGAACTATCATTCGGAGATAACCGAAACATATCTCGACGCAATGCAGAAGGCCGTTGACGCTGCGAAACCCGAGGGTTTCCGCCTGACTGCCATAAATGAGGCTGGGTGGTAATTGATACCGCTCCGCTTCTACCCGTTATCCACATCACCGGCACCATACGACACAGTATGGTGCCGGTTTCCGTATAATGAACAGCCGGATCACCCTGCGCCTGAGCACCATCCCGGCCTGATTCGTCAGAACTTCGCGGACCAAGATGGAAACCCTTGGGTGCGAGTCGTCTATGGAACTTCCGTTGATCCGTTCCGCGTGGGGCTTGAATATTTCACGGTATCCAATCTGCCAGAGATGGACATGTGCGGGCTAAAATGCGCAACCCGATTTTGCCTTGCCCGGCACGCCGAGCTCCCTTGGGGTCCGGATTTCTTCGACCCACACGAAGGCCGTGACAGCCCGATAATGGGTCACCTGAGCCAGCAAGGGCAAAGGTTGCTCCAGGTGCAAGTTTCTTACTGGCAGAGTGCAGGCGGCGCTTAGGTCGCTTGCTGCTAACGTTATCAACCGAAAAGCCAGGCCGTCCAGCCCGCTAGGAGTGTGGCGGCTATCAGGGCGGACTCTGAGCGGTGGTGAATGTTAATGCGCAGGTCATATCTGCGATGTAGGATTGCGTTTGCTACTGGCTCCCATATATATGAGACATGCAAGTGCCAACTTTCAAACCACGATCAAAAAGCTTCCGCAAGGGCTTCCTAGACGGGTGGGCGGCGCATTATTGCTACTTTGCGCCGCACTCGTTTGCCCGCGCACAAATGATCAAACCGTCAATACGCGCAGCTTGGCTGTCGGTCGGCGATGCCTTGCGCGATGCGGAAAAGAGCGAACGGGAAGATATTGGCAAAAACTCCAGAAAATCTACCGAGGAAAGAGTCTCGGCTTGAGATAAGTGAGCACGATGAGATTGCTCACGAAATTGCTAACCGTATCCGAAACTTGGTGCCCAGCGGGCAGCAAGCCCAAGTTGTCGCTCAAATGGTCAGCTTTGTCAGTGAAGAGCGTTTTTCTGGACCCATCGCCCATCCACGACACCTGAAAGAGTATGAGGCAATATGTCCTGGTGCTGCCGATCGCATCATTAGCATGGCCGAGGGTAACTTAGCCCACGCTCAGGACATTCAGACACTTGCCATCCAGGCTGATATCGATGACGCCAAGGCTGGTCGTCTGTATGGTTTTTTGGCATTGATGGCGCTGATCATCGCAGCCGGAGTCTCAGCGTTTCTGGGTAACGAATTGATGGCGTCTGCATTTTTGGGCGCGGGCGTTTTGGGCGTGGTAGGACAGTTGATAAAGGGTCGCGGTTCCAACGAAAAAGAGGATTAAGCCGCCCGCTGCCAATACCCAGCCCATTTCCGGCTAACGTTAGCAGCCAGTGCAGCATCCAAAACCATCGCAGTCTGCTTGCCGTTATCAACGCGGCGGTTGTCTTCACGCCATGATGCTTCCTGCGCATAGGCGTTCAGATATGGGCCTGCGATATGGTGGTGCGTTCCGACTTCCATGCGGCGCAGGCGGCTGAAATAGCTTTCGGCCTGGTTGGTGCAAGCGCCTTCATCATAGAACGAAACCGAGTGATTGACGCGCTTCGTATCCCAGCCAGCGTGAAGGGCATCCCAGCCCGTTCCTTCGTCGGCGTGGATAGTGGCGAGGGTGCCAACATGATCGCGCACGTAAGGCACTGCATCGCCTTCGTTGCGCACGATGAAGGGCAGGCTCTTGCCGTTGCGCTCGCGCATGATGACAACGCACTGGCGCTTGCCTGAGCGGTTCAACTTCAAGCGCAGATCCTTGCGGTCGGCCTTCTGGTTTTCCGGCTTCACGTATCCGCCGAAATAAGCGCCATCGATCTCGACCACGCCGTTCAGCTGGCGACCGGCCTGCTCGCGCGCCATCGCTTCGCGCAGCTTGTGCGTGAGAACGAACGCCGTCTTATACTGGCAATCCAGATCGCGGCTGAGTTGCAAGGCTGCGATGCCCTTGGCACCGTTCACGAAGATCACGATTGCAGCCAGAAGATCGGTGAACGACATTTTGCGGCTTGCGAAGATCGTGCCGCTGGTGACGCTGAACTGGTGATAGCAGGCAACGCACTTGAACCGGCGACGGGTGGCAATGTCATAGGTCTCTGTGCAGCCGCAACGTGGGCAAACAGCTTCCCCGTCCGTATCGGCCCAACGCATAGCCTTGAACGTGTCGTATGCCTTGTTTTCGCCCATTCGAAAAACAGCCTTGAGGCTGAGTGTGCGGGCTGCGGCTGAGAGGAGGAAGTGTTGCATATCATCGTTTCCAGTGCTTATGCACTTTATATGATGACAATATGCACTGTTGTCAATGGCAAACGTATCGCATATGATGATTATATGATCATATAGGATACATCATGCCAAAGACCGGAAAAGACTGGGAAGACCAGGTGAAGGGCTTGCTCAAAGCCGAACTCAAGCGCCGCAATATCTCCTACGCTGAGCTGGTCGGGAAGCTGGCTGACATAGGGGTTATGGACTCCGAGCCGAATGTAAGGAACAAGCTTAGCCGGGGTAAATTTACAGCGGTGTTTTTGATCCAATGTCTGGAAGCTATAGGGGCGTCGGAATTGCGGCTTTAATCGCCGCGCTGCTCATCGCTTTCGGGCTTGGAGCCTACACGTTCAGCTTAGGCTATCCAGAAAAGATAGAGCGGTATCCAAGCTACCAGCAGGGCTATAGCGATAATTCCGGGGCGTCTTCGTCCGTCCCCAATATCCCCCAAGGCATAGTGCAGAAATCCCCCTGCAATAATCCACAGAGCGAAACTGAAAGCGATCTTTGCGCTCAATGGCGCGCTGCCAAGGCCGCTGAAAAAGCCGCCGACTGGACGGTCTACGGTGTGTTGGCGAGTATCACTGGCATTAGTTTGCTGCTCTGGCAGATCAATCTTACCCGGGAAGCCGTCGAAGATACTGGTAAAGCCACTATCGCCATGGAGCGGCAGAACGAGATAGCGGAGAGACAGCAACGACCTTGGGTAACAGTTGCCATTGCGGACGCTTTTATGACGCAAAGCCAAGGCGGGTTGCTGCTGGTATGCGATGTTAGTCTCGGGAATATTGGTGCCACGCCCGCCTTCAAGGCAAGCATCAGCCACTGCATCGGGCCAGCGTTTCGAAGCCCTATTTGGGACTTTCAAACCGTTGCTGAGAACGTTGACGCCGCCGATTATTCGGAAGATGATGAAAGCCTCATCATTCTGCCCAATGGAAGCACTCAGTCGCAAATCTTTATTCACTTCGCTCGCAATGACCCGCGCCATCCGTTCGATGACGGGATTGTTCCTGTCTTCATGGTTTGGGTTAACTACTCGTTGCCTAACGGCTGCCGCGCCCATTCCTCTGCGTGGTTTACCGTCACACCCAAAAACAAATCTGACATTGAGCCGCTGATGTTCTCGTGGGACGACGAAATGTTGGATGGCCCCGCTAGTGGTCTGGATATCACTGACAACGGGTATGTGCGCGTAACCTAACGCCAGCGCCATAAGCGCGGCGCTAATCACAGCGGTTCTCCCGCTGCGCTAGGGCTGTCAGGCTTGGTGCATTTGCTACATAATGCCGGACGAGCGCGAAGCCGGGTTCGCCTACAGATCGGTGGTGCTCCACGATGCGGAGGATGTCGTGCACCCGTGCGAGCTGCAGGTCTATGACCGGCTGCTGGATCGTTACGCTTTCGTGCAGCTTCCGGTCAGTCCGCTGATCGATCCGGCGGCGCGCTTGATCAGCGGCCATTATGCCGATGAGTTCACCGAAGCACATGCCCGCGCGATGCCGGTGCGCAGCCGTCTGGGGGTCGCGATGCCCTGTGCGGGGGTAGGCTGCGGGTTCGCGCGCGCGACATTGCAGGTGCTGGCCGATGCTGCGCCGGACGGGGCCCCGTTCGCTACCGACAGCCTGACCGAGGATTACGAGCTTGGCATCCGCATCCATGAGGCAGGTGGGCGCGGGCTGTTCGTGCGCGCGCGCGACGGCACGGGTGGCTTGATCGCCACCCACGCCTATTTCCCCGGCGACCTGACCGCATCGGTTCGGCAAAAGACCCGATGGACCATCGGCATCGCCTTGAGCGGGTGGGATCGAACCGGATGGGGCAGGGGCGTAGGCGATATCTGGATGCGCGCGCGTGACCGGCGCTCGGCGCTTTCCGCGCTGGTGCTCGTTACCGCGTATCTCGGTCTGCTGGGCTGGCTGGTCGTCAGCATCGGCGACTGGGCAGACCTCTACCAACCAGCGCCGCTCGATCCGGCATTCCGCGCGCTGCTGATCGTCAACGGGGTCGTGCTGACTTGGCGGATCTGCGTGCGCGCCGCATGTACCGGGCAGCAATATGGCGGACGTGAGGCGCTGTGGTCAGTGCCGCGCACACTGGTCGGCAACATCATCGCGGTAATGGCCGCACGCCGGGCGCTGCTGGCTTATGCTGCAAGCCTGTGGGGGGCACCTTTGAGCTGGGAAAAGACCCGCCATCACATCCCGGCTGCGCCTCCGGCGCCTGCGGCCAGCGCACAATCAGTGCTGCAGGTGGCAAGCCATCAGCCCTCGTCTGTCCGTGACTAGCATGGCGTCCCTCCGCCTGCCGCGACGCAGGATGCGGGGCCAGCCACTGCTTTTTCTGGGCACTGTCGTGCTTTTGTGGTCGGCGGCGCGGATTTTCCACCATTTGCCGGGCCCGGCGCTGAACCCGGTTCTCCTCCCTGCGATTTCAGATACATCAGTATCGGAAGACCGCAGCGGGCTGTGGCAAGCAGTGCGGCCGGTCGTTGTCGGCAGGCGTGCCCGGCTTGTGTTGCCTACATCCACCATGACGATGTGGAAAGGGCCGGCTCCAGCGCCGCCGCTGCCCATCGCTGATCCTGGGTCGATCCCAGTCGATGGCGCGATGGTGCACCCCCTGCTGGAGATGGGAGGTCGGACTGTGTCTGCCGATCTCTCGGGCCAAAATCGCTGGCCGTTGATAGCCGAACAGGTGGGTTCCGCGCCGCCATTGGCGGGTGCCGGTTCGAACCCTGCTGCGCAGATACTGGGCAAACGCTGGTCGGTCTATGCGTGGTCGTTGGTGCGCGAGGGGAGCGGGGCAAGCGCCTTGGCACCGGGCGCGCAATATGGCGGCAGTCAGGCCGGGTTGATCGTCCGCTATGCATTGGGCGATACGGGTCGGGCGCCCGCAGTCTATGCTCGTGCAGCCTCTGCGCTGGCCAATGATGATGACCGGACGTTGGCGCTTGGCGTCACCGCGCGGCCCTGGCGCGCACTCCCGGTCGATCTGGCAGTCGAACGGCGTTTCAGCCTCGGCACGCCCCAGAATGACCGGTTCGCTGCACTGCTGGTCGGCGGTGGCAGCACCTCACTGGGCCGCAGCCGCATCAGGCTGGACGCGTTCGGTCAGACGGGGATTGTCGGCTATCGTGACGCCCAGGGTTTTTTCGATGCGCAGATGCTGGTCAGCCGACAGGTTGCGGCGCAAGACGGCTACTCGGTTTCTCTCGGCGGGGGCGTGTGGGCGGGCGGGCAGCAGGAGCCGGACGCGGCAGGCAGCAAGCGCTGGGTGCACCGGGTCGATCTGGGGCCGCGGGTCACGCTTGTGCTCCCGGTCGGCGACAGCCAGATGACCGTGGCGCTTGACTGGAGGCAGCGGGTCGATGGCGATGCGTTGCCTGCGTCGGGCGTTGCCCTGACGGTGTCCACCGGTTTTTAGCGTCGTAGCGTGCTCTCTAGGTCGCGTGCCCTCTTCTGCTGGGCCCTTAAAGCGTCTAGCGTCGGGCTCATATCATGGACGTCTATCTTCCCATTGCGAATCTTTCGGTCAACGGCTTCGTGATTATCGGGCTGGGTGGGCTTGTGGGCATATTGTCGGGCATGTTTGGTGTCGGCGGAGGCTTTCTCACCACACCGCTGCTGATTTTCTATGGCATCCCGCCCACGGTGGCCGCCGCCTCTGCATCCACCCAGGTGACCGGGTCGAGCGTATCGGGCGTTATCGCGTACAGCCGCCGAAAGGGTGTAGACTACCAGATGGGCGGAGTGCTGGTGGTTGGCGGCATTTTCGGCACATTTGCCGGCGCCGCGCTGTTCCGTGCGCTGCAGCAGCTCGGCCAGATCGATACGGTGATCAACATCGTCTACGTGCTGCTGCTGGGCTCGATCGGCGGGATCATGGCGCGTGAAAGTCTGGCCAGCGTCCTTGCAATGCGGCGTGGCGAAAAGCTTCCCGCCAAGAAGCGCAGGCATCACCCGCTGGTTGCCAACCTGCCGCTGCGCTGGCGGTTCTACCGCTCAGGCCTCTATATCTCGCCGCTCGCGCCTTTGATCCTGGGATTTGCCACCGGAATATTGACGATCTTGCTCGGTGTCGGCGGGGGCTTCGTGATGGTTCCGGCAATGTTGTATCTGCTGGGCATGGGCGCGCAGGTCGTTGTGGGAACCTCGCTGTTCCAGATCCTGTTCGTAACGCTCGCATCGACGATGGTGCATAGCCTGACCACAAAGGCAGTGGATATCGTGCTGGCGGTACTGCTGCTGATCGGCAGCGTTACCGGCGCACAGATCGGCGCGCGCTTCGCGCAGAAGCTGCCACCGGAATATCTGCGGCTACTGCTCTCGGTGCTGGTGCTGCTGGTGGCCCTGCGGCTGGGGATCGGCCTGGGGTTCAGACCGGCGGAAATCTACTCGGTCGAGCTGCTGCCGTGAATGCGCTGCGACATTTAGCGCTGCTTGTTTGCGCCTGGCTGATGACCAGCGCTGCCACCGAACCGGTGCTGGTGCCGGAGGTATCGCAGCGCGACATCCAGATCAAATATGGGTTTACCGGGGCGGAACTGCTGCTGTTCGGTGCGATCGTCTACCCCGGTGGCACCCCGCCATCGGGCGACAATGATATCGTGGTTATCCTCAAGGGCCCGCCGCAATCGATCATTCTGCGCGAAAAGCAGAAGATCGCCGGCATCTGGATCAATGCGGCGAGCACCGAATTCCGCTCAGCGCCGGGCTATTACGCCGTGGCATCGTCGCGTCCGATCGACAAGATCGTCGATGAACGCACCGCGGCGATCTACGAATTCGGTCTTGGCAACCTCCAGCTGTCGCCTGCCGGATCGATCGACCCCAAGGAGCAGAGTCGTTTCCTTTCCGGGCTGGTCGATCTCAACCAGCGCGAAGGGCTTTACAAGCAGCAAGAGGGCAGTGTCGAAATCCTGGAAGGCGTGCTCTATCAGGCACGGCTGTCGATCCCGGCCAGCGTACCCACTGGCCTCTACACCGCTGAAACCTTTCTGGTGCGCGATGGCCAGGTGCTCGCCGCTGCGGTGCGCGAGATCGAGGTGCGCAAGTTTGGCTTCGAACGGTTCGTCGCCACGGCGGCCGAGTATCAGCCGTTCTTCTATGGGGTAAGCGCGGTACTGATTTCGCTGTTGCTGGGATGGCTGGGCGGGGTGGTCTTCCGCAAGATCTGATGCCTGCGCACCACCAGGAGCCAAGTCACGGGGTATAGAGAGAAAATTTACTGTCTCCTGTTAATCCGCCCGGTGCACCTGCAGCAGAAAGGCACCGGACTGCGCGATGACCGAGCTTAGCCCCAGGAGTTTTCAGGATCGTATGCCAGCAGCTCCTGCCGATGTCCCCGAATTGCCCCGGATGATCCAGCGCCCTGCAGAGCATTTGCGGATCGGTGAGGTCATCGAAATTGCAGGCTCCAGTTCTCAGGTGTTGCTCGACTCCAGCCGGCTGACCGCGTTGATGGAACACACCGATCCCAGCGTGTCGATGGCGGGGCAGGTGGGCAGCCAGGTCAAGATCCGCATGGGCGCCCGCTGGCTCGTCGCCAATGTGCGAACTCAGAGAATGCACCAGCGCGAGGCCGGGCTGATCGTCTGCCAGATCGATTTTCTGGGGGAAGGCGAAGAAGAAAAGCTGACCGGGCGGATCTTCAACTTCCGCCGCGGGGTCACGCGTTACCCGGTCCCAGGAACGCCGCTTTTCGCGATGACCAGCGCCGACCTGAAGCAGGTTTATGCCGCCGATGCGCGTCCGCATATCGAGATCGGCACGGTCTACCCCACCACAGATACCCGTGGCGCGCTATATGTCGATTCGCTGCTTGGCAAACATTTTGCGCTCTTGGGATCGACCGGCACTGGCAAGTCCACCGCAGCCGCGCTGATCCTGCATCGGATCTGCGACATGATGCCCGATGGGCATATCATGATGATCGATCCGCACGGTGAGTATGCCAGCGCGTTCAGTGAAAACGGTGCGCTGTTCAATGTCGGCAATCTCGCGATGCCGTACTGGCTGATGAATTTCGAGGAACATTGCGAAGTGTTTCTAACCTCGTCGGGCGCAGACCGGCAGACCGATGCCGAGATTCTGGCCAAGTGCCTGCTGGCTGCCAGGCTCAAGGGCAAGGCCGCGCAAGGGGCCTCGAAAGTCACCGTCGACACCCCGGTTCCTTACATGCTGTCCGATCTGGTGGCCAACATCCAGAATGAAATGGGCAAGCTCGACAAGGCGACTTCGAGTGCGCCGTTCCTCCGGATCAAGGGCAAGATTGAGGAAATCAAAAGCGATCCGCGCTACAGCTTCATGTTCTCCGGGATGCTGGTCGGCGACAACATGGCCGACTTCATCTCGAGGATCTTCCGCATGCCTGCCGACGGCAAGCCGATCTCGATCATCGACGTCTCTGGCGTGCCATCGGACATTACCTCGACGGTGGTGGCGGTGCTCAGCCGGATGGTGTTCGATTTTGCGATCTGGAGCCGCAAGGACCGGATCACGCCGGTGCTGCTGGTCTGCGAGGAGGCGCATCGATACATACCCTCGGACCGGGTGCTCGAGCACAGCGCGGTGCGCAACGTGCTCAGCCGCATCGCCAAGGAAGGCCGCAAGTACGGGGTATCGCTGGGGCTCATCACGCAGCGTCCATCCGATCTGTCTGAAGGCGTGCTGTCGCAGTGCGGAACGATCATTGCGATGCGTCTCAACAACGATCGCGATCAGGCGCATGTCCGCTCGGCGATGCCCGAAGGTGCACGCGGGTTCCTCGATTCGATCCCGGCGCTGCGCAACCGCGAATGTATCATCTGCGGCGAGGGCGTATCGATCCCGATCCGCATATCGTTCGACGATCTTGCCGAATCGCGTCGGCCTGCTTCTGATGATCCGCTGTTCAGCAGCCTGTGGTGCCAGCGTGGCGGCGAGAGCGAGATGGTCTCGCGCGTCGTCGGTCGGTGGCGCAATCAGGGCAGTCAACGCTAGGTCGATGCCGTGACCGTTCACGTCCCGCGCGTATCGCCATATAGGTGGATGTGCAGCCGGTCGGTAAACCGCCAGCCTTTGGCCAGGCACAACGGGCCAAGCCAGCGGCTGCGTTCGCGCAGTTCGGCCGGGCTGGTCCCCTCGGGCATCAGCAAAATGCGCTCACCCGATAGGCCAAAGCGTTGCGCCAGGATTGCGACCTCATCGGCATCCTGTGGGCTGGCGATTACGAATTTGAACCAGGCGCGCTGGTCCTGTGCATAGGTCAGTAATGCTGCCTCGTTGAGGCGAGCGGAATCTGGGTTGCCCGAATGGACGAGCTTGGGGGACAGGTTGAGCTGATCGACATGCCCGCCAAATGCCGGCGTCAGCGCGACTGTGGCGTTGCTTTCGATTTCGATATGGTAATCCGGCCCAAGTGCCTCGCACAATGCAACAAGCCCAGGCTGCTGTAGCAGTGGCTCACCCCCGGTGAAGACGATGTACCGACATCCAAACGCAGCGATCTGCTGCGCGACTTGGGCGGCGTCAAGGGTCAGGCTGTTGTCGCGTCGATCGAAAGTCTGCCTGCCGCGATGGTCGCCAGCATGGTCGGTAAAAAACCAGGTATACGGCGTGTCGCACCAGTGGCAGGCAAGGTTGCAGCCCGATAGCCGCACGAAAACCGATGGTCTTCCCGCAGACACTCCTTCGCCCTGCAGCGAATGGAAGATCTCGGGCTCTCCCGGATGAGTGGTAGCAAGGCGCAGTTTGGTCATGCGCTTGCGCCCATAGCGAAAAACAATCCGCTTGCCAAAAAAAGTGGCCGCATCTGTCGCAGACAGATGCGGCCACGCCCTCCAAAGGCGATATCAGCAGAGCATCAGAACGCTGCGGTAACCGCGAACACGAAGGCCGAGTCGGCGATCTGGCCGCCACCGGTGCGGAACTTTTGGAAGTTCGGCAGAAGATAGGCCGATTCGGCAGGTGTGATGTCGGTATCGACATAGGTCACGCTCAACGTCAGCGTGCCATAGACATTGACCGCCGCACCGAACGAATAGTCCCAATATTTGCCTGTCGGCGCGATGCTCGTGCCGTTGGGGCCAAGGCCGGGGTTTCCATCCGAATAGCCGATATGCGCGGTCAGGGTGACCGGAGTGTCCGGAATGCTGAACGCTGCATCGCCCGCAAGATACAGATTGTCCTGCTTTTGGCCGCGGCTGAACGGGGTGTTCGAGAAATTGCCCAGCGCTTCCTGCTTGGGCGCATAAAGCACCGAAGCCGTCAAAGTGACGGGGCCTGCGGTGCCCTTGAGCTTGGCGTAGCCTTCAAAGAAGTCGGTGTTGTCGAAACCGTCGGGATACATGTACCAGGTCACGCCGACATCGATGCCCGCCGAACCGACCGTGGTCGCATAGCCTGCGAACAGATCGACCTCCAGATTCGGACCACCAAAGGTTCCCCATCCTGCAAGGTTGGATCCCCATGTGCCGGCATAGAAGCCCGATTCGTGGCTTACGGTAAAGCCGCCCTGCAGCGCGACGCCTTCATCGGACTGCGATACGCCGCGGAAACGATAATCCGACACAAGGCCGACAGAGCCGGAAACGGTCACCGGCGGCGAGGCCTCTTGCTCCTGCGCGAACGCAGGGGTGGCAAATGCCGACGATACGAGAATTGCGAGGCCAGCAAGGCCCCGGTTGAATTTGGACGTACGCATGTTTTTCCTTTCAACTGGATGCGTTTCGTCCCGCCTGCGCTGCGATGGCGACCCTCTTTGAATACGACGTCCCTGGGCGTCAGATCGGGGTGCTCATGATCAGCGTCAGCAATGCTGCCGTGTCATGCTGCGCTGCACAAGAGAAAAATGCCAAAATATACAAGTTGGTTGAAAGATCGTGTCTTTTTCGCCACTCG
Organism: Blastomonas aquatica; assembly: GCF_014639875.1. Lineage (GTDB taxonomy): Bacteria > Pseudomonadota > Alphaproteobacteria > Sphingomonadales > Sphingomonadaceae > Blastomonas > Blastomonas aquatica. Next base: position 366,307 of record NZ_BMGD01000001.1, on the reverse strand, counting down.
TATCTATCCGTATCGGACCTTTAGAATGCCGTTAACTGTGCATCATTACTGTCAGCCATCATGTTTGCACCGCTTTCACCGATTCTCGCCGCAGATACGGCTTCCAACGATGACGCGCAGGACGTGCTCGACCGGATCGAGGCGGTCGCAACAGCGCTGTCTATCGTCGCCCGGTTGGCAGGGGTCCCCTATCGGCCTGCGTTTGGCGCATTGTCGCGCCGTGCAGATCTGTCGGCGATCCTGACTGCAGCGGCCCCTTGCGGGATTGATACTGCTGGGCGGGACCTGGTTACGCTTGGCATCGAGCTTCACGCCGGTCTGCTGGCACTGGAAAAAGCGCGGATGGCAGGACGGCTCAACCGCAGAGCGGCTGCGCTGCTGCATGATGAAGCCTCGGCGAGTTATTGCACCATTCTGGCGGCACTGGGATATACCACAACGCATTGACGCCGAGCTGGAAACGGAACCAGGCGCTGCCACGCCTTTCATTTGTTCCCCTTTTGTATTAGGATCGGGAATGACCCGAGCCAGCCTGCAACTTCCGACCGTCGTGATGGACGATCCCCTTGATGCCTCCCTGATCGCGCCAATAGGTCCGCTGCAGGGCGCGGCGGCGGTGGCGCGGGGCGTTGCCCGGCTGTTTCGCCGCAACCAGATCTGGGTTGCTCCCGAAATTGCGCTGCCCAACGGACGCCGCGCCGACCTGATGGGGATCGATGCGCGCGGGGCAATTGTGATCGTCGAGATCAAGGTATCGCGCGCCGATCTGTTGGGCGATTCCAAATGGCCCGAGTATCTCGATCATTGCGACCGGTTCTATTGGGGGCTTCCGCCCACGCTTGAGGCAGCCTTGGTTGAGGGGCCAGCATTTCTGCCGGAAACCACTGGGCTGATCGTCGCGGACGCCTACGATGCCGAGATCATTCGCTCTGCGGCAACCCGCCCGCTGTCGCCCGCACGCCGAAAGAGCGAAACCGCGCGGCTCGCCTGCCTGGCCCTGCGCAGGCTCAATCTGATACACGACCCTGCCCCGCCCGACGAGCGCGACTGATAACCATATAGGTTATTTTCGGTTGACATCGTGACGCTGATATGGCACAAATCAGGCGATTATGCACTTTACAAACCCAGCCTGATCTGGCATAGAATGCTCATTAACGGAGCATTTCACCATGTCGGTTCTCTCTTCCCCCTACTTCCACGATGAAGCCAAGGCTTTCGAATATCTGGAAAGCGTCGTGTGGGCGGATGGAGTTGCCTGCCCGCATTGCGGCGTGGTGGGTGGTCGGGTCTATGATCTGTCGGGCGTCCGCTCCAAGCCGAGCGTAAAGAACCCCGAAGGCGTTGTGCGTCATGGTCTGAAAAAGTGCGGTGAGTGCCGCAAGCAGTTCACCGTCAAGGTTGGCACTGTGTTTGAGCATGCGCGCATGCCGCTGCACAAGATGCTCCAGGCTGTGCATCTGATGGTTTCCAGCAAGAAGGGCATCAGCGCCCACCAGCTTAGCCGTGTGCTTGAAGTGCAGTATAAGAGTGCATGGTTCCTTGCCCACCGGATCCGCGAAGCAATGCGCTCTGGCGATCTGTCGGTTCCGTTCGGTTCGGGCGGCACGCCGGTTGAGGTTGACGAAACCTACTTTGGCCAGCGCAGCGGCATGAAGAAGGCTCGCGGCGGCCACGCTCACAAGCTTGGCGTTCTGGCGCTGCTTGACCGTGACAGCGGCACCATGCGCTCGTTCACGTTCGACAAGTTCCGCGCAGACGAAGTGCACCCGATCGTGCGTGCCAACATCTCGCGCGAAGCTCGTTTGATGACGGACGAAGCCAAGATGTATAAGAAGCTGGGCAAGGAATTTGCCGAGCACGGCACCACGCTGCACGGCATCCGCCAGTATGTCGATTACTCGGACCGCACCATCCACACGAACACCGTTGAAGGCGCGTTCTCGATCTTCAAGCGCGGCATGAAGGGGGTTTACCAGCATTGCGGCGAACAGCATCTGCACCGCTATCTGGCAGAGTTCGAGTTCCGCTATAACAACCGGATCGCCAACGGCATTGATGACCGCCAGCGGGCGCGCACGGCGGTGGCTGGCATCGTTGGCAAGCGACTGATGTATCAACCAGTTGATTGCTAATCGGCCTGCATGTGGGGCTATGGCCCGGAAAAACAGGCGCCGGCACCGTAAGCGGAAAACTTAGTTTAAGCCGTTGTAGGATATTTCCTATTTCGTGGTAAATTCGCTAGCAGAAAATTTTTTACCCCTGAATCTCTTGACTTTTTTGCAAGGTAAAGCTACCGCCTTCTAGGCGGTAGCTTCGGGTGGCGGTATAGACAATGTTCATCTCTTACCCCTTATATAAGCATGCTATGACGTATGAACTCGATCCCATTATGCGCGATGAAATTGAGCGCGCGATCCGGTCGCAGTTTCCGGACGGCACCGTCGCGGGCGTCACTGTCGTATCGATGGATACATCGGATGGCGAGCCCGTAATTGAGGTCCGCGTTGAGTTCCACGAAAAGCCAGAAACCAGCAAGCTGCGGAACCTCGTCCGCTCTGTCGTCCCTGATATAAGCAGGTTAGAAGCCGGGTTCCCTGTTTTTTCATTCGGATCTCGACGCGCGTTGGCAGGTGCATCCGCCTGATCTATTGAGCACGGCGGAGTGCCTTCTGCATCAGCAGGATACGCAGCCGACCGAATGCGATCTACGTCGAGCCCAAAGCACGATTTACTATGCGCTCTTTCATTGCCTTGCCCGCGATGCCGCAGACATGCTGGTGGGAGAGGATGGTGTTGAACGTAGCGACCGCGCTTGGATGCAGGTCTACCGGGCGCTAAATCATAACACAGTCTTTAGTCGGTGTGACAGTGATATGATAGACAGGTTTCCGCCTCAAATTGGCGAGTTTGGCTATTACTTCAAAGCATTCCAGTTAAAGCGGCATGAGGCCGATTATAGCCCAGTCGTGGAAATAGATCTGGATTCGGTGAGGCAAGACCTTGATATTGCTAAGGGCGTGATTGAGGATTTTTTAGGCCAGTCCCGTAAGCACCGCAGGGCATTTGCAGCCTACTTAATTGTCGAACAGAGAAACAACAAAATCATAAAGCGGAGGGGGTACCCGAAGCTGGACAACGGGACGACGCAGGCCGGAAAGGCAGAAGCATAATGGAACCTAGCAAAATCCAACTCGACAAGTTCAAGCAGGCCGCGCGCGATCTGGAAACAGATGACGACCCAAAGCGCTTTTCTGACCGGCTAGGCAAGCTGGTGAAGCACAAGCCGGTCGAGAAGCCAGAATGACGATTGAGGCCGTTGTGATCGCAGTGGTTGGCGTGGTGCTAGCCACCATCCAAATTGTGTCAGCCAGTGAAACTGAAAAGCGGTTAGACCGGATTGCTGGCCAGTTGCAGCGGCTGGCGGATGAACTTTCGAGCCGTAACTAGGGCTTGTGGTATTATAATACCTGTGGTATCTAGATACCACTATGGGACACGCTTCTGATTGCGCCGTTCATGACGGCCCTGCGTTTCTGCCCGGACCGTGTGACTGCGGTCTAGAACTCTGCGTCAATGATACGGAATTGTTTCGCCCCCTTGCTGTAATCGGCAGGCTGGGTGGGCATTGGGAGATCAGACAGCGCAACGTCGAAGCATTCATCAAAGCAGAACAGGCCCCACTTGGGCACGGTACCAGAATTCGACTGACCATCGATCTGCCATGCACTCATGGCTGGCCTTCCTGCTTGGGTGAGCCCGACTGTGAAGACGCCGACGACGCGATAGCAGCCGTGATAAGTGAAGGTGAGGCAGCGGCGTTGGGCAAGTGCCAGTAAGGCGTCTTGGCGACTCTTTGCAGCTGCGAGCGGGTTTTTAGGCCATACGCGCTCGATAGGCTTGGCTTTGGTCAGGCGTGGCATTTTAAATGGCTTGATCGGCCTACGCATCTAATCCCCCCGAGTCGTTACTCGGCAAGGCTGCGCTGATGCAGCGCCAGAGTCGATCCCCGTTATTTCCGGGGTCCGCAAACCAACCCGGTTAGCCGTCAAAACCCGCAACCCACGCATTTCCGCCATGGGTTTGTAAGATGCATAATCGCCACAAATCATGAAGATCGAGATGAAGCGAGTCGGGCAAATGGCCTGACGGGACGCTCTCTCGACCGTGATTTACTTTTTCGCGTGACCACGTTTGCGGAGATTCCCGTTTGTCCGAAACTGTGTCGGAGGAATGCCTGCGGGCGTTTCTCGATCATCTGGCTGAAACGTCGAACGTTTCAGTCGCGGCAAAGCGTGCGGGGATATCGCGCTCGGCGGTGTACCGGTTGCGTGCGATCAGCCCCGCGTTCAGCAACGGCTGGCAGTCGGCGATTGCGACCGGCTATGACGAGCTGGAATTCCGGATGCTCAAGACCGCGCGGTTCGGTACGCTCAAGCCCGTCAAGCGGCCCGATGGCAGCATCGGCCGCGCGACCGAATATGACGATGCGCAGGGCCTCAAGCTGCTTATGGCGTACAAGGCGAATGTCGAAAAGGGACGCAATGAGGGGGCAGGCGGCGATGTAGTGGCAGCGGTAGTCGCCCGCGACCAGCTTGCCGCGACGCTTGAACAGATCCGCCAGCGGCTGGATACCGCTATCGGCACGGACCAGTCCGAAGATCGCGACGCGGCGCCAGCGCAATGACCGGGCGCTCGCTCGCCGAGCGGCTGGCGGCAATGCCGGCTGCTGCGGCGCGGCGCTATATCAACGGGATGAGCGATGCAGCGGCAATGGGCCTCGCGCATCATTGGCAGTTCTGGGCGAGGCCCGGCCAGATTGCTCCGGAGGGAGACTGGCGGATCTGGCTGATCATGGCCGGGCGCGGCTTTGGCAAGACCCGCGCCGGGGCCGAATGGGTGCGCGCGATCGGCGAGGCGCTGCCCGATGCGCGGATCGCGCTGGTCGCAGCGAACCTCGCCGAAGCGCGCAGCGTTATGGTGGAGGGGCAGAGCGGGCTGCTGGGAATCGCGCCCGATGCCACGCGGCCACACTGGGAGCCATCGTTGCGCCGGTTGCGCTGGCCCGGCGGGGCGCAGGCGATGCTGTATTCCGCCGCTGAGCCCGAGAGCCTGCGTGGTCCGGAGCATAGCCATGCTCGCTGCGCAGGCGCAAAAGGAAATTACCCACAACGAAGCGTTGGCATTGATCGACGCGCTGCTCAGCGGATGCACCGAGTCGAAGGTTTCAGATCCTGCGACCCTGGATTTGGCCGAGGGAAGGGTGTGGATCGTCGATGAGGCACCTGTCGGGGCATGGGCGGGGAGAGCTGGCACCATCGCCGTCTTTACCGCAGGCGGTTGGCGCTTTGTCACACCGGTAGCAGGAATGCGGATGTACGATCGAGACCGAGCGATCGTGCGCATTTTCGATGGAGGTGCATGGCGTGGGGCAACCTCGGCTGCCGAGCCAACAGGCGGCACGGTTATCGATCTTGAAGCACGTAACGCCCTTAGCGCGGTGTTGATGGCTCTGCGACAATTTGGCCTGCTTGACGCTACATGATTGATCTCATGGATATTCTACTGTTATGATTCGAAAATGACAGGCGCGGTCGATCCAGTCTTCAAGGACGGGTCGGCAACAACCACTTTTTGTCCGACACACCCTGAAATGGCGACATTTCGGCAACACTATCGGCAAAACCGCGCTTGCGTGGCAACTAGGTTGGGGTTAGTAACGTTCCCGAGTTGTCGTTTCAAATCCTAATTATAAGGGGAATATCTATGCGCAAGTTAGTCATAGGACTGGCGTTGGCATCTACCGCCCTGACCACACCGGCGTTTGCCCGTGATGGCGAGTGGTACGTTGGCGTCGAAGGCGGCGCCATGATCGTTGAGGATATCGAGTTCGATGTCGGCGCGGTCAGCAATGCGGTGATCGTGAATGCAGACACCGGTTATGATGTCGGCGGTATCGTCGGTTACGATTTCGGCCCCTTCCGTATGGAAGCCGAAGTCAGCTATCGTGAAGCTGACCTGACCGATGTGCAGAGCACTGTCGCAATCGCACGCGGTGCGCCCCTTCCTGCTTTGATCGGTAGCTCGAATGCAGTTGGTTCGGCCAACGTTCTGGCGTTCATGCTTAACGGCCTGGTCGACTTCGGCGACAACGATGGCCTTCAGGGCTTTATCGGTGGCGGCGTCGGTGTTGCCCGTACGGATATCACTGCAGCAGCTACCAACCCCGGCCGTTCGGCATTCCTGAACGACTCCGACACCGGCTTCGCATGGCAGGTTCTCGCTGGCGTTCGTGCTCCGCTCAGCGACAGCTGGGACGTGGGTCTGAAGTATCGCTTCTTCAACAGCGACTCGGTCAGCCTGATCGACGCTGGTGGTCGTGATTTCGATGGCCGCTTCCGCAGCCACTCGATCCTGGGCAGCATCATCTACAACTTCGGTGGTGAAGAAGCGGCTCCGCCTCCTCCTCCCCCGCCGCCGCCTCCTCCGCCACCGCCGCCTCCTCCGCCACCTCCGCCGCCGCCTCCGCCGGTTTGCGAGAAGGGTCCGTACATCGTGTTCTTCGACTTCGACAAGTCGAACATCACGCCGGAAGCAGCGACCATTCTGGACAACGCCGTGGCAGCCTATGGCAGCTGTGGTTCGGTTCCGATCATGCTCGCAGGTCACGCCGACCGTTCGGGTGCAGCCAGCTACAACGTTGGTCTGTCTCAGCGCCGTGCCGACTCCGTTCAGGCCTACTTGGTCTCGCGGAACATCCCGGCAAACGCGATCAGCACTCAGGCATTCGGGGAAACCCAGAACCGCGTGCAGACCGCCGATGGCGTTCGCGAACTTCAGAACCGTCGTGTGGAAATCACGTACGGTCCAGGTTCGGGCATGTAAGCCACTCGCCGGGTCGAAAGATCTGGCAGCAAAATTGGGGTCGGTCTTCGGACCGGCCCCTTTTTTGTTTTGGGGGCGGGCGCAGCCATAATCGCTTGGCAGGTGGCGGCTTGTCGCTGCGGCCCGGAAGGCTTATGTTGGGCTCATGGACCATACCGCAACCACCGACATCATCCTCACCCCCAGCGCTGCAAGCCGTGTGGCTGCAATCGCGGCCAAGCAGGGCAAACCTGCCGTGCTCCGCCTGTCGGTGGAAGGTGGCGGGTGTTCGGGCTTTCAATATCGCTTCGGCCTAGCAGATGCGCCGGAACACGGTGACACCGTCGCTATCCAGGATGGTGTGTCGCTCGTTGTCGATGAGACGAGCCTGGATCTGGTGCGCGGCAGCGCGGTCGATTTTGTCGAATCGCTTGGCGGTTCGGCGTTTCAGGTGACCAATCCCAATGCCGCCTCGGGGTGTGGCTGCGGTTCGAGTTTTTCGATCTGACCCTTCGGTCAGAATCCAGCAGGAACAACTGTAGTTTCGGAGACGGAACCGTTCGGCGCGGTTTGGCGTAACGTGATGCAAGACATTACCGCGAACATCCGCTGAAAGGATCCTTCATGCTCAGAGCTGCCCTCATCTTCGCCATTATCGCCCTCGTTCTAGGTGTCCTGGGTTTCGGCGGCCTTGCAGGCTTTGCTTGGGATCTGGCCAAAATCCTGTTCTGGATCGCTGTTGTGATTGCGGTTGCGCTGTTCGTAATTGGCACCTTCATCTACAAGAAGGTGACATAGCCTCAGGCTCGCCCAACCATGGACAAGTAGGCGCCTATTTTCGCTGCTTTTCCCACTGAATAACCGATGATATCTAGGCCATCATATGCACCACTGGCTACTTGCCGGTGGTGCAATTCTCTTGTGAAAGTCTAACCCGATGGAGCCTGCAAACCGAGACAGCCGGAACCCCATGCCCGGCATGGGCAGGGTTGCCGCCATGACGATGGTCGTGGTTGCCATTTTGGGACTTGCATGGTTGCTGGTCGAATTGGCCGGTTTCCTGATGATGGTCTTTGCAGCATTGGTCCTGGCAGCGGTGTTTTCCTCGATCGCCAGCGGGGTTTGCCGTATTACCGGTATGAACCGGGGCCCGGCGCTCGCCATTTCGGTGCTGTTGTTGCTGGGGGTTTTTGCCGGAGTGTTCACCCTGTTCGGGTCACAGCTTGCCAGCCAATTCGATACCATCCGCCAGAGTATCCCGTCTGCGATCGACAATGTCGAAGCGCAACTCGACCAATTGGGGCTGGGAGATTCGGCGCGCGAATTGTTCAGGCAGGGCAGCGGTGACATCTCTACCATGGCGTCGCGATTGGGTGGTTTTGCGATGACAGCCACAAGCAGCCTTGCCAATTTTCTGCTGATCTTTTTTGGGGCGATCTTCATAGCCAGCGATCCGCAGGTCTATCGGCGCGGAGTGGTGCTGTTGATGCCGCGCCGCGCGGAGGGGCCGTTGGATGAGGCACTCGAGGATGCAGCCCGCGGATTGCGTGGCTGGATGCTCGGTCAAGCGGTATCCTCGGTGTTCGTCGCGCTGTTCTCGGGGGCGGGGCTTGCCCTGTTGGGTGTCCCTGCCGCCGGTGGCCTAGGGCTGATTGCGGGGCTTCTCGATGTCATTCCGATGGTGGGTCCGATCATCGCCGCAGTTCCCGCCGTGCTGCTGGCGTTCACCGTCTCGCCCACGGTGGCTCTTTGGACGCTGGTTCTGTATATCATCGTGCAGCAACTGCAGAGTTACCTACTGCAACCGATGATTCAGAAGCACGCGGTGGATGTGCCTCCCGCTGTTCTGTTGTTCGCTGTCGTGGCCGCCGGCTTGCTGTTCGGCTTCATCGGCGTACTTTTGGCAGCGCCGCTGACCGTCGTATTGTTCGTGATGGTGCAGCGTCTTTACGTGAAGACGCTGCTGGAAAAGGATATTAAGGTCGCAGGCGAGAAGTGACCCGCGCGGTCAGAGCGGGTTGCCGTCCTTGTCGCGGAACACTTCGCGCCGCCCGACATGATTGGGCGCGCTGATGAAGCCATCCTCTTCCATCCGTTCGACCAGACGCGCCGCGCTGTTGTAGCCGATGCGCAATTGCCGTTGCAGCCAGCTGGTCGAGGCTTTCTGGCTTTCGAACACGATCTGGCAGGCGTTGCGGTACATCTGCTCTTCGGGCGTATCGTCGAGGCTCGCCCCGTCGAGCGCAAAGCCGCCATCCTCTGGCTCTTCGGTCACCGCCTGGATGTAATCGGGCGCTCCCTGTGAGCGCCAGTGATCGGCGACGCGGCGGACCTCCTCATCCGAGACGAACGGCCCATGGACGCGCTCGACCTGTTTGCCGCCCGACATGTACAGCATATCGCCCTTGCCCAGCAGCTGCTCGGCACCCTGTTCACCCAGGATAGTACGTGAGTCGATCTTGCTGGTGACGTGGAAGCTGATGCGGGTCGGCAGGTTGGCCTTGATCACGCCGGTGATGACATCGACCGACGGACGCTGCGTCGCCATGATCAGGTGGATGCCTGCCGCGCGCGCCTTCTGCGCCAGCCGCTGGATCAGGAACTCGACCTCCTTGCCCGCGGTCATCATCAGGTCGGCGAGCTCGTCGACGATCACCACGATCTGCGGCATCGGCTCGTAATCGAGCTGCTTTTTCTCGTACTGAGGCTGGCCACTCACCGGATCCCAGCCGGTCTGGACCTCTTCGCCCAGCGGGATGCCCTTGGCTTTGGCGACGCGGATCTTGTCGTTGAAGTTGACGAGGCTGCGGACCTTGAGCTCGCTCATCATCCGGTAGCGCTCTTCCATCTGCTCGACCGCCCATTTGAGCGCGCGGATCGCCTTTTGCGGTTCGGTGACAACAGGGGAGAGCAGATGCGGGATGCCGTCATAGATCGACAGTTCGAGCATCTTAGGATCGATCATGATCAGCCGCAGCGTTTCCGGAGTCATCCGGTAGAGCAGTGAGAGGATCATCGCGTTGAGGCCGACCGATTTGCCCGACCCGGTGGTGCCCGCGATCAGCAGGTGCGGCATCGGCGCGAGATCGGCGATCACCGGATCGCCCGAGATGTTCTTGCCCAGGATCACCGGCAGCTGGCCGGTATTCTCGGCAAAGTGGGTCGATCCGATCATCTCGTGCAGCACCACGGCATCGCGGTGCTGGTTCGGCAGTTCGATGCCCAGTTCCTTGCGGCACGGGATCGCGGCAACGCGCGCCGACCGTGCCGACATGTTGCGTGCGATATCGTCGGCGAGCTGGATCACGCGGTTAGCTTTGATACCCGGCGCTGGGAGCAATTCGTAGCGGGTTACGACCGGGCCGGGGCGCACCGCAGTGATCTCGCCCTTGACGTTGAAATCGCTGAGCACGGTTTCGAGCAGCCGCGCGTTGCGTTCCAGCGCGATCTTGTCGAGCGCGGGGCCGGTGCTGGTCGGCGGCGGATCGAGCAGGTCGACCGAGGGCAGGTCATAGGGGCCAAAGAAATCGCCCTGCTTGCTTTTGGGACCCAACTGGGCCTTGGCAGGACGCAGTGAGGGCTCGGTGATCTCCGGCGGTGGGCGAGTGTCGGGAACGGCTTCCTTGCGCGGCGCGGCCAGAGCGGCGCGCGGGGTCTCTTGCAGACCCTCGATCGCTTCTTCATCATCCTCGTCGATGGTCGGGCCGATCGGCTTGCGGAACAGCGCCTCAGGCACGCTGACTTTGATCGGCGGCATACGCAGCAGTCCGCGCTCCAGCCCCAGCGCCTTCCAGCCAAGCACCGTTCCGCCCAGTGCCAGCAGTGTGGCGGTGGTATAAACAGCCCACGCCACCCCGGCGGGCGGCAACAATCCTGCAAGCCCATGGATTCCGCGTGCGCCGACCAGCCCGATCAGACCGCCGGGACCTGCAGGGAAATGCTGTGCGGATTCGCCGACGAACACGGTAACGGCCACAGCCAGCAGCACGATGCTGATCACCGTGACAGCAACCGAACGGCGCCAGAAGCCCAACGGACGGTTGATCCACAAGCGGTGCGCCTGCACCGCAGTGATCGGCAGCAGCGCCGCGCCGGCGGGACCAGCCAAAAACAGCATCATGTCGGCAATCCATGCGCCGGTGGTTCCCATCCAGTTATCGATCGGACCACCTGCGGCAGTATTGAACGAGGCGTCGGTCTGGTGGTACGTGAGGAGCGCCACGGCCGCAAACGCGACGAGCGAAAACAGCACCAGCGACAGGATCAGGCTGCCGCTGCGCAACAGGCTTTGACGCATCAGGTCGCGCCAATCGGGCGCGTTTCTGGTGGCGGCGCGACTGGCCATATCCTGTTCAACTCCGGCGTTATGGTAAATCCCCCGCATTTTGCACAGAGGAGCGACTCCGCGTCAAGCAAGGACTTCAGCGCGACTCCGCGCTGCAAAGCCCCTGTTCAGGCAGCAGGTCACGCCCTACATTGGCAGCATGACCGAGACACAGCATAGCGACATCCTCATCATGGGCGCAGGGCCTGCGGGCCTTGCATTGGCACTGGCTCTGGCACGCAGCGGAATGAGCGTGCGGGTAGTTGACCGGATCAGCCCCGAGAGGCTGGCCGACCCAGAATTTGATGGCCGCGCATCGGCGCTAGCCAGCACCAGCTGGCAGATGTTACAAAACTTGGGGCTGGCCGATGCTTTGTGGCGCGATGCCTGCCCGATCGACAGGATCGCGGTCAGCGATGGCCTGCGCAAGGGCGGCCTAGATTTCGACGCCGGCGTCGATGGCATGGGGGTGATGATGCCCAACAGCCTGCTGCGCGCTGCGCTGTTTGAGGCAGCCAGCGCGGATGCGGACATCGATCTGGTGATGGGCGCTGATGTTGCCGCGCGCACCATCGACGCCCATCGCGCTACTATCACGCTTGACGATGGCCGTGCTTTTTCCGCCTCGTTACTGGTCGGCGCCGAAGGCCGCGTTTCCCCGACGCGGGACTTGGCGGGAATCACGCTGGGCCGGTGGTCTTACCACCAGCGCGGCATCGTGACGGCGGTTACGCTGGAAAAGCCGCACAAGAACACCGCGTTCGAGATTTTTTACCCCGATGGTCCGGTTGCGATCCTTCCCCTCAATGATGATGATGACGGCCGGCCAATGGCCTCGATCGTATGGACCGTCCCCGAGGGCAAGGCCGATGCCTGGGTCTCGCTATCCGACCGTGCTTTCGGCGCGGCGCTGACCAAGATGAGCGGTGGTTTTCTGGGCGCAATCACACCCGTCGCACCGCGCAGCAACTGGCCGCTGACCTTGTGTCAGGCGAGCGCGATGGTTGCGCCGCGGATCGCTCTGGTCGGCGACAGCGCACACATCATCCATCCGATCGCCGGGCAGGGACTGAACCTGGGTCTGCGTGATGTTGCGGCGCTGGCACAGGTGCTGGGCGAGGGCGCCCGGCTGGGGCTTGACCCTGGCGATCTGGCGCAATTGAAGCGCTATCAGGATTGGCGGATGCTCGACAATGCGATGATGGCAGCAGCAACCGATGTGCTCAATCGGCTTTATGGCCTGCCTGGTAGCGCACCCTCGCTGGTGCGGCGTCTGGGCATGCAGATCGTCGGGCGTACCGGATTGATCCGGCGGTTCATCATCGATGAGGCGCGCGGCGCGAGCGGAGACCTGCCCGACCTGCTGATGGCCAGCGATTGAGGGCATTTGTACCTGTACCTTCGTCACCCCCGCGAAGGCGGGGGTCCCGCTTTTGCGCAGCCGTTGAGTACAAGCGGGATTCCCGCGTTCGCGGGAATGACGGGTCAGGGCGCAATCACTTTGACGACCATCAAGGCCGCAATCCGCGCGCGATGAAATCGTTCGCCGCCCGCGCGATGGCCTCGGGGGTCATGTCCTCGGTCCACACGCCATAGCGCAGACCCAGAAACACGTTCATCCCCATCACCGCCCAGGCATGCAGTTCGCTGACGTCCTCGCGCAGCTCGCCGGTTTCGGCGCCAGCCTTAAGCCGGTTCAGGATGCGCGAGGCGGTAACCTGATAATGCGCGCGGTAACTGTCTGAATCGACGAACTCGGACTCGTCGATGATCCGGTAGATTTCCTTGTGCTCGCGGGCGAACTCCAAAAACCCCTTCAGCGCGGCGCGTTCGCGGTCGAGTGCAGTCTTGGCCTCCTGCATCGCAGCGGCAGCATGGAGGCCGACCTGCGCCGACATGTCCTGCACCAGCGCGCGGAAGATTTCGTCCTTCGAATCGAAATAGGTGTAAAAGCTTCCCAGCGCAGTTCCCGCGCGGCGGGTGATGCCGCTGATCGAGGCTTCGTGGAAACCGCGCTCGCCAAATTCGATCGCCGCAGCATCGAGCAGCTTGCGCAAGGTGGCGCGACCACGCGCGGTGCGCGGCGTCTTTGCCGACTGTTCGGGCGAAGTGCCCGCCTTGTTGCCTGCCTGCCCAGATGCCTGCGCCGCCATAATCCACTCCTACCGCCGCACATGATGCACTGATGCAACACGTCTGGCTGATTAACCCGGCTTTGTCTTCCCCATTTCGGATAAGAGTTGAAAGCTGGTTCAACTTTCACTAATGGACAAATACGCCTCGCGCAAGGTCGGTCGAATTATGAACCGGTACACCGCGGGGCTTCAGGTTTGGATGATGGGAGGATTGCCATGACATCGTTTCGGTTTACCCGCTTTGCCACGACGCGCGCCGCGCTGACGCTGGGCGTCGCAGCAGCCGCGCTGACCGCGCTTCCCGCCAACGCCCAGGCGCAGGACGTGCAGGAAGAAGCGGAGACCACGTCGGCCGGCGGCAATGTCATCGTTGTGACCGCCCGCCGCCGCGCGGAAAACCTGCAGGACGTGCCGATCTCGATCAGCGCCTTTTCGGCCGAGCGGCTGGAAAACCAGGGCGCGCTCGACATCACCGATCTTTCGCAGATCACCCCCAACACCACGCTGGAAAACTCGCGCGGCACCAACTCGACGCTGACCGCGTTCATCCGCGGCGTCGGCCAGCAGGATCCGGTTCCCGGGTTCGAGGCAGGCGTCGGCATCTATCTCGATGACGTCTACCTCAACCGTCCGCAGGCCGCAGTGCTCGACATCTACGAGGTCGAGCGGATCGAGGTGCTGCGCGGGCCGCAGGGCACGCTCTATGGCCGCAACACCATCGGCGGCGCGGTCAAGTATGTCACCAAGATGCTGCCGCAGGACTTCAGCATGAAGGTCCGCGCGACGTATGGCACCTATGACCAGGCCGAAGGCGTGGTCACCGTGTCCGCTCCGATCGGCGATATCGTGCGCGTCGGCGGCACCGTAGCCCGGCTTTCGCGTGGCGGTTTTGGCGACAACCTCAACATCCGCAGCCTCGAAAACTACAACCGCGATGTCTATGCCGGGCGCGGGACGCTGGAAATCGGCGGCTATGACGCGCCGGTGCTGATCCGCATCTCGGGCGACTACACCCGCGACAAGTCCGATCCGCGCAACGGCCATCGCCTGATCCCCGGCATCCGCAGCGGCATCCCGGTGCTGCGCGATGTCTATGACACCCGCGCCGGACTCAACAGTCCTGAGCAGGATATCGAGGCTTATGGTCTGGCGATGAACATCGCCGCCGAACTCACCGACACGCTGACGCTGCGCTCGATCAGCGCCTGGCGCAAGGATGACAGCTTCACCCCGATCGATTTCGACGCATTGCCCGCGATCGATGTCGATGTGCCAGCCTTGTACCGCAACGAGCAGGTCAGTCAGGAATTCCAGCTGCTCTACGAAGGCAGCCGCCTCAAGGGTCTGGTCGGCTTCTATTATCTCGATGCCAAGGCTTCGACCGCGTTCGACGTGCTGCTGTTCACCACGGTCCCCAATCTCAACGCATTCACCGCAGGCGATGTGCGCACCGATACCTGGTCGGTATTCGGCGATTTCACCTATGATTTTACCGATCAGCTCTCGCTGTCGCTGGGCGGCCGCTATACCGTCGACAAGCGCAACTCGACCATCCTGCGTCAGACCAAATTGGGCCGCTCGGCCGAGTTCGGCGGTACACCGATCGTGCTCGCCACCACCTCGAACTTCAACGGCCAGGCGCGCTTTACCGATTTCAACCCGCGTGCGTCATTGAGCTTCAAGCCCAACACCGATCACCTGTTCTTCGCCAGCTACTCACAGGGCTTCAAGGGAGGCGGCTTCGACCCGCGCGGGCTTTCCACCGCCGCGCCCGATCTCAACCGTGATGGCGTGCGCAGCGAGGACGAGATCTTCGATTTCCTCAGTTTCGAGCCCGAAACCGTCGACAGCTATGAACTCGGCTGGAAGGGCAGCTTCGCCAACAACGCGATCAACCTGGCGGTAACCGGCTTCTATGCCGATTACACCAACGTCCAGGTGCCAGGGTCCGCCGGGTTCGATTCGAACGGCGACGGCGTCAACGACACCTTCATCGGCGTCACCACCAATGCCGGCAAGGCCGAGTTCAAGGGGCTCGAGTTCGAAGGCAATGCCGTTTTCGCACAGGAGTTTGCCGGCAGCGGATCGTTTCTGAGCGTCAACGCAACGCTGGGTTACATCGATGGCGAGTACAAGCGCTTCATCGATGCGCGCAACATCGACGTCGCCGATCTGCGCCGCATCCAGAACACGCCCAAATGGACCGCATCGGGCACCTTCACCGGCGCGGTTCCGGCGTTCTCGGGCATGATAACCGGGTCGACCACGCTCAGCTATCGCAGCAAGACCTTCCAGTTCGAAACGCCGAGCCCGTTCCTCGATCAGGAGGGCTATGCGCTGTGGGATGCTGCGCTGATCTGGCGCGACGACGCCGACCTCTTCAGCTTCGGGGTCAACGCCAAGAACATCCTCAACAAGCAGTACATCACCTCGGGCTATCAGTTCCTCGCGACCGCACCCGACGGCACGCCGACGCGCAATGCGGCAGGCGCCTTCGTGCCGACATTGGGCACCGAGGGCGTCGCCACCGCGTTCTACGGCAACCCGCGGCAGGTGTTCGCGACGGCGACCGTGAAGTTCTGATCGGCTGACATTCGGCTCCATCTGCCGCTGACGCACCCTGCTTGGCCTCTCCCTTGGTGGGAGAGGCAGCGAGACTTGGTGGCTTGGCCACCTAGTCGTAGCGGTGAGGGTGATGGTGCGGCTGGATGCTACGGCGCAATGGCGGCCTGTTCGCTCGATCCTGAGGGATCACCTTCACCCAAACCTCCCCCATCAAGGGGGATGGCATATGGGGAAGCGTAACGCCTGAAAAATTCCGCTTGAAGCTGACCTTAGGTCAAGTGGCATAAGCCGATTATGGCTGATTCGCTCGACATTGCTGCCGTTACCCGGCTCACCGGTCTCACCGCCCGCGCATTGCGCTTCTACGAGGCGCGGGGGCTGGTGGAGCCGTTGCGCACGGCCTCGGGACGGCGGCATTATGATGCGGCGGCGCTCGAGCGGCTGAACCTGATCCTGTCGCTCAAGAAAGCGGGGCTGACGCTGGCGCAGATCCAGCGGCTGACCGCCAACCGCAGGATCGACCTGCACGGGCTGATCACCGCCCAACTCGACCATCTCGAGGCGCAGGCGCGGCGCATATCAGACGCGCAGGCGCTGCTGGTTTCGGTCAAGTCACGCATCGATCACGGCGAGCCCATCGATGCCGAGACATTCTGCTCGCTGATCCGACACGAACAACAGGACACGACAACCATGTCACAAGACCAATGGAAGGCGGTGACCGACCGCTATTTTACGCCAGAAGAACAGGCCGAATGGGCCGAAAAGATGGGAGGTGTCGACCCGACTTTCGATAACGACGCCTATGCTGCGCAATGGAAGGAACTGGGCGATGCCATCAAGGCCGCGCTGCCAATGGACCCGGCCAGCGAGACCGCCGCAGGCTTTGTCCAGCGCTGGTTCGATTTGCTCAAGCCCTTCACCCAGGTCGCGACGCCCGCAATGTGGACCGGCACGATGAAGATGTACGACGACATGCCTAACTGGCCCGCCAAGGCCGACCCTGGTTTCGATGCTGAAGTCTGGGCGTTCATGAAGGAGGCCACCGCAGCGCGGATGCTGGCAGGCGATGCGGTGGCAATCCCGGGGTATGATCCGAAGGGAGGCGCGGCATGAACGCATGGCTGCTGCTGGCGCTGGCGATCGCGTTCGAGATCGCAGGGACGAGCCTGCTCAAGGCCTCTCAGGGCTTTACCAGACCGGTGTTCGGCGTGGCGTCGATGGCCTGCTACGGCCTGTGCTTCTGGCTGCTCGCCTTCGCCTTCACCCGCATCCCGATGGGCATTGCGTACGCAATCTGGTCGGGGGTGGGCGTGGTGGCGGTGGCGCTGATCGGATGGCTGGTGTTCCGCCAGTCGATCAGCGCGTGGCAGGCGGGGTTCATCGTGCTGACGTTGATCGGCACGACGGGGTTGTATCTGACGACGCCGCCTGAGGGGGATGCGGAGGTGGCGGACGGCAGGTCGATGTGAGCTCGTAACGACTGAGTGCCGTTTTCCGGCGAACGCCGGAATCCAGGGCGGATTAGTAGCAATCGCGCTCCTGGACTCCGGCTTTTGCCGGAGAACAGTTGGGGGCGGTAGAGGGGTTAGCGTTACCTCCACCACCTCCGATCGGCCAGCACGACCTTCGCCGCATTGTGCCCCGGTGCGCCGGTGACGCCGCCGCCGGGGTGGGAACCCGATCCGCACATGTACAAACCCTTCAAGGGCCCGCGATAATCGGCATGGCCCAGCACCGGGCGCGCGGCCCACAATTGGTCGAGGCTCATCCGGCCGTGGAAGATATCGCCGCCGATCAGACCGAAGGTGCGCTCGAGGCCTTTCGGGCTGAGCACCTGCCGTCCCAGGATCGAGGCGCGGAAACCCGGCGCGTGCGCCTCGACCGTATCGATGATCGTGTCCGCAGCGGCCGCCTCCTGCTCGGGCGTCCATTCGAGCTTGGGATCGAACTGCTGGCAGAACAGGCTGGCGACGTGTTTTCCGGCAGGCGCAAGGCTGTCGTCGACGATCGAGGGGATCAGCATCTCCACGATCGGTTCGCGCGACCAGCCATGCGCCTTGGCGTCGGTGAACGCGCGGTCCATGTAGTCGAGGCTCGGCGCGATGACGATGCCCGCGCGCAGATGCTCGCCATCTCCTGGCAGGCAAGAAAAATCCGGCAGCCGGGCGAGCGCGACGTTCATCCGGAAGCTGCCCGATCCGCAGGCATAGCCCTGGATCCGCCGCGCGAAATCATCGGGCAGGTCGGCGGGCGGCACCATGCGGCCATAGAGCAACTTCGGCCCGACATTGGCGATGATCCGCGGCGCGCGCATCTCCTCGCCGCTCGCCAGCCGCACCCCGATGGCGCGTCCGTTCTCGACCAGTACCTGATCGACCGGGCTGTTCAGGCTGATCTCGACGCCGTGCTCGGCACACGCCTCGGCCATCATCCGGGTGATGCTGCCCATGCCGCCGATGACATGG
Organism: Blastomonas aquatica; assembly: GCF_014639875.1. Taxonomy (GTDB): domain Bacteria; phylum Pseudomonadota; class Alphaproteobacteria; order Sphingomonadales; family Sphingomonadaceae; genus Blastomonas; species Blastomonas aquatica. The sequence continues at coordinate 347,951 of NZ_BMGD01000001.1, read as the reverse complement.
CCCCAGCTTCCCTTGATGCCGTTGACCTCGCCGAAGACGTGGTGGAGCAGTACATAGGCTGAGCCCGGCGTATCGGGGCTGGCATAATTGCCGACGACCGCGTCGAACCCGAACGCCGCCTGTACGGACGCGCTCTCGAACCAGGGCGCGAGGAACTCGCGCGCTGATTTGGTGAACAGGTCGAGCACATCGCGCTGCACCTCGCGCGGCAGTCTTGCCAGCAAACGCCCGGTGGTCAGCGCCTCGACCAGCCCCGCCACGCCTCCGCCGACACTGGGCGGCGGGCGCAACGCAAGGTCGCGCAGCACATCGGCGACGCGCTCGAGCATGGCATAATAGCCCGGCAACGCTGCGGCATCGGCCTTTGAGAAGCGCGCAAACTCGGCCTGGGTGCGCTCGAGCCCGCCGCCGAGCAGCAGATGGTCTCCGTCTGGCAGCGGCAGGAAGTTCGACACCGGGCGCTCGATCACGTGATAGCCTCGCCCGACCAGGCCCATGTCGGCGATCACGCGCGGCTGCAGCAGGCTGACGGTGTAGCTGGCGACTGAGTTGCGAAAGCCGGGGTGAAACTCCTGCGTCACCGCCGCGCCGCCGATGACATCGCGCGCTTCGAGGATCCGCACCTTCATTCCGGCACGCGCCAGATAGAAGCCGCAGGTCAGCCCGTTATGGCCGCCGCCGATAATGATCGCGTCTGGTGCTGACCGCGTGCTCCCCATCGCGCTGGACTAGCCGAGCGACATCGCTGCGCCAAGCGCCAGTGGTACAAGAATTCGCTGGCGTCGCACCTCCGATATTGATAGCGGTTCGCAACACCATCATGCTTCTTGACCAGCTTCCCACCGGCCAGCGCGCGGAAATTGCCGCGATCGACTGGAGCGTCCTGCCTTCAGACGAGGGCAAAAGGCTGCGTGCGCTGGGCGTTGATGAAGGTGCGAGTGTCAGCATCCGCCATCGTGGCATCTTTTTCGGGCGCGATCCGATCGCGCTGAGCATTGGCCGGATGACCGTGGCGATCCGCCGCGCGCACGCCCGCGCCATTACCTTGCGTGAGCCCAAATTCGGCGCGGAAGCCGCCGAATGACCCGCCACCAGCCACTGATCGCTCTGGTCGGCAATCCCAACGCCGGCAAGAGCGCATTGTTCAACGCGATCACCGGTGCACGCCAGAAGATCGCCAATTACCCCGGCGTTACGGTGGAACGCAAATCGGGCCGCTTTTCCTTTGCCGATGGCCGCCCCGGCGAACTGATCGATCTGCCCGGCAGCTACAGCCTTGATCCGACCAGCCCCGACGAGGCGGTCACCCGCGACGTCGTGATGGGCTGCCAGGCGGGCGAACGCCAGCCCGAAGCGCTGATCATTGTGCTCGATTCGGCCAATCTCGACCAGCACCTGGTGTTCGCGCTCGAGCTGCTGGCGCTGGGCTTGCCCACCGTGGTTGCGCTGAACATGGTAGACCTTGCCGAACGCGACGGATTGACGCTCGATGCCGCGCGGCTGGCGGCGGACCTTGGCGTTCCGGTCATTCCTACGGTCGCGGTGCGGCGCAAGGGGCTGACCGAGCTTGCCGCAGCGCTCGATACGGTGATCCTCGCCAAGCAGGCGCCGCAAGCCCCCTTGGGCGAGCCCGACATGCGCGCGCGGCGCAGGCGGGCGGAAACCATCGCGCATGCCGCGATCGTCTCGCAGACCGACAGCCGGCGCTGGACCGACCGCGCCGATGGTGTGCTGCTGCATCCCTTTGCCGGGCCGATCATCCTGTTCGCCCTGCTGTTCGTCATCTTCCAAGCGGTGTTCAGCTGGGCCTCGCCCTTTGCCGATGGGCTCGAAGCTGCCGCAGCGGCGCTGAGCGATCTTGCCAGCGCAACGATCCCCGAAGGCTTTTTCCGGTCGATGATCGTCGATGGCATCATTGCAGGCGTCGGCTCGGTGGTCGTCTTCCTGCCGCAGATCATCATCCTGTTCTTCTTCATCCTGCTGATGGAGGCGACCGGTTACATGGCACGCGCCGCGTTCATCATGGACCGGATGATGGCAGGGGTCGGCCTGTCGGGGCGCTCGTTCATCCCGTTGCTCTCTAGCTTCGCCTGCGCGATTCCCGGGATCATGGCGACACGCAGCATCTCGGACGAAAAGGACCGGCTGACTACCATCCTGATCGCGCCATTGATGACCTGTTCGGCGCGGCTGCCGGTCTATACCGTGATCATCGCCGCGTTCATCCCGCAGGTTGCGGTCGGCCCGGGAATCGGCATGCAGGGGCTCGTCCTGTTCGGGCTGTATGTCTTCGGCATCATCGGCGCGATGGTGGTCGCTTTGGTGCTGCGCTCGACCGTCGCCAAGGGCGGCGCGAGCGGATTCCTGATGGAAATGCCCAAATACCAGCTGCCACGGATCACCGATCTGGCGCTGGGCCTTTGGCAGCGCGCCGCTTTGTTCCTGCGCCGCGCGGGCACGATCATCTTTGCCGTCACCATCGGCCTGTGGCTGTTGCTGACCTATCCGCAGGTGCCCGCAGGCAGCAGCATGAGCCAGTCCGAATATTCGGCCGCCGGACGGATTGCAGGCGTGCTCGAGCCGGTCGTCGCCCCCATCGGCTTCAGCCGCGACATCGCGCTGGCGCTGATCCCGGCGATGGCGGCGCGCGAAGTCGCGGTCTCGGCGCTGGCGACAACCTATGCGATCGACGCACCCGACGAGGAGACCGAGGCGCTGGCGCTGGGCGAGCGGCTGGCGGGGCGCTGGTCGCTGCCCACTGCTCTGGCGTTCCTCGCCTGGTTCGTCTTTGCGCCGCAATGCATTTCGACGATCGCGGTGACCAAGCGCGAGACCAACGGCTGGAAATGGCCCATCTTCATGCTGGCGTATCTGTTCGGCCTGGCATGGGTCGCCGCAGGGATTACCTTCTGGACCGCGACGGCTTTAGGGCTATAAACGGCACAACAGTCCGGAGCGAACTCTCGCCCGGTCCATCCATCACAGCATTGAATTCCGGGGAAAGCATATGTCGGGCAGCGTCAACAAGGTCATTCTGATCGGCAATCTGGGTGCCGACCCTGAAGTGCGCAGCTTCCAGAACGGCGGCAAGGTCGCCAATCTGCGGCTGGCCACCACCGAAAGCTGGAAGGACCGCAATTCGGGCGAAAAGCAGGAGCGTACCGACTGGCACACCGTCGCGATCTTCGGCGAAGGCCTGGTCGGCGTGGCCGAGCGCTTCCTGCGCAAGGGCTCCAAGATCTATGTCGAAGGCCAGTTGCGCACCCGCAAGTGGCAGGACCAGTCCGGCGCGGACCGCTACACCACCGAAGTGGTGCTGCAGGGGCCCGGCGCGGTGATGACCATGCTCGACGGCAAGCCCGGCGGCGGTGGCGGTGGTGACTTTGGCGGCGGCGGCGGCGGTGGTCGCAGCAGCGGCGGCGGTTCGGGCGGCGGACGCGGCTTCAACGACAGCGGCTCAGGTGGCGGCTCGGGCAGCGGTTCCGGTGGTGGCTGGGGCGGCGGCGGTGGTTCGGGCGGCGGCTTCGACGACGACCTCAACGACGATGTGCCGTTCTGATCGGGATGACCCCGATGCAGATCACTGTCTATCACAATCCCAGATGCGGAACCTCGCGTAACGTGCTCGCCGCGATCCGCGAGGCCGGTCACGAGCCGCAGGTGATCGAATACCTCAAGACCCCGCCATCGCGCGACACGCTGGAAAGCCTGATCGCGCGCGCGGGTGAGGGCGCGCGCGGGCTGCTACGCGCCAAGGAGCCGCTGGTCAGGGAGCTTGGGCTTGATGACGCGAGCGCCACCGATGCCAAGATCATCGATGCGATGATGGCGCACCCGATCCTGATCAACCGGCCGATCGTGGTGACGCCGCACGCCGTCAGCCTGTGTCGCCCGAGCGAGACCGTGGCGACGCTGCTGACCGTCGAGGCACCCGCGGACTGACCACCGCCACGCCACGCCACGCCACGCCACGCCACGCCACCTCACGCCACACCGCATGCCAGCCATGCACCATCGAGGGAGTTATTCGATGCTCAACGGATTGAACGCTATCGTTACCGGATCGACCAGCGGGATCGGCCTAGGCATTGCCCAGGTGCTCGCCGCCAAAGGCGCAAACCTGGTGATCAACGGCTTTGGCGAGGACGAGGCGATCGAGCAGGAGCGTGCCGCGATCGAGGCAGAGCATGGCGTCAAGGTGGTCTATAGCAGCGCGGATATCTCCAAGCCCGATGACATCGCAGCGATGGTCGATCTGTGTGTCAGTAGCTTTGGTTCGGTCGATATCCTGGTGAACAATGCCGGCATCCAGCACACCGCGAGCGTGGAGGATTTCCCTGCGGAAAAGTGGCACGCGGTGATCGCGATCAACCTGTCGGGCGTATTCTTCGGCATGCAGGCCGCGCTGCCGCACATGCGCGCCAAGGGCTTCGGCCGCATCATCAACATCGGATCGGCACACGGTCTGGTTGCCAGCGCCAACAAGTCCGCTTATGTCGCTGCCAAGCACGGGGTCGTCGGCATGGGTAAGGTGGTCGCGCTGGAAACCGCAGGCACCGGCATCACCTGCAACACCATCTGTCCCGGTTGGGTTCACACACCGCTAGTGCAAAAGCAGATCGAGGCGATGGCGCAGGAACAGGGCTTCAGCGTGGAGGAAGCCAGCGACAAGCTGCTCTGCGCCAAGCAGCCCTCGGGCCAGTTCGTCACCCCCGAACAGATCGGCGAACTCGCCGCCTTCCTCTGCACGCCTGCCGCCGCCCAGATCACCGGCACCGCACTGCCGATCGACGGCGGGTGGACGGCGCAGTAATGTAACGATGGTGGCTGGGGTGAGGGATTGGCTGGCGGTAAGCCAAGAGAACCACGGCATGGCCAAAGCATCGGTTGCATTAAGCTCGCCTGCCTTGAAAGACTGCGGCTACGCGGGTCGCCGAGGAGAATCGCGTTTCTCTCCACCAATGGATTTCGGTCGCAATTGCCCAGCAGATTGGCGCTTTGGAGATGGCGGCGGGGTTCTGAGGCAAAGCGCAGGTGCGGCCAAGTCTTTCGATATGTCACAGTGTCTGGATCAAGTGGGAATTGGAACGCCGCCGGCGAGCGGTGAAATTGAGGTGGCCAATAGCTCGGGCAGTGACCGCCTTCACCTCACCGGCGCCCTTCTGCGATAGCTCAACGCTTCGGCGACATGCACCCTGCCCACCGTCTCTGCGCCGCTCAGGTCGGCGATCGTGCGCGCCACCCTCAGCACGCGCGTATAGCCGCGCGCTGATAGCCGCATCGCTTCGGCCGCGCGGGCAAGAAGCTGGCGCGCCGGTTCGTCAGGGGTGGCGTGGCGTTCCAGCGCTTCGCCATCGATCTCGGCATTGGTTCGCGCCTTGATGTCAGCATAGCGCGCGGTCTGGAGCGCGCGGGCGGCGCCGACGCGGGCGGCGACCTCGCGCGAACCTTCGGCGGGCGGGGGTAGGGTCAGGTCGGCAGCGGTGACGGCTTCAACCTCGACGTGCAGGTCGATCCGGTCGAGCAATGGCCCGGAGACCTTGGCCTGATAATCCGCCGCGCAGCGCGGCGCGCGCGAGCATCCCAGTGCCGGATCGCCCAGATGGCCGCAGCGGCACGGGTTCATCGCCGCGATCATCTGAACGCGGGCAGGGAAGGTGACATGCGCGTTGGCGCGCGCGACGCTGACCTCACCGGTCTCGAGAGGTTGGCGCAGCGAATCGAGCACGGTACGCTGAAACTCGGGCAGTTCGTCGAGGAACAGCACGCCCAGATGCGCCATTGAGACTTCGCCGGGGCGCACCTTGAGCCCGCCGCCGACCAAAGCCGCCATCGATGCGCTGTGATGCGGGGCGCGGAACGGGCGCGCGCGGCTGATGCGGCCATCGGTCAGCGTGCCGGCGACGGATGCAACCATCGAGACCTCGAGCGCCTCTTCCGGGGTCAGCGGCGGCAATATGCCGGGCAGGCAGGATGCCATCAGCGATTTGCCCGCGCCCGGTGGCCCGGTCATCACCATGTTGTGCCCACCGGCGGCCGCGATCTCGAGCGCGCGCTTGGCGGTCTCCTGGCCTTTGACCTGCTTGAGGTCGGGCCCCGGCACGGGCTCCTCGGCGATTCCCGGCCTGGGTGGGCTCAGCCGACCGTTGCCCTTGAGGTGGTTGAGCAGGGTCAGCAGATCGGGCGCGGCGATGACATCGATGCCGCCCGCCCATGCGGCCTCGGCACCTTGCGCTGCGGGGCAGATCAGCCCGCGCCCGGTCGCCGAGGCATGCAGCGCGGCGAGCAGCACGCCGGGCGATGCGGCGATACGCCCGTCGAGCGCGAGTTCGCCCACCGCGACATATTCGCTCGCCAGCTCGGCATCGATGATGCCCATCGCCGCGAGCATCGCGAGAGCGATCGGCAGATCGTAATGCGATCCCTCCTTGGGCAGGTCCGCAGGCGAGAGATTGACGGTGATGCGCTTGGGGGGAAGCGACAGGCCCAGCGAGGCGATGGCGGCGCGGACCCGCTCGCGGCTTTCCCCCACCGCTTTGTCGGGAAGGCCGACCACCGCGATGCCCTTGTTCATCCCCGGCGATATCTGCACCTGCGCCTCGACGCTGCGCGCCTCAAGCCCCAGATACGCCACGGTCTGGACGATCGCGACCATGAATGCCCCCCCCCCGCTTGTGGCCCCTGTTTGTTCCTTCGGCAGACTGACGCGTCTGTTGAGGCGAGTCGAGGGTGATTCGCCCGATTGCGTCATTCTGGAGGAAGTTACCCGTCACATCCGCAGGGTTTCTGCTTGGATCACACACCCACTTGCGCGACGCCGACAAGAAGCTGGCTATCTACACGCGATAGCTATTTGGAATCGCGCTTATTGACACGAATGTTACTTTCTTGTGACTTGCAACCGTGGGGAAGCACCTGAAAAGAGCGATGAAATTGCTCAAAATTGCGCCCAACGCATGTTGCAATTGCGAAGAGGCTGTGGGATACCGCCAGTGCTAGCAGCACGTCTGAAGGGACAATTCTATGAAACTTGCAAAGACCGCACTTGCTGCGCTTGCTCTGACCACCATGGTCGGCGCTCCGGTTCTGGCACAGGCTGCGACTTCCGCAGCCCGCGTGTCCAGCGCTTCGAGCGAAGAAGCAAACGCAGAAGGCAGCACCGGCATCATCATTGGTGTCGTTGCCGCTGCCGCCGTGATCGGTGGCATCATCATCATCGCTGATGATGATGAGCCCAACAGCCCCTGAGCCCCTCGCAAGAAGGTTTTAGGTACTGATTCGGAAAAGGGTGGCCAGAAATGGTCGCCCTTTTTTGTTGTCGGATGCCTGCGGGATTGTTCAATGTTGCGCCTCACTCGACCCAAGTCGCGATGTTCCCGTCGCTGACCCACCCCATTCGCGGAGCCCCGAGCCCATGACCAACTTCCCCGCCGATTACACCCCGCCTGCCATCTGGACCTGGGACAAGGACAATGGTGGCGCGTTTGCCAACATCAACCGGCCGATCGCCGGTGCGACGCACGAGACGAGCCTGCCGGTCGGCAAGCATCCATTGCAGCTCTATTCGATGGCAACTCCCAATGGGCAGAAGGTCACCATCCTGCTCGAGGAGCTGCTCGCGGCAGGCCATTCGGGCGCAGAATATGACGCGTGGATGATCGATATCCGCAGCGGCGCGCAGTTCGGCAGCGATTTTGTCGCGATCAACCCCAACAGCAAGATCCCCGCGCTGATCGATCACAGCACCGCAGAACCCACCCGGTTGTTCGAATCGGGTTCGATGCTGCTGTATCTGGCGGAAAAGTTCGGCGCGTTCCTGCCGACCAATCCGGCCAAGCGGGTCGAGGCGATCAACTGGCTGTTCTGGCAGATGGGCAGCGCGCCGTATCTCGGCGGCGGCTTCGGTCACTTCTATGCCTATGCGCCGATCAAGATCGAATATTGCATCGACCGCTTCACCATGGAGACCAAGCGCCAGTTCGATGTGCTCAACCGCCATCTGGCCGACAATGCGTATATGGCGGGCGATGAATACTCGATCGCCGATATCGCGATCTGGCCGTGGTATGGCGGTGTGGCGACCGGAGTGGTGTACGATGCCGCGGAGTTCCTGCAGACGCAGGAGTACACGCATTTGCTGCGCTGGGCGGAACAGGTCGCCGAGCGGCCCGCGGTCAAGCGCGGCAAGATCGTCAACCGGACCTGGGGCGATGACCTCAGCCAGCAGCTGCCCGAGCGGCATGATGCGAGCGATTTCGAACTGCGGACGCAGGACAAGCTGGCTGCCGCAGAGTCAGAATAAGGGCTCTTACAACAGATCCGCCGCCAGCAGGAATGCGCCTGCCAGCCCCGATACCGGGGCGAGGACAGGGCGGCGGATTACCTGCGCGGCGGGCAGCGCGAAATAGCCCCCGTCGCTGCCCGCAGCGGCTTCGATCACGCGTTCGAACAGCCCGGGCGTGCCCATCACCCCGCCACCCAGCACGATCCCATCGGGGGCGAGCACGGCACGCAGCGTGTTGCACATTTCGGCAAGATAGCCCGCGATGATTGCATGGCCGGGATGATCGGTCGGCAGGTGCGATAACGATTCGCCCCAGCGTGCCTTGATCGCGGGGCCGCTCGTCAGCCCTTCGAGGCAATCGCCATGGAACGGGCATATACCGTCGAACCCATGGTCGTCGGCGCTGCGACGCGGCCGCATATGGCCAAGCTCGGGATGGCCGGCACCACCGATGATGGCGCCGTTGGCGATCACCCCGCCGCCGATCCCTGTTCCGATGGTGACGTAGACGCTGACGGCTGCGTCGCGCGCTGCTCCCAGCCGTGCCTCGGCCAGGGCGGCGGCGTTGACATCGGTGTCGAACGCGACCGGGACGCGGAAAGCACGCGCCACGGCTCCAGCGAGGTCGAACTGGCTCCATCCGGGCTTGGGCGTGGCGAGGATGTGCCCCCATTGCGCCGAGCGCGGGTCGCGTTCGAGCGGTCCGAACGAGCCGATGCCGATGGCGGCGAGCCCTTCGTGCCGGGCAAAGAAGGCGTTCACATCGGCCAGCGTCGTCGCAGGATCGCGGGTGTCTATCTGCTGCTGTTCGATGACTTCGTCGGGGCCATGGCCGACGCCGAGCACGAACTTGGTGCCGCCCGCCTCGATCGCGCCCAACAGCGGGCGCTCAGCAGGCATGGAGCCTGTCCATCGCAAAGGTCTCGACGATCCGGCTGGTGCCACCGTCGAGCGCGATCTGCGCCATTGGCGCGGGCGTGCCGGCAAAGGTTTCCGCCGCGACGAAGGCGTTTGTCGCAGGGTCGCGGCCCTGTAGCCCCCAATGGTCGACAAAGCTGCACACCAGCAGCTCGGCGCTGGCAAACCAGCTGAAGGCCTGCATAGGCTCTTCGTCGGGATTGGCGATCACCAGACCGGTGCCGTTAAGCGGGGTCCAGGGCCCGGACAGGCAGTCTGCGACCATGCCGTAAAATCCGGTGGGCCCGGTGGGGCCATCGGGAGCGAACACGCTGCGCTGGGTGGACCAGAAGACATAATATCGCCCTTGATGCGCAAGGATCTGGGCGCGTTCAAGCTCGTTGTTGAGCGTGTCTGCGTGGACGATCGGATCCAGCAACTGCCAGGCGCCGTCGGCGCCCTGCCGCGCCAGACCGATCGCGCCGTTGAATGCATCGCTCGAGGCGGCAAGGGTCGCGGTGAACGCGAGATAGCGGATGCCATCGACAGGATCGACGAAGAACGCCGGATCGCGGAACGCCTTGATCGTGCCGGGCGCGCCCTCGTGCCGGTCGGCGGCCAGATAGATTTTGCCATCGGCCACCACGCATTCACGGACCGGGCTCCAGCCGGTGATCCGGCCATCGCCCTGGAGTGTGCCCCTGGTCTCGACCAACCGCTGCTGAAAGCCACCCGGGTTGTCCACATAGCCCGCAGCGGTGAAATACAGCGTGACCGAGCCATCTTCCAGCACCGCAGAGCCCGACCATTCGCGTTCGTAATCGCCCAGGTCGCGTGGCAGCATGTCACCCAGATCGTGCCAGCCGCCGGCATCGAGGTGGAACAGCCGGATGCGGGCCTCGAAATGACGCAGCACCGGATCGCCGTGGTCGGGGGCGGCGAGGATCATCCACAGGCTGCCGCCGTTTACCGGGGCGATGCGGCCGTCGGGCAACTGCAGCGGCCACATATCCCATAACAGCAGATCGGGCAGGATCCGCCGCGCCTGCGCCTCCCCGATCAGCCCCGGTACTGGCAGGGGCCGGTGCTTGATGGCGGCAACATGCGCGGCGGTCCAGGCAGTGGTCATATCCAGCGTCAGAAGTCGTAACGCAGCGTGGCAGAGATGGTTCGCCCATTGATCGAGCGGGCGCGGACAATGCCGTTGGCCGGGATCGCGCCTTCCTCCGCCTCGGTGAAGCCGCGCGTGTCGAACAGGTTGTTGGCGTTGATCGACAGCTGCACCCGGTCGATCGGGCGGACCGCGACGAATGCGTTGATCTGGGTGAAACCGGGCAGCACCAGCAGGTTGTTGTCCTGCGCAAAGCTGTCGGTGGTGCCGACCAGATTGGCCCCCAGGCTGAACCTGTCCTGCTCATACTGGCCGCTCAGCTGATAGATGAAATCGGCCTGGCGGCGCGGGGTGTTGCCCTGATTGACGGGGCTGATCCGGTCGAGGCTGATCTCGGCATCGGTATAGGTGCCGCTGGCGCTGAGCGTGAATCCACCGGTGCGATACGATGCTTCGACTTCCAGGCCCTTGGCCTCGAACACGCGGTCGAAGGTCTGGCGGGTGGTTGCCTCGAAGTTGGTTTCCTCGGTCTCGGCATAGAACGCGGTGGCATAGACGGCAATGTCGCCCGAACGGTATTTGATCCCCGCTTCAGCCTGCTTGACGAAGTCGACCGCCAGCCCCTCGTTGGCGATCGCGCCGGTGACGAAGTTGACGTTGTCGTTGTTGAACAGCAGACGGTCGGCGTTGGCGCGGCCACCCTTGCTGTACCGCGCGAACGCTGCAAAATCGTCGGAGAACCGATAGTTCAGGCCGAACGAATAGCTGAAATAGTCGTAGCTGTAGTCGACCAGAGCAGGCGCGCCGAGCGGGATGGTCGAGGTCTGCGCCTCGGCCGCGCTGATCACACCGTTGCCGTTGAAATCGAACGCCGTCGTGCCGACCCGGCCACCGCCCAGGTCCGCGCCGAAGGTGCGGCCCGAAGCATCGCCAAAGTCATAGCGGATGCTGCCATCGAGCGTCAGCCGGTCGAACTCCAACGAGAGCGAGGCGAACGGCGCGTTGGTATCATATTGCAGATCATAGCTGCGGCGGCAGCAGCCACCGAAGAAGCTGGCACCATAGGCCACGGTGCCGCTGTCGGACAGCCGCGTGCCGGCCGCGTTGACCACGTCGATCAGCGCCGCATCGCCGCCGCCCTTCACTTCGAGCAGGTGCGAGGTCCACAGCCAGTCGGTGTTGATGTCCTGCCGCGACTTGTAGAAGCCTGCGGTCAGCGTGGCGGTGCCGCTGCCGACAGCGAAATCGCCCGTGATGCGCAGATCGTTGGTGATGTTGTCGAGGCTGTTGAGACGCGTGTTGAACAGCACGATGCTGGCGACCAGATTGCCGTTCGGCACGTTCTGGCCGGCCTGCGGACCGTTGGCGAACACCAGTCGCGATCCGGCGCCGCCGATCCCGGTTGCGGTGTTGGCGGCGGTGTCGATCGATCCGGGGAAGGGCGAGGTAAAGCCGCCCGATACATCCGAGAAGCGGAAGCGGTTGGTGACCTTCCAGCCATCGGCAACCTCGAACTCGCCTTCAAAGCCGAACGCCTTGACCAGCGGGCGCTGGCCGTTGGTGATATCGAACCGGCGCGGCTGGTTGTTGCCATCGAGGCTGAGCGCCGACTGGAAGAAGCGCGAGTGCAGGCTGTCAGAGCGGATGTCGAAACCGGGGACGTTGGAATAATTCGGGTTGTCGTTGGTGCCGGTCACCCGCACCGGGTTGGGCAGATAGCCGACTGCGCGGTCATCCAGATACTTGCCGTAGAAACGGATATAGCCGCCGGTGAATTCCTTGGTAATGTTGGCCTTGATCTGGCCGCCCCGGTTGCCGTCATAGCCGATGTCGCGCGGCCCCTCGCCCTGGCGGACAAAGCCGCCGATGTGGAAATACAGGTCTTGGGCAAGATCACCGCCGTAATCGAAATCGAAGCGCTTTTCGTCATAATCGAGGCCGAGCGTCGCCTGGATGGTGCCGCCGTTCTGGTCCTTGCCGGTCTTGGAGATCATGTTGATCACCCCGCCAGGCGAGTTGGAAGCGAAGGTGGACGCCGAGCCGCCACGGATCGCTTCGACCCGTGCGATGTTGAGATCGGCGCGAAGGAAGATGTCCGAGTTGCCGAAGGTGATGTCGCCGAATTCGAGGATCGGAAGGCCGTCTTCCTGCAGCTGGAGGAACTTGGCGCCGCCCGATGCGATCGGCAGCCCGCGGACTGCAATGTTGGCGTTGCCTTCGCCGCCCGAGGATTCCGAGCGGATGCCGGGAATGTTGCGGAAGATTTCTGCAGCACTGCGCGGCGCGGTGGTGGCGATCTGCTCGGCGCTGAGCGAGCTGACTGAAACCGAACTGTCGAGGACATTGGCGCCGCGTGCGACCGCGGTGACGATGATCACGTCGTCCGATGGCGCATCATCCTGTGCGGATACGTCCTGGGCATGGGCTGCAGGGGAAAATGTAGCGGTGGCAACGGCCAGAACTGCATATGCGCTGCGAACGCGCAGGGCCTTCAAAATCGACATGATACCTCTCCTGGACTTGCCGGTTATCCGGCTACAGCGTTTTAACGCTATTCTCACCCGCAAACGTTTGCAACAGTTTTGTGCAAACGTTTGCAAAAAGACTTGCCAAGCGGGCTGCCCCCGCTTTAGCATGGCCTACAAGGCGCACGGCAAGACGCCATCAGGATTGAGGACCGGGCCCCATGACCAGCGCCACACACGCATCTGCAACCGATTTTTCCGCTGCCGCCACCCGCCCGCCGCGGCTGTCGCTGCCGCGCATCGTCGAGATGAACCTGGGCTTTTTCGGGCTGCAGTTCAGTTTTGGCCTGCAGCAGGCCAACATGACGCCGATCTACACCTTTTTGGGTGCGGATGAGGCGACGATGCCGCTGCTCTGGCTGGCAGGGCCGATGACCGGGCTGCTGATCCAGCCGATCGTCGGCGCATTGTCCGACCGTACCCGCTCGAGGCTGGGGCGGCGTACGCCCTATTTCCTGATCGGCGCGGTGATCTGTTCGCTTTGCCTGTTCCTGATGCCGTATTCGAGCGCGCTGTGGATGGCGGCCAGCCTGTTGTGGCTGCTCGATGCGGGAAACAACATCACGATGGAGCCCTACCGCGCCTATGTCGCCGACCGGCTCGAACCGGGGCAGCGGCCTGCGGGCTTTCTGGTGCAAAGCGCATTCACCGGGCTCGCGCAGTGCCTGTCCTATGCCACGCCCAGCCTGCTGGTGGGGTTCGGCATCAGCCAGAACCTGGTCGATATCAACGGCATTCCGGTGATCGTGCGGATCGCATTCGTCATCGGGGCGATCCTGTCGATCTCGACCATCGTCTGGTCGGTGGTCCGCGTGCCCGAACTCAAATTGAGCGAGGCTGAACTCGCCGCGATGGCCGCCAAGCCGATGGGCGCAGGCGCTGCGTTGGCCGAGATCCGCGGTGCCTTTGTCGCAATGCCCAAGCCGATGCGCCAGCTGGCCTGGGCGATGCTGTGCCAATGGTATGCGATGTTCGTCTACTGGCAGTTCATCTCGCTCGCGGTCGCGCGCACGCTGTTTCCCGCGGGCGAGGGCGTGGGCGAGAGCGCGGTGTCGGGAGTGTCGGAAAACTTCATCTCGGCCTCGCTGACCGCGCAGCAGATGGGCGTGGCGTACAACGCGGTGGCGTTCGTCTCGGCACTGGCGCTGATCCCCATCGTGCGCCGCCTGGGGGCCAAGCCGGTGCACGCAGCCTGCCTGGTGGCATCGGGGATCGCCATGCTCTGCCTGCCGATGATCGATTCGCGAATGCTGATGTTCGTGCCGATGATCGGCATCGGCCTCGGCTGGGCAGGCATGATGGGCAACACCTACGTCATGCTCGCCGATTGCATCCCGCCCGAGCGCACGGGGGTGTATATGGGGATCTTCAACATGTTCATCGTCGTGCCCATGCTGATCGAGACGATGACGATGCCGCTGATCTATGCCCCGCTGCTCGGCTCGGATCCGCGCAACGCCATCCTGCTCGCCGGCCTGCTGATGCTGCTCGGTGCGGTCGCAACGCTGGCGGTGCGGACTGAGAAGGTGGGAACTGCGTGATCGGCGTTTTCCTCCCGCAAGCGGGAGGGGAGAGTGGCTCAGCTCGAAGCCCGTACGATCAGCTTGGGCTCCAGTTGCACCGAAGTGCAGGTCTCGCCGTCGATCTGGCGGAACAGCATGTCGACCAGCAACTTTGCACCGTGTTCCAGATCCTGCCGGATCGTGGTCAACGGCGGGCTGGTGTGCGCGGCGAGCATGATGTCGTCATAGCCGACCACCGCGACATCGCCGGGAACGCTGAGCCCGCGCTCGGCCAGCGCCCGCAGCACGCTCATCGCCACCACATCCGATGCCGCAAAGATGCCGTCGATCCCCGGGTTTTCATCGAGGAACGCGCTGGCCGCGGCATAGGCGGCTTCCGATGTCAGGTGGATCGGCAGGGTATGGACAGGCTCGGCCAATCCCGCTTCGGCGCAGGCCTGCAGAAAGCCCTTCTGCCGCTGGCCGAATTCGGGCGGGCTGGGGTTGCCCAGAAACATCAGCTTGCGCTTGCCGCGTTCGATCAGGTGGCGTCCGGCGATCAGGCCGCCGAGCACATTGTCCGACCCGACCGAGACATGCGTTTGCCCCGGAACCTGCGCCCCCCACACCACCAACCCGCGATGTCGCGCGGCGGCGGCGTCAAGCACTGCGGCCTGGTCGGACTGGCCGATGACGATCGCGCCATCGACCCGGCCCGAATCGAGCAGATTGTCGAGCCAGGCATCGTCGGAGGGGATCACCCGCGAGAGCAGCAGGTCGAAATTGCGGTCGGTCAGCGCGTCGGCAAGGTGGCCTAGCATTGTCATGAAGAACGGATCGGACGGGTGCTGGTCGATCTCGTGCCCCATCGGGATGATCACGCCGATCGCCTGCGCGCGGCGCAGCCGCAAATTCTGGGCAACCTGATTGGGCTTGAAACCGTGCGCACGCGCCAGTTCCACCACCCGCTCGCGGGTCTTGGCGTTGATGATGGTCTTGCCGGCAAGCGCGCGCGATACGGTGGATACCGATACCCCTGCCAGTTCCGCCAGTTCCTGCATCCCGATCTTGCTGATGACCTGAGCCTTTCCTGCCCGATGGCTGCGCCCCCCAACCGATTTAGCGTCTAATCGCAACAACCCGTTCCGTCGAGCCAAGAACACTGCGTGGTTAAGCTTGCGTGTAGTCTGCTCAGCGTGTATTAATACAGCAATACACGCGAAGAGGAGGGCCCGATATGGCCGTGAACTGGAAACCCGCTGTCGTCCTGGTCGTGGGCGTGGCCCTGATCGGCGCCTACAATATGTCCGGCGCGGAGGAGTTCCGCTTCGATAGCGATGGTGAGGAAGCGCGCGAGGAGGGTTCGAGCAGCGAGGGCTGGGCATCCAGCTGGTCCGGCGAGCCGTTCGACCGGATCACGCTCGCAGGGCCCGATGACCTGACGTTCGTCACACAAGGCGAGCATGCGGTGAGCGCCACCGGCGATGCCAAGGCGCTCAAGGCGCTGCAATACAAAGTAGACGATGGCGAGCTGCGTATCCGCCGCAAGCCTTCCAACTGGAGCTTCGGAGACAAGGGCGAGGCGACGATCGCGGTCAACGCGCCTGCCTTGCGCAGCCTGATGGTCGCAGGCTCAGGATCGGCCAAGGTCGATCGCATGGAGGGCGACGAGGTGAAGCTGACCATTGCAGGTTCAGGCGATGCCGATATCGCCAGGCTCACCGCGCAATCGCTCAAAGGCTCGATCGCTGGCAGTGGATCGCTGAAGCTTGCTGGCAGCGCCGATACATCGAAGATTTCGATCGCCGGATCGGGCAGCGTGCTGGGCGAGCGCTTCGCCAGCGATACCGTCGATATCTCGATTGCCGGATCAGGCGATGTCACGATGGCCTCAAACGGTTCGGTCGATGCCAGCCTGATGGGCTCGGGCGATGTCACCATCAAGGGCAACGCCAAATGCAAGAGCAGCACGATGGGATCGGGCAGCATTTCGTGCGAATGATCTGACCGCCCGGCGGGGTGACCGCGCAAAAGCCGTTGCGCCGTGCGCGGGCATGCTAGACTATCCCTCCAGCGACGCGTGACAGACAACGCTGCGCCGGGGGAGATGATTTTGAGCGCGTCGCAATCCAGCAGCCTGCGTGAGGCGGGGCCCAATTTCTGGGATCGGCACATCATGCCGCGCCTCATCACCTTTTGCTGCGGTCAGCCTGCGATAGCCAGGGCACGCAGCCGCATCGTTCCCCGCGCCACCGGCGATGTGCTCGAACTGGGCTGCGGGGGCGGGATCAACCTCGATCATTACGACCGTTCCCGCATCACCCGGCTGTCGGGGGTCGATCCCTCGCTTCAGTTACTCGAGACCGCGCGCGCCAAGGCGAAAGATCGCGGGTTCGATGCCGATTTCCGCGCGGGTGTCGCCGAGGCACTGCCGTTTGCCGATGGCCGTTTCGACACCGTGTTGACCACCTTCACGCTCTGCTCGGTGCAGGATCCCGATGCGGTGCTGCGCGAAATGCGCCGGGTGCTCAAGCCTGGTGGCAGCATCCTGTTCCTCGAACATGGCGCGGCGCCCGATCGGGGTCCTGCACGCTGGCAGCAGCGGATCGAGCCGATATGGAAGTCGATCGCGGGGGGATGCCATCTGACCCGCCCGGTCGGGGACACCTTTCGCGCACAGGGCTTCAAGCTGGGCGAATGCGATAGCCGCTATCTACCCAAGACGCCGCGGTTTCTGGGCTGGATCGAAATGGGAGAAGCGCGCGCATGAAAGCGGCGATATACATTCTGACGGCGATCGGCGCTCTGGCGGCGGGCGCGGCTGCGCAGGCCGCCGAGCGGCGCTTCACGCTCTCGACGTTCGACAAGGTGCGGATCGAGGGTAATGTCGCGGTCGAGATCACCTCGGACGCTGCCCCGTTTGCGATCGCCAGCGGCGACCCGCGCGCGCTCGAGGCATTGAGCGTCAAGGTGCAGGGGGGCACGCTCTACATCCGCCGCGCCCGGCGCGACATTCCGACCGAACGGCGCAACCGCTCCGCCGGTCCCGATGCGCTGCCGATGGTCACCTTGGGCGCGCGCTCCGTCAGTTCGCTGACGATGCTGGGCCATGGCAGCGCAAAGCTCGACCGGTTGAGCGGCGCCAAGACCAGCGCGACGATGGACGGCAACGGATCGGTCGAGATCGGATCACTCAACGCCGACGCGGTGGCGATCAACGTCAACGGCAGCGGCAGCCTGAAGATCGGTGGTCAGGCGGCGAGCGGACGCGCGGTGATGCTGGGGGATGGCCTGATCGAAGGCGGCGGGCTTGAACTGGGCACGCTCGATTTTACCGGTGAAGGTCCGGTGCGCGCCCGGTTGACGGTCGATGGCACTGCGCGGATCGCGGTCAAGGGCGACGCCGATGTGCAGATCGGCGGCGATGCGGTGTGCACCGTGCGGCAGGCCGGGGTCAATGTCGTGACCTGCGCGAATCTGCCTTCTGCCGGGTAAGCGCTAGATTCGGTCGGCCCGCGCCACCGATTCGGATGCGCGCAGTGCCATGATGATCTGCATCAGATGGCCGACATCATGGACTTCCAGGTCGGATTCATAGGTGTGAAACGGCTGGTCGCGGTTGGTCAGCTTCAGGTTGACGATGTTCGCCTTGTGATGGCTGAAGATGCCAGCCATGTCGGCGAGCGTTCCGGGGCGGTTGTAGAGGATCGCGCGGATGCGCGCGGTCGCGCCTTCCGAATCGCTCTCCCATGACAGATCGATCCAGTCGGCATCGACCCCGCTGACCAGGTTGAGGCAATCGATGGTGTGCACCTCGATATGCTCACCCTGGCGGCGCAGCCCGACGATGCGGTCGCCGGGAACCGGGTGGCAGCATTCGGCGAGCTGGAAGGCCACGCCGGGGGTCAGTCCGCGGATCGAGATTGCGCGGTCCTGGCGGGGAAATTCGCGCTGCGCCACAAGATCGCTGCTGCTGCCGGGGACGAGCGCATCCATCAGATCGTGGTCGGTGATCTGGTTGGTGCCGATCGCGACCATCAGGTCGGTCTCGTCCTCCATCTCCAGCCGTTCGAGCGCCTGTTTGAGCGCCTTCTTGCCGATCTTGACCGGCAGCCGCCCGGCGATCTCGTCGAAGATCACCCGGCCCATTGCGGCGGTTTCCTCGCGCTCCTTGTCGCGCACATAGCGGCGGATCGCGGCGCGGGCCTTGCCGGTGGTGACGAAGCCCAGCCAGCTGGTCTGGGGTTCCTGGCCTTCGGACTTGAGGATCTCGACGATATCGCCGTTGGACAGCGCGGTGCGCAGCGGTACGTTGCGTCCGTTGACGAGCACGCCCACTGCCTGGTTGCCCAGATTGGTGTGGACCGCATAGGCAAAATCCACCGCAGTCGCGCCCTTGGGCAACTGGTGCAGCGCGCCCTTGGGGGTGAAGGCGAAGATGCGGTCCTGATACATCGCCATGCGGGTGTGCTCGAGCAACTCGTCGGCATCCTGCGCGGTGTCGAGGATCTCGATCAGGTCGCGGATCCATCCCGCCTGGCCATCGGGACGCGAGCTGCCCTGTTTGTAGGCCCAGTGCGCTGCCAGCCCGAATTCGCTCTGTCGGTGCATGTCGTGGGTACGGATCTGGATTTCCACCCGCATCGACCGGCCATGGATGATCGCGGTGTGCAGCGAGCGATAGCCGTTGCGCTTGGGGGTCGAGATATAGTCCTTGAACCGCCCCGGAATCATCTTCCACTTGCGGTGGATATGGCCGAGCGCGGCGTAGCAGTCGTCGATGCTGTCGACGAGCACGCGAAACGCGATGATGTCGGTCATCTGCTCGAATGAGACGTGGCGTTCGGCCATCTTGCGCCAGATCGAATAGGGATGCTTTTCGCGTCCGCTGACATCAGCCACCAGACCATGCGTGCCCAATTCGGTCTTCAGCGATTCGGCGATGGTTTCGACCTGGTTCTCGCCATGCGCCTTGATCTGGTCGAGCCGCCCGACGATCGTGCTGTAGGCCTCGGGCTCGAGCTCGCGGAACGCCAGCATCTGCATCTCGCGCATGTATTCATACATGCCCACGCGCTCTGCCAACGGAGCGAAGATGTCCATCGTCTCGCGCGCGATGCGCTTGCGCTTGTCGGCGCTGGAGATGAAATGCAGCGTGCGCATGTTGTGCAGCCGGTCGGCCAGCTTCACCAGCAGCACGCGCAGGTCGTTCGACATCGCCAGCAAGAACTTGCGCAGGTTCTCCGCCGCGCGCTCGTTCTCGGTCTGCGCCTCGATCTTGGAAAGCTTGGTGACGCCATCGACCATCTCGGCCACCTTGGGCCCGAACATCCGCTCGATCTCTTCGATCGTGGTCAGCGTGTCCTCGACCGTGTCGTGGAGCAATGCGGTGATGATGGTTTCGACATCCATCTTGAGGTCGGTCATCAGACCTGCAACCTCGATTGGGTGACTGAAATAGGGGTCGCCGCTGGCGCGCTTCTGGCTGCCATGTTTCTGGACCGAAAACACATAGGCGCGGTTGATCAGCGCTTCGTCAGCATCAGGGTCATAGTCCTTGACCCGCTCGACCAGTTCATATTGTCTCAACACCCGCTGAATGTCGGTGCTTTGCCTTCAAATGCAACAGAAAAACGCGCCTGAGCAAGCTTTGACTCAAGACACTCCGGGGGCGGGAAGACGATGGGTCGAAAGCCCGCACAGGCGCGCAAGGTTTGCCGATCGGCCCGGTCCACGCTGTGGGAGCGACGTGGACGCTGGCCGACCAGGCAGAGGGTGCGAAATATCAGCCCTTGGCGTTACAGGCGGCAAGGTCTTCGCCTGCCATCGGCTCGCTACGGGTAGTAAATGAGGTAACGTCCCCCATCTTACGAGACAGGCGGGAGCAGGCATTGATCGGTCGCGAAGTCGCCTTTGATCCGCTGCAGACCGTGCCTTCGCACTGCCAGACCACGCCCTGGATGATCTTGGTGGTCTTTTCGACGGGGTTAGCCAGTTCGGCGCTGAAATAGCTCGCGCCGGACGCGAAGGACGTGGGGGTCTGGGCGCTGGCGGTGCTGGCCTGCAGCAGGACCATGCTGGAAAGCGACGCGGCGGCGACAAGAGCGATCTGGGTAAGGGCGTTGGTGAAGCGGGTCATGGGAATGTCCTTTCTTGGGTAAGCGGGGGAGGAAAGTTTGAGCGTGTAATTTGAGTTGCGAATCACTACTTACTTAAATAGGTTTCGAGTTGCAACTAGAAACTGAATTTTCGTTGGCTTTGCTACAATTTTGACTAATGATGGCCTTCTGAAACTGGATTTGATGATCATGACCCAACCCACGCCCGCCAAACTGCGCGAACCGCTTGCCGAAATCGCCGCCTGCTGCAGCCTGCCGCAGGCGCTGGAGACGATGGGTGAGCGCTGGTCGTTCATGATCCTGCGCGCCTCGTTCAACGGGCTGCACCATTTTGAGGAGTTCCTTGAGGAACTGGGAATCGCGCGCAACATCCTCTCCAACCGGCTGACCCGGTTGGTCGAAAGCGGCATCCTCAAGCGCGCACCGTGCATCGATGACCGCCGCAAGATCGAATACCGGCTCACCGACAAGGGGCTGGATCTGCTGCCGACGATGATCGCGCTGCGTCAGTGGGGCGAGAAGTGGGAAAGCGGCGTGCCGTCAAACCCGGTGCTGGTCGACGAACGCGATCGCCGCGCAATTCAGCCAATCTCGATCCTCGCGCATGATGGCCGGGTGCTGACCCATCACGACCTGTGCTGGATCGATATCGCCGACCTGAACACCGGTGCGGTCGACGACGATCACGAGGGCGTGGTCAAGCGAATCGCGACGATTTGAGGGGCTATGCGCTTCTCCCCTCCCGCTTGTGGGGGCTTGTGGGGGAAAGCCCTCCCCCTTTATGGGGGAGGGTTGGGTGGGGGTGATCTCTCCGGATTGAGCTTTTGGTGGAACGCTGCACCGTCAGCACCCAGCCGCGCGATCACCCTCACCGCTGCGACTAAGGCAGCAAGCTGCCAAGTCTCGCTACCTCTCCCATCAAGGGAGAGGCAAGTAAGGTCCAACGCGCGTTGAGACAAAACGGCAGATTTCAGGCCCACCCCGGTTTCGGCTGCGCCTCAACCACCCCTCCCGCAAGCGGGAGTGGAGATTAAGAGCCTCACCCCCCGCCCGCCGACAGCCTCACTGCCCGCTCGCGCAGTCGCTCGACGGCCGCAGCATGGATATCGGGCGCGCAGCACAATACGCCAAACGCATTGGCGCGGGGCTTGTTGTAGCGCAGTTCGCCGCCCAGCGCATCGGTCACCCGCGCGCCGGCTTCCTCGGCGATGATCGCGGCGGCGCCGATGTCCCATTCATAGCCCCAGCGCAAGGTCGCGAGCAGATCGGCGCGGTCGTCGGCGACCATCGCCATCCGCAACGCGATGCTGTTGGGCTTTTCGACGACGGTCAGATCGATGTCCGCCTTGGGTAGCGCATCGGTTGGCACCCGCGATCCTGGAAAGCTGGTCCGCCTGCTGGCTTTCAGCCTTTTGCCGTTGAGGAATGCGCCTCTGCCTCGCGCGGCGATCCAGTATTCGTTGCGGGCAGGGGCGGCGAGCACGCCCATCACGACGCTGCCATCCTCGACCAGCGCCACCGAAATCGCCCAGCCGGTGCGACCGCGGACGAAATCGCGGGTACCGTCGATCGGATCGACCAGCCAGATCCGGCTGCAATCGAGCCGCCCGGCGTTATCGGCGGTTTCTTCGGATAGCCAGCCTGCATCGGGCACCAGCGCGCCCAGCCGGTCGCGCAGGAAGTTGTCGACGGCCAGATCGGTCTCGCTGACCGGATCGCCGGGTATCTTGTCCCACACCAGCAGGTCACCGCCCGCGCGCGCAAAGGCCGCCATCGCGATCCCGCTGGCCTCTTCGACGATATGCCGGATCGTATCCGGGGAAACCTTGGCGCGCGACTGCATAGCTCGCTCTAGCGCGGCGAATGCCGTCGCAATAGTCCCTCAACGCTCGCGCGTGGCGCTGAATGCGATGTCGGGGTTCTTTTCCTGTTGATAGCCGATATCCCAGGCCGATCGCGCCATGAACACCGGGTTTCCGTCGCGATCCTTGGCGAGGTTGTTCATCGATATGCGCTTGAAAGCCTCGAGCGCATCGGACGGTCCGGTGATCCAGCGCGCGGTATCGAACGGTGCCATCTCGAGCACCGCCTCGACCTTGTATTCCGCCTCCAGACGGCTGATCAGCACTTCGAGCTGCAGCTGGCCGACCACGCCGACGATCCACTGGCTGCCGATCTCGGGGTAGAACACCTGGATCACGCCCTCTTCGGACAGATCGTCCAAGGCCTTGCGAAGCTGCTTGGTCTTGGTCGGGTCTTTCAACTGGACGCGGCGCAGGATTTCAGGCGCAAAGTTGGGAAGGCCGGTGAAGCGCACATCGTTCTTTTCAGACAATGTATCGCCCACGCGCAAGGTGCCATGGTTGGGGATGCCGATGATGTCGCCGGGCAGCGCCTCATCGGCGAGCTCGCGGTCCTGCGCGAAGAACAGGATCGGCGAGTGCACCGCGATCGGCTTGCCATGGCCCGAAGGCACCAATTTCATGCCGCGCTTGAACGTGCCCGAGACCAATCGCATGAACGCGATGCGGTCGCGGTGCTGCGGGTCCATATTGGCCTGCACCTTGAAGATGAAGCCGGTGACGTCCTTGCGCGTCGGCTCGACGGCCTCGGGCTGCGCGGGCTGGGCGCGCGGCGGCGGGGCGTGATCGGCGATCGCGTTAATCAGCTCCTCGATGCCGAACTGCTTGAGCGCCGAGCCGAAATAGACAGGCGTCAGGTCGCCGTGGCGATAGGCTTCGAGATCGAAGCTGGCGTAGCCGCCCTGCGCCAACTCGGCCTCGCCGACCAGCCGCTCGAGCGCTTGATCGGTGAGCTTGTGGGCCAGCGCGGGGTCGTCGAGACCCGAGACCTGCGTGAACGATCCATCGAACTCGCGCGATGGCCCGGTGGGCTGCATCAGGCGGTTGCGCGCGAGATCGAACACGCCTTCGAACTGCCCGCCCATGCCGACCGGCCAGCTCATCGGACAGACATCGAGCGCGAGCGCATCGGCGACCTCGTCCAAGAGTTCGAACGGATCGCGGCCCTCGCGGTCGACCTTGTTGACGAAGGTGATGATCGGCACGCTGCGCAGGCGGCAGACCTCGAACAATTTGCGCGTTTGAGGCTCGATACCCTTGGCGGCATCGATCACCATAATCGCCGAATCTACGGCCGTGAGCGTGCGATAGGTGTCTTCGGAGAAATCCTCATGCCCCGGGGTGTCGAGCAGGTTGAAGGTGATGCCCTTGCGCTCGAACGTCATCACCGAGGAGGTCACCGAAATGCCGCGCTGCTGCTCGATCTTCATCCAGTCCGACCGGGCGCGCCGCGCCGCCCCGCGCGCCTTGACCTCGCCAGCCAGATGGATCGCGCCGCCGGTCAGCAGCAGCTTTTCGGTGAGCGTGGTCTTGCCCGCATCGGGATGCGAGATGATGGCGAAGGTGCGGCGGTTGAGAGCGGTCATAATTTCAATTCAATTCTTTGTCTGCTTTCCGGCGAAAGCCGGAATCCAGGGCGATAACAGCGCGATCTGACTCCTGGGCTCCGGCTTTCGCCGGAGAACAGGCGGGACTTGGCTAGCCCCTCAATTCTGCGCCCAGCTTCGCCGCGGCTTTCACTACTGCGTCCGCGATGGCTTTCAGCTCGTCATCGGCAAAGCTCTTGTCCACCGGCTGAAGCGTCACCTCGATGGCAAGCGAGAGCTTGCCCTCGGGAACACCCGCGCCTGCAAAGCTGTCGAACACGCGGACATCGGTTATCAGCTTCTTGTCGGCCCCCTTGACTGCGCGCACCAGATCGCCCGCTGCCATCGTGGCATCGACGAGGAACGCGAAGTCGCGGGTTACCGCCTGCAACGCCGGCGGCGCATAGGCCTCGCGCATCGCGGAACCGCGCGCCTTGAGCGGGATGCCATCGAGGAACAGCTCGGCAACCATCACAGCGCCATGGACCGGCTTGAAGCCGAAGGCCTTGGCGGTCGAGGGGTGCAGCGTGCCATAGCTTGCCAGCACGTTCTTCGGCCCCAGCCGCAGCGTCGCCGCCTGGCCCGGGTGATAGTGATCGCCAGGGCCTGCGCTGTCAGGCGCGAAGTCCATCAGCTTGGCCGCGGGCGCGCCAGCGGCTTCGAGCAGTGCCAGTACCTCGGCCTTGACGTCGTGCGCAGTGAACGGCTGCGCCTTGCCCGAGCGCCACTCGCGTGGCGTCTTGTCGCCCGCGAGCACGATGCTCAGCGTTGCGCGCTCAAGGCTGGTGCCGTCCTCGGCCTTGAAATAGCGCCGTCCGATCTCGAACAGCCGGACCGAGCCCGCGCCGCGATCGAGGTTGCGCTTGGCGGCGGACAGCAGGCCCGGCAGCAGCGAGGGCCGCATAACTTTCAGATCTTCGCTGATCGGATTGGCGAGCGTCCAGTCACCACCGCCAAAGGGCGCGGCCTCCTTTTCGGAGATGAACGACCAGTTGACCGCCTCGTTGAGCCCGCGCGCTGCCGCCAGACGGCGCACACGCCGCTCCTGGAGCTGCGCCGGGCTCGCGGTGGGCTTGGCGACACCGGGTAGCCGCGGCAGCGGGGTCGAGGGGATCGCGTCGATCCCGGTGATCCGCACCACTTCCTCAACGATATCGGCCTTGCCCGCGACATCGCGCCGCCAGCTGGGGATGGTTATCGCCCACGGGGTTGCGGCGCTGTCGATGGTAAAGCCCAACCGTTCGAGGATCGCCTTTTGCTCGTCGGCGGGAACGTCGATCCCGCCCAGGGCGAGGCAATAGGCCGGGTCATATGACACCGTGCGCGCCTCAACCGGAGCCGCACCTGCGCGCGTCACTTCGCTCGCCGTGCCACCGCACAGGCTGGTCACATAGGCGGTGGCAATCGCCAGCCCATCGTCCAGAAACGCAGGGTCCACCCCGCGCTCGAAACGCTGGCGCGCGTCCGAGGTCAGCATCAGCTTCTGACCGGTGCGCGCGATATGCTCGGGATCGAAATAGGCGCATTCGATCAGCACATCGGTGGTGGTCTCGGCCACGCCCGAATGCTCGCCGCCCATGATGCCGCCGATGTCGTGCACCATGGCGTCGTCTGCAATCACGGTCATCGAGCTGTCGAGCGTGTAGGTCTTGCCGTTGAGCGCGAGCACCTCTTCGCCGTCGTTCGCCTTGCGTGCGACCAGCCCGCCCGAAAGCGTTCCCATGTCATAGACGTGCAAAGGCCGGCCCAGATCGATCATCACGTAATTGGTTATATCGACCAAAGCCGAGATCGGCTTTTGCCCTACCGCCTTCAGCCGCGCCTGCATCCAGGCGGGCGCCGCGCCGTTGGTGACGCCGGTGACGGTGCAGCCGTAGAATGCCGGGCAGCCGTCCGCGTCATCGGTGCGCACATCGGGGCCTGCGCCGACGCGCGCCACATCGGCGATCACCAGCGACTTGAGCGTACCGATGCCTGATGCGGCCAGATCGCGCGCGATGCCGCGCACGCCCATGCAATCCTGCTTGTTGGGGGTGACCGAGACGTCGATCACCGGATCGTCGAGCCCGGCATAATCGGCAAAGCTGGTGCCGACCGGCGCATCTTCGGGCAATTCGATGATGCCGTCGTGATCCTCGCCCATTTCGAGTTCGCGGTACGAGCACATCATGCCGAAGCTTTCGACATCGCGAATCTTGGCGGGCTTCAATGTGAAGGCGGGACCAGGGACATAGGTGCCGGGAGGACCGAACACCCCGACCAGGCCCTGCCGCGCATTGGGCGCGCCGCAGACCACCTGCCAGGGGGTGCCCGAGCCGTCATCGACCTTGAGCAGCCGCAATTTGTCCGCATTGGGGTGTGGACCTGCCTCGATCACGCGCGCGACCTTGAACGGGCGCAGCACGTCGGCGGGGTTTTCCACGCCTTCGAGCTCGAGCCCGATCGCGGTGAGGCGGTCGGTGATTTGGTCAAGCGAAGCATCGGTGTCGAGATGCTCTTTCAGCCAGGAAAGCGTGAACTTCATGCGCCGACTCCTCCGCTCAAAGTGGGGACGTCGAGCGACGAGAAGCCGTAGTGCTTGAGCCAGCGCAGATCGCCGTCGAAGAAGGCGCGCAGGTCGTCCATGCCGTATTTGAGCATCGCCAGCCGATCGATGCCGCAGCCAAAGGCGAAGCCCTGCCAGACATCCGGGTCCAATCCGCAATGCTCGATGACCTTGCGGTTCACCATGCCGCTGCCCAGGATCTCCATCCAGCCGCCATTGGGGCCGGTGGGATCGCCACCGATGACGCGCTTGCCCTTTTCGACCGTGAAGCCGACATCGACCTCGGCCGAAGGCTCGGTGAACGGGAAATAGCTCGGGCGCAGCCGCAGCACGATGTCGTCGCGCTCGAAGAACGCCTTCACGAAGGTCTCGAGCGTCCATTTGAGGTGCGCCATGGTGATGCCCTTGTCGATCACCAACCCTTCGACCTGGTGGAACATCGGGGTGTGAGTCGCATCCGAATCGCTGCGATAGGTGCGGCCGGGCGCGATGATCCGGATCGGCGGCTTTTGCGCCATCATCGTGCGGATCTGCACCGGAGAGGTGTGCGTGCGCAACAGCATCTCCTCGCCCTGCGCGTTGCGATCAGGGAAGTAGAAGGTGTCGTGCATCGCGCGCGCCGGATGCGTCTCGGGCATGTTCAGCGCGGTGAAATTGTACCAGCCCGATTCGATCTCGGGTCCGGTCGCCACGGCAAAGCCGAGGTCGGCGAAAATCTCGGCGAGCTCGTCCATCACCTGGGACACCGGATGCACCGAACCTTGCGCGCTGGCGGCTGGGGGCAGCGTCAGGTCGATCGCCTCGGCGGCGAGCCTTGCATTGAGCGCAGCGCCTTCGAGCGCATCCTTGCGCGTAGTGATTGCAGCGGTCACCGCCTCGCGCGCGCCGTTGATCCGTGGGCCCTGTTCCTGCCGCTCCTCGGCGCTCATCTGCCCGAGCGTCTTGAGCAGGCCGGAGATCGCGCCCTGCTTGCCCAAAGCGGCGATGCGGATTTCCTCAAGACCCGCCAGATCGGCGCTGGCGATCTGCGCCAGATAGTCCTGCTGCAACTGTTCAACGTCGGCCACGGTACGAATTTCCCATCTGTCAGATTCCGTGCGCGAGCCGTAGTCATGGGGCCCGTCACAAATCAACCCCTGCCGGTGCTTGTCAGCCCTTTGCGAGTCTTTTCATTATGCCGTGCACGGTGCTATCATCGTTGCACGGACCAGGCGAAGACCCGGCCGCAAAAATGGGGATTATCGCCGATGAACCTGATGCTGCTGTTCGCGTCGCTGGCTGCAATTCTTGCGGTCGCAGGTCTGGTCTGGCTGCTGCAACTGGGCGAGAGCAAGATCGGCAGCGCGGGCGATGCCGCGCGGATCGCCGAGGAGCAGATCGCCGGGTTCGAAGCCGGGCCGGTGCTGATGTCGGAAAATGGTGAGGCGGCGCTGATCGAAGGCGCCGACGGGCGCATCGTACTGCTCAAGCGCCATGGTGCGCATTGCGCCGGCCGGGTTCTGCAACGCCCCTTACGCGCGCACCGTTGCAACGAGGGGTGGAAGGTCGAAACCGGCGATCCGCGCTTTGGTCATGTTGCACTTGCTCTGTCAAAACAGGATGGAGACAAGCTGCTGACAATGATGTAAGCAGGCTGATATGGTGCCCGACCTGCCCAACCCGACCGAGCTTGCGATACCGGCATTCGTGCTGTTGATCCTGCTCGAGATATGGTGGGTGCGGCGTCGCGACCGGCGCGCCTATGAGCCGCGCGATACGCTGACCTCGCTGGCTTTGGGACTGGGCAGCACGATTGCAGGCGCTCTGACGGGCGGGCTTGCGCTGGTGATTGCCTTTCAGGTCTATGACCACCGCATCTTCGATATCGGCTTTGTCTGGTGGGCCTGGCCGATCGCCTTCTTGTTCGATGATTTTGCCTATTATTGGGCGCACCGGCTCGGCCACCGCGTCCGCTGGATGTGGGCGGCGCATGTCATCCACCATTCCAGCCAGCATTATAACCTTTCGACCGCGCTTCGGCAGACCTGGACCGGGTTCTTCACCCCCGGCCTGCTGATCGGGCTGCCGCTTTTCTGGCTGGGCTTTCACCCGCTGATGGTCGCGTTCTGCGGCGGATTGAACCTGATCTATCAGTTCTGGATCCACACAGAGGCGGTCAAACGGCTGCCGCGCTGGTTCGAGGCGGTGATGAACACCCCCTCGCACCACCGCGTCCATCATGCGATCAACCCGCGCTATCTCGATTCGAACTATGCTGGCGTGTTCATCGTCTGGGACAAGATGTTCGGCACCTTTGTGCCTGAGCGCGACGACGAGCGCATCCAGTACGGCATCGTCAAGCAGCTCGGAAGCTTCAACCTCGTCTGGGCGGCGTTCCATGAATGGGTCGGCATCGCGCGCGACATGTGGAGCGCGCCCGGACTGGGCAACAAATTGAGCTATCTGCTGCGACCGCCGGGCTGGAGCCACGACGGCAGCCGCGAGACCAGCGACAGCATCAAGTCTGCATGGGCCGCACGCCAGCCGAAACCCGCCGGCACTGCGTCCGGTACCGCGCCCGGCACCGCATCACCGTCCTTCCCCAGCGGGAGCATGACGCCTGCCGAATAAGACGCCCGCCGAATAAGACGCCCGCCGAATAAGACGAACGCCCCATCCGGGGTCGCTGCATCAGTTACCAATGGCCGCAAGAGCCGATAGGAGAGAGTATGAGCGAATATGACATCATCGTGATCGGTGGCGGTTCCGCCGGGTGCGCGGTTGCGGGACGGATGAGCGAGGACCCATCGGTCTCGGTCTGCCTGATCGAGGCGGGCGGGCGCAACAACGGCGTGCGGGTCAAGACCCCCGGGTTCATGCCGTTCCTCCCTGCCAATACCAACTGGAAGTTCGACACCGTGCCGCAACCCGGGCTCAATGGTCGCCCCGGCTATCAGCCGCGTGGGCGCGGGCTGGGTGGATCATCGGCAATCAACGCAATGGTCTACATCCGCGGCAACGCCTGGGATTACGACAATTGGGAAGCGATGGGCGCGACCGGATGGAGCCACAAGGATGTGCTGCCCTGGTTCCGCCGTTCGGAAGGCAATTCGCGCGCAGGATCATCGGCAGAGTTCGACGCGCACCACGGCGGTGACGGGCCGCTCTCGGTGGTCGACCAGAAATGGGCCAACTCGGGCAGCCACTGCTTTGTCGAGGCGGCGCGACGGCTGCAGCTGCCGGTGAATCCTGATTTCAACGGAGCGAAACAGGACGGCTTCGGCATCTACCAGACAACGCAGAAGAACGGTGAACGCTGGAGCGCATCGCGCGCTTACATCGACCCGGCCTCCGATCGTGCAAACCTCGATGTGCGCACCCATGCGCAGGTCCGCCGGATCATCATCGAGAACGGCCGCGCGCGCGGGGTCGAGTTCGAGCGCGCCGGACAGGTGGTGCAGGTGTTTGCACGCTTTGGTGTGGTGCTGTCGGCAGGCGCATTCGGATCTCCGCAGATCCTGCAACTGTCAGGCATCGGCCCTGCCGGAATGCTGAAAGAGCATGGCATCCCGGTGATCGCCGACCGTGCGGAAGTCGGCGCGAACATGCAGGACCATATCGATTACGTCTCGGGCTTTGCCACCAAATCGACCGACAGCTTCGGCAGTTCACTCGCCGGAACGGTGCGCATGGCGCGCGCGGTCATCGAGCATCGGCGCAAGCGCACCGGTATCCTCACCACCTGCTGGGCGGAAGCCGGCGGCTTCTGGAAGATGATGCCCGATGCGCCTGCGCCCGACGTTCAGTTCCACTTCGTGCCTGCGGTGCTTGAGGACCATGGCCGCGAGAACGTGAAGGGCCATGGCTTTTCGTGCCACGCCTGCGTGCTGCGCCCCGAAAGCAAGGGCACAGTGACGTTGAACAGCCCCGATCCGGCGGCACCCCCGCGCATCGACCCCAACTTCCTGGCCGACGAACGCGACATGGCGGTGCTGCGTGCAGGCGTCCGCTTCATGCACCGCATCTTCGAAACCGCGCCGATGTCGGATTACGAGCCGGTCGATCGCCACCCGATCGATCTGCGTGATGACGCGGCGCTCGACAACCAGATCCGCAACCGCGCCGATACCGTCTATCACCCGGTCGGGACCTGCCGGATGGGATCGGATGAGGGCAGCGTGGTCGATCCGCGGCTCAGGCTGCGTGGGGTCGAGGGGCTGTATGTCGCCGATGCCAGCATCATGCCCAAGATCGTCAGCGGCAACACCAATGCGCCCAGCATCATGATCGGCGAACGCTGCGCGGCGTTTATCGCCGAAGATATGCGCGTGGGAGCGATGGCCGCGGCGTAATCAAATCCTCCCCGAGACAAGCTCGGGGAGGATTTTTATGGCGAAGGCGACCAAGTCCGTTCTCCGGCGAAAGCCGGAGTCTAGGAGCGGCTACAGTGGCTCCTAGCCCTGGATTCCGGCTTTCGCCGGAAAACGGTGAAATATCCCTCCTTTCCCGCCGCTTGAAGCTCGGCTAACTGATCCCCGATGAGCCAGCCCCCCTCCGACAGCGCGTACACGCCGATGATGGCGCAATATCATGCGCTCAAGGCCGAGGCGCCCGATTGCCTGTTGTTCTACCGGATGGGCGATTTCTTCGAACTGTTCTTCGATGATGCCAAGGCGGCTGCGGCGACGCTCGACATCGCGCTGACCTCGCGCGGGGCGCATGGCGGTGACCCGATCCCGATGTGCGGTGTCCCCGTGCACAGCGCCGAGGGCTACCTTGCAAAGCTGATCAAGGCGGGGCACCGCGTCGCGATCGCCGAGCAGACCGAGAGCCCCGCTCAAGCAAAGGCGCGCGCCGGGTCCAAGGCACTGGTCGCGCGCGCGATCGTCCGCTTCGTCACAGCTGGCACGCTGACCGAGGAATCACTGCTTGATTCGCGCGCCGAAAACCGGCTGGTCGCGCTCGCCAGCGCCGAAGGCGGCTATGGCCTTGCGATGTGCGATATCTCGACAGGCAGGTTCGAGCTGATGCAGGCGAGCACCGATGATCTGTCCGCCGAGATTGCGCGGCTGTCGGCCAGCGAACTGATCCAGTCCGACCGTAGTGATCCGTTCGCCGAGGATGCCATTTTGCGGCCTGCTGGCGCGTTCAGCAGCATCGAGGGCGAAAAGCGGCTCAAAGCGCATTTCGGCGTTGCGACGCTCGACGGCTTTGGCAGCTTCAGCCGCGCAGAGCTGGCGGCGGCGGGCGGGCTGATGGCCTATCTCGAGCATGTTTCGCGCGGCAATATGCCGTTGCTCGCGCCGCCGCGACGGCACGAGATCGCGCAGCATATGGCGGTCGATGCAGCCACGCGCGAAAGCCTCGAGATCCTCACCAGCCAGCAGGGCGGGCGCGCAGGCTCGCTGGTGCACGCGATCGACCGCACGGTTACGGGCGCGGGCGCGCGGCTGCTCGCCAGCGATCTGGGCGCACCGCTCACCGACATCACCGCGATCCGCGACCGGCTGGCATTGGTGCAGTGGTTTCACGATGATCCGCTGCGACGCGACAGCGTGCGCGATGGCTTGAAGGCCATCCCCGATCTGGCGCGCGCGCTGGGCCGCGTGGTGGCGGGACGCGGGTCCCCCCGCGATCTGGGCCAGCTGCGTGACGGACTGAGCGGGGCGCGCGCCTTGCGTGAACGGCTGGCGCGCGCCGATGATCTGCCGCCGCTGCTCAAGGCGCTGCTGCCCGACATGCAGGGCCATGGCGCACTGGTCGAGCATCTGCAGCGCGCCTTGGTCGAAAGCCCGCCGACCGAGCGTGGTCAAGGCGGCTATATCGCGCGCGGTTACGACGCTGCGCTCGATGCCTTGCGTGATACTTCGGGCAACGCCCGCCGCGCGATCGCAGCGCTTGAGGCGGATTACAAGGCCGCGACCGGAGTCCAGGCGCTCAAGATCCGGCACAATGCGGTGCTCGGCTATTTTATCGAGGTGCCCGCAGCGCGCGCCGATGCGCTGATGAAGCCCGACAGCGGTTTTGCTCATCGTCAGACGATGGCCGGCGCGGTGCGGTTCAATTCACCCGCGCTGCACGACGAGGCAATGCGGATCGCGCAGGCAGGCGGCCATGCACTTGCGGCAGAAGAAGCGCATTTCGAGGGGCTGTGCGAAGAGGTGGTAGCCGCGCGCGAGGCCATTGCAGGCACCGCCGCCGCGCTAGCGCGGATCGATGTCGCTGCCGCCCATGCCGCGATGGCAGCGGAGGGCGATTTCAGCTGCCCGGAATTGACCGACGAACCCTGCATCGCGATCCAAGGCGGGCGGCATCCGGTGGTCGAGGCCGCGCTGCGCAAGGCGGGGCAGGCGTTCGTCGCCAACGATTGCGCGTTGTCAGAGCATGACCGGCTGTGGCTGGTATCCGGCCCCAATATGGGCGGTAAATCCACCTTCCTGCGCCAGACCGCTTTGATCGTGTTGCTCGCGCAAGCGGGCGGCTTCGTACCAGCCAAGTCGGCGCGGATCGGCATTGTCGACCGGTTGTTCAGCCGTGTGGGGGCATCGGATAATCTGGCGCGTGGCCGATCGACCTTCATGGTCGAGATGGTCGAGACCGCCGCGATCCTGTCCCAGGCGACCGAGCGCTCGTTCGTCATCCTCGATGAGGTCGGGCGCGGCACATCGACCTATGATGGCCTTGCGCTCGCCTGGGCGATTGCCGAGGCGGTGCACGACACCAACCGCTGCCGTTGCCTGTTCGCAACGCATTATCACGAGCTCACCCGGCTCACCGACCGGCTCGACGCGCTATCGCTGCACCACGTGCGCGCACGCGAATGGAAGGGCGATCTGGTGCTGCTCCACGAGCTTGCCGATGGTCCGGCGGACCGGAGTTACGGGCTTGCCGTCGCCAAGCTTGCGGGGGTTCCTCCGGTGGTGGTCGCGCGCGCCAAATCGGTGCTGGCCAAGCTCGAGGCAGGGCGGCAGGCGACCGGCGGGCTGGCGGCGGGGCTCGACGATTTGCCGCTGTTTGCTGCCGCGCTGGCCAAGGAGCCCGAGGCGAAGGACGCCTTGCGCGAAGCGTTTGGGAACCTTGATGTCGACAACCTCAGCCCGCGTGACGCGCTCGAGGCGCTCTATCGCCTGAAGGGGCTGATGGGCGAGTAAGCCACGTCCGGCAGGTGTGGTCCGCCGGCCTGTGTTGCGAACTTCGACAGCGCGCTTTGATCTTCCAAGAACAGGGTGGGGCAATTGCTGTAAAGCCACCGCTTGACCTTGGCCTGCGGACCATTACCAGAACCAGCCATGAAATTCTTTTCCGACAACGCCGCTGCGGTGCATCCGCATGTGATGGACGCGATCATCGCAGCCAATCACCTCGATTCGCCTTATGATGGCGATGCGCTCAGCCAGACGCTCGATGACCGGTTCAGCCAGATCTTCGGCACCCGGGTGCGGGCGCTCTGGGTGGCGACCGGGACCGCGGCCAACGCGCTCGCGCTTTCGGCCTTGTGCCCGCCGCACAAGGGCGTGATCTGCCACAAGATGGCGCATATCGAGCAGGACGAATGCGGCGCGCCGGGCTTTTTCATGCACGGATCCAAGCTGATCCTCGCCGATGGCGAAGGCGCCAAGTTGACGCCCGCCGAAATCAGCCGCGTGCTGGCCAGCATCCGCGACGATGTGCACCAGGTCCAGCCCGCCTGTGTCTCGATCACCAACGCCAGCGAATATGGCCTCGTCTACACCGCCAAGGAGGTCGCCGCGATCGGCGAACTGTGCAAGGCCAAGGGCCTGAAGCTGCACATGGATGGCGCGCGCTTTGCCAATGCGGTCGCCAGCACCGGGGCGCACCCGGGCGACATCACCTGGCGTGCGGGCGTGGATATGCTGAGCTTCGGCTGCGTCAAGAACGGCGGGATGAACGCCGAGGCGATCATCGTGTTCGAGCCCACGTTGGCGCGTGAATTGCCGTACCTGCGCAAGCGCGCGGGCCAGTTGCAGTCCAAGGGCCGGTTCCTCGCTGCGCAATTGCTGGCGATGCTCGAAGACGATCTGTGGCTTGCCAATGGCGCTGCCGCCAATGCGGGCGCGCAGGCGATCGCGCACGCGGCGGGCGACCGCCTGCTGTATCCGGTTGACGCAAACGAGGTGTTCGTGACCCTGACCGCTGCCGAGGCAGCGTCGCTGCGTGCGCAGGGTTTCGAGTTCTATGACTGGGGCGAGATGACCGAGGATGGCGGCGAGGCGCGCTTCGTCACCGCGTGGGATCAGGACGCAGACACCGTCGCGCCGCTCGCTGCCGCAATCGCCGCATTGTAATGGCCAGCAGCGCCAGCCCAGCGCCTGCGGTGCACGACGAACCCTCGATGCTCTCGGCTCGGGTGCTGGTGCCGTTCCTGCTGGTCTCGCTGATCTGGGGATCGACCTGGCTGGTGATCAAGGACCAGATTTCCAGCGTCCCGCCGACATGGTCGGTGAGCTACCGGTTCGGGGTTGCCGCGATCGGCATGTTCGCGCTCGCCTGGTGGCGCAAGGCACCGCTCAAGCTGGACCGCCAGGGGCAACTGATCGCACTGGCACTGGGGCTGTTCCAGTTCTCGGCCAATTTCAACTTCGTCTATCGCGCGGAAATGTACATCACATCGGGCCTGCTCGCGGTGCTGTTTGCGATGCTGATGGTCCCCAACGCCATCTTGTCACGGGTGTTTCTGGGGCAAAGGATCGCAGGCGGGTTCGTGATCGGCACATTGGTGGCGCTGGCGGGGATCGCGCTGCTGTTCGTCCAGGAATATCGCGCGATGTCTGCCGATGCAGCAGCGGTGATGACCGGGCTTGGCCTCGCATTGTGCGCAATCCTGTCGGCGTCGATCGCCAACGTCATGCAATCGGCCGAACGGGTGCGCAAGCTGCCGATCGTCTCGCTGCTCGCCTGGGCGATGCTGTGGGGCGCGCTGGGCAATGCCGCGCTGGGCTGGATGCTCTATGGCCCGCCGGTGATCGAGACCCGGCCGGCCTATATCGGCGGGATCGTCTATCTGGGGCTGCTGGGCTCGGTCGTCACCTTCCCGATGTATTTCGCGCTGATCCGCGACATCGGGGCTGCGCGCGCAGCCTATAGCAGTGTGCTGGTCCCGGTGGTGGCGATGATCCTGTCCACCCTGTTCGAAGGCTATCACTGGAGCGCGCTGGCTGCGAGCGGCGCGGTGCTCGGAATGGTCGGCCTCGTCATCGCGATGCGCGCGCGAAGCCCTCGGACACCAAGGCTCACCGGTTAAAGATGCGCTAAATCAACGATCGGGAAAATGGTGGGCGCGGCAGGGATTGAACCTGCGACCCCACCCGTGTGAAGGACCAAAATGGGGTCATTTGCGGCTTTACGCGAACATGAAAAACTAATAAAATCAATGACAAGTGTTCGCAGGCGTTCGCCGGTGTCCACCTATGTTTTTCATGTTTTTTTCATGGATTTTGGAGCGCTGAAAGGTGCCTGATCTCAGCCGTATCGGCGAGCGCGAACGATTGAAGCCCAAGACTGGCGATGAGCCTCATTGGCAAAGATTACGCCAAGGGGTCTATCTTGGATATCGCCCTTCTCGCAAAATGGCCAGAGGCACGTGGTTTGCTCGGTACTATGATGCCGATGCCAATCGTAACACTCGCAAGCGATTGGGCGATTATGGCACTCTGACGGGCCATGACGTATTCAAGCAAGCAAAGGCCGATGCCGAAACCTGGGCAGAAACGGTTGAAAGCGGAGGTGAACTTGCCCGCGACATGGTTACGGTCAAGGATGCCTGCGACGCCTATCTAGAAGAAAGGCCTGGGCGGATTGCGGCAGGCATTTTCAGGCGACACGTCCTTGATGATCCTATCGCCAAGGTGAAGCTCGAGAAGCTTCGCCGCCACCACCTAAAGGCTTGGCGTAAGAGGCTGGAGGATGCCCCAGCACCTCTGACGCGATCGAAAGACCGCTACAAGAAGCGAATGAAAGTGCGTTCCAAGTCCACCGTTAATCGGGATATGGTGCCGCTGCGAGCAGCGTTGGGCAGGGTGCTAAGTCTTGGAGTACCGAACACGGATGCTGCGTGGCAGGAAGCTCTCCGTCCTTTCAAGGGGGCTGACAGGCGCCGCGACCTGTATCTTGATCGGGATGAAAGCAAGAGACTGATCAATGCGTCGAGCGATGAGGTTCGTCCTTTTATAAAGGCTTTGTGCCTTTTGCCTCTCCGCCCCGGCGCACTGGCAGCCCTGACAGTGAAGGACTTCGATCGCCGAACTCGGGCGCTGACCATTTGTAAGGACAAGAACGGAAAACCGCGTCAGCTTACGATGCCGCAAGTGATCGCTGATTTCTTCGAAGCGCAGGTGAAGGACAAACTGCCAGCCGCAGCTATCTTTGCCCGGACTGGCGGAGAGGCTTGGAACAAGGACACTTGGAAAAAACCGATCAAGGAAGCCGTAATTGCGGCTGGGCTGCCTGGTGGCGCATCTGCCTACACGTTACGGCACAGCGTGATTACCGACTTGATCCGCGCCCGCTTGCCAATCCTTACCGTGGCGCAGCTATCGGGTACGAGCGTCGTAATGATCGAAAAGCATTATGGTCACCTTGTGCGAGATGATGCCGAAGAGGCTCTGGCGAGCATTGCGATTTGATGCACCAACGAAAGTTCCTAAACCTTGACGGCTCCGGACAATTTCGCCGGAAATTCTCAGCTTATTTGGGTCGCTCTAAACTTTTTCGCTGGGTCAGAAAAGTTCGCGTAACATGCTCCAAGGCCGCCATTTCGCGAAGAGCGAACGGGGGTACGGATAGGCGGTGAACCGATCGACGCAAGCCAGAAAACTGTGCCCGGCTTAGCCGTCACACAAGTCTGGCGATGTGTAGGCGGACAGGTAGCGGCCAATGACGGTCAGGAGCTTCTTGCGGGCCCATAAGCACGACGCAGTGTAGGAAGAAAGCCCGGTGAGTGTTGACTTGCCTCACCCAAATTTCGCCATAATGAGCGTTTCAGGGGGATGCCAGAATCCGACATTATTGCTGCAATGGCCCAAGAAATTTTCGCCAAGCTGGCGAAGATGAGCCCCACGCTCAACGTGCGATATCGGGTGGCGGAAGGTTAACAAGCTGATGGATATCGTTACGACCTGATTTTGCGGTTACTTATACCCGCGGCTAGAGTGACCATTTGTCACGAGTGCTCAGTTCAAACATCTATCGATCATTACGAAAGCAATTAGCGCCACTTTGAAGGTAAAAAGCTGCTATCATTTTGCTTCCTTCTGAAGCTTAATGCCTGCAATGAGCAGGTTGATCGATCATTGTTGATTTCTCAATCACTTAATGATCATGATCGGGGTGGCTGGCGCCCCGGGCGACTATCTTTTTGGGCGCAGGTCGCAATGAGATTTGCGGTATGAGGGACAAATGAACGAAATTCTCGAGCAGATACTCGATTGGTTACTGGGGCTTTTGGATTTCGTATACGGTGAGCGCTGGGTCGCTCCGTTTGTGCTGCTCCCGCTTATGTTTGCTGCTGCATTCTATGTGCGCCTTGAGGCAAAGCGCCGGATCCTGCCTTATCTGGCAGCCGCTAAGGAGCGGGCTGAAGCGCTTGAAGCAGCTCTGGGCACCGACCCCGATCCTGTCGCGGAGAGGCAGGCATTTGCAGAAAGCTACATCCCTGTGTCCAGTGCGATGGCTGCTGACGGGCCAGGTGCACATAACCTTGTCCTAGCCTGGAGGGAGTTTCAGGAATCAATGGTTGATGAGGAGGCATCGCCAATCAGAAATACCAATAGGCCCAGCTCCTTTTTTAGCCGCGCAGCCCCCAAGCTGACCGTACTCACCTTTGCTTCCAACATTTTTGTTGGCGTCGGTCTAATTCTCACGTTTCTGGGGCTCATTGTTGCTTTGAATACCGCCGCGCAGAACATGGGGCAGGATATCACGGCCGCCAAAATGTCCCTGGAGCACCTATTGACCGTTGCTGGTGCGAAGTTTTTCACCTCGGTCGCAGGCCTTGGAGCATCAATCTGGTTGCGCTTCACCGAGCATAATCTAACCAAAAGGGTTCGAGATACAACGGATCTCATCTGTGAGCTTCTTGAGCGCGGACTGCTCTACGTGTCACCACAAAGGCTGGCCGTGGAGCAACTCGAGGTTCTTCGCGAACAGCGCGATCAACTGAAGTTCTTCAACACTGATGTGGCGCTACAACTATCCGAACGTATCGGCGCGCAATTTACGCAGGCCATTGCTCCCGTTGCGGCCTCACTCTCCGCACTCAACGATAACATGACGTCAGTTACGCAGGGCATTGGGGCCGGGGCTCGTGAAGCCATTGAGAAGGTCAGCGGCGAGCAGCTTCGCGGCCTGAGCGAAACATTAGGCGGGCTGCGTGAAAAGCTGGATACGATAGGGCAAACGGTCGGCAGCACCGGTGACGATGCTGCAAGGCAAATTCGTTTGGCTGGTGAGGATTTCGCCAAAGCCGCGTCGGATATTCGTGAGGCGTTCGATCGCCTGACCATTCAGGTGGATGGCATGGGCACGCGTTTGACGGAGCAGGGTAATGCAGCCAGCGCAGCCCAGCAAAGAGCTCTCTCGGAAATCATGGCTGGCATAGGGGATGCTCAAAACCGGTCCAATGCGATGTTGACCGAAATGCTGGGCGCGTTGCAGGCGGCCGGATCTCAGGCTGCTAGCACTATGCAGGAAGCGGTTGGCAAATCGCTCGAGCAAGGAGTTGCTGCAAGTGGCAAGACCTTCAACGCCGCCATAGAAGCTTCAAGCGGCGAGCTTCGCGATACCACTAAGCGGCTTAGCGAGGCAGTCGCCTCGGCCGCTCAGCAAGTTGAACGTGCGAGTACCGGGTTTTCGCAGTCAGGTGACAAAGCGGCGCAGACGGCCGAAGCTATGCGCAACGTAACCGACAGCGCCAGGATGGTGGCTAACTCGATGAACGAGGCGGCGCAGGGTTTTGCGAGCTCCGCAGGGCCAGTCGCCGAAGCCGCACGCGCAGTCAACCAAGCTGCAAGCCGCGTTGCCGATACAGTGGCCGCTGATCGCGCCGCTGGCGCTGAAGCGATTAGCGAGATGAAGGAGCTGGCCGCTTCGATTCGCGAGACACAGGCAGCGGCTGAAGAGGCTTGGCGCGATTACAGGGCACGTTTCGAAGGCGTCGATCGTGCGCTTTCCGAAGCCACTGGCAAGCTTGCAGAAACGCTTGGAGATAGTCTGACGGAGTTCCGCAAATTTGCGCAGGATACCGATCGCGAGATGGCGTCTGCAGTGAGCAGGCTTGGCAACATGATGACCCAAATCGAGGAGTACGCAGAGTCTCTAGATGGTTTCGTAGAGGATAGCCGTCTGTTGCGGGAAGCCGCTGAATGATTTTCGAGGAAGCCCACGAGCACGTAGTTGAGGAAGAAAACTACTTCGTATCCATGACCGATCTTATGGTTGGATTGGTCTTCGTATTCATTATCCTTTTGATGTATTTCGCATTGCAATTCCAAGAAGTCACCGAGGAGTTGACGGGTGCCAATAAGACCAGGACGGAAATTCTTGAGCAGATCCAGGAAACTCTCAAAGCCAGAGGGGTCCCCGTTATAATTGACCGCGAAAACGGAATATTGCGGTTGCCGGATTCCATTCTCTTCGACAGCGGACAGTACCAGCTCAAACCCCAAGGCCGTGTCAATGTAGGCTACCTTGCCGAGGCCCTTCGCGATGTTCTGCCTTGCTACAGCAAGGGCCTTGACCGAACCGCTTCGTGCCCGCCGAGCGAACACCTGATTGAATCAGTCTACATTGAAGGTCACACTGACAGCGCGCGGTTTGCAGGTGCAGGCGCTCTGAAAGACAACTGGGATCTGTCGGTTGTCCGCGCGACTAATACGTTTCGTACCCTTACCGAGTTACAGCCTGGGCTTGTAAGCCTTTGCGCTCCCAAGCAAACTCGATGTGAGCCAA
Source organism: Blastomonas aquatica (assembly GCF_014639875.1). Classification (GTDB taxonomy): domain Bacteria; phylum Pseudomonadota; class Alphaproteobacteria; order Sphingomonadales; family Sphingomonadaceae; genus Blastomonas; species Blastomonas aquatica. The sequence continues at coordinate 307,576 of NZ_BMGD01000001.1, read as the reverse complement.
TACTCAGCGTGAGTGGTTACGGACCACAGCGCCCGGTCCCCGATACGCAAGGCGATGAAGGCGAGCAGATGCAGCAGAACCGGCGTATCGACCTTCGCCTTATCATGATGGCGCCTGATTCCGGTGAAACCAGACAAGAGCTCCAGGAAAGGCTCTCTGGAAAATGACGCATCTCGCCAAGCTTGTTGCTGATCCAAAGCTCTTCGCTGCGCGCTTGAGAGTTGGCGCTGTTGAACCCGCTCAACTGCGTCGCAGCGTTTCGGGCATCGTTGAGAGGGGCGAAAAAAGCGCGAGAGAAGTAGAAGAGATCGGGGTTGTCCAGCAGCGCATAGCGGATTGGTCGGTGCATGACGCTTCGCTACGACTTTCCCGGCGTGACCTACGTTTGGGTTGCCAGGCGGTCCTACACCCTCCGTTGCCACCGGCCGGGGACGAAGCCGTTTTAGATGGTCTGCTAAGGGAGGTCGAACGCAATGAGCGTAGAGCCGCCTTCTTCGCTGTGATCGATGCATATCTTGATGGGTTCGACGATGCCAATGAGACCATCATGACGCTCGCGTGCAAGCTTGAGGCTATGGTGTCACGTTGGCCTTGGCGCGAAAAAGACGATTGGCCTGCCAAGATTTCTCAGTTCTCACTGCTGGATCCCGTCAAGGCGCCCGATGTCCTCGCTAACCGGATCCTGGCGGGCGAAAAAGGAGCTCTAAAGGTACTTCAAGACGCAGGCCTCGAAACTGCCGGGCGCCGGTTTGGCGGTCTTGTCGAAGCGGCGTTCCGATCTGCCTGCCATCTTGTTACGCGGATGAAAGGACAGGATGCAGTCACCGGTCAAAATGTGTTGATCGAATGGGCCCGGGACGAAGGCGGCCGCTTTGGATACCAGAGGGCATGGCCTGACTTCGTTGAAGCTAGTCTCACACCTTGGGAACTCGAAGAGCCCAGCGAGGCCCATAAGTCCGTGCTGCTTAAAATGTTCGAGCGTTTCGGAGGAGGGGATCCGCGTACCGCTCCACAGCGCTGGCGCAGCGTCATGGACCGGAGCCCCGGAGCCTACGCAGTGCTGATGCGTTGGCTGACGCGCGCTTCGGTGCTGCAGTTCCTCGACATCGTTGATCGCCTTATGCCGGACCACGCCTCGAAGTTGATGTGGTCATATCGCCGGGCTTTCTGGATGTCCTATTTGCTGAGTGACGGGTCCAGTCCCGGGATCGATGCCGCTTGGGTCGCCTTCGGCGATGACGGCGCCCAGCTGGCACGAAAGATTGCTCGAGAAACTGGCGACAAATCGTTCACAGCATTCGGCAAGCAGACCGACAAATCAGCCCAGCACGCAGCGCTGATCCTCCAGATAGGTGATCTAACGATCGTCGATTGGAGCCATTCGGCTAAATACCAAGTGTGGAAGCGGGGAGACAAGGGCGTGCCAGCCCTATTCAAGCATAAGTACAACTACAAAGAGCTTTACAGCGCTCCGATCCAGGAAAGCCATGTCGCTCCCAAGACATTCAGCTGGCAGAAAAACCTCGCCAAAACAATTGAGCAACGAAATTTTTATTCGGCCAAGCCGTCTTGGAGGCCAAGAAGTGTTTAAAAACCCCTTTCGTAAGGACGATCAGCCTAGCTTCCGATGGCAGGAAGAGGGTGACGATCTGGTCATAACGCTCAATCGGGGAGCGATCCATATCCCAACGGCCGACTGGGCCAACTTTAGACCAGATACCACTGGTGCAATATCGTCGTTGTTGTCGGCAAACGAGAGCGAAGATGAGGCTAAAAACGCTGTGTTGATGACCAGAAACCATCTGCGGCTGACCCCGGCAGCCGTTGCCTCGCTCAATGCGACCACGGCTGCGCTCCTTGGCCTGCCTGCACCGACACCCCTGGCACTAGATCTGAGAGCTCAGAACCGGATTGACCAAGATGAATTTCGCCTCGCAGTCCGCTGGGTGCGGCCTGGCGGGCAGCCTGTTCGTTCGCAGATGAGAGGTGCGATCCTAATCACCGACAGCGGCCCTCGCCGTGTACCTGAGCCGCTGTGGTCGCTCCATGCAGCTGCTGAGCCGCTCACGTGTGCGCTCGATCGATCCGACCGTTTTGAGGCGCTTGCCAGACTGCGAGAACATTGGCCTGAAGATCCGCAGTTACCAATCGAGAGCGAGTCTTATCTCAAGGACCTGCGTGTCCATTACGCGGCAAGCATGTCGCTCAAGCTAAAAACCCTGACTCCTGATCGAACCGAATTCGATCCAGTTCTCTTCAGTGCGCGCACGGTAGCCGACGCCAGCGACGGGGGAGAGGCTCTCGACGAGGAAGCAGACAGCATTCTTGCACCTTCCGCCCAGAGGCTTTTTGCAGGAGACCGCTTCCGTCGTGAAGCCAGCGCTCGGCCGGTATACGTCCTGAAGAACGGCGAATATCTCTTCATTGACCCGTCCCTTCGGCCTGCACTCGACGTCGTGCGCAAGCTTCAGGACGCGCCGGAAGAGCAGCGCCGCTCCTTCATACTCAATCCGCGCAAGGTTATGCGCGACGTACTAGGCGAGGAACAGGCCGAAAAGATCGGCCTCGAGGACCTGTTCATTGATACCGAGCAGTTTTCGGCGCGCGTCGCCGGCGTCGATGTCTGGCGCGCACCTGTCCTTCCTTGGATTTTGCCATCGGAGAAAAACAGGTGGATCCCCGAGCAATTCGGCCTGCGTATTGGAGAGGACTATTTTGCCCTTCCGGCACGCAACGTGGCAGAAGTTATTCGTCGCGTCGAAGACGCGGCACAGGCAAACCAGCCCGATGCCGACGTCACGGGCTTGCTCGAGCCTGCCAATGAAGATGGACCGCCGCCGCCTGCAAGGCTTCCTGTCAATGACCAGAGCCGAAAGGCGCTCGAAAGCCTGGCACCATTCTCACAGAATGATGATGTGTCGAACGAAGTTCCACCAGTTGCCGAAGGTCAAGAATGGGATGCAGAGACCCAAGGCAAGCTGTTCCTGGTAGTTCACGACAATTTTGAAGAAGTGGATTACGCCCCTGTTGGCCTGACCCACGACCTCGACGACAATCCAGCCCGCGCGATCGATGCACCCCATCTGCTGCAATCGACCCTCAAATCGCATCAGGTGGAAGGCTTGGCTTGGCTCGCTCACAGCACGCTTGCCGGGCGGCCAGGAGCATTGCTTGCTGATGATATGGGGCTTGGGAAAACTATCCAAGCTATTGCCTTCATGGCATGGCTGCAGGAGGAAGCTGCGTCCGGGCGAACACGCCGTGCTCCGTTTCTGATCGTTGCGCCGACTGGTCTCCTTGGGACCTGGCGTACCGAGATTGAAAAGCATCTGCGCGGTCGTCAACTTGGTGACCTGGTCCCCGCCTTTGGTAGCAACCTCAAGCTTCTGCGCGATGAAGACAGTTTTGGCTCTCGCGATATCGAGACAGGCAAAGCAGCGCTCGACGCCGCCAATTGGCGCGATGCAGGCGTGGTCTTGACCACTTACGAGACCCTGCGCGACTATCATTTCAGCTTCGCGCGAACGCGCTTTGGACTCATCATCTATGACGAGATACAGAAGCTGAAAAATCCTGGTAGCCAGATGACGCGTGCGGCCAAGGCACTCAATGCCGATTTCACGCTTGGCATGACGGGGACGCCAGTCGAAAACCGACTGCAGGACCTGTGGTCGATTATGGATGTCGTCGCGCCCGGCTTCCTTGGTGCAAGCAGGGACTTCGAGAAGAGGCATCCAACCGACAATTCAGAGGCGCTCGCCAAACTTAAGTCGCAGCTTACCGATCCGATCAAAGGCCGCCCTCCTTACATGCTGCGCCGCATGAAGGGCGAGGTGCTGGACGACATGCCGACAAAGACTGTGCATGCCCTGGAAATGGATATGCCGCCCATGCAGGCCGGTGCCTACCGCGATTTGGTCATTCGGGCTGCTGCGGCGGGAGCGGCCGGCAATCTCGGCAAAGGCGGAATGCTGACTACGCTTGCCAATATGCGCGGTGTTTCGCTCCATCCGATCGACCCTAGACAGGCGCCCGACGATCTCGATACGTATGCTGCTGACTCCGCGAGGCTTTCGCAGACGCTTTCGATCCTCAAAAATGTTTTCGACGCCCGAGAAAAGGCACTGATCTTCGTTGAGGATCTTGCCATGCAAGATAGGCTCGCCAGCCTTATCGAAGATCGTTTTGGACTCGGCAGACGGCCCGTCCGAATCCATGGCGGTGTTGCTGGCCACAAGCGACAGGCGCTGGTTGACGAATTCCAAAAACGTCCGGGCGCTTTCGATGTGATGATTTTGTCACCCAAAGCAGGCGGCGTGGGCCTCACGCTAACCGCAGCAAATCATGTGATCCATCTTTCCCGCTGGTGGAACCCAGCAGTCGAAGATCAGGCAACTGACCGAGTTTTCAGGATAGGTCAGACGCGTGACGTCCATGTTTATTTGCCAATGGCCGTTCACCCTGATCCAGACCTGGCTCCTTCCAGCTTTGATCTGCGTCTGAATGCCCTGATAGAGCGCAAGCGTAAGCTCACCCGGGATCTTTTTTTCCCGCCCGATGCCAGCGATGGCGAACTCGGAGATCTTTTCCGCGAAGTCTCTCTCGAACTCCATGTTACGCAAGAAGCCAAGGATGCTGGAGCTTCGGAGGAGTCGGCACCAACAGTTAGTTCGTTGGATCAAACGACTTCCAGCCCAGCGCCGGAAATTCCTGCCAGCGACAAACATCTTGGTATCAACGAGGCGGCGCAAAAAGCCGCACACTCTCCCAAGCGGTCTGTCCAGACTGAAGCTGGTGACACTGGTGCAAACCTGGCGGAAGAAGCCGCCAAGATCGAACGTCGGCCAGTCCTGTCCCTCCCGAACGCTATTGCAGACGCACAAATCAAACTGTGGAGGCGGGGCCCCGGCGAACCAAGACCGACCGATGAAATTGTTGCGTTGTTCGCTGGCCTGCACATTTCTCAGGTGGCCATTCGGGATCCTTACGCACTGGCGTCTCAGACCTCTAGAACCTCGCAGATCGAGTTCCTGCAGGCGCTGAATCACGTGGCAGTTACCCTCGATAACGTGATCATTGAGTACGCCCCAGAAGTCGAAGGTGACATTGATGAGGTGGTGAGCCGCCGGGAATTTGGCTCGAGCTATTCCAAAACGTTTGGGGGCGGGGGACCCAGGCTAGCGTTGGTACGACGGAGCAAACGATCACGAGACGATGATTTCCATGATCGGTTTATCGAAGTCGATATTCGTCATGCGGGTGGCGCGGTTAAACGCCACGAGCTTACAATAGGCCGTGGCATTGAAGCGCTGTATAACGAACGCAGGCAATGCACTGTGACCTATGCGCCTCCAGGCGCTTAAAGTTCGTCCGACAACAACCGACGTTGGCGTATTGGGCCATAACCGAGACGCTTCAGGACAATTCGGCGCCTCGGGGTCTCGATTACGTTACTTAGAAGATGTTGGATGATGCTCAACGAGAGAAAGGGGAGGGCCATGGCGATAAGTGACGAAGAGGCGAACCAGGTGATCGCCGCGATCAAGGAAGCGCTTCCGCAAGAGGCTCTTGAGCCTGGCCGCGACGCGATCGCTGACTTCCTGCAGCAATGGCGCGCTGAGATCGAGGCGGGCCGTCCGATCGACCGCAAGCTCAAGGTCGCCGAAAGCCCTGGGCTGGACGAACTCGCGGGCGTGCCGCGTGCCCGCACCAGCTCGACCGGGGAATTCGTCGGCAAGAAGGATTATACTCCGACTGAGCGGCTCGACCTCTTGCTTGAGGCACTTGGATTGTCCTTCGTCGCGCCGCCGATGATGGCGGCTCGTTTCTTCGAAACGGTGGAGCGGTATCGCGTGGACGAGGCGAACGAAAACCCCGCGACGATCTTCTTGGCGCCAACGGGGGAGATCGGAGATCCAACGTTGCACCTGGATCGTGCAACGATTGATCAAGCTGCTGAGGCGGTCATTCCGCTTTCACGGGTGCTTGAGGAGCTCTCGCGCGAGACCGGCATTCGCGATCGCCTTACCGATGTCGAGAAGAAGGCCTGATGCCGCTCCGCCCGGGCCTATGGGCCGAGATCACCAACGCCCTCGGTTCTGCGATTAGCGCAAACCTGTCGGCCTCATCCGACGGCGCCGATCTTTACGAGTGCTATATATGGTCACTGGTGCTCGAAGCGGCCCGTCAGGAGGGGGCAACGATCCGCTTGCTCGATCGCCGAGGTGGACCAGCAACGAGCTTTTGGTTCCGAACCTCACCGTCCTCGATCTTCTCCACGGCGCACGACTACTGCCACGCGGAGCTGCATTTCCCAGGCCGGCCGACGCTCGAGGCTCACATCGGGATCTACGTGTCGGGGAAATCGAGGGTAAATCATGAATGTGACGTTGCCATCGTGTTCAAGGACGAGGCTGACACCTGCCGTCGTGAAAGCGTCCACCCAAGATCCAGCAAAGTTCTGCTTGCGATAGAATGTAAATATTATCTGAGTAGCAGCCTGGGTGTAAACCTCGGCCGTTCGTTCCTCGGGCTGATCGATGACATATACGCCAAGGGACGGTTCTTCGTCTCAACTCAAAACACCGGATCGGTCGACAGGCTCTTCTCGCGGCATAACAAGGAATACGAGATCGGTCTGTCGCCGATGACGCCCGCGCTCGAGGTCCGGCTACGCGGCTCGTTCGAGAAGCTTTTCCGCAACTTCAAGGCCGCGTGAGGCCTCAACCGGAAGCTCGCCGCTGAAAGCCGTGCGTGTATTGTCGGTTTGGATCAAGGCAGGTCAAGCCCTTGGTGTTCCCCTAAGGATCGCAGCAGCGATCCGCACAGATAACGGCGCCCTTGCACGGCGCGAAGCCGCCGTACGCCCTGCGCGCGGGCCAAGTGGGACAGCGGGCGTCCGGCAAGGAGAGAGGCAAGAGCGCTTGCGGGTTAGCTCAGGAACACCGCGCCCTCAGGAGCATGGCCACAGGCCATGCGGGACAGAGCGCGTCCTCCAGAAACTCCCGCTCAGCTTGCACCCGCTCCTGATCGTCACCCGAATGGGCCGGGACCACAGGCCCGGTCCGCGCCAGCGGATAGAGCAGGTTGCCCGAAGGGCAGCCCGATGGCCGATTGAAGTTGTCGCTGGCCGACCGCATGCTGAAACGCCGCCGTGCGCATCGTCGCTCGGCAACATAGCCCCATGCTGAACCTTGTCCCGCTTGGCGATGCGGATGTGGCGCTGTAGACGATGGCGCATGAACCCCGTCGAAATCGAAGAAGCCGTATCCGAACTTGCCCAGCAGCCGTTCGATGCAGGCGAGTTTCCGTTCCAGTTTCTCGCTGCGTTCGGCAACAAGGCGACCACGGTGACGCGCCTGCGCGCTGGTAACACCAACCAGTCGGACCTCTCCGGCGGCGTGCTGCAGCGCAGCCACATCCACATCGCCACCAGCTCCGAGAACCAGGTGAACGACACGCTGACCGCGCTGCGGTCCAGCCCCAAGACCGCCAGCCAGAAGGCGCGGTTCATCCTCGCCACGGATGGCACCGAATTTCAGGCCGAGGACGTTACCACGGGCGAGACAATCGCCTGCGACTATGCCGATTTTGCCGACCATTTCGGCTTCTTCCTGCCGCTCGCCGGGATCACCACTGTCGCGCAGATTCGCGAGAGCTCGTTCGACATCCGCGCCACCGGGAGGCTCAACAAGCTCTATGTCGAGCTGCTCCGCCATAATCCCGATTGGGCCAAAGCCGAGCGCCGCGCCGACATGAACCATTTCATGGCCCGGTTGATCTTCTGCTTCTTTGCCGAGGATACGGACATCTTCCACCCCAGCTATCGCTTCACTTCAACGGTGGAGAAGATGAGCGCAGGCGCTGGCGACAACACCCATGAGGTGATCCAGCAACTGTTCCGCGCGATGAACACCCCCATTGGCGATCGCAAGGCGGCGGGGATCAAAAGCTGGGCCGATCCCTTTCCTTACGTCAACGGCGCGCTGTTCAGCGGCAATATCGACGTGCCGCGCTTCAGCAAAATCGCTCGCTCCTACCTCATCCACATCGGCAATCTCGACTGGACTAGGATCAACCCCGACATCTTCGGCTCGATGATCCAGGCGGTCGCCGACGACGAGGAGCGCGGCGCTCTCGGCATGCATTACACCAGCGTGCCCAACATCCTGAAGGTGTTGAACCCGCTGTTCCTCGACGATCTTCGCGCCAAGCTGGAGGAGGCGGGCGACAACGCGCGCAAGCTGCTCAATCTGCGCAGCCGCATGGCCAAGATCCGCGTATTCGATCCGGCCTGCGGTAGCGGCAATTTCCTCGTGATCGCCTACAAGGAGATGCGGGCCATTGAGGCGGAGATCAACCGGCGGCGCGGCGAGTTCGATCGCAAGACCGAAATCCCGCTCACCAACTTTCGGGGCATCGAGCTGCGCGACTTCCCGGCCGAGATCGCGCGACTGGCGCTGATCATCGCCGAATACCAGTGTGATGTGCTCTACCGCGGCCAGAAGGAGGCACTGGCCGAGTTCCTGCCGCTCGACAGCCAGAACTGGATAACTTGCGGCAACGCCCTGCGGCTCGACTGGCTGAGCATCTGCCCACCGAACGGGACGGGGGTGAAAGTGCGCGCGGATGACCTCTTCCAGACGCCGCTCGACCAGTCGGAGATCGACTTCGAGAACGCCGGGGGCGAGACCTACATTTGCGGTAACCCTCCATATATTGGTGACAAGGTCCAGACACCCGAGCAGAAGCAGGAGCTCCAGCAGTTTAGGTTCGGCAGGCAGGACGTGCGCTCCGTCGATTACATTGCGGCGTGGTTCTGGAAGGCTTCAGAATACATAAGGTTTGGCGGTCGCTTCGCTTTCGTTTCGACCAATTCGATCTGTCAAGGCGTCCAGGTTCCGCTGATCTGGCCGAGAATCTTCAGAACCGGCCAGTCCATATTTTTCGCACATCAGAACTTTATGTGGGGGAACAATGCTTCGCGAAACGCGCAGGTCACCTGCGTGATCGTCGGCGTCGCAGCAAAGGTTGAAGGCCCGAGGTTCATCTACTCCGATGAAGCGCGCAAGGAGGTTGCGGAGATCAATCCTTATCTCACCGCAGGTGACACGATCATCGTTGAGCGTTCGTCGGCACCCATTTCAGATGTCGCAGTGATGTTCGGGGGGAATATCCCCCGAGACCAAGGCAATTTGCTCCTGTCGTCCGAGGAGATGCGGGCATTGCTCCAAGCTTACCCTGCTGCTGCGCCGATGATACGGCCAATCGTTGGGTCAGCAGAGTTCATCAATGGCCTGGCCCGCTACTGTCTCTGGATCACCGATGACCAAGCTGATTTAGCATTCTCGATCCCGCCAATTGCGGCGCGGTTAGAGGCTATCCGCACCTATCGGCTGCACGGGAGCGAGAGAGGTCGAGCAGGGTTGGAGACGCCCTATAAATTTGAGCGCACCATCATTGGTAGCCGTCACTCGATCGTTGTTCCAAGCGTTTCTTCAGAGCGGCGCCCTTATCTGCCCTGTGGCCTGCTTGATGCGCCAGTCCGTGTGTCGAACTTGGCGTTGGCGATCTATGACGCGCCCCTGTGGCATATGGCGCTAATCGCATCGCGCCTTCATTTGATGTGGGTCGCTACGGTTTGCGGCAAGATGAAGACTGATTTTCGCTACTCCAACACTATGGGCTGGAACACCTTCCCGCTCCCCAAGCTGACCGAGCAGAACAAGGCCGACCTGACCCGTTGCGCCGAGAACATCCTGCTCGCGCGCGAGGCGCATTTCCCTGCCACTATCGCCGATCTCTACAATCCCGAAGCCATGCCCGAAAACCTCCGTCGCGCCCATGAGGACAACGACGAGGTCCTGGAGCGCATCTATATCGGCCGCCGCTTCAAGAACGACACCGAGCGGCTGGAAAAACTTTTCGAGCTGTACACCAAGATGACCGGCAAAGGGAAAGCAGCGTGAGCGAAGATACCGATCTCGACAGGCTGGAACGCCTGAATCGGCTGCGTGAGGCTGGTGCGCTAACCGGAGAAGAGTTTGACGCGAAAAAGCGTGAGATCCTGTCATCTGGCTCTGAGAGCGGCCAAAGCCGGCCCACACGGTTGGTATGGGCCATCGGCGTTGCCGTGTTGGCGATGGCTCTTGCGGCAGTGATTTATCTGGCTGGCAACTCCACCCCGGCGTCGGAGTACAGCGGCGATGCAGTTGTGGCAACGGTCGCTCCTTCTATTGCGGTCGCCGACCCATCAGAGCCGTCAACTAAGGAATCGGTCCCTTCGGCAGGTGAAATGTTGGCATTTGCGACGTCTGATAACGTCATCGGAATGAGCCCGGCGTTCTTGGAGCAACGACTTGGAACGCCAAAGGACAAGCGCCCCGGCACATTGGTCTATGACATTGGCGGATGTACCATCAATTTTTGGTCTGAAGGTGACCGCATCACTACGTTGTTCTTCAATGTCAGCCGGTCCTGCCAAGTGACGATAATGGGTAGGAAGATCAGCCCGAAGACCACTTTTGGTCAGATTTCGACGCCGGGTGATTCAGGCGCAATAACAGCAACATGTCTAGCAGATTGCGGTAATGCGGCCGATCCGACAATCGACCTGCGTTTCGGCGCTTCCCGCGCGACAAATGACGTGGGGATCAGTTTCTCGACCGATAGTGTTCAGTCCAGCGATGCGCTCGAGCTTTGGGAGAAGGAAGTGCGCCATGAATTGGGCTTGGGCGAGTTTGACCCGACCTATGATACGGGACGCTTTAACTGCGCTACGAGGCCGTCTCGTGCTGTGAAGCAGCTAGCAGACAAGCTGACCGTCAGGAGAGTTTTGATCGTTCGAGGCGAATTCGGTGGATGTTGAGCAAGGCTGAGCGAATCGATCAATGCACCGCATATTGGGGAGATAGACCATGAGCAAGCCGCCGGGCTGGGATGCCAAGGCCATCAGCGAAATTGCCGCCCGCCACTATGGCGACTTCACCGGCCTGTTCGAGCGTCATGATTGGCCCGAGCGCGGCTCCGCCATGATGGGGAAGGTACAGACGCGCGTGAAGGAGAGTTACGGTAGCATTGCTGCCTTCGTGGACAAGCATGCAGCCAGGAAATGACAGCCCCATCCGCTTCCAAAAGCTATTGAGAGGCACCAGATCGGATCTGTGTCTCCCAAAAACAGCCAATATGGTGCGGTCTTCCCATTGGGTGATTACAGAGCATTTCTGATGCGGCATTCAGGACGCTGACAAGATAGGGGAGGCCAGCATGGAAGCACGCAACAAGAAGATCGAAGACTGGTTCGCCATGATCAAGCAGGGGCAGATCGTCCTGCCCCGGTTCCAGCGGCACGAGGCGTGGCGCCCAGCCCAGGTGGTTGGTTCGCTTGAGAATATCCTGCGCGATCCGCCCCTGCCAATCGGCGCGCTGCTCACGCTGGAAATTGGCGACAAGGAATTGTTCCATTCGCGCCCTATTGTCGGAGCGCCCAAACCCGCTGGGAAGGTGACGTTGCACCTGCTCGATGGACAGCAGCGCATGACGGCACTGTGGCGCAGCCTGACAGGAAACTATCGCCGCGACGGGTTGGACGTTCTGGTGAAACTTGTCCCGGACGATGAGGGCGAAGAGGCTGGCGAGGACGATGAGGCGATCGACGCGCCCAAGGTCGAAATCGTCAAGCGTTGGGATCGAAAGGGAGTTTTGCAGCCAGTGTGGGCGAATGACCCCGTTACGATGTTCGAACAAGGCTACCTTCCTGTTACGATCCTTTGCCCCGGCGCCGAAGGCGAAGCAGCTCTCGAAGCTTGGGAAGATGCTTTGGATGGAGCTGGGTTGCTTACCAAGGCGCTGACCAAGCGCGCATCAGCGCTGCGCCAGCGTGTCAGCGGCTACAATATCCCCTTCCTTTCGCTCACTTCCTCGACAGGACGAGATACGGCGCTGGACGTCTTCATAAAGATGAACACGTCCGCCACCCCGTTGAAGGATTTTGACATTGTCGTCGCGCAGCTTGAAAGTGCGACCGGTGACAGCCTCCATGATATGGTCGGGGAACTGGTCGCATCGGTGCCTGCCGCGAGAGATTTCGGTCGCATTGAGGACAGCATCCTGTCGGTTGCCGCGTTGCTGATGGAACGTCCTCCACTCAAGAAGACCTACCTCGATACTTCCTTCGGCAATGAGTTCGCATCTGTCTGGGACCGCTTGAAGCACGGCTTCAAGCATGGGATCGCGTTTCTGCGGTCCGAAGCCATTCTCAACGAACAGTGCTTGCCCAGCGAAGTCGCGGTGTATCTGATTTGCGCGCTATGGGCGGATGTGCCGGAACACGGCTTCGACGCCGGTGGCAACGCGCGGACACTGATCCGAAAAGCGCTTTGGCGCGCCTGCTATACGAATCGATATGGCAAGACTTCGGCCACCCGCGCCTATGCCGACTACAAGGCTTTGCGTGATATCATCGCTGGCAAGACCGACACGGCATGCGAACTGTTTGACGAGGTCTTCAATCCCCTTCCTGCCAAGGAGGAGATGGTGCTGGCCGGATGGCCAGGCCGAAAGGACCGCTTGCCGAGGGCCATGATGGTCACAGGTCTGCGCCGCGGAGCCCTCGATTTCGCCGATGGCGCTTCAATCACCCCTGACAATTTCCATGGACGCGAGTTCCATCATCTTTACCCGGTCGGGGTCTTGAGCGGCGACCGTGCCGATGAAAAAGTGAATCGTGCACTCAATTGCGCACTTATCAGCTGGACCACCAACCGTAAGGTGGGGGCACAGACCCCGTCAGAGTATATCGCCAAGAGAGCCGCCAAAGCTTCATTGGGCGAAAATGTCGTGCATCAGCGGCTTAAGAGTCATCTCGTTCCCTTCGACGCGCTCGTCGGCAACGATTATGACGCCTTTCTTATGGCACGAGCAGAGCTCATACATGCGGACATGACCAGTCTGTGCGAGGGGGCTACACCGCAATGACGTCCGCTCGTCCCATTCCGGCCGTCTCCTTCCAAACCGCCCGCAGCGGTGTCTCTGCCAAGTCGAACGAACTCGGCATGCGCCCAATGCAGGAGCGCGCGTACAACAAGCGCGGCGAGCAATATCTGCTCATCAAGTCCCCGCCTGCGTCCGGCAAGAGCCGCGCGCTGATGTTTATCGCGCTCGACAAGCTGCACAATCAGGGGCTGCGTCAGGCGATCATCGTAGTGCCGGAAAAGTCCATCGGCGGCAGCTTTGCCGATGAGCCGCTGTCGCAGTTCGGCTTCTGGGCGGATTGGAGCGTCAAGCCAAAATGGAACCTGTGCAACACGCCAGGCCTGGACGAAGAAAAGTCCGATCCGTCCAAGATCAAGGCGCTTGGCCAGTTCCTCGAGAGCGACGATCAGGTGCTGGTCTGCACGCATGCGACGTTTCGCTTCGCGGTCGATCGATTCGGCATTGAGGCATTCGACGATCACCTGATCGCCGTGGACGAGTTTCACCATGTGTCGGCGAGTGAAGACAACCGTCTTGGTGCTCAGCTCGCAGCGTTCATCGGCCGGAACAAGGTCCACATCGTCGCCATGACCGGCAGCTATTTTCGCGGTGACGCGGTGCCGGTGCTGACGCCCGAGGACGAGGCGAAATTCGAGCCGGTCACCTATACCTATTATGAGCAGCTCAACGGCTATGAGCACCTGAAGTCGCTCAACATCGGCTATTTCTTCTATACCGGGCGCTATCTGGAGGCGATCGAGCACTGCCTAGACCCGGCGCTCAAGACCATCGTTCACATTCCCTCGGTCAATGCGCGGGAAAGCACCAAGGACAAGGTCAGCGAGGTCAACGAGATCCTGCATTATCTGGGCAAATGGCAGGGTGCGGACCCGGTGACCGGTTTCGAGCTGGTGGCCATGCCGGATGGCCGGGTGCTGAAAATTGCTGACTTGGTCGATGACAGTGATTCGGCCCGTAGGACCAAGGTGCTGTCCGCGCTCAAGGATCCGGCGCACAAGAACGACCGCGATCACGTCGATATCATCATTGCGCTCGGCATGGCCAAGGAAGGGTTCGACTGGATCTGGTGCGAACATGCGTTGACTGTCGGCTACCGTTCAAGCCTCACCGAGATCATCCAGATCATCGGACGGGCGACGCGCGATGCCCCCGGAAAGACGACGGCCACGTTCACCAACCTCATTGCCGAGCCCGATGCGTCCGAGGCTGCGGTTGCTGATGCGATCAACGATACCCTCAAGGCGATCGCAGCCAGCTTGTTGATGGAACAGGTGCTGGCGCCGCGCTTCACATTCAGCCCGAAAAGCGCCGGACCGTTGCCGGATTTCGATTATGGTCCGGGGGGCTATCAGGAAGGCAAGGCGAACGTGGGCGTGCATGAGGAGCGCGGCCAATATCACTTCGAGATCGCAGGGTTGGTCACGCCCAAATCTCCCGAAGCCGCACGTATCTGCGAAGAAGATCTGAACGAGGTGATAGCCGCCTTCGTCCAGAAGAAGTCGGTCGCCGAGCGCGGCATGTTCGACGAGGAAACGCCGGCGCAGGAACTGACCCAGGCGGCAATGAGCGCGATCGTCCGGGATCGATACCCCGACCTCAGCGCCGATGATCAGGAGGCAGTGCGTCAGCATGCCATTGCTGCGCTTAACCTGACCCAGAAGGCCAAGGCGCTGGCAATGGATGCGCTCGATCGCGGCGATGGCGAGCAGCGCGCCAACACCGCATTGCTCGAGGGCGTGCGGCAATATGCGATGGATGTTCGCGAGCTTGATATCGACCTCATCGACAGCATCAATCCATGGCAGGCCGCCTATGCTGTGCTGGCAAAATCGATGAGCGAGAGCACCCTCAAGCAGGTGCAGGCAGCCATAGCGGCCAAACGGACCAAAATTGGCCCCGAGGAAGCCAAGGAGCTCGCAGCAGCTGCGGTAAAGTTCAAGAGGGAGCGCGGACGCCTGCCAGCAGTCACTTCGTCGGATGCATGGGAGCAGCGGCTTGCGGAAGGCGCAGCAGCCTTTATGCGGTTCCGGGAAGAGGGCCGCTATGAGTGATTTCAATCTGGACGAACTCGCCGACGAACTCGCCGATTTCGCCCCTGCCAAGAAGAAGCAGACCTCCTACACCCCGCGTGAGGAGCGGATGATTGCTGGCTTTGAGGATATTGTCCGTTTCTTCGAGGAACATGGGCGTGTGCCTCAGCATGGCGAAGACCGGGACATTTTCGAACGCCTGTATGCGGTCCGTCTAGGCAGGCTGCGTGAGCTGGAGGATTGCCGGGCATTGTTGGCATCTGCGGACCTGCATGGATTGTTGAGCGGGCCGAGCACGCCGGCGCACGGCGCCGAATTGGATATCGACGATCTGGCCTCGGAGCTGGTTGGCCTAGATGAAGCTAATGATATTACCCGGCTGCTTCATGTTCGCTCTGCCGAGGAAAAGCGGGCGGCTGAGGAGATAGCCCGGCGCGATAAATGTCACGACTTTGACAAGTTCAAACCCCTGTTCGAGCAGGTGAAGCAGGACTTGGCCGCGGGAACACGCGTGACCCGGCCGTTCGAACTGAAGGCGGAAATTCGACCTGGGGCCTTTTTCATTGTGGGCGGGCAGATCAGCTATGTCGCCGAAATGGACGATATTTTTACTAACGCGCAAGGCCGCACCGATGCCCGACTGCGCGTGATCTTCGACAATGGCACCGAGAGCGGCATGCTTATGCGCTCGCTTCAGCGCCAGTTGCACGACGACGATGCTGGGCGCCGGATCACAGACCCAGCACCCGGCCCCTTGTTTGCTGACCGATCCGAAGATGGTGTATCCGAAGCAGGCACGATCTACGTGCTGCGGAGCGAGTCCGATCACCCGTTCGTGGCAGAGCACAGGGAGGTCGTGCACAAGATCGGCGTCACTAGCGGATCTGTGGAAGTACGAATATCTGGCGCAGAGAAGAGCTCTACGTATCTGCTTGCGGGAGTAGATGTAGTAGCGACCTACAAGGTCTACGGGGTAAACTGCCAAAAGCTAGAAGGCCTGCTGCACAGGGTGTTTGCAGAGACCCAACTGGATCTGACCATACCAGACCGGTTCGGACATGTGGTGAAACCGCGTGAGTGGTTCGTGGTCCCGCTGCCTGTGATCGACGAAGCCGTGGAGCGGATCCGTGATCGTTCCATCACCGCTTACCGGTATTCACCGAATGCAGGCCGGCTGGTTAGTACAGATTAGCTCCTCGTAGTGCCCGAAGGGCCGCAATCATGTGATATTCGATGCACTGGTGGCCGACACCGAGTTCTTGACCGACCTCACGATAGGTCATGCCCTTCAGCCTTTGCATCAAGAATATGCGTCGAGTTCGCCGAGGCAAAGCCAGAAGCGCGCGCCGGTAGGCTGCGCGCAGTTCCAGAGCTTGAATTCCCCACTCTTGGTGCGGCGGTAGTGATGCGTCGCGGGCTTCATTCAGTGGACAGATAGTGCATGCGTTGCGCTTCCGTCTGCGCGCCAGATCGATCAGCAGGTTCTGAGCTGTCCGTGTGAGATAGCCCTGCGGATTGTCCAGCCGGTCAAATGCGCCGCTTTGCCAAACGCGAGCAAATGTTTCCTGCACTAGGTCGGAGGCATCACCTGGACCAATCTTCCGTCTGAAGAAGTGGAGCAATCGTTTCTGTTCCGTTCGGTAAATTTCTTCGAACGCACGATGGGAGATTGCAGCGCTCATGGCCGGTCTCCCGAGCCATTTGTCGAATAAAGGTCGGCATCGCGTGATGCGCGATAAAGAGTGATCCCTGCCTCGATCCGATCAACAATGAACGTGTCACGCTCGGCTTGGGCAGTCCGAATGTCGGATTTGGCGTAAATCTCGACATCCACGGCACATCGATTGCCAAGCTCTCGGTAGATAGTTCCCCGTGCATTTTGCCAGCAGCGTTCGTCGGTAAAGAGGGGATGGTTGACGACAACCCAGAACTCGTAATCGGAAAACTCGATCGTCCGGCGGTCTTCATACCATGATCGCCGGGCGTAGGGTCCAATCAGGATAATGCGCTTGATCTTGCCAGGCTCGAGAGCAAGCACCTGCCCAGGATCGAACAGGCTGCGCAACATCCGGGTGATGCGCTCGACTTCGCGTTGCTTGCGCCGAATGAGATGGCCAACGCGCGCCATCACGACTTCGCGCGCATAAACGTCGTTCAAATATGGGGTGATCATTTTTAGCTCGCACCACGGCGGTCCGCGCAAGACTGCACGGATGGGCAAGCGGTGTTCGCTGTGGTGCCGCTGGAGCGACTATCAGCAACCGTCCGACGCGCAGCCGGACCTACATGATGCCTGGCAGGGTAATCCCCGAAATGGCCGCCAGTCGTTCCATTCCGTGAGGCAGATTATGCCGGATTTCGAGAGTCTCGGCAAGTGGACGCAGTTTCGGGCAGTGTCTCAGTTTGAATTTTCGCGCTAGCTCTGTCGCATCCAGCCGCCGCTTGCTATATGCTTAGCGGAAAGCATGGAGGTTGTATGGCTGAACGTATATCCACTGATCACCCGCTGCAGTGCGACTGCGGCGCGCGTGGCGTCGCCACGTTAACAGAGGATGATACCCGTGAACGCAGCGAAGGCGCGAGTAACCCGACGTGGACAATTAGCGGTCCCTTCAGCCGCCGCAACGGAAAATTTGCCTGCCTAAAATGCGAAAACGCTCATGCCTAAAGGTCCGCGCGGAGAGAAGCGCCCAGCCGACGCCATCGGCCTTGCTGTGTTGATCGGAAAGATTGCCACTGGTGAGGTTGAGGATGAACGCGAAACGCTGTCCAGCGCGGCGGCTGAAATGGGCCGCGCTGGAGGCAAAAAGCGTGCGGAGAATATGACGCCGGAACGGCGCAAGGAGATTGCCCAGAAGGCGGCTGCAAAGCGGTGGGGGGAAAAAGGCGCTTGACCCCTGTCCCAAAATCCTTCATCAGATGATGAGAGAAAATGGGACAGAGATGATGGTCGAACCTGTTGTTGTAGAGAAACCTGAGTTTGTGAGGTCAGAGCTGGCCGAAATGAATTTGGACCGCACGAAATTGCTTGAGGCGGTGGTATTCGCGGACCGGGAGCGATCCTTTTGCACCGGCAATGATATTAAAGGCTTTCCGCTCATTATTGGTTGCGCAAAGGCTGCACGAGCGCTTCGTGATCAGTTCTGCGGAGAGCATTGGGTGATCGACGACACCGACAATCAGCCTGGGATCCGACACAGAACAAAGCCTTTGCGCATTATTCCCATGAATATGGACGAGAACGCAGGCAGTGTTGACCAGGCCATTACCCCTCGGGCTGCAACTCAAAAGGGGGCAGCCACCAAATCAAAGGTTCGTTGCAATAAAACGGCTTGGCTCCCGTTTCTTGAAATGCCCCAGCCTGTCGATGAGATTCAAACATGGATTTTTGGCATCGGGCCTGCTGACGAAAATGGCTATGTTGGGGCTGAAATTTCTCTGCCATTGGAGTTCAATGGCAGCACACCGACAAAATACTTAAGGCGGATTATACTCAATAGCCGCTTGGAGGGTGGCATTGCTCCGATCCCTTCCACTGTGCCTGTCGATCCGACTGAAACGGTAGATATTCAGATCATCAGGAAATAGTTGTGCCTAATCCAGATAGAGTAGAGTTGGTCCGGAAACGTCTCGGACTGACTAAGATAGGATTCGCAGATCTTCTTGGTGTTGATCGCAAGGTCATTCAGCGCTTTGAGGCAGGCCAGGCTGAACTCCCCGAACATGCGCTCAACAATCTGATCGAAGCGTCAAAATATCCTATTGAGTTTTTTAGTGGGCCTTCGCCTGAATATCCCAATCCAGACGGTGTGAGCTTTCGGTCATTGCGTTCGCTGACAGCGCGGAGCCGCGATGCGTCCCAAGCCGCAGGCTCATTAGCCTTTATGTTCGATGATTGGATTTCGGATCGCTATGGCAGGCCGGAAGCAAACCTAAAGTTGGTTCCCATGAATGAACCAAATCCAGTGGAGGCGGCGGCACGAGTGCGCGCGCATTGGGGCATTGGCTCCCGTCCGATTGGCAATGCAATCAATCTTTTGGAAACAAATGGAATTAGGGTCTTTTCCCTTGCCGAAGAAACACGTCATTTGGACGCCTATTCGCTCTGGCGAGATGAGAAGCCCTATATCTTTCTCAACATGACTAAAACGATGGAGCGCACTAGGCACGACGCCTTTCACGAGCTTGGTCATCTGGTTATGCATCGCCACACTGGGTCCAAACATAAAATGGCGGAGTTCGAGGCCGACACGTTTGCATCTGCATTTCTGATGCCAGAAGAAGATTTGAAAGCAGAGATTCCTTATTTTCGTTCTTTGGACCATTTGATCGAAAAGAAACGGCGTTGGGGCGTGTCGGCAGCGTCGCTAAATTTTGCGTTAAACAGGATTCAACGAATTTCTGACTGGAATTACAGGGGCAATTACATTGCTCTGGGTAAAATTGGGAAGTCAGTCGAGCCAAATCCTCTGCCGCCCGAAACCTCGCAAATTTGGACTAAGATATTGAGGGACTTGTGGACGAGAGGGCTACCGCTTTCGCGCATAGCCCGCGAACTGAATTTGCCGGAAAAGGAGCTGAACGATTTGCTTTTTGGAATCGCCAGCACTCTAGACAAACCACAAGTCGAGCGAGAGCCCCACGTAGTTTGAATTGATAAATATGCTTGGCGCTAAGCACGAAAGTTCATATCAAGATGGGCATGAACAAGCTCGACCATGCCAAGCGCCGTCAAATCCTCGCAATGCTCTGCGAAGGATCATCCATGCGTTCGATCAGCCGCGTTGTGGACGTGTCGATCAACACGGTTTCAAAGCTGTTGGTGGAAGCTGGTGAAGCCTGCCTTGCCATCCATGATGAGAACGTTCGTGGCGTGAAAGCATCGCGCATCCAGTGCGATGAAATCTGGTCGTTCTGCCATGCCAAGCAAAAGAACGTCGCAACCGCAAAGGCTGCACCGGAAGGCGCGGGCGACGTTTGGACCTGGACCGCGATCGACGCTGATACCAAGCTGATCGTGTCATATTGGGTTGGCGATCGCTCGGGCGAAAGCGCCATGGTGCTTATGGACGATTTGCGCGATCGTGTGGCGAACCGGGTGCAGCTTACAACGGATGGTCACAAAGCCTATCTCGAAGCGGTTGAAGGCGCATTTGGCGCGGACGTGGACTATGCCCAGCTCGTCAAGCTGTATGGCCCCACGATCACCGCACCGGGTCGCTACAGCCCTGCTGAGTGCATCGGCGCAAAGAAGGTCCGTGTTGAAGGCAATCCCGACATCGATCATGTCAGCACGTCCTACGTCGAACGCCAGAACCTGACGATGCGCATGTCCATGCGTCGCTTCACCCGGCTTACCGATGCGTTCTCAAAGAAACTGGATAACCACATCCACGCGCTGGCGCTCTATTTCGTGTTCTACAATTTCACGCGCATCCACAAGACGTTGCGCATGTCGCCTGCCATGGCTGCTGGCATCACTGATCGGCTCTGGTCGCTGGATGATGTGATCGCAAAGATTGACGAAATGGCACCGGCGCCCGCGAAGCGCGGAGCGTATAAAAAGCGAAACGTGTAAACGCATAGCGCTTGAAATTTATTCGCGGATAACGTTATCTCCAGCTAGGAAATTTTAGCGACGTTAATCGTTGTTGCTTTAATTACCGCATTTCCATCGCGCTCCCACGGTGGAAGAAGGAGAAATCCGTGACACATTCCCAGCGCAATCAAAAAATCCTCAACGCGATTGAGGAAGAAACTTCGCGCGCTTTGGAATCAAAAAAGACGGCCCGCGCCGCACTTATTGGCGAAGGAATTTACACCACCAAAGGAAAGCTCCGTGTCGAGTTTGGCGGCACCGGAAGCAAAAAGGCTAATGTAGCCGCTTGAGTCGGCTCGCCACCTCGTTCGTCCTTGGCTACCATGGCTGTGATCGGTCGATCGCCTTAAAGGCAGTCAATGAGGGTGCTGATATTTTACAAAGCAACCGGGATTACGATTGGCTTGGTCCTGGCGCCTACTTTTGGGAGTCGGATCCCAAGCGTGCGCAAGAATGGGCTGAATGGAAGACCAGCATCGGCGATTACAAAGAGCCGGCAGTTATCGGCGCTGTTATCGATCTCCGCAATTGCCTTGACCTTGTATCTCGCGATGACATCGAATTGCTGCGAGCGGCGCACAAGTCTTTTTTGAGTGTCCAACGGAAGGGTGGTCTTCCGATACCGAAAAATAAAAACCCAAAAGGCGCGAAGGATAAGGATAGGGTGCTTCGCTTTCTCGATTGCGCCGTAATGCGCCATTTGCACAAAATCCTAGACGCTTACGCGGCTTCTGAACCAACTTTTGATGCGTTTGATACGGTTCGCGGCATGTTTGTCGAGGGCGGCAAAGTTTATGCAGGAAGCGGGATATATAGCAAAAGCCACGTCCAGATCGCCGTGCGAAGCCCCGCCTGCATAAAAGGCATCTTCCTGCCGTTAAATTCAAACTGAGACACTACCCAGTTTCGCGTCTACTTGCCAGCCGCAGCTTCAAGCTCGGCAATTTTGTCGGTGCAGACCTGATGCACTACACGGCCAAGCTCTTCGACGCGTGCAGCCAGCCAGGTTAGCTCATCTTCGCTGATCTTGTAATGCTTTGAATAGCGCGCCTTGGTGTAGGCCTCTTTCAGCTTCTGGAACATTGCGCGCTCGCGGTGGGATGTCCCCAGCCAGATACCAAATAGCCGGCGATCCAGTCCCTCCGCGAGCGAGCGTAGAAATGCGATATTGTGGTTGTAGGGCGTGTAGAACGTGACGGAGAGAAGGAGGCAATGATAAAGCTGCTCCGTTGCCTGGTGCAGCTGGAACGCGGCATTTTTGTGCAAGCCATCCTCGAATGCGTGTTTGAAACTTCGAAAGAAGGCTAGAGCAGTAGGCATTCCTTCCTCAAAATACTCCTTCGCGGCGGCCAAAGCTTGTTCAGGCGTCTTCGGCTTCGGCGTTGCCAATTCGCGGTCATCGGCTTCGTAAAGCGCAATGCCGTCCTTCGAGACCTCCATGAAGAACACGCGGCCGTGCGAAAGGCCCTCGTTCACCTCGTGCAGGCTGTGAACGATGAAGTTGACCGGCGTATGGAGCGTCTTCTCGATCGTGTATGCCCGGATCAGCCGTTCCTCGGCCTTGGCCCAATGGGCGGCCCGGTCGGTCAGCTCCTTCTGGCTGACAATGATCAGGATGTCATAATCGGATTTGTACTGGTTTGCCGATAGCGGCGCATCGACCCAATCGCCACGCGCGTGGCTGCCGAAAAGGATGATCTTGAGGATGCGCGCGCCTTTTCGCGGTCCGGTCGCATTTTCGGTCGATCCGCGAAACTCGTCAAAGATCGTCTCGACGACGCGCTCAAGCTCGCGCTGTTTGGCGGCGGGAAGATGATCGAGATCGGTGCGCATGTCTCAAGAATCTTCGAGAACATTCCCGGCTTTGGCAAGCGCTAATGCCCTGTTGCAAAACGGGATGGCAAAGGTGTGGTCAATCGGCACGAATTTGACCAGTTGCGGTGTGCTTCTGAGCAGATCGTTGAGTTATCTCCAGCGAGCCCGGACCGCGCTTTTGCTTCATCAAGTTTGCCCGCTCCGTGCGATCAATTGGAAACATCTTTACTGACTGTGTGCGCTCGCGATGTCGATTGGGGACCATCTGATCGGCAAGATTTTCAGCGCAGTCAGTGCATGAACGATGCTGTGTCGGACGCAGCATTGATGCGGAGGGCGGGTCACGGCTCCGTAATTGCCACGCGACGCTCGATGTCTCCCGTCGGCTATGTCGCCATTTGCTGGTGCGTTTCCTGGGCACGAAAATTGTGGTCGAAGTGCCCGCTCATTATCGACCTTCCGCCTTTGCCCTCTGTCGATCATAGGCCCGGTTTATTTCGCCAGTGATGATTTCGTCCGTCTTTCCACCGCCCATCGCGGCGCTGCGCGAATAGCAATATGCTGCGACAGCCGTGAACAATGTGCGGTCGATCATCCGCTCAAGATCGGAAAGTCTGACGCTCATGGAAGCGACTTCGGCAACGAGTTCGCGGCGCTCGCTGTCATCGGTTGCGGGAATTGTCAGCGCAGCAATGCCTTCCTTCACGCTGCGCTGAAGCATCGCGTATGGCGTTACGCCATGCTCCTGGGCGAGCTTGCGCAGCGCCTTGTCGATGGCTGCTGGCAAGCGAACGTTATGGCGGGCGAGGGTCATGGTCTGTCTCCAACGCGCTGCCGATCCGCTGCCTCCGAAGCCGCGGGAAAACCGCCACTTTCCGGCCCGCCCGAGAGGGCGCTGCCTGACCGCTGCCTTGAAAAATGGCGGAAATGCTGGATGCACCCGTGCGTGAGGTGTGTATCCAAATTACGGGTCCGATGCGAAGCATCGCGGCCCTGCAACCTTGCCGGAAAATGGTTCGGTTCAGCCATGATCCGAACCTTCCGGGAAGGGTACGTCTGCCGCGCCGACTGCGTCATCGCCACGTCGCAATCGACCATCGTTCTTAGGGCTTCGCGATCGACATCAGCCGGGTCGATTTCCATCAATACATTTGCTGTGCCGTGGTGGTCGCTACCATCAATCCAAGTCAAGGTAATGTTCTCGATAACTGCCTGGGCAAGGTGAGAAAAATCTTCCCATTCCAACGGATTGGAGTGTGCTTCGCCGTCGCGACTGAGCGGGATGCCACCTACGGTGCAGGGCTCCCCGCTAGTCGATCGAAGTCCGGCGTCGGTGCAACATTTGCAGCCCTCACCCTGACATGTTGCGATCGTCAGTTTCTCAAGTCTGCGCCACGGGAAGAGTGTCGAGAGGCGAAGCTCCGCATCATCCATGTCCCCGCGATTCGTTTCGATCAGGGGCCGAACGGTTTCCCCTATCCGCAAGCCGACAAGGGGGTGAATGGCGATGTGATCTGGCTCGCTAAGCGGGCGAGGGACCGTGAACCGAATCCGGGACATGCGTTGTCCTCCGGCTTGAGACATGAGTATGAACGGGCGAACGAAGAGAGGGCCGATCCTAATTCAAACTTCACGGCGGGTCTGGGCAAGGCGCGTGATCGACTCGGTCGTGATCAGGGTGCGTGATCCAATCTTGAGCGTATCGACCTGGCCGGATTTTATCAGCTTGTAGATCGTGGTTCTGCCGACGCCGAGCACCTTTGCGGTGCGGTTAATCGAGTATGCGAGTTCATCCATTATCGCCTCCGTCTGAGTGCCGCGATGCGGCTGACGACGGGGTGATTTGCCGATGACCGGCGGCGGTTCCAGCGGTACGCAGAAGTTCGGGAAATCGGCCATTCTGGTCCATGGCGCGGTAATTCAAGGGGTTCGTCAGCCTCGCAATTGCACGCTTCCTCGGTAATGCAGGTGAGGATTAAGATGCGCGATTTTTCGCGATCGTTTCGATGATCTGCTTGGCGTATCCGGACAGCTGGGTTTCACTCGGCACTTCAAGGCGCCTGTTGCGATACCAATCTTCGAGCAGCCCGATAATCACCTTCTGGTTTCCGCGCTTTTTGGAGACATCGATTGTCCGCACCTGCGGGTGTTCGATCAGTGATATGACCGCGTTGGTATAATCATACTTCTTGGGCGCCCCGGCGCGGCTGGGTTCAGCCTTGCCCTCGGCGATGAAGTCGTCAACGTCTGCCTCCAGAAACAGCTCCCGATCGAACCAGGACCCGATCGGGCTGAAGAACGCGCTCCGTATCGTGCTGTCTCTGGCTACATGGGCAGCGCGCAGCTTGCCGAAGAAGTGACGGTGATCGACATATCGCCTGCGACCATTTGCCAATCGGAAAAAGGCACGTGGAGATGTTTCGCGTTGCAGCAGTTTAAACAGCCGTTCGAGGTTCCGCGCTGCTGGATCGTCGCTGTTTGCGTACAGGGCAGCCTGCGGCGCTTTCGCTTTTAGACCCCCATATTGGAACATTCGCCATGTGACGATTGCGAGCAACATCAGGCTAAAGCACAGCAGGCCGATGATGACGACGGCGGTTGCTCCTGGTCCATTGCTCAGCGTAAGGAAGATCCCTGGAAGGAGCGTCATCGTGGTCGCGAAAGCTGTAGCGCCCAGCGCTAGCCTGAACGTCCAGTAGCGCTTCTCGATAACGCGCGAAGCCTGCGCTGTAATGCGGTCCAATTCAGCTAGGCCAGCCTGTTGATCGGTGCTGATGAAGCGGGCCGCGACTATTCGAAGCGGCAATGCTTGTTTCTGGTCCTCCATCGACTTCTCCTAAAGAGAAGCGGCTATCCTGCCTCTATTGCAAAGCCGACACAAACTTTTGGTCAGTCGCTGCGACAACCGCCAAGACAGCCAATCGAAATTTTTCATAAGCCTATGTCAGCGGCGGGCAGGGTTGGGACGACATGTCTCATTCGATCTGCAAGACCTAAATCGTGTTTGACGGTCAGCGTCAGAAACGCAGCTGACGCGAATCACTCAGCAGCAGGGATCTGCCAGAATGGAGGTGCGCGGAGGCATGTGTCCGAGTGTGTTTCACGCTCGCTCAAACCGGATCAGGCCATAATCCAGCCAAAAAGTTTTTCATGTTTTTTTCATGGAAACACGGGTCATCTCTTCTAAGTCATTGAAAAGATGGTGGGCGCGGCAGGGATTGAACCTGCGACCCCACCCGTGTGAAGGGTGTGCTCTACCACTGAGCTACGCGCCCGCTGATGGCTCTGCCGGTTGCGGCGGCCTTGTGCGGAGCGCTCCATTGCCAGAAGCGATACCGCTTGGCAAGAGGGCGCAAGGTGTCAGGAAATCGCGCGTAACGCGGTGACATTGGCCTTATCGGCCGCCGCCGCCTGCTTCACGCCCAACCCGTCGAACAGCGTGTTGATGACGATCCGCAGATTGTCCGGCGTCGCCGTCCGCATCATGTCCATCATGACGAACGGGTTGCAGAACGGCTGGACCATCAGGTTGGTGATCGCAATGATATGGTCAAGGTCATAGCCCTCGAAATAGCCCTCGCTCATCGCTTCGCCCAGCACCACCGCCATGTAATGGTCTGCCAGGTCGACATAGCCGCGGATGACCTCCCAATGCTCCTCGCCCAGATCCATATTGGCGCGGAAGAGATTGGGGTCGGCCTCAAATCGTGCGCGCTTGACCGCGACACGCCGGGCGAAGAATTGGAACAGCTTCTCGCGCGGGGGAAGATCGGAGGCGACGACCTCTTCCATGATCTGGTTGAGTTCCTCGAACCAGCGTCCGGCGATCGCTTCGAAGAACGCCTCTTTCGAGGCGAAATAGCGGTAGAAACTCGATTGTGACATGCCACAGGCCGCAGCGACTTCGCTCAGCGATAGGTTTATCGCGCCGCGCGCGCGCACCATGTCCTCGGCGGCATCCATCAACTGGGTGCGGATGGCGTCGTGATCATTGAGAGGGCGAGACATGGGATCAGCCTGACTGACTTACGGGGATAAGGCGGTTATACGATAAAATTCCCAGATTATCAAATGTTGCTTCAGGCTAACTTTTCACGTGATCGCAGAACGCAGCCATTCGGGCAGATCGAGCGCTGCCAGATCCTCGAGGCGGCGGTGTTCGACCGACAGGCCAAGATCGTCGTGCGCCAGTTTCTGGCGCTTTGCATCGCCCTGCGCAATCGGCAGCACGACAATGCGGCGGTTGACCTTCTGCCGCCAGTTCATCCGTGCGGTGTTCTCCTGACCGACATAGCAGCCCTTGTCGAAGCTCACGCCGTTCAGTTCGACCGCATTGGTTTCCAGCCACAGGATGTCACCGATCTCGGCTGCACCCTCGGTCACGCCCAGCGCCAGCCGGTGCGCACGCCAGGCTTCGTCTGCGCCGGGTTCGGACTTGGCCGGCGCAAGCCAGCGCCAGCCCAGAGCGGCCAGGCGCGGATCGGGCGCGGCGCCATCCACCGGATCGGGCGACCAATGAACGGCCAGGGTGTCATCCAGGGCGATAGAAATCTTGCGACGCAGGCGATAGAATCCCAGCCGCTTGACGAGGTCCGCTGCCGCCGCGCGCGCGCAGTCGATCAGCACGTCGGCGCCATTATCCCACAGAAGGAAATCGAACAACGTCTTGCCCTGCGCGCTCAGCAAACCGCCATATTGCGGCGCGCCGGGCAGAACGCGGCGCGTGTCCTGCGTCACCAGGCCTTGGAGAAAACTCCGCACGTCTTCACCGGAATCGGCAGGCGAGAGGCGGATAAGCGCGCGGTGCGTCAATGTGCTATGGCTGGACATAGACAACTACATGCGTATCAACCGCAACTTATCAAGCGGAGACGGACATGACGGGCAGCTTCGACCTCATCATCAAGAACGGTTCTGTGTACCTTCCCGGCGGTCCGGTGGCAGCCGACATCGGCGTCATCGGCGGCAGGATCGCTGCGATCGGTGCGTTTGCTGCCGATGCGGGCGAGGTGATCGACTGCACCGGGCTGCATGTGCTGCCCGGCGTCATCGACAGCCAGGTCCATTTCCGCGAGCCGGGGCTCGAACACAAGGAAGACCTCGAATCGGGCAGCCGTGCTGCGGTGATGGGCGGGGTCACCGCCGTGTTCGAGATGCCCAACACCAAGCCCAACACCGATACCGCCGATCGCGTCGCCGACAAGCTCGCCCGCGCCCACCACCGGATGTGGTGCGACCATGCGTTCTATGTCGGCGCGACCTGTGCCAATGCGCCTGAACTCGCCGAGCTAGAGCGAATTCCCGGCACCGCAGGGGTCAAGATCTTCATGGGCGCATCGACCGGCGATCTGCTGGTGGCAGACGACGGCGCGCTCGCGCGCGTGCTGGCCAGCGGCAAGCGCCGCGTCGCGATCCACGCCGAGGACGAGTTTCGGATGAACGAGCGCGCCAACCTGCGCGTCACCGGCGATCCCTCGTCGCACCCGGTATGGCGCGACGACGAAAGCGCGATGCTGGCGACGCGGCGCATCCTGGGGCTGGCGCGCGCCGCGAAGCGTCGGATCCATATCCTGCACATTACCACGCCTGCCGAGCTCGAGCTGATCGCGCAGCACAAGGACATCGCCACCTGCGAACTCACCCCGCAGCACCTGACGCTGGCCGGCGAGGATGCGTATCCGCGGCTGGGCACCTATGCGCAGATGAACCCGCCGATCCGCAGCGGCGCGCACCGCGATGGCCTCTGGCGCTGGCTGGCGCAGGGCGTGCCCGATGTCATCGGATCGGACCACGCGCCGCACACCATCGAGGAAAAGGCGAAGACCTATCCCGACAGTCCCAGCGGCATGCCCGGCGTCCAGACGCTGCTGCCGCTGCTGCTCGATCATATGCACCATGGACGGCTGTCGATGCAGCGCCTGATCGACCTGACCTCGGCTGGCGCGCAGCGCATCTTCGGGCTGGTCGGCAAAGGCCGGATCGCGGCGGGCTATGATGCCGATTTTACCATCGTCGATCTCAAGAAGCGCTGGACGGTGACGCCGGACTGGCTCGAATCGCGCTGCGGCTGGAGCCCGTTCACCGGCATGGAGCTGACCGGAAAGCCGATCGGCACGATCATCCGCGGCCACCGGGTGATGTGGGAAGATACGCTGGCGGGCAGCGCTGTGGGCGAACCGGTGCGGTTCGAGGCGACGGAGTTCTGATTGCCGCTCAGCCCGCTCTCCGGCGGAAGCCGGAGTCCAGGGGCGGGATGGCACTGATGACGCTCTGGATTCTGGCGTTCGCCGGAAAACGGATAGCCATGGCGACAAGCATCACTCCGCCCCGGTGCTCAGCCCCAGCTCCGGGATCCCCACCGAGCGCCGCCCGCCGAAATCGGCGCGGACGACGATGACGCCCTGCTTTTCCATGTAGTCGATCAGCCGCCTGATCCGCCCGGGCGAGCTGGTGCCATAGGCCCGCCCCAAAGCGGCATCGTCGGGGCACGCCTGACCTTCCATCGCCGCGCGGGCGATCAGCAGGAACGGCGCGTACATATCCTGCGGCAACCGCGCGGCGGCATCTATCGCGGGGGCCCATACGGGGTCGGAGGGATCGAACACCCCGCCGCGCGCCAACGCCAGCCGGTGGCGGAAGCCTTCGAGATCGAGCGGTGCGCGCACCAGCCGCTGCATCCGGCAGCGGACGGAGAAATCCTGGTAGAGCAATGCATCGGGTTGCGCTGACGCGCTGGCTTCGGCGAGCATGTCGCGCAGCACCGAAACGATCACCGCCTCGGCGTCGATCGCGTCGGCTGCGTCCTCCGCCTCCTGCCGCGCGGCAAAGATCGCAGGCTGCGTCGATGGTTCGGGCTCGGCGATCGCGCGGATCAGGTCGTCGGCAGCGATCGGGCGCTCGCGGGCCGGGCGGGCGGGGGGCAGGGCATCGGCCTCCATTTCGGCAAACAGCATCGTGCGCATGTCCTGCGGTTCGGCCTCGGGCATCGGTAGCAGCGTGTGAGTGCCCATGCGGGTCATGGTCCGCGTGGCACCGATGCGGATCGCCACCGGGCGGCGCGAGATCGCCGGGCCCAGACCCAGAAAGCAGCCGCGCGACAGGTCGCGGATACGCTCGGCCTGGCGGCGTTCCATGCCGAGCAGATCGGCGGCGCGCGCCATGTCGATATCGAGGAATGTCCGCCCCATCAGGAAGTTGCTGGCTTCGGCGGCAACGTTCTTGGCAAGCTTGGCCAGCCGCTGGGTGGCGATCGCGCCGGCAAGCCCGCGCTTGCGCCCCCGGCACATCAGGTTGGTCATTGCAGAGAGGCTGGCGCGGCGGACCGGATCGGGGACGTCGCCTGCCACCGAAGGCGCGAACATCTGCGCTTCATCGACCACCACCAAAGCGGGATACCAATGCTCGCGCGGGGCATCGAACATCGCATTCAGGAATGCCGCAGCGCAGGTCATCTGCGCCTCGAGTTCGAGCTGTTCGAGGTTGAGGATCACCGAGGCGCGGTGTTCGCGGATGCGGGCGCCGATGCGGGCGATCTCGCGCTCGTTATAGTCGCCGGCATCGATCACGATATGCGAATAGGCATCAGCGAGAGTGACGAAATCACCCTCGGGATCGATGATCACCTGCTGGACGAGGCCTGCGCTCTCTTCGAGCAGCCTGCGCAGCAGATGCGACTTGCCCGAGCCCGAATTGCCCTGGACCAGAAGCCGCGTCGCCAGCAGCTCTTCCATGTCGATGCAGACAGGTTGCCCTGTCTCATCCAGTCCAATGTCGATCGATGCGCCCACGCTTGTCGCCCTATCGCGACCCCGTGGCTGTTGCAACCGCACCGCTCAGCCAGCTGGGGATAGCCGCTGCGCCGGTCGCCATAACGACAAAGCCCCGCCGGTCAGGGCGGGGCTTTGCTTGAACCAAAAAGAACCGGCCGGATCAGCCGTTCAGCTTGTCCTTCACCGCCTTTGCAGGGGTGAAGCTGAGCTTCTTGGAGGCCTTGATGGTGATCGTCGCGCCGGTACCGGGGTTGCGGCCTTCGCGTTCCGGGGTCGACTTCACCTTGAACTTGCCAAAGCCGTTGATCGAGATTTCTTCGTCGGCAGCAGCTGCATCGGCGATGGCGGCGAATACGCCGTCCACCAGCTTGCGCGCATCGGCCTTGGTCACATTGTGGTCGGCGGCAATTTTCTCTGCAAGTTCAGCATTGTTCATCGTTTGAGTCCTTTAGCGTTGGATTCGGTGGCGGGGGTTTAGCGCCAGATTTTCCGTTCGTCACGGGGATTGCTGTCGTTTCCCCCCAAAATGAAGGTTATTGGGCCTCGCCAGAACCAATATCAATCAACGTGATACGCCCCGTCAATCTCAATACGGGTAAAAACCCGGCGATGACCCGGCGGAAACACCCGTAGGCCCCCAATTCTGGCGAGCATCATTGAATGGGCAACCGCAAGCTGGCCGACGCCGTGTGGCGGTCAGCGCAACGGACGATCAGCGCGGTATGGGGTTGGGTTGGTCCGGCCTTGCATAAAACTGGCGTCCGCCAGACGCTTCGGCTGTATCGGGGGCTGTATCGGGGGCTGCGGTTATAGCGCCAGAAACGCCCTGTCCCGATTCAACCGGGGCAGCTTCGATCATCGGAGCGCCGAAGTCCACATCGCCAGAGCCTTCAGGGAAGATCGATACCGGTGGCCCCCCGGCCATCCGGAGCGCAGGTGCCGGAGTTGCCGCCACCGGTGCGGAATCGACGGGAGCCTGAGCAGATGGACCTTCCGAAGCCGGGGCTTTGCGTGGCGAAAACGATGAGGCAAACATCGCTGCGGCGAGCATGATTCCGCCGGACCCAAGCATCACCTCTTTCAACATATGTCTGATCCAAGCTCCGATAGAATGTCGACCACCGTGCGCGGTAGCACGGGCCGGTTAACAGTCCGTAGCAATCGCGCGGAATCGGGCGGGCGGCCGGGTGGGCGGGCGGTGCGAAAATGCCGCCGATGGCACAGCCACCGGCGGCATGTCTTTCCTCCCCAGGAAAGCTCGTGGCCCGGGCAATACCGGGCAAACCATGGGACGCTATCAGGGCCGGAGCGGGTAAGGGAGGGTGGCGGGCTTGCCCCACTCACCCTCATCCTCCCCTGCTATCGGTTGGGCTTGAGCGTGTCGTGTCGCTTGCCTAGCTGCGTTGCGGTCACCCGACACCACAAAATGACAAGAAAAACGCGAATGATTCGACCAATTCTGCCGCAGGCCTTGTCATTCTGTCATGAATATTACACGTATGGATCATGGTCGATGCATCCCTTCACGCGGGTCCCGCGCTCCGCCGACTGCGCCGCAATGCGGGGTTGACCCAGGCCGCGATGGCGGAGCGGCTGGACATCTCGCCCAGCTACCTCAACCTGCT
Source organism: Blastomonas aquatica (assembly GCF_014639875.1). GTDB lineage: Bacteria > Pseudomonadota > Alphaproteobacteria > Sphingomonadales > Sphingomonadaceae > Blastomonas > Blastomonas aquatica. The sequence goes on along the minus strand of NZ_BMGD01000001.1, from coordinate 275,745 downwards.
CGAACGCAACCTGCGTCCGTTGAGCGCGCGGCTGATGCTGGCGCTCGCCGAACGCTTCGATGTCGATCCGCGCGATCTGACCGGCGATGAACCCGGCGGCGGGCTGGGGCCGATGCGGCGACGGTTGTCCGATCCGGCGTTTGCCGATCTGGGGATAGAGCCGGGCGAGATCGAGGACTGGCTGGTGTCGTCGCCCGGCACTGCAGCGGCGTTCGCGCGCCTGTTCGACCGGGTCCAGGGCGGAGCTGGCGCTGGCACCGTGGCGGGCGCGGTCGATGACCCGGTGGCGCGGGTGCGCAGCGAGATCGAGCGCTGGCGCAATCATTTTGCCGATCTGGACCACGCCGCCGAAGAGCTTGCCGATGCGCTGCGATTGCAGAGTGGTGATCTGTATTCCGCGATCGCCGAGCGGCTGCGCACCAAGCATCAGCTGGCGATCCGCATTCTTCCCGAAAGCGTGATACCCGGGCGACTGCGACGGCTCGACCTGCATGCGCGGCAGTTGCAGCTGTCCGAAATGCTCGACATGGCATCGCGCACCTTTCAGGCGGCGTACTTGCTGGGGCAGCTTGAATATCGCAGCGACATCAATGCGCTCGTTACCGGCGCACAATTCGGCAATCGTACTGCCGAGCGGTTGTATCAGCGGCATATCTTCAGCTATTTCGCTGCCGCGCTCATGATGCCCTATGGCCGCTTTTTGCGCGCCTGCGAACAATCGGGCTATGACATGCTGCTGCTGCAACGCCGCTTTGGCGCGGGGTTTGAGCATGTCGCGCACCGGTTGACGACGCTGCAGCGGGTCGGCCAGCGCGGGCTTGGATTCTTCATGATCCGGGTCGACCGGGCGGGCCAGGTGTCCAAGCGCTTCGGCGGTGCCAATCGCGCGCCGCTCGCCGATACCGAGGTGACCTGCCCGTTGTGGCATCTCCATCAGGCGTTCTCGCGCCCCAGCCAGGTGCAGGTTCAACTGGTCGAACTCGAAGACTCCAGTCGCTGGCTCACCCTCGCGCGCAGTGTTCAGGGTGCGGGCTATGGTGCTGGCGGCACGACCGCAGAGTTCGCCATCGGATTGGGGGTTGCGGTCGATCAGGCGGCAAACCTGTGCTACGCGCGCGGGCTCGATCTCAGCGCTGCAGGCGCGACGCGGATCGGGCCGGGCTGTGCGATGTGCAAGCGCGCGGATTGCCCGCAACGCTCCAAGCCGCCGCTGGGAATTCGCCTGAGGTTCGATGACCGCGAGCGAGGGGTCACCCCCTTCGATTTCGTCACTGATTGACGTGCGGCACTGGCCAACGGGAACCGTCCCGGCCGCGATACGTATCGCACCCACACACAAGCAGTATGGGGATCCATTATGACACCGACCGACCGTACTGAAACCATCGTGACCGAAGAGCCCGTGGCGACGGCGCCGACGCAGACCCATACCACCGTCATCGAGCGCAAATCAGGTGGCGGATCGGGTATGCTGATGGCGATCATGCTGCTTGTGCTGGTGGTTGGCGGCTTCTTTGCCTGGCAGTTCATGCAGCAGGGTGAAGTGCGCACCGATGCGGTTGCCGGCGCCGCCGGCAAGGTCGGCGATGCAGCGCAACAGGTTGGCGATGCCGCGCAGGATGCAGCGCAGAAGATCGGCGAGTAAGCCAATCCAGCCTTGAATATTTCGGGGTCCCCTGCAGCGGCAGGGGACCCTTTTTTTGGCATGCATCCACCGGTCGGCACCGGGGCGTGTGCTACGAGCAGCTGAGCGGCTGGGAGTCGCCCACCTGCGTAAAGTTCTCTGACACCGGCACCGGATTTCGCCGCGTTCCGCCCCGTTATGGCTGTAAAATTAACCGACACTTCACGTCTGAACGGCTATAGCAGTGGCCATGTTCAGGCTGTTCAAACATTACGTTCCGCACGCGGTGCTGCTGCTGGGATTTTTTGACCTCGCATTGCTGGGTTTGGCCGCCGAAATCGGCTGGGTGTGGCGCGCGCACGAGATCGACATGGAAATCGAGCCGTTGGCGCAGCGGCCGATGCCGATCATCACCTTCGCGCTGCTGGTGCATATGGCGATGATCGCGGTGGGGGTCTATGGCCCCGATGCCCTCCAGTCGTTACGCTTTGCTGCCGCAAGGCTGCTGGTCGCGATTTCGCTGGGCGTGATCTTCCTTTCGGTCACCTACTTCATCCTGCCTGGCACCACGTTGTGGCGATCAAACAGCCTGTATGCGATGGGGCTGTCGATCGTGTTTCTCATCGGCAACCGCGTGTTTCTGGGCGGATTACTCGGCACCACCGCGTTCAAGCGGCGACTGATGGTTTTGGGCGCGGGCAAGCGCGCGCAACGGGTGCAGGTGCTGTCCGAGCGGCCCGATGCGGGCTTCGTGCTGGTAGGTTTTGTCGCGATGAACGATGGCGCGCTGGTCGTGGAAGAAGCGATCAACCGCGATGCGATCAAGAATCTCGCCAAGCATGTCGAAAACCTCAACGTGACCGAGGTGGTGCTGGCGCTCGAAGAACGGCGCAACGCTTTGCCGGTCAATGATCTGCTGCGGATCAAGACCACTGGCGTCCACGTCAATGACCTGTCGACCTTTCTGGAGCGCGAGACGGGGCGGGTCGATCTCGATACGGTCAATCCGAGCTGGCTGATCTTTTCGGACGGGTTTTCCGCAGGTCGCCGCATTTCGACCATCGCCAAGCGATTGTTCGACCTTGTCGTCAGCTCTGTTCTGCTCGCGTTTACCGCGCCGATTATCCTGATCTTTGCGTTGCTGGTGAAGCTCGACAGCAAGGGGCCTGCGTTCTTCAAGCAGGAGCGTGTCGGGCTGTATGGCCAGCCCTTCGAGATCGTGAAATTGCGCTCGATGCGGATCGATGCCGAAGTCGATGGTGCGCAATGGGCGCAGAAGAACGATCCGCGGGTCACGCGGCTTGGCCGCTTCATCCGCAAGGTCCGGATCGACGAGCTGCCGCAGGCGTGGAGCGTACTCAAAGGCGATATGAGCTTTGTCGGGCCGCGCCCCGAGCGCCCCGAGTTCGTCGCCAGCCTTGAAACCCAGATGCGCTATTACAACGAGCGGCACATGGTGAAGCCGGGCATCACCGGATGGGCGCAGATCAATTATCCTTATGGCGCATCGGTCGAGGATTCGCGGCACAAGCTCGAATACGACCTGTATTACGCCAAGAACTACACCCCGTTTCTCGACCTGCTGATCATCCTGCAGACACTGCGCGTGGTCCTGTGGCCGGATGGCGCGCGTTGAGCCGATGGCCAACTGGCACGACATAGGCCTGTGGAGCTACTCGGGCGCGGCGGCGCTGACCATGCTGGTCGCCGCCTGGCTGGTGCGCCGCTGGGCGCGCCTGCGCGATACACGCCCGTCGCTGGGCGATGCCGCGCTGCTGTTGGCGCTGCTGGCAACCAGCCTGTGGGCATTTGCCGCGGCCAGCATGGGCGGTACGCACGCTATTGCCGGGCTTGCCGAATCGCTTCGCAACCTCTCCTGGCTCGCCTTCCTGTTCCAGATGGTCCGGTCGGCGCGCGCGCAGCCGCGCACCGTGACCGCGGTTTATCTGGTACTCGTCGTGGTCCTGGCCGGACAACCCCTGGTCGCGATCTGGCATGCCGCCAACCAGGGCGTGCCCCGGCTCGACGAGCTTGGCTATTCTGCCGCCATGCTGCTGCGGATGATTTTCGTCGTCGGTGCGCTGGTGCTCGCCAACAATCTGTACTCGGTCGCTGACGCTGAAACCCGCGCCAGTCTGCGTCTGCCACTGACCGCGCTGGCCGCGATGTGGCTGTACGATCTCAACCTGTACACCGTGGGGTATCTGGGCCGCGCATTGCCGGGCGATCTGGTCGCGCTGCGCGGGGTGTTGATGATATTGGCGGTGCCATTCTTTGCGCTCGCGGCCAACCGATCGGGCGGATGGAAGCTGACCTTGTCCCGCAAGGTTGCGTATCGCTCACTCTCGTTGTTCGCGATCCTGGGCTATCTGGTGACGATGATCGCGGTGGCGCAGCTGCTGCGCGCGTTTGGCGGTACGATCGCGTCGGGGGCGCAGGTGCTTCTCGTGCTGGGAATGTCGCTGGCCGCCTTGATCCTGCTGCCCTCGGACCGGTTCCGGGCCTGGTTCAAGGTCAAGGCAACCAAGCACTTCTTCCAGCACCGTTATGATTATCGCGCCGAATGGATCCGCTTTACCGAGACCATCGGCAGGCCGGGAGACGGCACCGCGCCGTTCCATGAACGCGTGATCAAGGCCGCCGCCGACATCAGCGACAGTCCGGCCGGGCTGTTGCTTGCCCCGACCGAGAACGGACGGCTGCAGTTGCAGGCCCGGTTCAATTGGCCGACCGCCGATGTTCCGGCGCAGGCGTGTACCGCAGGCACCATCGGGTACTTTCAATCGACAGGCCGCATCGTCGAGCTCGACGCGCTGCGGTCTGGCCAGGATACATTGACCGACCGGCGCGCGATCCCCGACTGGGTCGTGATGGAGAGCAACGCCTGGGCCATCGTGCCCCTGGTGCATTTCGATCGGCTCGCCGGGCTCGTCGTGCTGTCGCGCCCGCTGATCGAGCGGCAGCTCGACTGGGAGGATCTCGATCTGCTGCGCCTGGTCGGGCGGCAGCTGGCGAGCTATCTGGCCGAGGCGCGCAGCCAGGAAGCTTTGCGCGAGGCAGACCAGTTTGACGAGTTCAACCGCCGGATGGCGTTTGTGATGCACGACATCAAGAACCTCGTCAGCCAGCTCAGCCTTGTCGCCAGCAACGCCGAGCGGCATGCCGACAACCCCGAATTTCGCGCCGACATGATCGCGACGCTGCAGAACTCGGTTGGCAAGATGAACACGCTGATCCGCAGGCTCACAGGCTATGCCCGTTCGACCGGAGACGGCATTCGCGCGATCGATGCCGAGCGCATCGTGCGTTCGGTGATTGCCGACAAGGCGCAGCGGCACAAGGTCGTCGCCAGCAGCGCGCCGCGCATGGCGCTGATGGCCGACCCGGCGCAGTTGGAGCAGGTGCTCGGCCATCTGATCCAGAACGCCATCGATGCCAGCGGCCCTGACAGCCCGGTGTTCGTCAGTCTTTCGCGCGAGGGCCTTACTGGTGTGATCGAGATCGTCGACCACGGGTCGGGCATGTCCGCCGAGTTTGTCCGCGGAAAGCTGTTCAAGCCGTTCATTTCTAGCAAGGCTGACGGCTTTGGTATCGGTGCCTATGAGGCCCGGCTGCTGGTGGAAGCCATGCAAGGCCGGATCGAGGTTGAAAGCCGGGAAGGCGAAGGCAGCCGCTTTGCGGTCTATCTGCCGCTCGCCACCCGAATTGAGAATGACGAGGTGGGCAACAATGCGCCGCACCTCGCTGCAAAGGTATCCTGATAATGAATGATCTGACCCCCAATGCGGTCATGACCGGCGGGTCGATAGCCACTGCGAAGGGCCAGCGCAAACTGCCGCGCCTGCTGATCGTCGAGGACGATGCAGGGCTGCAGCGCCAGCTCAAATGGGCCTTCGACGATTTCGAGGTATTGTGCGCCAGCGACCGAGCCAGCGCAATCGACCTGCTGCGGTACGAGGAACCCGATGTCGTTACGCTCGACCTCGGCCTGCCGCCCGATCCCGATGGTGTGAGCGAGGGCTTTGCCACGCTGGCCGAGATCCTGCGATTGAAGCCCGATACCAAGGTGATCATTGCATCGGGACACGGCGAGCGGCAGAGCGCGCGCGATGCAATCGCGCAGGGCGCGTACGATTTCTACCCCAAGCCGGTCGAGATCGAGGACCTGGCGCTGATCGTCCGGCGCGCGCTCAACGTCCAGTTGATCGAGCGCGAGAATGCCCGGCTCAACCTCAAATCGGGCGACGATCACACCGTGCTCGGCGGCATGATCACCGCCGATGCGCAGATGGTAAAGGCCGCGCGCACGATCGAGCGCGTCGCCAACACCAACGTCTCGGTGATGCTGCTCGGCGCCAGCGGCACCGGAAAGGAGCTGTTCGCGCGCGGACTGCACGAAAAGAGCAACCGCCGCGCGCGCGAGTTTATTGCGATCAACTGCGCTGCGATCCCTGAAAACCTGCTCGAATCCGAACTGTTCGGGCACGAAAAGGGGGCATTCACCGGAGCGATCAAGACCACGATCGGCAAGATCGAGCAGGCCGAAGGCGGCACATTGTTTCTCGACGAGGTGGGGGACATTCCACTGCCGTTGCAGGTCAAGCTGCTGCGTTTTCTGCAGGAGCGGGTGATCGAGCGGGTCGGTGGGCGCAGCCCGATCGCGGTCGATACCCGGGTGGTGTGCGCGACGCACCAGAACCTGGAAAAGATGATCATCGAAGAGCGGTTCCGCGAGGACCTGTTCTATCGGCTTGCCGAGATCGTCGTGACGATCCCCTCGCTTGCCGAGCGGCCCGGCGATGCGGCGCTGCTCGCGAAGCATTTTCTGGCCAAGTTCGCCGCCGAGATGAACCCAGGTGTCAAGGGCTTTGGCCCCGATGCTCTCAAGATGCTGGACGCCTGGCACTGGCCGGGCAATGTGCGCGAGCTCGAAAACCGGGTGAAGCGCGCGGTGATCATGGCCGAGGGCAGGCTGGTTCGCGCCGAAGACCTCGACCTTGAACGCGCCGAACCCGAGACGGCAGAGTTCCTCAACCTCAAGGCGGTTCGTGAACTCGCCGACCGCAAGGCGATCCGCCACGCATTGGCGCGGACCGAAGGCAATATCTCGGGCGCGGCCAAGCTGCTCGGCATCAGCCGGCCGACCTTGTACGATCTGCTCCGGCAGTATGACATTCAGAGCTGACTCTCGATCCGGGTTCGGGCGACGCCTGATGCTGGCGTTCGTTTCCTGCGCGCTGGTGCTGGGCGGCCCTGCGATGCCGCTGCAGGCCGAGGATTTGGGCGCCGCGCGACAGGCGATGGCGCGGGCGGACGCGTTCCGCGCGATAGGTGATGACCGCGCGGCGCGGATCGAGTTGATGAATGCGATCAAGGCTGCGCCGCGCCTGCCTGCCGCGCGGATCGCACAGGCCCGCGTATTCCTGGCGCTGTTGGATGCAGCAGGAGCCGAAGGCGAGCTCGCGCGCGCGCTGGAGTTGGGCGCTAGCCGGGTGGTGGTGCGCGCGCCGATGGCCGAGGCGTTGTTGCTGCAGGGCAAGGCCGTTGCTGCGCTCAAGTGGCTGGGCGAAGGGCCTGTATCTGCCAGCGATGCGGGCTATGCCGCGCGGACCCTGGGCCGGACGCACCTTGCGCTTGGCAACCTGGATGGCGCGCGCACCGCCTTCGACCGGGCAGCGCAGTACACGCCCGATGATAGTATGCTGTGGACCGATATCGCGCGCTTTCGCATCGCTGCGGGTGATCAGGCAGGCGGCGTCGATGCGGCCGCCCACGCGGTCAAACTGGACAGCGCCAACGTCCGCGCGCTCCAGTTGCGGGGCGAGCTGGTGCGCAGCCAGTTCGGGCTGGCGGCATCCTTGCCATGGTTCGAACGCGCGCTGAGCATTGATCCCAACGATGTCAGCGTGCTGGGCGAATACGCAGCGACCCTGGGCGATATGGGCCGGATGCGCGACATGTTGGCCGCCGCACGCCAGATCGTGGCGCTCCAGCCCGATAGTCCGCGCGGTTACTTCCTGCAGGCGGTGCTCGCAGCGCGGTCGGGCAATTACGGGCTTGCCCGCAATCTGATTCAGAAGACCGGCGGTGTGCTGGAGCGGGTCCCTGCGGCGATGCAGGTCGAAGGCGTGGTCGAGTTCCAGCTGGGCAATTATCGCCAGGCGATCGACCGGTTCGAAAAGCTCGCTGCTGCCCAGCCGCACAACCGCCGCGCCGCCGAGCTGCTGGCCCGCGCACTTTATGCAGAAGGCGAACACGAAATTCTGCTCGCCAGGTTTCGCCCGATCGCCGATCAGGGCGGTACCAGCGCCTATCTGCTGACCCTGGTCGCCCGCTCGCTCGAGGCGATTGGCGAGGGCGCACAGGCATCCGACTATCTCACCCGCGCCGCCGACCCCGATACCGCACCGATGGTGCGGCTGGCAGAGGCGGACGAGCCATGGATGCTGGCGGACGCTGCGCGCGCTGCTCCGCGTGATGCCCGTGCGGTCATTCCTTACGTCCGCATTTTGGTGGCACGCGGTGACTTCGCGCTTGCGGCGCAGTTTGCCGAGCCGCTCGCCGAAGCCAACCCGGGGGTGCCCGATGCGCAAATGCTGCTGGGCGATGTCCGCTTTGCTTCGGGTGATGCCGCTGGCGCGCTCCCTTCCTACCGCCGCGCGGCGGACGTCCGGTTGTCAGAGCCCGTGGTCCGCCGGCTGTCGCTGGCGCTGCGCGAGACCGGGCGCGCCGACGAAGCAGACACTTTGCTGCTGCGGTTTGTCGGCTACAGTCCCGCCAACACCGGGGGTCTGCGGCTGCTCGCCAATGCCTATATCGATCGCGGCAACTGGCCGGGCGCGATCCTCACGCTGGGCGCGCTGCATGCGCGGCTGGGCAACAACCAGCCGCTGTTGCTCGCTGATCTTGCGCTGGCGCGGCTGCGGAGCGGTGACGAGGCCGCAGCGGTTCATGACGCCCGGCTCGCCTATCGCGTCCAACCCGGCAACACGCTGGCGACGCACATGCGCGGACTGACGCTGACCGGGCAGAGCGACCAGGCGATGGTCGCGGTGGAAATGCTCGAAAAGGCGCAAACCAAAAGCCCGCGCAACCCGTGGCTGCGCTACCATCTGGCGCAGGCTTATGCCGAGGCGGGCAAGACCGCGCAGGCGGTGGGTGCGTTGAGGGCCTCGCTCGCGCTGGGGGCCTTTCCCGAGCGCGGTGCGGCTGCGGCGATGCTGCGCGCGTTGCAGAAACAGGGCTGAGCACGCCGATTTATTGCCTGACCACCCGCCGATTTGGGCTATGGGGTGGGCATGACCGAAACGCACAATCCCCTAGCCGATACGCGCGCCCTGCCGCGCTTTGCCGAAATCACCGCCGATCAGATCGCGCCCGCCCTGGACGAGGCGCTTGCGCGGCATGCCGCGACGGTCGAAGCTCTGACGACAACACGGCCTGAGACCTTCGCCGAAGCGTGGCTGCCGTTCGAGCGTGCCGATGCCGATCTGGGCGCGATCTGGGCTGCGGTGTCGCACCTGCACGCGGTCGCCGACTCGCCCGCGCTGCGCGCGGCCTATCAGGAGGGTGAGCAGCGGCTGGTCACCAACTCGATCAAGGTGGGACAGAACCGCGATCTGTTCGAGGTGTTTACCGCGCTCTCGCAAACGCCTGCGTTCGAAGCGCTTCCCCAAGCCGACCGGGTTGCGGTCGAGCATGCCTTGCGCGATTTTCGCCTTTCGGGGGTCGCGCTGGAGGCCGATGCGCGCCAGCGGTTCGAGGATATTTCGGTCGAGCTGTCTTCGTTATCGAACAGCTTCGGCAGCGCGGTGCTCGATGCAACCGATGCCTGGGGCGAACTGATCACCGACGAGGCCGATCTGGCGGGCGTATCGGACACCGACAAGGCGATGTTCGCCGCCGCTGCTGCCGCCAAGGACGAGACCGGCTGGCGGGTGACGCTGCAGATGCCATCCGTCAACGCGATCCTGACCTTTGCTGAGAACCGCGAGCTGCGCGCGCGCGTCTACCGCGCTTTCGGGACGCGGGCCTCCGACCAGGGGCCCAATGCGGGCGAGTTCGACAATTCCGACCGGATTGCGCGTATCCTCGAACTGCGGCGCAAGGCGGCCAGCCTGCTGGGCTTTGCCGATCCGGTCGACTATTCGCTCGCCACCAAGATGGCGTCGGATGGCGGCGCGGTGCTGACCTTCCTGCGCGACCTTGCGGCGCGTGCGCGACCCGCTGCGCAGCGCGATCTCGATGAGCTGCGCGCCTTTGCCGCCGACAAGCTGGGCATCGCCGATCTCCAGCCGTGGGATGTCGGCTTTGCCTCGAACAAGCTGCGCCAGGCGGTGTATGCCGTCGATGAGGCCGAAGTGCGCGGCTATTTCCCGGTCGATCGCGTCATGGCGGGCTGGCAGGAACTGCTCGCCAAGCTGTTCGGCATCAAGCTGGTCGAGCGGTCGGACGCGTCGCTGTACCACCCTGATGCGCGGTTCTTCGATGTCGTCGATGAGGGCGGCGGCGTGGTTGCCGGCCTGTATCTCGATCTCTTCGCGCGCTCCGGCAAGCGCGGCGGCGCCTGGATGGGCGAAGCGCGTCCCCGACGCAACGATGGCGATCACGTGCAGGTTCCTGTCGCCTATATGGTGTGCAACTTCTCGCCCGCTGGCGCGAACACCCCCTCGCTGCTCAGCCACAGCGACGTCGGCACGCTGCTGCACGAGACCGGACACTGCCTGCATCTGCTGCTGACTCAGGTCGATCGCCCCAGCATAGCAGGGACCAGCGGGTTCGAATGGGATGCGGTCGAATTGCCCAGCCAATTGATGGAAGACTTCGCCTGGGATCAGAGCGTGTTAACCGCGATGTCGGGGCACCACCGCACCGGCGAGCCGTTGCCCGGCGATCTGTTCGACCGGCTGCTCAAGGCGCGGCACTTCCAGGCGGGACTGTTCCTGATCCGCCAGATCGAGTTCGCGCTGTTCGATATGCTGCTGCATCTGGGCACCATGGGTAGCGACCCGGTCGAGGTCATCGAGGCGGTGCGCGACGAAGTGTCGGTGATGCGGCCGCCCGAATGGCACCGCTTCCCGCACGCCTTCAGCCACATTTTCGCAGGCGGCTATGCGGCGGGTTACTACAGCTATCTGTGGGCCGAACTGCTTGCCGCCGATGGCTTCATGGCGTTTGCCGAGGCAGGCCTGCTCGACCGCGCGACCGGTGATCGCTTCCGCGCCGAAGTGCTCGCGCGCGGCGCGACCCGGCCAGCGGCAGAGAGCTTCCGGGCCTTCCGGGGTCGCGACCCCGATCCGCAGGCGATGCTGATCCGACACGGGCTGCAGGACGCGGCTGCATGAGCGATCTGTGCCCGCGCGGCTGGCTCGATGAAGCGGTACGGCGGATCGAGGCGGACTATAACCGCTCCGCCGACACTCACCTGATCCGGGTCGATCTGCCGCGCTATCCCGGCATCACGCTGTATCTCAAGGACGAAAGTTCGCACCCCACCGGCAGCCTCAAGCACCGGCTGGCGCGCTCGCTGTTCCTTTACGCGCTGTGCAACGAATGGATCGGGCCAAACAGCTGCGTGATCGAGGCGTCGTCGGGCTCGACTGCGGTGAGCGAAGCCTATTTCGCGCGGATGCTGGGGCTGCGCTTCATCGCGGTGGTGCCAGCGACCACCGCCGCGCCCAAGCTCGATGCGATCCGCTTTCAGGGCGGCGAGATCCATATGGTCGATGATCCGCGCACCGTTTACGATGTTGCGCACCGGCTGGCTGCGGAAACCGGCGGGCATTATCTCGACCAGTTCACTTATGCCGAACGTGCGACCGACTGGCGCGGCAACAACAACATCGCCGAGAGCATCTTCGCGCAAATGGCGCAGGAAGAACACAGCGTACCCGACTGGATCGTCTGCGGCGCGGGCACCGGCGGGACCTCTGCCACCATCGGCCGCTATCTGCGCTATCAGCGCTACGCCACCCGGCTGTGCGTCGCCGACCCCGAACATTCGGTGTTCCACCGCCATTTCCACGACCGCTCTGCCACGATTCTCCCCGAAGGCTGCGCGAGCCGGATCGAGGGCATCGGTCGTCCGCGTGTCGAGCCGAGCTTCATCCCCGGGGTGATCGACCGGATGATCGCGGTCGAAGACGCCGCCAGCATCGGCGCGATGCGCGCGCTGTCTGACCGGCTGGGACGCCGTGTTGGCGGATCGACCGGTACCAATCTGGTCGCGTGTGCAACGCTGATCGAGGAGATGGCAGCGGCGGGCGAGACCGGTAGCATCGTCACCCTGTTGTGCGATGGCGGCGAGCGCTATGGCTGCACTTATTATGACGATGCCTGGCTTGCAGGCTGCGGGATCGATTGGCAGCGCTCCGCCGACCATATCGCCAGGTTGCTAGGCCAACAGAACAAGGGAATTTTGTGATGATGATCGCGGTTTTGGCGGCGGTATCAGCAGCGCTGGCGGTGGCGGCAGGCGCGTTCGGCGCGCATGCGGCGGCGGGCGAGCAGCAGGCCGAATGGCTGCGCACCGGGGGCATGTATCAATTGGTTCATGCGGTCGCGGCGCTGGCGATCATGGGGGTGGCGCGGGGGCCTGCCCTGACGCTGCTGGCGGGCTCGGCGATCTTCGCTCTGACCCTCTATGCCATGGCGCTGGGCGCGCCGCGCTGGCTGGGCGCGGTCACCCCGATCGGCGGCACATTGCTGATCGCCGGCTGGCTCTGGGCCGCCTGGATATACGCCAAGGGTTGAACGCGAAGGCCACCGCCACCCGCGCGCGAATGCGGATGACGGTGGCAGGCGTGACCGTCAGAAGTTGTACCCGACCTCGACCCCCAGGCGGCGCAGACCGCCGGGCGAGATGAACGATCCGCCGAACTCTGCCGCGGTGATCACCTCGTTAAGGTACCGCCGGTTGAGCACGTTGTCGGCAAACACCGTAATCCGCCAGTTCTCGCCTTCAAGGCCTGAGCGAACATCAAGCACGCCGAAGGCATCGCGACGGGTCACCGAATAATCGGCATCGCCGACAAACGCAGGCAGTGCCAGCGCGGAGCCCGGCAGAAGGCCGCTGAAGATTGTCGGCACGGTGTTTTCCTGCAGCGTGTGGAACCAGGTCGGGCCGGTGATGCGATAATCGGCGCGCGCCACCAGATCGAAGCTGCTGGCGATCGGGGCCACGATCTGCGTGCCCAGGTTGATCGTGTAATCCGCAGTAGAAGGCGATTTGTTGCCCACCGTCTGCGGCCGCGAGGCGTTGGCCTTGATCTCGCTTTCCGTGACGTTGACCGCGCCGAAGATCGTCCAGCCCGGGGTCACCTCGGCATTGAGGTTGAGCTCAGCGCCGTAAATCTGCACCTCGTCGATGTTCGAGACCACACGCAACAGGCCGAAGCCGCCGACGAAGAACTCGAAGAACTGCATGTCATCAACATCGGTGTAGTAGCCGGCCAGATCGAAGGTAACCTTGCCATCAAGGATCGAGCCCTTGATGCCGCCCTCGAATGCGCTCGATGTTTCCTTGCGGTAGTTGTCGGTGATGCGGACATCCGAGCCGATGAACTGGTTGAAGTTCTGATCGACCACCGCAGCAGACCCCGAATTGTTGAAGCCGCCCGCCTTGAAGCCGATCCCCCAGTTGGCATAGAGGTTGACGTTGTCCGCCATTGCCCAGCGGAAGGTCAGCTTGGGCTGGAGCTGCTTGTAGCTTTCCGACTTGTCGGGGATCGCGCCGCCGACCTGACCGGGATTGATCGGGCCGCCGGTGAACGGATCTGTCGCCACAGGCACGCGATTGGAAACACTGCGGTCCTCGATGTCATAGCGCAGCGCCAGGCCGATGTTGATGACATCGTTCCAATTGTAGTCCGCTGATCCGAACGCGGCATAGACGTCGGTGCTGAACTGGTCGAAATACAGCTGCGTGGTGGGGTTGGTGGTCCCCGGTGCATTGTAGAGCTGGCGGATGATACCCTGGCCCAGATCCGCGCCCAGGCTGACCCCGACATCGCGGCTGATGTTGAGATAATAGGCGCCCAGCTGCCAATTGAACGGACCATCGCCGTTCGACGACAGGCGGATCTCACCGCTGAAGTCTTCCTGTTCGCGGATCTGGTATTGCGTTCCGTCGCAGGTCGTTGGGCTGTACGGGCCGAAGGTCGATCCGGTGGTTGGCGCGAAGATGAACGGCACCGGGGTCGCGCCGATGAATCCCGGCTGGTTGACCGGGAAGCCGGTGAGCGCCGCAGTGCTGGCAAAGCACGTGTTCGACGCGGCGACCGAGGCGGGCGTCGCACCGGGGAAGGTGAACCGGGCAAAATCGGCCGAAGTGCCGTCTGCGGTCAGCGACTGATCGACATTGCTGTAAAGGCCCCACAGGGTCAGCTTGGCGAAGTCGAATTCGTGCTCGAGCTTGATCGAAGCATCGAATGTCGTCTGGTCGTTGGTCGGGCGGATGTTGTTGTAGAAGCTGAACGGATGGTCGTTGACGTCCTCGAAGAATGCCGGGTTGGCGCCTGCGAAATTGGGCAGGTGAAACGCGGCGTTGAACGCGATCGATGCACCGCTGAGATCCGAATAGCGCGCCTTGGCGTCGATCTCGGTGCGATCGCCGAGCTGTGCGACGAAGCGCCCGTCGACCGACCAGACTTCCTGATCGTCGATGGTCTTCGAGTTATTGAGGAAGATGTTGCGGTAGAAGCCGTCGGTCTGGAGGTAGGACCCTGACAGCACGAAGCCTGCACCTTCGCCGATTGGCACCGAGATATACGCATTGCCGCGATAGGTCTGCTGCTCGGCCGCGCTTAATTCGATTCCGGCCTCGAGCGTGTCGCCGGGCTTCAGCGTCTGGATGACAATCGCGCCAGCTGCGGCATTGCGACCGTAAAGCGCGCCCTGCGGACCTTTGAGGATTTCGATCTGGCGCAGCGTGCCCTGGTTCTGGTTGAGCTGCGCGGTGTTGGTCTTGAGGATACCGTCGACCACCAGCGCGACCGAGCTTTCCGCATCGCGCGCGCCGTTGATGCCGCGGATGTTGATCTGGGTGTCGCCCGCTTCAGCGGTGCCGGTGACGATGGTGACGCCGGGGGTCAGCTGGACGAACTGATCGGCGGTCTCGACCCCGGTCTTCTGGATCGAGTCGGCGGTGAAAACGGTGATCGATGCCGGAACATCGGCGAGCGATTCATTCTGGCGGCGAGCGGTGACGATGATGACGTTGTCGCCGGCCTCGGCCTGTTCGCTGGATTGGGCCAAAGCCGGCGTTGCCAGCGCACCGGAGATCATGGCGGCAAGAACGGTGGCCGATGCTGCGGCAGACAAACTGGATAGGCGCATGATTTAAACTCCCTGAAGTGCTGCGGTTCCCCCGAACCGGATCTTGCTTTGGCGGGTGTTTTCAGTGCCGGTCAGACCAGCACATTGGCTCCGCTCATATAGACGTGGACTTCCTGGAACTTGCCGTCGCGCAGGCGCCAGAAATTGGTGTTGTTGAGTGTCGTCACGCTGCCATCGGCGGCGGTGAGATCAGCGATGAAGCTGGCCGCGATCCGCCCGTTGGTGTCATCGACGGTGCAGATGAAATCGCGGTGGACGATTTTCTCCCACGCGCCGAAGAAATCGACGAACATTCGCTCGATTGCGGGCTTGCCGGCATGGGTGGTGAAGCTCGTCTGGACGGTGAACAGCGCCTCGTCGTGGAAGCAGGCGAGGGTGGCCGCCATGTCCTTGGCATCGACGCTGCCGAAATAGGTCTGCGTGGCGAAGGCAATCAGTTCATCGCGCCTGAGCGTGGGTGCGTATTGCATCAGGCGTCCCCTTCCTTGAGCAGGTTATCGCCGCTCATGTAGACGTAGACTTCGCGGAACAGCCGGTCGTCGAGGTAGAAACGGTTGCAGTTTTCATAGCGAAGCTGCTCGCCGCCATTGGGCGTGATCAGCACGGTGAACTGCGAACAGACCGCGTTCGAGGCGGGGTCTGCGACATGCACGAAATTGCCGTGCCAGATCTGCTCGAAATCGGCGAAAAGCTTGACGAACATCGCCCGGATCGCCTCGCGGCCCTGGTGCACGGTGTTCGACGTCACCTCGGTCAGCGTCGCATCGGGCGCGAAGCAATTGAGCACCTGGTCCATGTTCTTGTTGTCGACCCCGTCGAAGTACCGCTTGGTGACTATGTCGATGTAGAACGGATAGGGTAGCGCGGCCTGGCCTGCGCCTCCGGGTGACCAACTTGCCATCAGAACCAACCCTTTCTTATGTCTGCATCCTTGGGCACTTCCGGCATCGGAAACGCCATCTTGCTGTGCGTCAGCCCGCATTCGATCAGGCTTTCCATGAATTTCCAGGCGATCTGACCGGGGTTGATCACCGGGATCGGCAGATTGGCCGCAAGGTACGCCGCCGACTGGTGCATCGTCGTCGATCCGAGCACGATCACGTCGGCACCGTCGTCCTCTATGGCGCGCGTTGCCTCGGTCTTGAGCTTGTCGAAGATCACCTCTTCCTTGCCCGCGAGCAATTCGGTGACATCGGGGCGGGTGTTGATCGATCGCAGCGAGGCAACGCGATCCCAAAAGCCATATTCGGTCAGCGTCTTCTGGTAGAGCGGGAACCACTGCGGCCACATGGTGAGAACGGTGAACTTTTTGCCCAGCATCATCGCGGCGGCAAACGCCGCCTCGCCCGGGCCTATCACCGGGATGGTCAGCCGGGAACGCAGCGCGCGCAGCCCAGAATCGCTGACCGTATCGATCAGGACGCCCGAATAGCCTTCATCCTCAGCGGTGATGCCGCTCTGGAACACGGTCCAGTCCATCAGCAGCATGTCGTGATAGCTGTCCCCCAACGCCGCGCCCCACGGCACGGCGACGAACTCGGGCACGAAGCCGGGCCGGACGAAGTCGGAAGGAAGCTGTGCGGCCCGCGAAGCAACGCCTGCGGCATCCATCGGAATCGGTACGATGACTTTGATGCGGCGATCGTCCGGCATGCTACACCCCGCTTGGCGCGATGGTTGTCGATCCATCAGGCCTGTTCCGTGTTGACGGTATTGTATACAAATGTCTATCGTCAATAGCGAAATTCAAAACCATGGTGCAGGTTGGCGCCGCAGAATGCTCGGGGCCGGTGGCGTGCCATGCCCGGTCATTGCGCAGGGAGTTGAAAAACATGGAAAAAGCAGCATCGCAGCGGGCCTCCGATGTCGCCTACGACAAGATCCGCCAGTTCGTGCTGTCAGGCACCGCCGAGCCGGGCGAGCAGCTGACCGAAGAGCAGCTGGCGCGAATCTCGGGCGTGTCGCGGACCCCGGTACGCGAGGCGGTGCGGCGGCTCGAGAATGAACTGCTGATCGTACGCAGCGGTTCCAAGCGGCTGTTCGTGGCCGACTGGTCCGCTGATGATATCGACGAGATGTTCATCCTGCGCGGAATGCTAGAGGGCCATGCAGCCAGCCGCGCGGCGCGCAACATCACCGAACAGATGCTCGAGGAGCTCGCCACGGTTTCTGACGTCCTCGACGCCGCAGTCCAGGCCAGCCCGCCCGATATCGCCGCGTTCCTGGCGCAGAACCGCCGCTTCCACGACATCATCCTCGAGGCAGCGCGCTCGCCGCGGTTGAGCGCGATCCTGCCGACGCTGATCGAACAGCCTGTGGTCAGCCGCACCGCGCAGCAGTACCGCGTCGATGAGCTGCTGCAGTCGGCGCGCGATCATCGCGAGCTGATCGCAGCCTTCGCCGCGCGCGACGCGCATTGGGCGCGTGCGGTGATGACCAGCCACATCCGCCGCGCCTTCCATGCGTTCAGCATCACCGCGGTCCGCCGGAAGGAACAACGGCGCGCAAATGACTAATCGTTTTTTTGACAGCGCTGGACGCGGCAAAATGAAATGTATACAAACTGGTCCATGAGCAGCATTCAGATCATAGAGGTTGGCCCGCGCGACGGCCTGCAGAACGAGCCCGATATCGTATCGACGGCCGACAAGCTGGCGATGATCGTAGCGATGATCGATGCCGGGGTGCGCCGCATGGAGGTCGCCAGCTTCGTACATCCGCAGCGCGTTCCGCAGATGGGCGACGCCGAAGCGGTGATCGCAGGGTTGCCCGACCGGCCCGACGTTTCCTACATCGGCCTCACGCTCAACAAGCGTGGCGTATTGCGCGCGCTTGCCACCCGCGAGGGCGGCAGGCGCGGGGTCGACGAAATCGGCTGCGTCATCGTCGCCACCGACACCTTCGGGCAGAAGAACCAAGGCCAGACGGTGGCCGAGGGGATCGTCGAGGCGCGCGAGATGATCCGCTTCGCAAAGGCCGAAGGATTGATCGCGCAGGTGACGATATCTGCCGCTTTCGGTTGCCCGTTCGAGGGCGATGTCCCGCCGCAGCGAGTCATGGACATTGCGCATGCCGTGCTCGAAGCTGGACCTGCAGAGATCGCGCTCGCCGACACGATCGGCGTCGGGGTCCCTGCGCAGGTGACCGATCTTTACGGCCGCTTGCGCGAGTTCGTGCCGGGCAACGTCAACCTGCGCGCGCATTTCCACAACACGCGGGGCACCGGCATCGCCAATGCCTGGGCGGCGATCCAGGCAGGCGTCACCACACTCGACGCGAGCCTCGGCGGGCTGGGCGGCTGCCCGTTTGCGCCGAAGGCGACCGGCAATATTGCGACCGAAGACCTGATCTATCTCGCGCAGCAATCTGGCATCGCGCACGGGCTCGATCTCGCCGGCTTTATCGCGGCCAATCGCTGGATGGCAGGCGTACTCGGGCGCGAGCTGCCGTCTTTGGTGGCGCGCGCGGTGGCGTGAGCGCCGGACAATCAACCTGTCGGCGCACGGCGTCCGGCAAGCTCAAGGGGTGAGTGCATGAGTTACAGGCTGGGTGTCGATGTCGGCGGAACTTTCACCGATCTGCTGCTGTTCGACGAACAGTCGGGCGCCTTCTGGCGGCACAAGACCCCATCCACCCCACACGACAGTTCCGAAGGCATCCTTGTCGGCGTGCAGGCGGTGTGCGCCAGCGCCGGGATTACCCCCGCTGATGTCGAGATCTTCCTGCACGGCACGACCGTCGCCACCAACGCAGTGCTTGAAGGCAAGGGTGCGCGGGTCGGGCTGATCGTTACGCAAGGTTACCGTCAGGTGATGCAGATTGCGCGCAGCTTCGTGCCCGGCGGGCTTGCCGGCTGGATCGTCTGGCCCAAGCCGACCCCGCTCGCAGCGCTGGAAGACACGGTCGAGGTCAAGGGCCGCATGTCAGCGCAGGGTGAGGAGATGCACGCCACCGACGATGCCGATATTCGTGCTGCACTTGAGGTCTTGAAGGCGCAGGGCGTCGAGGCGCTGACCGTCAGCCTGATGAACGCCTATCTGAACGGCACGCACGAGAAGCGCGTCGCCGAGCTCGCTGCCGAGGTCATGCCCGATGTGCCGATCTCGCTGAGCCACCTCGTTCTGCCCGAAATGCAGGAATACGAACGCACGCTGACCACGGTTGCCAACGCCGCGGTGCGTCCGGTCGTCGGCCGCTACGTCCGCAACCTGCGCAGCCGCCTGCGTGATGCCGGGATGGCGGGCAAGCTCGCCCTTCTCCGCTCGGATGGCGGGCTGATGAGCTCGGAAAAGTCGGAGGAGCACCCGGTTTCGCTGCTGATGTCGGGCCCGGCAGGTGGGGTCACCGGCGCGATCTGGGTCGGCAAGAACGCCGGTTTGCGCAACATTCTGACGCTCGATGTCGGCGGTACCTCGACCGACGTGGCGCTGATCGAAAACCTCGAGGCACGCCGGGTGCGCACCACCGAAGTCGGGCATCTGTCGGTCCGCGCCTCGGCGCTCGACGTCAAGACCGTGGGCGCAGGCGGCGGCTCGATCGCTTATGTGCCCGAATTGACCGGGGCGCTGCGGGTCGGTCCGCAATCGGCGGGCGCGGTGCCGGGGCCGGTGGCGTACGGCAAGGGCGGCGAGCTGCCCACCGTGACCGATGCCAATGTCGTGCTGGGGTACCTTCCCGAAGCCTTGCTCGGCGGCACCTTCAAGCTCGACCGCGAGGGCGCCAAAAAGGCGGTGCAGACCATTGCCGATGCGCTCAAAATCGATCTTTACGCCGCCGCGCGCGGTATCATCGATATCGTCAACGAGAAC
The DNA here is from genome assembly GCF_014639875.1 of Blastomonas aquatica. Taxonomy (GTDB): domain Bacteria; phylum Pseudomonadota; class Alphaproteobacteria; order Sphingomonadales; family Sphingomonadaceae; genus Blastomonas; species Blastomonas aquatica. The sequence goes on along the minus strand of NZ_BMGD01000001.1, from coordinate 255,978 downwards.
ATGTTCGGCGCGCTGCGCATGATCTCGGTGCAGCAGGGCTATGACCCGCGCGACTTTGCGCTGATGGGCTTTGGCGGTGCCGGGCCGCTGCATGTCAACGCGGTCGCCCGGCTGATGGGCAGCTGGCCCGCCGTCTCGCCGGTGTCCCCGGGCGTGCTATGCGCGCTGGGCGATGCGACGACGCGGATGCGGACTGAAACCGCGCGCAGCTTCTCGCGGCTCGCAAGCGCCACAACGCTGGAGGAACTGGGCGGCATTCTCGACGAGATGGCAACGCAGATCGGCGACGAGCTGGTCGAGGAGGGCGTTGCCAGAGAAGATGTCACCATAACCTTCGAGGTCGATGTCCGCTATGCGGGCCAGGCGTTCGAGGTGCCGATGGCGGTCACCCGCGACGAAATCTACAGCCAGGGCATCGAATGGCTGACCGGCCGGTTCGACGAGGAACACCACCGGCTGTTCACCTTCAACATGGACAGCGAGCACGAGATCGTAAACCTGCGTGCGGTGGCAATGGGACAGGCTCTCGACCTTCCCGCTGCGAAGCTGGCGCAGGGCAATGGCGATCCGTCTGCAGCCAAATTGCGCGATCACGAGCTGTGGATGGACGGGTCGATGATGCCAGCCATCATCTACGACCGCTCCAAGCTGCTCGCGGGCGACGTTATCCCCGGTCCTGCCATCGTCATCGAGATGGATTCGACCACGCTGATCGAGGCGGACTGCACCGGTACGGTCGATGCCGTCGGCAACATCTTGATCACGCTGAAATGAGCAACGCACTCGCCCATTTGCGAAGGCCGTTCTCCGGCGAAAGCCGGAGCCCAGGAGCCAGGTTACACAATCTCGCCCTGGATTCCGGCTTCCGCCGGAAAACGATCGCTCTCGCCAAGACTTCGCAACCCTCTCCCGCAAGGGGAGAGGGGCATTTGGAGATACTCTAATGCCCGCCACGATCATCCAGACCAACGACACCCCGTTCGAGACCAAGACCATCGATCCGGTCAGCCTCGACATCATCGAAAATGCGCTGCGCAACGCGCGCATCGAGATGGACGCGACACTCGTACGCACCGCGATGAGCCCAGGCATCCGCGAGCAGGGCGATGCCTTTCCGTTGATCGCCGATCATTTGGGCCGGATGATCGTCGGGCAGTTCGGCAGCTTTATCGGCGGCTTTCTTGAGGGCTATGACGGCACGCTCGAGGACGGCGACATGATCTTCCTGTCAGATCCCTATTCGGTCGGCGGCGCGATCAGCCATTGCAACGATTGGCTGGTGCTGTTGCCGGTCTTCAAGGATGGCCGCGTGCTCGCCTATACCGCGATGTTCGGCCACCAGAGCGACATCGGCGGCAAGGTGCCCGGATCGATGCCGATCGATGCGACCAACATCTTTCAGGAAGGCGTCCGCATTCCGCCGGTGAAGATCTACAAGCAGGGCGTCTATAACGAGGATCTGGTCAAATTGGTGCTGCACCAGAGCCGCACCCCGGCGTGGTGCGCGGCGGACTTGAACGCGCTGATCGCCTCGTGCCGCGTCGCGGCGCGCCGCGTGATCGAGATGAGCGAGCGCTTCGGCGTCGACAATTATGTCTCGGCGACGCAGGAACTGCTGGCGCGCAACCACCGTGCGATGAAGATCCTGCTGTCTCAGGCGATCAGCGAAGAGCCGGTGAGCTTCGAGGATTACATCTGCGATGACGGCATGGGCTATGGCCCCTACAAGCTCAAATGCACGATGTGGCGCGATGGCGACAAGGTCATCCTCGATTTCGACGGCACCGATCCGCAAAGCCAGGCCTCGATCAACTTCCTGCTCAACGAGAACATGTTCAAGATGTTCTTCGGGATCTACATGATCATGGTCTTCGACCCGCAGATCCTGTTCAACGACGGGTTCTATGATCTGATCGAGGTACGGATTCCCGAAGGATCGCTGCTCAAGCCGCGCTATCCCGCAGCCTTGTCGGGCCGCACCCATGCGCTGGGGCGCATCTTCGACATTCTGGGCGGCCTGCTCGGCCAGAAGACGCCCGAGTTCCTGAACGCTGCTGGCTTCTCGTCCAGCCCGCATTTGTTCTATGCGGGCACCGACAAAAGGGGCGAGTGGTTCCAGCTGTTCCAGATCGGCTTTGGCGGCATTCCGGGGCGGCCGATGGGCGACGGGCCCGATGGCCACTCGCTGTGGCCGGGCTTTACCAACGTGCCCAACGAGTTTCTCGAGCGGTACTTCCCTCTGGTCATCGAACGCTATGAGACCGTGCCCGACAGCGGCGGCGCGGGGCTGCATCGCGGCGGCAACGGCATCATCATGACCTATCGCTTTCTCGAGCCGGGCGTCATCGCGATCCACGACGATCGCTGGTTCGTGCCGCCATGGGGAGTCAATGGCGGCAAGCCCGGCGCGCGTGCACGCAAGATCCTGGAGAAGGCCGATGGCACGCAGACCATCGTCGGCAACAAGGTCGAGGATCTTCCGGTCGAGGCTGGCGACATCCTGCACTTCATCACCTGGGGCGGCGGCGGCTGGGGTGACCCGCTTGAACGGGCCCCCGAACTGGTCGCCAAGGAAATCCGCCAGGGTCTGGTGACGGCAGACGGCGCGCGCAACTATGGCGTGGTGGCCAGTGCCGATGGCGTTCTCGATACAGCGGCCACCGAGGCGCTGCGCACCCAGATGCGCAGCGAGCGCAGTGATCTGCCGCTGTTCGATTATGGCCCCAGCATCGAAGAGTTGCGCGCCAATTGCCTTGCTGAAACCGGGCTTCCCGCACCGATTCAGCCGCGCTGGCACACCCAAGCGATCGCTGCAGAATAAGGAAGGCGCATGATGAACTTGGAAAACCAGGGTGCCCTGGCCGGGGTCCGTGTCATCGAACTGGGTCAGCTGATCGCGGGCCCGTTCTGCGGCCAGTTGCTGGGCGACATGGGGGCCGAAGTGATCAAGGTCGAGCCGCCCGCGGTCGATGGCAAGGGCGGCGGCGATCCGATGCGCGCTTGGGGCCATGGCGAACACAAATTGTGGTGGGAGGTCGTTGCCCGCAACAAGAAGTCGGTGAGCGCCAACCTGCGCATTCCTGCAGGGCAGGAGCTGGTGTGCAAGCTGGTCGAACATGCCGATATCCTGATCGAGAATTTTAAGCCCGGCACGATCGAGAAATGGGGGCTGGGCCCCGATGCGCTGCACGCGATCAACCCGCGGCTGATCATCGTGCGCGTCTCGGGCTATGGCCAGACCGGGCCCTATTCTAGCCGTGCGGGCTTTGGCGGCATCGGCGAGGCGATGGGCGGCTGGCGCGCGATCGTCGGCGATCCGGACCGCCCACCCAGCCGCATGGGCGTATCGATCGGCGATTCACTCGCGGCAACCTATGGCTGCATGGGCGCGCTCGCCGCGCTGCATGCGCGCGAGCGTACCGGCAAGGGCCAGGTCGTCGACAGCGCCTTGTACGAGGCTGTACTGCAGGTGATGGAAAGCCTGGTGCCCGAATATATGGTTGGCGGCCACGTCCGCCAGCGCACCGGCTCGATCCTCGAAGGCGTCGCGCCGAGCAACGTCTACCAGTGCAGCGATGGCGAGTATCTGATCGGCGCCAATCAGGATGCGGTGTTCGCGCGGCTGTGCAAGGCGATGGGGCGGCCCGAGCTGGCGACCGATCCGCGCTACGCCACCCATCTGGCGCGCGGGCAGCGGCAGACCGAGCTCGATCAGCTGATCGAGGCATGGACGCGCACATTGACCGTGGCCGAGGTCGAGGCGTTGATGATCGAACACAGCGTTCCGGCGGGCAAGATCTATGGCGCAGCGGACATGCTGAACGATGAGCACTTCAAGGCGCGCGATGCCCTGGTCGAAGTCGACAGCCCGCGCTGGGGCAAGTTTGCGATGCAAAACAGCTTCCCCAAGCTCTCGGATACGCCCGGCAGCATCCGCAGCCTTGCGCCGCAGTCCATCGGCGAGCACAATGCCGAGGTGTATGGTGAGCTGCTGGGGATGGACGAAGCGGCGATCGCCGAGCTCAAAGCGGCAGGCGCGGTTTAAATCCCGGTCACCAGCCCCAGCCGTTCTCCGGCGAAAGCCGGAGGCTAGGGCGAGGTGGCGCAACCCGACTTCTGGGCTCCGGCTTTCGCCGGAGAACAGATTTGCTCAATCTCCCAACCCTGCCAGATGCGCCAGCACCTCGGCCTCGTTCACCACGTCGGCATACTTCGCGTTCATGTCGAACAGATTGGCCTCGTGCGGCGCTGCATGCCGGTCGCCGCAGGCATCGGCAACGACGATCGGGATGAAGCCGTGGCTGCTTGTATCGACACAGGTCGCACGCACACAGCCGCTGGTCGAAAGCCCGGTGAGGATCACGCTGTCCACCCCGGCCGCGGTTAGCGTTGCGGCGAGCGAGGTGCCGAAGAACGCGCTGGGATACTGTTTCGAGATCACCAGTTCGTCCAAGCTCGGCACGAGCCCGTCGGGCCACGCGCCCATCGGCGAACCCGCTACGAAGTGTTTGAGCAACGGCGTCTTCTGCATGAACCGCCCGCCATCGACCAGGCTGGGGTGATAGACGACGTTGGTGTAGATCACTGGAATGCCAGCCGCGCGCGCCGCATTGCGGACCCGGATCGCGCTGGCCAGCGCTTCGCCGACATCGGCGAACAGATCGCATGCGGGATCGAAATAGGCCTGGACGAAATCGATCAGCAGCAACGCGGGCCGTTGGCCAAAGCCGATGCGGTTGCCGAAGACACCCGCATAATTGGACTGCGCGTCTGAAGTCGTCATGCTGCGGCTACCCCCGTTTGTGTCCACGCCTGCGCCGCGCGATTCGCGCTGCGTCCTCAAGCATAAACTCAACAGGCTGGCGCGGCCGAATGCAAGCTGGCAGGCCCGCTGTGCGGTTGAATGCTTCCGCGATACCCATCAAACTGCGCCGCGATGACGCGGGCATAAGGTTGCGCCCCTTCGGCTAGTACCAGTGTCGCATCCTCCCAGAAAAGAAGCCCGCGCCGCTCGAACTTGGTCAGTGCGGCGCGGGCAGTAGGGAGGATTTTATTGTCCAGGGTCACGCGGCCCCGGCACAATATGGCGTTGATGATGTCACCACGCTTCGCCTCCTCGGGCCCCGGGGCCACACCGCGCGTTGCGGCGAGCTGCCCTGCGGATACCAAAGTGCGATAGGGGCCGGCGTTCTTCTCGTTCTGCACGATCAGGCCGGGCAGGATGCTGATCGCGCTCGCGCCAAAGCCCAGCAAGGTCGATGCGCCATCATGGGTAAAGCCCTGGAAGTTGCGGTTGACCCGGTTCTCGCGTGCTGCCGCAGCGAGCGGATCACTGGGCAACGCGAAGTGATCGAAGCCGATTGGCACATACCCCGCCTGTGTCAGCTTCTCATACCCGAACTGGGCCTGGGCAAAACGCGCGAGGTCATCGGGGAGGTTGCTGGCGTCGATCCTTCGCTGGCGGGGGATCATTGCGGGGAGATGCGCATAGCCAAACAAGGCGATGCGGCTGGGAGCGAGGCGAATGGTCTCATCCAGTGTCGCGTTCAAATCGTGCAAGGTTTGGCCCGGAAGGCCATACATCAGGTCGAAATTGATCGCCTCTATGCCACGCATCCGCAGACCCATCATCGCCTGTTCGATCTGCTCGAGCGGCTGTACCCGGCCGATCGCCGCCTGGATGTGCGGCGCAAAGGTCTGCACCCCCAGGCTCACCCGGGTCACCTCCGACGAGGCGAGCACCAGCGCCCATTCCGAGGTGAACGTGCGCGGATCGATCTCGATCGAGATTTCGGGGCGCGAACAATCGAACACGGTCATGATCCGGTCAAGCAGGCGGACGAAGTCGACCGGGGTGATCGCGTTTGGGCTGCCGCCGCCAAATGCGATATGCTGCACACGCCCACGCCCGCCCAACCGCTTTGCCACCATGGCGATCTCGGCACGCAAGGCTGTCAGGTAATCGGTCAATCGGTGCTTGCGATTGGCAGCACCGGTGTTGCAGCCGCAATACCAGCAGATCTGGTCGCAATAGGGAATGTGGACATACAAAGAGAGCGGGGTCGCCGATGCCATGCGATCCAGAGCTTCTGCATATTCAGTCTCGCCCACTTGATCGACGAAGTCCGCTGCCGTGGGGTAGCTGGTGTACCGCGGAACGGGCCGGGCGAGCAGGTCGGGGTGATAGGTCCACATGAGGGGGTTTTATGCCGCGCATCAGACCGTCACATTGACGGAGGTCAAAAATATCAAGAACGTGCAAAATATCGAAACGATGATGCTCAACCAAAGGTGATCGTGTCCAGGTGCACAATCGTCCTAACGTAGGATAGTTTTCGCAGGTGAGCAGGAACTGCGCCATGGCGCTCTCGTAGATCCGGGATGGCGCACCTTTTGACGCCCAGGAGAACACCCGATGTCCGCACCCGAAAATCTGACCGACCTTTACACCGGCGAACTGCAGGATCTGTGGTCGGCCAACGACCAAATGGCGAAGGCGGTCAAGAAGATGACCTCAAAGGTCAGCGATTCCGATCTTAAGGACATGCTGACCAAATCGCAGGAGGGGATCGCCGCGCATACCCAGATCCTCAAAGACCTGCTCGAGGAATCCGACGAGAAGGTGAAGAAGGAACATTGCAAGGGCATGGAAGGCCTGGTCGCAGAGGCGATCAAGCACACGACCGAAGATGCGCCGGACAAGGGCCCCGTGCTCGATGCGGTGGTGATCGCGCAGTTCCAGCGGATGAGCCATTACGGCATTGCCGGGTTCGGTACAGCGGCGGCCTTCGCCGAGGCCCTTAATCTTAAAAAGGCCGTCAAGGCGCTGAACAAGGCCACCAAGGAAATCTACGGCAGCGACGAATATATGACCAAGCTGGCTGAAACCAATGTCAACATCGACGCCAAGGAAGATTGATCTTACCTGATAGATTTCCGCGACGGGTACCACTGATGCAGGTGGTGCCCGTCGTTCGGTTAAAACAGGGGCAGGACGACGCCGATGTTCTTTGACAGTTGGGACGGGATCATTCAGGTCTTGATCCTCGGCACTCTGGCCTATTGCGCCATCATCGCGATCCTGCGGATCAGCGGGAAACGCACGCTCGCCAAGATGAGCGCGTTCGATCTGGTCGTGACAGTCGCCCTGGGCTCGATATTGGCCACTATCCTGTTAAGCAAAGATGTCGCGCTGGTTGAGGGGGTCGCGGCGTTTGTGGTGTTGGTTGTCCTGCAATATGGCATCGCCACCTTGTCGGTCAGGTCCAAGACGATCGAAAAGCTTGCTAAAGCCGAGGCGCGGTATTTGCTGCGCGATGGCGTGATTGATCGCGATGCGCTGAGGAAAGAGCGGGTCACGCGCGAAGAGGTCTTGTGTGCCGTGCGCAGCAACGGCTTCGGAGATCTGAACGATATTGCTGCTGTTTTTCTGGAAACCGACGGGACGTTCAGTGTCGTCTCTCAGGAAAAAGCGGGCACCCGCACGGCCTTTCCGGATCCCCAGGCATGAGCACGGAAGATCGTACCGGGCTGGCCGAGGATCGCACTGACCTCGCCGAAGATCGCACCGTGCTGGCGCATGAGCGCAGCTTTGCGGGGTGGCTCAGGACCGGAATGGCAGCAGTGGGCATCGCGCTCGGCTTCAATGCGCTGTTTGGGGCGATGGAGCCCACCTGGGCGCCCAAGCTGATCGCGACGATGTTTCTGGTCATCGCGATCGGCATATTCATTTCGGCAGAGCGGCGTGCGTGCCGGATCATTGACAGGCTCGAAGCCCACAAAGTGGATTCGGTCGCCCCCATGCGGCTCCGGCTGCTGTCGTGGTTCCTGGCAGCGTCGACGGTAGCGCTGATTATTGCATTCTGGGCTTTTTCCGAAAGCTGATGCGCGACGAATTTCAGATGAAAACAGAAACATATGAGGTGTTTGGGCGCTTTTGCGACAGACCGAAGGAACGGTCGTCATGATGCGCCGTACGTTTCCTATCAAGACGGGAAACGAGGAGAGACCCATGAATAACGATTTTGTATCCGCAATATTTGACGACCACGGCCAGGCTGAACACGCAGTTGCGCAGTTGCGCTCGGCAGGTGTCACTGACAGCGCGATCTCGGTGATTGCGCGTGAAAACGGCAAGAACAGCACGACAGATGGCGCGGGTGAAGACAAGGCGACCGATGTGGTCGGCAAGGCTGCGCTCGGCGCGGGCGCAGGCGCGCTGCTGGGCATCGCAGCCCTGGCGATCCCCGGTGTCGGCCCGTTCGTTGCAGCAGGCGTTATTGCCGAAGCTGCGGTCGGTGGCGCAGCGATCACCGGCACCGCAATTGGCGCGGCTGCTGGCGGGATCGCCGGTCTGCTGACCAACCATGGTGTCGATAAGAATGATGCGAGCCATTACGAAGACCGGCTGAACAATGGCGGTATCTTTGTTTCGGTTGATGCGGCCGCAACCGGTCTGTCGAGCGATCAGGTGCGCGACGTTCTGTTTGGTGCAGGTGGGTACAACCCTGCACGCTCGCGCAGCGGCACGCTCGCGTAACCTTCGCGTAGCTCTAATGAGGCTTTGACGGGCTGGTCGCAAATTGCGGCCGGCCCGTCTGCTTGTCGGCATTCAGCGCGCGCAGTCGGCTCGTTTCGCTCCACTTTTCCCGCGCCGTTCGCTCATCCCGTGACAGGCCTTGGCGCAATCGTTGCCGCTGGACTTGCCTGCCGTCTGGTCGCCCTCGGGTATCACCAGCAGGCTGGTCCCGCCGTTACAATTGCTGACAGCAATCATGCGTGCATCGGCACTTGCAAGCGGTGCGTGGATCAATCCGGCAGCGACCAGCAGTGAACAGATGTGGCGCGACTTCATGGTTGATCCGCCTTGTTCTCTTCATCCTCGACAAAAATGCGCAACGCCGCGCCATCCATATCGTCGAACTGGCCACGTTTCAGCGACCAGAAGAACGCGGCAAGACCCAGCAGGCCGAGGAACAGCGCAATCGGGATGAGCACGAGCAATCCGTTCATTTCAAAGCCCTTTTCAGCCGCAGCGCGTTGCTAACCACGATCAGAGAGGATCCCGACATCGCGAGCGCGGCCACCAGCGGCGTTACCAGCCCGGCGAACGCGAGCGGTACTGCGATGACATTGTAACCGATCGCCAGCATGAAGTTCTGCCGGACGATCGCCTGCGTTCGCCGCGCCATGCGGATGGTCTGCGCAACGGGCATCAGCCGATCGCCGAGGAAGATGCAGTCCGACGCGTTCTTGCCGACATCGCTCGCGCTGCCCGGAGCCATCGAAGCGTGCCCGGCGGCAAGCGCGGGGCCATCGTTGAGCCCGTCGCCGATCATCAGAACCTTGTGTCCCGCTGCAGCATGGCGCGAGATTGCGGCGAGCTTGTCCTGCGGGCTCATACCCGTCATCGCGGTCAGCCCCAGCGTCCGCGCGACGGGCGCAACGGCAGCTGTGCGATCTCCCGAGAGGATCATCGCATCAATACCCTGCGCATCGAGCGCGGCGATGGTTGCCACGGCATCGGGACGCAGCGCATCGGCAAAGCGGACGGTGGCGACAGGATGCATGTCGATTGCCAACTCCGTCACCAGTTCCGTCCCCGCATCGCCGCTTTGCGGACGACCCAGCGTGACAGCCAACCCCTGCCACAACGCCTCGACGCCAAAGCCGGGCGTTTCGCGGATGTCGGTGACATGCGCTGCTTCTATACCCACCAGATCGCGGGTCAGTGCAGCGCTGAGCGGGTGGCGGCTGGCGCGTGCAAGCGCGAGCAGCAATGAGCGGTCCTCGGGCGCGATCTCGTGCAGGTTGCTGGCAACCGGACGGCCCAGTGTCAGGGTGCCGGTCTTGTCGATCAGCGCGCGATCGACCTCGGCCAGCCGCTCGAGCGCCGAGCCGTCCTTGATCAGCACGCCGACCTTCATCAGCGCGCCAGCTGCGACGATCTGAGCCGCGGGAACCGCGAGGCCCAAGGCGCAGGGGCAGGTGATGATCAGCACCGCGACAGCGATCAGAAGGCTCTGGTGCACGCCTGCGCCGGCGAGCATCCAGCCCACGAAGGCCAGCAGCGCGAGCGCGTGGACAGCGGGGGCATAGAGCCTGGCGGCGCGATCGGCGATACGGACATAGCGCGATTTGCCCTGCGATGCCTCGCCCATCAGCCGTGCAATATCGGCGATTGCGGTGTCGGTACCCGCAGCGGTCACCCGCACCCGGATCGGCGTTTCCAGGTTTAATGTGCCGGCATGGACGACATCGTCGAGCGCGGCCGCTTGCGGTGCGCTTTCGCCGGTCAGCAGCGACAGGTCGATCCGGCTTGCGCCTGCGATGATCACGCCATCTGCCGCCAGCCGCTCGCCTGCTGCGACCAGCATGACCATGCCTGGGTGAAGCTGCGTCGCATCGACCCAGCGGGTGGAATCATCGCTATCGATCACCATCGCGCCGGTGCCCATGTTGCGCAGCAGCGCGGTGACCCCGCCGCGTGCGCGGTCGCGCATCACGCTGTCGAGCCAGCGGCCGCACAGCAGGAAGAACAATAGCATCACTGCGCTGTCGAAATAGGCATGGGGCCCATGCGTCGCGGTTTCATAAAGGCTGAGTGCGGTTGCCAGCGTCACGCCGATGCTGATCGGCACGTCCATGTTGGTCTGGCCGTGGCGAAGCGCGCGCCAGGCCGAGCGGAAGAACGGACGGCCGGCATAAGCGATCGTCGGCAGCGCGATCATCGCCGAAAGCCAGTGGAACAGATCGCGGGTCACGCCAGTCGCGCCCGACCAGACCGACACCGACAGCAGCATGATGTTCATCATCGCAAAGCCCGAGACCGCTACCGCGCGCAGCAGCTCGCGGCTGTTTGCGGCATCGGCGTCGATCTCGCTTGCGCCCTCGCCAATCGGATGCGCCTCGAACCCCAGCGACGTGAACGCACCCAGCAGATCGGGCATCTGCGCATCGGCGGCGCACGACACGTGTACCCGCTTTTCGGTAAAGTTGACGCGCGCAGTGTGGATCCGGGAATCGCGAACCAAGCCCTGTTCAAGCTTCGAGATACATCCAGCGCAGCGGATATCGGGGACGGCAAAATCGCGTTCGATCAAGGTCGACACAGCTGCCACCTTGGGTGCGCTGCGGGTAAGCACGGTCATTGCACGTCGCTCCGGTAACGCGCCTGCTCAGCGCCGTGATGCACGACAAGGTCCAGCCTCCAGCGACCCTGCGCCAGCGGCTGCGCCGAGATCATGCCACCTTGGCCATCGCGGACCAGCCGCAGAGGAACGGCGGGAATCCGGCCTAGCGGATGGCTGAGCGTGGCGGTGGCACGGTCGATGGCAACGGCCTGGCCATTGGCGTTGATGGCCAGGCGCACATGGCGCGCGGCATCGAGGGTCAGGCTCTGCGTCCAGCCCAGCGCATCCTGCGCCTCGGCCCGCGCCAGCAGATCGTTGTACTGCTGGCTGGCAACATAGCTGTTTTCCACCACCTTGCCGCCAAAGGTCGAAAACGCGAGGCGCGCCATGGTGAAGTTGACCGCCATCACGATGGCGAAGAACCCGACCAGGATCGCGGTCATGTGCCAGCCGGTAAACGGCTTTTTTGCAGGTTGCGTGCTCATCATTGTGCCTCCGGGCGATCGAACTGGATAATGTCGCTATCGCCGCGTGGATCACCGTCGCGGCCATAGGTTGCGATGGTGAAATCCTGCCGCACCGGGCCGGTTGCGGGTGCTGCGACGAACAGGCGGACGCGTGTCACGCTGTCGGGCGAGATCGTCATCTCGACCCGCTGGCTGGCGCGGTCGCGCGACCCGGTCTCGGTCCAAAGCTGCGCGCCGGGCAGGCCGCTGACCGTGATGGCCACCGTGCGCGGACGGGCTTCCATATTGCGCAGTTTGAGCGTGTAGTTGTTGCGGATCGCACCATCGGAGAGCTGGACATAAAGTGGGCTGCGCTCATGCTGGACGGCAAGGTCGAGCCGGGTGCGCTCGCCCAGCGAGAACAGCATCGCCGCGCCGATCGCGCACCAGATCGCCAGATAGATCATCAGCCGCGGGCGCAGCAGCGTCTTGAGCACGGGGGGCGCTGTGCCCCCGGCCTTTTCCACAGCGACATCATCGAGCGCGCAATAGTCGATCAGCCCGCGCGGGCGGCCGACCTGCGCCATCACGGTATCGCACGCATCGATGCACAAGGCGCAGGTGATGCAGCCGATCTGCGGCCCTTCGCGAATGTCGATGCCGGTCGGGCAGACCGCGACGCACTGGTTGCAATCGACGCAATCGCCCAATGATCCGGGGTGGGCCAGCGCCTTCTTCAGGCTGCCACGCGGTTCGCCGCGCCAGTCCTTGTAGGTCACCAGCAGCGATTTTTCGTCCATCATTGCGGTCTGGATGCGTGGCCAGGGGCACATATAGATGCAGACCTGCTCGCGCATGAACCCGCCGAGCACGAAGGTGGTCGCGGTGAGCGCGGCGACGGTGCCATAAGCGATGAATGCGGCCTCGCCGGTCCAGAAATCGCGGGTCAGCGTTGGTGCATCGGCGAAGTACATGATCCACGCGCCGCCGGTCCAGAAGGCGATGGCGAGGTAGATCGCGTATTTTGCGGCACGCTTGGCGATTTTCCCGCCCGTCCAGGGGCCGTTGGCGAGGCGGATTTGTGCGTTGCGATCGCCGTCGATTACCCGGTCGACATGCTGGAACAGATCGGTCCAGACGGTCTGCGGGCAGGCATAGCCGCACCATGCGCGGCCGACCGCGCTGGTCACGAGGAACAGGCCGATGCCCGCCATGATCAGCAACCCTGCGACATAATAGAATTCATGCGGCCAGATTTCGATCTGGAACATGTAGAAGCGGCGGTTGGCCAGATCGATCAGCACCGCCTGGTCGGGCGCATAGGGGCCGCGGTCCCAGCGGATCCATGGCGTGCCGTAATAGATCGCCAGAGTGACCGCCATGATCAGCCATTTGAGGCGGCGGAAATTGCCATCCACCTTCTTGGGGTAGACACCCTTGCGCGCCGCGTAGAGCGGGCCATCGTGGCCCGCAAGGGTGTCTGGATTAGCCATTGCCGGGGTCCTCGTCGGGAGCTGATGCTGCCGTAGCCGGTGCTGAGAAGGGTGCAGGAGCATCCTCTCCGCCGCCCAGCGAATGGACGTAGGCGGCGAGCATGCGTATCGTCACCGCGTCGAGCTTGTCGTTCCAGCGCGGCATCACGCCATTGCGCGGATTGTAGATGGTCTTGGCGATCGCCTCGCGGCTGCCGCCATAAAGCCACACCGCATCGGTAAGCCTGGGTGCGCCCAATTCGCGGTTGCCTTCGCCGCTGGTACCGTGACAGGCGACGCAGTTGGCCTCGAACAGGACCGCACCGCGCGTGGAAGCGGCGCTGGGCTTTTCCTGGCGGCTGATCACGCGGACATGGCTGACCAGGTCGTTGATCGCGGCGGTATCCAAAATGCCGTCGCGGCCAAAGGCGGGCATCGAGCTGAGGCGTGTCTCGTCGTGATCGGGATTACGAATTCCGTGGATCAGCGTGGTCTCGATATTGCCAAGGTCGCCGCCCCACAGCCAGTCGTCATCGGTCAGGCTGGGATACAGCCCGACAACGCCCGCGCCGCCAGCGCCATGGCACTGCACGCAATGCACTTTGAAGGCTGCGCTGCCGCCCTGGATTGCCGCTTCCAGCAGCTCCGGCTTGGAGGGAAGGGCGGCGATCGGCATCGCGGCTATCGCATTGACGATCGGCGCGCGCTTGGCGGTGTGGCCGGCCATTTCCTTCTCCAGATCGGCCCGGCTGCTCCAGCCGAGGACGCCCTGGGTCGCGCTGTTGACCATCGGTATTGCGGGATAAAGCACCACATACACCGCAGCCCAGGCGATGGTGGCGTAGAGGGTCCACAGCCACCAGCGCGGCATCGGCGTGTCGAGTTCCTCGATGCCGTCCCATTCATGCCCGACCGTTCTGGTGCCGGTGGGTTCATCGATGCGTGGTTTGTCAGACATTGTCGTCTTCCTTGAAGATCATGTTGGCGGCGTCCTCATGGTGCTGCCGCGCGCCCTTGCGGAAGGGCCATGCGATGAGGCCGAGAAACACTATCGTCATGCCCAGCAGGCCCCAGCTGTCGGCAAAGTGGCGCAGTTCATCGTAGCTCATAAGTTGCCACCTTTGTTTGTGATGGACGCTGCTGCCGCTGCTGCGGCCGGCGCAGGAGCAGAGCCCTGATCCTGCGGCGCGGCCTTCTCGACATCGACCAACGTACCCAACATCTGCAGATACGCGATCAGAGCATCCATCTCGGTGACGCGGGTGGGGTCGCCGTCAAAGTCGCGCACCTGCGCCTTGGGATACCGCGCCTGCAGATCGGCAGCGCCATCTGCGTTCGGATCGGCCTGCGCCTTGATGTCCGCATTGGCAGCGGCGATGTCGGCCTTGGTATACGGCACTCCGACGCGCGACAGTGCGGTCAGGTCATTGGCCATGTCGCCAGCCTTCAGCTCCTTTTCGGCGAGGAAGGCATAAGGCGGCATGATCGATTCGCCGACGACGCTGCGTGGATCGGCAAGGTGCGCGCGGTGCCATTCATCCGAATACCGACCTCCGACACGCGCCAGATCGGGTCCGGTGCGCTTGGATCCCCATTGGAAGGGGTGGTCGTACATGCTCTCTGCAGCCAGGCTGTAATGGCCATAGCGTTCGACCTCGTCGCGGAACGGACGGATCATCTGGCTGTGGCAGGCATAGCAGCCTTCGCGCATGTAGATGTTGCGGCCCGACAGCTCGAGCGGGGTGTAGGGGCGCATGCCGTCCACCTTCTCGATGGTGTTGTCGATCCAGAACAGGGGCGCGATCTCGACGATGCCGCCGATGGCGACCACGATCAGAGCGCCCAGGCTGAGCAGGGTGACGTTGCGCTCAATCTTCTTGTGGCTGAAGCGCGATTCGGCTTTGGGTTCGGCCATGTGTCGGCTCCTTATTCGGCGGGCACGGCGGTGCCGACCAGCGGGCGGTCAGCAGCGGGATTGTACGGCGTTTCGGTCATCGGCTTTTCCTCACGGACGCGGCCTGCGATCGTGGCCCATACATTGACGATCATGATCACGAAGCCGGCGAGATACATCAGGCCTCCAGCAGCGCGGATCAGGTACATCGGGTGCATGGCTGCGACCGTTTCGACGAAGCTGTAGACGAGGTAGCCATCGGCTCCGTATTCGCGCCACATCAGACCCTGCATGATGCCGGCGACCCACATCGAGGAGGCGTAGAAAACGATGCCGATCGTTGCGAGCCAGAAGTGCCAGTTGACCATGCGCAGGCTGTAGAGGCGCGGGCGGCTCCACAGGCGGGGCACCAGATAGTAGACGCAGGCAAAGGTGATCATGCCGTTCCAGCCCAGCGCGCCGGAGTGGACGTGGCCCACGGTCCAGTCGGTGTAATGCGACAGGCTGTTGACCCATTTGATCGACATCATCGGGCCTTCGAAGGTGCTCATGCCGTAGAAGGCAAGCGCCATCACCATCATGCGGATGATCGGATCGGTGCGGATCTTGTCCCATGCGCCGTTCAGCGTCATCAGGCCGTTGATCATTCCGCCCCAGCTCGGCATCCACAGCATGATCGAGAAGACCATGCCCAAGGTCTGCGCCCAGTCGGGCAGCGCGGTGTAGTGAAGGTGGTGCGGGCCTGCCCAGATATACAGGAAGATCAGCGACCAGAAGTGGATGATCGACAGGCGATATGAATAGACCGGGCGTTCGGCCTGCTTGGGGACGAAGTAGTACATCATCGCCAGGAAGCCTGCGGTCAGGAAGAAGCCGACCGCGTTATGGCCGTACCACCACTGGGTCAGTGCATCCTGCACGCCGGCAAACGCCGAGTAGCTCTTCGATCCGAAGATCGATGCGGGCATCGAGAGGTTGTTGACCACGTGGAGCATGGCCACGGTGATGATGAAGGCGAGATAGAACCAGTTGGCGACATAGATATGCGGTTCCTTGCGGCGAACGATCGTGCCCACGAACACCGCGAGGTAGCACAGCCAAACGACCGTCAGCCACAGGTCGACATACCATTCGGGTTCGGCATATTCCTTGGCTTCGGTAACGCCCATCAGATAGCCGGTGGCGGCGAGCACGATGAACAGCTGATAGCCCCAGAACACGAAGCGGGCCATTTTGGGGAAGGCGAGCCGCGCACGGCAGGTGCGCTGGACGACATAGAAGCTGGTGGCAATCAGCGCGTTGCCGCCAAAGGCGAAGATCACCGCCGAAGTGTGCAGCGGCCGCAACCGCCCGAAGGTGGTATATTCGAAATTGAGGTTGAGCGCGGGGAAGGCGAGCTGCGAGGCGATGTATACCCCCGCGACCATGCCAGCCAGACCCCAGAACAAGGTGGCGATGACACCCCAGCGGATGATGTCGTCATCATACTCGCCCATGTCCGCCGGAGCCTTGAGAATGCCGCGGGCATAGCCTGCGTAATCCGCACGGGTCATGGTGAACCACATCACCAGCAGACATGCGATCATCACGATCGTCATGTGTACCGCAAACGGCCAATCGACGGCAAATACCGCCATTGTCAAAGCCAGCAGCGCCAGCCCCAGCCAGCCGCCGGTTTTCAAAACCAAACCATCCATAACGCATATCCTCGTATCGCGAACGGCCCCCGCCTCGCGCTTCTACCGGGCTGCTGATGCGCCAGCGTCACTCACAAAACATTGATCCTGATCAACGAATGATTTGCGCGCGATCAATGCACCGGCCCGCCCCCGGGGGCAGGGATGCTCGCACTCAAGGAGGAGTGATCAACATGAAAACCAAGATTATCCCGCTGGCGGCAATGGCCGTTGCCCTCGCTATTCCCGGCCAGGCCATGGCGCAGGCGGGCGAGGTACATTTCAAGGTTCTGGGGACGCTGGTAGCACCCGATGGCAAGATAAAGGACGTCAAGCTGGACCTCATTGGATTGCCTGCCGGGACGCAGACCAAAGCCAATGACAACTTCGTCCCGACGGTTGCGATCGAATATTTCTTCGCTGATTCCGTATCGGTGGAAACGATTGCCGGGGTCACCCAGCATGATGTCGATGGCCGCGGTGCGCTGGCGGGGGCTGGACTTGTTTCCAATGCCAAGATCGTGCCTGCCACGGTCACGCTGAAGTACCACTTCGGCAAGGCTGGCGGTATCCGCCCCTATATCGGCGCGGGCCCCAGCTATTTCATCTTCATCGATGAAAAGCCCGGTGCCACGGCACGGGCGCTCGGTGCGACGTCACAAAAGATCAATGATACCGTCGGTGCCGCGCTGCAGGCCGGGGTCGATATTCCGGTCAACGACAAGGGGATGTTCGTCTCGGTCGATGCGAAGCGCTATTTCATGCGGCCGCTCGCCAGCTGGCGCGCCAATGGCGTCGAAGTGCTCCGCACCCGGCACCAGCTCGACCCGTGGGTCGTCAGCGCCGGTATCGGCTTCCGCTTCTAAAACGCGAAGGCGCCTAGCCTGCCAGTTCTACCATTGCGGCGCGATTTCGGATCACGATCTCGCGCCGTGATGGCAGGGCGAGCACGCCGTCGCTCTTCATCCGGGTGAGCTGACGGCTGGTCGTCTCGATCGTCAGGCCCAGAATATCGGCAATTTGCTGACGTCCGAACGGAAGCTCATAGCCGTTCAAAGAGCCATCAGCATTGCAGCCCTGACCCGACAGCCGGTCGGCCATCTCCAGCAAAAACGAGGCGACCTTTTCCGTCGCCGACTTGCGGCCGAGCAGCATCATCCAGTGCCGCGCACGATCAAGCTCGTCGAGCGTGCGGCGCAGCAATTTCTGTTGCAGATCGGGATGCTCGCCGGCGAAATCGTCAAAGCTGTTGCGGTTAAAGATGCACACTTCGGCATCGGTCATCGCGGTGACGCTGTAGGGGCTTTCCTTGCCGAACGGGCGACCGATAAAGTCCGAAGGGAAGACCACCCCGACGATCTGCTCGCGCCCGTCGGATGCGGACACCACCAGCTTGAGCACGCCTTCGAGCACATTGGCAACGACCGGGGCGTCGTCCCCCTCCCACAGCAGCGTATGCCCGGCCTTCACCCGTTGGCGGCGACCCATCTTGCCCAGCACCGTCAGTTCGTCGTTCGTCAGGCTGGCGCAGATTGCGCGGTTGCGGACTATGCAGGATGAGCAATCATTCATACGGTCTCCCTACAGCGTCCCGGTCTCCATGAACAGGGTGGTGCGTCCGGGCGAAATCACCGGGGTGGCAGCCCGGCGAAGGTGATCACGCTTTCCGCGCCGTTCTCCGAAATCGCCGCCACTCCCGCGAAGTGGTCGTCAACGATCACGCCCGGCAAGGTCAGCTTGGTATCGGTGGTTTCCTGCGACTTTTCCCAGTCGCGCGCATCTGCCCTGCGCCAATAGACCTTGTAGCGCGCGGCACCTGGAACTTCGGCCCAGGTGACCTGCGTGTCCGATGTCAGCGCCCCGCCCAGCATCGCACTGGCCGGCGCCGCAGGCGCAGTGGCCAGTTCGCGAATCACCGCGACATTGAGCGCGGTGACCCGCGCCAGATAGGAGAAATCCATCTCGTCGATCGTATCACCGAACTTGCGGTCCCCTTCGGTGCGGATATCCTGGTGCTGGTGGTCGTAGTTTTCGACCCCCACGGTGAAGCGGATCGCGGGATAGCCCAGTTCCAACGCTGGCAGATGGTCGCCACCGCGTGAGAACCGGTCAGGCCTGCGGACGCCGAAGACCTCGAGACCAATGTCGCTCTGCGCCTTGCCGACGCGCTGTGCCGCCCGCATCAGCGCGCGTGACGGGCCGTCGTCTTCGCCGCCGCTGCCACGCCGCGCCATCGCTTCGGTCATCGATTCGGATGCGCGGATGCCTTCGGAAAACACCCGCACCCGGTCGGTCACCTTTCTGCCATCCTGGCCTTCGGTGTTGCCGACGATGTCATTGTTGAGCAGCGCGCGCACCTGCCAACCGCGCGCGCGGGCGGTTTCGGCGATCATCCGTCCGCCCCACAGGCCCTGCTCCTCGCCCGAAAGCACCGCATAGATGATGGTTGGAGCGTACTTCTGCTTGCTCAGGACGCGCGCGGCTTCGAGCACTAGCGCCACCCCCGATGCGTCGTCATTCGCACCCGGCGCGTCAGTGGTGAAATCGGCGACATTCGATACGCGGCTGTCGATGTGTGCGGAGATGATGATGATGTCGTCGGGGTTGCCGGTGCCCTGCTGGACCCCCAGCACATTGACGACGTTGACGCCATTGGGCGCACGCGGTCCGGTGAAGCGCCGGTCGATCTGTTCGACAGTGACGCACCCGCCGCACGCCTTGCCGATCCGTGCGAACTCGGATGCCGCCCAGCGCCGGGCTGCGCCAATGCCGCGCGTGGGATGGTCGGGCGAAGACAGCGTGTGCCGGGTGCCGAAGCTGACCAGCTTTTCCACATCGGCGCGTAACCGGCCTGCGTCGGTCTCGACCTCGGCATGGGCAGGGATGGAGAACAGGGCGAAGGCTGCGACCAGCGTGGCGAATTTTTGCATCGGCGCAAGCTGGCGCAACTTATCGGCCAGTGCAAGCGGTGATGTATACGATTATCGCATCATGTTCAGCCGGCCTCGCCCGGCCTCATCACCGGCCGGTCTTGAGATACCAGCGGTTGCCGCCTTCGAGCCCCAGCGCGGTGAGCATTCCGCTCATATACGCGCCGGTGTCGATGCCGATGCGGTTGGAGCATTCCTCGACATCATCGGTGATGGTGTGGCCATGGACGATCAATTTGTCGTGCGGAGCCTCATCCATGATGAAATCCTCGCGGATCCAGCGCAGATCCTTGGGCCGCTGCTCGTCGATCGGCACGCCGGGGCGGACACCGGCATGGACGAAGGCATAGTCGCCCATCACGATCCGGTCCTTGAAACCGGAAACGAATTCGACATGCCTGGAGGTCAGAAGCGCCGGCATCCGTGCGGCCAGCTCCTCGATGCTCAGTTCGTTATAGTCCTGGGGCGTGATGTCATAGCTCAGGATCGTCTCGCGCCCGCCGATCTTGCAGAAGAAGCGCACCAATTTCTCGTCACCCGATGCCGCGCCCAGGTACACTTCCTCATGGTTGCCCATTAGGAAATGGACGTTGTCGCCCAGCGTCTGCGACAGTTCGATGGCGCGGTCGATCACACCTGCGCTGTCGGGGCCGCGGTCCATCAGATCGCCCAGAAAGACGATATGGGTATCGGCAGAACCGCGCGCGTGGTCGTCTTGGGCAATCTGGTCGAGCAGCTGGTCGAGCAGGTCGCGTCGACCGTGGATATCACCAATGGCATAGACACGCCGACCCTCGGGCAGCGTGGCGGTGTCGATGGGGGCAGCCGGTCTTGGCTTCCTGCGCAGCAAGGCCTTCAGCATGTCGCGTTCGATTCTTCTATCTGTGTCGTGCGGTGCCCCAAGCCGCAGCTATATGCGCCTATTGACGCAAAGTGCAACCTGCAGTTGTTCGCAGGTGCAGCAATCGCCTGAAATCCTCCCGTCGAGCGGGAGGATGTCCATCTTCATTCCGCAGCAAAGCTGAGGCCCGCCCTGGCGACCAGGCGCTTGACCAGATGCTCGCCCAGCACCGCGCCGGGGGTGGTGATTCCACCCGCGCCCTCGGGCACGTCCTGCACCAGGCACAAGGCGCTTTCGGCGATCATCTTGGAGGTTGACCCATAGCCCGGGTCCTTGTCGCCCTTGACGCCATATTTTTGCATTTCGCCATCGGGCATCTCGGCAATGAACAGCACGTCGTAGAAGCCGTTCTCGCGTTCTTCCTTGCTCGGGCCTTCGCCGGGCTTGGGTCCGCCTTCACCGCCCATCATGTCGGTGGTCGCCAGATGCTTGGCGATTGCCTCGCCCTTTTCGCCGGGGCCGGTCAGCATCATCTCGTCATAGACGAAATCCTGGCCATAGGCATGGCCGAGCAGCGCGTTGGTGCGGTGGACGTTCTTGGTGTTGATCGGTGCCATGATGAACGGCGCGGCCCAGCTGCCGAGCGCATCGTCATGCTCAGGCTTGTTGCCCTTGGGCTGGGCAGGGCCCTCGAAGCCGTTCGCCAGGCTGAACGGGTTGACCAGATAGCCCAGAACCGCCGGGTCCTTGGCAGCCGCGGCCATCGTCGCCTTAAGCGAGGCGGCGGTGCCGCCCGAGAAGGTGCCCTGCATCGCCCGGACCCGGCCTTTGATGCGCGGCGCGGGCTTGCCGAAGCGGGCGACGCATTCCTTCTGCAGCATCAGCACGCCCAGATCGAACGGGATCGAATCGAAGCCGGTCGAGAATACGATCCGTGCGCCGCTCGCCTTGGCTGCCGCGTCGTACTTGTCGATCATCTGGCGCATCCAGGCGGGCTCGCCGCACAGGTCGACATAATTGGTGCCGTGTTCGGCGCAGGCAGCGACCAGAGGCTCGCCATAAAGCTGGTAGGGGCCGACCGTGGTGAGCACGACCCTGGTGCGCTTGGCCATATCCGCGATGGTCTCGGGCTCGTCGGCATCCGCGACGATCACCGGCGTATCGGCGGGCAGGCCCATCTCGGCAAGCACAGCGGTCATCTTCTCCGCCGAGCGCGCCGCGACCGCCCATTTGGGTGCATCGTCACCCTGTCCATAAGCGGTTTGCAGATATTCGGCGACCAGCCGTCCGGTAAAGCCGCTGGCACCATAGACGATTACATCGAATTCACGGTTTTCTCTGGCTGACATCGGCTCTCTCCTGATTTTTTTGTGATTGTCGGCGGATTGTGGGTCAAAGCTTGGGAAGTGTCACGCCGCGCTGGCCCATATATTTGCCCGCACGGTCGGCATAGCTCGTTTCGCACGGCTCGTTGCCCTTGAGGAACAGGAACTGGCATGCGCCTTCATTGGCATAGATCTTGGCGGGCAACGGGGTGGTGTTGCTGAACTCCAGCGTCACATGCCCCTCCCAGCCGGGCTCGAGCGGGGTGACGTTGACGATGATCCCACAGCGCGCATAGGTCGATTTGCCCAGGCAGATCACCAGCACGTCGCGTGGCACGCGGAAATACTCGACCGTACGCGCCAGCGCGAAGCTGTTGGGCGGAATGATGCAGACATCGGTCTTGCGGTCGACAAAACTGTTGGGATCGAACTGCTTGGGGTCGACCACCGAGGAATTGACGTTGGTGAAGATTTTGAACTCGTCCGCCACCCGGGCGTCATAGCCATAGGACGATAGGCCATAGGAAATGCAGCCGTCGCGCCGCTGGGCCTCGACGAACGGCTCGATCATGCCGTTTTCCTGCGCCTGGGTGCGGATCCATTTGTCGGAAAGGATGGACATGGCTGGTTCTGCTCCTGCCGAAAAAGGGAAATTCAGGCCAGATTGGCCGGACCGAAGGCGGCTGGCAAGAGCACCGAAAGCCGGTGTTCGATCCAGCCGGTGGCATGGCCCGAATAGACGATGGGATCGGTGCCGCCCAGTTGCGCCAGTTCATTCATCACCTGGCGGCAGCGACCGCAGGGGGTAACGGGGGCGGCGGTCGGTGATAGCGCGCCGTCTTCACCCAGCGGCCCACCCATGATCGCGACCTCGATCAGCCCGGTGCGGCGGCCCTGCAAGTTGGCGGCAATCGCCGCGCTGGTTTCCGCGCAGATCGCCAGGCCATAGCTCGCATTCTCGAAATTGCTGCCGGTCACCACCGTGCCATCATCGAAACGGAACGCCGCCCCGACATGAAATCCCGAATAAGGCGCATAGGCCGTCAGGGCTGCTGCACGCGCGGCCTCCAGCAGCTCGCGGGTCTGATCGCCGGTCGTCTGGTCATCGCTCATGGTCGCACCACATTCCATCGCACGCCTTGAGGCGCGCCGTTTATCCGGTAAAAGTCGCTCGATTGCCACATCACCCAGCGTTTGGCGGCATAATCGG
Organism: Blastomonas aquatica; assembly: GCF_014639875.1. Taxonomy (GTDB): domain Bacteria; phylum Pseudomonadota; class Alphaproteobacteria; order Sphingomonadales; family Sphingomonadaceae; genus Blastomonas; species Blastomonas aquatica. The sequence continues at coordinate 233,052 of NZ_BMGD01000001.1, read as the reverse complement.
GCGGTACAAAATCGCCGATCAGCCAGACGGTGCGGGCCAGACCGTCGCTGACCTGATAGGCGCTTTCGAACTCGGGCGTAATCCGCAGCAGCGCAGGTTTGCCGCTGTGGTTTTCGATCTGGTTGAGGAAGGTGTTGAGCTCACCCAGCAGCATCGACCGGTCGGGGCGTGCCTTGCAGGCCTCGTCGATGTCGAGGCTTACCACCGGAGGCAGCATCGCGGGGTCGCGTGGCACGGTGGTGATGAACAATTCGGCCTGCTGGGCCTCGCCTGCGCACAGGCTGAACTCGTGCACCGCGCCCACCCGCATCGCGGTGGCGCGTGCGGCCTTGATGTTGACGGCAAACCGCGCGTCGCGGGCCGAGCCCCCGGCGCTAGCGCGGATATAGGCAAAGTCAGCCCCCATCGCCGCCAGTGTCGGCCAGGCCAGGTCGCCATCGACGGCGCTGACATAAAGCCCTTGGACCGGATATTCCTCGCGCGAAGGAGCCCAGCTCGTAATTCCGGCCCAGATCAATCCACCCAGCACCGCCATCAGTAGCGCGAGCAGGCCAAAGCCGATGGTCCAGCGTTTCAGGGTGGAGGTGCGCATGGCTGGAGTAATCAGCCCTTGATGTGGAGCACGCAGATCAGCGTGAACAGCCGCCGTGCGGTGGGAAAATCGATCTCGATCTTTTCCTGCAGCCGTTCGACCAGCAGCTCGGCTGCCTCGTTATGGACGCCGCGCCGGGCCATGTCGATCGTTTCGATCTCCTGTGCTGTGGCCTTGCGGATCGCCTGGTAATAGCTGTCACAGATCGCGAAATATTCGCGGATCGGGCGGCGGAAGCGACCCAGCCCCAGCACCAGCGTTTCCAGATGGGTGCTGTCTTCGCGTGCGATCGTGATCGCCAACCGTCCCTCATAAACCGCAAGGCTCAACCGGAAGGGCCCCGCATAGCCATCAGGATAGTCTTTCAGCGGCTTGAAGAAATTGTCCTCGATCAAGTCGAAAATGGCGATGCGCCGTTCCTGCTCTATATCCGCGTTGCGCCACAAGATGGTCTGCTCGTCGAGCTCGACATGGATGATGCGCGGATTGGACATAGAAGCTCAGTCTTTCGCCTATGCACCGGGGCTGGGCAAGCGGAAAAACCGGGGCGGCGGGCTGTCCCCGGCCTTGTCCACACGATTATTGGTGCCAGTGCCTTGCGCGCCACAGCGGCAGCGGCGAATATGGCCGGATGCCTGAAGACACCCTGATCCATCCCGCCGCATCGCTCTCGGCGATACCGTCTGCCCTGCCGCCGCAGATCGCAGCTCCATCTGCGCGCGATACCTCCGATGCCAGGCTGCCACGCAACATCGAGGCCGAGGCTGCGTTCCTGGGTGCGCTGCTGATCGATAACCGCATTGCCGAAGAGGTTGGCGCACGGCTGAAGGCAGAGCATTTCTTCGAGAGCGTTCACCAGCGTCTTTACGCGCAGATCATGCGACTGATCGACAAGAACGTGACCGTGACCCCGGTGACGTTGAAGCCGTTCTTTGAAAGCGATGCGGGCCTGTCCGAGCTGGGCGGCATGCGGTATCTGGCGCGGCTGACCGGCGATGCCGGCGGCCTGATCGGCGCGCGTGATTTCGCCGAGCAGATCTACAACCTGGCGCTGCTGCGCGAGTTGATCCAGGTCGGACGCACCTTGGTCGACAAGGCGATGGACACCAGCGAAGCGGTAGACCCGATGGCGCAGATCGAGCTTGCTGAAGCCGCATTGTACAACGTCTCCCAGGGTGAGGGCGAGAGCGGCGGGGCGGTGCATTTCAACGTCGCGATCGGCGCCGCACTCGGCATGGTTGAAAAGGCGCTGAACAGCGGCGGGCATGTTTCGGGGGTGACCACCGGCCTGACCGACCTCAACGCCAAGATCGGCGGTCTGCACCCGTCGGATCTGCTGATCCTCGCGGCGCGGCCCGGCATGGGCAAGACCTCGCTCGCCACCAACATCGCCTTCAACGCTGCAGCGCGCTGGCGGCTCGACAAGGCAGCGGGGATCGAGGACGACAAGAATGTCGGCGCCAAGACCGCGTTCTTCAGCCTCGAAATGTCGTCCGACCAGCTGGCGACGCGTATTCTGGCCGAACAGTCGCGGATAAGCTCGGAAAAGCTGCGCATGGGCCAGATCGCGCGCAACGAGTTCCAGCGGCTGGTCACCGCATCGCAGGAGCTTGAAGACCTGCCTTTGTACATCGATGATACGCCCGGTCTGACGATCGCGGCGCTGCGCGCCCGCGCGCGGCGGTTGAAGCGCAAGCACGACATCGGCTTTATCGTCGTCGACTATCTCCAGCTGCTGCAGGGCACGGGCCGCAACGAGGGGCGCGTCAACGAGATTTCCGAGATCAGCCGCGGTCTCAAGACGCTCGCCAAGGAACTGCAGGTGCCGGTGATGGCGCTGTCGCAGCTCAGCCGTGCGGTGGAAAGCCGCGAGGACAAGCGCCCGCAGCTGTCGGATCTGCGCGAATCCGGATCGATCGAGCAGGACGCCGATATCGTGTTGTTCATCTATCGAGAGGAATATTACCGCCTGATGGTCAAGCCCGACGGCCCGATCATGGACCCCAAGACCGCGGCGGACGAAGAGATCAACCAGAAGTATCAGGAGTGGGAGGACAAGTTCAGCCCCACCGCGAACAAGGCGACCGTGATCGTCGCCAAACAGCGCCACGGCTCCACCGGCAACGTCCAGCTGCGCTTCGAGGCGGAAATCACCAAGTTCAGTGACTTGGCCCGGGAAGACTATATGCCGGGGATGTCGGACGAGTAGGGGAGGGCCCATTGACCCGGATCGGCAAGCTGCAAGAAAAAATGCTGCGGGGCGGTCCGTTAACCTTTGCCGAGTTCGAACGATTGCTCGCGGCCTATGGCTTCGTGCTTGACCGGGTCAGAGGAAGTCATCACATCTTCAAGCATTATGGATCGCATCAATGCCCAGCCGGACGGCAAGTCCGCCAAGCCCTATCAAGTCCGCCAGTTTATCGATATAATCGAAGCGAACGGACTTTCGCTGGAAGACAAGGCATGATCCCGCATTATCACATAAATTTGTTCTGGTCTGTCGAAGACGGATGCTGGATCGCCGACGTGCCCGACCTCAAGCACTGCAGCGCCCATGGTCCCACGCCTGAAGTTGCGGCTGCCGATGTCGCGATTGCGATCGGGGCGTTTGTAGAAAGCCTTGAGGCTGACGGTTTTCCTGTCCCTGAGCCCCGCTACCGCCCAGTATATCACGGCGTGCGTGCTGCCTAACCCCGCACCACCGTCATCAGGTAATTGAGCGCCAGACTGTCGCTCAGGTGCAGACCTTGGAGCGGGTCCCAGGCGATGCCACGGGTGTCGATCACATGCAGACCGGCTGCTTGCAAATGCGCGGTCAGTTCTTCGGGCGTCAGGAACTTGTCCCAGTCGTGGGTGCCGCGGGGCACCTGTCCCAGTCGTTCGGCGGCCTCGACCAGCATGATCCACGACATCGTCGTGCGGTTGGGAGTAGACAGCACCATCAGCCCGCCGGGCGCCAGCGCGCGTTCCAGCGCGGCGATGAACGTTGCCGGATCGGTAACATGCTCGATCACCTCCATCGAGGTGACGAGGTCGAAACTCTCGCCCTCCAGCGTCTCGATGTCCCTGTGGCGATAATCGATGTACAGCCCCATGGCGGCGGCATGATCGGCAGCGGCGGTGATGTTTTCAGCGGCGGCGTCCAGCCCGGTGACCTCTGCCCCCAGCCGTGCGAGCGGTTCGGTCAGCAGACCCGCGCCGCAGCCGACATCGATCGCGCGTTTGCCCGCCAGCGGCTTGCGCGCAGCGCCTGCGTCTGGCCAATGATGATCGATCGCATCGCGGATATAGGCCAGTCGCACCGGGTTCAGCCGGTGCAGCATCGCCGATTCGCCCTTGGGATCCCACCACTCCGCCGCCAGCTTGCCGAAATGCGCGGCCTCTTTGGGGTCGATCGTTCCGTTACGCGTTTCGTTCGTGACGCTACTGTCTGCAGTAGTTCCGGTGCTTGCGTTCATCATGGGGCCTCTCTATGGCAGCGCCCGACTATAGGGGCGAACTTCGCATAAGGGAAAGTACGAACGGCCAATGGCACGGATCGTCATGAAATTCGGCGGCACTTCGATGGCCGGGACAGAACGCATCCGCCGGGTGGCGCGGATCGTCAAGCGTCAGCAGGACGCCGGGCACGAGGTTGCTGTCGTCGTCTCGGCGATGGCGGGCGAGACTGACCGGTTGGTCAATTTCTGTCGTGAGGCAAACCCGCTGTACGATCCGGCGGAATACGATGTCGTCGTCGCCAGCGGTGAGCAGGTGACAAGCGGGCTGCTGGCGATCGCGCTGCAGGCGCTGGGCGCGCAGGCGCGCAGCTGGCTGGGCTGGCAGCTGCCGATCAACACGGTCGAAGCGCATGCCAAGGCGCGGGTCGACAGCATCGATGCCGACGCGCTGATCGCCGAAATGCAAAAGGGTGTGATCGCGGTGATCCCAGGCTTCCAGGGTGTCAGCGAAAAGGGGCGTATAACCACCCTCGGGCGCGGCGGTTCGGATACATCCGCCGTCGCGGTGGCAGCGGCTGTGAAAGCCGACCGGTGCGATATCTATACCGATGTCGACGGGGTCTATACCACCGACCCGCGCATCGTCACCAAGGCGCGCAAGCTGCGCCATGTGACCTATGAAGAAATGCTGGAGTTGGCCAGCGTCGGCGCCAAGGTGCTGCAGACGCGCTCGGTCGGCCTCGCGATGAAGGAAGGCGTGCGCGTTCAGGTGCTCTCCTCGTTCATCGACGACGATGCCCCTGCAGCAGACACGATCCCCGGCACGATGATCGTCGGCGATGAAGAACTGGAAGGAATGGATATGGAACGCCAGCTGATCACCGGCATTGCGCACGACAAGAACGAGGCCAAGATCACGCTGACCCGCGTGCCCGACAAGCCCGGCGCGGTCGCCAACATCTTCGGGCCGCTCGCGGACGCGGCAATCAACGTCGACATGATCATCCAGAACGTCGGCCGCGACAAGGGCGAGACCGACGTGACCTTCACCGTGCCCGCCGCCGATCTGGCCCGGTCGATGGATCTGCTCGAAAGCGCCAAGGAAGCGATCGGCTTCAACCGGATCATCCCCGACACCAATGTCGCCAAGATCTCGGTTGTCGGCGTCGGCATGAAGAGCCATGCGGGCGTTGCCTCGACGATGTTCAAGGCATTGGCCGATCGCGGGGTCAATATCGTCGCGATCTCGACCAGCGAAATCAAGGTCAGCGTGCTGATCGAAGAGGACTACACCGAACTGGCCGTCCGCGTGCTGCACACGGCCTACGGGCTGGATGCGGTCGAGGCGTGATGGCCTAAAGCCCCTCCCCTGAAGGGGAGCGGCTGTAACAAGGATTGACCATGAACTACCCTCTCACCGATTCCGCGATGGCGCGCGGCACTGCGTTTCTGGGCAGCGAGACCGCGATCATGTGCGGGGCAATGAGCTGGGTATCCGAGCGCAATCTGGTTTCGGCGATCTCCAACGCTGGCGGCTTTGGTGTTATTGCATGCGGGGCGATGACGCCCGCCTTGCTCGATGCGGAAATTGCGGCGACCAAGCAGCTGGCGACCAAGCCGTTCGGGGTCAACCTCATCACCATGCACCCGCAACTGATGGACCTGATCGCGGTGTGCGCCGCGCACCACGTCACTCACATCGTGCTGGCAGGCGGCTTGCCGCCCAAGGGCAGCATCGAGGCGATCAAGGAAGCAGGGGCCAAGGTCGTGTGCTTTGCGCCCGCGCTGGCGCTGGCGAAGAAGTTCATCAAGTCTGGCGTCGATGCGCTGGTCATCGAGGGCATGGAAGCAGGCGGACACATTGGGCCGGTTTCCACCAGCGTGCTGGCGCAGGAAATCCTGCCCGAAGTTGCCGCCGCCATTCCGGTGTTCGTCGCAGGCGGCATCGGACGGGGCAGCGCGATTGCAGGCTATCTCGAAATGGGCGCGGCTGGCGTCCAGCTGGGCACGCGGTTTGTCTGCGCGCATGAATCGATCGCGCATCCGGCGTTCAAGAAGGCGTTTCTGCGCGGCAATGCCCGCGATGCGATCGCCAGCGTTCAGGTCGATCCGCGCCTGCCGGTGATCCCTGTGCGCGCACTCAAGAACAAGGGCACCGAAGAGTTCACCGCCAAGCAGCGTGAAGTCGCAGCCCTGCTTGATGAAGGCGGCATCGACATGTCCGAGGCGCAACTGCAGATCGAGCATTATTGGGCGGGCGCACTGCGCCGCGCGGTGATCGATGGCGACGTCGAAAATGGCTCTGTGATGGCGGGCCAGTCCGTGGGGATGGTCACCGCAGAGGAAAGCGTCGCCGACATTATCGCGACCTTGATGCACGAAACCGAAACGGCGCTGTCTCGCTAATTCGAGAAGCGCCGCTAACATTAGAATTCAATGCGCTTCGGGTCGGTCAGTTGCCTTCAGGCTCTACCGTCGGCTCCGAAATTGACTCAGATGGGTTGGGTGTGGGGTTGTCCGGCCCTGTGGCGGCGCCGGTTATCCAGATGATGCTGAGTGCCAAGATCGCAAGGCCCGTCGAAATCAACAACACATAACGAACGATCCCCCGCTTCTGGCCACCGCTGGCATCTTCGGTCGTCATTTCAGTTTCTTCGCCGTGTTTGATCATGGCTGACCTCCTCTTGGTAACAGACCATAGGTACGGAAACGCGCCGAATTGGTTCCGGTTGTCGTTATGTCGAAGGCCCGGTGGTGGTCAGCAGAAACCAGACAGCGATGGCGGCAAGCCCGATCGCCAGCAAATGCCGGGTGCGTTCCAGCCGCCCTGGCTGGCTCAGCACGGGGTGCAGCCGCGCCGCCAGCAGCACGATCGCCAGATGGATCGCCGTGGCTACCGCGACGCTGATCGCGGTCAGCCCCAGTCCATAGCCAAGGGTTGGCCCGGTTTGGGGCAGGAAACGCGGCACGATCGCGACATAGAACAGCGCAGCCTTGGGGTTGAGGATGTTCGTGATCACCCCTCGGCTGAAATACCGTGCATTGGTTCGGGTGAGCGAGTGGGTGCCGGCAGGCGACGTCTCGGCCTCGCCGCGCCAAGTCTCCCATGCCAGATACAGTAGGTACAGTCCCCCGGCCCAGCGCAGCGCGGTCCAGATCGTCGGGCTGGCCGCGACCAGGGCTGCCAGGCCAGCCGCCGCAGCCACGCCGATCAGCGCCAGGCCTATTGCGACCCCCGCAACCGCTGCCAGCCCAGCCCGGCGCCCCGCGCCCAGCGTCAAGGCTGCCAGATAGGCCATGTTCGGCCCCGGGGTCAGTTCAATCACGAACACCGTCATGACATAGCTTGCCAACATCGTGGCATAGCCTAGGCTGATGTCATGCAAGCGCAATGCGCTGTGTTAAGGGGTTGAACGGATCGATGTTGAAGCGGCAGGAACAGCATGAATTTGCAATACCGGTGGCGCTGGTCGTCGCCTGCTGGACCGACGAGGCGTTCCTGACCTCCATGATGCAGGCGCAGGGTTCACGCGATGTCGCCGTGACGGTTGAGCGGCCCGAGCCGGGGCAGATCCATGTCGCGATCACCCGGCAGGTTCCGGTGAAGGCGCCCGCGCTGATCCGGTCGGTCATCGGATCGTGGCTTGATCTGACCCAGCACGATATCTGGCAACAGCACGCCGATGGCAGCTGGACGGCCAACCGCAACGCCAAGCCCAAGGGGCTGGCAGCCGAGGGCGGGGCGCAGATCACGCTGACCCCGCTGGGTGACGACGCGACGCGGTGCGAGGCACAGATCAGCGTCTCGAGCCGTGCACCGATGGTCGCTGATATGGTCGAGAAGCTGATGCTGGAAGACAGCACCAAGCTGCTAATCGAGGAATTCGCCTGGATCGACACGCACGGTTGAGGCGCGCGGACAGGCTTGCTGGAGGGGAAGTTGCCATGACGATGACCGGGGGGTGCCTGTGCGGCGCGGTGCGCTACACGATCGAGGGTGATCCACTGCTGAGCGCGGTGTGCCACTGCCGCAACTGCCAGAAGCAGGCCGGCAGCGCGATGTCAGTGCTGATCGGGGTGCGCGACACGCAGATGACGATTGTTGGTACGCTCACCACCTATCAGGACTCCGGCGAGAGCGGCGATCCGGTCTATCGCCGGTTTTGTGGGATATGCGGCTCACCGATCCTGTCCGATCTGCCCAGCCAGCAGGGGATGCACTTCGTCAAGGCTGGGACGCTCGACGACGTCAGCGGGCTCGAGCCCAAGATGCACTTCTGGACGGCCAGCGCGCAGCCCTGGGTACGGTATACCGAAGACGCGGTGAAGTTCGACAAGACGCCGGGTTAGGGGAGAGGGCGGACGCCTATCGGCAAGTACGAAAAGTTCTTTCATACATCCGCTCAGCCTGAGGCTGTCTAACGCGTCGCGGCAACGGCAAGATTGAAGCAATGCCGTTCTCCGGCGGAAGCCGGAGGCCAGGAGCGAGGTTTGCGCTGCTGCCGCTCTGGATTCCGGCCTTCGCCGGAAAACGGTCTCTAATTTGAGGTCATTCAGCGTCAGCCCGGCTGCCAACCCGGCTCGGCCATCACGAACCCACTGAACTCAAATCCAGGCGACACCATGCAGCTCACCAGCGCCCAGCCGTCCGTGGCGCGCGCGGCCTGCCAGTGGTGCGGCGGAATGACCAACTGCGGCGATTGGCCAGCGGTAAAATCGGTGCCCAAGGCGTGCCAAGTCACCGGCCCTGTATCGGCAGGCGCGGTGCCCACCTCGAGCGGGTGGCCCGCATGCCAGCACCAGATTTCGGTGGCATCGACGGTGTGCCAGTGTGACGCTTGGCCTTGCTCGAGCAGAAAGTAGATCAGCGTCTCGCTTGCGCGGCCATCGCCATCCGCGCCGCCGCGCCATGTTTCGCGGTACCAGCCGCCTTCGGGATGCGGGCTGAGGTCTAGCCGTTCGATCAGCCGCTGCGGGGTTTCCATCATTCGGCCAGCGCCGCGTCGCGCTGTGCCGCCATCTGCCCGCCCATCGCTGCCAGCGTGTCGAACAGCTTGCGTGGATCGCTGAAGCGCAGTTGCGCGAGCATCTCCTCCATGCCCTCGGCCACCAGGATTTCAGCCTGACCCGCAGCAATTCCGGCCAGGATCTGCGCTGCGCATTCGGCAGGGTCCATGCCGTTGGCGATCGCGCTGTCGGTCTTGCCATGCGCGCTGCCATCGCCGGCGAGCGCATTGGCCGAAACCTGGGTGCGGATCGATCCGGGGAGCACGGTGTGTACCTTCAGGCCGTAATGCACCTCGGTCTCGGCGCGCAGCGCATCGAGATAGCCGATCAGCCCGTGCTTGGCGGCGCAGTACGCGGTGCGCAGCGGTACGCCTGCGCGGCCCGCAACCGATGAGATTCCGACGATCAGCCCCGATTTGCGCGCGGCCATATGCGGCAGCAGCAATTGCGTCAGCCAGATCGGCGCCAGCAGATCGACCGCGATGATCTGGTCATACACCGCCAGCGCACTGTCGATGGCGAGCGCGCGCTGGCTGATCCCGGCGTTGTTGACCAGACCGTCGACATGCCCCTGCCAGGCTATGGCCTGCTCGACTATCGCAGGAAGCGCATCCTTGTCGGTTGTCTCAAACGGGAGCACGAGGCTGGGTGTCGGCAACCGATCGGCGACCGCCTGTAACGCATCGGTGCGGCGTCCCGAAAGGATCAGCAACGCGCCTTGTGCGGCGAGCGCTTCTGCTAGCGCCTCGCCGATGCCCGACGATGCCCCGGTGATCCAGATGACCTTGCCTGTATATTCCATATGCTCGCCTCTCCCGTTCTGGTTGGCGGCCATCAAAGAGCGCACGCGCCCGCACGGCAAGCAAAAATGCGCGATCCGCCACGCCCCTTGCCATCGGCGTGTTGCGGACGTAAGACGCGCACCCGCTCCAGCTATAGCGCAGGACCCTACGGTTTCATGACTTCCGCCTATCCCAATGCCCGCCCGGTGATCTCCTCGACCGGTCTTTTCACGCCTGCAGACAGTATCAGCAACGACGAATTGGTCGTCAGTTTCAACCGCTATGTTGCGCAATATAATCTGCAGCATTCGGACGCGATCGAAGCTGGAGAGGTGACGGCATTGCAGCCATCTTCGGCCGAGTTCATCGAAAGGGCGAGCGGAATAAAGGCGCGAAAGGTGCTGTCCAAGGCATCGATCCTTGATATCGAGGTGATGTGCCCGCGCTTTCCCGAACGACCCGACGAGGAGCTATCGGTGCTCGCCGAAATCGGTGTCGCTGCGGCGCGTGATGCGCTGGCGCGTGCCGGGCGCGACGCCAGAGACGTCGATGCAGTGCTGGTCGCGTGCTCGAATCTGCAGCGCGCCTATCCCGCGATCGCGATTGAGGTGCAGGACGCGCTCGGCATCGAGGGCTTCGGCTTCGACATGAACGTCGCGTGCTCTTCGGCCACCTTCGGCATCCAGACTGCAGCCGATTTCATTCGCGCAGGCAATGCCCGGTCGGTGCTGGTGGTCAGCCCCGAGATCTGCTCGGGCCACCTGAACTGGCGCGATCGCGACAGCCACTTCATCTTTGGCGATGTGGCGACCGCTGTTCTCGTGGAAGACGCAGACCTCGCGCCGCCTTCGCATTGGGACATTCTGGGCACGCAGCTCAAAACTCGGTTTTCGAACAACATCCGCAACAATTTCGGCTTCCTCAACCGTGCCGCGCCCGAAACCCGCGACAGTGCGGATAAGCTGTTCGTCCAGGAAGGCCGCAAGGTGTTCAAGGAAGTCGTGCCGATGGTCGGTGAACTGATCAATGATCATATCGCCCGGCTGGGAATCGCGCCTGCGGACCTGCGCCGCCTTTGGCTGCACCAGGCCAATGCCGGGATGAACCGGCTGATCGCGCAGCGCGTGCTGGGGCATGAGGCGAGCGAGGATGAAAGCCCGACCGTGCTCGACAGCTATGCCAACACCTCGTCAGCCGGATCGATCATCGCATTTCATCTGCACAATGCAGATCTGAAGGCTGGCGACACGGGCCTGATCTGCTCGTTCGGCGCAGGCTATTCGGCAGGATCTGTGGTGGTGCGCAAGGTCGGGTGAGCGTCGCTCGCGCGCGAACGTCCTTCGATGCAAAAGTGGTTATTTCCCCGTCACCCCCGCGCACGCGGGGGTCCCGCTTTTGCGCTACCGTTGCGTCGAAGCGGGATTCCCGCGTTTGCGGGAATGACGGGTAAAGGCTCTTAGCTTTCCTTGGGCAGTTTCACCTTCGGCTTGGTCGCGAACGGCTTGATGCCGAATTCGGGATAGACCTCGCTGGGGTAATAGAAAACGCCATCCTTCGCGACCATGCGGATCGCCTTGATTGCCTTGAGGTCCTTGGTGGGGTCGCCCTGGATCAGGAAGAAGTCGGCATACTTGCCCTTTTCGATGCTGCCAAGCGACTGTTCCTGGTCAAGATATTCGGCCATGTCATAGGTTGCGCGGCGCAGGATCTGGGCAGGCGTCATACCTGCGTTCCGGTAGAGTTCAAGCTCGCGGTGATAGGTGAAGCTGCCGCCCATGTCGGTGCCGGGGATCAGGAAAATCCCAGCATCGTGCATCTTCTTGATGGTGGCGGCCACCTTGTCGAACGCGCCGCGATAATCCTTGTCATCCTGCGCATTGGCGATGTTCGACCACGCCTGCTTGGCGCTCCGCTGCACCCCTGTGGGCATGTGATCGACATAATCGACCATGCCCGGTGACACGGTGCCGTTGCGCGCCAGCAGCAGCGACTCATGGATTGCGAAGGTCGGGTCGATGGTCACCTTGTTGGCCACCATCGCGTTAATCGTCCTATTCACCTTCTCGCTCTCGAGATCGAGGCCCGGCAGCCGCTTGAGCGCAGTCAGACGCAGCAGCGTGCGGGTGTCTTCCTGGGGCTCGAGGACCCAGCCCAGCATCACCTGGTTGATGTGGGTCATCTCGTCATAGCCCGCCGCGATCATCGCATCGGCGTTGGTGAAGGCGGGTACGTGCCCCATCACGTGCAGCCCCAGCGCCTTGGCTTCCTTGACCAGCGCCGGAATCCATTCGGGGTTCATGCTGTTGTAGATCTTGATCGCCTGGAAATCGCGCGCAGCATAGAAGCGCGCGGCATCGATCGCCTCGCGCTCGCTGGTGACCAGCTTCCCGTTGTTCGAGCTGAACGGGCTCTTGCCCTCGATAAAGCCCGACTTGGTGATCCGCGGCCCTGCCAGCACGCCGGTGTCGATGCGCTCGATCAGCCCGTCAAGCACGTCGATCTCGTTGCCCATGTCACGCACCGAGGTGATCCCGGCGAGAATGTTGAGCATAGCGTCTTCCTGGCCGATATGGCCATGCATCTCGTACAGCCCAGGGACCAGGGTGCCGCCATTGCCGTCGATGATCACTTCGCCTTCGGTTGCGGGGCTGTTCACCGGCAGTACGGCCGAGATATGCTTGCCGCTGACGATGACCGTCTTGGGCTCGGTCAGCGCCATGGTGATCGGATCGAACAACCGCACATTGGTGATGCGCACGGGTGCCTTGTAGTTGTTGGCGCCCTTGGCCTGCATCTGGACGAACCGATCGGTGGAATATTTCACCGCCAGATCGCGCAAGCGGATGTCCTCTCCCTCGAAGCCCTTGCGCACGAACACCGCACGCGGAGAGATCGCGGCAAACAGCGCGCCGGTGTCATCGAGCAGGAAATAGCCGGGGTCGAGATCATTGCCCGAGAGTGCATAAGCGGTGACGGTCATTGCACCGCCGGTGCCGGTCACATTGACTTTCTCGAGCTCGGCCAGGCTCAGCGCGCCGCCAGGGAGCGCAGGCAGCGAGCGGTCGTCATCGGCGAGCAGCGCCCGCGCATACAAGCCCGCGGCCCAGGGGCTGCCTTCCTGCGCGACGTAGATCGCGGGGCCCTTGGGCTTGGCGGTGCCGCTGCCGGTCGAATCGGTCCAGCGCGCTGTGCCGCGCTGCATCGCGAAGCTCTCGTTGATCGCATTACCGAAGGTCGAGTTGCCGGTGATCTTCCACGCGACGGGCATGCCCTTGGCATCCAGCTTCAGCTCTTCCTTCATCGTCGGGCCGCGGCCGTTGTTCTTGTAATCGTAGTCGATCTTCACGGTGTCGCCGCTGCGCACGACATCAAGATGCCCAACATTGGTCCCGCCGATGATGACGGTAAAATTTTCTTGGCTATCAGTGCCTTGGGCCTGCGCGCCCAAGACTGGCGCAATCGCAAGCGCGAGCGCGATGGAGCCGTATCTGGTGAGTTTTGATGCACGAGCCGACATGGCTTGTCCTTCCCTGACGATTTTTTGTTGGGAAGACACTGGGCTAGGCAGATGCAGATGGCAAGCAGGCGAACGCGCTAAAATACCAATCAGTATCGGGGAGTTAGCAGCCGATGCGGGCTGGCGAGGGGAAACGGCCCGGCGATCCAGTGGACAACCGTGCAATCTCGCTTCCCCTCCCAACATTCGCTTGCGAACGGTCCCCTCCCCAAGCACGCTCGAAGAGGGGTTTTGAAGCGTTCAGCCGACCGGGTTCCCGGTGGCAATGTTCAACTCGGCCATCAGGGCATTGCGGTCTTCTGCCGCGACCGCGAGCACATGCGCGCGGACTTCGTCAGATTTGCGCGCGATGGCGCTGTTGACCTGCTGCTTGCCCTGCGCGCAACGACCGTTGGTCGAGCCTTCGATCATCTTGGTGGGGACCAAGGTACGAACGACATGACTGCCCTGCCCAGCGGGAGCCTGCAGATGGCGTTCGACCGAGACTTCGGCTTTCCATACGCAGCGAGCAGTGCTCGGACGGTTGGGGGTCATGTTGCCCACCTGGCGATAGCTCACCTGGGTCTTGGGCTGATACACTGCGGTAACCTGACGATCGCCATGGGGAATTTCCACCTGATGGCGGAAGTCCTGGCCATCAGCGGCGAGGGCGGGGGTGGTGAGTCCTGCGACGGACATTGCCGCAATGATTGCGGTCATTTTCGTTTTCATGCTCTTTTTCCTTTCCAATGGATGTGTGCATTGGTCGGGATACGCGGGGGGGTTAAGTAATCGATTGACCGGGCCGAAAGCCCGGGATGGTTGCGCATCCCGTTGCGGTCCGACATCACATGGGCGTAGCCTGCCTTAACATAGCTTGCCGCGCGGCATGTCAGAGGGGCCCGGCCCGCTGATTGCTAGATGATGTCAGTCCGGCGACTTGTCAACCACCGCTGCGGCAAGCCGAAAATGCTGCGCAGCATTTTTCGTCCTCGAACGTCAGATTGGCAGCTGAATAGCCGGTGTCATATCTGCCGGGCGAAGGCCGTGAGTTCGGCGCGCAGGCTTGGGTGGACATCGGCTACCTTGGCGCAGATCGTATCGTACAACGCGGCGTTGTCCTGATCCGTCTTGTCCTTGAAGCCCATCGACCAGTCACCGAACTCGCGACGCTCTATGGCTTTGCGCGCCAGCAAAACCTGGCCGCGATGCCGTGAATCGCGGCTGATCCGATCAAACGTTGCGCCAATAGCGTCGGCGGGGCCTTCGAGGACTTGCAAAAACCGCTTCCCGTTGAACATCAACAGCCCGGTAATGTTGTTGGCGCGGTTGTGGCGTCGCGCCGCTGTCAGGATCGAGCCCAGATCTATCTTTTCATTCGGCGCTACTGTACTGATGTACAGAATTTGCTCAATTGCGGGTCCGTCGCTCATGCTTACGACCCTGCCCGATGTCGGTTAACTGCTGGTAAACGCTGCGTTATACTTGCGACGAATGAAAAGCGAAAGACGTCTTTTCAAAATATCGGGTCGTTGGCACTGCTGTTGTCCTGGTTTCCGGGAAGCGGCGTGACATCGCTATGGATGCCGCATTCGGTCTTGTCCCAACCCTTCCAGCGGCCCGAGCGCGGGTCTTCTCCCGGCGCGACCTTGCTGGTGCACGGCGCGCAGCCGATCGAGGGATATCCTTGCGATTCGAGCGGATGTCGGGGCAGGTCGTGCTCGGCGAAATAGGCGTCGAGCACCGGCTTGGTCCAGCTTGCCAGGGGATTGATCTTGAACCGGCCCTGCGCATCAGAGGTGTCTATCTCGAACCGGGGCAGGCCCTGGCGGGTCGCCGACTGGAAGCCCTTGCGGCCGGTGATCGAGCCATCATAGTTCAAAAGCGCCTTGGCGAGCGGGCGCACCTTGCGGATTTCGCAGCAGCCATCTGGGTCGTACGACCAGCGCAAACCGTTGGAATCCTGCGCGGCAAGCTCATCGGCATCGGGCGAGAGCATGACGAGGTTGGTCAGTCCCAGCCGTTCGACGAGGGTATCGCGATACGCCACGGTCTCGGGAAAATGCTTTTGCGTGTCGAGGAACAGCACCGGAAGCGAAGGGTCGACCTGCGCCACCATATGCAGCAGCACCGCACTTTCCGCGCCGAACGACGAGACGATGGCCAGATCGCCCACCAGGCCGTCCTTGATCACGGTACGCATCATGTCGGCGGTGTCGGTTCCGCGGAACATGTTGTTCAGCCGGATCGCATCGCTTTCGCTGAAACGCGGCTTGGCGTCGATCCGGTCGCGCACACGCCCCGGGGCGGGACGGTCCTGAACCGGCTTCATGATGCCACCTGATGGCGCTTGGCCCAGATCGCGGCGACGCCGTCGCTGGTGTTCTGATAGAATTCGGGGAAGAAGCTCATCGCAGCCTCCACGTCGTCAAGGTTCAGCGGCTTGTCGGGCGCAAAGCTGTCGAAACCGCAACGGCGCAGGAAGACGAGTTGGTCGACCAGCACGTCGCCTGTCGCGCGCAGTTCGCCAGTATAGCCTGCCTCACGCAGGATCTGTGCCGATGAAAAGCCCCGGCCATCGCCGAACGCAGGGAAGTTCACCTCGACGAGGCTGATCTGGCCGAGATGCGACAACAGCGCGCGCACGTCCTCGCCCGGCTCGATGCGAACCGCAGCCGCGTTCGATCCGGCAACGAAATCGCCGAAGCTGGCGGTGGCATCGGTCACCGGGGCATCATCGCGATAGCAGATTTGCACATGTGTCATGATGCTGTCTCCGGCAATTTGGCGATGACCTTCAATTCGAAGTGAAAACCGTAAAGCCAGGTCACGCCGATCCCGGTGAGCGTTGGGTAAGGCGGCTCACCCCAAAACTCGTCGCGAACCTTGAACACAGTGTCGAGCATGTGTTCCGGGTCGA
Source organism: Blastomonas aquatica (assembly GCF_014639875.1). Classification (GTDB taxonomy): domain Bacteria; phylum Pseudomonadota; class Alphaproteobacteria; order Sphingomonadales; family Sphingomonadaceae; genus Blastomonas; species Blastomonas aquatica. The sequence continues at coordinate 216,815 of NZ_BMGD01000001.1, read as the reverse complement.
CGATGTAGACGGTGAAATCGACGACGTCGTCGAACGTGCAGCCACCAGCAGCGAGAACGTCGTTAAGGTTTTCGAACGCACGCCGAAGTTGCTGTTCGGGATCAGGTTCGGGACTGCCGTCTTCACGGCTGCCAACCTGGCCGGAAACGAAAAGGAATCCGCCCGAGCTGATGGCAGCCGAATATTTGTTGGCCTCGTAAAGGTCTTGCCGACCTGCGGGAAAAATCGCCGTACGATTAGCCATAAAGCGCCTCCTTGAACGGTTCCATGCCGATGCGGCGATAGGTATCGACAAAACGTTCGCCATCCTGCCGTGCGTCAAGATACACATTGGTCACGGTCTCGACGGCGTTGACCACGCCATCCTCGTCGAAGCCGGGACCGACGATCTTGGCGATCGACACGTCTTCGGCCGCCGATCCGCCCAGCAGCAGCTGGAAGTTCTCGACCCCCTTCTTGTCGACGCCCAAGATGCCGATGTGTCCGGCATGGTGGTGGCCACAGGCGTTGATGCAGCCTGAAATCTTGAGTTTCAATTCGCCCAGATCGCGCTGGCGTCCGGTATCGGCAAACCGCTGCGATATCTTCTGCGCCACGGGGATCGAGCGGGCATTGGCGAGGCTGCAATAATCCAGGCCGGGGCAGGCGATCATGTCGCTGATCAGGTCCAGATTGGCGGTGGCCAGGCCAGCGGCGTCGAGCTGCTGCCAGATCGCATAAAGGTCGGCCTTGCGGACATGCGCCAGCACGATGTTCTGCGTGTGGGTGACGCGCAGCTCGTCGAACGCGAAGCGCTCGGCAAGGTCGGCCATCAGGTCGATCTGATCGGCTGTGGCATCACCGGGGATGCCGCCCGTGGGCTTGAGGCTGATGGTGACAGACGCATAGCCCGGCGTCTTGTGCGGGTGCGTGTTCTGGTCGACCCAGACCGCAAAATCGGGATCGGAACGGTCGATCTCGTCGCTCAGGCCCTGCTCGAAGCCGGGGTCGGCGAAATACCCGCTGATCCGCGCGAGCTCGGCGACCGGGGGGTTGAGCCCCAAAGTCTTCATGTGCGCGAATTCTTCCTCGACCTGACGCGTGTATTCTTCGGCACCGATCTCGTGGACCAGGATCTTGATCCGCGCCTTGTACTTGTTGTCGCGGCGGCCATAGCGGTTGTAGACGCGCAGGCAGGCTTCGGCATAGCTGATCAACTCCTCGGCGGGCACGAACTCGCGGATGCATGGCGCGATCATCGGGGTGCGGCCCATGCCGCCACCGACGAAGAACTTGGCGCCCAGCACGCCGTTTGCGTTCTTGACCAGCTCGATGCCGATATCGTGCAGCCGCATCGCGGCGCGATCGGTGGCAGAGGCGATTACCGCGATCTTGAACTTGCGCGGCAGCAGCTGGAACTCGGGGTGGAACGTCGACCATTGCCGCAGCAATTCGGCCCAGGGGCGCGGATCGGCGATCTCGTCGGCGGCGGCGCCCGCGAAATGGTCCGAACTGATGTTGCGGATGCAGTTGCCGCTGGTCTGGATCGCGTGCATCTCGACAGTCGCCAGCTCGGCGAGGATGTCGGGGGTCTGTTCCAGATTGATCCAGTTGTACTGGATGTTCTGCCGGGTGGTGAAATGGCCATAGCCCTTGTCATAGGTGCGCGCGATGTGCGCGAGCATGTGCATCTGCCTGGACGACAGCGTGCCATAGGGGATCGCAACGCGCAGCATGTACGCGTGAAGCTGCAAATACAGCCCGTTCTTCAAACGCAAGTGTTTGAACTCGTCCTCCGACAGGCTGCCATCGAGACGACGGCGGACCTGATCGCGGAACTCCGCAACGCGGGCATCGACCATCGCCTGATCATATTTGTCGTATTGATACATAAGTCAGGCCTTCAGGATCGGGATGCTGGTGTTGATGGCAAGGTCAGGGCGCACGGTGGGGCCGAAGGCGCGGACGCGTTCCTTGATGTGCAGCGGCATCGGGCCCCGATCGGTCAGCTTGCCATCGACGATATAGGGCACGTTGACTCGGCGAGCGGCTTCCTCGCGCGCCAGAATGGCGGCTGCGTCGGTACCGGCATCAACCGTGTCTGCGAGATGGCGCGACCAGCGCGTATCGCCCGCCCACCAGATGACGTCGCCGGTCTTCAGGTCGTTGCCGGTGAGGATTTTCATGCCAAAGACTCCGTCAAAGGTGTTGGCTCCAGATGCTGGGCGAAGAGGGTGGGCAGGCAATCCGTGGCGCGCGCGCGGGTGACGACATCGCCGATGACGATCAGTGCCGGGCTGACCACGGCTTCGCGTGCGATCATCGGGCCAAGGTCGGTGAGCCATGTGCGCAGCGTGCGCATGTCGGCGCGGGTGCCCTTTTCGAGCACCGCAACCGGGGTATCGGGCGACAGGCCGTCGGCGATCAGCTTTTCGGCGATCGCATCGCCGGTGGCGACGCCCATATAGATGACGAGAGTGCGGCCCTTGCCAGCAAGCCCCGACCAATCCTGCTCGGTCAGGCCCTTGCACTGGCCCGCAACGAAGGTGACCGCGCTCGACAGATCGCGGTGAGTCAGCGGAAGCTGCGCGGCTGCGGCGCTGCCGTTGGCGGCGCTGATCCCGGGGACGACCTCGACCGCGACACCGGCGGCCCGGCAGTCATCGACCTCTTCGCCGCCGCGACCGAAAATGAACGGATCGCCGCCCTTCAATCGCACGACATCCTGGCCTGCCTTCGCCTCGGCGATCAGCAGCGCGTTGATGTCGTCCTGTGGCAGGGTATGGCGGGCGCGCTTCTTGGCGACCGAGATCAAACGCGCATCGGGGCTGGCGAGCGCGAGAATGGCATCATCGACCAGACCGTCATGTACGATCAGCGATGCCCGCGCGATGATCCGCGCGGCCTTGACCGTCAGCAGGTCCGGATCTCCAGGACCAGCGCCAACCAGCCAGACGGTGCCGGGCCGAGGCGTGCCAGCAGGGCCTGGAGTGCTTGCGTGTCGATGCGTCATGCCGTTGGTCCTTTCCAACGGTGCATCTGGTCGTTTGGCCGCGTTCATGCAAAGCAGAACGGCTTTGAACGGGCTTAGTTTTGCTTTTGCTCAGGCGAAGAGCGTGAAAAATCAGTCCTGTTTCAAGCCGATACCGATGGTTGCGCGCGGCTGTTCCATCTCGTTGGAGACCACCGGATAGGCGCAATAGTCAGCGGCGTAATAGGCGCTGGCGCGGTGGTTGCCCGACAGCCCGACGCCGCCGAACGGGGCCTTGGATGATGCGCCGTTGGTCGGCCGGTTCCAGTTGACGATGCCAGCCTTGATGTTGGCCCAGAACTGTTTGTAATGCTGCGGACTGCCGCCGACCAACGCGGCAGACAGGCCGAAACGGGTGTTGTTCGCCTCGTTGATCGCCTCTTCGAACGTGCTGACCTTCACCACCTGAAGCAGCGGGCCGAACAGTTCGACATCGGGCCGGTCCTTGATCGCGGTCACATCGATGATCGCAGGGGAGAGCAGCGGTACCTTGTCGTCAAGCCGCACCAGATGCTTGATCACGCGTCCGCCGTTGCTCAGGAAATACAGGAAGCTTTCGGTCAGCCCGTCAGCGGTCTGGTTGTCGATCACCGGGCCCATGAACGGCTGGGGATCATCGAACGGCGCACCGACGATGATCCGGTCGGCGAGCTTCTTGGTTTCGGCGATCACCGCATCGTAGATGGTGTCGCGGATAATCAGGCGGCTGGCGGCCGAGCACCGCTGTCCGGCAGAGGTGAACGCCGACTGGATGATCAGCGTTGCGGCATCGCTGATGCACGGCGTGTCCCACACCACCATCGGGTTGTTGCCACCCATCTCTAGCGCGACGATCTTGTTCGGCTGGCTGGCCAGGCTGCGGTTGATCGCGATCCCGGTTGTGGCAGAGCCGGTAAACAGCACGCCGTCGACATCGTTATGAGCGACCAGCGCCTTGCCCTCGTCCACCGCACCGATCACCAGCCGAACGACCCCCTGGGGGATGCCCGCCTGATGCATGCATTCGACCAGCATTGCGCCTGTCGCAGGGGTCTTTTCCGATGGCTTGAACACCACGGTGTTGCCCGCGATCAGCGCGGGGATGATATGGCCATTGGGCAGATGCGCGGGGAAGTTATAGGGGCCCAGCACCGCCATCACACCGTGCGGCTTGTGGCGCAGCGCCATCGTGCCGCCGAGGGCGCTGTCCAGCTTGCGCTGCGCGGTACGCTCGGCATAGGCGGTGACCGAGATATCGATCTTTGCCACCACCGATTCGACTTCGGTGCGCGCTTCCCACAAAGGCTTGCCGGTCTCCCGCGCTATCAGTTCTGCAAATTCTTCTGACCGGGCACGGACCTGGTTAGCAAAGCGGCGGCACAGTTCGATTCGCTTGGTAACCGCCATCGCGACCCATTCGGGGAAGGCGGCGCGTGCCTTGGCCACTTCTGCATCGACATCGCCGTGCGCACCTGCCCACAGTCGGGCGCCAGTGGCGGGCTCAAAGGAAACAAGTTCAGGCAAAATCACGCTTTCTGGCGATCGTAGGCACCGGGGTATGATCGTCTCGCATCGGGATAGCAAGGATTGGCATCAACTGAAACTATCGAACGTGTTTGTGACAAAATAGAGGCTATTTCTGGGGCTTGATCATTGGCTATCGTCTGCTACCTTCCCACCCGGCTGGTTAATTACCACTCGGCGAGCAGGGTCGCATGAGTTGAAGTATAGCCGGGGGCAACACCCGCCTTGTCATTGAACAAGGAGCGGACCCATGAAAACCTTCCCCAACAACGCTAAAGCGTTGCGATCCACGCTTTTTCTGGCGTCGAGTGCTGCGGCCATTGCTATTGCAAGCCCTGCGCACGCCGATGCGACGGCTCCTTGCAATGTGAATGCTGGGCCGGACGGCATTCCGGGCAATGCGGATGACCCTGCTGAGTCGACCGAATGTGGCGTGGGTTCGGTTGCCAGCGCTCCCGGTTCGACTGCGGTCGGCAATCAAAGCACGGCGAGTGGCAGTTTCAGCACCGCGCTGGGTGCCAGGGCCGTATCGGCAGGCTTTCAGGCCACTGCGGTGGGGGCAGCAGCAAGTGCGTCGGGCAACAATGCGACCGCAGTCGGGAACTTTGCCGTCGCATCGGGTAGTCTCGCACACGCTTTTGGCGACAGTGCGAACGCATCTGGTGCCCAATCGCTGGCTTTGGGCAGCTTCGCCAACGCTTCTGGTGCCAACAGCGTCGCGATTGGAAGGCAGGCGGTATCCCCGACAGACGGCTCGATCGCCATTGGTTTGCAGGCAACCACGGTCACAGTGGGCATGACGCCTTCAGGCGCGGTATCGGAAGGCACTGCGGTCGCAATTGGCAACCTGGCACGAGCCACGCAAGAGGACGCGGTGGCGCTGGGCGACCGCGCCAACGCATCGGGTTTCCATGCGACGGCGATTGGCGGCGAATCGGTTGCCTCGGGTGTCGGCAGCCAGGCCTTTGGCTGGCAGGCCAGGGCATCGGGCCGCACTGCGGTTGCTGTCGGTCACCAGGCCGATGCCTCGGGACTGGAAGCCACTTCGATCGGCAAGAGCGCATTGGCGGGTGGTGCCAATTCGAGCGCGCTGGGCAGCCGCGCCACCGCAGCCGCCGATTTCAGCACCGCAATTGGCAACGCCGCTCAGGCAACCGGGCTTAACTCGGTCGCCTTGGGGTCGGGCTCGATCGCCGATCGCGGGGGCACGGTATCGGTCGGCACGGCGGGCGGTGAACGGCAGATCGTCAACGTTGCGGCCGGCACTTCGCTGACCGACGCGGTGAACCTTGCACAGCTCAATGCGGTCGCATCGACGACCACGGCCAATGCGACGCGGCTCAACTATCTTGCAGTCAACTCCACCCAGGCGGGGGCGACGGCCACCGGTGCCTCGGCGATCGCGTTAGGAGACAATGCAACCGCAGATGGCATCGACGCACTCGCGATCGGCGGTGACGATGCCGGTACCGGCGCGCGTGCGATCGGCAACTCGACCGTCGCCATCGGCGGCGAGGCCGATGCGATCGGTCCGGGGGCAACCTCGATCGGCTGGCGCGCCAACGCCAATGCCGAACGCGCGCACGCTCTGGGCCACCTTGCCAACGCCACCGGCGTCCGCTCGCTGGCGGTGGGTGAGGCAGCCAATGCCGCCGCGCTGACCGCGGTTGCCATCGGCAACCTGGCCAGTGCGACTGATGAAGATGCGGTCGCCGTCGGTGATCTTGCCCTGGCCTCGGGCTTCCACGCTACCGCGGTGGGCGGAGAATCGGTTGCCTCGGGGCGCGGCGCGCAAAGCTTCGGCTGGCAGGCGGTGGCCTCGGGCGAACTCTCGCTGGCATCGGGCCATCAGGCCCAGGCCACAGGCGTGCGCTCGACCGCTGTGGGCAAGAGCGCGGTGGCCTCGGCAATCAACTCGGTTGCGATCGGCAACCAGGCATCGACCAACAGCGCCAATACCACCTCGCTGGGGACTTCGGTCGCGGTTGGCAACCTTGCGGTTGCATCGGACGAAGATGCTGTCGCCGTCGGTGATCAGGCGCTGGCCTCGGGATTCCATGCCACGGCGGTGGGGGGCGAATCGGTTGCGTCGGGCCGGGGGTCGCAGACCTTCGGCTGGCAGGCGCGCGCCACCGGCGAGCTTTCGCTGGCAGTCGGCCATCAGGCGGTGGCAGGCGGGATCCGCTCGCTGGCGCTGGGCAAGAGCGCGATCGCCAGCGGCGATTTCTCGATCGCTATCGGCAACGCGGCATCTACCGGGATGTTCAGCAACTCGATCGTCATCGGCAGCGGATCGGTTGCCACCGCGAACAACCAGTTCGTGCTGGGCGCGGCCAACCACAGCTATCGCTTTGCGGGTCTGGCCGGAATTGTCCCGGCGGGATCGCAATTCTTCCTCACGATCGATTCGGCGGGCAACCTGATCGCGGTGGCGGCAGCGCCCCCGGGATCGGGAATCGGCACCGGGGTCGATAGCACCCAGATCGGCGTCGGCGCGAGCGCTTCTGCTGAAGACTCGACCGCGGTCGGCAACGGCGCGGTGGCCAGCTCTGTCGATGCGACCGCCGTCGGCGAAGGCGCGCAGGCGACCAGTCCGGGCGCCACCGCAGTGGGTGCAGGTGCGATCGCCTCGGGATCGACCGCCGTGGGAGCAGGCGCGCAGGCGACCGGCACCGGGTCGGCGGCTTACGGTTCGAATGCCCGCGCAACCGGCGCACAATCGATCGCGATTGGCGAGGATGGCGGTGATGCCGATGCGCTGGGAGCAGTCGCCTCGGGGGTCGGTTCGATCGCGATCGGCAACGATGCGCTTTCGACCGGGGTCGAATCGGTCGCGATGGGGCTCAGCGCGGTCGCCACGGCGCAATCGAGCACTGCGGTCGGTGGCCGCGCGTTCGCGACCGCCACGGCCGCCACCGCGTTTGGCTGGCGCGCAGAAGCGGTGGCCGAACGCGCCACGGCGCTGGGGCACCTTGCCAACGCCTCGGGCGTACGCTCGACTGCGGTGGGTGAGGCCGCCAACTCCTCGGGCGCATTGAGCGTTGCTGTCGGCAACCTCTCGGTCGCCAGCGGCACCAACGCGATCGCGATCGGCAACACTGCGGTGGCAAGCGGCGGCGACGCCATCGCGATCGGCGGCAACCGGGACGGCACCTCGGGACGCGCAACCCAGGCCACCGGTGCATCGACGACGGCGGTCGGCGGCCAGGCGCTGGCAACCGCCACTGCGGCGACCGCTTATGGCTGGCGTGCCGAAGCCACCGGAGAGCGGGCAACTGCGCTGGGCCACCTCGCGGTGGCATCGGGCGTGCGCTCGGTCTCGGTGGGCGAGGCGGCTGTCGCATCGGGCGCGGGCGCTATCGCGATCGGCAACCAGACGTCGGCGGCCTTCACCAACTCGGTCGCCATCGGCAACGGCGCGGTGGCCAACCGCGCCGGGCAGATCAAGCTCGGCGGCACCGGAAGCTCGGTGACGATCGGCGATCTGGCGGCAAGTACTGCGGCGCAGAGCGGCACAACCTCGATCGTCACAACCGACTCGAGCGGCACCATCGGTGTCGGGGCACCTGTGAACACCTTCGCCTCGAACGCGCAGGTCAACGCGCTGAGCGGACAGGTCAACACGCTGTTCGATCTCACCGACATCAATCGCCGGGCGATCGAGCGGGCGAACGAGGGCGTGGCGATGGCGCTGGCGATGGAATCGCCTGCGCTGCCGCCGGGCACCACCTTTGCGCTGTCGGGCGGTGTTGGCTACTATGAAGACCAGGCATCACTGACCACGGCTATTACCGCTCGTGTCGCCGAAAACGCGTCTGTGTCGGCCGGCATCGGTGTCGGCTTCAACAGCGGTTCGGTCGGCGCGCGCGGCGGTTTCCAAGTCGCCTGGTAAGCTCGGATTATCCGGTCAGGCCGGATCGCTTGGTAAGGAGCGTTATGCGATTACTGAACACTCGGCCGGGGCGTTTTGTCCCGGCCTTTTTGCTTGCCGCGCTGGCCTTTGGCCTGCCGGTGGCCGCCATGGCCCAGGGGCAGCCGCAGGCGGCACAACCGCCGATCTCGGTCGAGCCGGTACCCAGCGAGCTCGAACTCGCCAAGCTGCTCTGGTCGACCATGACTGCGGTGCACCACGCCAATCTGTCGGGCAATTATTCGGTGCTGCGGGACATTTCGTCACCCGGTTTCCAGGTGGTGAACAACGCGGCGCGGCTGGGCGAGGTGTTCGCGAGCATCCGCGAAAGCCGCGTTGATCTGTCGAGCGCGCTGCTGCTCGCGCCGACCTATACCGAGCCGCCATCGGTGGCGGAACCCGGCGTGATCCGGGTGCGGGGCTATTTCGGGCTGAGGCCCACTGCCTTGTTCTTCGATTTCTTCTTTCAGTGGGTCGAGGGTCGCTGGCGGTTGCACGGCGTCTCGATCAGCCCGCAGGCGATCGCATCGCAAGAAGCACCCGAACGCGGGCGCAACTCGACGCGATAGCTGCGTGCCGGCCTCATCGTTGATTCCCACTTTCCCCGCGCCGCACACACGCGCATATAGCGCCCGGTTTTCCATAGCAGCAAACAAGGCTCCCCAATGAAGCGTAACGCCGGACAAGACCCCGCCATCACCAGCCGCTGGCGCCCTGCCACCCGCGCGATCCGGGGCGGCACTGCACGAAGCGAGTTCGGCGAGACCTCCGAGGCGCTGTTCCTCACCTCAGGCTATGCCTATGACTGTGCCGAGGATGCCGCTGCGCGCTTCAACGGCGAGCAATCGGGGATGACCTACAGCCGCCTGCAGAACCCCACGGTCGAAATGCTCGAGAAGCGCATCTCGTTGATGGAAGGAGCCGAGGCGACGCGCTGCATGGCGAGCGGCATGGCCGCGATGACGGCAGCTTTGCTATGCCAGCTGCAGATGGGCGATCATGTCGTTGCCAGCCGCGCATTGTTCGGCTCGTGCCGCTGGCTGACCGACAGCCTGCTGCCCAAATTCGGGATCGAGACGACGATCATCGACGGGCGCGAGCTCGACCAGTGGGAGGCCGCGATCCGGCCCAACACGAAAGTCTTTTTCTTCGAGACCCCCGCCAATCCGACGATGGACATCATCGACATGCAGGCGGTGTGCGACATTGCGCGCGCGCATGGAATCACTTCGGTCGTCGATAACGCGTTTGCCACCAACGTGCTCCAGCGCCCGATGGAGTTCGGTGCGGACGTCGTCGCCTATAGCGCAACCAAGATGATGGACGGGCAGGGCCGCGTGCTGGCTGGCGCGGTGTGCGGCACCGACGATTTCGTCAACAACACATTGCTTCCGTTCATCCGTAACACCGGGCCAACGCTCAGCGCTTTCAACGCCTGGGTGGTGCTCAAGGGGCTCGAGACGCTCGACCTGCGCATCCGCCGTCAGAGCGAGAACGCGCTCAAGGTCGCCAGCTTCCTCGAAGGGCGGATCGAGCGTGTGAACTATCCGGGCCTTGCCAGCCACCCCCAGCACAACCTGGCGATGGCGCAGATGGAAGCGGCCGGACCGATCTTCTCGGTGTATCTAGGCGGTGGCAGGGAGCGGGCGCACGGCCTGCTCAACGGGCTCGAGCTGATCGATATCTCGAACAACATCGGCGATTCGCGCTCGCTGATGACCCATCCCAGCTCGACCACGCACCATGGCCTGGGCGAAGAGGCGCGGCTGGCGGTCGGCATCACTGAGGACATGCTGCGGTTGAATGTCGGGCTTGAGGATGTCGACGACGTGATCGAGGACCTCGACTGGGCGCTGGGCAAGATCGGCCTGTAATCCGCAAGGCCCCGGGCGACGCCTTTTTGCGGCGCTGCGATCTGTCTCACAGCACACACGCGTTCCCGGGTATAGATCGCTCGCATGACGAACCGTTCGACCCTGGCGAAGTTTCGCGATCATCTGGCAGCGCTGCTGGCGGCCCTGGCGTGTGGTCATGTGATCGGTTTGGTCGATGTCTTTGGCGTTCTGCCCGATGCCGTGATGGCGCTGGACCGGCTGTCCGGGCGGCTGATCGACGCTGCGCTGTGCGCTCTGGTGTATGGAATCGTTCTGACGGTGCTGCATCGGCAGCGGGTCGTGTCGGGCCCGCTGTATCGCTGCGGCGAGAGCCGGCCGGTGACCGACTATTCCAGGCGCTTCGAACCCGGTTCGGTCCGTCTGCTCGACGGCTGGCTGTATCGTTGACCGGAAGGCCTGTAGCAATTACCGCTGCTGGCCATGAAAACACCCCATATCCTGCTGATCGTCGGAGGCGGCATTGCGGCCTACAAGGCGTGCGAGCTGATCCGGCTGATCCGCAGGGCGGGGATGACCGTCCGGTGCGTCCTGACTGATGGCGGCGCGCAGTTCATCACCCCGATGACGCTGGCAGCCTTGAGCGAGAACGAGGTGTTCACCACTCTGTGGGATCTCAAGAACGAGACCGAGATGGGGCATATCCAGCTCAGTCGTGAAGCCGACCTGATCGTGGTGTGCCCGGCGACGGCCGATCTGCTCGCCAAGATGGCCGCGGGGATTTCCGACAGCCTGGCGACCACGGTGCTGCTCGCCACCGATACCCCGGTGCTTGCGGTCCCCGCGATGAACGTGCGGATGTGGCAGCACACCGCGACGCAGCGCAACGTCACGCAATTGCGCGCCGACGGGGTGCGCGTGATCGATCCCGATGATGGTGCGATGGCGTGTGGCGAATTCGGCCCGGGCCGGTTGCCCGAGCCTGCCGCGATCATGACGGAGATTCGCGCAGCGCTGTCTTTGCGCGCACGCGAACACCTTCCATTGCAGGGCAAGCGCGTACTGATCACTGCGGGGCCCACGCACGAACCGATCGATCCGGTGCGTTACATCGCCAACCGGTCGAGCGGGAAGCAGGGGTTTGCGATTGCGGCGGCGGCGGCGGAATTGGGCGCCGAGGTGCATCTGATCGCAGGGCCAGTGCAACTGCCGACCCCAACCGGGGTTCATCGCCACAACGTTGAAACCGCGCGCGAGATGGCGGCCGCCGTCGATGCGGCGCTGCCTGCCGATGTCGCAATTCTGGTTGCAGCGGTGGCCGACTGGCGGACGGCCGATTCGGCCCAGCAGAAGATCAAGAAGACCGGCGGAGTGCTGCCTGCGCTCCGGCTGACCGAGAACCCGGACATCCTCGCGGGGTTGGCGACCGATGCACGGCGGCCTGAACTGCTGATCGGCTTCGCTGCAGAAACCGAGAACGTCATCGCGCATGCACAGGCCAAACTGGCGCGAAAAGGCTGCGACTGGATCGTCGCCAACGATGTTTCGGGTCCCAATGGACAAAGCGTGATGGGTGGCAGCGACAACGCGGTGCACATCGTCACCCGTGATGGCGTGGAAAGCTGGGACAGCCTGCCCAAGGATCAGGTCGCGCGCAAACTCATGGAGAAAATCGCCGATGCCGTCCGCTGAACATCCGCTGCCGCCGATCACGATCCGGCTCAAGCGGCTCGAGCATGGTGCAGGATTGCCGGTACCCGCTTATGCGACCCAGGGTGCGGCGGGGATGGATGTGGTGGCTGCCGAAGAGCTCGACCTGATGCCGGGGCAGCGGCATGCGGTCGCCACCGGCTTTACGATGGCGATCCCCGATGGCTATGAAGTGCAGGTGCGCCCGCGCTCGGGCCTGGCGTTCAAGCATGGGATTACCGTGCCCAACACCCCCGGGACGATCGACAGCGATTATCGCGGTGAGCTCAAGGTGCTGCTGATCAACCACGGCGATGCGCCGTTTCCGATCCGGCGCGGAGACCGCATCGCGCAACTGGTGGCGGCCCCGGTGCAGCGCGCGGGCTTTGCCGAGGTCGATGACCTCGACGACACAGCGCGCGGGGCAGGGGGCTTCGGCTCGACGGGGGTGTAGTTCGCTTTTTCCCCTCCCGCAGGCGGGAGGGGAGAGAAGCGCGCCGTTACCGCCGCTGGCGAACCGGCCTGACGGTCTTTTCGCCTTCGGGCGCGATCGAAATGCGTACCGTTTCGCCCGACTGGCCCGGGAAGTCGGTGAAGATCGCCTCGACCAGGTTGGGCACCAGATACTGCAGGTTCTTGCTGCGCGACTGCGCCTCTGCCTTGCCTTCGAACAGGCGGCTGTTATCGGCGACGCGATCGATCTTCAGGTCGATCTCGCTGGTGTAGACGGTGTAGCTGCGCACATTGTTGTTCCAGCCGGGGCCAAAGATGAACGGGTCATAATAGCCGAAGCCGAAGGCACGGCGACCAAAGCCACCACCCCATGGGCCGAAGCCGGGGCCGAAGCCGCCCCAACCGCCGCCAAATCCACCACCGAAGCCATCGGATACGACGCGTTCGCGGCCGTTGTCGACCATATAGGCAAAGCTCACCACCATATCGGCACGCGAGGCATCACTGGCAGGAACATAGCCCAATTGCGTCATCTGGCGGGTAACAATCCCGGCATACTGGCCGAACTCAAGCCCGCCCTGCAGACGCGGATCGGATGCTGTCACGACGAAGCTCTGTCCCTGAGGAGCCGGAAGCGCCTGGAAGCGCGCCACGTCGGCCTTGAATGGGGTCGCACAGGCCGATAGCGCGAGCGCCAGCGCGGGCACTGCGATCAACGCGGCGCGGCGGGTAAAGCGGCTGCGAGCAGTCATGTATTATCTCCATCATGGACCGGCGCGATCCTGCGCGATCCATTTATGAATATAGGAATAACTGATCGCGAATGAACCCCGTTTGAACGTATAATGCGCTCAAACGATGAGTCAGCGCATCAGCCCCAATGCTTCATATGCCCCCTCGAGCGTCGGCTGCGCGACAGCGCGGGCCTTCTCCGCGCCCTTGACGAGGATTGCGTCGAGCGCGGTGTCGTCATCCTTGAGTTCGACAAAGCGTTCGCGAATCGGGCGAAGCGTTTCGACCAGCACGTCTGCCAGCGCAGGCTTGAAAGCACCAAAGCCCTGGCCTGCGAACTGCGCGCACACGGCATCGGGAGTCGTTTCGGTCAGCGTCGCATAGATGCCGACAAGGTTGAGCGCCTCGGGGCGGCCTTCGAGCGCGGATGCCAGCTCGGGCAGCGGCTCGGGGTCGGTCTTGGCCTTGCGGATCTTCTGCGCGATCGCATCGTCGTCATCGGTCAGGCTGATCCGGCTCATCTCGGATGGATCGGACTTGGACATCTTGGCGGTGCCGTCGCGCAAGGACATGATCCGCGCCGATTCCTTGGGGATGTACGGGTCGGGCAGGGTGAACAATTCGACCCCGAAATCGGTGTTGAACTTGGTGGCGATGTCGCGGGTCAGTTCCAGATGCTGCTTCTGGTCCTCGCCCACCGGCACGTGCGTTGCCTGGTACAGCAGAATGTCGGCGGCCTGAAGCACCGGATAGACGAACAGCCCGATGCTGGCGCCTTCGCGGTTCTTGCCCGCCTTGTCCTTGAACTGGGTCATGCGGTTCAGCCAGCCGATCCGCGCGGTGCCGTTGAGCAGCCACGCCATCTCGGCATGCGCGGGCACCCGCGCCTGGTTGAACAGCACGCTGCGATCGGCATCGATGCCGCAGGCGATGAGCGCGGCCGCCATCTCGCGCACGTTGCGGACGCGGGTTTCGCGCTCTTCGGTCACGGTGATCGAGTGCAGATCGGCGAGGAAGAAATAGCACGCGCTGCCTGAAGAATCTGTGGCCGCGTCCATCTCGTCCTGCATCTTCACCCAGTTGCGGATCGCGCCCAGATAGTTGCCCAGATGCAGATTGCCGGTCGGCTGGATACCGGAAAGGACGCGCATGATGTTGTTCTCTTTCGCTGAATGCGGGAAGGTATGTCGCTGCCTCACGCCTTGCGGCGCAGCATCGCCTTGATGTCGCCGAGCCGGTAGGTGCCCAGCGCCAGCGCTGCGAGGCCATACAACGCCGCGCCGCCGCCGCACAAGACGGCAAGTGTCGCGATCCGCTCGATCAGGCGGCCGTCCATGAAGCTGTCTGCCAATCGCGAACCCAGCCACAGCGCCACGCCCATCACGGCCGCTGCGACCAGAATACGCCAGAGCTTGGCGATCAGCCGCGCATCGGGCTTGATGTGGCCGCGCTTGTAGAGCACGCCGAACAGCAGGCCGACATTGACCCAGGCCGAGATCGCGGTCGCCACGCCTACCCCGACATGCCCCAGAGGCCAGATCAGGATAAGGTTGCCGACGAGGTTCACCACCATCGCGATCAACGCCAGCCGCACCGGGGTCTTGGTGTCGGCGCGGGCGTAGAAGCCCGGGGTCAGCACCTTGATCAGCACATAGGCCGGCACCCCGCACGAGAACGCGGCGAGCACGCGTGCGGTAGCAACCGTGTCGGCGGCGGTGAACGCGCCATACTGGAACACGCCATGGATGATCGGAACGGCGGCCACGACGAGCGCCACCGCGGCAGGCAGCGCGAGGAACAATGCGAGTTCGAGCGCGCGGTTCTGGGTGTTGTTGGCAGCCTTCGGGTCACCGCTGCCGATCTGGCGCGAAAGCATCGGCAGGATCGCGGTGCCCACTCCGATTCCGATCAGCCCCAAGGGCAGCTGGTTGAGCCGGTCGGCATAATAGATCCACGACACCGCGCCCTCGCTCAGGTAACGCGCGGCGAGCGAGGTCGAGATCAGCAGGTTGAACTGGATCGCGCCCTGACCGATCGCGGCAGGTGCGATCAGCACCAGCATCGCCTTGACGTCGGGCGAGAGCCGCGGGCGCGAAAGCTTGAGTACGATGCCGTTGGCGCGGCAGGCAAGGATCAGCCACGCCAGCTGCAACACGCCTGCGACCGTCACCGCAATCGCCTGGGTGATGGCGGTGTCGGCCTCGCTCTGCCCGCGAAACACCACCAGCGCTGTGATCATGCAGATGTTGAGCAGGATCGGGGCTGCCGCGTTGACCCAGAACTTATTGATCGAATTGAGGATGCCGCCGAGCAGCGAGACCAGCGAAATCAGCCCGAGATAGGGGAAGGTGATGATCGTCAGATGCCGGGCAAGCGCGAATTTCTCGGGCCCGCCATCGGGAAAGCCGCCGGTCATCGCATAGACGACGGGGCCGGCGGCCAGCATCATGATCGCGGTGAACACGATCAGGAACGGCACCAGCACCGAGAGCACCTGGCCTGCAAACGCGCGCGCGGTGTCCATTCCGGTGCCCGGCTCGGCGGTGTCAGCTTCGGCAAGCTTGCGGTTGAACATCGGCACGAACACCGCGGCAAACGCGCCTTCGGCAAACAGTGCTCGGAACAGGTTGGGCAGCCGCCACGCGATCAGGAAGGCATCGGCGGCCATGCCTGCGCCGACATAGCGCGCCATCAGCATGTCGCGCACCATACCCAGCACCCGGCTGACCAAGGTCAGCCCGCCGATGGTGGATACGGCGCGGAGCAGATTCATGCCAGGCCCGCCCTATCGCGTTTCTGGTTCAGGCGTTGCCTTCAGCCGGCGGCATCGGTGCACCGAAATTGGGGTCCTGGCTCTGCTGTTCGTACAAAGCGGCAAAATCGATCGGCTCGAGCACCAGCGGCGGGAAGCCCGCATCGCGGATGACGTTGCCCAGAATCAGGCGGATGGTCGGAAAGACCATGCGCGGGGTGTCGGCGAACAGGAACCGGCGGACCTGCTCCTCGTCCATCCCGCGGATGCCAACCAGCGCGCCATAAGCCAGCTCGACCAGATAGGCAGTGCCCTGCTCGGCCTTGGCAGCGATGATATAGGTGCAGATCATTTCATGCACTTCGTCGTTCAACTGGCGCGATTCGGCGCGGAACTGGACATCGAACGCGAGCTGGCCCGGCCATTGGAAACTGTCGGGAGCATTGGGGTTCTCGACCGAGAGATCCTTGACATACTGCGAAATCAGGCCTGCCTGCGGGCCGGATGCGCCATTCAGCAGCGGATTTTGCGAGCTTACGGTGCCGTCTTCGGCCATGGATAATCCCTTTCATTGAGTGGCGCAGCCAGCGCCTCTTGCGCGGCGCTCTAATCCCGCTTTCCGCGCGGTGCAAGGCTTCGCGAAAGCACAGGCGGATGCATGTTTTTGTCGGCCAAAGCAATTTGCATATTGGCCAACATTCCCTATGTTGTGCTTTCACGCTGACCTTTTGACAGTATCTTGGTTGAAGCGGGCGGGTATACGGGAAGAATTGTGACGGTAGAAATCATCATCTTGGCCATGGTTGCAGCGTTTTTGGGCCTTCGCCTGTATTCGGTCCTCGGCAAACGCACGGGACATGAGCAGGAACCGCTCACCCGCGGTATGGACAGCCCTGCAGCCAATCGTCCGGCCTCGATCGAGCGCCCGCAGCTCGACGACAAGCCCGCCGCGATGACACCCGGAACGTCGACTGTGTTCGATATCGCCGCTGAGCCTGGCATCCGCCAGATGCTGACCGCCGACCGCAGCTTTGATGTCGCGCGTTTCCGCGAAGGCGCCAAGGCGGCCTATGGCATGATCTTGGAAGCCTTCTGGGCGGGCAACCGCGAAGACCTTCGTAACCTGTGCGACGATGAAGTGTATGAAAGCTTCTCGAGCTCGATCGACCAGCGCACCGAGCGCGGAGAAACGCTCGAAAACCGCCTGGTTCGCATTGACGAAGCACGTATCGTCGATGCCGAATACGATACCCCGACGGCGCGTATCACAGTGCGGTTCGATGCCGATATCGCGGCAGTCGTGCGGGGCCCCGATGGCGAATTGGTTGCAGGTTCGCTGACCGACGCGGTAGAGACGCATGATCTGTGGACATTCGCTCGCGACCTGCGCAGCAATGATCCCAACTGGATTCTGGTCGAAACCGACCAGGCCTGATGCCTTCGCGCAGGGGGAGTGCGGTGCGGCAGCTTGCTGCGGGCCTGGCCCTGCTGAGTCTTACGGCATGCGCGGGCGTCGTCCCCGGCGGAACGGGCAGCGCTCCGCCACCGCGTGCCAATCTTCCCTACGAAAACGTGCCGCCATCGGCTGAGCCGCAGCGCTTGGGTCGGCCTGTGGTTCCATCGCCATCGGCTCCCGCCTCGACTTACACCATTCCCCGGGCCACGCCGCTGCCCGCGATGACCGGTGCCGGAGTGATCGCCAGCACCGATATCACCCAGGCGGCCGGACAGATGTTGCGGCGGGGCCCGGCGATCGCCAGCCTTCCGATCGCGGCTGAGGATGCGCGCACCGCGCTCGCTGCCTTCCGGCTGACCTGCCCGTCGGTGGTCAAGCGGGCCGATGCCAGCGGCCTGACGCGGCCCGAGGACTGGCGCGCACCGTGCGATGCCGCCGCGCGCTGGCCCGATAGCGATGCCGCGCGCTTTTTCGCTGACCAGTTCGAAGCGGTGCAGGTGGGCGAGGGGGCAGGCTTTGCCACCGGCTATTTCGAACCCGAGATCGCCGGATCGCGCACCCGCCGTCCCGGCTTCGAGGTGCCGGTCTATGGTCGTCCCTCTGATCTGATCGATGTCGACCTGTCGCAGTTTTCATCTGATTGGGTGGGCAAGCGCGTGCGCGGCAAGCTCAAGGGCACGGATCTGGTGCCCTATGACGACCGCACCCAGATCGAGCAGGGGTCGCTGGGCAACCGTGCTCCGATCATCGCCTGGGCGGCGGACGAGATCGATTTTTTCTTCTTGCAGGTACAAGGATCCGGCCGTCTTCGCGCGCCCGATGGTTCGGTGGTGCGTATCGGCTATGCCAGCCAAAACGGCCGCGATTACACCGGCATCGGTGCCTTGATGCGGACGCGCGGTCTGCTCGCTCCGGGACAGGCGAGCATGCAGGGCATCGTTGCCTATCTTCGCGCTAACCCCGAAGAGGGCCGCGCCATCATGCGCGAGAACAAGAGCTTCGTCTTCTTCCGCGAACTCACCGGACCCGGCCCGCTGGGTGCGCTGGGTTATCAGGTCGAGGCCGGCAGCAGCGTTGCTTCCGATCCCAAGTTCGTGCCTTTGGGCGCGCCGGTGTTCCTGGCGATGGACCGCGCCGAGCCCAACGGGTTGTGGGTAGCGCAGGATACCGGCGGCGCGATCAAGGGGGCCAACCGTTTCGACACCTTCTGGGGTGCAGGGGAGCAGGCGAAGGTCATCGCCGGCGGCATGTCTGCGCGCGGTCTGGCGCTGATCCTGCTGCCGCGCGGCAGCTATGACCGGCTGGCGCGGCAGGCGCGCTGAGATATGAGCAGGCGGCCGCTTTCTGATGCGGAAGCGGCTCTGTGGAAGCGGGTGATCGCAACCTGCGAGCCGTTCAAGGACAAGGTGCCGTCTTCTCCCCTGCCGCCTGCGGGAGGGGCAGGGATGTCCGGCAAGGCCGGGCAGCCCGGGGGTGGGCCTGTAAAGTCCGGCGTGCCGCTCAGGCCCACCCCCGCCGCAAAGCCTGCGGCTTTGGCCGACCCCTCCCGCCTGCGGGAGGGGAGAGTGATCAAACCCACCCCCTCCTGGACCTTCACCGAGGCGCCGCGACCCTCAGTTGCAGGCAATCTTGACGGGCACTGGGACCGGCGGTTGGCCAAGGGCGGGGTGCAGCCCGATGTCACGATCGATCTGCACGGCCACACCCTCGCCAGCGCCTATGCGCGGCTTGATATGGCGCTGGGGCAGGCCAAGGCGGCGGACATGCGGCTGATGCTGCTGATCACCGGCAAGGCGCGCTCTCCCGAGAGCGGTCGCGGCGCGATCCGCGGGGCGGTGTCCGACTGGCTGCAATCCTCGCGCCATGCAGCCGACATCGCGGCAGTGCGCAATGCCCACCCCCGGCATGGCGGGGATGGGGCGCTGTATATCGTGTTAAGGCGGCGGCGGGGTTAGATGGGGTGCCATCCTATCTAACCCGTTCTCCGGCGAAAGCCGGAGCCCAGAGCGGCTACAGCGTAATCTCGCCCCTGGATTCCGGCTTTCGCCGGAAAACGGGACGCGCGCGGAGCCTTCAATCCTTGTTAGGATCAAACTCTAACGAAGCGCTGTTCATGCAATAACGCAAACCTGCAGGTCCCGGACCATCGGGGAACACATGGCCCAGATGTCCTTCGCAGCGTGCGCAGCGCACCTCGGTGCGGATCATGCCGTGGCTCGAATCGACAATCTCGGTAACCGCCTCGCCTTCGACCGGCGCGGTGAAGCTCGGCCAACCCGATCCGCTGTTGTACTTGGCATCGGATTCGAACAACGGCGCGCCGCAGCCTGCGCAGCGGTACATGCCATCGCCCTTGTGATCGTTATACTTGCCGGTGAACGCCCGCTCGGTGCCGCCTTCACGCAGCACGTGATATTGTTCGGGGCTAAGCTTCGCGCGCCAATCGGCGTCACTTGAGGCGGGACTGATTTTGGTGTCTGCCATGTTTCTCTCCTGGGGAGCTTCAACATGGGCCGACTGGTGAAACAGTCAAGACGCGCGTGCGGCGACCCGGGCGATTTCGAGCAATTCCTGCTCGAGCAGCAGCGCGGGGCCGGGGGTGGCGCGCATCATCGTCTGTTGCAGCATCAGCAATCGTTCGATCAGCCGCGCCATCTGTTGAGGGCGGCCCCAGGCGCGCAGCTGACGGGTCCAGTCCTGCTGGCTGCCTCCGCCCCACAACCGCCTGCTTTGCGTTTCCTGCTTCACCCAGCCGGCGATATCGCGCGCATTGCCCATCCGCTGGGCTGCGGCGGCGAGCTGCATCACCTGCTTTTGCATGACGATCACCAGGCCAACCTCTGACACCGCCTGCTCCCGCATCCGTTTCAGTTCTTCGGGCAGGCGCTTGAGGTCTCCCGACAGCGCAGCCGAAATGATCGGCTGCATCGCATCGTCCTCGGCATCGGCGCGCAACGCGGTGATCGCCTCTCGGGTCACCGCCTTGGGTTCGGCGGGCGACGAATCGAGATAGAGTGAGAGCTTCTCGATCTCCTGCGCTGCAAGCCTGCGGTCGGCTGCGGTGAAGCCCGCGATGACGTGCGCCAGATCCGGCTCGATCGTCAGCCCGGCTTCGCGCCCGAGTTCGGCGACGATCCGGGCCATGTCGTCAGGGCCGGGCAGCTTGGTCTGTACCGCGAGCGCGTTGGATGCGGCGAGCGCCGCCTTGGCGATCCGTGACTTTTCGCTGATGCCGCTTGCCAGCATGATTACCGGGTTGATCGTCTTGGTTGCTGCAAGAAGCGATTCGACTGCGGGCAGGCTCTCCTCGCCGGTGGTGGTGACGCGGATATAGCGGGTGTCGCCGAACAGCGACATCGAGGCGGCTTCGGCAGCGAGCAGCGAGGGGTCCCGCGACAGCTGCGATCCGTCGAGATCGGTGCGCTCGATGCCCTTGCCGAAGCTTTCGGCGATCGTGGCCGCCAGCGCGGCGTTGCCGCCATCATCGGTGCCGAAAATCAGGTACAGACGGATTTCGGCGCGCGGTTTGCGCGCCAGCGCACGGACCGCTGCAGCGTCCGCTTTCATTGCACCGTGCCCGTCATTGGGCGGGAGCGAGCTCGCGCGCGAACAGAGACAGCCGGGTGACGATCTGGTCGGCGATCTCGAGCGACAGATTTTCCAGCGCGCGGTTTTCCCCGGCGATCGTCGCATATTCGCTGCTGACGATATCGATACCGGCGTCCGATGCTGCGGTGGCGTCAAACACGATCTCGCCGGTTGCGTTCTCGATCAATTGATAGCGCGCGCGCAAAGTGCGGCGTTCGCGCGTCACCTGATCGTTGGCGAGCAGGCCGAAGCCGGTGATCTGGTCGTCTAGCACCACCTGCAACTGGAACCGGCTGTTGCCGCCGCCCAGCGCATCGAGCCTGTCGTCGAGCGCGTTCTTGACCAGCCAGCCTGCACGGCCCTGGATCGGTGCGACGGTAACATCGCCCAAAGTGGTCGCGACCGCGCCTTGCGTTCCGGATGAGTACAGCGGTTGCATTCCGCAGGCAGAGAGGGTGAGGGCGAGCAGCGCGAGGGGGAGAAGGAGGCGGGGCATCAAAATCCTCCCCGGAACGGGGAGGGGGACCATCCGCAGGATGGTGGAGGGGAAGCGGTATTGCACATCGTCCCAGGACCATCGCCCAGACGTTTCCCCTCCACCACTTCGTGGTCCCCCTCCCCGTTCCGGGGAGGATTTGCAGAGAAAACGTTCATCACCATCACACCACCAGATTGACCAGCCGGTCAGGCACCACGATCACCTTGCGGATCTCTGCGCCGTCGAGGCTACGCTGCACCTTGTCCGACGCCAGCGCAAGCCGTTCGAGCTCTTCGTTGGGCAGGCCCTTGGCCACGGTCAGCGTATCGCGCAATTTGCCCTTGATCTGCACCGCGATGGTGACCTCGTCCTCGACCAGCAGGGCAGGATCGACCTCGGGCCAAGCGGCATCGGCGATCAGGCCGTGGCCTTCCATCAGCTCCCAGGCCTCTTCGGCCAGATGCGGCACCATCGGCGCGACCAGCCGGGCAAGCGCGCGGATGGCGATATTGCGGCTGGCGGATTTCTCCGCCTTCTCGATCGCGTTGGTCAGTTCGTACAGCCGCGCCACTGCCTTGTTGAAGGCCAGCGCCTCGATATCCTTGCCGATCAGATCGATCGTCTGGTGCAGCTTGCGCTCGAGCGGCTTGTCCTGCCCTTCGGCGGCCTCGACCGAGTTGAACACCCGCCACAGCCGCTGGACGAAACGCCAGCAGCCTTCGATGCCCGCTTCGCTCCACGGCAGATCGCGCTCGGGCGGGCTGTCGGACAGCATGAACCAGCGCACCGCATCGGCGCCGTACTGGTTCACGATCTCGTCGGGATCGACCACGTTCTTCTTGGACTTGGACATCTTCTCGACCCGGCCGGCAATCGCCGCCTCGCCGGTGTCGGTGATGATCCAGTCCTCACCGCGCTTTTCGACCTGGTCGGGGCCCAGCCATTTGCCATGGGTGTCCTGCCAGGTCTGGTGCGTCACCATGCCTTGCGTGAACAGGCTGGCGAACGGTTCGGCGACATCCAGCTTGTCGATCCGGGCCAGCGCACGCGTCCAGAAGCGGGCGTAGAGCAAATGCAGGATCGCATGCTCGACCCCGCCGATATACTGGCCCACGGGCAGCCATTTGGCGATCTCGGCGCGATCGAACGGCTTGTCGGTCGGCTGGCTGGCAAAGCGCAGGAAGTACCAGCTCGAATCGACGAAGGTGTCGAGCGTGTCGGTTTCACGCTGCGCAGGCTTGCCGCATTTCGGGCAATCGACATGCTTCCACGTCGGGTGACGCGCCAGCGGATTGCCGGGGATCTCGAAGCTGACATCCTCTGGCAGCACGACGGGCAGTTGGTCCTTGGGCACCGGAACGACGCCGCACGCTTCGCAATGGATGAACGGGATCGGCGTGCCCCAATAGCGCTGGCGCGAGACGCCCCAATCGCGCAGCCGCCATACGGTGGTGCCTTCGCCCCAGCCTTCGGCCTCGGCGCGTTCGATGACGGCCGCCTTGGCCTCATCGACGCCCATGCCATCAAGGAAGCTGGAATTGATGATCCGCCCGGGGCCGGTATAGGCCTCGGTCTGGATAGCGACGTCCTCGTCACCCTCGGCTGCAACGACACGCGGCACCGGCAGCATGTATTTGCGCGCGAAATCGAGATCGCGCTGATCATGTGCCGGCACGCCCATCACCGCGCCGGTGCCATAGTCCATCAGCACGAAATTGGCAATGAACACGGGCAGTTCCCAGCTGAGGTCGAACGGATGGATCGCACGCAACCCGGTATCGAAGCCCAATTTCTCGGCGGTCTCCAGCTCGGCTGCGGTGGTGCCGCCGGCCTTGCATCGCTCGATGAACGCGGCGGCTTGCGGATTGTCCGCCGCGATGGCTTGCGCAATGGGGTGGTCGGCGGCGATCGCGACAAAGCTCGCGCCAAAGATGGTGTCTGGCCGGGTGGAATAGACCGGGATCGTCTCAGAGCCCGTCACGTTGAAGCTGAACGTGAGCCCCTGCGACTTGCCGATCCAGTTCGCCTGCATCGAGCGGACCTTTTCGGGCCAGTCGCCCAAGGTATCCAGGCCCTCGAGCAGCTCGTCGGCGAAATCGGTAATCTTGAGGAACCACTGGCTAAGCTTGCGCCGTTCGACCTGCGCGCCCGAGCGCCAGCCCTTGCCGTCGATGACCTGTTCGTTGGCGAGCACGGTCTGGTCGACCGGGTCCCAGTTGACCGCGCTTTCCTTACGATAGACAAGGCCAGCGGCATACAGATCGAGGAACAGCGCCTGTTCGTGGCCGTAATATTCGGGCTCGCAGGTGGCCAGCTCTCGGCTCCAGTCTAGCGCGAAGCCCAGCCGTTTGAGCTGCTTGCGCATCGCGGCAATGTTGTCGCGGGTCCAGCCGCCGGGGTGGACGCCCTTTTCCATCGCGGCGTTTTCCGCAGGCATGCCAAAGGCGTCCCAGCCCATCGGGTGCAGCACTTCAAAGCCCTGCATCCGGCGATAGCGCGCGATGACATCGCCCATGGTGTAGTTGCGGACATGGCCGATATGGATGCGTCCCGATGGATAGGGAAACATCTCGAGCACGTACGCCTTTTTCTTGGCGCTGTTGCTGTCCGCCTTGAAGGACTGACGGTCGTCCCACACCGATTGCCAGCGGGAATCGGCGGCCAGCGGATTGAACCGCGTCTTCTCGTTCATTGTATCGCCTCTGGAGGGGTGAGGTTATTCGCGAATAGCAGATTGGCGCAAATCGCGGGCCTTGGTGAGGATGACTTCTTCCAGCTTCTGCACAGTGGCGGCGCGGACCGGGGCATCGACCCACTGGCCGGTCTGGTTAACCTGGCGGCTGGCAGCGACGCGCAGCGCATCGGCGCGCAGATCCTGGTCGAGGATCGAAACGGTGACCTTCATCCGTTCACCCGGGGTCTGCGGGTTGGCATACCAGTCGGTCACGATCACGCCGCCTGCGCTGTCTGCCTGCAACAGCGGCATGAACGACAGGGCGTCAAGCGATGCGCGCCACAGATAGCTGTTGACGCCGATGGTGGTCACCTGGCTGGCGGCAAGGTCTGCCTCAGGCCGTTCCTGGCCGCCGCCACATGCGGAAAGCAGCGTCAGCGTGCCGACAGCACCGATCGCGGCGCGGGCAAAAGGAAGAACAGGCATGACAAAATCCTTACACAACTGACGCGAGAAACAGCGGCCTTCTATAATTGCTTTATAGCCTTGGGCAAGCACAAGCGCACTGCCTCGCG
Source organism: Blastomonas aquatica (assembly GCF_014639875.1). Lineage (GTDB taxonomy): Bacteria > Pseudomonadota > Alphaproteobacteria > Sphingomonadales > Sphingomonadaceae > Blastomonas > Blastomonas aquatica. Next base: position 192,163 of record NZ_BMGD01000001.1, on the reverse strand, counting down.
CGTTCATGCACCAGCAAGTTATCGCCCGGTATTCTTGGGTGTAGCGGCTTGTCCGCAGCGTCTGGGGAGGTGGTCCAGAGCGTCGCTTGGCAGTGCCCGCAGGGGCAAGGTCGATCGACATTGTGGATTGTATGCAACGGTCTGAGATTAAATTTTGGTATGCCGGGCATTGGGCATTCAGGAACCTGATTTTGTGGTAACACGTTGATCAGGGACGAAGTGGGGTCGGAATTGAATCATGAACGCGGGTGTGTTTAAAAAATTGGCGATTTCGGGGCTTTTGCTCAGCTCCGCGGCGTTGGTGCCGTCGATTGCGCTGGCATTTTCGTCCGGCTTCGACTCGCGTCCCGTGTCGATTGATGTCCGTGGCGGCATCGGATCGTTCACCCCGGCATCGGTTGACCCCCGGCTTGCCGATAAGCTCAAGTTCTCGGCATTGCGCGGCGACAAGATGTTCCGCTTCACGCCAGCTGCCTCTGCCACCAATGGCACCCGCGCGCTGACCATTGCAGTCCGCGTCCGGCCCGACTCGGCCAAGGCGATCAATATCCGCCCTGACCTGGCCAGCGATGGCGGCCAGGGCACAGGTCTGGTCCAGATCACACCGACGGCCTTCAGCCTCGGCGTGGCCAAGGGCTTCACCAAGTTTGCGCTGCCTGCCAGCATCCGCCAGCAGGACGAGGCTCTGCCCGATATCGACCAGCTTGGCCGCAGCGATTCGGCGCGCAAGAGCCGTTTCACCCCGCGGATCGAACTGGACGACATCCAGGCGCCGACCACCCGTGCGGTTCGTCCGTTCAACGACCAGGGCAGCTACTCGCTTGACGTTGGCGGCGCGTACAAGGTCACCCGCAATCTCGATGTCACCGCTGGCATCCGCCTGCGCAGCGAGCGGGATCGCCTGACCGGCCTGACCAACGAACAGTATGACAGCCAAGCTGTGTACGTCGGAACCGAATTCCGCTTCTGATCCTTCGAGCGTTTCCTAAGCGCTCCATCTCGGTCTCCTGCGAAGGCAGGCGTTCAATCCCTTGCCGTCGCATCCGGTGCCAGTGGCAACAGCGCGGTTGGTCCTTGCGTATTTCAGGTCTTTACGCAAAAGCGGCCTCTCGGCGGGTGACACTATCGCTGGACTGGTCTCACCGACCCCGCTCATAGCTGTATCCAGTTCAAGCCAAGCTCTGAGATACGGAGCTTCAGCCCCAGGGCGTCGAAGCGCATGCAGCAAGGCCGACCCTATAGCGGGCCTTCGCCAAGGTCGGGGCGGCTCGATGGAACATGCCACGATCATCATCGTTCGTTTTTCGAACCCGATCACAAGACGCAAAGTGACTGCCTGCCAGTCTTCTGTCGTCAGTCGCATCCAAATTTGCGATATAATGGTTGCATTAACCTTGCTTTAGACCTGGCCTGATATCTCCATGCTTCGAAAGCAACTGGCATTGTCCGGTCGCTATCGATTTGCGAGCCTTCAGCCATGATGTCCCCCAATCTTGTGCGAAGAATGACGGAGTTGCTCCGTCATACCGACGGCAGTGTCGGGTTGATCGCTGGCCTCAGCCTGCCCGTCGTTCTGGGTGGATTGGGTCTTGCGGTGGACCTTGGCCGCGGCCTTGAGCAGCGCATGGTTACCCAGCGGGTCGCCGATTCAGCGGCGCTGGGCGCTGCCCTTGCTTACCAATCGAGCAACAATCCGGCTAATCTCAGCGCCATTGCGCGCGACCTTGCGGTTGGGAACGGACTACCCGACGCCAATGTAACTGCGCAGCTGGTCAACGACTTTCCCAATTCCGGCGATCTGTCGGTTAAAGTTACAGTGACGGCGCAGTTGCCATTTACTCTTGCACGGGTCGTGGGCGCGCCGGCTTCGTTCACGGTGGGGAGCGAGTCATTCGCCGTCGTTTCTGGCGAGCCACCCTTCGCCACGCCATGCTTTCTTGCATTAAGCAACGGCAGCAATGCCCTGCGCACAGAAGGAGGCGGCACAATCAATGCGCCAGATTGTTCAATCGCTGCGGTGGGGCAGGTGAACAATGCTGGCTCGCTGATGCGTGCGGCTGATATTATTTCGGGCGCAGGACAAATCCTGAATGAATGGGGCACGCTCAACGCAAACAGCCTGCGCTTCGCCACAAGCTTTTCAACCCCGGCGTGGAACAACAACGTTCCGTCTGCGGACAAACGGGTCAACACGTCGACCAGCCTGATCGACCCTTGGGCCGATAATGCCGAACTTGTTACAGCCCGATCGTTGCTCGGCACCTTCACCGCAATACCAAGCCTTGCTAACCCTGCAACGCCCAGCGGCAGCAACTGGGATTTTAACTGGTCGCCGGCCAGCAATGTCGCAGGATTTCGCGTCGGCACCAGCAACACATACAATGTGCCGGCCGGCAACTACACTATCGAACGCCTTACCGTTGCAGGCGGGATCAATGTCAATTTTGCCTCAGGTTCGACGATCACAATCAAGAATGGCTTTGCCAACGGCGGAAGCAGTGTGGTGTTTGGTGACGTCAACCTGTTCGTCAATGGCGGGTTCAACAGTGGTTCGAGCGGTGTTCGCATTGGCAATGGCGCACTCCACATCGGCAGCGGAACAGCTACTTTTACAGGCAGTAACCTGAAGGGCGACGGCGATGTGATCGTCAACGCACCGATCACCATCGGTGGAGGGGCGAGCTTGCAGATGGGGAATGGGCAACACCTGTTCCGCAGTTTCAACATATCCGGCGGCGGTTTCGTGGTCGCTGGCGATGGTGCCTTTCAGGCGAATGAAGGGATCGACATCGGGGGCAACTCCGAGCTTTCCATCGGGAATGGCAGCTTTCTGATCGGTCCGCGAAGCAACGGAACCGCGATCAATTTGCAAGGCAGCGGGCGCATGTTCATGGGCGATGGCCCATTCAGCACCAATGGCCACATTTCAACCGCAGGCGGCAGTCGTATCCGTTTTCCCATAACCGCCAATCACTTCATCAACGGCAACATGACCATTGCTGGATCAGCGTTGTTCGGAGCAGGGCGCTACACCATTGGCGGCAACTTCACCAACGGGACAGGCGGGACAACTTGGCCCTTCACCTCGCCCTACACTGGGATCACTTGGGGGCAGATGATCAATGGAGTATCAGTGAGCGGGTTCGACATGGCAGGGGTCGATGTCACATTCATCACAAGCGGCACGCTCAATTTGGCGGGAGGCGCACGCACAAAGCTGATCGCACCCGACGCGTCTGTACCCGGCGGCCAGATCCGAGACCTGCTGCTCCATTCATTGACGAGTGCCAACACAAACTGGGCCGCTGGCGCACAAAGCATCTTTGTGGGCACCGTACACTTGCCAAATTCCAGCCTCACCATGAGCGGAGGCAGCACCAATCTGTCGGAGGGCCAATGCTTCACTCTGATTGCCAAGACGATTGCAGCGACAGGTGGCGCTGCGGCAGGGTCTGCCTGCCGCACGATGACCGAAGCCTATGGCGGAGGAGGCAGCGGTGGCAAAACCATCCGCTTGGTGCGCTGATATGGCAAATCTATTAAAATCCCTGCGATCCGACAGCAAAGGCAGCGTTGCGGTTGAATTTGCGCTTTGGGTTATGCTGTTTTTCATCACTGCTCTTGGAGCGTTTGATCTGGGCGAGATGATTTTCAATCGCGCGCAAATGGGCTCAGCGGTCTCGGCCGCCAGCCTCCAGGCCTTTGATCAGCGTGACGATGTCAAATTTAATGAACTGACGAGCTACGTGCGAGCGCTCGCCAACGACGATGCGTTGGCGGTGACCATCAGCTGTAACGGCGTGGCGAACAGCTGCACCAACCTAAATCGCACGTGCGCCTGCCTTTCCCACGAAGGCACATTCGTGACCCGGCAATGTGGCGCCCCGTGTTCTGGATCGAACATGACTTCGGGGGTGAATGCTGGGTATTATCTCACGATCACCGCAAGTCAGCCGTTCAGTCCAGCATTGTTGCCCAAGGAAGGCGTTGAATCAAATTTGTCCCAGACCGCAACTGTGAGGCTGCAATGAACCTGCGCAGACTGATGCGTTCCTCCAGCGGAGCTGCTATACTCGAGTTTGCGCTGCTGGCTCCCTTGTTCATCGCGATGCTGTTTGGCCTGATAGAGTTCGGGCGCGCTTACTGGACCCGTCAGACATTGACTGAAGTTGCGTTTCATACCGCTCGCTGCATGGCGCTGGATGAAGCTTGTGGTACCCAGCAGCAGCGGGTCACCTTTGCGGTAGCGCGCGCCCGCGATTACGCCATCACAGTTGCACCAGGGGCGGTGGCGGCCACTTCGGGGGGGACTTGCCGCGGGCAGGTCAATTCGCATGAGGTTGCGATCTCCATCCCATTTTCATCGCCGATTGCCGGTTTTGGAGTCCTCCCGGAGCGACTTCAAGCGAATGCGTGCTTCCCGGTATTTTCTGGAGGCTGAATTTTGGGAGCCAGCATCCGTGCTTGATCAGCAAAGCCTGAGTCGAACGAAACCTTGCAGCGCAGCCGCGGGGTGTGAGGTGAGCGGCGGATTTAATCTGACAGACCGTCGATCGCAGCCCAGCCGTCGATGATCGCACCGACATGCCGCGCCCGTGCCCGCGTCATTCCGCCCAGTGCGATGACCCGGTGCCGCGAAAGCCGTGCGAGGGTGGCGAACCTCGGGACGCCAAGCGTTGCGCCGCCCGGGTGCGTGCGCGTGGCAAACACCGGAGAGATCAGCGCCAGCGACGGGCCGCGGTTCGTGTTGCCGCGCCGCAGCTCGGCCATATCATGCACCGTCACCAGCCGGAGCAATCCGCCAGCAGTGCCGTCACCTGGCGCGCCGTAGCAGCCGTCTGCGCGCCAGCGGCGCGCTGTTGGCCCGTCGCCCGCCAGCACGATCACCCCGCCCCGCGTGCGGATCAGCCGCGCCAGCCGATCGAAGCGCGCGCGGCGTTCATCTGGCGGAAGATGATAATGCCGAAAGATAAGCCCTGCGCCGAGCGGCAACCGCGCGATGGCGCGCTCGAGCCGGGCATCGTTGCGCGCGTCGGTGATCAGCCAAAGTCGGGGGACGACTGATTTTCCGGGCTGGCGGCGGGACATGACCCGGCTTATAGCCCCGGGTCATGACCATGGATAGCCCGTCCCCATCTGCCGCCCCCGCAACCCCGCTCGCCGGCATCCGTGCCGCCATCGCGCAATCGGAAAAGATCGCCAGGCGCCCGGCCGGATCGACGACGCTGATCGCGATCTCCAAGACCAAGCCTGTCGAAGCGATCGAGGAGCTGATCGCGCAAGGCCAGCTAGTGTTCGGCGAAAACCGGGTGCAGGAGGCGCAAGCCAAATTTCCTGCGCTGCGCGAACAGCACCCCGGGCTTGAGCTGCACATGGTCGGCCAGCTGCAATCGAACAAGGCCGATGATGCGGTCGCGCTGTTCGATTGCATCCACTCGGTCGATCGCCCGTCGCTCGCCAAGGCGCTCGCCGATGCAATGGACAAGGCGGGCAGGCGCGTTCCATGCTTCGTTCAGGTCAATATCGGCGAAGAAGATCAGAAGGGCGGCTGCGCGATCGCCGATCTGCCGCAGTTCCTCGACAAGGTCCATGCGCTCGGGCTGCCGATTGTCGGTCTGATGGCGGTCCCGCCTGCCGATGTCGAACCGGCGCCGTATTTCGCGCTGCTCGCCAAGCTGGCGCGCGATGCAGGGCTCGACCAGCTCAGCATCGGCATGTCGGGGGATTTCGAGACCGCTGTGCGGCTCGGCGCGACGCATGTCCGGATCGGCTCTGCATTGTTCGGTGCGCGCTGAGCTGCGGTTCGATATTCGGCGGGCGATGCCGAACAACTTCATCCAGATTGGAGCTATCGCGCGATAATAGCTGGTGCACCGCCCGCGGCCGGGACTATCGTCGTGCCTATTGCGGGGGGCACGCATGCGGACATCCATTTTTCACTTACTTGGCGCGTTTGCGATCCTGGCGCTTGCTGCCGGGCCGGTCTGCGCGCAGGAGCGATCCGCTACGCGGCAGGGGTTCAACCTCCCAGCCCAAAGCGGCAAGAAAATCCTGCTGCTGCGTCCGACGATGCGGGTGGGCGAGCAATCGACCGGCGGCCTGTTCGAACCCAATGCCGACTGGACCGAGCAGGCGCGTGCCAACATCGGTGAGGCGCTTGATGCCTCGCAGCGCAATCTGGGCAACGAGATCATCATCGCACCCGATGCCTATGGTGAGGACGCGCGCGCGCTGAACGAGCACATGGCGCTGTTTGCGGCAGTGTCGCAGGCGGTGATCCAGTACCAGTTCTTCGTCGGCAACCGGCTTCCCACCAAAAAGCGCGACAACAAGGCAGACGTGTTCGACTGGTCGCTTGGCAACAGTGTCGCCAGCCTGCCGGGCGCGGATGGTGCCGACTATGCGCTGTTTATCTACAATCGCGATGTCTACGGCTCGACCGGGCGCAAGATGCTCCAGGTGGTCGGGATGCTCGCAGGCGTAGGGGTCTCGTCCGGCGAGCATGTCGGCTATGCCGGGCTGGTGGACCTGAAGACCGGCGATCTGCTGTGGCTCAACGCCGATGCGCAGATGGGCGGGGATGTCCGCGAAAAGGATGGCGCTGCCAAGCGCGTGCGGCAATTGCTCGAGGATTTTCCCGGAAGCACGATTGCCAAAGCTGACGTCGTGGCCGCCAGCGGGGCTGGGAAATGAGCTTTCGTGCCCGTGGTCTTGCGCTTGGCGCGCTTGCCTTTCTGCTGGGGTCAGACCTTTTGGGGGTGGGCCTGTCGGGGGTGGACCTGTCGAGAATGGCGCATGCTTATGCGCAGCCATCACCGCTCCCACCCTATGCCGGCGCTTACCAGCCACAGGGCGTTGACGAGATCGGCCTGTGGCAGATGATGGACGAGGACGAGCGCGCGATCGCCCAGTCGCCACTGGTGGTCCGCGACGAGGCCCTGAACGCTTACGTCCGGCAGGTGCTGTGCGATACGGTCGGACAGCACCGCTGCAATTCGGTGCGCATTTACATCCTGCAAGTGCCGGTGTTCAACGCGACCATGGCACCCAACCGGACAATGCGGGTGTTTACCGGGCTGTTGCTGCGGGTCCGCAACGAGGCCGAGCTGGGTGCGGTCCTGGCACACGAGTTCGGTCATTTCGAAAGTCGGCATTCGCTCAACAAGTTCAAGGCCGCTCGTTCTGGCACGGACCTGCTCGCCTGGACCGCGGTGCTGGGCAGCCTGGCGCCCCGCTATCAGGTCGCGCGGACCTATCAGAACCTGCAGATATCGGTGCTGGGCAATCTCTTCCGGTTCGGCAGGGACCAGGAACGCGAGGCCGACAGGCTGGGGGTCGCCTATCTCAACGCCAGCCAGTTGCGGCCACAGGCGGCAGCGCAAGTGTGGCAGAACCTGATGCAGGAAATCGATGCCTCGGCGCTGCATCGCGGGCTGAAGAAGCCGAGGTTCGACACCATCGCCTTCACCGCTTCCCATCCCCCCGAGGCCGAGCGTGCAGGCTATCTCGCCGAACTCGCCGATCCCGATGGGCTGCGAAGGGACGATGGCGCGCAGCGCTATCGCGCTACGCTCGCTCCCTGGCTGGGTACGTTCCTCGACGACCAGATCAAGCTCAACGACTTCGGCGCGAGCGAGTACCTAATCCAGTCGCTCGCGCAGGAGGGCTGGACCGCGCAGCTGTGGCATTATCGCGGCGAGCTTTACCGGATGCGCGGCAACCCGCGCGATCTGGTCAACGCTGCGCAATTTTATGGTGAGGCGGTGGCGCTCGACGCGCAGATGGCAGATGCGCATCGCGGGCTGGGCCTGTCATTGCTCAAGACCGGCCAGCCTGGCGCTGGACAGGAGGCCTTGCGCCAGTACCTGGCGTTAAAACCCGATGCACCCGATGCCCGGCTCATCGGCATGATGATCCCCAATCAAGGACCTGGCCAATGACGCTTCCATCGTTGCGTGCGCTCGTCGCCCTGTGGCTGCTGGCGCTGGCCTGCCTCCCGCTCACCGCGCAGGCGCACAAGCTGCGCGAAAGTGGTGTGAGCGTTGCGGTCGACGATTCGCCGCTCACGGTAACGCCTTCGCGAGACTGGAACCGGCTCGACGGCAACATTGGCAAGCATACCGAAAGGTGGACGATCGATGGTGCACAGCTGAATGATGTCACCTTCTACGCCGGTATCGAGCCGGGCAAGCCGCTGGTACGTGAACGCAGCAAGAAACGCGAGCCACTGCCCAAATTCTCTACCGCCACGCTGCTGGTCGAGGTACCCGAACTGCTCGAGACCACCTATCGCACCTACAAGAACAGCGGATCGTTCAAGGTGACGACCATCGAACCGGGGCAGTTTCTAGGGCGCGAGGCGGTGCATTTTACCTATGAATTCGTCGATCAGGACGAGTTGACACGCCAGGGCGAAGCGCGCGCGGCAATCATCGCGGGCAGGCTGTACATGATCAGTTTCGAGGCACCGCGCTTGCATTATTTTGAAGCCGTTATCGCGCAATTCCGCAAACTCGCCGATAGTGCCACGCTGCCCTGAATTGCCGACAGCAAAAGCGCCATGCGCCCTGTTGCTTATCATTATGAGAATCACTTGCAATAGAGATTGGTTGGCCTTAGACCTTGATCCTGTTTCCGGCGCATGGGTTTGCAGCGGAACCGACCGAGGGAGCGAGCGCTGGTGGAGCCTGCGACACAGACACGAAGTTCGGGCGTCCGAAGCGGAATGCCCGCGCGCGACACCATGCTGCGCTGGATCATGGCCGGGCCGCTGGCGCTGGTCGCAGCTGTCGTCACCATGGCATCGATGCCGCTGTGGCTGCCCGTGGGCGCTGCGGGAATCGACAATCTGATCTTCCCGATCCTGCTGTTTCCGGCGCTTTGGGCCGTGTTCTTTCTCTACGCGCTGATCGAGGCGCGGCCGGTGCGCGGAACCGCGATCATCACCGCGATCATCCTGACCAACTCCGCGCTGATCTACAGCCGTTTCTGACAGACATGGACCGACAAGGATACTGCATGATGAGCCCGGCACGATGAGTATGGTCAACCAGGCGACCTCGAAGCGGCTGCTCGCGGTGCATGGCTGGTCGGGCGTGCTGCTCGGGCTGTTTCTCTATGTCGTGATCATCACCGGCACCGTGGCGGTGCTCTCACAGGAGATCGGCGCATGGTCGATCGGCGGCGCGCGGACGCAGGCGCCGTTCAGCCAGCCACTCGACGCAAAGATCAAGCAGCTCGCGCCCACCGTTGATCCCAAATACCGTGAAGACGTGACGATTTACCCCAACGCCTCGGGGACGATGCTGGTGTTTTTCCACACCCATGGCGTCAACGCGGCGGGCGATCCCGATGACGTGGGGGTACGCTTTCTGCTCGAACCCGGAACGCTCGATGTTGTCGCGCGCGATGAAGGCTTTGGCGCGGAACTCCCCGATGACCGCGACAGCGCACTCGATTACTTCATCTCCATCCTGCACATCAGCTTGCATGCACCCAACCCCGTGGGCTTGTATCTCACCGGCCTCGCCGGTTTCGTGATGCTGTTTGCGGTGCTCTCGGGAATCATTCTGCACCGGCACCTGATCAAGGACCTGTTTGTCGCGCCGCGGCTGTCGAGTCGGCTGCTCAACAAACGTGACCGGCATATTCTCGCGGGAAGCTGGAGCCTGCCGTTCGGCTTTCTGCTTGCGTTCACCGGAACATTCTTCAGCTTTGCCGGCGCGATCGGCCTGCCGATCGTCGCGATGGTGGCGTTTGGCGGCGACCAGATGAAGATGACTGAAACCCTGATCGGCGCGCCCGAAAAGGTGAGCGAGCGGCCCGCGGACATGGCCAATCTCGACAGCATGGTCGCCCGGTCGGTCGCGCGCACCGGGACGCAACCGACCTTCATCTCGATCGCGCATTGGGGAACCGCCGATGCCAAGGCGTATCTCTACCACCTTCCAACAGGCAAGGCGGTCGAGGCGAGCACGCATGTCTATGACATGGTCTCGGGCCGGTATCAGGGCGTGAAGCCCGATCTGGGCACCCGGCCTTCGTTGGGAAGCTCGATCTATGCCTGGATGGGCCCGCTGCATTTCGGCCATTTTGCCGGATTACTGTCCAAGCTGATCTGGGTCTCGCTGGGGCTCGCGGCCAGCTATGTCACGCTCACCGGGCTTCGCCTGTGGGTGGAGCGTCGGCCTGATATGGTTTCTGGCAAGTTGCTGGGCATCGCGATCCCGATGGTCGGCTATGGTGTGCCGATCGGTCTTGCAGGTTCGGCGCTGGGTTTCCTTTTGACCTATCGCACCGGTGGCTCCGTGTACGGGACAGCGTTCGGGTTCGTTGCCAGCTGTGCATTTGCCGTGCTGCTGGCCGGCGCGCTGGTCCGGCGAGGCGATGCGAGCGCGATTTTTCTCGCGATTCTGGGCGTTGCGATGGCAGTGCTGCCCATGGTGCGGCTGGCGACGGGCGGGCCAGGCTGGCCGTCATTGATCGACGCGGGTCAAGCAGTGGTGGTGATGATCGACCTGATGCTGCTTGCCGGAGGCGCATTTGCGCTGCACCAGTCGCGGCGCGGGGATAGCATAGGACGCCAGCTGCGCGCCGACCAGCCCGCTGGAACTACGGTACCTGCCGAATGAGCCCGGTTTTCCTGTTTCTGGCCGCTACTGCCGCCAGCCTGCTCGCGGTGGTCTATTTGCTTTACACCGATGCCAAGCGCGCCCGCGTGTTCCGTCTCGACCGCCGCATGGCACTGCCCCGTTCGGCGCGGGCAGGATGGGCGCTCACCTTCGCTCCGGGGGTGGCATTGCTGGCGCTGGGTGAGCTGAGCGCGTTCCTGGTCTGGTGCGGCGCGATCACCGTGCTGGCGTGGCTGGTTGCCGCACGCACACCGATCCGCGACTGATAGCCCGAGGCAAAGCGCGTATTCGGTCGCCGAACGCTGATTGCTGACACCATGAGCGTGTGCGATGGCTTGTTTGGCGAGGTTTCCAGCAAAACCTTCATCTCACCGGAGGATATATGACTGCCGCAATCACCAAGAACTTTCGGTTTGCTCTTGCGATATCGTTGGCTGCAATCGGCGGCTTCTGGTTCAGTATGGAAGGCTATCAGAAGGACCGGTTTGCGACGGTCGTTGTCAGGTCTGCGATAATCATGGTCGATCACGTCGCTGCGCCACACCGGCCAGACGCGTTGCAAGCCCGTTAGTGGCTCGCACCCCCTTAGGGGGTTTCACTATCTCGACGTGCTAGAAAGATCGAGGCTTCAGCATCGGCCTCGGTCCCCGCTGCGGCGCATTATCCAATCCGTCCAGAAGCCCGGTGCCGCGTCCACTTCCGATAGCCCGATCCCGCCCTATTCGGTCACGTCATCCAGCGTGAAATAGCCCTGCTTGAGCGCCCTGAGCACCAACTGGGCCCGGTTCGACACGGCCAGCCTTCGCCTTGCATCGGTGAGGTATTCGCTGACGGTCTGGTCGGAGATGCCCAGCACGCTGGCGATTTCCCAACTGGTCATGCCGCGCGCTACCAGCTTGATGCAGTCGACCTGGCGCGGTGACAGTCGCTCGGCAAGGTCGGCGGCCGCATCCGGGTGGCGCGATTGCCATATCGTGCGGGCCTGCTGCCCTGCTGCGGTGCCCAACAGGATCGCCAGCATGAACGTCTGCGAGGCCAGCGGACCATTGTCGCGGACAACGAAATGGGCAGACACCGTCGGCATGTCGGGCATATGGCTGGCCACCGTGCAACCGGAGGCCAGTCCCAGCCTGCGCGATTCGTCGAGATACTCGCGCTGGATGCGGGTGAGCGGGATGATCGATTCGAGTTCGGTCCAGCGGATCGCTCCACCCCTGCGCTGGCATGCTGCCAGGATCGGGCTTTGCAGGCCGTAGTCGCGCCGGTTGAACAGATCCTGCCAGGCTTGCGGATAGTTGCTCGCAACTTCGGGGCGCATCAGGCCAGATTGCACATGCACATGACGCGCGATAGCAGCGTAAGCGAAACCACACTCATGCGCAGCGTCGATTGTCACGGTCAACAGGTCGGGCAGTGTCGCTGCAGCTTCGATCGCTTTCCAGGCGCGCTCGATATGATCCATATCCGGCATAATATGTCCCGGCTCACCTTGCTGACAGAGGGGATGCGACAAAGGCAAGAGGGCCCTGCCAGTGAATGCTTAATGGCACGCAAGCCATTGAGAGGAAACTATTTGCTACCCGCCGATCAGGCAATCATTATACGGTTACATTGGTCCGGAACGGAGCCATCTGTCGGCTGCAGGCGCGTTTTGAGCCTCAGGCCCCGGGCACGCCCAGCGCCGATGCCGCCTCGCGAACGCGGCGCTGATCGGCAGCCTTGTTCTTGAGCGCTGCGGTCGCATCGCGCAACGCAGCCTGTGCCTTGCCGGTCTCGCCCAGCTGCATCCGGCTGCGCAGCAGCATGATCCAGCCATCGGTATCGCCGGGCTCGCGCTTGAGCCGATCGGCGAGGCCATCGACCATCTGCGCTATCATCATGTCCTGCTGGCCCTCGGGCAGCGCCGCAGCGGCCGCCATTTGATCAGGGCTGGGGCCGGGTATGCCTGCGGTCGCTGCTGCCGCGCCATCGGTCTTGAAGCCACCGGTGGCAGGCGCGAACTTGGCCGAGGCCAGCCGTTTCTCGACCTCGATCCCGCGCTCCTTTCCGACGTTGCGGATCACATCGCGGATGTCCTTGGCATAAGGCGCGTCGGCGGGTGTTTCGGCCAACAGCCCGAACCAGTCCTCGATCGCTGCGGCATGCTGGCCGTCGATATCTTTGGCCGCAGCCAGGAAATAGCGTGCGCGCGCATCCTTGGAGTCAAGTTCGGTGGCGCGCTCGAATGCGGCGCGGGCATCCGCGCTGATCGCCGCGTCGTTGCTGGCCATCACCAGAGCCTCGCCCAGCATCGAATGATATTCCGAGTTTCCGGGTGCAATCTGGATTGCGCGGCGCAGCGCCGTGGCGGATTCGGCAAAGCGTCCGGTCTCGAAATACGACCAGCCCAGCATCCGCCAGCCTTCGGCGTCATCGGGATCGTCCTGCAGCCGGGCCTCGAGCGCGGCAATGACCTGATCGACCGATGCGGGTTCGCCATCGGCATTGACCGGTGCGGCGGGCGCTGCCGTGGCTGGTGCCTGATCGGTGTAGATCTTGTACCCCACCGCGCTCGCCGCAATCAGCGCTGCCGCCAACAACGCGATCCGCGCGGCGCCGAACCCGCCCTGCGGCGTCTCTGCCGGGGCAGCCACCACAGGCTGCGGTGCAAGGTTGTCGGGGGTGGTCTCGGTCATCTGCTTGTCTCTTTGTCGGCGGGGGCTCGCATCGATGCTAGCCGATCGGCCAAGTTTTCCAATTTCTAAGTGGTAAAGATCACATTCTTTGCTAGAAATATCGGCATAGGGTTCGCAACCGAATTTTGGGCAAGTTCTTGCGGCTGCGGGGCAATCTGGCGACGGTGGTACCGATCAGGGAGATATCGGGCTACGCATAACCAGGCTGATCCACCACGGCGATGCAAGCGCAGGCGTTTATGCGTCTGCAAAAGGGGGCGCGAACCTGTGAGCGAGATATTCCGCGTTGCGATCATCGGCTCTGGCCCGGCGGGCAAAAGCGCCGCCGGGCGTGCAGCGAGCCTGGGGATGAGCCACATCCTGCTCGAAAAGACCGATCATCTTTCCGATACGATCTATAAATACCAGAAGGGCAAGCACGTGATGGCGACGCCATCGCAGCTCGTCCTGCGTTCCGACCAGGAGTTCGAGGCGGGCAAGCGCGAGGCGATCCTGGAGAAGTGGAACGCGCGGACCAAGGAGCTGGGCGTCAACGTCAAGTTCAACGCCGAGGCAAAGGCGATTCGCGGCACGGGGCCTGCGATCGAGGGCAGCGTCCATGTCATCGAGATGCGCGCGCGCGACGGCACTGTCACCAAGAAGGAAATCCAGCGCTACGCCCCGCCCTATGAGATCGAGCTGACCAACGGCGAGAAGATCATGGCGGAGAACGTCGTGTTCGCGATCGGCACGCAGGGCAATCCCAACCGCATGCGCTGCCCGGGCGGCGACCTGCCGCATGTGCAGTATCAGCTCGATGACCCCACCGAATATGTCGACGAGCACATCGTCGTAATCGGTGCGGGCGATGCGGGGATCGAGAACGCGCGCGGCCTGGCCGAGGATTCGGCGCAGGGCAATGTCGTCACCGTGGTCAGCCGCGGCCCCGAAGCGACCAGCCCCAAGGAATCGTTTCCGACCGCGAAAGAGGCAAATGCGCTGGCGCTGCTGGGCGATCGCAACGCGGGCAAGCTCAACATCCGCTTCGAGACCGATACCGCCAGCGTCGAGCCGGGCTGGATCACCTTCAGCACCCGCGATGGCGAGGAACGCGTGCGCTGCGACCGGATCATCGCGCGCATCGGCTCCGCCCCGCCGCGTGCGTTCATTGAGGAATGCGGTATCGCGTTTACCAGTGCCGACCGGCTGGCGTTTCCGCAGCTGTCGCCGGTGTTCGAATCGACAGCGCCGGGAATCTTCGTCATCGGCGCGCTGGCGGGCTATCCGCTGATCAAGCACTGCATGAACCAGGGCTATGACGTCATCGAGTTCATCAACGGCAACACCGAGCTCAAGCCGGCGGACGAACCGATCCTCGAAGCCAAGTTCAAGGATCTGCCGGGTCGCAAGTCCGTTGCCGAGTGGCTCGATCTGCTGCGCGAGAATGTGACCATCTTGAACGGCATGAACCCGCTGCAGATGCGCGAATTCATGCTCGATTCCGACGCGAAATTCTATCGCAAGGGCGATGTGATCTTCGAACGCGCGGCGCCTGGATCCTCGCTGTTTGCGATTGCGCAAGGCTCGGTCGCAGTGCAGATCGACCCCAATGATACAAGCAAGACCGTGCCGATCGGGCAGGGCTCGATCTTCGGCGAGGTCGGTCTGATTTCGGGTCGGCGGCGCGGCGCCACTATCGTCGCGGCCGAGGATACGATCTGCGTCGAAATCTCGCGCAACGCCGCATTGAAGCTGCAGAGCCAGGTGCCCACTGCCAAGAAGGCGATCGAGCGGATATCGACCGAGCGCCTGCTGCTCCAGATGTTCGGCTCGGGCCTCAAGCCCGACGACATTGCCGAAGTGGTCCAGACCAGCAAGATCCGTCAGGTCAAACCCGGCGAGGCGATCCTCAAGGAAGGCGACGAAGGAAACGAGATCTATGTGATCCGCGTCGGATCGATGATCGTGGAGAAGGAGATCGGCGGCAAGCCGGTGTTCCTGTCCTATCTGCCCGCAGGATCCTATGTCGGCGAAATGGCGCTGATCGCAGGCGGCCGGCGTACCGCGACGGTGAAGGCGGCGATCAAGTCCGAGGTCATCCAGATCGATGGCGATGCCTTCAAGAAGGTGCTCGAGGCCAACCCCGAGCTATTGAAGCGTGCCAAGCGCGACATGGCCAGCCGGCAGGACATCAACGCGTTCATCGAGGCCAAGAAGGACAGCTTTTCGGGCGTGGTCGACATGTATTCGGGCGTTGCCAACTTTCTTGTCGAAAACGGTATCGGCGAGGCGACAGACGTGCTGCTGATCGACGAAAGCCTGTGCGTCGGCTGTGACAATTGCGAAAAGGCCTGCGCCGACAGCCATGATGGCCTCTCGCGGCTCGATCGCGAGGCGGGGCGCTCCTATGCGCACCTCCACGTTCCGACGAGCTGCCGCCACTGCGAGCACCCGCACTGCATGGCCGATTGCCCGCCCAACGCGATCAACCGTGGTCCCGATGGCGAGGTGTATATCAATGACACCTGCATCGGCTGCGGCAACTGCCAGCGCAACTGCCCCTATGGCGTGATCCGCATGGACAAGGTTCCGCCCAAGAAGCCCAGCCTGCTGTCGTGGCTGTTCTTCGGCTTTGGCCCCGGACCGGGCGAGCCGAGCAAGAAATGGGCGTATGCCAACAGCGACCCCGGTGTCGAAAAGCCCAAAAAGGCGATCAAGTGCGACATGTGCGCCGGGATCGAAGGTGGCCCCAGCTGCGTGCGTGCCTGCCCGACCGGCGCTGCGATCCGTGTCGCTCCCGACGAGTTCCTGACCGTCGCGCGGCTCGAGCAGGAGGAGGCGTAGGCCATGGCCAGCCAAGCCCCTCCCGTCGCGCCTGCCGTCCGCAAGAAGACCATAGGCCGCCAGCGCAATTCGATGCACGACGGCTTTCTGCGGCATCGCAACTTCCGCTGGATGAAGATCGCCACGGTGCTGTCGATCGTCTGTCTGGTCAGCTATTTCCTCGTTGATGTGCAGCCGCGGCACAACGGCGGATCGTGGTACGGCTATACGCTCGGCACGATCGGTGCGCTGCAGATCCTGTGGTTGACCTGCCTGGGCCTACGCAAGCGCGCGATCACGCCAGGGGGCTGGTCGCTCAAGGCGTGGACCAGCGCGCATGTCTATCTGGGGCTCAGCCTGATCGTTATTGGCACATTGCACACGGGCTTCCAGCTTGGCTGGAACGTGCACACGCTTGCCTGGGCGTTGATGATGATTGTGATCATTTCCGGCATCGTCGGCATCTATTTCTACGCGACCTTGCCCGACAACCTGTCGAACAACCGCGCGGACAGCGATGGTGCGGTCACCGAAAAGATGATGATCGAGCAGCTCCGCTCGCTCGACCGGCAGCTGCACGATGCCGCGCAGCCGCTCGATCCCGCGCAGGCCGCTCTCGTGCAGGCCTCGCTCGAGCAGGATCCGTTCGACGGCAACTTCCTTCAGCGGATCGGCAACAGCTATCGCGGCTGCGAGACCCGCGCGGCGATAGCAGAACTGCGGCGGCTGCGCGCCTATCAGCCGCGCATGGGCGATGACCCGCTCGACAAGGTCGACGGGCTTTTGCAGCGCAAGGAATCGACG
Source organism: Blastomonas aquatica (assembly GCF_014639875.1). Taxonomy (GTDB): domain Bacteria; phylum Pseudomonadota; class Alphaproteobacteria; order Sphingomonadales; family Sphingomonadaceae; genus Blastomonas; species Blastomonas aquatica. The sequence continues at coordinate 175,251 of NZ_BMGD01000001.1, read as the reverse complement.
CTGGCGCGGTTGCGCAAGCATCTGCAGATCAAGTCGATGCTTCAGGTGTGGCTGTTCGTGCACGTGCCGATGACCTTCGCGCTGCTCGCAGCGCTCTCGGCACACATCTTCAGCGTGTTTTTCTACTGGTGACGGGCACACCGGGGGCAAAGTTATCGGGTTTGGGGGCAGTTGAATGATGTTTATCGTCCGCCAGGTTGCCTTGAAGGCAGACGGCAGCGAGATTGTCCGCCAGACCGAAGTGGCGGGCGACGAGATCTTCATCGGTCGCAACGCCGCCAATGGCGTCCATCTGCCCGATCTGGCGGTGAACCCGGTGCACGCGCGAATCGAACGCCGTGGCAACGACCTGGTCATCACCGCGCAATCGCAGCAGCCCTTCGATGTCGATGGTCGCAGTGTCGAATCGGCAACGATCGATCTGGTGCGTGGCGGCGAATTGCGTTTTGGCGGGCATATCATCGTGTTGGGGGTGGAGGGCGAAGCCGTCACGCTCACGGTGCGCCGGGTCGAGGCGGTGTCGGACAGCGCCGAGGACAAGGAAGAGGGCGCGATCTATTCGCTCAAGGGCTTGCTCCCCGGCAAGCGGATGAGCGCCTGGAGCTTTGCCTTGCTGGTGCTGATCGCGTGCCTGGCCTGGCCGATCTACACCTGGTCGAGCTACAAGGATCTGGCCTACAAGGAAAAAGTTTCGCGTCCTGCCGGTTTCCATGCCGATACCGTGTGGTCGTCAGGCAAGCTGAGCCAGGCGCACAAGACGCTCAAGAACGATTGCCAGGCCTGTCATGTCGATGCGTTCGTTTCGGTCCGCGACAATGCCTGCATGACCTGCCACGAAAAGGACGCCAGCCCCCACGCGCCGATGACCCGGCAGCTGACGGCGCGCGGCGACCCCACCGGATTTGCTGCTTTCACCCGATTCGTTGCCGCCAGTTTCAACAAACCAGCAGGACGCTGTGTCGAATGTCACACCGAGCATGAGGGTGCGGGTGCTATGCAGCCTACACAGCAGCGATTCTGTGCTGAATGCCACGACGGGATGGACACGCGCTTGACCAACACCAAGCTCGATAACGCGGCCGACTTCGGCAATGCGCATCCGCAGTTCCAGCCGGCCGTGCTGGTGCGCCCGTTGGCCGGTGACGACACCAAGGCACCGCGCAAGCGCATCTCGCTCGACAAGAAGCCGAAGGAAAACAACGGCCTCAAATTCCCGCACGACCTGCACCTCAACAAGACCGGCGGCGTCGCCCAGATGGGTCGGCGGCTGGCGGGCAAGCATGGTTTTGGCGATGCGCTCGAATGCGCCGATTGCCACGAGGCCGACAAGAACAATGTCGGCTTTGTCGCGGTGGACATGGAGAAGAGTTGTGCGATGTGCCACAGCCTGGCCTTCGACAAGATCGGCGATACCTTCCGCACGCTGCGTCATGGCGAGCCCGAGCAGGTGAAGGCCGATTTGCGCGCGTTCTATCGCTCGACCGCGCCGACCCGGCCGATCAACCTGGGCAGCCTTGCGCGCCAGCGCCCCGGTGTGGTCAATTCGAGGCGGACCGCTGCCGATTACGCCCGTGCGGTAAACTTCCGCGGCGGACGGGCCGACCAGGCGATCCGCCAGGTCTTCAGCCGCGGCGGTGCCTGTTATGATTGCCATGTCGTGGTGCCGCCGTCGTCATCGGGCGGAATGGACTACAAGATCGCCCCGGTCGCCCAGACCAGCCGTTATCTGCAAAAGGGCTGGTTCACGCACGATGCGCACGACAAGGAAGAGTGCACCAGCTGCCACCTTGCCGAAAAATCCAGCCAGGCCAGCGACTTGCTGCTGCCGGGGATCAAGGATTGCCGAACCTGCCATGTGGGTGAAACCGGCGAGTCGCTGATCAAGGTCAAGAAACCGGTCGAATCCACCTGTGCAATGTGCCACGATTACCACGCCGACAAGGGGGCCCCATGGCTGCTTCGCGAGCAAGACAAGAAGAAAAAGCGGCCCGAGATCACGGCGGCAATGGCGCATCCAGCGGGGGCAGCGGCCCGTTTGCGACGATAGCCACGGGAGCCGACCTGACCCACAACCGAGGACCTGCAGCCCGAATGCTGATTGCCCAGATCACCGATATTCATCTGGGGTTCGATCCGGACAATCCGGCCGAGTTCAACCGAAAACGGCTGGATCAGGTCATCGGCATGCTGTGCAATCTCGACCCGCAGCCCGACATGCTGCTGGCCACCGGCGATCTGATCGATCGGGGTGATGAAGACAGCTATCGCAGGCTCAGGAACGCGCTCTCGGTCTGTCCGTTCCCGGTGCACATGTGCGTGGGTAACCATGACCAACGCGATACCTTTCTGGCACAATTCCCTGATGTCCCGACCGTCGACGGATTTGTGCAATATGAGGTCGAAGCAGGGCCGCTACGGTTGCTGGTGCTCGATACGCTCGAGGAAGGCCGCCATGGCGGCGCCTTCTGCGAGGTGCGTGCCAGTTGGCTGCGCGACCGGTTGGCCGAGCAGACCGATCGCCCGACGCTGATCGTCCAGCATCATCCGCCGATCGAGGTGGGGATCGAGTGGATGAACACGCATCCCGAAGAGCCCTGGGTCGAGCGGCTGCGCGACTGTTTTACCGGACACCCCAACATCATCGGACTGGTATGCGGGCATATCCACCGTGCGATCGTCAGCAGCTGGTGCGGTTTTCCGGTCGCGATTTGCCCGTCGAGCGCGCCGCAGGTGGCGCTCGAGCTGGCGCCGATCGACCCCGACACCCCCGATGGCCGCAACATGATCATCGCCGACCCGCCCGCCTTTGCGCTGCACTGGTGGAACGGGCGCGAGTTGATCACCCATTATGAAACCGCCGATGAGCACGTGATGCTCGCCCGCTATGACGAAAAGATGCAGCCGCTGGTGCGCAGCCTGCTCGCGGAACGGCCCGTTTAGCGCATCCGCGCCGCAGCTGAGGCTGGAGTTCCGATCGCGAACGTGCGACCAGAGCGCATCAGCAAGGGTCGTCGCTCAAACGTCATGTCCCCTTGCGACCTTCGCCCGGCTGCCCACATGAGGGATCGAGCGCGGGGTTCGGAACAAAAGGAACATCATGGGTAAGACAATTCTGCTGATGGCAGCATCAGCATTTGCAATCGGCGGAGCGGTGCCCGCACTGGCGCAGCAGCCCGCAGCGGTCGCAACCGACGCGCAGGCCAAGCTGATCTATCAGGACTGGACTGGCCCCTATGAAGGCGTGCCGCCGTGGGACCAGGTTTCGACCGCCGCGTTCCCGATGGCGATCCAGGCCGCGATGGACGAGTTGAAGGCGCAGTACGAAGTGATCGCGACCGACACCAGCGAGCCTACCTTCCAGAACACCAACCTCGCGCTCGAAATGTCGGGTGACCGGATGAACCGCGTGTTCTCGATGTGGGGTGTCTATACCAGCAACCTTGCCGACAAGCAGGTTCGTGCAATGCAGGCCGAATGGGCGCCAAAAATCAGCAAGTTTTATAACGAGCTGACGCTGGACCCGCGCATCCTCAAGCGGATCAAGTCAGTCTATGACCGGCGCGAGACGCTGGGCCTCAACGCCCAGCAGATGCGGCTGGTCGAGCGCGACTATGACGGGCTGGTGCGCGGCGGCGCTCTGCTCGACGACGCCGCCAAGGCTCAGCTGATTACGATCAACGGCGAGCTTGCCGGGCTGTATTCGACCTTCAACGAAAAGCTTCAGGCGGATGAGGAGAAGTACCTCGTCGTGACCGACCAGGCAGAGCTTGCCGGACTTCCCGACAGCTTCGTCGCCTCGCTCAAGTCCGCGGCAGAAGAGCGCAAGGTCGATGGCTGGGTGCTGGTCAACACCCGCTCGGTGATGCAGCCGGTGCTCGAGAACGCCACCGATCGCGCACTGCGTGAGAAGGTGTACCGCTCGTACGTGATGCGCGGCGACAACAACGATGCCAACGACACCAACGCCACGATCGCGCAGATCCTCAAGCTGCGCCAGCAGCGCGCGGAACTGCTGGGTTTCAAGACCCATGCGCATCTGCGGATGGACGACACCATGGCCAAGGACCCCGCAGCCGCGATGGACCTGATGATGAAGGTCTGGCCCGCTGCGGTGGCTCGCGTCAACCAGGAGGTCGCCGACATGCAGGCGGTCGCCGATAGCGAGGGTGCCGGTCTCAAGATCGAGCCCTGGGACTATCGCTTCTATTCCGAGAAGGTCCGCAAGGCGAAGTATGATCTCGATCAGAACGAGATCAAGCCGTACTTCCAGCTGACCAAGATGATCGACGGCATGTTCGATGCCGCAGGCAAGCTGTATGATCTGGAGTTCAAGGAAAACACCGGCGAGGTTCCGGTCTTCCACCCCGATATCACCACTTATGTGGTCACCAACAAGCTGACCGGCGAGAATGTCGGGCTGTTCTACATGGATGCCTATGCCCGCACCGGCAAGCGTTCGGGCGCGTGGGCGACATCGTATCGCGCGCAGCAGCGGCTGGGCGGGGATCGCAACGTGCTGGCGTCGAACAACAACAACTTCGTCAAGCCCGCGCCGGGCGAGCCTGCGCTGATCAGCCTGGACGATGCATCGACCTTGTTCCACGAATTCGGCCATGCGCTCCATTCGCTGCTGACTGATATCGAGTATCCCGGCCTGCGCGGCACGCCGCGCGACTTTGTCGAGTACCCCAGCCAGGTGAACGAGAACTGGCTGCTAACGCCGTACATCCTCGAAAATTACGCGACGCATTACAAGACGGGCGAGCCAATTCCGGCAGAGCTGGTCAAGAAGATCAATGCCAGCGAGACCTTCAACCAGGGCTTCTCTACGGTCGAATATCTGTCTTCGGCGATCGTCGACATGAAGCTGCACAACCGCACCGATCCGGTCACCGATCCGCGCGCGTTCGAAAAGGCGACATTGGCCGAGATCGGCATGCCCTCGGAACTGGTCATGCGTCACCGCCTGCCGCAGTTCGGCCATCTGTTCTCGTCGGACAGCTATTCGGCGGGCTATTACAGCTATCTGTGGTCGGAGACGATGGACGCCGACACCTGGGCCGCGTTCGAGGAATCGGGTGATGTCTGGAATCGCGAGATTGCCGACAAGTTCCGCAAGACGTTGCTTTCGACCGGCAACGAGACCGAACGGGTCGAGGCGTACCGCGCGTTCCGTGGTCGTGATCCCGATGTCAACGCGCTGCTCAAGCGTCGCGGCTTCCCGACCACTACGGCAGCGGCTGCAACCGCAGCACCAGTCGCCGCGGATCGCGATTGACCGAATTGCACCAGCACAAGGTTTGGCGGGGATAATTCCCGTCAAACCTTTGCTAGGGACCGGCCAATAGCAACTGGCTTGCCGCGTCGCGAGCACGCGCTTATCTAGCCAGCATGACAACGACACCCAGCACACTCGACTTGATCGGCAACACCCCGCTCGTCCGTCTTGCCGGCCCCAGCGAGGCTGCCGGCTGCGACATCTTCGGCAAATGCGAATATGCCAACCCCGGCGCGTCGGTGAAGGACCGCGCTGCGCTGTACATCGTGCGTGATGCCGAGGAACGCGGCACTTTGCTGCCCGGCGGGACGATCGTCGAAGGCACGGCGGGCAACACCGGCATCGGTATGGCGCTTGTCGCCAACGCGAAGGGCTACAAGACGATCATCGTCATGCCCGAGACCCAGTCCAAGGAAAAGATGGACACGCTGCGCGCGCTGGGGGCCGAGCTGGTGCTGGTTCCGGCAGCGCCCTATTCGAACCCCGGCCATTTCGTCCACACCTCGCGCCGGTTGGCAGAAGAAACCCCTGGCGCGGTCTGGGCGCAGCAGTTTGACAATATCGCCAACCGCCGCGCGCATATCGAAGGCACGGCAGAAGAAATCTGGGTGCAGATGGAAGGCCGCATCGATGGCTTTACCTGTGCAGCGGGCACTGGCGGTACGATCGCGGGGGTGGGCATGGGCCTCAAGGCGCATGACGAGAACGTGACCATCGCGCTGACCGATCCGCATGGCGCAGCCTTGTTCAATTATTATGCGACTGGCGAGTTGAAGGCCGAAGGCTCTTCGGTCGCAGAAGGCATCGGGCAGGGACGGATCACCGGCAACCTGGAAGATGCGCCGATCGACACCCAGTTCCGCATTTCCGACGAGGTTGGGATGTACTGGGTGCAGCGTCTGCTCAAGGAAGAGGGGCTGTGCCTGGGTCTGTCCTCGGGGATCAATGTCGCAGGCGCGGTCGAGTTGGGACGGACATTGGGCCCAGGTTCGCGGGTCGTGACGATCCTTTGCGACACTGGCTTCCGGTATCTGTCGACGTTGTACAATCCCGAATGGCTTCGGTCGAAGGGATTGCCGGTCTTCCCCTGGCTGGCAGATTGACCTATACCGTGCCTCATGGTCGCTGAGAAAGCCCGCAACATCGCTCGCAATCCAGCCCGCACGGCAGCAGGCAACCCGATCATGCATCGGTTGCAGATCGGCATTGCGGGAATCTTCGCCGTGCTGGTGATGGTTGCGCTTGCCGATATGCTTTTGCAGCGCGCGAGCGGCGAGCCTCCGTTCGATGACATGGTGGCAACTGTCCCCGGCACGCTCGAGCCTGCCGCACCGCCCGTGGTGCAAGCCCCAGCGGCGAGCGAGCCGCTGGTCGATCTGGGTGTGGTCCCCGATCTTCCCGCAGAGGGCAGGCAGCACAGCACGGGTGGGCAGACGCCCGTGGTCGGTGAACTCCAACCTGATCTGCAATCGGGCAATCCTCCCCCTCCCCAGCAATGATCCTTCGCCCGCTGGTTGCGGCTGGTGCCATGTTGCTGATGGTGGCATGTTCGCAGGTGCCGGCCGGTAACGCCGGGACCGAAGACCCCGCATCGCTTGTCCCTTCAACTCCTAGGATGCGGGTCGTGTTGATGAGCAGTCTGCCGCTGGTCCACGGCGATGGCGTCGACCTGACAGCGATGATCGCAGGCAAAAGCAATCCGCATCCGCTGCATGAAGACCTCAAGGCTGCGCACGATCTGGTGGTGGCCGATGCGCTGGACGGTGATGTGCTGGACGGGGCGGACCTAGCGGTCCTGGTGCAGCCGCGCGCCCTGCCTCCGCAAGACCTGGTGGCGCTGGACGATTATGTCCGCGGCGGGGGCAGGCTGTTGCTATTTGCCGATCCTGTGCTCGAATGGGCTGGTGGAAGGGGGCTGGGCGATCCGCAGGGGCCCTTGCGCAGTTCATTGATGTCGCCGCTGCTCAGGCATTGGGGGATCGAGCTGCTCGATCCTGAACTCGGTTCGGTTCGCCTGAAGCCTTCTGGGGCGTTGCTGGTTCATCCGGGGCGATTCGCCCCGCTATCGGGGAAAATCGGGGACGGAAATTGCGAGATCGAAAACCAGGGCCATGTCGCGCGCTGCCGTCGGGGGCGAGGGCGCGCAGTGCTGGTTGCCGATGCCGACCTGATGGATCCTGCCTTGATCAACGAATCTGCCGAGTCGGCGCCCGCCAACAGGCGCTTTGTCGCAACCCTAATTGCTGACCTGATAAGCAAGGATACATCATGACAGTCGGTCGCACGGTAACTTCAATCGGGCCCGAATTTGAAGTAATTGCCCCCTAGTTACCGGTTTCGCCCCAAAAAAACCCTTCCATCCCCAAATCTCCCCTGTTATGGTTAGGCATAATCGGGGTTCAATTCATTTGTCGTGCCTCATCGGCCTGCAGCGCGCGTGCGCGGTGGGCGGCTGATGCTGTTGTCCACGTCCGGGGTGCCGGAACGGTGGTGCAATCGTCAGGCACGTCAACTGAGCACCCCGAACCGATCAGGGAAACGCAACGGCGCGGCACAAGGGGTTCAATTCACAAGTGGCGGAAATCAGTGCCTTTCTCGGTTCTGCACTGACGACCATCGACCCCAAGGGCCGGATGGCCATTCCGGCTAACTTCCGAAACCCCCTGATCTATGCCAGCAAGGGCGAAAGTCTTGCGGTGCTCAGCTTCAATGCCGAAGGCCAGTGCCTGCAGGGCTGCGGCACCACCCGACTCGAATCGCTGCTTCAGCAGATGCAGCAGCGCGAGGAAGCCGCGAACGCACAGGGTGAGGAATTTCGCACCGAGGTTTTCGGCGGATCGCGCTTCAATACTACCTTCCGCATCGCGTTCGATGGCAGTGGCCGTCTGATCCTGCCTAAGCTGCTGGTCGCGATGGCGCGTATCGACAAGCATGTGTTCTTCAGCGGCAATGGCACCGATTTCAGCGTCTGGGGAGTCGAGCACCTGCTGTCGCTCGATGATCCGCGGCTTGCCTCGCAGCAATATGTCGCGCGGTTCATGATGGACGAACTGGGGGGCAAGGCCTGATGGCGCGCCGCGAAACCCCACCGGCTGATGCAGGCCAGGCCCCGCATGTCCCCGTGCTGCTCGCCGAAGTGCTCGACGGCCTCGCGATTGCGCAAGGCGAGGTGCACGTTGATGCGACCTTCGGCGCAGGCGGATACAGCCGCGCGATGCTGGCTGCAGGCGCACAGGTTCATGGGCTGGACCGCGACCCCGATGCCGCGCCCGCAGGCGCAGAGCTGGCGAGCGAAAGCGATGGCCGGTTCGTGTTTCATGCCGCGCGCTTCTCGCAACTCGCCAATGTACTTCGCGATGCAGGCGTGACTGAGGTCAACGGCATCGTCTTCGATATCGGCGTCTCGTCGATGCAGCTCGATCAGGCGGGACGCGGCTTCTCGTTCCAGTCCGATGGCCCGCTCGATATGCGCATGGGTCAGGACGGGCTCAGCGCAGCGGACTTCGTCAACACCGCCGATGAAGCCGATATCGCCGACATCCTCTATCTCTACGGCGAAGAGCGCCAGTCGCGCCGTATCGCCCGCGCGATCGTCGCGGCGCGTCCGCTCGAGCGCACGCTCGAGCTTGCCGCCGTGGTCCGCAAGGCGCTGGGCTATCGCCCCGGCGCGCCCAAGGACCCTGCAACGCGCACCTTCCAGGCGATCCGCATCCATGTGAACGGCGAACTCGACGAGCTGCGCGAGGGGCTGGTTGCGGCCGAGGCGATGCTCGCCCCTGGTGGTCGGCTCGCGGTGGTCAGCTTTCACAGCCTCGAGGACCGCATCGTCAAGCGCTTCATGAAGCTGCGCAGTGGCAGCGAAGGCGCCGGCTCGCGCCACCTGCCCGATGTTTCCAGCCAGCGCCGGACCCCCAGTTTCGAGAAACCCGCCAGGCCGACCCGGGCGGGCGAGGCCGAATGCGCGCGCAACCCCCGCGCGCGTTCGGCCACCTTGCGGGTCGCGGTCCGCAGCGACGCCCCGGCGTGGGGCGCTGCAGATGATGCGGAAAGGCGGGCAGCATGATTCTGGCAGTCAAACGCCTCAAGGCCATCGGCTGGATCGCGCTGATCTTTATCGTGGCGATCGCGTTGTATCCGCTGTCGCTCAGCGTCGCGACACTGCGTAGCGACCTGACCCGGACCGAGCGTGATATCCTGCGCACCCGCGCCGAAATCCGCTATCTTGAAACCGAATTCGCCACCCGCGCCAGCCTGACCCAGCTCGCGATGTGGAACGACCTCGAATATGGCTATGAAGCGCCCAGTGCGGCGCAGTATCTGGATGGCGAGCGCGAGCTTGCCAATCTCGGCGACGAGATGCGCGAACTCGACAAGCCAGTGCGCGTTGCCGCAATGACGATCAAGCCGCAGGCCGAGCCTGCCGCGATCAAGCCATCCGAGCTTGCCGCCACCACCGTCAAGACGCCTGCGCCGCTGTCGGTCGCGGCCAGCATTGCGATCATCAGCCCGGCACGCGCCGCCACCGCAGCGACGACATCGCCCAAGGCTGCGATCCGCGACGCAGCAACGCCCGAGACCAAGACCGAAGGGCGCCGTCTGCTCGATGACCGGCTGCTCGATCGGATCAACAAACAGGCGGATGCCGAATTGAAGAGTACGGGGGGCCAATGACCGCGCTCGCATCCGGCAGCCACAGGGTCCGCCTGGCCAGCAAGCGTCAGCACATGACGCTCACGGCCCAGGTGCGGCTGGTCGCTGTGCTCGCGCTGTTCGGCATCGGTGTCGGCGCGATCCTGCTCCGGCTGACCTTTATCGGCGTATTTGGTGAGCAGGCCCAGGCCGCGACACGCTCGGCGCTGGTCGATCCGGGTCGCGGCGATATCGTCGATCGCAACGGCGTGCCGCTGGCGCGGACGATCAACGGATATGCCATCCGTGTGGTGCCTGAAAGGCTGATCGGAGACCGCAAGGTGCTTGCTGGCAAGCTGGCGCAGATCTTTCCGGACACCAGCGAAGAGCGCTTTCTCAAGCTGCTAAGCCGCACCAAACCCACTTATCTGCGGCACCGCGCGGTGCCCGAAGAGGTCAACCGCGTCCATGCACTGGGCGAGGTCGGCATCGAGTTCCCGCGCGAGAAGGAACGCTTCTATCCGCAGCTGCAATTGGCGGCGCATGTGCTGGGCTATGTCCACCCCGATGGCCATGGCGTCTCGGGCATGGAACGCGCGATGGATGCCGAGCTGATCGATCCAAAGCTCCGCCTGACACCCTCGGCGCTGTCGATCGATATCCGCGTGCAGGCTGCGCTCGAGGACGAGCTTGGCCGTGCAATGAAATCCTATGATGCCAAGGCGGCTGCTGGCGTTGTGCTCGACGTCGAGACCGGCGAGGTCATGGCGATGACATCTTTGCCCAGCTTCAACCCCAACCAGTTCGATGCCAGCAGCGCAGCGTTCGAGGCCAACCAGGTCACCTACCGTTTCTTCGAGCTCGGCTCGACGTTCAAGCCGTTGACCGTGGCCGCCGCAATCGATGCAGGCACCGTCACCGATCTGTCACGGCGTTACGATGCCAGCCGTCCCTTACGCGTTGGCGGCTTCCAGATCCGCGATTCGCACTCGTCGGGCCGCTGGCTCAACGTACCCGAAACGCTGGTGCACAGCTCGAACATCGTCACCGCGCAGATCGCCGATGAACTTGGCCCCGAGCGGCTGCAGGCGGTGATGCGCAAGCTGCATTTCGACCGGCCTGCCGAGATCAACCTGCGCGAAACCGTCAAGCCCTTGTGGCCTGCGAGCTGGGGGCGCCTCACGAACATGACCGTGGGCTATGGCCATGGCATCGCGGTCAGCCCGCTGCATCTGGCCAGCGCCTATGCCGCGATGGTCAATGGCGGGGTGTATCGCCCCGCAACGCTGCTGAAGCTCGCTCCGCGCGATGTTCCGCGCGGCGAACGGGTGTTCAAGGCATCGACCAGTGCGCGGATGAACCAGCTGCTGCGGATGATCGTGCGCGATGGTACCGGCCGCAAGGCGGAAGCCCCGGGCTTCCGCGTCGGCGGCAAGACCGGGTCGGCGGAAAAGCCGGGTGCGGGCGGTTACAAGCGCAGCTCGGTTGTCGCGACCTTCGCTGCGGTTTTCCCGATGGACGCGCCGCGTTTCGTGGTGCTGATCATGATCGATGAACCCGCAGGCAACCAGGCCTCGTCCTTCCAGCGCACGGCAGGCTGGACCGCAGCGCCGGTGGTGGCGCGGCTGGTGCCTCGCATCGGGCCGATGCTCGGCATCATCCCCGACGACCGCCGCGATGTCGACGTGTCCGAATTGATGCCGCTGCTTTGGAAGGCTCCGGTCAAGGCGGCCGCCAAGACCAAGTCGGAGGACCCGGCATAGGTGAACATACATGGGTCCACGCGATGCAGGGGGTTGCATCTGTGAGGGCCAGACATAGAGGAGGCGGGGATTTTCAGGGTCGGTCAAAGGGTAAAGCAATGAAATTGGGTGAACTGGTTCCTGGAATGACGGGCAGTGATGCCGCGCTCACGGTGACCGGATTTGCCATCGATCATCGCAAGGTTGCTCCCGGCACCGTGTTCGGTGCCTTCGCCGGGGCGCGCTTCAACGGCGAAGATTTCATCGCCGATGCTGTCGCTGCAGGCGCGGTCGCCATCGTTGCCGCACCCGGTGCCACCGTTGCCGGTGCAGTCCACATCGCCGACGCCGAGCCCCGCCGTGCCTTTGCGCAGATCGCCGCGCGCTTCTTCACGCCTGTTCCCGCGCACGTTGCGGCCGTCACCGGCACCAACGGCAAGACCTCGACCGCCGAGATGACCCGCCAATTGTGGCGGATGGCGGGGCATAACGCCGCCTCGATCGGCACGCTGGGGGTGACCACATCGGTCGACCAGTCGTCCACCGGCCTCACCACGCCCGATATCGTGACGTTCCTGGGAAACATGTCCGGGCTGGCACGCGAAGGCGTCACCCATGCGATCTTCGAGGCATCGAGCCACGGATTGTCGCAGTTCCGTACCGAGGGCCTGCCAGTGCAGGTCGGGGCCTTCACCAACCTCAGCCGCGATCACCTCGATTACCACGGCACGATGGAGGCCTATTTCGAGGCCAAGATGCGGCTGATCGACGAGGTTGTCGTCGATGGCGGCAGCGTCGTCGTCTGGGCGGATGACGAATATTCGGACCAGGTGATCGACCGCGCCAAGACGCGCGGGCTGACCCTGCTGACCGTCGGTATGGCGGGCGAGGCGATCCGGCTGATCAGCCGCACGCCCACCCAGTTGGGCCAGCAGCTGCTGTTGGCGCATGATGGCAAAGAGGTGAAAGTCACCCTGCCGCTGATCGGCGCGTATCAGGCTGCCAATGCCCTGGTCTCTGCAGGGATCATCATTGCGGCTGGCGGAGACCCCAGGCAGGTGTTCGATCATCTGGGCCGCCTCCAGCCGGTGCGCGGACGGCTCGAGCGCGCGGTGATCACTCGCGCGGGCGCGCCGGTCTATGTGGATTATGCGCACACCCCCGATGGGCTGCAGGCCGCAATCGAGGCGCTGCGTCCGCATGTTACCGGAAGGCTGATCACCTTGTTCGGCGCAGGCGGCGATCGCGACATCGGCAAGCGCCCGCAAATGGGCAAGGTTGCCAGCGACCTGTCCGATGTGGTGATCGTCACCGACGACAATCCGCGGTCGGAAGACCCGGCGGCGATCCGCGCCGCGATTATGGCGGCGGCTGGAGATGCTACCGAGATTGGCGGACGCCGCGAGGCGATTGCCGCTGCGGTGGCTATGGCAGGCGCGAACGATATCGTGCTGCTCGCGGGCAAGGGGCACGAACAGGGCCAGATCGTTGGTGCCGGAGACACTTTGCGCGTGTTGCCGTTCGACGACGTCCAGGTCGCACGCGAGTGCGCAGCGTGAGGGGAGTGTCGCTTCTTTACCCCTCCCCCTTGACGGGGGAGGGCTGCGCAGACTTGGCAGCTTTGCTGCCTAGTCGAAGCCGGGAGAGGGTGAACGCGGCCGGGCGCAACCGTCGGTTCGCGCTCGCTTCCCCCTCTCCAAGACTTGCTAGGCAGCAAGCTGCCAAGCCAAGTCTTTCCTCTCCCGCAAGGGGAGAGGATAAATGAACCTCTGGACATCACAAGAGATCGCGCAAGCGACCGGCGGCTCGGCTAGCGCTGACTTCGCCGTCACCGGCGTCGCTTTCGACTCGCGCGAGATCGTGCCGGGTGATCTGTTCGTCGCGATGCGCGGCGAGGAGACCGACGGCCACCGGTTCATCGACAAGGCCATCGCGGCGGGCGCTGCAGGTGTGATCACCGAACAGCCTATCGATCATCCGCATGTTCGGGTGCCCGATAGCGCCGCTGCGCTAACCGCGCTGGGCCGTGCGGCGCGCGACCGCAGCGCTGCGAAGATCATTGGCGTTACCGGCTCTGCGGGCAAGACCGGAACGAAAGAGGCGCTGTTCCACGCGCTCGACCGGATGGCACCGGGCTGCGCGCACCGATCGGTGAAAAGCTACAACAACCACGTCGGCGTGCCCTTGAGCCTCGCCCGGATGCCGCGTGACGCGCGCTTCGGTGTGTTCGAGATGGGAATGAACCACACCGGCGAACTCGCTGAACTAACCCGCATCGTTCGTCCGCATATCGCGGTCATCACCACCATCGCGCCAGCGCATATCGGCAACTTCGCAAATGGCGAGGAGGGCATCGCCGATGCCAAGGCCGAAATTTTCCAGGGGCTGGAGCCAGGCGGAACCGCCATTCTGCCGCACGATAATCGTCATTTTCCGCGCCTTTACGCCGCATCAAAAGCGTGCACCGATGCCATCGTCCGCTTCGGCACGCAGGACGACAGCGAGGCGCGGCTGATCGACAGCATCGCTGCGATCGAGGGCGGTTCGCTGGTCACCGCGCAGATCGGTGAGGCACGGCTGTGCTTCCGCATTGCAGCCCCCGGCGACCACTGGGTGATGAACGCCCTTGCGGTGATGGCCGCGATCGAGGCTGCAGGCGGAGACCTTGCGGTCGCGGGCCTCGCGCTTGCCAACCTGCCCGGAATGGCCGGGCGCGGTGAGCGACTGACGATCGCGACCCCCGATGGTGGCAGTGCGCTGCTGATCGACGAGGCGTACAACGCCAACCCCGCCTCAATGGCCGCCACGCTCGCGCAACTGGGCCGCGAAACCGCGCCGCGCCGGATCGCGGTGCTTGGCGCGATGAAGGAGATGGGGGAGACCTCGGATCATTATCACGCCGCGCTTGCCGCGCCGGTGATCGCCGCCAACATCGCCTCGCTCGTTCTGGTCGGCGATGAAATGGCACCCCTTGCCGATGCGCTTGCCAAATCGCTTGAGTGGCACGGAACAATCGCGCATGTGCCCGCCGCCGATGCGGCGCTGGCCGCGCTGCAAGCAATATTGGCCGATGGCGACGCCGTGCTCGTCAAGGGGTCCAATTCCGTGGGATTATCTGCGCTGGTGCGCGGGCTGGCACAGATGCCGGCAGGCGGCGCTTTGGCGCAGGAGGGGGTTTGATGCTGTATCTTCTGGCGCAATACATGGATTTCGAGGGGCCGCTGAACCTCATCCGCTATCTGAGCTTCCGCTCGGGCGCGGCGATCATTACCGCACTGATCATCGGCATGCTGATTGGTCCGCGTTTCATCGTGATGTTGCGCACGCGCCAGGGCAAGGGTCAGCCGATCCGCACCGATGGTCCGCAGACCCATCTCGCCAAGCGCGGGACGCCGACCATGGGCGGGCTGATGATCCTGATCTCGCTGACAATCTCTGTATTGCTGTGGATGGACCTGTCGAGCAGCTTCGTCTGGGCCTGCCTCGCTGTGACATTGGGCTTCGGACTGATCGGGTTCCTCGATGATTATGACAAGGTGCGCAAGGCCAGCCACAAGGGCGTCCCGGGCCGGGTGCGGTTGCTGGGCGAGTTCATTATCGCAGGCGTTGCCAGCTGGATCATCCTGCGTGAGACCGGAACGTTGCTGTACGTGCCGTTCATCAACTATCCGCCATTCGACCTCGGACTGTTTTACATTCCCTTCGCCGCGTTCACCATTGTGGCGTTCGGCAACGCGGTGAACCTGACCGATGGCCTCGATGGTCTGGCGACTTTTCCGGTGATCATCGCCAGCCTTGCCTTCTTGGTGATCGTCTATCTGGCCGGCAACGCCAAGTTCGCTGCCTATCTCGGCATTCCCCACGTTCCCGGTGTTGGCGATCTCGCGATCTATTGCGGCTGCATCATCGGTGCTTGCTTGGCATTCCTGTGGTTCAACGCACCGCCAGCTGCAGTGTTCATGGGCGACACCGGATCACTGGCGCTGGGCGGCGCGCTGGGCGCCATCGCCGTGGCGGCGCATCACGAAATCGTGCTGGGGATCGTCGGCGGGCTGTTCGTGGTCGAAGCGATGTCGGTGATCATCCAGGTGTTCTTCTTCAAGCGCACCGGCAAGCGCGTGTTCCGCATGGCGCCGATCCACCACCACTTCGAGCAGCTTGGCTGGCCCGAATCGACCGTTGTCGTGCGCTTCTGGATCATCTCCCTCGTGCTCGCGCTGGCCGGTCTTGCGACGTTGAAGATCCGTTGATCGTTTCCCCCGCCTTTGCCGCGAAACGCTATTGCATCCTGGGGCTCGCACGCTCGGGCCTGGCGACGCTCGATGCTCTGATGGCATCAGGCGCGCAGTGCACGGCGTGGGACAACCGCGAAGAGGCGCGCGAGACCGCGATCGCCAATCACCCCGACGTGACCATCGGCGATCCGATGGAAATCGATCTGGCAGGCTTCGACGGCCTGATCGTCTCGCCAGGCGTGCCGCTGAACCGCCATCCGGTGGCAGACCGTGCGCGGGCCGCCAATGTGCCAATCATCGGCGATATCGAGCTGTTCGCGCTGGCCCGGCCAAGCCTGCCGCCACACCGTGTGGTCGGCATCACCGGGACCAACGGCAAGTCGACCACCACCGCGCTGATCCATCACATCCTGCGCGAGGCAGGCGTGCCGACGATCATGGGCGGCAACATCGGCCTGCCGATCCTGTCGCAGCCGCCGCTGTCACCCAATAGCATCGGCACCGGCGTCTATGTGCTCGAGCTGTCGAGTTACCAGATCGACCTGACCTTCAGCCTGGACTGCGACGTCGCGGTGCTGCTCAACATCACCCCCGACCATCTCGACCGCTATGATGGCTTTACCGGTTATTGCGCCTCCAAGGCGCGGCTGTTCGGCATGCAGAGCGACGCCCATGTTGCGGTGATCGCCACCGATGACGACCAGACCCGCGCCATCGCGGCCACGGTGTCCGCGCCGGTCGAGGTCCACGCCGCTGACATACCCGCAGCAGACCAGATCGCGTGGCCGACTTTGCAGGGGCCGCACAACGCGCAGAACGTCGCGATCGCGCTGGGTGTCGCAAGCGCGCTCGGGCTGGACGAAGCCCAGACCCGCCGCTCGCTGGCCACCTATGCAAGCCTTCCGCACCGGATGGAGCGCACCGCCGAACATCGCGGTGTGCTGTATGTCAACGACAGCAAGGCGACCAACCCCGCCTCGACCGCGCCTGCGCTGGGGGCCTTTGCGCGCATCCACTGGATCGTCGGCGGGTTGCCCAAGGGCGACAGCCTCGACGAATGTGCCCAGCATTTTGATCATGTCGTCCACGCCTATACCATTGGCGAGGCGGGGCCTGTCTTTGCCGATCAGCTCGAAAAGGTCATGCCGGTCACCCGCGCCGAAATGATGGCCAATGCGGTGCGCAGCGCGATGGACAATGCGCAAGCGGGCGATGTCGTTTTGCTGTCGCCGGCCTGCGCCTCGTTTGACCAGTTCCGCGATTTTGAAGCGCGCGGCGATTGCTTCCGCAAGATCGTCGACGCGCTGATCGCCAACGATGACCACCAGCAAGAGGAAGCCGCGCAATGAGCGATCTGGCCGCCCCAGCTCCCGCCGCTGCTCCCACAACAACACCCGGAGGGCCGCGCGCGTACACGCTGCCGCGCAACCTCAGCCGACGGCTGGGGCGCAGCGACCGGTCGCAGCTCGCGATCTGGTTCTGGGAGCTCGACCGCGTTCTACTGTCGCTGATCTTGATGCTGATTGCGATCGGGCTGATCGCGGTGCAGGCGGCATCGCCGGCGACTGCGCGGCGGCTGTCGACCGCGACCGAAATCCTAAGCCCGCTCTACTTCTTCTACCGCCAGCTCGGCTGGGTGATCGTCGGGCTGGGGTTCATGTTCGTCGTGTCGATGCTGCCCAAGCGCGAGGCGCGGCGGCTCGCGATCATCATGGCCAGCGTGTGCCTGGTGCTGTTGATGCTGGTGCCGATCTTTGGCAACACCGTAAACGGCGCCAAGCGCTGGATCGGCTATGGCATCGGCATCCAGCCGTCCGAGTTCCTCAAGCCCGCTTTTGCGGTCACGCTGGCGTGGATCATCTCGCTGCGGATCAAGGACCCGACCTTGCCGGTTCTGCGGCTGTCGGCGCTGCTAACCGGGGTCATTGCGTTTCTGCTGATGCGCCAGCCCGATCTGGGCCAGACGATCATGTTCATCGGCATCTGGTTCACGCTGATGCTGCTCGCGGGCCTGTCGATGCAGGTGGTGGCAGCGGGCGTCGGCGCGGGCGCGTTGGGGATGACCGCAGCGTATTTCTTCTATCCGGTCGCGACCCAGCGGATCAACGGCTGGCTGTTCGGCGGCGGCGAATATGACCAGGTGATGTTCGCGCACAAGACGCTGACCGGCGGCGGGCTGATCGGCACCGGGCCGGGGCTTGGGACCCACAAGTTCAACCTGCCAGAGGCGCATACCGATTACATCTTCTCGGTGATCGGTGAGGAATTCGGGCTGCTCGCGTGCGCGGCGATCGCGCTCGTCTATTTCGCGATCATCGTGCGGGTGTGCATGCGGCTGCTCGATGAGCGCGATCTGTTCACCATCCTGGCGGTCACCGGCCTTACCGCGCAACTGGGCGGGCAGGCGTTCATCAACATCGCGGTGAACCTGCAACTGTTCCCGTCCAAGGGCATGACGCTGCCGTTCATCAGCTATGGCGGATCGTCGATGATAGCGCTCAGCATCGGAGCGGGATTGCTGTTGTCGCTGACCCGGCGTAACCCGTTCGAAGACCGCACTTTGCTCGGTCAGGACTGGAGCCGAGGATGAATGTTTCACGCCATTATGTGCTGGCCGCTGGCGGCACCGGCGGACACCTGATCCCCGCATTCGCGCTCGCGCGCGAGCTGCAGCAGCGTGGGCATCACATCGCCTTGGTGACCGACGAGCGCGGCGCCAAAATCCCCGGGATCTTCGAAGGTGATCAGGTGCACATCCTCCCACCAGGACGGATCGCAGGCGGCCCAGTCGGCTGGGTACGCGGCCTCAAGGGCATCTGGGCCGGCCGCAAGATGGCGCTCAACCTGTTCGAGACCTTCCAGCCGAGTGCCGTGGTCGGCTTTGGCGGCTACCCTGCGCTTCCGACTCTGTTGGCGGCGCAAACCGCAGCGATCCCCACCGTGATCCACGAACAGAACGCTGTGCTGGGCCGGGTCAACCGCTTCATGGCAGGCCGGGTCAACGCGATTGCCACCGCGTACAAGCAGGTGGACCGGCTGAACCCCAAATATTCGGACCGGGTCCATATCGTGGGCAATCCGGTCCGTGCAGAAGTGCTTGAGCTGCGCGGGCAGAATTATCCGCCGCTGCTGGAAGATGGCGTTTTCCGCGTGCTTGTCACCGGGGGAAGCCAGGGCGCACGCGTGCTGTCCGATGTGGTGCCTGATGGCCTTGCGATGCTTCCGGTCAACCTGCGCCGCCGCCTGCAGGTCGTCCAGCAGTGCCGCGAGGAAGACATCGAGGGCGTCCGCGCGAAATATGCCGAGCACGGCATTCCGGCGGAGCTTGCCACCTATATGAATGACCTGCCCGAGAAACTCGGTTGGTCGCATCTGTTCATCGGTCGGGCGGGCGCTTCGACGATTGCCGAACTGACAGCCGCAGGCCGCCCTGCGATCCTGGTGCCGCTGCCCAGTGCGATGGATGATCACCAGACCGCCAATGCGCGCGAAATGGTCAAGGCGGGCGGTGCGCGCTCGATCCGGCAGGAGGCGTTCACCCCCAAGGAGCTGGCCAAACAGATCCAGAAGATGGCGCTGGACCCGCACGCTCTCGAAAACGCCGCGCTGGCTGCGCACAAATGCGGCTATCCGCATGCGGTGCGCGATCTGGCCGATCTGGTGGAAAGTTTTGGCGGTGCACCGCTGGTCGATGTGATCCGGGTGGCGCCTGCCACCAAGGGACACGCGATCGGCGGCGAGGCACTCGCGCGCGATACGGAAAGAGCAGAAGCATGAAGGGCGTCGGAGTCGACATCGGGACCATCCATTTCATCGGTATCGGCGGCATCGGCATGTCCGGTATCGCTGAGGTGATGCACAATCTGGGCTACAAGGTGCAGGGGTCGGACATCGCCGAGGGCTATGTCATCGAGGGTCTGCGCAAGCGCGGCATCAAGGTGATGATCGGCCACAAGGCGGAGAACTTGGGCGATGCCGCGGTGGTGGTCACCTCAACCGCGATCAAGCGCGGCAACCCCGAGGTCGATCTGGCGCTCGAGACCCGCGTTCCCGTGGTGCGCCGTGCCGAAATGCTCGCCGAACTGATGCGGCTGAAGTCCACTGTTGCCGTCGCCGGCACGCACGGCAAGACCACGACGACCTCTATGATTGCCGCGATGCTCGATGCAGGCGGCATCGACCCGACGGTGATCAACGGCGGCATCATCAACAGCTATGGCTCCAACGCTCGTCTGGGCGCCAGCGAGTGGATGGTGGTCGAGGCCGACGAGAGTGACGGCAGCTTCCTGCGGCTTGATGGCACGCTGGCGGTGGTCACCAACATCGATCCGGAACATCTCGACCATTATGGCAGCTTCGACGCGGTCAAGGATGCGTTCGTCGAGTTCGTGCAGAACGTGCCATTCTATGGCGCGGCGATCCTGTGCCTCGACCATCCCGAGGTTCAGGCGATCCTGCCGCGGGTCAAGGACCGCCGGATCGTCACTTATGGCTTCAGCGCGCAGGCCGATATTCGCGGTGACAATGTCGTCTCGATCCCCGGTGGCAACCGCTTCGATGTCACGGTGCGCGAGCGCGATGGATCGACCCGTCAGATCTCGGGAATCGAAATGCCGATGCCGGGCCGCCACAACGTGCAGAACGCCATCGCCGCGATCGCGGTCGGGTTGCAGATGGGGATGGAAGACAGCGACATCATCACCGGCTTTGCCCAGTTCGGCGGAGTCAAAAGGCGCTTCACCAATGTGGGCGTAGTGGATGGCGTGACCATCATCGACGATTACGGCCACCACCCGGTCGAAATCCGCGCGGTGCTGGCCGCCGCGCGTGAGGGCGTGCGCAGCCGCATCATCGCGGTGGTCCAGCCTCATCGCTATTCGCGGCTCGGCGATCTGATGGATGAATTCCAGCAGGCGTTCAACGATGCCGATATCGTCTATGTCGCGCCGGTCTATGCGGCGGGCGAGGATCCGGTCGAGGGTGTCGATGCCGATGCGCTGGCAAGCGGCCTCAAGGCGCGGGGCCACCGCCAGGCGCGCACGATCAGCGGTCCGGACGAGCTGGCCGACCTGCTTGCCGAAGAGGCGCAGGATGGCGACATGGTCGTGTGCCTCGGCGCAGGCGACATCACCAAATGGGCTGCGGGCCTTGCCGAGGCGATCGGCGCGCGGAGGGTGCCTACGTGAACGTCTCCGCGCCTTCTCCTTCTGTACCAGATGCCCCCCATCCGTTTGTCCCGAGCGAAGTCGAGGGACGTAGTGCGCACGTCCCTCGACTTCGCTCGGGACAAACGGGTGAAGGTGTGCGGGGCAAATTGACCCCCAACGCTCCGCTGGCCCCGCTCTTGTGGTTCAAGACCGGAGGCGCGGCCGAGTGGCTGTTTGAGCCCAAGGATGCCGACGATCTCGCTCAGTTCCTGGCAGCCCTCGACCCTTCCGTACCCGTCATGGCGTTGGGACTGGGGTCCAACCTGATCGTGCGCGACGGCGGCGTTCCTGGTGTCGTCGTGCGGCTGGGCAAGGCGTTTGCGCAGGTCGAGCGGACCGGCGACATGATCTTGCGCTGCGGGGCTGGGGCCTCGGGTATCCTCGTTTCGTCCACCGCGCGCGATGCCGGGATCGGCGGTCTCGAATTCCTGCGGTCGATCCCCGGCACGGTCGGCGGTTTCGTTCGGATGAACGGCGGCGCCTATGGCCGCGAGGTCAAGGATGTGCTGATCGACTGCGACGTGGTGTTGCGCGATGGTTCGCGGCGCACGCTGGCGCTGGCGGACCTGCACTACACCTATCGCCATTCCGAGCTGCCTGAAGGCGCGATCGTGATCGCGGCGACCTTTACCGGATCGCCCGCCGAACCCGCCGCGATCCAGGCCGAGATGGACCGCATCGCCGCGTCGCGCGAAGCCAGCCAGCCGCTGCGCAGCAAGACCGGCGGATCGACCTTCAAGAATCCCGAGGGCCACAAGGCCTGGGAGCTGGTCGATCAGGCGGGATGTCGTGGCCTGCAGATCGGCGGCGCGCAGGTCAGCGAAAAGCACACTAATTTCCTCATCAACACCGGCACCGCCACCAGCGCCGATATCGAGGTGCTGGGCGAAGAAGTCCGCGCGCGGGTCAAGGCGCAATCGGGCGTCGCGCTGGAATGGGAAATCCAGCGAATTGGGGACAATAAGCCCTCTCCCGTTGAGCTCCGCTCGCCTGCGGCTCAGGGGAGAGGGTTGGGAGAGGGGAATGTCACCGATGGTTGATCGGGTTACTCCCCCTCTCCCTTCGCCGCTGCGCGGCTCTTCCCTCTCCCCTAAAGGGGAGAGGGCGCGGTTGCACATCGCCGTCCTCATGGGCGGCTGGTCCGCCGAGCGCGAGGTCTCGCTGATGAGTGGCGAGGGTGTCGCCAGGGCGCTGGAATCGCGCGGGCATACCGTCACGCGGGTCGATATGGACCGCAATGTTGCCGCGGTGCTCGCCGGTATCTGCCCCGATGTCGTGTTCAACGCGCTGCACGGGACGCCGGGCGAGGATGGCAGCGTGCAGGGCATGCTCGATCTGATGCAGATTCCGTACACGCACTCGGGCATGGCGACCTCGGTGATCGCGATCGACAAGGTGCTTACCAAACAGGCGCTGCTGCCGCACGGTATCCCGATGCCGGGCGGGCATATCGTGCGCTCCGAAAGCCTGTACACAGGCGATCCGCTGCCGCGCCCCTATGTGCTCAAGCCGGTCAACGAAGGCTCGTCGGTCGGTGTCGCGATCGTCAAGGCCGAGAGCAATTATGGCGACCCGATCAGCCGCGATGCCACCGGCCCGTGGCAGAAGTTCGACGAACTGCTCGCCGAACCTTTCATCAAGGGGCGCGAGCTGACAACGGCAGTGCTCGGCGACCGCGCTTTGGGCGTCACCGAACTGCAGACCAAGTCGGGGTTTTACGACTACGACGCCAAATACACCGACGGCCTGACGCTGCACATTTGCCCGGCCGATATCCCCGAGGATATAGCCGCGATGTGCATGGACCTCGCCTTGCGCGCACATAATATCCTTGGCTGCAGGGGCGCGTCGCGCTCAGATTTCCGCTGGGACGACGAGCTGGGAGTCGACGGTCTTTATCTGCTTGAGGTCAACACCCAACCGGGGATGACACCGCTCAGCCTGGTACCCGAACAGGCAGCACATATCGGCATCAGCTATGCCGATCTGGTCGAGATCATCGTGGAAAGCGCATTGGGGGGCACCCGGCATGACGACACGGATTAAACGCGGATCACCGGGCAAGCGCGCGCCTTCGCGTGCGCGGCCTCGCACCGCGCAACGATCACGCGCCAACGCCGCGCTTGCCCGGCTGCCGTTTACCGAAGCGCAGTTGCAGAAGGCTGCGACCATCGGTGTGCTGGGAGTGCTTGCGCTGGCAGCTGTCATCACTGCGCAGTTCATGGGGTTGCCCGGAATGGTGCAGGAGGAAATGGCGCTCGCTGCTGGGCGTGCCGGGTTCGAGGTCAAGAAGGTCGAGGTGCGCAACGTCGACAAGATGAACGAGCTCAAGGTCTACGAGATCGTGCTGGCGCAGAAGGACCGCTCGATGCCACAGGTCGATCTGGAAGAGCTGCGGCGCGAACTGACCCGGTTCAGCTGGATCGCCGATGCGCGCATCTCGCGTCAGCTGCCCGACACGCTGATCGTCGACATCGTCGAGCGCGAGCCGCTCGCGGTGTGGGAAGATCGCGGCAAGGTGATGCTGGTCGACGCCGAGGGTATCGCACTCGAGCCCAGCCCGGGCCAGATCGATCCCAAGATGCTGCGCATCGTCGGCAAAAGCGCCAATGCCCGGATCGGTGATCTGACCAGCCTGCTCGATGCCGCACCCGCGCTCACGCCGCAGGTCAAAGAGGCCGAATGGGTCGGCAACCGCCGCTGGAACCTGACCTTCCACACCGGTGAGGTGCTGGCGCTGCCCGAGGGCGAGGACCTGTCCGAAGCGGCGCTGATCAACTTCGCGCGGATGGACGGGGTCAACCGGCTGCTGGGCAAGGGCGTGACCTATTTCGATTTGCGCGATCCCGAACGCGCCTACCTGCGCAAGCCGCGCAGTCCCGCTCTGCCCGAAGGCGATGCGATCGCATCGGTCGCGCAATGAGCGGCGGCAAGCCTCGCAAGGGCGGCCCCGCCGTCCCCCGGATCGAAAAGACCTTCGGCGCGCTCGATATCGGGTCGTCCAAGGTCTGCGCGATGATCGTCGGGCGGACCGAGACCGGCGAGCTGCTGGTGCTGGGCACCGGCCAGCGCGCGAGCGATGGCGTCAAGCGCGGCTATATCACCGACATGCAGGCGACCGAACTTGCGGTGCGCGAGGCGGTCGAGCAGGCCGAGCGGATCGCCGGGCTCAACATCGATCACGTCCATGTCAGCTGCACCTCGGGTGGCCTCACCAGCACCATCGCGCGGGTCGAGATCGATCTGGGGGGCGGCCGTATCGATGAGGATGACGTCGATCATCTGCTCGCTGCCGGACGCGAGACGATCCAGCCGGGCGGGCGCATGGTGCTGCACGCACAGCCCGCACTCTACACGCTCGATGGCGCGACCGGGGTCAAGAAGCCGATCGGGCTGCATGCCGAGCGGCTCGGGGTCGATATTCACGTGGTCTTTGCCGACGGCGCGCCGGTGCGCAACATCGACCAGACCGTCGCGGCCGCCTATCTTGGCGTCAGCGGCATCGTCGCCGCGCCGATCGCGGCCGGCACCGCATGTCTGGGCGAGGAAGAGCGCGAGCTTGGCGTCGCGTTGATCGAAATGGGCGCTGCGGTCACCAACATCTCGCTCTACGCTGGCGGCATGCTGGTGGGGCTGTTCACCATCCCCTTTGGCGGCGCGGACATCACCGATGCGATCGCGTCCGCCTTCGGCCTGCGCCGGGCCGAGGCCGAGCGAATCAAGTGCTTCCACGGCGCTGCGACATCCTCACCGCGCGACAACCACGACATGATCGACCTGCGCTTGCCCGAAGAGGACAGCAAGCTGGTCGGCGCAGGCGGACGCGCGCCCGATGACAAGCATTCGATCAGCCGCGCACAATTGGTCTCGGTGATCCGCCAGCCGCTCGATTACCTGATCGGCGAGATCACCAAGGGTTTGAAGGAACTGGGCTTCACCGGAGCGCAGGGCCAGCGCATCGTGCTGACCGGCGGTTGCGCAGAGTTGCGCGGGCTGGCCGATCACATGCAGGTGGCCTTGGGCCGCACGGTGCGGATCGGGCGACCTTCGGGGCTGGCGGGCCTGCCCGATGCACATGCCGGGCCGGCGTTTGCGACGCTGGCCGGGCTTGCGCTGTTCGCAGCGGACGAACCGGTCGATATCCGCAGCATCGCATCGAGCTATCAGCAGGTTCACCGCCATTCGGGCGCGGCCGTGTTGCAGCGCTTGTGGCGGGCATTGGTCGGCAATTTTTGATGATGAGCGGTAGATAGCACGCCGATACGCATGTAGCGGTGGAAAAACCCGATTTTTTACGTGAATTCGCGAATCAATCTGTGCAATGTGCACCCCGTAATTTGCTTCAAATTTATGAAGCGCAGGAGAATTAAGGCATGAGCATCACCATTGGACCGCCCACCGTCGATGAGCTGCGTCCGCGGATCGCTGTCATCGGGATCGGCGGGGCAGGCGGCAACGCCATTGCCAACATGATCGCAGCGCATGTCGAGGGTGTCGATTTCATTGTCGCCAACACCGATGCGCAGGCGCTGAACTCGTCAACCGCCGAACAGCGTATCCAGCTGGGCCCCGATGTGACCCAGGGTCTGGGCGCCGGATCGCGTCCCGAAGTCGGTCGTGCAGCAGCGGAAGAAACTGTCGGCGATATCGAGGCGATCCTCGAAGGCACGCATATGTGCTTCATCGCTGCCGGCATGGGCGGCGGCACCGGAACCGGCGCTGCACCTGTCGTCGCCAAGGCTGCGCGCGATCGCGGCATCCTGACCGTCGGTGTCGTCACCAAGCCGTTCACCTTCGAAGGCACGCGCCGTATGCGCGCTGCCGAAGCCGGCATCGCCGAGCTGCAGAAGAACGTCGACACGCTGATCGTCATTCCCAACCAGAACCTGTTCCTGGTCGCCAACCCCAACACCACCTTCAAGGAAGCCTTCCAGCTTGCCGACGAAGTGCTGCAGCAGGGCGTGCGCTCGATCACCGATCTGATCGTCAATCCCGGCCTGATCAACCTCGACTTTGCCGATATCCGTTCGGTGATGCGCGAGATGGGCAAGGCGATGATGGGCACTGGCGAGGCTGAAGGCGATGGCCGCGCACTCGAAGCTGCCGAGCGCGCGATTGCCAACCCGCTGCTCGACGGCGTGTCGATGAAGGGCGCCAAGGGCGTCATCGTCTCGATCACCGGCGGCGACGACATGCGCCTGATGGAAGTCGATGAAGCCGCCAACCACATCAAGGAACTGGTCGATCCGGATGCCAACATCATCTGGGGCAGCGCGTTCAACCCCGATCTGGAAGGCAAGATCCGCGTCTCGGTGGTCGCCACCGGCATCGACGGCGAAGCGCTGCAGAACACGCAGGACACACGCCCGTTCTCGCTCGCCCAAGGCGGCACGCGCGGCTTTTCTGCGCCCGCGCCCGCGCCGGCACCTGCGCCGGCTCCCTCGTTTGGCGCCGCACCCTCACCGGCGCCTGCTCCGTCTGCAAACTCCGGCGATACGCTTGATCTCGGCGTCGCTGCGCAATCGCTCGACGACAACGAAGATGCATCGGGCGCGGACGAACTGCTGCTGGACAGCTCAAGCGTCGAACAGGCCGCCGTTCCTGCCCCTGCGCCAACGCCGGCCCCTGCGCCTGCGCCCGCAGCCTCTGTAGCACCTGCGGCAGAGCCTGTTGTGACCGCGCCCAAGGCACCACGCGTGACCAGCGGTGGCGGAACGCTGTTCGAGAGGATGTCGAGCCTGTCGCGCGGTGGCGCACGGGGCGAAGAGGAAGATGGCGACGACAGTGCCGATGCTCCGCCGCTCAACATCCCGCGTTTCCTTGGACGGCAGAACAATCAGTGATCGTGCTGGCCCGCCGCTCTTCAAAGAGTGGCGGGCCATTGCGCTATTAAATGGGTTCCCGCAAGCTGTCGAATGGGCGCAACGTTCTGCCGTACGCAGCGTCGCCATGCGCTTGCATTCGGTGGAACAAGCGCCGACTGACGGGATTGACATGGTATTGACCCGTTATTCCCATTCGCGCCGCCTGACCTCCGCCACTGCTTTGCTGGTGGCGATGTCTGTGCTGGCCTTGGTTCCGGCGCAAGCGCAGGAAGAGGGGCCCGATGCCCCCGATACCGTGCAGCCCGGGTATTCCTCACTCAATGTCGCCCAGCCTCGGGGTACGCGCGAGTTGCAGAATGCGCTGCAACGGCTGGCGCTCAATCCCGCCGATATCGACGCATTGATCGATGGTGGCAACGCGGCGCTGCTGCTGGGCGATCCTCAGGCGGCGATCGGTTTCTTCGCACGTGCAGACGAGATGGCACCGGGCAATGGCCGGGTTAAGGCGGGGCTCGGATCGGGCCTATTGCTCAACGAAAACCCTTATGAGGCGCTGCGATTGTTCGAGGAGGCCAAGAGGCTTGGCGTTCCCGAGACCGTGTATGCGGCCGATCGCGGATTGGCTTACGATCTGGTTGGCAACTCCAACGCTGCGCAGGCCGATTATGAACTCGCGCTGCGCCGCGGCAGCGATGACGAGACCATACGCCGCTACGCACTGTCGCTGGGCATCTCGGGGGATCGCGCCGGTGCCGAAGCCCAGCTCGATCCGCTGCTGCGCAAGCGCGATGCCGCCGCGTGGCGCACCCGGGCGTTCGTGCTCGCGGTAACCGGAGACCCCCAGGGCGCGATCGCGATCGCTGATGCGACTATGCCCAAGCGCATGGCTGCCTCGATCGAACCGTTTTTCCGCTTCATGGGAAAGTTGACCCCGGCGCAACAGGCCGCAGCTGCGCATTTCGGACAGTTTCCGCAATCGGCCGCGATCGGCAAGGATGACCCGCGCAACCGCCAATATGCCTCGGCTGGTCCAGTGCGGCTGCGGTCCGGCCGGGCCGATTCCGGGCTGATCCCCGCTGGTGAACCGCTGGGGCCGACGGCAGACAGCAAGACCCGCAAGGTCGCCACGGTCGATAAATCAAACCGGCGCAGGCCCGGCAGGCTTTCGAAGAAGGAGCGCGACGCGATAGCCCTCGCGCAAGTCGAGGCCGCTGCACAGCCGGTGCCGGTGCAGGCGCGTGCGCCCGGTCCGGTGCCACCGTCCGACCTGTTGATTCCGGGCCGCGGCCTGCCGCCTGCCACGGTCCAGCCACTCCCTGGTCAGGTGCAGTCCGCGCGTGCGACGGTGCAGTCGCTTCCTGGGCAGACTCTCCCCAATCCGCAGCCAGCCAATCCTCTGATGGCCAATCAGACTCAGGCCGCTCCTGGAACCATCCAGCCGCTGCCCGGCCAGGGCTCTTCCGCGACGGCCGCCCCGGCGCGCATGGCGCGGGTCTCGAGGACCAGCGGCGGTCAGACCAACTCGGCTCCGCCGACGCAACGTGGGCAGGCCGAGCAAATGGCGTTGGCGAGCGCCGCCCCGGCCACCGCGGCCACCCCCGGCATTGGCGCAGCGGCCGGGGATACTGAACCGACAGCTCGGGAGCGCGAAGTGTCCGCGCCCTCCTCGTCTGCGCAGTTGCCACCCGTGCCCGATAATACCAAGCCGGTGTTGATGGCCGGAATGACGGAGCTTCCCAAACCGGGGTTCAACTCGGTACCGCAGGTGACATCAGCCCAGGCGGCGCCGCAAGCGACACCCCAGCCCCGACCCCAGGGCCAGCCCCAGCCACAAGGTGGACCGGCAGCGACGGGGCAGGCCGTGCAGTCCACCCCGGCATCGTCTGCGGCCACGCCAGGCCAGGGTGGCTTCGACCTTGCTCGGCTCGGTCCACAGGCGACTCCAGGGACCGCCGGAAGTCCGCCGCCTGCAGCAACGCCGGCTTCCGCTCCGGCTGCCGGAAGGAGTGACCTGCTCGATGTTGCCGCCGCGCGCAGCGGGGGCGGGCCTGCAATCGCCCGGATCACCCTGGCCGATGTTGTTGCCGGCATTACCGTGCCGCCGCAGGAGCTCGAGCCCGACGAGAACGCGGTCGACATCATGAAGCTTAAGCCAGCCCCACCCAAGCCTGTAGCGCCCGTTGTCGATCCCAAATTGGCAGAGGCCAAAAAGCTTGAGGCCAAGAAGGCCGAAGAGAAGAAGGCTGCGGCGAAGAAGGCAGCGGCCAAGCCTGCCCCGCCCAAGAATCCCAAGCGTTACTGGGTGCAGGTGGCGGGCGGTGCCAACCGTGCCGATCTGTCCAAGGAATGGAAGCGGCTGGTGGGCGAGGCACCTGCAGTGTTCAAGGGCAAGCAGGGCTGGTGGACCCCGCTCAATGCGACCAACCGGCTGCTGACCGGCCCGTTCTCGGGGCCCAACGAGGCGCAATCGTTCGTCAACACGCTCGCCAAGTCCAAGCTATCAGGCTTTGCCTTCACCAGCCCCGAGGGCCAGGAAGTCACCAAGTTGGGCGGCTGAAAGACGGACGGCTGAATACTGGACGGCTGAACACTGGGTGGCCTACAGCGCGCCGCGGATCAGGCGGTTGACGTTGATGTTGGCCTTTAAGCGGCTGCCCAGCAGGAACACTCCGCCGATTTTGCGCTGGATGAACAGCGTGTCGACCGGGGGGATCTGCCAGAACGTCCGTTCCTTGGCGAAGGCCATGCCCTCGTCACGCAATTCCATCGTGACTTCGTTGGAAGTGAAGTCGAACGGCCCGTCGAGCCGAAGCGGTTCAAAGGCCGTGTCGAACATGCCCAGGACCGCGACCTTGTGGTTCTCCGGTGCATCGGGATGCAGCATCCCCAGCGCCAAACCTGCCTCGCGCATCTGGGCGAGGTCGCGGCTCAGCCCGCCTTGCAGAAGGGTGCGGTAGCTATCGGACACCGCATCGCTCACCACCCGCGTTGCTCCGAAATCGAGCAGCACCAACTGTCCGGTGGCCGGATCGAAACGATAGTTGGCAAAATTGGGGTCGGTCTGCATCAACCGGTAATCGAACAACTCGCGCAGCAGCAGCTCGACCGCGAGCCGAACGATACGGTCGCGGACGTCGGCATCCATCGCGGCGGTGTCTTCGATCGCAATGCTCTCGATATAGTCCATCGCCAGAATGTCGGGCGTGGTGAGGTCAGCATGCAGCGAGGGCACGCGGAAATCGGCGCTGTCAGCGAGCAACTCGCCGAAGCGGGCAAGATGCGCGGCTTCGTGTGCATAGTCGGCCTCTTCGTGCAGTTGCGCCTTGGCATCGGTCAGCATTTGATCGATCTCGATCCCCGAGGGCAGCATGCCGGTAAGCTTGATCAGCGAGGCCACGTTGTCGACATCGCTGTCGATGCTCTGCCGCACGCCGGGATATTGGACCTTGATCGCAAGGTCGCGGCCATCGGTGGTGCGGGCACGGTGGACCTGGCCGATCGATGCGGCGGCGATCGGCTTGAAATCGAAGCTGGCAAAGCGCTTTTCCCAGCCGCGGCCCCAGTTCTGGTTGAGCACGTTGCGCAGCTGCCCTTGCGGCATGTGCTGCGCATCGGCACGCAACCGTCCCATGATGTCGGCAAGCTCGGGCGGAAGGAAGTCGCCGGTGTCCATCGACATCAGCTGCCCCAGCTTCATCGCCGCGCCCCGCATCGTGGCGAGCTTGTCGGCGATCTTGCGCGCATTGGCGGGGGTCAACAGCAGATCGCCGACGCTTGGCCGCTTGCCCTGCGCCCATTGCTTCGCACCATCGACCAGCATCGTGCCCGCGATGCCGCCTGCCATGCTGCTGAATCCGGCAAAACGGGCGATACGTCCGCTGGGAACCGCCTGTCCGGAGGATGGAGCTGGAGTTCGCGTTTTGGGGGGGAGCATGCGGGATAAAAACCTGTGCGTGCGGCGGCCTCGGGATAGAGACCGGTTCTTACTGCTATGTAGGTTCGCGGACCCCTAGCTGCAACTCGCGCCGCCCAGAACGCAGAAACGCGCGCAATGCGGGTGGTTGAGCGAAACGCTGCGCGACGCCTGTGCCAAGGTCGCTCCCAAGTCGAACCCCGGATCATAGGGCAGAAGGGTGCAGGCGGCTACCGTAGGCCGGTCGGCACCCTTGTGCTTCACCACCATCCGGCTGGTCGCGCACATCATCTCATCGGGGCTCTTGCCCAGAATGTCCCAGCATCCGGTGCTTATCTCGGCAATGTCGGCAGTGGCATCCATTTCGGGGAACATCACGAAGCTCTGCGGATCGGTGAGATCGATCGGCAGGCGATGCTGCGCGAACAATCCGGCGAACCCTGCGCGCGCCTCGGCATCGCTTTCATGCGCCAGATGCCGCCCCGCGACCGCAATCGCAAAACCGTTGCCAGCCAGCCATTGCAGCCCGCTGATCGCCCTGTCCCAGCTGTTGCCGCCGCGCTCGGCCTCGTGCACCGCTTGCGAATAATGGTCGAGGCTCACCCGGATCGTCAGTTGGCGGCCGTATTGCGCATTGAGCGCGAGCAGTGCGCCCTCGTGCCGTCGCATCGGGCGCATCGCATTGGAGAGCACCAGGGTGGGAAATCCGCGCGACAGGCTCAGTTCCAGGATCGCGATGATATCCGGGTTCATGAAGGGCTCGCCGCCGGTGAACGCGATCTCGCGGGTGGGCAGCTTGGCGTCGGTGATCTCGTCGAGATAGGCGGTGACCTCGGCGAGGGTCAGATACACCAATGCATCGTTGCGCGGCGAGCTTTCGATATAGCAGCTCTTGCAGGCCAGATTGCAAAGCGTGCCGGTGTTGAACCAGAGCGTCTCGAGCGCGGTCATCGCCACACTGGCGCGCGGCTCGCCCTTCGCGGTGACCTGCGGATCGCGGAACTTGGCGGGATCGAGCGGCGGAGCATCGGCGACCGCAAAGGGGCTGGTGGAATCCATCGGCTATCTATTGCCCTGACGTGGCCGCAGGCAAAGCAAAAACCGTCAGCGGTCCTGGCTTTTTGCCAGCCTGGATGCGAGCGGCGCCGATACGATCAGCTGCAGCTGGTGATAGAGCAAAGCAGGCAGGATCACGAGGCCCGCCTGCGGCCCGGCAAACAGGATCGCGGCGAGCGGTGCGCCGGTGGCGATGCTCTTGTGCGATCCCGCGAACAGCAGGCTGATCCGGTCGGCGCGGGGCAGGGACATCAGCCCGCCCAGAGCCCACGCCGCCAGCATTGCGACCGCCAGCATCCCTGCGATGATCGCGCTCAGCACGCCCAATATGCCCCAGTCGAGCGCCTGCATCTGACCACCGGCGACCGCCGAACTGAAGGCAACGTACACCGCCAGCGCTATCGCTGTGCGATCGAGCACGGTGAGCAGCGGCTTGTGACGGACGGCCCATGGGCCCAGCCATCCTTGCGCGAGCTGGCCCAGCGTGAACGGCAACAGCAGGATGGCGACAATGCGCAGGATCGTATCGCCGCCGATCGCCGCGCCACCATCCGCGCCGATGATCAGCGCAACCAGCAACGGGGTCATCAGGATTCCTGCAAGGTTGAGCAGCGCCGATGCCATCACCGATGCGGCGATGTTGCCGCCCGCCAGCGACGAATAGCTGATCGCCGACTGTACGGTCGATGGCAGGATCCCCAGAAACAGCAGGCCGACCACCAACCCGTCGGGCAGGATGCCCCCTTGAAGGCTGACGCCTGCCAGTCCGACCAGCGGCATGAAGGCGAAGACGAAGGCGAAAATCAGGCTCTGGAGCCGCCAGTTGCGCATGGCGACGAGCACCTCGGCGCGCGGCAGGCGCAGACCATGGAGAAAGAACAGCAGAAATATCGCCACCGAGACCGCATGACCGGCGTAGACCGCTGCTGCACCGGTCACCGGAAGCACCGCTGCGACCGCGACGGTCAGCAACAGCACGAGCACGAACTGGTCGGGAACAAGACGCGAAAAGATCGACATACTCTTGTCCCCTGCTATTTTTTGTGTGCCAGCGCAACGCCTTGCTTGGTGGGCGCTGCAGTGCGACACACGAGGCCGACATCATCATGGGGGCGAGCGATGGATTGGCAGGCGATCACGGCGCGGATCGAGGCAGCGGTGGCGCCGCATATCGGTTCCGGCAAGGTGGCCGATTACATTCCGGCGCTCGCGCGGGTCGATCCCGTCAAATTCGGAATGGCGATCGTCCAGGGCAATGGCGAGATGATCACGTTGGGCGACAGCCACGAGCCGTTCTCGATCCAGTCGATCTCCAAGGTGTTCACGCTGTCGATGGCGCTGCGGCTGTATGGTGAGCAAGTGTGGAGCCGCGTGGGTCGCGAGCCTTCGGGCAGTGCGTTCAACTCGATCGTCCAGCTTGAAAACGAGAAGGGCGTGCCGCGCAACCCGCTGATCAACGCCGGCGCCATCGCGGTGACCGACATGCTGGTCGCAGGCAGCAACCGCGATGCGATGGTCGAGGAACTGCTGACCCGGTTCCACCGGTTATCGGGCGACACCACGATCTGGATCGATGAAGAAGTTGCGCAATCGGAATCCGCCACCGGTTCGCGCAACCGGGCGTTGGCGCACTTCATGGCGGCGTTCGGCAATATGGCCAATCCGGTGGAAGACGCGCTTCACGCCTATTTTCGCCAGTGCGCGATCCGCATGAGCTGCCGCCAGCTGGCGCGCGCGGCGCTGTTCCTGGCGTATGACGGCTGCGACCCGATCAATCGCGATCGGCTCGTCACCCGCGAGGACTGCCGCCGGATCAACGCGGTGATGATGAGCTGCGGCCATTACGACAACAGCGGCGATTTTGCCTATCGCATCGGCCTGCCCGGCAAGAGCGGCGTCGGCGGCGGCATATTGTGCATCGCGCCAGGGCATGGCGCGATCGCGGTCTGGTCGCCGGGGCTGAACGCCTCGGGCACCTCGATGGTCGGCGCGATTGCGCTGGAGGAGCTCGTGGAAGCGACGGGCTGGAGTGTGTTCGGGTGAGGGGTGGTCATAGGCTCAGCAGGGCTTTGATCTTCGCCTGAACCTCTATCAGCGCAGAAACAGGAGCCGTGCCCTTCCGGCTTGCGTTGCGTGCGCGCCAGTCAACGCTCTTGATCTGGTCTGCCAGGACAACGCTGCCTGCCGCATCGCCGATAGCAACTTCAAACGGGTAACCTTTTTGGCGCGAGGTCATAGGGCAGCAGATCATCATGCCACGTTTTCCGTTATAACTCGCCGGTGACAGAACGAGGGCAGGGCGGTGCGCCGCCTGTTCATGTCCTGCCTGCGGGTCAAACTGCAACCACACAATATCACCTGTGTCCGGCACATAGCCAGGCATTACCAGATTTCCTCGCCAACTGGCGGGCCGAAGTCGATTTCGTCAGGAAAGTTCTCGGGTTTCATCGCGGCGAGCAGATCCTCAAGATCGTAGGAAGGAACAGCAACTGGCTCGATAATGATCCTGCCACCCTCTTCACGCATCTCGACCTCTTGATCGATATGCATGTCCGCAGCGGCTAGCACCCGTGCAGGTATGCGGACCGAAGCACTGTTGCCCCACTTCTTGACCTGACTGCGCATGGCGTGACTCCCGTCTAGGTGGGCAGATTTAAAGCGCCAGCCAAAATGTGTCAACATTTGTATATACGAGGAGCGGCGCAACTGCATCCATGACGCTGATGCGCGATCAGGGACTGGTCCGCCGGTCCACTAACCCATCCGCACCGGCGGCGCAGGCGTCTCGCTGAACCTCGGCGCGGGCGCAGGCTGCAACATCCCGTCGACCTCTAGAAACGTACCGCGCTGCTGGTTGTGCGGGTGCTGCGGCGCCTCGGTCAGGCTCAGTACGGGCGCGAAGCAGATGTCGGTGTGTTCCATGATCGCGCACCAGTCGTCGCGGGTCTTGGTCAGGAACAGCGCGGTAAGCTTTTCCTTGAGCGGGCCCCATTGGCGCGGATCCATCTGCGCGTCGAACGCTGGATCGGTGAGGCCTGCCTTCTCGCGGAGCAACGCATAGAATTGCGGTTCGATCGATCCGATCGAGATGTACTTGCCGTCGGCGCAAGCATAGGTGTCATAGAAATGCGCGCCAGTGTCGAGCAGGTTGACCCCGCGCTCGTCGCGCCACTGGCCGTTGGCGAGGAAGGTGTAGGTCATCGCCGAAAGCACCGCTGCGCCATCGGTCATCGCGCAGTCGATCACCTGGCCCTTGCCGGTGCTGCGCGCCGACAGGATGCCCGCCAGCATGCCGAACGCCATCATCATCCCGCCACCACCGAAATCGCCCACAGCGTTCACCGGGGGCGTGGGCTTCTCGCCCGCGCGGCCATAGCTGTGCAGCGCGCCCGACAGCGCGATATAGTTGATGTCGTGTCCTGCCAGCGGTGCATACGGCCCCGTCTGCCCCCAACCGGTCATACGGCCATACACCAGCGCCGGGTTGTCGGCGAGCAGCACATCAGGGCCCAGGCCCAGCCGCTCCATCACCCCGGGGCGGAAGCCTTCGATCAGGCCATCGGCGCTTCGCACCAGATCGCGCACCTGCGCGATGCCCTCGGCGCTCTTGAGATCGACAGCGATCACCTCGCGGTTGCGGTTGAGGATATCGCGGTTTCCGGCATTGCCCACCGCATTGCGGCCCGATGCGCGCTCGACGCGAACGACTCGGGCACCATGATCGGCCAGCATCATCGCTGCAAATGGACCGGGACCGATGCCGGCCAGTTCGATTATCGTTACCCCCGAAAGTGCTCCAGCCATATCACTCACCCGTTTAATTAATCGATTAAAACAGAGCACGCTAACGCCGATCTTGGGTATTGCAAGCGTCGATATGCGCGCATCGCTGCTGCACTGCCGAACGATTGAAGCGCCGCATGCGCCAATCCTCAACTTACCGTAACGTCAAGTGAATGCTGCAGTGCAAAAGCAGCAGAATGCGAGGATTTCTGCCAGTTCGATAGATGTGCAAAAATGACACCACCGCATTAAAAAATTGCAATCAGGCACGGGTTGTGACAATTTTCTGACCGTACCTGGCATCGCCCGAAGAGCGGTGGGGTGCAAAAAGCAAGATATACACATTGCTTGTGGGAGAAGAGGATGCGCACTTCGTGGAAGCCCGTTCTGGGCTTGCTTTGCACTGTCTCAATGACATCTATGGCTTATGCGCAGGACGCGCAGGACCGGGACGCGCCGGAACGGGAGGTGATCATCGTCACCGCCACGCTGCGTGCAGCGGATGTTCAAGACATTCCGATCGCGGTTACGGCGGTCAGTCCGGAACAGCTCGATCGGCAGAACGTCCAAGACATCAAGTCGCTGACATCGATCTCGCCAAGCTTCAACGTCCAGTCCTCGCAGACCGAAAGCCAGGGTACCTCGATCCGCATTCGCGGTGTCGGAACCACCGGCAACAACACGGGCCTTGAAAGCTCGGTCGGCGTCTTCATCGACGGTGTGTATCAGTCGCGCCCCGGTATTGCGCTGGGCGATCTGCTCGATCTCGAACGGCTTGAAATCCTTCGCGGGCCGCAGGGTACGCTGTTCGGACGCAACACATCGGCAGGTGCACTCAACCTGACCACCAAGCGCCCCAACCTCACCAGGGCAGAAGCATTCGGCAACTTCACCTACGGCAATTACGACTTCTTCAACGTGCAGGCCGGGGTCAGCGTTCCGCTGATCAGCGATCAGTTGGGCATGCGCATCTCGGGTGCGTATCGCAAACGCGACGGCTTTTTGAACAGTGTCGGTGTTCCGGGGGCCGAGAGCAGCAACCGCGATCGCTATGTCATTCGCGGCCAGCTGCTGTGGGAACCGTCCCCGGATATCAGCATCCGGTTGATCGGCGATTATGCCAAGGCGAACGAAAACTGCTGCGATGCGGTGATTGTCCGTGAAACCGAACTCCAGCCGTTCTTTGCGTTGAACGGCCTGCCAAACGACGGCGTAGTTGTCTCCGGGCCACAGGCGCTGAAGGATCTGCAGACCAACAGCCAGCAGTTCTTGAACAATACCGAGCAATACGGCTTTTCTGGCGAGCTGAAGTGGGATCTTGGTCCTGCCCAGATGACCTATATCGGATCGTTCCGGCGGTTTGAGGCTGAGTCCGCGCAGGAATCGGACTTTGTCAGCTTGAACCTTTTCAGCACAGGCAGGGGATCGACGGCTGCGCCAGGCTTTCCGAAAACTGGCGGCCCTATCGAGACCATGACGCATGAACTGCGCTTCCAGGGCAGCGCCTTCAATGATGCACTCGATTTCCTCATCGGCGCCTATTATTCCGACGAACAGATAGACGAAGTTCAGTCGATGACCTTGGGTACGGATTATCAGCGCGCGGTAAGCGCAGGCAATTTTGGCTTCATCCCAACACTGGGCCCCAATCCGGCTTTCTTGCTGACATCGTTTGGCAATGGTGGGATTCCGGTGGACGCGGCGGGTAACTTCGCTGTCAACCGCTTCCGGCAGGATGCGCAGAGCTTCTCGATTTTCACCCACAACGTGATCAACTTTACCGACAACCTCAGCTTAACGCTGGGTGCGCGGTATGTTGACGAAAAGAAGCGCGGCAGCTTCGAACAGCTCTCGGCCAACTCGCCGGCCTGCCAGGCGATAACCAATGCCCTGATAAGCGGTGCATTTACCAATGCAGGTATTCCTGCAGCATTGCAGCAAGGTGCGTTGGGTGTGACTTGCTTCCCGTTCGCGACCTCGGTCGGCCTGACGGTTCCGGGTACCGGCGGAACCGTGCTGGCAAGCTCAATCCCTGGACTGCCGTTGCCGCGCGAGTTCGACGAGGTCTTCAAGGATGACGAGCTGACCTATACCGCGCAGGTTGCCTATAACAGCAACAACGGATTTCTGGCCTATGCAGGGTTCAGCCGGGGTTTCAAGTCGGGTGGCTTCAACCTCGATCCGGCAGCGGCAGCCAACGGCAACGACCCCCGGTTCAATTCGGAAAAGGTCAACGCTTATGAGGCCGGGATCAAGACCGAGTTCGCCAATGGACGCATCCGCGCCAATCTCGCTTTGTTCCACATGGACATGTCCGACTTCCAGGTACTGGAATTTACTGGCGTGCAATTCCAGACGTTCAACGTGGCGTCCGCCAAATCGACGGGTGCAGAGCTTGAACTGTTCGGTCAGTTTGATTCTGGCATTTCGGTCAACGTCGCGGTCACCTATGCCGATGCACGTTATCCGGGCAATTGCGCCGATGGCGTGGTTGGCGATCCGCAAACCTTGCAGACCATACGCAGCCTGTGCGGTGCAGATCTGACCAACGCGCCCAAGTTCACGGGCGTGGCGGGCATCACCTATGACAATCAGATCACCGATTCCGGCTGGAAGATGCTCGCCAACTTCAACATCAACTATTCGGACGACCGGCGCACCAGCACATCGCCGCTGGACACCAATGGCCTGCCCATTCCGCTCGACATTCAGGAGAGCTACTTCAAGATGAACGCGCGGCTTGGTTTCACCACTCCCGATGACCGCTACTCGTTCGAATTGTGGGGTACCAACCTCAACAACGAGATCACCCGCGGCATCACCGCCAACACCCCGTTGCGCGGCGGTGCAGGGGCACGATCGCGCATCGGCTTTGTCGAAGAGCCCCGGATGTACGGCATCACCGTGCGTGCCAAGTATTGAATTGAAGAATTGATGGGGGACACTGCCTGACAGTCAGCCCGAAAGGGCGATCCTCTTAGGCGGTGTACATCAGTGAACTGGGGTGATTCCGCTCAGCGGGGTCACCCCTTTTTTCGGCATGCTGCTGGGATGTTTACTGCTTGCCGAACGCGTCCGCGATCGAACAGGCGGCAGGACCCAGGATGACGACGAACAGCGTCGGCAGAATGAACAGGATCAGCGGCACGGTCATGATCGCGGGCAGGCGGGCGGCCTTTTCCTCAGCGCGCATCATCCGCTCATTGCGGAATTCGGCAGACAGCACACGCAGCGCTGAGGCGAGCGGGGTCCCGTACTTCTCAGTCTGGATCATGGTTGTCACCACGCCTCGCACCGAATCGAGCGCAACACGATACGCCAGGTTCTCGAACGCCTGCCGCCTTTCGGTCAGGAACGCGAGTTCGATCGCGGTCAGTGCGAACTCGTCGCCAAGTTCGGGATAGGCGCGGCCCAGTTCCTTGGCGACGCGATTGAACGCGGCATCGACGGTGAGGCCTGCTTCGGCGCAGATCACCAGCAGATCGAGCGCGTCGGGCAACCCCTTGCGGATGGCATCGGTGCGCTTGGTGATCTTGTTCTGAATAAACAGATCAGGCGCTTTGTAGCTGAGCAGCAGAATGGTCGCGAACAAACCGAATTTCTTCATCGGTGTCCAGTCGGGCACCAGCACGCCAAACGCATAGATCAGCAGCGCAGCGCCGCCGCCTAAGACGATCGGCAATACCATCCGTCCGAAAATGATCGCGACCGCGACATCCTTTGACCGTATCCCCGCCTGCGCCAGCTTCTGCTGAGCAGCCTTGAGCTGTTCGTCCTGCAGCACGCGCAGCGATTGCAGCGTGCTGCGCATCTTGTCGGTGGTGTCGCTCTTGTGGACGATCCGCGTGCGCTTCTTGGCGGTGGACGCGGTGATCCCGGCCTTGAGCTGCTCGCGCCGTTCGCTGAGCGCCTTGACCCGCTTGGCCATCGGGTCGCGCACGGTGGTGGCAGCGTAGATCGCGATTAGCACTGCGAGCGTCGCAACCGCTGCGAGCAGCGTCGCGACGAAAATCACGTCGATCCCCATCAGGGTAGGATTGGCTGTGTCAGGCACGGTTTCCTCTTTCCCCGATCAGATTTCGAAGCTGACCATCTTGGCCATGATAAAGACGCCGATGCTCATCCAGACCAGCCCACCAATCCCTGCGATCATCAGGCGATCCTCGGTGAAGAACCCGGCCAAATACTCGGGGTTGACCCACCAGATCATGATGAAGACCAGGAACGGTAGCGAGCCGACGATGTACGCCGACGCCTTGGATTCGGACGACAGCGCACGGATCTTGAGCTTCATCTGGGCGCGTGAGCGCAGCACGGCACCCAGGTTGGACAGGGTTTCAGCCAAGTTGCCACCGGTTTCGCGCTGGATGGCAAGCGTGATGCAGAAGAAGTTGAACTCGGGAGTCTGCAGCCGGTTGGCACTTTCCTGCAGCGCGTCTTCCATCGAACGGCCGATCTTGATCCGCTCGGTGACCAACTTGAACTCCTCGCCTACGGGGCCGGGGATTTCCTTGGCGACCACTTGCAGCGTCTCGGTGACAGGCAGGCCTGAACGCAGGCCGCGTACCAGCAGATCGATCGCGTCAGGGAAATGCTGGGTGAATTTGTTGAGGCGGCGCTTGATGAAGTGGCTGACGACCATATGCGGCAGGCCAAAGCCCAGCGCAGATCCGATAAACACGCTCATCGCCAGCTGGCCCGAGCGCATGTAGACCAGCAATGCCACGGCAAGGCT
The DNA here is from genome assembly GCF_014639875.1 of Blastomonas aquatica. Classification (GTDB taxonomy): domain Bacteria; phylum Pseudomonadota; class Alphaproteobacteria; order Sphingomonadales; family Sphingomonadaceae; genus Blastomonas; species Blastomonas aquatica. Next base: position 134,848 of record NZ_BMGD01000001.1, on the reverse strand, counting down.
GACACCGACGACCACCTGAATGAACTGCGCGACCGTCCAGTGCTTGCCGGTCATGGCCAGCCGCCGTCCCAGCATCTGAATCTTGGTCAGCGTCTCGTCGGTCTGGTTGAAGCGTGGCTTGCGGTTGGCGATGGCCTTGCGCATCTGCGCCTCGACCTTGGCAGTGGCGCTATCGCTATGGCGCTCGCGCACCACCAGCATGCGCCGTTGCAGCTCCTTGCGGGAGGATGGACCGGCAAACGCCATCGCGACAAGCGCGATCACGCTCATCAGGCCGCCGGCTACCAGCAATGTCTGCACCATGGTCATGCGCATTCCATCCGCATTTTGGGGCCGCAACTCCCTTTGGGATCAGCGGCGCCGGTTACTTCTTGCCGGGCTTGGCGGGGAGCAGCGACTTGAAGTCACCGAACTTTCCGAGCAGCGATTTCTTCGCACCGCCGGTGTCCTTTTCAGCCGCGACCTCTTCTTCGGCCATGCCCAGGCACCGGTCGGTGAGCGATTTCATCACGGCACCGGCCTTGGTCGATTTGCCCGCTTCGCAGAACGGCTGTCCAAGCTTCGCTGCCTGCGCTGCGGTCTTGGGGTCGGCAGGAATGAGAAAATCGATCTTGCGTTCGATCGTGGTTTCAAAATCGGCCCGGCTGATTTCCAGCGTGGCGGGCTGCACCTTGTTGGCGACCACCAGCACACGCGCGGCAGGCGCATTGCTCTTGAGCCAGGCGAGCAGGCGGATCGCGTCTCGTGCGGAAGCCAGCGTCAATTCGGTCACCAGCACCGCGATGTTGGTTTCAGCGACCAGGTGCGGATAATCGATCAGCATCTGGCGCGGCAGATCGACCACGGTGTTTTCGAATGCATGGCGGAATTCTTCCTGCAGCTGGAAGAAGGCGGAGCCATCAGTGATCAGCGGCGAGCTGATCGGTGCTTCGGCCGACAGGATCGACAATTTGTCGTTGGCCTTGATCATCGCGCGTTCGATGAACAGCCCGTCGATCCGGCTGGGGTTGTCGATGGCGTCGGTGAGGCCGCGTCCCGGCTCGAGATCCATCGTCAGTGCGCCGGTGCCAAAGTGCAGGTCGAGATCGAGCAGCGCCGTGGTGTGTCCGGCATTCTTGCTGAGCTGCCAGGCAAGCGAGGTTGCCACGGTCGATGCGCCGACGCCGCCGCGGGCGCCAATCACCATGATGCCGACATGCGAGCGTTCCGCGGCGGCCTCTCCGGCCTTGGGTGCGTTCAGCATCGCCTGCGCCTGTAAGATGGTATCGCGGATCTGATCGGGGCCGACCGGCTTGAGTAGATAGTCGTGCAGGCCGCTGGCGATCAGGTCGCGGTACAGCCGCACATCGTTGACCTGGCCCATGGCAATCACCACGGTGCCTGGCTCGCACACTTCTGCAAGCGCGTTGATGTCGTTCAGCGGATCACCCGATTCCGACAGATCGACCAGCAGGATGTTGGGACTCGCCGTGATCGAGAGCGATTGCACAGCATTGCGCAGCCCGCCCTTGTTACACTTTTCGGGCGGCCAACCCATGTTGATCGCCATCGCACGGACTATGTCCAGCGTGGGTTCGTCGCAGATATAGGCGGCAAACTGATCGCGGTTTGCGACCATGCCGGGCTTCCAAGGTGCGTTCACTGCGTTCCTCCCTGCTGGGTAGAGCCCTGCTTCAATCCCTGCGCGCCGGTCGGCGGCGCTTCGCGATACTGCTTGATGGCAGTGTCGGAGCGCTGGGTGGCAACTGTACCGCTGCCCGGTTCCCCGCGCACCAGATCTTCCTTGTTGGCGACCATCGCTGCCATGTTGGCATTGACCGCGCAGCCATAATTGCTGCTGGTCGCATTGCGATAGTTCATCTCCAGCTTGCTTTTCCAATCGGGGCAGCCGGGGACTTCCGCCGTCGTGCGGGTGACGACCACGCGTACCGTGCCGGGGGCGACCTCACCATTGGTCACCGGAGCGACATCACCGACCAGCAGCCCGTGGCGCGATGCGGCAGCTTCGACCGCCGACTTGACCACGACATTGCGCCCCGCCGGATCGTCCACCGCAACGCGGTCACCATAGCCCAGGTCCATCGCCTGGAACCATTCGGCCAGCCGCCGCTGTTCCTGCGTGGGCAGCGATCCGCCCTGCGCGTTGAGATCAAGCGTATAGTTGCTCCGCGAGACGACCGGTTGGTGAACGCTCTCCAGCGAACGGTTGCTGGCCATGTTGCCGCAACCCGACAAGGTCAGGACGGCCGCGGCTGCGATGGCTGCATGATAAGCGCGCATTGAAATTCTCCTCAGGGCGGTCGCTGGCCTTACTCGAATGAAAAACCGGGTGCGGCAGCGGCCATCGCGCCGTTCTTGCCATTGTTTGCTGTCGAACCCTTGCCAGACCGCGCATCACGCTGAGGCTTGGCAGGGGATGAAGGCAACGCACGTGGCCGATCGCCGAGCGCGCCAAATTCGGGAGCACCGCTTCCGCCTGCGGGTGGGGCCACGCTGGGCTTGGGACGATCGCCGCCGGAAATGCCGTCCGACTGTTGATGGTTGATCAGTCGCTGCGCCTCATCGGGTGTCTGGAAGGCATCAGTGGGCAGCTTGATATCGTTGGCGTTGACCGGCTTGACTAGATACGGGGTGACCACGATCACCAGTTCGGTCTCTCCCTTGCGGAAGTTCGTCGACTTGAACAGGTTGCCCAGCACCGGCACGTCGCCCAAGCCCGGAGCCTTGTCGACGAGGTTCTGCGAGTTGTTGCTCAACAGTCCTGCAATCATGAAGCTTTCACCCGATCCCAGTTCCACCGTCGTTTCGGCGCGGCGGATCGTGAGCGCAGGCACCTGGAAACCATTGAGCGTCACCGATCCGGCCGATGACAGCTCGGATACCTCGGGGCGCACGCGCATCGAGATCCGGCCGTTGGCAAGCACCGTGGGCGTATAGGCCAGGCTGACACCGAAATTCTTGTATTCGATGGTGGTGGTGCCCAGGCCCTGGTTGATCGGGATCGGGAACTCGCCGCCCGCCAGGAAGTCTGCGGTTTCGCCCGACAGCGCGGTCAGATTGGGCTGTGACAATGTTGTCACCAGACCGACCTGTTCGGCCAGATCGAAGGCGCTGGCAATATCGACACCAAAGAGGCGGCCAGCAGCCTGGATCGCGGTCTTGCCGTCGATCCCATTGATAAAGCCGGTGGTGGTGCCGCCGGTGACAAATTGTCCGGTGGCGGGGTTAAACGGCAGCGACAGCGTGCCAGCCGGTAGGCCGAACTGGCTCGAGGCGTCGATCCGGGGAAGGGTCGTTACATCGAGCGTATTGCCGATGGTCGCGAAGTTGCGACTGGCGCGTGAAACGCCAAACTGGAAGCCTCCGGTCAGATCGCGGGTCAGCAGGTTGGCACCAATTTCCTTGACCAACGAGCGGCTGACCTCGGCGATCCGCACCTGCAGGTTGACCTGCATCGGAGTCGCGGTTGCCAGGCGGCTGATAACCTTGACGCCATCACCGACGAACGCCTGCACCAGGCGCTCGGCCTCGGCGCTGTCGACCGGGGCTCCCACAGTTCCGGTCAGCAGGACCACGCCGTTGAGCGTGCTCACCCGGACCTTGGCGTCGGGCATCGCCAGCGTCAGCATCTGGTCGATCGAATCGAGGTTCGACCCAACCCGCACCGTGGCGGAATAAACCACCTGGCCGGCGGAATTGCTCGCGTACAACGTGGTTTCACCACCTGCCTTGCCGAAGACATACAGCTGGCGCGAGGATTTGACCTGAACGTCTGCCACGCCGGTATCGGCAACGAACAGATCGGTCATCGTCCCGGGAAGCTGGATCAGCTGACCCCGTCCGATCGAGAGCACCAGCGTTTCGGCCGGGCGCTGCATGGCGGACTGGGCATTCGCCGGGCTGGCGCTCATGGGGGTGAGGCCGCCGAGCGCTCCGCCTATCGCGACCACGCCGCACAGCAGTGCACCCTTGAGGATATTGGAAAAACGCATGGTCATTTCCCTCCGACCGGAACAACGGTCACTTCATTTCCACGCGAGACCCGCACCACAGGCCCCATGGGCACCGAAGAAGGGTTGGCGTTCATTGCAGGTGCACCGGCAGGCAACGGCTGGCCGGAATATTCGGGCTGACGGCGATTGCTGGAGCGCGGCGGGACGCTGCTACGCTGAAAGCGCGAGACATCTCCACCGGTGACATAGGTGACGTCGGTATCGACCGGGCGGGTAGCAAGCGCCTTGAGAATCTTGTTCTCGGTCTTGCGATCCGCGCCTTCGGGGAGCTGGACGTCACCTGCGGCCATCGAGCGTTCGAGCTCGGCCTCGTTGTCCGCGATCGAGCGCAGCGACAGGCTGAGCGTGCCGATGGTTTGCGCCACCGCGATCTTCTCGGCCAGCTTGGGGGTGGCTTCCACAGTGACGGTGCTGAAGGCGATGACCTCGGTCTTGCCCTCGGCATCTTCTGCGTTGACGCGCTGGTCGGTGGCGAGCACGCGCAGGTTGCGGATGATCGTTTCGGAAGTCTTGAGCGACGGACCGTCTTCGCCCTCGACCGACTGGGTCAGGACAAGATCGACCCGGTCACCGGGAAACACGAAACCGGCAACGCCGGTGCGGGCCGAAACAGGAACAGTGACCGCGCGCATGCCAGGACCGAGCGCAGCGGCAAGGAAGCCGCGATCGCCCGGCTTGACCAGCGAGCCCTGCGTGACCGGCTGGCCAGCGGTGATCGCGTTGCGCACCACGGTGCCCAGCAGCGTTTCAACCTTGGCACCGTCTTCCAGAAAATAGGCATTGCTGACCAGCTTGGCGGGCCATGGCTGGAAGGCGACGCTGTCAGGCGTGATGATGGTTCCGACGGGCAGCGAGCGATTCGCCACCAGCACGCGCGGGCCGTTGGGCTCGGTCTGCTGAACCGCAGCCGTAACCTGAGGTGCTGCCGAGCCGGTGAAGAGGCTTCGGGCCAGAAATGCGGTGGTGAGCGCGATCAGCAGCGCTCCTACCAGCAGGATGACTTTCCGTTTATCCATGACGTTGATGGCCCCCAAAGTCCTTCAGAATGCTGCTGTTTTCAGGCAAAATGGTTAAAAAACCGTTCGCCAACCGGCCAGAGCGCCGCGATCGCGATGGCAACGCCGTATGGGATCTCGGGCTGGCCCAGTTTGCGGTGCATCTTGTGCTCGGCAACGACGATGATGGTGAGGATGGCACCGACCAGCGACATCAGAATCGCGACCTGCGCCATCACCTGCCAGGGGAACCACAAGGCGAGCGCGCCAAGCAGCTTGACATCGCCGCCACCCATCGCGCCCAGCGCAAACATCAGCGCGAAGAAAACGAACACGCCAGCGCCCAGTGCGATCTGCAGCGCAATATCCGGCCACAGCGAAAGTCCGCATGCCCACCAGAACAACGGGGCGGTAAGCGCGATGCCGGCGTTGAGCCAATCCTCGATCTCTCGCCGTACAATATCAGTATACGCCGCATGCAACAGCGCGATTGCCAACATAGCCAGCAGACCGTAGACGAATGGGATGGTGTCCATGGGATCAGACGTATAGCGACGATGACTTACCAAAAAGTAACCATTGATCGGCGCGCAATTCCTGACGATGCGGTCGAAAGCCGGTGGCTGGCCACCGATGGCTGGCAGCTTCGGCGGATCGACATGATGGCGCAGGGCGCGCCGCGCGGATCGATCCTGTTCATGCCCGGACGCGGCGATATCTACGAGAAATACCTCGAAACGCTGGTCCATTGGCAGTCGCAGGGCTGGAACGTGACGTCTGCGGACTGGCGTGGACAGGGTGGTAGCGGCCGCATGTCCGATCACCAATATGTCGGGCATATTCAGGATTTCGCGCACTGGATCGACGACATCGGCGGTTTCTGGGATGAATGGGGGTCCTCGCGTCCAGGCCCGCACGTCGTGGTCGGCCACTCGATGGGGGGGCACCTGATCGCGCGCGCGATCCAGGAAAAGCGCATAGATCCGGTCGCTGCGGTTCTCAGCGCGCCGATGCTGGGGCTCAAGGGGCTCGGCCTGCCGATGTCGGTCGGGCATCTTGTTACCCGCATCATGCGGGGGCTGGGTGCGCCCGAGCGGCCCGCATGGAAAGTCAGCGAAAAGCCGGCATCGCCGCTTGCGATCCGCCAGACGCTGCTTACCCACGACAACGAGCGCTATGCCGACGAACTGTGGTGGTGGGGACAGCGCCCTGAGCTGGTGATGGGGCCTGCAAGCTGGCATTGGGTCGAGCGTGCGTATGAATCGAACATTCGCCTGAATGCCCCGGGGCAGTGGGAAAAGGTGCGCACCCCGATGCTGCTGATGGGGACCAGCGCGGATCAACTCGTCGACAACAAGGCGACGCTGGCCGCCGCAGCCCGCATTCCAGGGGCCGAACTGCTCGCCTTCGGGCGTGAGGCGCGGCACGAGCTGCTGCGCGAGGTCGACCCGATCCGCGACAAGGTGCTGCAGACGATTGACGATTTTCTGGCGCGCAAGGTGGCCGGAGCAGCGACCGAAAGGGTCGGAGCCGCCGCCTGATGTCAGATTATGACGTGGTCATCATTGGCGCCGGGATCGCCGGGGCAAGCCTGGCTGCGGAAATCGCGCCGCATTGCCGGGTGCTCATCGCCGAGGCCGAAGACCGCCCTGGGTACCATTCCACCGGACGTTCGGCAGCGTTCTGGGCGGAAACCTATGGTGGGCCGCAGGTGCAGCCTCTGACCACCGCATCGGGACCTTGGCTGCATTCACCACCACCCGGCTTTGGCGACCGCAGCTTTCTGGCTCCACGTGGATCGCTGACCCTCGCGGGCGCCGACGAGCTTGCACTGCTCGATGCGTTGGAGGCCGATTTCGCAGGGTCGGGTGTCCGGATGGAGCGCTGGGACCGTGCTGCCCTCGAGACCCTGCTGCCGGGATTGGCCGCCGATATCGTTGCGGGAACCTATGAGGCTGATTGCCAGGATATCGATGTCGGCGGGTTACACCAGGCCTATCTGGCGTTCGCGCGCCGTGCAGGCGCCGCCATCGCGCTGCGTTCTCCGTTGGTCAAAGCGGTGCACGGCACTGGCGGCTGGACGCTGACACTGGGAGACCAGCAGGTGACAGCAGCCCGGCTGGTCAATGCGGCCGGTGCATGGGCCGATCCGGTCGCAGAGCGTTCGGGCGTGCGGCCTTTGGGCGTCCAGCCTTTCCGCCGCACCGTGCTCCAGCTTCGGACCACGCCGGCACCCTTGCCCGATCTGCCACTGACATTGGGTGTGCGCGGCGATTATTACTTCAAGCCCGAGGCCGGGCGGCTGTGGTTGAGCCCGCATGACGAGACGCCGGAGGATCCATCGGACACAGCGCCCGACGAACTGGATATGGCGATCGCCATCGACCGCTTCGCGCACGTCGTCGACTGGAAAATTGATGCGGTCGAACACCGCTGGGCCGGGCAGCGCAGCTTTGCGCCCGACCGACTTCCACTGATCGGCTTTGCGGCGGACAGCGCGGATTTCTTCTGGTTCGCAGGTCAGGGCGGTTTCGGCATCCAGACCGCACCTGCTGCTGCCAAGCTCGCCGCCGCGACCCTGCTTGGAACCAGCCCCGATGTGATGCTGCATGGGGTGAACGGCCATTTGTATAGTCCTGCCCGGCTCGGTTGACCGGGATCGAACTGGTCAAGAAAAAGAGTCCGGCAGCGCTAATTGTGTATCGGGGCTGAGGTGGCCCGGCTGGGTGATTTTCGTTATCCCCGCGAACGCTAAAAAATCCCGCTTGAATCAGCGGCGGCGCAAAAGCGGGACCCAGCCTGCGCAGGGGTGACCTCGCATTTTGTGATGGACCAATCCTGGCTGGTCAGCGCCCGACCGCCATCGCCGCAGCGCTGGCCAACTGATCGGCGCGCTCGTTCTCGGGGTGCCCGGCATGGCCCTTGACCCAGCGCCAGTCGATCTGGTGGCGTGATACCGCTGCGATCAGTTCATGCCACAGATCGGCATTGCGCACCGGTTTCTTCGATGCCGTTTTCCAGCCATTGCGCTGCCAGCCATCGACCCATTTGGTGATGCCATCCTTCACATAGGTGCTGTCGGTATAGAGTACGACCATGCACGGCTCGATCAACATATCGAGCGCGCGGATCGCGGCGGTCATTTCCATCCGGTTGTTGGTCGTGTCCGGCTCCCCACCCGAAAGCTCCTTTTCGTGCTTGCCATAGCGGATGATCGCGCCCCAGCCGCCGGGGCCAGGGTTGCCCTTGCAGGCGCCATCAGTGAAGATTTCGACCGTTTTCATCGTATTTTCAAACCATCAATCACGTTTGTCCCGCAGCATGCCTGCTATGCCGGGCTTCAGGCAAACAGGCCTGCATTGGCAGGGTCGGCATAGAACAGCGCCCGCCGTGCAAACGCCATCGGATCCTTGCGGGTGACCATGGCGTCGGCTGGGGTGTTGATCCAGTCATATGCCCGGCTCAGCGTAAAACGCAACGCCGCGCCGCGTGCCAGCACGGGAAGCGCGGCCTGCTCATCGGGGGTCAGCACCAGACGGTCGCGATAGCCGCGCAGCAGCGCAGCTGACAGGCCTGGATCGAAGCTGGCGCCGTCGCTGCTGAAACACCACGCGCTGTGGGTGACGGCGAGGTCGTACGCGCGGGCATCGGTGCACGAAAAGTAGAAGTCGATCAGCCCACTGACGGTATCGCCCAGCATCAGCACGTTGTCCGGAAACAGATCGGCATGGATCACCGACTGTGGCAGATCGGTCGGCCATTGCGCCTGCAGATACGCAAGCTCGCCGGATACCAACTGCTCGAGCGCGGGGTCGATCTTCTGCCATTGCCCGGCGCAGCGGCTGGCCAGATCATGCCATGAGGCGAGCCCCATGCTGTTGGGCCGGCTACCGTCAAAATCGGCGACGGCAATATGCATTTCGGCCAGCGCCTCGCCCGCTGCAGTTGCCTGCGCCGGGTTGGGCGTACTCAAAGAAATACCTTCGAGAAACTCGATCAGACAGGCACGGCGTCCGGCAAGCTGCTTGATCTGCACGCCCGTTCGGTCGGCGATCGCGCGCGGAACGCGGCAGCCGCGCATCGCCAGATGATCGAGCAGCGCCATGAAGAACGGCAGGTCTGCCGGATCGACGCGCTTTTCGTACAATGTCAGGATAAAGCGATGCCCATCGGCCCCGCCACGGGTTTCGACCAGAAAATTGCTGTTCTCGACACCCTCGGCGATGCCTTTGAAGCTGATCAGTTCGCCGGTGTCATAGTCGTTCAGAAACCGCGCCATCATTTCGGCGCTGACATGGGTGTAGACAGCCATCAGGCGGCATCGGCCTCAGCCGAGAGCGCCCGCGGCAGCTTGAAGGTGATCCGCTCGTCGACGGTCTTCACCCGCTCCTCGGTGACATCGAAATGCCGTCCCAGCAGATCGACGACTTCGCGCACCAGGATTTCCGGTGCCGATGCGCCTGCGGTCAGCCCCAGGGTCTGGACCCCGTCGAACCAGCGCAGCTCGATTTCCTGAGCCCGCTGGATCAGCATGGCACGGGTACCCTCACGCTCGGCAACCTCGACCAGCCGCAGCGAATTCGAGCTGTTGGGCGCACCGATGACGAGCACCAGATCGCAATCGTCGGTCATCACCTTGACCGCCGCCTGGCGGTTGGATGTGGCATAGCAGATATCCTCACCCTTGGGCCCGACGATCGCGGGGAAGCGCTGATGCAATGCGGCGACAATCTCTGCGGTATCATCGACCGAAAGCGTCGTCTGGGTGAGGAACGCCAGCTTGGTCTCGTCGGCTACCTGCAAATTGGTGACATCCTCGACCGTCTCGACCAGCGTCATGTTGCCTTGTTCCACCTGGCCGAAGGTGCCGATCACTTCGGGGTGGCCCTTGTGGCCGACGAAGATGATGTGGCGGCCTGCCTCGACCTGACGCTCGGCCTGGCGATGAACCTTGGAGACCAACGGGCAGGTGGCGTCGAGATAGTTCAGCCCGCGTTCGGCGGCCTTGTGTGGCACCGATTTGGGAACGCCATGCGCGGAGAAGACCACCGGCACGCCATCGGGGACTTCGTCGAGCTCCTCGACGAAGATCGCGCCCTTGGCCTTGAGGCTGTCGACGACGAACTTGTTGTGGACGATCTCGTGCCGGACATACACCGGCGCGCCGTATTTGTGCAGCGAGAGCTCGACGATCTCGATCGCGCGGTCGACGCCGGCGCAAAAGCCTCGCGGAGAGGCGATCTTGATCAGCAGCGGCGGCTTGACCGCGGGCAGGGGGGTGGCGGTTTCTGTCATGTTCAGATTGGCTTTCGTAATTCCATTCCCGTCTTAGGCGAAGCGGGCCACCGTGTGAAGCATGTCCCTGAAGCCAAGGGCATGCCGAGAGCTGGTCCCGGCATTCTGGTGCCGGAATCTGGTCGTTGCGCTGAAACCCAACGCCCGATAAGGAGCGAAGCACTGTGGCCTCGAAGGATTTTTGTTTGAACATGCCCATTTTGCCCATGAAATCGTCTATCGCCGTTCTGGGCTCTGGGCTTGCTTTGCTCAGCCTTTCGGCTTGCGCGGAGAAAAATCAGCTGGTGGTCGATTCCGGTGTTGGTGTGTCATCAACGCTGAGTGCCTGCCCGAACACGGCGATTCCCGCGCACACCGGCGATGTCACGATCTTCAACCCCGCCAACAGCCGCGATGCCAGCGCTATCGATGTGGTCGCAACGATCACCAATGTGCGGCCCACCTGCGATGAAGCCGGCGAGGAAATCTATGCGACCGCCAGCTTCGACGTGTTCGGTCGCCGCAGTGACAACCGCGGCCAGCGCACCGTGACCTTGCCGTATTTCTCGACCGTCATGCGAGGTGGCAACACTGTGGTCGCCAAGCGGCTGGGATCGGTGACGCTCAACTTCGCCGATGGCTCGTATCGTGCCGAGGCCAAGGCATCGGGCGCAGGTTACATTAACAAGGCAGCAGCGACCTTGCCCGAAGATATTCGCGAGCGGATTACGCGTCGCCGTAAATCGGGCGATCCCGATGCGGCGATCGATCCGCTTTCGGTTCCCGAAGTGCGCACCGCGATGCAGCGGACGAGCTTCGAGCTGCTGGTTGGTTTTCAGCTGACCGCGGACCAATTGCAGTACAACGCGACGCGATGAAGCTGCCTTGCCCTTTCCCTTTACGGGAGAGGGACAGCTTCACGCCGTGAAGCAGGGAGAAGGCTGGGAGCACAATTGACTCCTCGGATTCCCCTCTCCAACTTCGACTAGGAGCTCCGCTCCAAGTCTTCGTATCCTCCCCCGCATAGGGGGGAGGAGTGATACGATCAGGGCCAAAATCATGACACTCTACCCCCGTTTCATCCAGCACCTGAACACTGCGCTTGATGCGCTCGAGGCGAGCGGCGTTCTGCCTGCCGGGCTTGATCGCGGCGCGCTGACGGTCGAGCCGCCGCGTGACGCATCGCATGGCGACCTCTCGACCAACGCTGCGATGGTGCTCGCCAAGCCCGCCGGTACCAACCCGCGCGCGCTGGCAGAGGCGATCGGCGCCGAGCTCGAGAAGGTCGATGAGGTGACCGCAGTCGAAATCGCCGGACCCGGTTTCCTCAACCTGCGCCTCGCGCCCTCGGCCTGGATCGACGAATTGCGCTCGATCGCCGCAATGGGCGCGGATTACGGCCGTTCGGACCTGGGCGAGGGTGTTACGGTCAACATCGAATATGTCTCGGCCAACCCGACCGGACCGATGCACATGGGCCATTGCCGCGGCGCGGTGGTCGGCGATGCGCTGGCGACGCTGCTCGAATATTCGGGCCACAAGGTCATCCGAGAATATTACATCAACGATGCAGGTGGCCAGGTCGATGTGCTCGCCCGCTCGGTCCACTGGCGCTATCGCGAGGCGCTGGGGCTTGAGAGCGGCGACATGCCCGAGGGCCTGTATCCCGGCGACTATCTGGTGCCCTTGGCCAAAGAACTGGCGCAGGAGCTGGGCGATGCACAGGCCAATGCTCCCGAAGGCGATTGGCTGGTGATGTTCCGCAAGCGCGCGGTTGCCGCAATGATGGACATGATCCGGGCCGATCTGGTGCTGCTCGGCATCCACCACGACGTGTTCTCGTCCGAGGCGGAGCTGCAGGCCGCAGGCAAGCCCGAAGCGGCCGAAGCCGTGCTGCGCGCGCGCGATCTGGTGTACGACGGCGAACTCGAAGCCCCCAAGGGCAAGGTGATCGAGGACTGGGAGCCGGTCGAGCTGCCGCTGTTCCGCTCGACGAAATTCGGCGACGACCAGGACCGCCCGATCCGCAAGTCGGATGGCAGCTGGACCTATTTCGGCGCGGACCTGGCCTATCACTATCAGAAGGCCGAAAGTGCCGACCAGCTGATCGACATCTGGGGCGCCGACCATGCAGGCACCGTCAAGCGGATAAAGGCGGCGGTGGCAGCGCTGACCGAAGATCGCGAAGGTGGTCCGGCGCGGTTCGATGTGCGGCTGGTGCAGATGGTCAAGCTGATGCGCGGCGGCGAGCCGCTCAAGATGTCCAAGCGCTCGGGCAATTTCGTGACATTGGCCGACGTCGTCAACGAGGTTGGCAAGGATGTCGTGCGCTTCACCATGCTCACCCGCAAGGCCGATGCACAGATGGAGTTCGACTTCGAGAAGGTGGTCGAAGCCTCCAAGGACAATCCGGTGTTCTATGTGCAATATGCGCACGCGCGGATCCATTCGATCATGCGCAAGGCCGAGGCGGAGGGCCTCGCCCCTTCAGCCGAGCATCTCGATCTGCTCGGCGTTGAAGAGCATGCGCTGATTGCGCTGGCGGCGCAGTTCCCGCGCATCGTCGAATCGGCAGCGCTGAACCGCGAGCCGCACCGGATCGCGTTCTACCTCGGCGATCTGGCGGCGGCCTTTCATGCGTTCTTCAACCTTGGCAACGATCGGCCCGACAAGCGTATCGTTATGACCCATGATGCGCAGACCAGCGCCGCGAGGCTTTTCATGGCCCGAAATATCGGGCAAGTCATCGCCAATGGTCTGGCGCTGATGGCGGTGGAGGCGGCTACGCAAATGTAGCCTGCCCGCCTGTCGCAGCAGTCATGGCCATATAAGCGTGTCTGATGGGGCGGAATGAATGAGCAATCGGCTGGATGATGGCGTGGACGATAACCTGAGGGACCACCCGTTGGGGCTGGATACCGATGATGACCGGCTGCCCTGGCTTGAATCGGCTGATGATGCACCTCAGGGGGAAAGCTCTGCAGGCAAGATCATCGGGTTCATGCTGCTGGGGCTGGTTGGCCTGTCGATCGTTCTCGCGGCGATCTATTGGATTGGTGGAAACGGCGGCGGCCCAGAGGGGGATGGCAGCCTGATCGCCGCGCCGCAGGGCGATTACAAGGTTCGCCCCAAGGACAAGCAGGAACAGAAGGTCGAAGGCACCGGCGATGCGAGCTTCGCGGTCAGCCAGGGTGAGGAGCCGCAGGGCCAGCTGGTCGATGCCGCAGGTGCGCCGCCGCCTCCGGGAAGCGCTCTGGTGCAATTGGGCGCTTATACCGATGAGACCAGCGCGCTGGCGGGATGGGCCACGCTCAGCCAGCGGCACGAGGTGCTCAGCGGGCTCAACCGCCGGATCGTTCAGGCGACCGTCGATGGCGGCACGGTATTCCGGTTGAGCGCGGTGCTCGGCAGCCCCGCCGGTGCGGCCTCGGTTTGCGACCAGCTCAAGAAAGCTGGGCAAAACTGCCTGGTGGTGCGTTGATTTCACCGCCGATTTTGGCGACACTGCGACCATGAAACCCGTAATTTTCGGCCTGGCCGGTCTGACGATCGCGCCCGATGAGCGCGCCTTCTTCAAGGACAGCGTTCCGGCAGGATACATCCTGTTCGGCCGCAACATCGACACCCGCGATCAGTTGCGCGCGCTGACTGATGACCTGCGCGCGTTGCACGGCGATGACCGGCTGCCGATCCTGATCGATCAGGAAGGCGGGCGCGTTTCGCGGATGAAGCCGCCGCACTGGCTGTCTTTTCCCGCCGGCGCCGCGTTCGACCGTTTGTATGACGTCGCCCCCGCGAGCGCGATCGAGGCCGCGCGGATCAATGCCGAGGCGCTGGCGCTCGATCTGGCCGAAGTCGGCATCACCGTCGACTGCGTGCCGTTGCTCGATGTCGCGATTCCCGGCGGCACGCCTGCGATCGGCGACCGCGCCCTGGGGCAGGAGCCGATGCGCGTGGCCGCGCTGGGCCGCGCGGTGCTCGACGGATTGAAGCGCGGCGGGGTGCTGGGGACGATCAAGCATATGCCGGGTCACGGCCGCGCGATGGTCGACAGCCATATGGAGCTGCCCCGCGTCACCGCGAACGATGCCGAGCTCGAGCAGGACATCGCCCCGTTCCGCGCGCTCAACAACGCCGAAATCGGGATGACCGGTCACATCCTGTTCGAGGCCTGGGACACCGAGCGCTGCGCGACGCATTCGCCGTGGATCATCGACAATATCATCCGCCAGCGGATCGGGTTTGATGGGCTGCTGCTCAGCGATGATCTCGATATGAAGGCGCTGGCCGGCGAGGTGCCCGACCGTGCCGCACGCGCGGTTGCGGCGGGTTGTGACATCGCGCTCAACTGCTGGGGCAGGATGGACGAGATGATCGGTATCGCCCATGCGCTGCCCGATATTTCGGACGCTTCGCAAGAGCGGCTCGACCGCGCTCGCGCCGCGATCAACCCTGCCACCGATTGGTCGCATCAGGCCGATCTGATCGCGAAACGCGACGCGCTTTTGGCACTCGCGTGATCGAGGGCGCAAGCGGGGGCGCGAGCGAACTCGATTCCGTCGCTAGCATTGCGCCTCCCGACGGCGACTATATCTTCTTCCGCGAGCCTGTATCGCCTGCCACTGCGGCGGCAGAAGCGCTGCTGATCGATGTCGATGGCTGGGAAGGCCCGCTTGACCTTTTGCTCGATCTGGCGCGGCGGCAGAAGGTCGATCTGCGGCAGATTTCGATCCTCGATCTCACCAATCAGTATCTTGGCTTTATCGAGAGCGCGACCAGCCTGAAGCTCGAGCTGGCAGCGGACTATCTGGTGATGGCTGCGTGGCTCGCCTATCTCAAGTCCGCACTGCTGTTGCCCGGCGACCCCGAGGTCGAGCCCTCGCCCGAGGAACTGGCGCTGCGGCTGCAACTGCGGCTGCAACGCTTGGCAGCGATGCGCGAGGCAGCAGCGCGTCTGCTTAGCCGCGACCGGCTGGGCCGCGATGTGTTCGCGCATGGGCAGGGCGAGGGGCTGCGGCTGCTCACCAAGACGCGGCATGATTGCAGTCTGTTCGATCTGCTCACCGCCTACGGCCGGGTAAAGCGACGCAGCGAGCCGGTGGTGCACATGGTCAAGTCGCGCCGCGTGATGACTCTGGAAGACGCGCTTGCACGGCTGTCGTACATGCTGGGCACCGCGCTCGACTGGACCGATCTGCGCAGCTTTCTGCCCGAGGGAGCGCCTGCCGATCTGACCCGATCGGCCACCGCATCGACCTTTCTTGCGCTGCTCGAGCTCGCCCGGCAGGGCCAGGTCGAACTTGCGCAGGAAGAAGCTTTTGCGCCGTTGAAGGTGCGCAGGGCGCGATGAGCGGTCAAGAACCGGACCCCGTGGTGCGCGCGGTCGAGGCGGCGTTGTTTGCGGCGCTCGAACCGCAAAGCGCCGAGGACCTGGCCGCACAGATCGGCAAAGACGCCGATATCGCAGCCGCGCTCGAGGCATTGCGGGCCGACTATGCAGGGCGCGGGGTCGAACTGGTTGAGCGCGGGGGGCGCTGGCATTTCCAGACCGCGCCCGACCTTGCCTGGCTGCTCCGCCGGGAGACCGAACAGACCCGCAAGCTGTCGCGTGCCGCGACCGAGACGCTGGCGATCATCGCCTATCACGAGCCGGTCAGCCGCGCCGAGATCGAGGCGATCCGCGGCGTGCAGGTCAGCAAGGGGACCATTGACGTGCTGATGGAGGAAGGCTGGGTCACCCCGGCGGGCCGCCGCGAGGTCCCCGGCAGGCCGCTGATCTATGCCACTACGCCCGGCTTCCTCACCCATTTCGGCCTCACCAGCCGGCGAGACCTTCCGGGAATTGAAGACTTGCGCGCAGCGGGGCTGCTCGACCCGGTTGATCTTGCCCTCGAAGGGGCTCTGGCGACTGACCAGTCTGGTGCCGAATCTGGCAACGATCCCGACAGCTCGTCCGATGAATCGGATTCATTGCTGGAAAACAGCGACGATCAGGCCTAGGTAGAGGGCGAATTTCAGGAGATTTGCTATGGGATCCTTCTCCCTGATGCACTGGGTTATTGTGCTGATCATCATCGTCCTGCTGTTTGGCGGCGGACGGATTTCTTCGATCATGGGTGATGTCGCCAAGGGCATCAAGAGCTTCAAAAAGGGCATGGCCGAAGATGAAGAGCCGGTGCAGCCCAAGCGACCCGTTGCGCAGATCGAGGCTCCACCTGCGCGCACGATCGATGGCACCGCCACCACCACACCGACCGAAGAGCGCAAGCCGGGTTGATTGCGGGCATTGGACCCTGGCGGGTGCAGTATCGGCCAAGGACGGACAGCGTGAAGGCGTGACCATGTCATGTTAGACATCGGATCAACCGAGCTGCTGATGATCATCATCGTGGCGATCGTCGTGATCGGCCCGAAAGATCTGCCGCGCGCGCTGTACAAGGTCGGCCAAGTTGTCGGCAAGGCCAAGGGCGTCGCCCGTCATTTCCGGACGGGGCTCGACGCCATGGTGCGCGAGGTTGAACTCGAGGAAATGGAAAAGAAGTGGAAGGCGGACAACGAGCGCATAATGCGCGAACACGCCGCGCCTTCGACCGTGGCGACGCCTGCCACAGCCGAGCCAGCAACCAACGCCGGGGATCCGGCGCCTGCCATGCAGCCATTGGCGCAGGCTGAAACCGGTCCAGCGGTGTCCGAAGGCTCGACTGCCGGCGCCGTCACCGTTGCGCCACCTGGCGTCCCGGTTGCGGAAGGCGAGCGATGAGCGAGCCCGAAGACGAGATCGACGCCTCGCGTGCGCCTCTGCTCGATCATCTGATCGAGCTGCGCCAGCGGCTGGTCCGCTGCGTTATCGCGCTGCTGCTGGCCTTTGGCGTGTGCTTCTATTTCTCCGAACAGATTTTCGCGTTCCTGGTCGTCCCGCTCAAGGAAGCGTTTGGCGATGGCAACGGACGTCTGGTGTACACCAAGTTGTACGAGGCGTTCTTCGTGCAGGTGAAGGTGGCGATTTTCGCCGCGTTCTGTCTCTCGTTTCCGATCATCGCCAACCAATTATGGGCGTTCGTTGCGCCGGGACTCTACCGCAAGGAAAAGCGCGCGCTGTTGCCCTTCATCCTGGCGACTCCGCTGCTGTTCACCATTGGTGCCGCGCTCGCTTATTATATCGTGATGCCGACCGCGTTTCATTTCTTCCTTCAGTTTCAGGGGGACTCGGGCGGGCTCGAGGTCGAGGCATTGCCCAGCACGGATGCGTATCTGTCGCTGGTGATGCAGTTCATTCTCGCCTTCGGGATCAGCTTCCTGCTGCCGGTGTTGCTGATGCTGCTCAATCGGGCGGGCATCGTCACGCGCGCGCAACTGGTCAGCTTGCGTCGCTATATGATCGTCGCAGCTTTCGTGGTCGCTGCGGTGTTGACCCCGCCCGATGTGGTGTCCCAGCTGATGCTCGCAATCCCGCTGGTGCTGTTGTACGAGATCAGCATCGTGGCGATCTGGTTTACCGATCGCAAGGCCGCCAAGGCACCGCCGGAAGAGGCGGAAGAGCCGTTGCCCGAAGCTCAGTCAGAGCCCGCAGAGTAATCAACGCTTACCTATTCGCCATGTCGTTCCCCGGACTTGATCCGGGGTCCAGGGGCGAGATTGCGCTGTAACCGCCCTGGATTCCGGCTTTCGCCGGAAAACGATGTGTGTCTCAGCCCTTCGCAGGCACCGGCGGGTCGTTGTCCGCGACCTCGGTCAGCGAACCGCCCATTTTTTCGCATTCGCCCGCTTCAGTGAACTTCCAGGCATTGCCCTGATAATCGACCGACGACGTTCCCGCGCAGCTGGTGCCGGGGCCTGCGGCGCAATCGTTCTGGTTGGCGAGCGCTACGCCATAGCACTTCTCCTGCGCGGCCAGTTCGGACGCTGCCTTATCGATCGCCTCGGCGCTGGTCTCTTCCGGCGGGGCAGGTTTGTCCGATGAGCACGCCGTCAGCGCAGCGGCGGCAATGAGGGCAGAGGCAAACGCGGTGAGCGTGGTTGTCTTGGGCATGAAACAAAGCTCCTGCAGGCCGGATGGTGCAGCTTATCGCTCGCATAGACGACGCGAATCGTCAAACCTTTGCCGATGCGGGCCAAAGCGGCTAGAGCGCGCGGCCATGACGCAAACCGCCCCCAGATTCGCCTTCTCAATCACCGCCCGCGACGGCAAGGCGCGCCAAGGCGAGCTTGCGATGCAGCGCGGTACTATCCGCACGCCTGCATTCATGCCGGTCGGCACCGCAGCGACGGTGAAGGGCATGAAACCCGCCGAGGTTCGCGCGCTCGGCGCGGACATCCTCCTTGGCAACACCTATCACCTGATGCTGCGTCCGGGTGCTGAGCGCATGGCGCGGCTGGGCGGATTGCACAGCTTCATGGACTGGTCCCGTCCGATCCTCACCGACAGCGGCGGCTATCAGGTGATGAGCCTGTCGGCACTGACCAAGACCACCGAAGAGGGTGTCGCCTTCCAGAGCCACCTCGATGGCTCGCGCCATATGCTCAGTCCTGAACGCTCGATGGAAATCCAGCGGCTGCTGGGGTCGGATATCGTGATGGCGTTCGACGAACTGGTTCCTGCGACCGCTAGCCGGGATGTTCAAGCCGCAGCGATGGAACGCTCGATGCGCTGGGCGCGGCGTTCGCGCGAGGGGTTCGACAGCGGTGCCGATCATGCGGAACGCGCTGCGTTGTTTGGTATCCAGCAGGGCTCACTCGACGAAGGGCTGCGCCGTCAGTCGGCCGATGCGCTGCGCGATATCGGTTTTGATGGCTATGCGATCGGCGGGCTTGCGGTGGGCGAGGGGCAGGAGGCAATGTTTGCCGTGCTCGACTACGCACCCGGTCAGTTGCCCGACGATCGTCCGCGCTATCTGATGGGGGTGGGCAAGCCCGATGATCTGGTCGGCGCGGTCGAGCGCGGGGTGGACATGTTCGATTGCGTGCTGCCGACGCGCTCGGGCCGCAACGGACAGGCGTTTACCTGGGACGGGCCGGTCAACATCCGCAACGCCAAGCATGCCGAGGATCTCGCCCCGCTCGATGAGGCTTGCGGTTGCACCGCGTGCACACGCTTCAGTCGCGCCTATCTGCACCATCTGGTCAAATCGGGTGAGATGCTGGGCGCGATGCTGATGACCGAGCACAATCTGCGATTTTATCAGGACCTGATGGCCGCGATGCGTCTGGCCATCGGCGAAGGACGGATGACGGCGTTCGGCCAGGATTTCAGGACGCGGTATTACGCCAAGGGCGCGTGACCGGTCCGCTTGCGCGCGTCACGCCTTGGTTGGTACGAACACCGGCACCGCGATTGCAATGCTCTCGAACGCCGTGTCGCGCTGCAGCGGCGCCCGCAACTGCCGGGCAAGACCGGTCATCACCCGGTCGATGCCATCGGCGAGCATGGCTTCAAGCACCGGGTTCGGTCCCAGCGCCGGAGAGGCGATGCGCAGCGTTATCCGGCTGGGATCATCCACCAGCCGCTTGGCCGAAATCCGCACCGGAGCCTCCGGACGGGTCAGGTGAATGAGCTCGAGGATTTCGGTCAGCAAAAACGCGATCGGAACCCCAACATCCTGGCTGACGTGCAGGTTGTCGATATCGACGATAATGTCAGGGCCAACGCTGGCAGGGCTGTTGCCCGCATGTTCGAAGCTGCCTGCGAGTTCGCCCACCAGCGCGCGCAGGTTGATGCCTTCATTATGCTCGGTGCCCGCAAAATGGTTGCGGTGAACGACCGCGAGCGCATCGACCCGCCGCTGGATCTTGCCATAAGCGAGCTTGGCCTGATCCGAATCGGCGGTGCGGGCATGGAGGTTGATGAGGCTGGCGATGATCTGCAGGTTGTTCTTGACCCTATGATGGACCTCGCGGGTGAGCATGATCTGCTGCTTCAACCCTTCGTCGAGCGCTTCGCGGTCGATCGAGACCTTGTGCGCCAGCGCGGCGAAACCCTGATCGAGTTCCTGTATCTCACTGGCGTTGAACGCGGTGCGTGCCATCGGGATCAGTCGCTCGCCGATCTCGTACTGGCGGACCTTACGCTGCAATTGGGTCAGCGGGGCGATCAGCATGAAATTGACCACCAGCCATCCGATCGCCGCTGCCGCAAGCAACGTGATGAACGGGATGATCTGCGCCAGAAACTCTGGTGGGGTTTGCTTGGGACGGACAAAGCGAAGGTCAAGGTTGAGACCGGCTACATCGCTCTGTGCGGTCATCACCGCGTTCAACCTTCGCTCCCAGTTCGAAGGGATACGGGTAAGCGAAATCGCCTCTGACGCCCCGCGCAGGTCGAACTGCGAAAGCGGCACATCGTCGACCGGATCGGCAAGAGTCAGGAGACTTTCGGCCGGGTAGAAGGCCAGCGCCCGGGCCATCGAAACCCGGCCCTGTGTCGCGAAGATCGCGCCGTTGGCATCCGGCACCAGCGCGCCAGCAGGCATGGCGGCTTCGGAGCCTGCCCGACGCAGGGCTTGGGGGATGGCACCGATCTGGCATGCCGGCGGACTGGTGGTGCTGGCGTACAACAACGCCGCAAACCGGGTTTGCTGGGGTCCCAGCTGTTCACGCAGGCTAAGGCATATCTTGGCCGGATCTTCGCCCAATGCGATCTGCGAGGCTGCGGAGCCCAAGATGGCGAGGTCATTCTGGATCGAGGCGCGAAGTCGCAGTGCGGCGTCATCGACGTTTTTCTGGAGCAGCCGGTTGCGCTCCTCGTTTGCGGTGTCCGCCAGGCTTCGGTTGGCAATCACCGATCCCAACGCCAGCGGCAGCAGGGCCACGGCAAGGATCAGAAACAGCCGGGTGCCGATCGACAGCCTCGCCAGAACGGGAAGGGTAGCCCTTTTGCTATTGGGCATTATTTGAGCTGCTTGAGCAAATCCAGGAAGTCGTCGGGAACGTCTTCTTCCAACGTGCGCTGGTACACGGATTTTAAAGCGTCACCGATCATATGGGTCTTGCCATCGTCACGGGTCGCGTCATCAACATGCGAGTCAGGCGCTGTGTCGCTTTCGTCAGCCAGCGGGCTTTCGGCAATCACGTGCGGCCTGCCGGGCTGGGCGGGCTGATCTTCGCTTGGCTTCTCGTCATTGTTACGATGCACAAGCATCCCATCCCGCCTGTTGAATGTCCGTCCCGAAATGGGGCTTAGCAAGCCGTCCCATACCTGCCAACCCCGCAAAATTCAGCAGGATCGTGCATAAACGTCTCAGAGGAGGAAACAAACTGGGGCGAGGATTGTTCCTTGTCCGAGCCTGTGTTTATCGCCTTGTCGTAAACCGGTGTCATTTTCGCCAGTGTCCCATGGGCTGGCGCCATCAGGTCTACCTGATTTTGACACCGGCCGCCAAAGGCCATAGACGTGGGGAGGATCCGATGAAGGAGTTTCAATACATGTCCCTGGGCCAGACGCTCGCACCCCACCTTCCCTTATTGCGGCGCTACAGCCGGGCACTCGCAGGCGACCAGCATCATGGTGATGCCTATGTAAAGGCGACACTGCAGGCGATCATTGCAGCGCCTGATCAGTTCCCCAGCGACGTTGACGCGCGCCTGGGTCTGTACCGGGTGTTCCAGGTGATCTGGAGCTCGACGCATGATGACCGGCACGAATCGGACAGTTTCGATGCGTATCCCGATGCCGACGACGATGCCCGCCGTTTGCTCGCCGAGCAGCGGCTTGGCCGCATTCCCCCGCTGTCGCGCCAGGCCTTGCTACTGACCGCGATGGAAGGCTTCTCCAACTCGGACACTGCCTATCTGATGGGCCTGGACGATCGCACCGTGTCGGGCTTGGTGTCCGAAGCGCTCAGCGAGATCGACAGCCAGATCAAAGCCAAGGTGCTGATCATCGAGGACGAGCCGATCATTGCTATGGATATCGAGACGATCGTGCGCGATCTGGGCCATGACGTCACAGGGATCGCAGTGACCCGCGATGAAGCGGTCGAACAGGCGCGGCTGCATAAGCCCGGCCTTGTGCTCGCCGACATCCAGCTTGCCGATGACAGCTCCGGAATTGATGCGGTCGCAGACATCCTGCGCGAGATCGAGGTCCCGGTGATCTTCATCACCGCGTTCCCCGAGCGGTTGCTGACCGGCGAGCGGCCTGAACCTGCCTTCCTGATTACCAAGCCGTTCCACCGCAACACGGTGCGCGCGGCTATCAGCCAGGCATTGTTCTTCTTCGATGCTGAAACGGTTTAATAGCGACCCCCTAAATTAGGGGGTATCGCTCTGGCGTATCTAAAAAGGCGGGCTGTCAGCCCGCCTTTTTTGTTGTCATCGGCTCGAAAAGCCTCAAAAACTCATCTGCGGATAAAAACTATACGGTTGCAGAAGGGCGGGGTGTAGCAATGGTATCTTGGGCGCGGAAGGTTTCTGGATCTGTTGCGGTGTTTGCCGCAGTATGTTTGTTGGGTTTGTCGGTCGATGGTTACAGCCAGCCTGCCGGGCCGGATCTGTCAAGGATCATGGGCTCTCGTCCAGAAGTTGAAGATGTCAGCCTTTCTCCCGATGGCACCAAGCTGGCTTATCTGACACCGACCAAGGGGCAGGGTTCGGTGCTGATGGTCGTCGATCTGGCCAACGAGGGTCG
Source organism: Blastomonas aquatica (assembly GCF_014639875.1). GTDB lineage: Bacteria > Pseudomonadota > Alphaproteobacteria > Sphingomonadales > Sphingomonadaceae > Blastomonas > Blastomonas aquatica. The sequence goes on along the minus strand of NZ_BMGD01000001.1, from coordinate 111,944 downwards.
ACCCTTGAAGGCGGTGTTCCAGGCGGATGGCGAGCCCAACCGGATCAACGCTTGCCACTGGACCGGTAACACCCGCCTGATTTGCACCATCATCGCCTCGATCAAGATTGACGGGCGGGCCGGTTATGCCTCGCGCATGGTTGCAGTGGATACCGCCGGGGGCGCGGCGAAAGTGATCAACGTGCGCCGCGGCACGGGTGAGCGTCTGGGGCTTGCCCTTTATGGCGGCGATGTCATCGACTGGAACCCGGCCGAGGAAGGGCATGTGTTGATGGTCCGCGATTACGTGCCTGAGGTAAGCGTCGGAACCCGGCTTGCTCAACAAAAAGAGGGGCTGGGGGTTGATCTTGTGAACACCCGGACGATGGCGGCCAAGACGGTTGAACAGCCCGACGCCGGAGCAAATGAGTTCATTTCCGATGGCTATGGCAAGGTACGGATAAAGGGCCTGCGTACCGTTCGCGATGGCTATGTGACCGGAAGCACTCGGTATTATTACCGGACAGCCGATAGCAACAGCTGGCTGCCGATGAGCGCAGGCGAATCGGAGCGCTCGGGATTTGATCCCCATGCCGTCGATGCCAAGCGCAACATCGCATATGGGCTCAAGCGGCTCGATGGGCGGTTGGCCGCCTACAGCATGGCCCTTGACGGATCGGGCAAGGAAGAACTGGTCTTCGCGCACCCGCAGGTCGATGTGTCGGGCTTTATCCGTGTGGGGCGTCGCGACCGGGTGATCGGCGTGCGGTATGTGACCGATATGGCGCAGGTGCATTATATCGATCCGGAAATCGCCGCGATGACCAAGGCGCTATCGGGTGCGGTGCCTGATCTGCCGCTGATCCGTGTAATTGATACCTCCGAGGATGAGCGCAAGATGGTGATCTGGGCCGGCAGCGATATCAACCCGGGCAGCTATTTCTTGTTTGACCGCGACGCCAAGACGCTGGGCAACCTGCTGGCGGTGCGAGCCGCGCTGGACAATACCACACTCGCAAAGATGGAACCCGCCCGCTATCAGGCGCGAGACGGCGTCGAAATTCCCGGATACCTGACGTTGCCGCCGGGTAAAACTGATATGAAAGGCCTGCCGGCGATCGTTATGCCGCATGGTGGTCCTGAAGCCCGCGACGAATGGGGCTTCGACTGGCTGGTCCAGTATTTCGCCAAGCGCGGTTATGCGGTGATGCAGCCCAATTTCCGCGGATCGACCGGCTATGGCTCGAACTGGTTTATGCAGAACGGGTATCAGAATTGGGAAACGGCTATCGGCGATGTGAACGATGCCGGGCGCTGGATGGTTGCGAACGGGGCCGACCCCAAGCGTCTGGCGATCTTTGGCTGGTCTTATGGTGGATATGCGGCGTTGCAGGCCAATGTGGTCGAGCCTGATCTGTTCAAGGCCATCATCGCGGTCGCTCCGGTGACAGATCTTGAAAAGCACAAGACGGATCGCCGCGACTGGTCAGATTACGTACTTGTCAGCCAACGCATCGGAGAGGGCCCCCACATCCAGCAAGGGTCACCCGCACGCAACGCCTCGGCCATCAAGGCGCCTGTGTTGATGTTCCACGGCGATATCGACCGCAATGTCGATGTGGGCCATGCACGATTGATGGACTCGCGGCTGCGCAGTGCGGGCAAGTCCTCTGAACTGCACATTTTCGAGGATCGGGACCATTATCTCGAGGACAGCGAAGTCCGCGCAGACATGCTTCGTGCCAGCGCGGCGTTCTTGGAAAAATCGTTCGCGAGCCAGTAGTCCATCCGGAATGGCCCAACCAAAAAAGGCGGACCGCAAGGCCCGCCTTTTTCGTAATGCGTTGGGTTTTTAAACCGATCAGCGCGAATAGAATTCGACGACCAGATTGGGTTCCATCTTCACCGGATACGGCACTTCATCGAGAGTGGGCACGCGGGTGAAGGTAATCTTGTCGGTGCCATCGGGCGCGACGTAATCGGGGATGTCACGCTCGGCGAGGCTCTGTGCTTCGATGACCAGAGCCATTTCCTGCGCCTTCTTGCCCAGCGACACGACGTCGCCCGGCTTGACCTTGCGCGATGCGATGTTGCACTTCACGCCGTTGACGCGGATGTGGCCGTGGCTGACGATCTGACGCGACGAGAAGATCGTCGGTGCGAACTTGGCGCGATAGACAACCATGTCGAGACGCTGTTCCAGCAGACCGATGAGGTTCTGGCTGGTATCGCCCTTCATGCGGCTGGCTTCGGTGTAATTCTTCTTGAACTGCTTTTCGGTGATTTCACCGTAATAGCCCTTGAGCTTCTGCTTGGCGCGCAGCTGCAGACCGAAGTCCGAAACCTTGCCCTTGCGACGCTGGCCGTGCTGGCCGGGGCCATATTCGCGCTTGTTGACGGGAGACTTGGGGCGGCCCCAAATGTTCTCGCCCATGCGGCGATCAAGTTTGTACTTTGAACTGTTACGCTTTGACACGCGTCTTTCTCCAATTTGCTGCCTGTGAAATCAGGCGGGTCCAGCCAGACTGAAGGCCGGATTACTGTCCCGGGTTCGCGCCACGATGCCGAACATGCATCGTGCGGCCGCTGCTTCACCGGGGGTGCAGGGCCAATTGCGAAGCGCGGCCTATGGCGACATGGGGGCAAAGAGTCAACCCGCCGCTCACTGCCTCGACAGGCCGGGCTGGGATGATTATGCGGGATGCATGTCAGACACCATCAAATCGCCCGACGACTGCGAGACCATGATCGACGTCCGCGCCGGCGTCGATGCGCTCGACCGCGAACTCATTGCGCTGCTCGAGACCCGATTCGGCTATATGCGCGCGGCGGCCCGGATCAAGCCCGATCGCGGCCATGTCCGCGACGAACCCCGCAAGGCGCAGGTCATCGCCCAGGCCAAGGCCGCTGCGTTCGAGGCAGGCGTGCCCGTGGGGCTGGTCGCCGATTTCTGGGAACGGCTGGTCGAAGCCTCGATCGCGTATGAGGGCGAGCATTGGGACCTGCTGCGGCGGTAGGGGGCGGGGGCGCACTATCGTCCGCCTCTCCCTTGATGGGAGAGGCAGCGAGACTTGGCAGCTTGCTGCCTTAGTCGCAGCGGTGAGGGTGATGGTGCGGCTGGGTGCTTGTGGCGCGTCAGGGAACCCTTGCGCAATCTGGAGAGATCACCCCCACTCAATAGCCCTCCCCCATCGAGGGGGAGGGCTATTGAGTGTCAGTCGACAGGCTTGCGCTTGTCCTTGGCCAGCGTGCTCAGCACGCCGCGGAAGGTGCGGACCTCGTTGCTGTTCCAGTGCGGCTTGGTCAGCAGGTTGCGCAAGGTGCGGCGTGTCATTGACGCGCGGCCTTCGGGGAAGAAGTAGTTCTTCGCCTCCAGCATGGCGCACAATTGCTCGAACATACCGTCCAATTCTTCCATCGGCGCGGGCGGATCGAGCTCGACCTCGGTGGGTGATGACACCGCATCGCCGCCGCCGGTCTTCGACCATTCATACGCGACCAGGATCACTGCCTGGGCAAGGTTCAAGGATCCGAATTGTGGGTTGATCGGCACGGTCAGGATGGCATGCGCAATCGCGACGTCTTCGGTCTCCAGCCCCGAGCGCTCGGGCCCGAACAGGATCGCGCTGCGTCCGGTTGCGCCGACGATCTGGCTGGCGGCAACCGCAGGCGTTACCACCGGCTTGGTCACGCCGCGCTTGCGCACTGTCGTTGCATAGACGTGGTTGCAGTCGGCGACCGCGTCGGCGACCGTCTCGAACACTTGCGCCTGTTCGAGCACGATGTCCGCGCCCGATGCTGCCGGGCCAGCAGATGGATTGGGCCAGCCATCGCGCGGGGCAACCAGCCGCATTTCGGTAAGCCCGAAGTTGAGCATCGCGCGCGCCGCCTTGCCGATGTTCTCGCCCAATTGCGGGCGCACGAGGATGACGATCGGTTTGCGCAGGTCGCCCGGCATTGCGTCCTTTGCGGACTGCAGGTTGCGCGCCGCCTTGGTCTTGCCCAGCAGCATCTTGCGCGCGCGTTCCGAAAGCGCCGCATAATCCTGCCGGATCAACGCCTCTTTCTTGGCGCGGCTCCAGCCCTTGATCTGCTTGTCGACCGCATTGGCGTTATCGCGCGTCGCGTAGTCCTCGCTCCACACCAGTTCGACCGGCTGGCGCGACTTGGTGTAGCCGGGGACGGTGCCTGTCTGGTGCGCGGCGACATCGGCTTCGAGATCCTCGCCATGGCCGACGAAATAGGATCCGTCGCCGCAGCGCAGGATATAGGTGTAGAAGGGCATCAGGCGGCGCCCCCGCCCCCGCCGACATCTTTCACGGTACTGGCGAATTCCTCGAAATCCTTGGCCTCGCTAAAATCGCGATAGACGGATGCGAAGCGGATATAGGCGACGCTGTCGAGAAGGCGCAGCCCGTCCATCACCATCCCGCCGATGTCGCGCGAATGCACTTCGTTCTCGCCCGAGGTTTCTATCTGGCGCTGGATGCCCGAGACGAGCTGGTCGATCCGGTCCTGATCGATCCCGCGCTTGCGACAGGCGACCGCGACCGATTTTTCTATCTTGGCGCGGTTGAAGGGTTCGCGGCGGTTCTCGCTCTTGACCACCATGATATCGCGCAGCTGGATGCGCTCGAACGTCGTGAAGCGTGCGCCGCAGCTTTCGCACTGGCGGCGACGACGGATAGCCGCCCCGTCTTCGGTGGGGCGGCTATCCTTGACCTGGCTGTTTTCGTGCGCGCAAAACGGACATCTCATCGGTCAGTCGATACGCTCAGGGACGCAGCCGCTTGTAGAGCATATAGCCTGCGCCTGCGAGCAGGCCGATCGGCCAGCTGACCACGGGGAGCACTGCGCCGGCAACCGCGCCGATCGCGCCTGCGGTCAGCACGGGCTTGGTCGAAGGGTGCGCCATGCCCTGCTTGGCCATGCCCACGATTTCTTCGCGCGCATCGCCGATCAGGTCGCCGCTATTCTTGGGATCATCAGGATTTTGCATGGTTCAAAGCTCCGGGTAGATGGGGAAACGGTCGCACAGGGCTTCGACGCGCACGCGCACCGCAGCCTCGACGTCCGGATCGCCATGTTCGCCCTTTTGACGCAAGCCGTCCAGCACATCAGCGATCATGTCGCCGATTTCACGAAATTCGGCGACGCCAAAGCCCCGTGTGGTGCCAGCAGGGCTGCCCACGCGGATGCCGCTGGTCTTGGTCGGTGGCAGCGGGTCGAACGGGATGCCGTTCTTGTTGCAGGTGATGCCAGCGCGCTCAAGCGCTTCATCGGCGTCCTTGCCGGTGACGCCCAAGGGCCGCAGATCGACGAGGGCCAGATGGGTGTCCGTGCCACCTGCAACCAGATCCGCGCCGCGTTCCTGCAGACGGCTGGCCAGCGCCTTGGCGTTGTCGATCACCGCGCGCGAATAGCTCTTGAACTCAGGGGTCAGTGCTTCGCCGAACGCCACCGCCTTGGCCGCGATCACGTGCATCAGCGGGCCGCCCTGGAGGCCGGGGAACACCGCCGAGTTGAACTTCTTGGCGAGTGCCTCGTCATTGGTCAGGATCATCCCGCCGCGTGGACCGCGCAGGGTCTTGTGTGTCGTCGTGGTGGCGACATGCGCGTGCGGGAACGGCGAGGGGTGCACGCCTGCAGCCACCAGGCCGGCAAAGTGCGCCATATCGACCTGGAAGAACGCACCGACCTCATCGGCAATCTCGCGGAACTTGGCGAAATCGATGTGGCGCGGATAGGCCGAGCCGCCCGCGAAGATCAGCTTGGGCTTGTGCTCGAGCGCCAGACGGCGGACCTCGTCATAGTCGATCAGATGGGTGTCGGGCTTCACGCCATACTGGATCGCGTTGAACCACTTGCCCGACATCGCGGCGCGCGCGCCATGAGTCAGATGGCCCCCGGCGTCGAGCGACATGCCCAGGATGGTATCGCCCGGCTTGATCAAGGCGAGCAGCACCGCGCCGTTGGCCTGTGCGCCCGAATGCGGCTGGACGTTGGCATAAGCGCAATCGAACAGCTTGCAGGCGCGCTCGATCGCGAGCTTCTCGACGTCGTCCGAAGGCTCGCAGCCCTGGTAATAGCGCTTGCCTGGATAGCCCTCGGCATATTTGTTGGTGAACACCGAACCCTGCGCCTCGAGCACTGCCTTGGAGACGATGTTTTCCGACGCGATCAGTTCGATCTGTTTCTTCTCGCGGCGCACTTCCTTGGAGATGGCGGCGGCCACCGCAGGATCGGTGACGGCAAGGCCTTCGCTGAAAAAGCCGGAGGATCGGATTTCGTTGGTCGCGGTGTTGGTCGACATTTTAGGCTCCATCGGGGCAGGCCCCATCGCGGGACGGTAAACGGGTGGCTTAGCGCAGGGCTATATCAGGCTGGCGTCAGTTTGGCGACGCGCCGTTCGTGGCGGCCACCTTCGAAGGGCGTGGCGAGGAAGGTCGCGAGGCAATCCTTGGCGGTATCGATCCCGATCAGCCGCGCGCCCATCGCAATGACGTTGGCGTTGTTGTGCTGGCGCGCCAGGCTGGCCGAGAGGTGATCCGATACCAGCGCGCAGCGGCATGCGGGGTTGCGGTTGACCGCAATCGAGATGCCGATGCCGGAGCCGCACAAGGCGACGCCGAACTCTGCTTCGCCTGCTGCAATGTGATCGGCCAGCTTGAAGCCATAATCAGGGTAATCGACGCTTTCGGCGGTGTCTGGCCCCAGATCGGTTACGGTGTGGCCCTGCTCGGTCAGCCATGCGGCCAGTTCGGCCTTCAGGCCGGTGGCCGCATGATCTGATGCGAGGGCGATTGTGTACGAAGAACTGGTCATCGGGCGGTGCGATCCATCGATGTTGGCACAAGCGGGTCGATTCCCGCGTCGCGCGCTATCTAGGCGACCGCGCGGCGCGATGCCACCAGTGATTGTGGTTCGGTGGCAGTTTTATGACGGGGGTGGGGGGCAAGTTCTCTCCACTCCCGCAACCTTTACCGGTCCCCTGCCTTCGCAGGGGAACAGGACGTTGGTGGCTGGCAAACCCTCAAAACAGCCCAGGCACCTCGCGCTGCGCAGGTGTCGGCGCATCAGGCACCAGAAGTTCGCGGTCGGCTGCGATCATGCCGCGTTGCGACTGCCCGGCAACCGTGCCCGAAGAACCGCTCCCCGAAGAACCACTTAGGGCTATCGCGGTGCAGCTTCGCCCGGCGAGGAAATCGAGCGCGCCGCGGATCGAGGCTTCCTGCGGATCGCCCAGGGGCCGGGTTAGGTCGTCGGGCGCTTGGCATGTGACATTGAGCGTGCTGGCAAGGCCATTGAAATAATCGCCCTGGCCACGCGCGTTCACCGAGCGGAAGGCGACCACCCGCACCCGGTCATCACAGGCGCTGCGGTCCAGCGCGATCTGTCCCACCGGCTTGCCAAAGGTGTTGCCGCCGATCAGGGCGAGGTTGCGATTGTAATACGGCGCGAGCCCGTTGATCACGAACTCGCTGGCGCTGGCGGTCGCGCTGGTACCGATAAAGGCGATCCTGACCGGGCTCACCGATTCGGCGCGCGGGTTGAAGAATGTCGATTCATCGTTCGAGGATTTCGATGCCCGGAAGCGCAAGCCCGAAAACAGATCGCCGGTACTGCGGTTGCCGCCGAGCAGGTCGCCCAGCAGTTCTGCGGTCGAAACCAGCCCGCCGCCATTGTAGCGGAAATCGATGACGAACTCGGTGACGCCCGCCGCGCGGAAGCTTCGGAACGCATCGCGCAACGGCGTATCCGCCGCCGAGATGAAGGTGCGCAGGTTGAGATAGCCAATCTGACGGCCGCCATCCTGGATGATCCGCGTGCCATAGCGGCTGGAGATGGCGGGCAGGTCGAAATCGGCCTTGGTCACGCTGACCTCACGCGGTGTGCCATCGCGCGATAGTCGCAGCAGCCGGGTGGTGCCCGCGGTGCTGGGGCCCAGCGCGTTGCTGATCCCGGCAGAGCCTTCCGTCGCGATGATGTCGCTGACGCTGCGCAGGTTCGCGCTGCTCGTGCCGATGGCGAGGATCTCGTCGCCCCGGTCGATCCCGGTGGCAAGCCCCGGCGCACCCTCGAAGCTCTCACTGATCAGCACGCGGCGGGCAGGGGTGTCGATGGCCAGGCGGATACCGATCCCCGCGCTTGCGCCGGTGGTGTTAAAGGCGTTTTCCTCAGCGATCGAGGTGATGAGGGTAAAGAAGCGGTCCTTGCCCTGCGCCCGCGCGGTCGCGGTGAGCGCATCGATATAGCCCTGCACGCTGGCGAAGCTGGCGGGGCTGGCGCTGGTCACCAGCAGTTCGGGGAACAGGTACCATTCATCGAGCACATCGCGCGCGAACGCCTGGCGGTTTTCCAGCGAGCAGGTCGGGCTGGGGGTGGGCGTAGGCGCGGAGCCGGCTTGGGTTACCCCTGGCGTTGGCGAACCGCCGTTGCCGCCGCCGCCGCACGCGCTGAGCAACAGGGCAGTACTGGCCAGCAGGCCGGTGATATGGCGCATGGTTTCCCTGTCTGCACGACCGTTGATCGCGCCGATCCTATGCCCAACCCCCCGATCACGCGACAGGTTTCTGCGCGCCTCGCTGGTTGAGCGCGATGTTTTCGGTCCGGATGCGGATGAACAGGATGCCGGCGTTGAGCGCCGTCCACACGACTGCAATCCAGACATGGCCGAAGATCAGCGGAATGGTGAGGATTTCGAGCGTCACCACCCAGTAATTGGGGTGCCTGACCAGCCGGTAGGGGCCACCCGAGATGCGGGGAAAGTCGGGCGACGAAATGATCCGCGTCGTCCAGTAAGGCCCAAGCGTCGCCAACACCCAGAGCCGCGCCAGCTGCAGGGCGGCGAACACCAGCAGCAGCGGCCACAGCATCGGCGCATCGGGCGCGGTGCTCAGCCACAGCGCCGCGAGAAAGCTGGCGTGGATCGCGACCATCAGCGGGTAATGCGACCTGCCATGTTCGACCGCGCCCCGCGCCATCAGTGCCTTTGTGTTGCGCTGGGCATAAACCAGTTCACCCAGGCGTTGGATCGTCAGCAGCGCCAGCACCACCCAGGCAGCGGCCCAGCCGGGGGTCCAGACATAGGGCGCAAGTTCGGCAGCCTGGATCACCGGTGGAGCACTCCCATTGCGCCGGTAAAGCCCGGACCCAGGGCCGTGAGCAGCAGCGGCCCGCTCTCGTCCTTGGCCAGGATGCGTTCGAGCACGAAGTGGACGGTGGGCGAGGACATGTTGCCATGATCGGCGAGCACATCGCGGGTCGCGGCGAGCCCGTCCGGCAAATGATCGAAATAGGCTTCGAGCGCGTCGATTACCTTGCGCCCGCCGGGGTGGCAGGCAGGCTCGGTCAGATCGGCCTTGGTGAGCCCGGCCTTGTCGAGAAACGTATCGACCACCGGCGCGAACTCGCTCGCCACAAAAGCTGGCAGGTCGCGCGACAGGATCAGCCCCAGCCCCAGGGTGTCGACATCCCACCCCATCATCGCGCGGCTGTCGCCCCAGGTATGCTGTGCGAAATGCCCCAACGCGGGGCCATCACCTTCCGCCGTCAGCACCACCGCGCTGGCCCCATCGGCAAACAGGGTCGAGGCGATGATCGCCTTCTTGGTGAGGTCGCCAAAGCGGAAGGCGAGCGAGCACAATTCCATCGTCAGCAGCAGCACACGGCGTTCAGGGTCGGCACGCACCAGATCGCCCGCAACCTGCAGCCCCAGCACTCCGCCCGCGCAGCCATAGCCGAACAACGGAACGCACATCACATCGGCGCGAAACCCCATGGGGCTCAGCATCTGGCTGGCAATCGATGGCGTCGCGATCCCGGTGGAGGAGACGCAGACGATCGCATCGATCTGCGCTGGTTCGAGGCCGACCTTGGCCAGCGCGGCGCTCGCTACATCCTCGAGCAGTTGCTGTCCGGCGGCGAGGTACAGCGCATTGCGCTCCCCGAAATCAGGTGTTCCCAGATAGGCCTGCGGTTCCTGAACAATCGCCCGGCGGTTGACCCCGGTGGTATCGTAAATCGCAGCGATCCGCGGCGGCAGACCAGCAGGCAGCGCGCTAGCGACAAAATCACGCACTTGATGCTGGGTGATGGCGATGGGCGGCACTGCGGTGGCAATGGTCTGAATGCGGGGAAACATCGGCTTTAGGTGGCCACGCGTCTGGGCCTTGGCAAGCAAATTGAACGGGGTGCATCACAATTGCGCCGGGGCCGAATAATCTTCCTTGGATTCCCCGCGACAAATTGCTTTAGCCTGCCGCCAACTTAATCTTGTGCCGCATGCCGGCCCCGCGCCCCTTGCGGGCGGTGTCGCAGCGTTCCACATCCCGCACTCGTGATTCATCAGAAAGCCAATGCCATGACCACCACCGTCCAGACCCGCATGCTGATCCTGGGATCGGGCCCCGCAGGCCTGTCTGCCGCGATCTATGGCGCGCGCGCTGGCCTCAAGCCGATCGTGGTTCAGGGGCTGCAGCCCGGCGGGCAGCTGACGATTACCACCGATGTCGAGAACTATCCCGGCTTCCGCGACGTCGTGCAGGGCCCCTGGCTGATGCAGGAAATGCAGGCGCAGGCCGAGCATGTCGGCACGCAGATGATCTACGACACCATCGTCTCGGTCGATCTGTCGCGCCGCCCGTTCCGGCTGACCGGCGATGGCGGCACGGTGTATGAGGCGGAGACATTGGTGATTGCCACCGGTGCGCAGGCGAAGTGGCTGGGCGTTCCGGGCGAGCAGGAACTTGGCGGCAAGGGGGTGTCCGCGTGCGCCACTTGCGACGGCTTCTTCTATCGCGGCAAGAAAGTCGCGGTGATCGGCGGCGGCAACACCGCGGTCGAAGAGGCGCTGTACCTCACCAACCATTCGGACAATGTGACGCTGATCCACCGCCGCGATTCGCTGCGCGCGGAAAAGATCCTGCAGGAACGGCTGTTCGCCAACCCCAAGATCAGCGTGCTGTGGAACAAGGGCGTCGAACGCTTCGTCGGCGGCGGCCAGCCGCACGGGTTGGTCGGCATCGATCTGAAGGACACCGTGACCGGCGAGACCTCGCACCTCGCGGTCGACGGCGGCTTCGTCGCGATCGGCCACGCGCCTGCGACCGAACTGTTCAAGGGCCATCTGCCGCTCGACCGCGACGGCTATATCGAAGTGACCCCGGGCACGCCGTTCACATCCGTCCCCGGCGTGTTCGCGTGCGGCGACGTAATGGACAAGGTCTACCGCCAGGCGGTGACCGCGGCCGGCACCGGCTGCATGGCGGCGCTGGATGTCGAGCGATTCCTGGCGGAAGCCGACTTCGAGGCGATTGCGGCGGAGTGATGGGGGCCTGTCAGATGACTGGAATTGGGTGGGAAGGCGAATGGCGGCCTCAGCTTGGGAATGCCTCAGCCACTAGAAGGATAGGCCCCCCAGTGTAGTGACAGTAACCCATTACCATCATTGCGCCGGGCCATTGCGTTTCGCATTGCCCTACACGTCCTACTAACATCGTACGAGTGGGCCGATCAGGTGGTTCGCCGATGCTTTCCCATTGCGCGTAAATTCCGATCCGCTTTCCTCTAAGTCGGGTAGTTGTGTTTGACAGCCGGGTCCTAGCTTCCCTGATTGAACCGAAGAGTGCCCGGCCTGACCAATGCCCTTCTACTGCCACGCACTCACCCAACATACCTTCAGCATCGGTGGCCAAAACCGAAAACGACACGCGCTTCGCAACGGTAAGATTGCAGTCGGCTGGGTTCGACCAGGCGTTTAGGATGAACTCGTCACGAGGCGCATCGTCAGCCGTTTGGGCGGTCGCGCTAGACGCGGCGACAACAACTCCGAAACTTGCAAATGTGGCGACAAATTGACGAAGCATGCTTGTTGCTACCACTGATCCCGGATGACTGAAATGGGGTCGTTTGTTGAAATGCAGCAGTTTTCCAGCAACGTTTGATATCCGTCATCCTGAACTTGTTTCAGGACCCATCATGCCCCAACAGCGGAAGGCGCGTGGTGAGAAATGGGCCCTGAAACGAGTTCAGGGTGACGAATTGGTATGCGGGTCGGCTGGCGCGAGGCCTTCGACAGGCTCGGGCTGAGCGGGGGTGGACACTGCTTTGCCCCGTTCATTCTGCTGTTTTCCGGCGAACGCCGGAATCCAGGGCGGCCAGAGCGCAACCTGACTCCTGGGCTCCGGCTTTCGCCGGAGAACGGATGCTATTTGAGCGCCTCCAAAATCCGCTCCCGCAACCAAGCCTTGTCGTCAGAGCTCGCAAAGCTGTGCGAGCCGCTGGCGAGGCGGGCCATCGTGAGGTTGGGGTTGGCGCGGGCGGGGGTGAAGGGTTCGCTGTCCCAGTGTTCGAGGAACCACATCGCGGTGCGGTCGTGCTCGGCGACGAGCAGTTTGGTCGGCAGCGGCATGCCCGCCAGCGCCTGGCCCAGTCGCGCCGCCAGCCCGGTGACCTCGGTCTTCGCGGTCGCCTGCTTCAGGCCGCGCACCAACTTGCCGATATTGACCCCGCCGCTCGCCAGCCGCGACAGTTCGCGCGGGTCTTTGAGCTTGGCGAGATAGCGGCTGCGGATTGCGCCCGCGGTCATCGTGGCGGCCGCTTCGTCCTCGTCGGCTTCGTCGCTCTCGCTCTCCAGCGTCCACATATTGGCGAGCACCAGCGCGTCGATCCCTGCCGCCGGGCCATAGAGCGCCAGCGAACTCGCCGCATCGCAATTGCCGAACGCGACCAGCCGGGTGAGCGTCGGCACTTCCGCCCGCATTGCTAGCACGGCAGCAGAAATGTCGTCGGCGCTGGAATCAAAACCGGCGTTCTCGCCGGTGCTGTCGCCGATGCCGCGCCGGTCATAACGCATCACAGGATGGCCTGCGACTGCGACCGCCGCTGCCAGCGCCGCCATCCCGGCATGCGCGCCCGAGCGGATTTCGTTGCCGCCGCTGACGATCAGCAGCCCGGTGGAGCCGTCGGCTTCGTCCAGTGTCGCGGCAAGTATCTCGCCTGCGCAAGCGAAGGTGAAATGCCGCCTCATCCGCGCATCCAGGCGGCGATATCCTGCGCCATCGCGGTCGCCATCGCGGGATTATGCGCGGGTTCGGCGCGCAGCCACAAGGGCGCGCCTTTTAGGCGGCCATCGGCGTCAAGCGGATCATCGGCAAAGCGCACCAGCCGGATCGCGCTTCCGTCCGATGGCACCGCGCTGTCGAGCTCGCGGATCATGCAGGGCGACAGGCTGTTGCCCGCCAGTTCTATGCCTTGCGCGCGCGCGGTTTCCATCAGCGCCTCGCTGGTGCTGGTGATACCTGCTTCACGGTCGCTGGCGATGCGGGTGCGCAGCATCGTTCGTAGCAATTGGCCGCCCTTGACCGGGGCCAACCGCCAGCGTTGGCGATCGCCCAGCGCACCGTCGAGCAGCGCGCCGCCGCGCATCGACGCGACATGGGTAACGGGGCCAAGCTGGTCGGAACATGTGATCAGCGCCGCCTGCCACAGGCTGAGGCTGGCGGTATCGAGCGAACGCACGCTTTCGTTGCAGCCGGGCAGATCGGGCAGCAGGCTGGACACGCCGAGTTCCGCCAGCGCCCGCGCGCACTCCACCACCAGATGGCGCACGCGGTTGGCCTCATCGAACAACGGCGGCAGGATCAGTAGCCTGAGCGTGTCATCCGGCCCGAAGCGCAGGCACAGTTCGTCGTTGCCGTCGAACTGATAGGTGATGATCACGCGGCGATCTTGGCCCGTGCAAAATCGACCAGATTGCCGAAATTCTCGAACAGCTCGCCATCGACCTCGTCATCCTCGATCAGGATATCGAGCCGGTCTTCCATCTCGGTGAGCAGCCCTGCGACCGCCATCGAATCCAGTTCGGGCAGCGATCCGAACAGCTCCGTGTCGCGATCGAACCCGGTGACCTGATCGTCTGTCAGGCCCAGTATGTCGCGCAGCACATTGCGTACCACGCGCTCTACGGCATCGTTTTGGCCGTTGGTCTGGATTTCGCTCACATGTCCCTCGCTGGCCGTGCAACCCACGGCTCCCCCAGCCGCTGGTGTGCGGCCTTAGTCCTTCCCAAAACGGGCGGCAAGTCCTGCCATGCGATGCCGCGCCATATAGGGCCAGGCCAAGGGCGCCTTGGGCCAAAGCAGTTCAAGCCGATAGCGCGGGCGGACATCTTCCATCCAGTCGCGCTTGTAGGGGTCGCTGCCGGTGCCGAAATCGACCAGATCGACATGATCGGTGTCGATGGCATGGGCAAACAGCGCATGGGTGAGCAGCGTGCCGGGCGAGGCCTGAAGGTGGCGCTCGTCATGCGCCAGCTTGTGAATATACGCGGTGGCGTTTTCCACCGTCCAGAATTGCGCCGCGACCGCTTGCCCTTCGATGCTCGCGATCCCCATGCGCAACCGCCCGGCTTCGGCCTCGCGCTGCGCCAGCCAGCGCAGGAAATCGGGGTTGCCCTCTTCGGGCTTCCAGCTGCGCGCATAGATCGCCTCGTAATCGGCCCAGCTGGCAGCGTTGAACGTCGTTTCGATCCGCAGATCGACCACGCCCTTGGCACCTTTGCGCTTCACGGTGGAGCGCAGTTGGCCGGGGCGGCTGGCCCAATATTGGGCAAAGCTGCGCCCACCAACATGCAGCACATGGTTCTCGTCGCAGGGTGTGCGGGTGACCAGCCAGCCTTTGGCGGCAAAGGTCTCTGCGATCAGGCTGGCAGAGCCGTCCTCGTCGGGCACCGGCGATACGATCACGCGGTGGGTGTCCTTGGCGAGCTTGCGCGCGGCGGTCTCCAGCAGCGCGCGCTTGGCGATCGCATCGGGGTTGCCGCCGAACACCGGACGCCAGATGAAGCTGTACCAGTTGGCCATGGCAAGCATGCCGGCGCGGCCATTGTCCACCAGATAGAGCTTGACCGCATCGCCCCCATCGGCGGCATAAGCGATGTGCGGCGCCTGCGCTGTCAGGCAATGCCGGTGCAGCCCGTCGAACCACAACGCTCGGTCGAACAGCCCTGTGCGATGGCCGCCATTTCGGGTATCGCCGCCATCAGAAAGCCGGTGCGCCACGCCGGGCTTCGGGTTATCATGATATTCATCATTCAAGGTCATGAACCCCATGATACAGCGTCTTTCTTTGCAACCAGGCCGTTCGTGATTTCTCTCGATCCCACTCCACAACCGCTTGATCATCTCGTGCTGCGCGGCGTCGGCCGGGCCGATGCGCTCGTGCTGCGCGAAGAGACACTTAACTACGACATCCTAAATTTGCGTATCGGTTTGCTTGCGCATTGGTTAACCGCGTTCCGGCTGGCGCATGGCGACCGGATCGCGACCTGGCTGCCCAAGAACGAGACCACCTGCCTGATGCCGCTGGCGGCTGCAAGAGCGGGCGTCGTCCACGTGCCGGTCAATCCTGTGCTCAAGCGTGCGCAGGTGGCGCACATTCTGGGCGATAGCGGCGCGCGGATGCTGATCACCAACCGCACGCGGATGAATTCGCTGCTGCCCGGCGACGTTCCGCAAGACTGCCTGGTGCTCGAGGACGAAGACGCGATGGAGCGCTGGAAGGCGGGCGAACTGAGCGCGCATCCCTCGCACCGCGACCCTGCCGACCTCGCTGCGATCCTCTATACCTCGGGCTCCACCGGCAAGCCCAAGGGGGTGATGCTCAGCCATGCCAACATGTGGCTGGGAGCGCTCAGCGTGGCGCATTATCTGAACCTCAAATTCTCCGACCGTACCTTGTGCGTGCTGCCATTGAGCTTCGATTACGGCCAGAATCAGTTGCTTTCGACCTGGGCGGCGGGCGGCGCTGCGGTGCCTCTCGATTATCTGATGGCGCGCGACGTGATCAAATCGTGCGCCAGGCACGGCATCACCACGCTGGCTGCGGTTCCGCCGCTGTGGACGCAGTTGATCGAGTTTGCATGGCCCGAAGAGGCCGTCGCCAACATGCGCCGCCTGACCAACAGCGGCGGTGCGTTGAGCCCGGCTCTGGTCAAGAGCCTGCGCGGCATTTTCCCGTCGAGCGATATCGTCGCGATGTACGGCCTGACCGAGGCCTTCCGCTCAACCTATCTCGATCCCGACCTGATCGACGACAATCCGACCTCGATCGGCAAGGCGATCCCGTTTGCCGAGATTCTGGTGGTGGGCGATGCAGGCCAGGACGCGGCCGATGGCGAGGAGGGCGAGCTTGTCCACGCCGGGCCGCTGGTCGCACGGGGCTATTGGCAGGACGAGACCCGCACCCGTGAGCGGTTCAAACGCGCACCGGCGTTTTCGACCTATGGCGGCATCGCGGTGTGGTCGGGCGACCGGGTCCGGCGTGATGCTGAAGGCCTGCTCTACTTCGTTGGGCGCCGCGACGCGATGATCAAGTCATCGGGCAACCGCATCAGCCCGGCCGAAATCGAGGACGCGGCGACATCGACCGGTCTGGTGGCAGAAGCCGTGGCTTTGGGCATCCCCGATGCGCAACTGGGTCAGGCGATCCTGCTGCTGGTGCGGCCCGCCGCAGTTCCGCGCCCCGAAACGCAGATCGATGACCTGCTGATTGCGCTGAAAAAGGAACTGCCCGCGTTCATGCTCCCCAAGATCATCGAGCCGCGCCGCACATTCCCCAAGAACCCCAATGGCAAGATCGACCGGGCGCAGCTTGTCGCCGAGATCGAGGAGCGGTTTGCATGAAACCACTGGGTCCCATCCCCGCCGGTTTTTCGAGCGTCAACGGCGAACTTGCGGTGCAGGGTATTGCGGCAAGCGATCTGGTGATGCGCGCAGGCGACACTCCGTGCTTTGTCTATTCCTCCGAGATGCTGCGCGCCCGCGTCGCATCCTTGCGCGCCGCGATGCCCTCGAGCCTGGCGATTCATTATGCGATGAAGGCCAATCCCTTCGCGCCGGTGCTGGCGCTGATGGCCTCGCTCGTCGATGGCATCGACATCGCCTCGGCCGGTGAACTGGTGCTGGCGCAGGCTGCAGGAATGGACCCGGCGCACGTCAGCTTCGCCGGCCCCGGCAAGCGCGACCGCGATCTGGAAGCCGCGATCGTGGCAGGCGTGACGCTCAACCTCGAATCCGAGGGCGAAGCCGATCGCGCATTCGGCATCGGCGACCGGATCGGCGTGCAGCCACGGCTGGCGGTGCGGGTGAACCCGGATTTCGATCTGCGCGGTTCAGGCATGCGTATGGGCGGCGGCGCCAAGCCGTTCGGGATCGATCAGGAACGCGTGCCCGATCTGGTGCGGCACATCATCAGCGCAGGCGCACACTGGCGCGGTTTCCACATTTTCGCCGGATCGCAGGCGCTCGATGCCGATTCGATCATCGAAACCCAGGGCAAGACGCTCGACCTGGCAGCCCAGCTCGCCGAGGCGGTGGGGCATAGCCCTGAGCATCTCAACCTCGGCGGCGGAATGGGCATTCCCTATTTTCCCGGCGACGTACCGGTCGATATCGCGCGGGTCGGCGCGGCGCTGGCCGAACGCTTTGCCAGCCTGCCTCCAGTGTTGGCCGATACGCATTTCGCGATGGAACTCGGGCGCTGGCTGGTGGGCGAGGCGGGCGTGTACCTGACCCGGATCGTCGACAAAAAGACCAGCCACGGCGAACTTTATCTGATCACCGATGGGGGGTTGCATCACCAGCTCGCCGCCAGCGGCAACTTCGGCACCGTTGTCCGCCGCAATTATCCGGTGGCGATCGCGAGCCGCTTCGATGATGCGCCGAAGCAGGAAGCCAACGTCGTCGGCTGCCTGTGCACCCCGCTCGACCGGCTGGCGGACAAGGCGATGCTGCCCGCCGCCGATGTCGGCGATCTGGTCGCGGTGTTCTGCGCCGGGGCCTATGGCGCGACAGCCAGTCCTTCGGATTTCCTGGGCCATGGCAAGGCCCCGGAGATCCTGGTTTAGCCGAGCGAATGCGCGGCTGACGCATTGCGCTGGATCGCGGCCGCGTCAAGCGGGCCTGACGGGATCATCCAACTGCCGCCGACGCACAGCACCGGATCGAGCGCCAGCCAGTTGCCCGCGGTCTCCAGCGTCACGCCGCCGGTGGGGCAGAATTTGCACTGGCCGAACGGAGCGCTGAGCGCCTTCAATGCGGGAATGCCGCCGGCCGCCATCGCCGGGAAGAACTTGAAGTGGGTCAGGCCCATGTCCAGCCCCAGCATGATGTCGCCCGCATTGGCGGTGCCGGGCAGGAACGGGATGCCGCTTGCGATCGCCGCCTTGCCCAGGTTCTGGGTCAGGCCGGGCGAGACGATGAACTCGGAACCGGCCTTCAGCGCGGCATCGAGCGTCTTGGGGTCGATCACCGTGCCAGCACCGACGATCGCGCCTTCGACCTGCTTCATCAGCGCGATGGCTTCGAGCGCGGCGGGGGTGCGCAACGTGACTTCGAGCACCTTCAATCCGCCTGCGACCAGCGCCTGCGCCATCGGAATGGCATCGGCGACATCGTTGATCACGATCACCGGGATGACCGGCGCAGTGCGCATGATGGTCTCGATATCGCGGGCAGCGGTCATGCGGCATTCTCCTGGGCAAAGGCAGCCGCGGCGCCATACAGGCCGGGCTGGGGATGGTCGATCAGCTTGACCGGGATCGTTTCCATCAGCCGCTGAAAGCGACCTTTGGCGAGAAAACGCTCCTCGAAACCCGATTGCGGCAGGCGCACGGCGATCCGGTGGCCAAGCCCGCCGGCGATTACCACCGCGCCTGCGCCCTGCGCCAGCGCAAAATCACCCGCTGCCGCGCCCAGGCTGAGGCAGAAGCGGTCGAACGCTGCGGCGGCGAGGCTATCCTCGCCCGAGAGCGCCAGCTGCCAGAGCGTTTTGTCGTCCATGCTGACGACCGCGCGGCCTTCGATGCTGGCCAGCGTCTCGTAGATGGCTGCAAGGCCGGGGCCCGAGCACACCCGCTCCACCGATACCCTGCGGTGCTGACGGCGCAGGCGGGCGAGGATGGCATCCTCGGTGCTGTCGAGCGGGGCAAAGTCGATGTGCCCACCTTCGGTCTCGACCGCGCGATAGCCATCCGCACCGCGCACGACATAGGCAACGCCCAGCCCGGTGCCGGGGCCGATCACGGTGATCACGCCGGAGTCCGGCAAGTCGCCCGGAGGTCCGCACAGGTGCGAGAAGCTGGCGGAACCGCAATGCTGCACCGCGTGCGCGACGGCGCCGAAATCATTGACCAGCGTGTAGCGATCGACGTGCAGCTTCTCGCAGATCAGCGCCGGACGGATGACCCACGGGTTGTTGGTCATCTTGAGCACGTCGCCGCGGATCGGGGTGGCCAGCGCGATCGCGGCGGCGCGGGGCAACGGCTGCCCGATCTGTGCCCCAAACGCCTCCCATGCGGTCTGCAGGCTGGCAAATTCGGCGCATTTCAGCGTAACCGGCTCGCCTAGGTCGGTGACGCGACCGTCCTCGATGGTCGCGAGCGCAAAGCGCGCATGGGTGCCGCCGATATCGGCGGTGACGATCTGCATTTTCGTTACCTCAGAGAGCCGTTTTCCGGCGAAAGCCGGAATCCAGGGCGGCTTCAGTGGAATTTCGCCCCTGGGCTCCGGCTTTCGCCGGAGAACGGACGAGCGACACCGCCATCATAACCCCGCCATCGCCAGCATCGCCGACGCACCCGCTTCGGCATTGTCGCTTCCGGCGCGCATCATCGCGAACATCTCGCGGCCGGTGCCCATTGGTTGCATAGGCTGGCTGGCAGTCGGGCGGGCTTCCCAGTCGGTGCTGTCCACCACGACGCTGATCGTGCCTGCGACTGCATCGAGCCGGACGATATCGCCATCCTGGATGCGCGCCAGCGGGCCGCCATCGCAGGCTTCGGGCCACAGATGGATCGCGGCGGGCACCTTGCCCGATGCGCCCGACATCCGGCCATCGGTGACCAATGCGACCTTGTGCCCGCGATCCTGAAGCACACCCAGCGATGGGGTGAGCTTGTGCAGCTCGGGCATGCCATTGGCGCGCGGGCCCTGGAAGCGGACCACGACCACGACATCGTGGTCGAGCTCGCCCGCCTTGAACGCGGCGATCACCGCGTCCTGATCATCGAACACGCGCGCAGTCGCTTCGATCACCCAGCGTGACGGATCGACCGCACTCGTTTTCACGACGCCGCGGCCCAGATTGCCTTCGACCAGCCGGATGCCGCCATCGGGCTGGAACGCCTGTGCGACCGGGCGCAACATCCCGTCGTCGCGCGTCTGTTGGGGAGCCGGGTCGAACCGCAGGTTCCCGCCATCGTCGAGCGAGGGCTCGACCGCATAATCGAGCAGCGACTGGCCCGAGACGGTCAGGATATCGGTGTGCAGCAGGCCCGCGCTCGCCAGCTCGCGGATGATGAAGCCGATGCCGCCTGCCGCATGGAAATGGTTCACATCGCCCGATCCGTTGGGATAGACCCGCGCCAGCATCGGCGTGATCGCAGACAGCTCGCTTAGGTCCTGCCAGTCAATATGGATCCCCGCCGCGCGCGCCATCGCAGGCAGGTGGATCGCGTGGTTGGTCGATCCGCCGGTCGCCAGCAGCCCGATGCAGGCGTTGACGATCGCCTTTTCATCGACGCAATGGCCGAACGGGCGGTAATCATCACCATTCCAGCCGATCTGCGTCACCCGGTGGGTCGCGGCTCGGGTCAGCTCCTGGCGCAATTTCGTGCCAGGGTTGACGAAGGCCGATGCGGGCACATGAAGGCCCATCATCTCCATCATCATCTGGTTGGAATTGGCGGTGCCATAGAAAGTGCAGGTGCCCGCGCCGTGGTAGCTCGCGGCTTCCGCCTCGAGCAGTTCCTCGCGGCCAACCTTGCCTTCCGCATACAGTTGGCGGACGCGCTGCTTTTCCTTGTTGGCAAGGCCCGACGGCATCGGCCCTGCGGGGACGAGGATCGTCGGCACATGGCCAAAACGCGCGGCGGCGATGAACAGCCCGGGGACGATCTTGTCGCAGATGCCCAGCAGCAGAGCGCCTTCGAACATCCCGTGGCTCATCGCGATGGCGCTGCCCATCGCGATTGTGTCGCGGCTGAACAGCGATAGCTCCATGCCGAGCTGACCCTGGGTAACGCCGTCGCACATCGCTGGCACGCCGCCCGCGACCTGCGCGGTCGCGCCGACCTCGCGCGCGAAAATCTTGATCTGCTCAGGGTAGCGGCCATAAGGCTGATGCGCCGAAAGCATATCGTTGTACGCGGTCACGATGCCGATGTTCATCGCGGTACCCGAACGGATCACGGGCTTGTCATCGCCCGCAGCGGCAAAGCCGTGCGCCAGGTTGCCGCACGACAGGGTCGGCCGGTGCACGCCCTTGTCGCGTTCGCGCGCGATGAAATCGAGATACGCCTGACGCTTGGGCCGCGACCTTTCGATGATCCGCTGGGTGATCCGTTCGAGCTCGGGGTGCAGGGTCGTCATGGGACTATCGCTTCCAATTGTGTCTTGCCGGCGTTCAGGGTGCCCAGTGGATATCGACGGGCAGTTCGACCGCACTCAGCACCTTGCCGATCGGGTATGCCGATGTGTCCGCTTGGTCGATTGCGGTTTCCAGCACCGTCTTCTTGTCCTCTCCGGTGATGGCGATGATCAACGCACGAGCAGACGCGATCGAGGGCAGCGACAGGGTGACCCGTGCAACGGGTGCGTCCTGCGGCATTGGATCGGGCATTACGCCCAACGCGCGACGATCAGCGGGGGCGTTAAGCGCGTCTTCAAGATCGGGCCCTGGGAAGATCGAGGCGGTGTGTCCGTCGCCTCCCATACCGAGCAGACACAGGTCGAGTGGCCAGTGGAAATCCGAAAGCCTGGCGTTGGCGGCATTGCCGCACGCCTTGTAGTCGCTGGCTGCCTCGCTGATGATCGGGATCACCCGCGCGCCCTTGGGCAGGAAGGTCTTGGCCAGCATCGTCACATTCGACAGCGCATCACCCATCGGCACGATACGGTCATCGGTGGGGATGATCGTGACCTTCTTCCAGTTGATCCTGGCTTCGGCGAGCTTGGCATAGGCCGCCAACGGCGTGCTGCCGCCAGCCAATGCGATCACGGCGCTGCCGCGCGCATCAATCGCGCTTTCGATGATGAAGCCGATGTCGCCAGCCAGCGCGCCCGCCATCTCGGCGGCATCGTCATATTCCCACCATTCAATCTCAGTCATTCCAGCTTACTCCGTCGCGTTCGGTCAGCGCGATGGCCGCACTCGGCCCCCAGCTGCCCGAACCATAGGGTTTGGGTTCGATGGCATTGTCCGCCCAGGTTTTGCGGATGGCATCCACCCAGCGCCACTGCGCTTCCACCTCGTCGCGGCGCACGAACAGGGTCGGCTCGCCATCAATCAGGTCTAGCAACAAACGCTCATAGGCGATGCGGCGTTGCGTCTTGGAGAACGCCGCGGTCAAGGACAGGTCGAGCGGCACCTCGCGCAGGGTGAGGCCACCGCGATCAAGGCCCGGCTCCTTGGCCATCACCAGCAACCGGACATATTCCTCGGGCTGCAGGCGGATCACCAGTCGGTTGGCTGACAATTTGCCGCCGCGCTGGGCAAAGATGTTGTGCGGCACCGGCTTGAACTGGATCACGATCTCGCTGCGCCGTTCGGCCAGCCTCTTGCCGGTGCGCAGATAGAAGGGCACGCCCTGCCAGCGCCAGTTGTCGACATGGGCCTTGATCGCGACGAAAGTCTCGGTGCCCGATGCCTCGCCCAGATCATCGGCGTAGGAATGGACCGCCTTGCCGCTGACCGCGCCTGCGCCATACTGGCCGCGCACCGTCTCAGCCGGCGTGACCGGACGCAGCGAGCGCAGCACCTTGACCTTCTCGTCGCGGATCGAGGTCGCGTCGAACTCGGCAGGGGGCTCCATCGCGATCAGAGCGAGCAGTTGCAGCATATGGTTTTGCACCATGTCGCGCAGTGCGCCGGTGCTGTCGTAGAAGCCGTGACGGCCTTCCAGCCCCACGGTTTCGGACACCGTGATCTGGATGTGCTCGATGCCGTTGGCGTTCCACAACGGCTCGAACATCATGTTGGCAAAGCGCAGCGCCATCAGGTTCTGCACGGTTTCCTTGCCCAGATAATGGTCGATGCGGAAGGTGCGGCTCTCGGGGAAGGCCTCGGCGACAGCGTCGTTGATCGCCTGAGACGAGGCCAGATCGTTGCCCAGCGGCTTTTCAAGGCCGATGCGCACCATCTCGCCTGCAAGCCCCGCCGACTTGAGCCCTCGGATGGTCGGTTTGAACAGAAAAGGCGCGGTCGACAGGAAGATCGACATGCCGCCCGATATATCGCCCAGCCGCTCGGCCAGCGCGTCAAAGCCTTCGACCGTCGAGGCATCGAGCGGCTGGTAGCTTATCCGCTCGAGGAAGCTGGCGATCAGCGCATCGTCCTTGCGCGGTTCAGGCAGAAACTCTGCCAGCGCTTCGCCGACCATCGTCCGGTACGCGCCGTCGTCGAGATCGCTGCGCGCAGTCCCCATGATCTGGACGTCATCTGCAATCAGACCGTCGGCGTGGAGCACGAACAGCGAGGGCAGCAGCATCCGCTTGGACAGATCGCCCGTCGCGCCGAAAAGCAGCAACGTCCGGGATTGCGCATTGGCCATCAGTGTTCCCTATCCTGTCCTATCGGCGGCTACCTTGTGCGGGCCCGTGTTAAGGTTGGCCTGCCTGCCTGTCCACCGCTGTTGCCGATGTCGGACTATGCATTTCAATGCAAACGATTGCAAGAACCGCCTGCGGACCAGTGCCGCTTGGGTTTCCTATGTGAAACCATGCTATCAGCCCAGTGCGCGTTCCAGCGCATCGGCCAGCCGAAGCCCGGCGCGCAGCACTTGCTGGCGGACGATGGGGATCATCGTGTCGATGTCGGCATCATCATGCTGCGCGCGTTCGCCGGGCTTGATCGCGGGGCCGCAGGCAGGCCCGTCCTGGGCGAGGGGATAGGCGGTTTCGCGCGCGATGCTCCAGCTTTCCAGCGCCCAGTCCTCGACCGATCCGGTGAGATACGGGCTGCGCTCTGCCGCGCTGTAGCGCCGTGCCATGGCCTCGCCTTGTGTGATCGCGCGCTCGGCGATCGGAGTGTCCCACAACCGGTGCAGGTTCATCCGGCCCTCGACGATGCCGTATGCCGCGCTGACCCGGTTGCCGCCCAGATCGCCGCGATCGCCGCCGTGCATCGGCTGGTGCATGTCGCCCATGGTGTGCACCAGCCAGGCCAGCGCTTCCAGCCGGATGTGCGCTGGCAGGGATTTGTCGGCGAGCAGCGTTTCGTTGCGTGTCACCTGCGCACCGACGCAGTTTCCGTTGGCGCAGTTGGACTTGATGTCGAACGGCTTGCAGATGTCCATGTTGATGTAATGCCAGGGCCCGGTGTAGCCCCAGCGCACATCGTCGCGGCGGACGCAATCGGCCCAGACGCTGGCATCGCCGATGTTGCGCAGCGGGCAATCAGGTGTCGCGATCAGCTTTTCCGCGGCGAACAGCGCGTTCATCCGGGCTTTTGCTTTGGGCGAGATGTTGGTCTCGGCAATCGACGCGATGGTTTTATGCCCGTATTCGCCCCAGGCCAAAGCGGGCGCGGGGAGGGCGAGAAGAGCAATCAGCAACAGTCTGGCAAGCATGGGGACGATACTCTGTAGCGGTGGGGTGGGGAGCGCACGTCCCTCGACTTCGCTCGGGAACGCAGAAAGGTTGGCACTAGGGTACTTCTAGGGAATTTAACGTATCTGGCACCCAGGTCCGTTTGTCGCGAGCCCTATGAACGGCTGGCAAGCCAGCCGCTCAGGATAAACTGCGTCGAGGGACGTATGCGCGACATCAGCCTTCCATCCAGTCGCGGAAAAATGCGAGATTGCGCTCGCGTAATTCGGAAAGGCTGACGGCCCCACCCTTGCCAAACACAATCGCATCACCGCCGGTCTGGCCGATGATCCGCGCGTTCACGTTCGCATCCTTCGCTGCCGCCAGCACCGCATCGCCATTCGCTGCGGTCACGACATAACGCCCCTGACCTTCACCAAACCAGAAACCTGCATTACGCACATGATCCAGAGCAGCGCCGATGTTCGATGCCAGCGCCATTTCGGCGACCGCAACGGCAAGTCCGCCATCGGCGCAATCGTGCACCGCGCTGACCGAACCATTGGCAATCAGCCCGGCGATGACGCCGCCTGCAGCCAGTTCGGCATCAAGATCGACCTGCGGCGGCGCGCCCTCGCGGCGACCGTGCATCACATCGAGCCACAGCGATTGGCCGAGTTCGTCGGAACCACTGCCACCGATGAGGATGATCGCCTCGCCCGCCGACTTGAACGCCAGCGTCGTCATGGTCGAGAGGTCTTCGATCAGTCCGATGGCACCGATCGCAGGGGTCGGCAGGATGGCGCGGGCGATGCCGTCCGGGCCGGTGGTTTCATTGTAAAGGCTGACATTGCCACTGACGATCGGCATATCGAGCGCCTTGCACGCTTCGCCCATGCCCTCGATGCAGCCGACGAACTGGCCCATGATCTCGGGCCGCTCGGGGTTGCCGAAGTTCATGCAGTCGGTGGTCGCCAATGGCCGCGCGCCGACGCTGATCAGGTTGCGATAGCATTCGGCGATCGCCTGCTTGCCGCCCTCGAACGGATCGGCAAAGCAATAACGCGGGGTGCAATCGGTGGTGATCGCAAGTCCCCGGTTGGTGCCGTGGATGCGAACGACGCCGGCGTCTCCGCCGGGGATCTGCACCGTATCGGCCATCACCATATGGTCGTATTGCTGCCAGATCCAGCTGCGGCTCGCCAGTGCGGGCGATGCCATCAGCGCAGTGAGGTCTGCTGCCAGATCGGCGCTTTCGGGAACATCGGTCAGCGGTGCGGGCAGCGGGGTGGTGACATAGGGTCGGTTGTACGCTGGCGCATCGTCGGCGAGCGGGCCGAGCGGGATGTCGCACACCGTCTCGCCCTTGTGCTTGAGCACCATGTGCCCGGACTCGGTGACATGGCCGATCACCGCGAAATCGAGCTCCCATTTGCGGAAAATGGCTTCGGCAAAATCCTCGCGGCCGGGCTTGAGCACCATCAGCATGCGCTCCTGCGATTCCGACAGCATCATCTCGTACGCGGTCATGTTGGTTTCACGCTGGGGAACGTTGTCGAGGTTCAGTTCGATACCGACCCCGCCCTTGCTCGCCATCTCGACGCTCGATGAGGTGAGGCCCGCAGCGCCCATGTCCTGGATCGCGACGATCGCGTCGGATGCCATCAGCTCGAGGCACGCCTCGATCAGCAGCTTTTCGGTGAACGGGTCGCCGACCTGCACGGTGGGGCGCTTTTCCTCGCTGTCCTCGCCAAATTCGGCCGATGCCATCGTCGCGCCGTGGATGCCGTCGCGGCCGGTTTTGGAGCCGACATAGACGATCGAATTGCCCGCGCCCGAGGCCGCGCTGTAGAAAATCTTGTCCTGCTCGGCGATGCCGACCGCCATCGCGTTGACCAGGATGTTGCCGTCATAGGCCGGGTCGAAATTGGTCTCGCCGCCCACGGTGGGCACACCGACGCAGTTGCCGTATCCGCCGATCCCTGCGACCACGCCCTGCACCAGATGCTTCATCTTGGGGTGATCGGGCCGCCCGAAGCGCAGCGCGTTCATCAGCGCCACGGGCCGGGCGCCCATGGTGAACACATCGCGCAAAATGCCGCCGACCCCGGTCGCCGCGCCCTGATAGGGCTCGATATAGCTGGGATGATTGTGGCTCTCCATCTTGAAGATGGCAGCCAGCGGCTTGCCGTCGGCGCCTGGGCCGATATCGACCACGCCCGCATTCTCGCCAGGGCCGCAGATCACCTGCGGCCCGGTGGTGGGCAGCGTCTTGAGGTGGATGCGCGAGCTTTTGTAGCTGCAATGCTCGGACCACATCACCGAGAAGATGCCGAGTTCCACCAGATTGGGCTCGCGGCCCAGTGCGGCGAGGATGCGCTCGTATTCGTCGGGCTTGAGGCCATGCTCGGCCACGATCTGCGGGGTGATGGTTGCCACGGGTGCTGTCTGGGTGTCGCTCATGGCCCCGCGCTTTACGCGCTGGTGGGCGCATGGGGAAGGGGGAGAATGCTCCTGATGTCACACGGCAGTTTGGGGGTGGCGCAGTGACCTGCACAGCAACCGCCTTGACCGGGCGCGGGCCAGCGGTCAAAGCTGTACCGATGAGTGAAACTGCAGCCATTTCCGCCGATCTGTCGTTCGAAGACGCCCTCAAGGAGCTAGAGGTGATCGTGCGTCAGCTCGAATCGGGTGATGTCCCGCTCGATGCATCGATCAGCCTGTACGAGCGCGGTGACCTGCTGCGCGGGCACTGCCAGAAGCGGCTTGATGTGGCGCAGGCACGGATCGAAAAGATCCGGGTCGGGGCCGATGGACAGGCTGCGGGTACCGTTCCGTTCGATGCAGACTGATATCGGCATCATCATACCAGAGGGTCAAGCCGGCGATACGACCGGGGCAGGGGATTGACGACGATGACGACCGCCACCAGCGACAGCGCGCTAGCCGATGCATTTCGCCAGATCTCCGACGATGTCGACGCGTGCTTCGATGCGCTGCTGACCGTGCCCGATGATCCGCGCGCGGTTTTGTACCAGGCGATGCGCCACGCCGCGATCGGCGGCGGTAAGCGGGTGCGCCCGCTGCTGCTGACCGCCACTGCAGCTATGTTCAATGTCGATCGTGCGCTGGCCGTCAGGGTCGCTTGCGCGGTCGAGGCGATCCATGTCTATTCGCTGATCCATGACGATCTGCCCTGCATGGATGACGACGACATGCGGCGCGGCAAACCCACCGTGCACAAGGCGTTCAACGATGCGGTCGCAGTGCTAGCCGGCGATTCGCTGCACGCGCTGGCGTTCGAGATCCTCGCCGGCAGCCAGTCTCACCCCGATCCGTTCATCCGCGCCGACCTGATCGTCACGCTGGCCGAAGCGAGCGGCCCCAACGGCATGGCCGGCGGCCAGATGATGGATCTTGAGGCGGAAAACGCGAAGTTCGACCTGCCGACGGTGACCAAGCTGCAGCGGCTGAAGACCGGCGCGCTGATCGCGGCCTCGGTCGAAATGGGCGCGATCCTCGCCAACGTTCCGGTCGAGGGGCGCACCGCCTTGCGCGGCTATGCCCGCGATATCGGCCTTGCCTTCCAGATCGCAGATGACATCATGGATGTCGAAGGCGACGAGGCGCTGGCCGGAAAGGCGCTCAACAAGGATGCGGCGGCGGGCAAGGAAACCTTCCTGTCGTTGCTCGGGCTAGAGCGGGCGCGCGAACAGGCGTTCTTCCTGGTCGATCAGGCGATCGGCCATCTGGCGAGCCATGGGCGCGAGGCGGATCTGCTTCGCGCGCTGGCGCGTTACATCGTCGAGCGAGATACCTGATCGCCTGACCTGCTGCCACGACCGGGCTGCTGTGCATCAGGAGTGCATCAGCGCCAATTCTGCAACAAGGAATTCCAGCATGCGTATCGGGGTCTATCCAGGAACATTCGATCCCATCACTTTGGGGCATATGGACATTCTGCGGCGCGGGGCAAAGCTGGTCGATCGGCTGGTGGTCGGCGTGACCACCAATCCGTCCAAGAACCCGATGTTCAGCGTCGACGAGCGCATGGCGATGGTCCGCCGCGAAACCGCCGATATGGGCGCTGCGATCCATGTCGTGTCGTTCAATTCGCTGCTGATGGATTTTGCCGAGCGCGAAGGTGCCAGCATGATTGTGCGCGGCCTGCGCGCGGTCGCCGATTTCGAGTACGAATACCAGATGGCGGGGATGAACCAGCAGCTCAACCACCGCATCGAGACGGTGTTCTTGATGGCCGACGTCTCGCTGCAGCCGATCGCCTCGCGACTGGTCAAGGAGATCGCGAGCTATGGCGGGCAGATCAACCGGTTCGTCACCGATGCGGTGCGGGTCGATGTCGAAAAGCGGGTGCGCGAAATCGGCCTCAAGGGTGATTGACCACACAGCCGCCTGCAACCACGCAGTTCATTCATGACAGGCTCAGATGCTTTGGCTATAGCCGGGCACTGATCGCCGCCGGGTTCCGTTTTATACCCCGCCTGACTGTAACAGGAATGCCTGCCTTTATGCCCAAGATGTTCAAATCGCTTGCTGCCTTGCTGTTCGTGCCGATGCTGCTTTCGCCGCTCGCGTTGCATGCCCAGGGCGCACCAGCCACCGAGCAATCGGCAGAACAGCAGCAGAGAGCCAGCGAAAAGGAAGCGGCGCGGCTGGAAAAGGCACGCCAGAAGGAAGAACGCGCTGCTGAAAAGGCCGCAGCGAAGCAGGCCAAGGCCGATGCAAAGGCTGTCGAGGAAGCCGAAGAGGCGGCAGAGGACGCTGCCGAAGACGCCAAGGATTCCGGGGCTGCAACGGACGCGACATCCGTTACCGCTGCGCTTCCCGTCATCCCTGCGCCCGACAAGGCCGAGCCTGACAACATCCTGTACCTCGATCTTTCGACCGGTGGCCGGGTGTCGATCCAGCTGTACCCTGAGATTGCGCCCAATCATGTCGAGCGGATCAAGACACTGACCCAGCAGGGTTTTTACGATGGCGTCATCTTCCATCGCGTCATCGAAGGGTTCATGGCGCAGACCGGTGACCCCACCGGTACCGGCACCGGCGGATCGGACCTTCCCGACGTTGCAGCCGAGTTTAACAAGTTCCCGCATCTGCGCGGCAGCCTTTCGATGGCCCGCGCACAGGATCCCAACAGCGCCAACAGCCAGTTCTTCATCGTCTTCTATCCCCGCTTCTCGCTCGACAACAGCTACACCAACCTGGGCCGGGTGTTTGCTGGAATGGAGTATGTCGACATCATCCCGCGCGGCGAACCGCCTGTGGCACCCGCCCGCATCTTGCAGGCTTCGCTCAAGACGCAGAACAAGCCCGAGCCGAATTATGCCGCCGCAGCGCAGCCTGCCGAGCGTGCGATCTCGGTTGATGATCTGAACGCGCCGATCAGCAACTGAGCGGCAGGGCTTCGTTGCATTCCATCGTCATTCACGCGAAAGCGGGAGTCCCGCTTGCATCGCAACCATAGTCGTTAAAGCGGGACCCCCGCGTACGCGGGGGCGGAGGGTAAGGCTAAGGCAAACGGCACAATGCGCGTTGATGATTTTGATTTCGAGCTTCCTCCCGAACGCATTGCCTTGCGCCCGGTGCGCCCGCGTGATTCCGCGCGAATGCTCTGCGTACGCGGCGATGGCATGACCGATGCGCATGTCCGCGATCTTCCCGGGCTGCTCAATCCCGGTGACTGCCTGGTGTTCAACGACACCCGCGTAATCCCGGCGCAGCTTGACGGCGTCAAACTGGGCGGGCGGGCGCGGATCGGTGCGACGCTGCACAAGCGGATCGATTTGCGCCGCTGGCAGGCGTTTGTCCGCAACGCGCGGCGGCTGCGGCTGGGCGATGTCATCGATTTCGGCGCGGACGTTTTCGCAGATGTCGAGGCGCGGGGCGCCGATGGCTCGATCACGCTAGCGTTTCAAGGCACCGATCCGGTCGAGCTGCTGCTCGAGCGGGCAGGCACCATGCCCCTGCCGCCTTACATCGCTGCCAAGCGCGCGATCGATGCTGCCGACCGCGAAGACTACCAGACCCGCTTTGCGCAGAAGGACGGCGCGGTCGCAGCGCCGACTGCCTCACTGCACTTCACAGATGACCTGATGGCCGGGCTGGCCGATGCGGGTATCGAACACGCGATGCTGACGCTCCATGTCGGCGCAGGGACGTTTCTTCCGGTCAAGGCCGACGACACCGCCGATCACCAGATGCATGCGGAATGGGGCCGGATCGATGCCGACACCGCAGCAAGGCTCAACGCGGTGCGGGGGCGTGGCAACCGGGTGATCGCGGTGGGCACCACGGTGCTCAGACTGATCGAAAGCGCTGCGCGCGAAAATGGCCAGATCGCGCCGTTCGAGGGCGACACTTCGATCTTCATCACCCCGGGCTATCGTTTTCGGGCGGTCGATGGCCTCATGACCAACTTCCACCTGCCGCGTTCGACACTGTTCATGCTGGTCTCGGCACTGATGGGGCTTGATGTGATGAAAGCGGCTTACGCTTATGCCGTTGAAAACGAATATCGTTTTTATTCCTACGGGGACTCGTCTCTGTTGCTTCCGTAAAAGCCTTTGGAACGTCGGCAGACCCCGGTTGATGCTACTTTGTTGCGTAATCCCCCGGGCGAGCGCCGAAATGCTCCTGCGCGAACGCACGCGCTGCAGTTGCAGTTTTGAACAGCTCTTCCTGCAACAGCGCAGTTACCAGCGGGTAACCCTGGGAGTTGTAACGGGTTGAGCGCACCGTAAGCCGGACATTACCATCGGCATCCTTATTGATAAGGAACGGACGACTGTTTGGATCGGTCATATTTTACCTCCAGTTAACTTAGCTCTGCAGGGAAACGAGGCAGCGGGACCGCATTGGCCACACTGCCTCGTACTCATCAGGCAGCCTGAAGATTCACTGCAGAGGTCTTGCCGCGCTGATCGGTTTCCAGTTCGTAAGAAACGACCTGATCCTTGTCGAGCGTACGCATTCCAGCGCGTTCGACGGCTGAAATGTGCACGAACGCATCATCGCCGCCATCATTTGGCGCAATGAAGCCATAGCCCTTGTCGGCGTTAAAAAATTTCACGGTTCCGGTAGTCATATGGATAATCCTTTATCCCAAGTATGACGGGCATGCACCAACAGCGGCGCATCCCGGCTTCAGTAGTGCTAGAAAGGGATAAGAGGTGGCATAAAGCTGCCGATTATCCGTCGCATGCGACGTAAGCTCATCTGCCTTATCAGATTGTTCAGATTATGAAAGAGAATTCTGAATTTGACGACACCGCGACCCTGAGGTGTTTTGAAACGCGACAAATGGTATCGTTTCGGTAGCCTTCGCGCCATGCCTTTGTTGCAGGCTGCGCGGGGCCGGCAGCTTTTGATCTGGATTTGGGCGCGGTGCCGATCATCGGCCCCTGCGGCGCTGGTCTCAGTTGGCAGCAAACCGCGCAAACGGCCAGCGCGATGCCTTGAGCGCTTCGGTCAGCCCGGTTGCCAGCGCCCGCGTGGTCGATCCTGTGGTTTCCTCCCATTTGGGTCGAAGCAGAGCCGCGATCTGCAGGTTGCGTACGATCAGCATGTCATGAATGAGCGCGCCGGGCTTCGCGCCCAGATCCTGCTTGTAGCCGCTATCGCCAGAGCCCCAGTCGATTTGGCGAACACCCCGCGCGATGCTGTCGTCGGCGGCATGGACCGTGATGATCTGGCCCGGGGAAAACGCGGCAAAGGCCAGATCGTAACTGCTGGCGATGCCGTACTGCAGCGGCCCTGTGGTCAGATCGAGTGAAAAGGCGATCGGCGTGTCACCGACATAAAGGATAGCTGCGGCCAGCATTTCGGCGATGGCCGGATCGGCGACCGCGCTTTGCCAATGTGCCATCATCGCAGGGTTGAGGAACTTTGCGCCGCTGCGGTCGGTGCGTGTGCCGACCCAGCTGTGCGCCTCGATCCGCGCAAGATCGGCAAACACCTGGCGCGACCAGTCGGCACCGCGCACGATGCGCATCGTCACCGGCCCATGGTCCGCCAGCTTTGTAGCAAACCTGCGCATTTTCCTGCGGCGCGAGGCACTGGGCCATGCGGTGGTGCCATCGGCGCTGACGATGTCCTGGATGAAGGTCTGCCCCATCTGACGGACAAGGACGCTCCAGCCC
Source organism: Blastomonas aquatica (assembly GCF_014639875.1). GTDB lineage: Bacteria > Pseudomonadota > Alphaproteobacteria > Sphingomonadales > Sphingomonadaceae > Blastomonas > Blastomonas aquatica. Next base: position 79,216 of record NZ_BMGD01000001.1, on the reverse strand, counting down.
TTCGTCCGCGCCGCTTCGACCATCATCACCGCCAGCGGATCGCTGTCATAGATCGGTCCCAGCCTCAACAGCGGCCCCATTGCGCGCTGCGCAATGGGGTTTTCGAACACGCCAGCAATGTCGTCGACTGTCGTGTCTGTCGCCATGGCAATGCTTCGGAACGGCCAGTAGCTGCCGGCGATCGCGCGCGCGCGCAGCAGCTTGGGCCCGATGGACCGCAGCGGCAGCGCCAGCACCGGGCTGCCATCACACCGTCTTGCGACCAGTGTCGAAAGCGCTCCAGGATCCCCCCGGGAAAACCAGGCCTCGCGCAGGAAATGCAGCGCCTGTGGCGCTTCGGCCGCCAGCGTGTCGACCTCGGGGGGGATGCCGGTGACCAGACGGCAGTCCATGCTGCCCAGCGCCGCCGCGCCCGTCAGCATGTCGTGTCGTCCAATGTGCATCCTGGGCGCCTCCAAGGGTAAATCGAGACCAAGGTTATGCCACCCAGACGATAACCGAAGGTAAATCCGGGGCTTTTTGAAGTGTGCACTTTCTAAAGCAAAAGCGCCCCGTCGGTAAAGACGAAGCGCTCTTGCCGGATTGAAGTGGAGGGATGGCCCGGTCAGTCGTCGATATTGCGGCGGAAGGTTTCGGGCAGGAACAGCAGGCCGATGACCACGGTTGCGGCTGCCACCACCACCGGATACCACAGGCCGTAGTAGATGTTGCCGGTGGCAGCGACCATCGCGAAAGCCGTGGTGGGAAGGAAGCCGCCGAACCAGCCATTGCCGATATGATAGGGCAGCGACATCGAGGTATAGCGGATGCGGCTGGGGAACAGTTCCACCAGCAGCGCGGCGATGGGCCCGTAAACCATCGTCACCAGCATCGCCAAGGCCCACAGTATGGCGACGACCGCCACCTTGTCGATCCGGGCATTGTCGGCCTTGTCGGGATAGCCGACCGCAACCAAGCCAGCCTTCAACTCGCCCTGGAACGCCGCGATCGCGGCCCTCCTGTCGTCGCCCTGCAGGCTGGCAGGATTGGGCGCGGTGAACACCGTGCTACCCACGCTGACCGTGGCGATCGTGCCGGGAGCGGCCTCGACATTGGCATAGCTGACGCCCGCCTTGGCGAGATAGGTCTTGGCGATGTCGCAGCTGGTGCTTTCGAAGGTGTTCTTGCCCACCGGATCGAACTGGAATGAGCACTCGTCAGCGTGCGCAGTGATCGTCACCGGGGCTGCGGCCTGCGCTTCGGCGAGCGCGGGGTTGGCGGCCTGGGTCAGTGCGCCGAACAGCGGGAAGTACAATACCGCCGCCAGTGCGCAGCCGCCCAGGATGATCGGCTTGCGGCCGATCTTGTCCGATAGCCAGCCGAAGAAGACGAAGAACGGCGTGGCGAGGGCAAGCGCGATCGCGATCAGGATATTGGCCGTTGCGCCATCGACCCGCAGCGTCTTTTCGAGGAAGAACAGCGCATAGAACTGGCCAGCGTACCAGACCACCGCCTGGCCCATGACCGCGCCCAGCAGCGCGATGATCACCCAGCGCAGGTTGCCCCATTTGGCAAACGCTTCGGTGAGCGGCGCTTTTGAAGTGGTGCCTTCGTCCTTCATTTTCTGGAAGACCGGGCTTTCGTTGAGCTGCATCCGGATCCACATCGAGACACCCAGCAGCAGGATCGAGATCAGGAACGGTACGCGCCAGCCCCACGCGGCAAACGCCTCTTCGCCCAGCGCATAACGGATGCCGATGACCACCAGCAGCGCCGCGAACAGCCCGAAGGTCGCCGTGGTCTGGATCCAGCTGGTGTAAAGCCCGCGCTTGCCCTCGGGAGCGTGCTCGGCGACATAGGTCGCAGCGCCGCCGTACTCGCCGCCCAGCGCCAGGCCTTGGGCAAGCCGCAGCGCGACCAGGATGATGGGAGCGGCAACCCCGATCGAGGCATAGCTGGGGAGCAGGCCGACCGCGAAGGTCGACAGCCCCATGATCCCCATGGTCACCAGAAACGTGTTCTTGCGGCCGACCATATCGCCGATCCGCCCGAAGACGATCGCACCAAACGGTCGCACCGCAAAGCCTGCAGCGAAAGCTGCGAGCGCGAAGATGAATCCGGTGGTCTCGTTGACGCCCGAGAAGAACTGCACCGAGATATAGGTCGCAAGCAGCCCGTAAAGGTAGAAATCATACCATTCGAACACCGTGCCCAGGGACGAAGCGGCGATGACCATCTTCTCCCCCTGCGTTGCCTTGTGATGCTTTGGCAGTGCATCCACTGGTTGTGTCGCCATCATCCCCACTCCTTGGTTGTTGCTTTAGAAGGTGTATTTCGCTGCCATCTCGACCCGGTCCATCTGCCCTTTCAGGCCACTGACGACTTCCCGTTGAGCGTGGCGATACTCGATGCCGAAATCCAGATTCCTGACCGGAGACCAGAACAGGTTCCCCGCAAAGCTATAGGCTTCGAGGTTGCTCATCCCTGGTATGATGATGCCGGTGGGGTAATCGACATGCTGATACCCCACCATCAAGGTGGAGCGGATCGTCGGGGTCCAGCCGAGCTTGAGCGCGGCAAACCCGGCAAAATTGTTCACGACATGCAGCCGGTTATCGACGGCCGCGTCATAAATGGCGTCAGGAGCGAAACCTACGGTGAAATAGCGGCCCATGCCATGGCCATAAGTGGCCAGAAAGCGCAGGTCGTGCCGCCCCTTTGGCCCGAAGGGGATTTTGCCGCCCGTTGTCACGCCCCAGCCGAACGCGGTGTCGCCCACGCCATTGTTCTGAACCGACAGCTGGCGCACCAGTGCTGCGATATGCACGTCACCGAATGTGCCTTTGTACGCAAGCTTGGTGACGAGGTCGGGGATGCGGTCCTGGTCGTTATCGACCAGCGCGGGAGACAGTCTTGATTCGGTTTCGGTCTGCGGGTTCTCGGCCGCGAGATACAGATCAAGGCCATCGCCAAGCGGCTGCCTGTACTGGATCATCATCTGCCGCACGAAGATCGCGCCGTCCATCGGCCCCACGAAATCGGTGGTTTCAGGCAGGTGGGCCGGGTTCTGAAAGGTGGTCCATTCCTGGCCGATCAGCCAGTTGCCATAATGGATGAAGCCGCGGCGGAAGGTTGGCACATAGGGGTTCGTCGCCCGCTGCGCCCCCAGCGGCGCGGCCGCCAGGGCAAAGTCGAACTCGATCACGCTTTTCAGATCCTTGTCGCCAAGCGGCGTGGAGGCGCTGAATGCCAGCCGGGTCTGGCGGGCGTGGCCGATGATGTCGCGGCTGCTCTGGCCGCCGACCGGGATCTGCTGTGGGAGGTAGAATTCCTTGCCGAGCGATCCGCCGGGGACTTCGCCGTCATCATAACGGGTTGCTATGCCGACCACCTTGACGAACCCACCCAGCTTGAAGGTCGTGCTGCCGACGCGGAAGCCTTCTGCCGGACCGGCGGGCCTGCTTTCCAGCGTGGCGAGCTTGGTGGCGGTCTCTTCGCTGCGTACTGCGGCCTGGCTCGCCGCAACGGCGGTCTGCGCCTGCTCGCTGCGCGTGGCCCCCAGATCGGCGCGTAGCGCGGCCATCTCGGCCTCGAGCTTGAGTAATCGTTCCTCGAGCACCTTTTCGCGGGTGCTCTGGGTGCTCTGGTCCAGCGTGCTTTGGGCAAACGCGGTCTGCGGCGCGACCAGCACGCTGGTTCCCAGCAATATCAGCCATAGCGGGCGTCTGGCCTTTGGCATTGCACCTCTCCTGAAACGCAGGTCCGGGTTGTTCCCGGTTGTCGGTGCAGTGTTTGCTCAAAGCGGATCGCGCGCCATCTGGACCATGGTCTCATGCGTACGACCTTTGTCTAAGGTCCGGCCCTTGTCGCAGAAGGCTAGTATGGTAGCAGCAAAGCGCCCAAGACCTTGCCAACGACAAGCCAGGAGAGAGACGACATGGCCGACAGCATCTATCCCGTGCCCACAGATTGGGCGGACAACGCCCTTGTCACCGCAGCGGTGTATGACGAGCGTTACCGGATGTCGCTCGACGATCCCGATACCTTCTGGCGCGAGGAGGCTGCGCGGCTCGACTGGATCAAGCCGTTTTCCACCGTCAAGGAAACCAGCTTCAACGAGGCGGATTTCGGCATCCGCTGGTTTGGCGATGGCACGCTCAATCTCGCCGCCAACTGCCTCGACCGGCATCTGGCCGAACGTGGCGATACCGTCGCCATCCTGTGGGAGGCGGACGATCCAGCCGAAGCCGGTCGCGCGATCACCTATCGCGAACTCCACGAGCAGGTCTGCCGCTTTGCCAATCTGCTGAAAGCGCATGGCGTCAGGCGCGGCGAGCGGGTGACGCTGTATCTGCCGATGGTGCCAGAAGCCGCCGTGGCAATGCTGGCGTGTGCGCGAATCGGTGCGATCCATTCGGTGGTGTTCGCGGGCTTCTCGCCCGAGGCGCTCGCAGGGCGCATCCAGGATTGCGACAGCCGCATCGTCGTCACGGCAGATGAAGGCTTGCGCGCGGGCAAGCGCGTGCCGCTCAAGGCCAATGTCGATGCCGCGCTTGGCCATCATTGCGAGGCGGTGGACACCGTCATCGTTCTCAAGCGCACCGGCGCAGACGTGGCCATGGTGGAGGGGCGCGACATCGACTGGGCCACCGGCGTCGCTGCGCAATCGGCGGACTGCCCGGCAGAGGAAATGGGCGCGGAGGATCCGCTGTTCATCCTGTATACCTCGGGCTCGACCGGCAAGCCCAAGGGCGTGCTGCACACCACCGGCGGTTACAGCGTCTGGGCGGCGATGACCTTCCAATACGTGTTCGATTACCGCCCCGGCCAGATCTTCTGGTGCGCCGCCGATGTCGGCTGGGTCACCGGGCACAGCTATGTCGTCTATGCCCCGCTGATGATGGGCGCGACCACGGTGATGTTCGAAGGCGTGCCGACCTGGCCCGATCCCTCGCGCTTCTGGCAGGTTGTCGACAAATTCGGCGTCGAGATCTTCTACGGCGCGCCGACGGCGTTGCGCGCGCTGATGCGCGAGGGCGATGACTGGGTAACGAAGACCAGCCGCAAGACGCTGCGCCTGCTGGGATCGGTGGGCGAGCCGATCAATCCCGAGGCCTGGGAGTGGTATCACCGCGTCGTCGGCGAGGGCCGCTGCCCGATCGTGGATACCTGGTGGCAGACCGAGACCGGCGCCTGCATGATGACGCCATTGCCGGGCGCGCACGCGCTCAAGCCCGGCTCGGCCGCGATGCCGATGTTCGGGGTCAAGCCGCTGCTGCTGACCCCCGAAGGCCAGGTGATCGAAGGCGCTGGCGAGGGTTGCCTTGCCATCGCCGACAGTTGGCCCGGCCAGATGCGCACCGTGTGGGGCGATCACGATCGGTTCTTCCAGACCTATTTTACCACCTTCAAGGGGCTGTATTTCACAGGCGACGGCTGCAAGCGCGATACCGACGGCTATTATTGGATCACCGGGCGGATCGATGATGTCATCAACGTCTCGGGCCACCGCATGGGCACCGCCGAGATCGAGAGCGCGCTGGTCGCGCATCCCAAGGTGGCAGAGGCTGCCGTTGTCGGAATGCCGCACGATGTGAAGGGGCAGGGCATCTATGCCTTCGTCACCACCAATGTCGAGGTGGAGCCTGACGAGGCGCTGCGCCGCGAGCTGGTGCAATGGGTGCGCCGCGAAATCGGCCCGATTGCAACGCCCGATATCATCCAGTTCACCCCCGCGCTGCCCAAGACCCGCTCGGGCAAGATCATGCGCCGCATCCTGCGCAAGATCGGCGAGAACGACCTCACCAATCTGGGCGATACATCGACGCTTGCCGATCCTGCGGTTGTCGATCATCTTTTGAGCGAAAGACCGCAACCGGCAGACGCAAAATAGAAACGATCCTGATCGCGGATGACCACCCGCTGTTTCGGCAGGCGCTCGTGCTTGCCGTGACCCGGGTGGCACCGCAGGCCCAGATTCTGGAATGCGGCACGCTCGCTGCCGCTGCCCGCGCGGCGGCTGCAGCAGATGGGCTGCGCCTGATCCTGCTCGATCTCAAGATGCCCGGCGCGATCGGCTATTCCGGCATCGCGCTGCTGCATGCCGAAAGGCCCGAGGTGCCGATTCTGGTCGTCTCGAGCGCTGAAGGGGCAGGCGTCGCCGATGAAGCGCGGCAACTGGGGGCGATCGGGTTCCTTTCCAAGGACAGCGACCTCGACACCATCGAGCAGGCCATAGCGCGGGCACTCGGAGGACGTGCCACAAAGCCCGCGCCAAGCGGCCCGCACGAAGCGGTGCAGCAGGAGATCGCCTCGCTCACCCCGACTCAGCTCAGGGTGCTGCTCGAGGTGCTCGACGGCAAGCTCAACAAGCAGATCGCGCACGACCTGGGAATGAGCGAGGCGACGGTGAAGGCGCACATGACCGTGATCATGCGCAAGCTGGGGGTGCAAAACCGTACCCAGGCGGCCTTGGTCGCGCGCTCGCTGGGGCTAAACCTCAGGCATTGATGTCAGGGCGGGACCGCAGCTTCTGCCAGAAATCCCTCGATGTCGGCCGCCGCCGCCGGTTTTGCGATCACCGGCACCCTCAATGCACCGGCGCGCCGGACCAGTTCGGGCGAGCCTTGCGCGGTGACCAGCGCTGCAGGCAGGCCCGGGTGCTGCAGCCGCAGCGCCGCGATCAGCGCCAGCCCGTCGGTCGCGGTGCCGAGATGGAAATCGATCAGCGCCGCATCGAACGGCCCGGCAGCCGCCAGCGCCTGTACCGGATCGGCAGCGCCGGTCGTGCGATGGCCCAGGCTCGCCAGCATCGACAGCGTGCCCTCGACGATCATCGGGTCGTTGTCGACCACCAGCACATGCAGCGCGCGCGTGGGCGACGTTGTGGGGACCGCGCGGGCAAGCGCTGCTGCTGCGATCTGCGGCGCGCCCAGCGGCAGCGACAGGCTGAACCGGCTACCCTTTCCAGGTACCGATTGCACCGAGATCGCCCCGCCCAGCAGCCGCGCGATCCGTTCGGCGAGCGCGAGGCCCAGTCCCAGCCCATCGGCCTCGACCTCGCCCAGCCGGGTGAATTCGGTAAAGATGTCATGGATCTGCTCGGGCGCGATGCCGACGCCGGTGTCGTAGACATCGATCCGCACCCGGTCCCCGCGACGACGGCTGCCGATCAGCACGCCGCCGTGCTGCGTATAGCGCAGCGCATTGGAGAGGAAGTTCTGCACGACAGAGCGCAGTAGGCCGGGGTCGGTGTGAACATCGCCGGGCAGCGCGCCGATCCGCAAGGCCAAGCCCTTGGCATCGGCCATCGGCATGAAGCTTTGCGCCAGATCGGTCAGGAACGGCGCGAGTGCGACCGGCTCGGGGCTGGGTTCCACCCCGCCTGCATCCAGCCGGCTAATATCGAGCAGTGCGCGGATCAGGCCATCGGCGGCGCTGATCGCGCTGTCGACCCGGCCTGCGAGCATCTGGGTGTTCGGCTCGGCATCGCGCGACAATGCTGCGGTGAACAGCCGCGCGGCATGCAGTGGCTGCAGCAGATCGTGGCTGGCGGCGGCGAGGAACCGCGTCTTGTCACGCGTCGCCTCAGCCAGCTGGCGGTTGGCGGCGCTCAATTCGCCGGTGCGTTCGGCGACGCGCTGTTCGAGCTGCGCCAGCGTACGTTCGAGCTCGTCGCGGGTACGCGCCTCGTCGCTGATGTCGGTGAAGCTGGTGACATAGCCGCCGCCGGGCATCGGGCCACCGACGGTCTTGATCACCCGGCCGTCCTTGCGCTGCCGCTCGAAGCTGTGCGGCTGCCCGCGCCGCATGTGGTTCAAGCGCTTGCGGACATGATGCTCGACACCCTCCGACCCGAAATCGCCCAGCCGCGCATTGTAGCGGATCAGATCGGCGATCGGCGTACCGACGCGGACCAGCACGGCTGGATAGCCGAAGATGTTGAGATACTGGCTGTTCCACGCGACGAGGTTCATCTCGGAATCGACCACGCTGATCCCGGCATCGACATGCTCGAAGGTCGCAGCCAGCAGCTCGCGCGAGAAACGCAGCGACTGGCCGCGCTCGCCTAGCAATCTAGTCACATCGGCCAGGCTCATCTGGCTGCCTGCGAGTGCCGAGGCGACCAGTGCGCGCGCCGAGGAAGCCCCGACCACGCGCGCGATCAGGTCGCGCGCACGCTGCGCCGCCGCGCGGGTGATCGGAACACCGGGGGCGGCATCGGGAAACTCGGCATGCGCACGCTCCTGCCCGACAAAGCTTGCGGTGAGCCGGGCGAGGTCATCGAGATCGCTGATCTTTTGCTGCCCGCGCAGTGTCCACAGCAGTGGTGGTGTCTGCACCTTGCGCGCGGCGACGACGCTGTAGGCGAGCAGATTGCACCCCAGGCTCCACGCGACGCCGTGCACCAGGGGCGAGGCATTGCCGATACCGAACAGCCGCAGCGGATCGAGCAGGCTGCCCGCCAGCGCCTCGGCCCATGCGGGAGGCAATATCGGCGGAAGCGCCAGCGTGTAGAGCCACAGCGCGAACCCGATGCTCAGGCTGACTCGCGCCGCCAGCGCATCGCGCCCGTTGGCGCGCGTCGCCAGGATCAAGTGCGGGGTGAACTGCGCCATCGCGGCAAAGGCGACGAGGCCGATCGACGCCAGCGTGTTCTGCGCCGGGATCAGCAGCGCCCAGGCGAGCGCGGCGATCACGATGCCCAGGATCGACAGCCGCCGGACCTGCAGCATCCGCTTGCCCAGCGCGCCTTCGGCGCCATCGGGCTGGCGGGTGCGGAGCAGGGCGGGGAAGATCAGATCGTTGGAGACCATGGTCGCCAGCGCGGTCGAATCGACGATCACCATCGATGCCGCCGCGCTGATCCCTCCGATCAGCGCGAGTGCGAGCACCGCGCTGCTGCCGCCCAGCGCGGGCACCTGAAGCACATACAGGTCCGCGCCTGCGCCATCAGCGCCCGTCTGCATCAGGCTGGCCCCGGCGAGCGCGATCGGCAGTGCCATCAGCGCCATGACCGCCAGATACGCCGCGAGGCCAAAGCGCGCGCGGTCGAGCGATCCGGGCTCCTGCGCCTCGACCAGCCCCATATAGAACTGCCGCGGCAGCGCGATGATCGCCATGATCGAGATCAGGAAGATGACGCCGAAATCGACCGACAGCCGCTCGGGCTGGAAATTGGCGGCAAGCAGCGTCATGCCATCGCTGACTGCTGCTGCATCGGCCTTGATCAGCAGGCTTACCGCGACTCCTGCCACCGCGGTGAGCGCAACGATCTTGATCACCGATTCAAGCCCGATGGCATAGACCAGTCCCTCGCTGCGCCCGGCCAGCTCGTACCGGCGCGCGCCGAACAGGATTGCGAACAGCGCCAGCAGCGCCGCCGCGCCGATCATTGTCGCCTCGGAAATCGGGCGGCCCGAGGCAAAGGCCAGCGCCCCGCCGATCGAGCGGAACTGCAGCGCGACATAGGGAATGGTGCCAACCAGTGCGATCAGCGTGACCAGCCGCGCAACCCCGCCATCGTGGCCAAAGCGCGCGGCGATGAAATCGGACACCGTGGTCGCCTGCTCTTCGGCCACCGCATGCGCCAGCCGCCGCAAAAAGCGCGGCGCGCCCAGCAACAGGCAGATCGGGGCAAGATAGATCGGCAGATACTGCCAGCCATCGCGCACGATGCTGCCCACCGCGCCATAGAAGGTCCAGCTCGAGCAATAGACGCCCAGCGCCAGCGTATACGCGCCATGCCGCAGCCAGGGCCGCCGCACCGCCAGCCCCGCACGCCCCTCGACCACCGCCGCCACCGCAAACAGCAGCGCGATCATCGCAAGCCCGAACAATGCCGCCGACGGCAAGCTCATGCTGGTGTGTCCATCCCCCCAAAGGCGCGAGCGCCGTGGCTCAGAGGTTAGGGGAGGGGGCGGGAGAGGTGCAACTTATTCCTGTGGGGGGCGTCAGGCCACGAAGCGATTAGCTTATTGGGTATGACATGCATTGCAGCAATGATAACATCCATTTGACTGGTTGTAGGTCCTCTTGGCCTCCGTTACTGCACCATGACAACTCGTGTGAATCCCCAAATCCTTTTGGTTGGCTGCGGCTGGCATGTACGAACATCCTGTTGTCTTGTTGTGCACCTCGTGGTCGCCGTTCGACTGGACCTGCGTGTTGACGATAAACTGGGGCATTGATCACTCTCCTGTTGATTGGGCAGCCTAGCAAAGGGCGGCGGCACACTCAGAAAAGGCTGGTCCGAATCGGTCTTAAACGCGCGCGCGCGACGCATTTCCGGCAAGAATGAAACCGAAATGGTGCATGGGTCGGCGAGCTGAAAGTTTCAGGCCGCTGCTTGCTTTGGCCGGGTCTGGTCTCCGCGCCCAGCGAGCAGGCCAGCGATGGAAATGTCTTCGTCCAGTTCTTCCCAATGAAGGCCTGCGCGGCTGAGAAAACAATTCTCGCGCTGCTTTGGCGTTGCGTGCAGCAACCGAGGGAACCAGGCCAGCGGAATACCCAAAGTCCGGCCGTCTTCCAGATCGATCCACATCGAATCCTCATCGAAGCGCACGGCCAGCGGTTCAGGAGAAAAAGTCATTCCATGCCCTTTCGATCTGCCCGCGCCTGCCTTCGATGATCATCGACAGCTCGCGCAACGTAGCAGGAGAGAAGCCGAGATTATACGCCAGTGCGACTTCGGGCCAAAGCCAGAACTTCGCATTGTCGCGGCCTCTGCGAACATGGACATGCACTGGCTCGCGAGGATTGCCCTCGTTGGCGAAGAAGTGGAAGTGAAAGCCATTGTAGCGAAAGACGACTGGCATGGCGAGGCCCTTAAACGTTTATTGGACCGAGAACGCCAGTCGATTTCACTCTTCTACCAACCCCGGCTTTGCGCGCCGATGTACAGCAGAAGGCAATGTAAACGCATACCTCAAAAAATTCTCGATAAAATTTCGTAATTCTTCTGCTTCAGATATGGTGAAAGGCTCGTCATCATGCGCTGCATCGTTGCCACCTAAGCGTACTTCATGGGCCCATTTACCCATGTCTTCAGTCAGTGCGCCTTTAGCAACAAGAGCTTCTATACGACTGTATAATGACTTAGAGGTGGATTCAGGACTTAGCAACTTTGTTGCCGATTCTAAACATTTTCGAAACATCATAGCTGCAGCATCGAAGTGTCCGTTTATCAGGCTAGCGGTAGCTTGCTCAAAATATCTTGAGGTAGTTGGTGGTGTATCGGCAGGTGCGGCTCCAGAGGCCTCATCAGGCCATTGCCTCAACAAAGTTATGCGATGTGAGCTTATATGGCCATTGTACCCACAGGGGTCAGCACCCCCACTCCATTCCCAAATAACGCCTTCTGAACAAGCACCGCAGATAAAAAGTGCTCTGTTTCCATCATTCTCAGATTTCCAAGATGACTTTGCAGTGAACGCTACATCTTGCGTTCTACAATAAGGACAGTTTCTTTTAGCAACTACGCCCACAATGCCTCACTCCGCAGCGATCCCCGCCTGCTTGAACATGTCCTCGCTGTCGTCGATCACCGCGACCTCGTTGGCCGCGCCCTTCTTCTGGCGCTTGTCGAAGGCGCTCCAGACGTCGTTCCAGTTGCCGCGCGTGGCGCCCTTGGAATATTCGGTGGAGCGGGTCTCGAAGAAGTTGGCGTGCTCGACGCCATTGAGCAGCGGGGCGAGCCAGGGGAGCGGGTGGTCCTCGATCATGTACACCGGCTGGAAGCCCAGCTGGCCCAGGCGCCAGTCGGCGATGTAGCGGATGTAGCGCTTGATCTCCTTGGCGGTCATGCCGTGGACGGGGCCGTCCTGGAACGCCAGATCGATGAACGCATCTTCCAGCCGCACGGTCTTCTGGCAGCAGTCGATGATGTCCTCTTTCACCGCCTTGGTCAGGCATCCGCGCTCGGCGCAGAACGCGTGGAACAGCTTGGTGATGCCCTCGCAGTGCAGGCTTTCGTCGCGCACCGACCAGCTGACGATCTGCCCCATGCCCTTCATCTTGTTGAAGCGCGGGAAGTTCATCAGCATCGCGAACGAGGCGAACAGCTGCAGGCCTTCAGTGAAGCCGCCGAACATCGCGAGCGTGCGCGCGATGTCCTCGTCATTGTCGACGCCGAACTCGGCGAGGTAATCGTGCTTGGCCTTCATCTCCTCATATTCGAGGAACATGCCGTACTCGCTTTCGGGCATGCCGATGGTGTCGAGCAGATGGCTGTAGGCGGCGATGTGCACGGTTTCCATGTTCGAAAACGCGGTCAGCATCATCTTGACCTCGGTCGGCTTGAACACGCGGCCGTATTTGTCGTGATAGCAGTTCTGCACCTCGACATCGGCCTGGGTGAAGAAGCGGAAGATCTGCGTGAGCAAGGTGCGCTCATGCTCGGTCAGCTTCTGCGCCCAGTCGCGGCAATCCTCGCCCAGAGGCACTTCCTCGGGCATCCAGTGGATCTGCTGCTGGCGCTTCCAGAAATCATAGGCCCAGGGGTATTCGAAAGGCTTGTACTGGGTGCGGGCTTCGAGAAGGGACATGTGCGGTTACTCCTTGGTCCCTCTCGCGATGGGAGAGGGAGGGATGCGCGGCGGCATCCATTGTGCGTTAAAAACTCAAATCAGGTACGAAATGCGGATGCAGTGCAATCTCGCCCTGGACCCCGGATCACGTCCGGGGAACGGGGAGGGGATTGCGTCACTGACAGGCCAGGCATTCGTCGTAATCCGTCGTCTCGCCCAGTTCGAACTTGGGCGCCTCGATGGTGTTGTCGGCCTCGACGCCGCCGGCAAAGCCTGCGCGCTGGACGCTCTTGGAACGCAGGTAATAGAGCGACTTGATGCCCAGCTCCCATGCACGGAAGTGCAGCATCAGCAGGTCCCATTTGTCGACGTCGGCGGGGATGAACAGGTTCAGCGACTGCGCCTGGTCGATATAGGGCGTGCGGTCGGCTGCCAGTTCGAGCAGCCACCTTTGGTCGATCTCGAAGCTGGTCTTGAAAGTGTCCTTTTCTTCCTGGCTCAGGAAGTCGAGATGCTGGACGCTGCCGCCCTTCTCGAGGATCGTGTTCCACACATTGGTCGAATCCTTCGACTTTTCGCGCAGCACCTTTTCCAGATACGGGTTCTTGACCACGAAGCTGCCCGAGAGCGTCTTGTGGGTGTAGATGTTCGCCGGGATCGGCTCGATGCACGCCGAGGTGCCGCCGCAGATGATGCTGATCGACGCGGTCGGCGCGATCGCCATCTTGCAGCTGAAGCGTTCCATCACGCCCTGATCGGCGGCATCGGGGCAGGGGCCGCGTTCCTTGGCGAGCATCATCGAGGCTTCGGATGCCTTGGCGGCGATGTGCTTGAAGATCTTCATGTTCCACGACTTGGCGAGCGCGGATTCAAAGCCCAGACCGCGCGCCTGCAGGAACGAATGGAAGCCCATCACGCCCATGCCGACCGAGCGTTCGCGCATCGCGCTGTAGCGGGCGCGCGCCATTTCGGGCGGGGCGCGGTCGATATAATCTTGCAGCACGTTGTCGAGGAAACGCATGATGTCCTCGATGAACAATTTGTCGTCGTGCCACTGGTCCCAGGTCTCGATGTTGAGCGACGACAGGCAGCACACCGCGGTGCGGTCGTTGCCCAGGTGATCGCGGCCCGTGGGAAGCGTGATCTCGCTGCACAGGTTCGAGGTCGAGACCTTGAGGCCGAGCTCGCGGTGATGCCGGGGCATCATCCGGTTCACGGTGTCGTTGAACACGATGTACGGCTCGCCGGTGGCAAGGCGGGTTTCAACGAGCTTCTGGAACAGAGCGCGCGCGTTCACCGTGTTGCGAACGCTGCCGTCCTTGGGGCTGACCAAGTCGAAATCGGCGCCATCGCGCACCGCTTCCATGAACTTGTCGGTCAGCAATACGCCATGGTGCAGGTTCAGCGCCTTGCGGTTGAAGTCGCCGGAGGCCTTCCGGATTTCAAGGAACTCCTCGATCTCGGGGTGCGAGACATCGAGATAGCACGCCGCCGAACCACGCCGCAGCGAGCCCTGAGAGATCGCCAGCGTCAGCGAATCCATCACGCGGACGAACGGAATGATTCCGCTGGTCTTGCCGTTGAGGCCGACCGGTTCGCCGATGCCGCGGACATTGCCCCAATAGGTGCCGATGCCGCCGCCGCGCGAGGCCAGCCAGACGTTCTCGTTCCAGGTGTTGACGATGCCTTCGAGGCTGTCATCGACGCTGTTGAGATAGCACGAGATCGGAAGACCCCGGCCCGTGCCGCCGTTCGACAGCACCGGGGTCGCGGGCATGAACCACAGCTTGGAGATATAGTCATACAATCGCTGGGCATGCGCCTGATCGTCGGCATAGGCATCGGCGACGCGCGCGAACAGGTCCTGATAGTTCTCGCCGGGCAGCAGGTAGCGGTCTTCGAGCGTTTCCTTGCCGAAATCGGTGAGCAGCGCATCACGGCTGTTGTCGGTTTGAATCGTGAAGCGACGCTCTTCGACGGTCTTGCTGTCGCGCACATCGGCGGGCAGCGCGGCGGCAGCCTGAGTCGCGGCCATCGCGATCAGTGCCAGCTCGTCAGCGCTGGATTCGCCCGACGCAAGGCCTGCGCCTGAGGACGCGCCTGTCGCGGTTGCAATTCCTGCCTTTTCGGCTGCGTCCAGTACATCTGATTCACCCATATCGCCTGCGTTGCCTTTGACCGTATCTCTGAAATCCATGACGTCCCCGTAACCTGTTGGGCGGATGTTTGTTCCGCTAATGTTCGACTCGGAGCGCAAGCGTTCCGTATAGCATCTTGTAGGGTTGAGCGGGGGAAAACTTATCCCCAACAGTTAGCCGGAAAAGGGCCAAAACCCCCTTGACGCGCGATCACATCGCTGTGCCCGCGTTAACCGTTACCCACTGTTATTGGTATGCCCCGCCCTTATCTTCCACCACCTATAGTGGCCCATCCTGAATTTGGCGCAAGGGGGTAAATGATTAACCATGCCAACGCTTCGTCGTATCGGGGATTCGTTTCGTCGCTGACGACGCAGCGTGACAGGGCGCGACGCGCGCTCAAAAGCCGGGCCGCAAAAGCGCAAGTGGGCATTTGGTCATGACGCAAATATTTCCTGTCCACAGGTTGGTGCACAGGTGACCTTGCGATGACGGCGACGCGGATGAGAATCATCTGCCTGCCACCACCGCCACTTTCGTCAAACGCATTCCATCGGGGCCCACCTTGCGATAGCATCGATGCCGCAATAGAGACGGTCGCACTTTATCCGCTTGGCGCCATCGGCGCGCATCCAGTATCCGGGGGAAATGCCATGACCGTGACCATTCGCGCAGCCGATCTGATCGAGAGCGTCGCCGACGCGCTGCAGTTCATCAGCTACTATCACCCGATGGATTACATCCGCGCGCTGGGCGAGGCGTATGAGGCCGAGCAGTCGCCCGCCGCCAAGGATGCGATCGCGCAGATCCTCACCAACAGCCGGATGTGCGCCGAAGGCCACCGGCCGATCTGCCAGGACACCGGCATCGTCAACGTCTTCGTCAAATGGGGCATGGACTGCCGGATGGACGACACGGCCAGGTCGCTGCAGGAGATCGTCGATGAAGGCGTCCGCCGCGCCTATCTGCACCCGGATAACAAATTGCGCGCGTCGGTATTGGCAGACCCGGCGTTCACCCGCCGCAACACCAAGGACAACACCCCGTGCGTGCTGCACGTCGAGATGGTGCCGGGACACCATGTCCATGTCGATGTCGCGGCCAAGGGCGGCGGCAGCGAGAACAAGTCCAAGTTCAAGATGATGAACCCCAGCGACAACATCGTCGACTGGGTGCTGGAGATGATCCCGCAGATGGGCGCGGGCTGGTGCCCGCCCGGCATGCTGGGCATCGGCATCGGCGGCACGGCGGAACATGCGGTGCTGCTTGCCAAGAAGGCGTTGATGGACCCGATCGACATGGGGCCGTTGAAGGCGCGCGGGCCGCAGAGCGACATTGAGGCGATGCGGATCGAGATTTTCGACAAGGTCAATGCGCTGGGCATCGGCGCGCAGGGGCTGGGGGGCTTGTCGACCATCCTCGACGTCAAGATCATGGACGCGCCGTGCCATGCCGCGGGCAAGCCGGTGGCGATGATCCCCAACTGCGCCGCCACCCGCCACGCGCATTTCTCGTTGGACGGCTCGGGCCCCGCGTATCTCGAAGCGCCCAAGCTCAGCGAATGGCCCGACGTCAACTGGACCCCCGACAAGGCCGCGATCCGCGTCGATCTCGATAACCTGACGCCTGAGGTGGTGCAGAGCTGGAAGCAAGGCGACCGTCTGCTCTTGAACGGCAAGATGCTCACCGGGCGCGACGCGGCGCACAAGCGCATTCAGGATATGCTGGCCAAAGGCGAGCCGCTGCCCGTCGAGTTCCGTGGCCGCGTGATCTATTATGTCGGCCCGGTCGACCCGGTGGGCGAGGAAATCGTCGGTCCAGCCGGCCCCACCACCGCCACCCGGATGGACAAGTTCACCCGGATGATGCTCGAGCAGGGCCTGCTCGCGATGGTCGGCAAGGCCGAACGCGGCCCCGCCGCAGTCGAGGCGATCCGCGATCACAAGAGCGCCTACCTGATGGCGGTCGGCGGCGCGGCGTATCTGGTCGCCCGCGCGATCAAGGGCTCGGAGGTCGTCGGCTTCCACGATCTGGGGATGGAAGCGATCTACGAGTTCGAGGTCAGCGACTTCCCGGTCACCGTCGCGGTCGACAGCGAAGGCAACAACGTCCACAAGCTCGCACCTTTGGTGTGGAAGGAGCGGATTGCGAAGGAAGGGTTGTTGGCTGGGGTGTGAGGGTAGCCGGGGTCGAGAATCACGCCTTTGCGCGATGCACCCCACCTCCGCTGAGCCTAAGCCTGTCGAAGGCCACGCTCTAACCGATGGCAGGATAATGCTACGTCGTTCTCCGGCGAAAGCCGGAGCCCAGGGGCGGGATGGCACTGCGTGCGCTCTGGATTCCGGCTTTCGCCGGAAAACGGTGTTGCATTGAAGGGCACCAAAGGCGCGGAGCCTTCGACGGGCTCAGGCTGGGTGGACCTTTTGATGCCCGCCGCAGATCGCCTCAGTACGCACCCACCGGCATGCAGTTCACCCCCGGTGCCGCCGGCACGATCGGCGTCACCGGCACCACCACAGGTCCGCCCGTGCCTGGATTGACGAACGGCAGATCGCCATCGGGATAGGCGTTGCGACCGCGCAGCGCATCGATTTCCGCCTGGCGTCGCTTGAGATAGAAATCGCGCGCGTCGATGTACGGGTCGTTGCTCTGGTTGCGCAGCGCGTTCAATTGTTCGTCGATCTGGATACGCCCCTGCAGCGCGCTCAAGGTTGCGGCGGGCAGGGTGAATTTGATGTCGTTGAACGGCGCGCCGACCACGGTGGGCAGCAGCAGTCCATCGACCGTCCCGCCGACCAGGTCGCGGATTGTGGTCGGGCCGATTAGCGGCAGGAACAGATACGCGCCCGGCTCGACGCCGTAATAGCCCAATGTGTTGGCAAAGCCATTGCGCCGATAGGGCAGCTTGATCGGGTCGCGCTTGGCGACATCGAACAGTCCGCCAATACCAATGGTGGTATTGACCGCGAACCGTCCGACGGTCTCTGCCGCCTTGCCCGGCTTCAGCTGGAGCAGGAAATTGAGTGCGACGATCGGTTCGGTCAGATTGCGCAGGAAATTGCGCAGGCCATGGCGGATCGGCTTAGGAATCGCGTCCTTGTAGGCCATGGCGACCGGCCCGACGAGCGCCTCGTCGACATCTTGCACGACCTCGTAGGAGTCCGCGTTGAGCTGAAGCATGGGGTCGCCCGGCTCCGAATCTGGGCGCGCGGTGACGACGATCGCGTTCTGTTCTGCGGGTGCAGGGGCGGGCGCAGGCTCGCCTGGCGCAGGCGGCGTGGAGGGCAATGCGGCGCCTGCGGGGCATGGCGGCAGTGTGGCGGGCTGCAACGTGGCGGGCTGCGGCGCGGCGGGCGCAGTGGTGGGGCTGCCGGCCTGTTCGGCGGCAATGATGGTCTGTGGAAGGTCTGCGCTGGCAGCAACCAGCGGCGATCCTGAGAGGGCGAGCGCCAGCGAAAAACTCGCCAGACTCACAGGGGCATTCCGATCGGTGCAAGGAGAGGGTACGTCATCATGTTCGCGCAGTCATCCTTGGCACGTGTCGCCCCTATTTCGGCAGCTATGGGCGGATTGATGACAAGTCAATGACAACTACGTGGAATTCGTTTGACACCCCCGTTTCCTGATAACGGCGCTAGTGCCAAAAAGCAGTTCCCACCTGTGCCCTGTATGTTCTAAAGCAGCGGCCATGCTGCTGTCGCTTGCCATTCGTGACCTGGTGCTGATCGAGGCGCTCGACCTTGATTTTCACGGCGGGCTGGGCGTGCTGACCGGGGAGACCGGCGCGGGAAAATCCATTCTGCTCGATGCTTTGGGCCTTGCCATGGGCGCGCGCGCCGACAGCGGGCTGGTGCGGCAGGGGGCCGACCGCGCGTTGGTGATCGCCGGGTTCGATATGGCGGGCCATGCGGCGGTGACGGCGGTCTTGGCTGAAAACGATATCGCGCAGGAACCGGGCGAGCCGTTGCTGATCCGCCGCCAGGTGCGCGCCGACGGCGGCAGTCGCGCGTTCGTCAACGACCAGCCGGTCTCGGCCGGGCTGCTGCGCGACCTCGGCGTGCAACTGGTCGAGATCCACGGCCAGCACGATGATCGTGGGCTGATCAACCCCAGAGGCCATCGCGACTTGCTCGACAGCTTCGGGCGCTGCGATGTCGCAGGCGTGGCTGCGGCGTGGCGTAGCTGGCAGGCCGCCGAGCGGGCCTTTGCCGACGCCAACGCCGCGATCGACACCGCGCTGCGCGACCGCGATCTGCTCGAGCACAATCTTGCAGAACTCACCGCCTTCATGCCGCAGCCGGGCGAAGAGGCAGAACTCGCGGGCGATCGCGCCGCGATGCAGAAGGGCGAGCGGCTGTCGGGCGACATCGCCGATCTGTTCGCCACGTTCGAAGGATCGAAAGGCGCGCTGGCGCAGTTGCGCGGGGCGGCGCGCAAGCTCGACCGGATCGCCGAAGAGCATCCGTTGTTGAATGAGGCGCTGGAAGCGCTCGACCGCTCGGTGATCGAGGCCGACGATGCCGAGGCCAAGTTGCGCGCGGCGTCCGAGGCGCTGACCTATGATTCGGTACGGCTCGACGAGATGGAACGCCGCCTGTTCGATCTGCGCGCGCTCGCGCGCAAGCATAACGTCGCAGGCGATGCGCTGCCCGATCTGCTCGCGCAGATGCAGGCCGACTGGGCCGCGCTCGAATCGGGCGGGGCGAACCTGTCGGCGCTCGACAAGGCACGCCATGCCGCGAAGGCTGCGTACGTGTCCGCCGCCGAGGCGCTGAGCGCGGCGCGGGCCAAGGCGGGCAAGGCGCTGGATAGCGCTGTGCAGGGCGAACTGATCCCGCTCAAGCTCGATGCCGCGCGCTTCCGCACTTTGGTCGATCCCTTGGACGAGACGCGCTGGGGGCCATCGGGAATGGATCATGTCGAATTCCTGATCTCGACCAACCCCGGCAGCGATTTTGCGCCGCTGATGAAGATCGCCTCGGGCGGGGAACTCTCGCGCTTCATCCTCGCATTGAAGGTCGCGCTGGCCGAGCAGGGCGGCGCGGAGACGATGATCTTCGACGAGATCGACCGCGGCGTGGGCGGCGCGGTGGCCTCGGCGATCGGCGAGCGGCTGGCGCGGCTGGCGCGCACCACGCAATTGCTGGTCGTCACCCACTCGCCCCAGGTCGCCGCACGCGGCGCGCACCACTTGCTGATCGCCAAGACCAGTGACGGCACCGTCGCGCGCACCGGCGTCCGCCTGCTCGATGACGCCGACCGCAAGGAAGAGATCGCGCGGATGCTCTCGGGCGCAGAGATCACGCCCGAGGCCAGAGCGCAGGCGGACCGGTTGCTGGAGCGGGTGTGATGAAGGACGTATCGGCGCTCTCCGAAGCCGAAGTTGCGATCGAGTTGCAGCGGCTTGCGAAGAAGATCGCGCACCATAACCGGCGTTATCATGCCGAGGATTCGCCGGAGATTTCCGATGCGGATTACGACGCTCTGGTGCGGCGGAACAATGAGCTCGAGGCGGCCTTTCCGCATCTGATCCGCGCCGACAGCCCGAGCCGGATGGTGGGGGCGGCGGTGGAGACTTCTCCGCTGGCCAAGGTGCGGCACGAGCAAAGGATGATGAGCCTCGACAACGGTTTTTCGGACGAGGACATCGCCGAGTTCGTTGGCCGGGTGCGGCGCTATCTGGCACTGCCCGAAGGCGAGATGCTGGCGCTGACCGCCGAGGACAAGATCGATGGGCTGTCGCTCTCGCTGCGCTATGAGCAGGGCGTGCTGGTGCGCGCAGCGACGCGCGGCGATGGCGAAGTGGGCGAGGATGTCACCGCCAATGTTCGCATGATCGGGGATATTCCGGAAACGCTCACCGGAAACGCTCCCGAAATCTTGGAAGTCCGCGGCGAAGTCTACATGTCCAAGGCGGACTTCACCGCGCTCAATGCCGCGCAGGCAGAGCGCGGGGAGAAGCTGTTCGCCAATCCGCGCAATGCCGCCGCCGGGTCGCTGCGGCAGAAGGATGCCAAGGTCACTGCTGCGCGTCCCTTGCGCTTCCTGGCGCATGGCTGGGGCGTCGCGAGCGACGTTCCGGGCGATACGCAGCATGCAGTGATGCAGGCGATTGCCGCAATGGGCGTGCCGGTCTCGCCGCTGCTCCGCCGGATCGAGAGCTTGGAAGACCTGCTCGCGCATTATCGCGAGATCGAACGCATCCGCGCGGACCTGCCCTATGATATCGACGGCGTGGTCTACAAGGTCGACCGGCTCGACTGGCAGGCGCGGCTGGGCTTTGTCGCCAAGGCCCCGCGCTGGGCATTGGCGCACAAGTTCCCCGCCGAGCGCGCGGAAACGACCTTGCAGGCGATCGACATCCAGGTCGGGCGTACCGGCAAGCTGACCCCGGTGGGCAGGCTGACCCCGGTGACTGTCGGCGGCGTCGTCGTCTCCAACGTCACGCTGCACAACCGCGACGAGATCGCGCGGCTGGGGGTGCGTCCCGGTGACCGCGTCGTCGTCCAGCGCGCGGGCGATGTCATCCCGCAGGTGGTCGAGAATCTGACGCGCGAGGAACCGCGCGACCCCTATGCCTTCCCCGATCATTGCCCGGTATGCGCCAGTGAGGCGGTCGCCGAGGAGGGCGAGGTCGATGTGCGCTGCACCGGCGGGCTGGTCTGCGCCGCGCAGAAGCTTGAGCGGCTGCGCCATTTCGTCAGCCGCGCCGCGCTCGATATCGATGGCCTGGGCGAACGCACGATCGCCGAGTTTCTCGACGCCGGGCTGATCGACCGACCCGGCGACATCTTCCGGCTGAAGAAGCACCGCAGTGCGATCCTCGCGCGCGAGGGCTGGCAGGAACGGTCGGTCGACAACCTGCTCGCGAGCATAGAGGCGCGGCGCGGCTCGGACCCGGGACGCTTCCTGTTTGCGCTGGGCATCCGCCATGTCGGTTCAGTGACGGCGAAGGATCTGGTCAAGGCGTTCGGTAGCGTCGAGGCGGTGGGAGCCATCGGCCACCGGCTTGCGGCGGGCGATGCCGATGCGGTGGCCGAGGTCACCGGAATCGACGGCATCGGCCCGGCAGTCGCCGAGGCGCTGGGCGATTTCTTCCATGAGCCGCACAATGCGCAGGTGTTCGACGATCTGGTAACCGAGGGGCGCCCCGCTGCATTCGTCTCGACCGCGCGCGAGACCGAGTGGAGCGGCAAGACCATCGTGTTCACCGGCAAGCTCGAGACGATGAGCCGCGACGAGGCCAAGGCGCAGGCCGAACGCCTCGGGGCCAAGGCGGCAGGGTCGATTTCGGCCAAGACCGATCTGCTGGTTGCAGGGCCCGGCGCGGGATCGAAGCTCAAGAAAGCGGCGGAAATGGGCGTGCGCGTGGTCGATGAGGCCGAATGGGCCGAGATCATGCGCTTGGCTTAACGTTCCGCTTCAGGAAACCAGCGCATGACATGGTGCTCCGCCGGGGTCCACGCGCCGACCCGCACACCGATCGCGCGCAGGTGATCCCCGGTCCATACGTTGCAGCTGTTGAGCAGCGAATAGCGGCCGCGCCCCGGATAGAAGACATCATCGCCGCCATAGCCGTGGATCGGCTTGAGCTGTCCTGATTCGGGGAGCGCAACCGCCTGCATCAGCCGAGCAGCAAGCTTGCGATAGGCATCATGGCTGATCACCAGCCGCCGCGCGAAATAGCCCTCTTGCGGGCGGCGCATATGGTAGATGTGGATCAGCGTCGCATCGCTGCCGATCGCGGCGCGCGCCATGGTTGCCGGGTCGATGTCCTGCCAGCGCGGGGTGCCCAGATAGAATTCGCGCTCGCCCCAGCTGATCGCTACATGATCGGTCGCCCCGGTGGCGTGATAGCGCGGATCGGCAAGGTCGGTGGGCGGGAACAGCGCGTGCCAGTCGATCCCCTCGGCCTGTGCAGGCAGGATGAACCCGGTGTGGAAGCCGTTGGTCTCGACGTAGATCGTCACGCCATCGTCGGGCGCCCGCCAGTCGCGGTTGGTGCCGATGAGCCCGCCGGTCTCGCCGGCGAGGAAGGCGAGGCCCGCCAGCAGCATCAGCCAGCCGAGGATACGCGTCACTTGACGCCTCATACAGCCGTTTTCCGGCGCACGCCGGAATCCAGGGCGATGTCACGCAAGGCCGCCCCTGGACTCCGGCTTTCGCCGGAGAACGGGAATGGCCTCAGGCCTTGCCCGACCATCGCGCGCCCCGCTTGCGCAGGCGCAGCACGGTCCAATCGCCGAGGTCGAGCCGTTCGGCGAGGCGGAAGCCGACCATCCGATAGGCGCGGGCGACCGCGTCGGCCTGCGTGCCCAGCAGCCCGGACAGCACCGCCTGCCCCTGCGACGATGTCACCGCGGCGATGTCGCCTGCCAGATCGATCAAAGGGCCCGCCAGAATGTTGGCGATGACAAGATCATAGGGCGCGCGGCGCTGCAGATCGGCGTCCTCCAGCCCTTCGGCGATAAACATCGCAAGCTGGCCGGGGCGCTGGCCGAGCGCAATGCCGTTGGTTTCTGCATTTTCGGCAACCGCCGGGCCGCAGACGGGATCGATATCGCTCGCGGTCGCATAAGCGCGCGGCCACAGCTTCATCGCGGCAAAGGCGAGCAGCCCGGTGCCGGTGCCGATGTCGATATGGCTGCGCACCAGATTACCGCGGCGCTTCATCGCATCGAGCATCATCAGGCAGCCGCGCGTGGTGTTGTGGTGGCCGGTGCCGAACGCCAGGCTTGCCGGGATGCAGAAATTGGTGATGCCTGCTTCAGTCGCGGCGGGCATTTCAGGGGTGTGGACGCAAAACCGGCCCGCGCGGATCGGCTCGAGCCCGGACTGGCTCATCGTCACCCAATCGTCATCGGGCAGCCGCTCGGGCTTGAGCTTCAGGCCATCGGCGCTGGGCACCAGATCGCGCAGCCGGCGAACCCAGCGGGCATCGGGCTTCTGCGTGAAATAGCCATGGATCGCCCAGCTTCCGGGCTCTTGCGGGTCGGCATAGGCATCGACCTCGCTCGCTACCAGGCTGGGGCTGCCGAACGCGGCCTCGTCGATATCCTCTCGCTCGGTAACCGCCTGCGCCTCGGCCAATGTGCAGGGAATGGTGACTTTCCAGTTGTCCAACTTTAAGGTCCTTGTCGTCGCTTCGCGGTCTTTAGCCTAGGTGATTTGGTGACCTAAAGCGACTGACCAAAAAACACCACCTACGTCATTCCCGCGAACGCGGGAATCCCGCTATTGCGCTGATCTGGCAAGAAAGCGGGACCCCCGAGTGCGCGGGGGTGACGATAATGGATAGGCTAAGATGTGATCTAGGCGTTGATGAGGGGCGTCAGGTCCAGCCACTCCGGATTGGCTTCCTCAATCAGGTCGATTTTCTACTGACGCCGCCATTTCTTAATCGCCTTTTCCTGCTCGATCGCTGAAGTGATCTCGTCATACCACTCGGTATAGACGAGGCGCGAGAGCCCGTAACGCTTCACAAATCGCGATCCACCTTCGCTACGATGTTGCTCTATCCGGCGACCAATATTTGCAGTGACTCCGGTGTAGATGGTCCCACGATAGCGATCCGCCATCATGTAGACCCACCCACCCATCACCGCTTGCCCATCCTATCGCACGTAACTCGCGCCGTTCACATCGAGTACCGCGCCGGTCATCGAGGGCGGGGCGTCAAGGGCGCAGAAGGCGGCCATGGTGGCGATCTCGTCGGGCATCGCGACGCGGCCTAGCGGAATGTCGGCGAGCAATTTGTCACCGCCGCGGCTTTCGAGATAATCCTCCGCCATCCCGGTCATCGTGAAGCCCGGGCAGATCGCAAAGGCGTAGATGCCCTGCGCGGCATAGGCGCGGGCGATCGACTTGGTCATCGCGACCATGCCGCCCTTGGAGGCGGCGTAGTGCCAGTGCGCAGGGCTGTCGCCGCGATAGGCGGCGCGGCTGGCGATGTTGACGATTCGCCCTTCCTGTCCGTTCGCCTGGAAATGCTGCACCGCCAGCCTGCACAATTGGGCGCTCGCGGTGAGGTTGATCGTCATTGTCTCGTCCCAGGCCGCGAGCCATTCGGCATCGCCTACGTCGATCGGATTGGCAGCGAAGATCCCTGCGTTGTTGATCAGCACATCGATCCGCCCGTCGAGAAGCTCGAGCGCTTCGGACCACAGGCTGCCCGGCCCGCGAAAGTCGCCGAAATCGGCATCGACCATATCCCATGCCGGGGCATCCGGGCTGTCATCGGGGAACGGCTTGCTGGCGTGGCCGACGACGCGATGGCCAGCTTCGTGGAGCGTGTCGGCGATGGCGCGGCCAATGCCGCGGCTGGAGCCGGTGACGAGGATGTTCTGTTCGACCTGGATCATGGCCACCGGCATAGCCCGACCGAAGCGCGCGGTCCATATTGGGCCCGATCAATCTTTCGGGAGGCGTGAGGCCGGTCAGGCGCTCTTGGCCAAACCGATCTCGTCGGCAAAGGTGTTGGAGCGCTGCTTCAACTTGACAAGCTGCGACTGCAGATGGCTGAAGCCCGCTCCGACCTTGTCCATCTCGCTGGCGAGCCCCTCTGTATCCATGCGAATGGTGCCGATGGTGTTCGACATCGAATCGGCGGCCAGTGCGGTTTCGTCAACGGCCGCAGTGATGATGGTGACGGTCTGAGCCTGCACCTCCATCGCCTGCCGGATCCTGTCCGCCGACGTCTGAACCTCACTGACCGTGGCGCGGACCGAATCGTTCGATGAAACGGTGTCGCGGGTCGCCAGCTGGATTGCGGTAATCTTGTGCGCGATATCATCGGTGGCGCGCGCGGTCTGGTTGGCGAGGCTCTTCACTTCCTGCGCCACAACGGCAAAGCCGCGACCGGCATCGCCTGCGCGCGCAGCCTCGATCGTGGCATTGAGCGCGAGCAGGTTGGTTTGCCCTGCAATGTCGCGGATCAGGCTGAGGATCGATTCGATTGACTCTGCGTGAGTCGACAGCGTCTGGGTGCTGGCAACCGCGTGGCCCGCCTCGCGCGAGGCGCGTTCGGCGACGTCGGCGGCGACTTCCACTTCGCAGCGGGCTTCTTCGATCGCGCGGATCAGGCCGGCGGCGGTCTGCGCTGCTTCGCGCATCGCGATGGCCGATTGTTCGGCGGCGGCGGCAACTTCGGATGAGCGGCCCAGCATCTGCCGGGCGGATTCGGACGCAGCAACCACCTGGCTTTGCAGGCCGGTTCCCAGATGCGATGCTTGCTGGAGTTCACCATCGACGGTCTGTTTGAAGCTGGCCGTCTGGGCAATCCGGATCCCCTGGGCGTCCTGCTGAATGATCGCGTTCACCGCAAACGACATGATTTCGGCCTCGATGACCATCACCTGCGCGGTCGCTCGCGCGATCTGCTGAAACTGCTCATAATCGTCCGTGAGCTTGGCCGAAATCAGTTTCAGGGCGAAGTCGTGGGTGTAAGCCTGTGCTGCGAGAACCTGCCAAAGCGGAATGCCCAGCTTGCGGGCGTTCAGCGTGTTGTAGAAAGCCTGTTCGACCCAGACCTGGCTATCCAGGTTGCGGAATTTCTCTTCGGTATAGCTGCGCACGGAATCGATCGTGCGGTGCCGCACCGTTTCGATATCGTCGACCCTGGCGGCGATATCCGAGTTTGCGACGTAATGTTCCCAAAACGCTTCCGCGATGGCTTGTTCGTGCCCTTTGAGAAGCTCTATCCCCTTGCGGGTCAGCCGCGGAAGGCTCCCACTGGCGTCGAACGCTGCCAGCCGCTGGGTGATCGACAGCTCGTGCATGACCGCTTCGTACAGCGCCTTGGCTGCCGAGCGACCTGGTTGTTGGGTGCTGTTAAATGCCATGCCATCCTCGTGCGAACCAATCGTGCGTATGCACCGGCATAAGCGCCCATGGTTAACGCGGGGTTATTGTCACAGACGGTGTCGACACCCTGCGTGCGCGCGGCGAAACAACGGTCCCGCAATCAGCAATTGCATCAGCCGGGCAATCGGCTAAACAGGCGCGGGACGCATTTCAGGCGTTATTTAGATCGCATTCACGGGGGATACCATGGCGAAACCATCGGGCAGGCCGTTGTCGCCTCACCTGTCAATCTGGCGCTGGGGACCGGCTATGCTGATCTCCATCCTGCACCGCGCAACCGGCGACGGCATGGCCGTCCTCGGCGGTATTCTGCTGGTCGGCTGGCTTTTGGCACTGGCCAGCGGCCCCGAAGGCTATGCTTGGTATGTCGGCTGGGCCACCAGCCCGATCGGCTATCTGCTGATGATCGGCCTGAGCTGGGCATTCTTCCAGCACATGTGCTCGGGCCTTCGGCATTTCGTGCTGGATATCGGCGCGGGTTATGAAGTTGACGGAAACAATCGCTGGTCGGCACTTCTGCCGGTTGTAGCGATCGCTTTGACCGCCATATTGTGGTCGATCATCTTTTTCGTCTGATCGAATTTTATAGTTTTAACGCAGCGCCGGCCCTGGTTGCCCGCGCGGGGGAGCGACCATGGGAAGTGGCACCAGAATTGGCAAAGTACGCGGGCTGGGATCAGCCAAAACCGGGACCCATCACTGGGCCATGGTGCGCGTCACAGCTGTCAGCAACCTGATCCTGATGATCTGGTTCATCGCGTCTTTGGTCAGCCTTCCCGCGCTCGATCACGCCACGGTGACCGCGTGGTTGTCGACGCCGCTGACGGCGACCGCGATGATTTTGCTGCTCATCACCGTGTTCTATCACTTGCGGCTGGGGCTGCAGGTGCTGGTCGAAGATTATGTGCATGATCATGGCACCAAGTTCGGTGTGATCCTGCTGCTCAATTTCTATGCCATCGCCGGGGCTGCCCTCGGCATTTTCTCTGTTGCACGCATTGCTTTTGCCGGAGCCGCAAGCTGATGTCTGAAGCTTACAAGATCATCGACCATGTATACGACACGGTTGTCGTCGGCGCGGGCGGTTCGGGCCTGCGCGCCACCATGGGCAGCGCCGAAGCGGGCCTGAAAACCGCGTGCATCACCAAAGTTTTCCCCACCCGCAGCCACACGGTGGCAGCCCAAGGCGGTATTGCCGCTAGCCTGGGCAACAACTCGCCCGATCACTGGTCGTGGCACATGTACGATACCGTCAAGGGTTCGGACTGGCTGGGTGATCAGGACGCGATCGAATACATGGTGCGCGAGGCGCCAGCTGCGGTGTACGAGCTCGAGCACGCAGGCGTGCCGTTCAGCCGCAACGACAATGGCACCATCTATCAGCGACCGTTCGGCGGGCACATGCAGAACATGGGTGAAGGCCCGCCAGTACAGCGCACCGCTGCTGCTGCCGACCGCACCGGCCATGCCATGCTGCACGCATTGTATCAGCAGTCGCTGAAGTACGATTCGGACTTCTTTGTCGAATATTTTGCGATCGACCTGATCATGGAAGAGGGCGTGTGCCGCGGCGTGATCGCCCTGTGCATGGATGATGGATCGATTCACCGTTTCCGCAGCCATGCCGTGGTGCTGGCAACGGGCGGATCGGGCCGCTGCTATTTCTCTGCCACCTCGGCGCACACCTGCACCGGCGATGGCGGCGCGATGGTGCTGCGTGCAGGCCTGCCGCTGCAGGACATGGAATTTGTCCAGTTCCACCCGACCGGCATCTATGGTGCTGGTGTGCTGATCACCGAAGGCGCACGCGGCGAGGGCGGTTACCTCACCAACTCCGAGGGCGAGCGTTTTATGGAACGCTACGCCCCGTCGGCCAAGGATCTCGCCAGCCGCGACGTCGTCAGCCGCTCGATGGCGGCCGAAATCCGTGAAGGTCGCGGCGTCGGCAAGGAAAACGACCATATCTTCCTGCATCTCGATCACATCGACGAGAAGGTGCTGGCCGAGCGTCTTCCCGGGATCACCGAAACCGGCAAGATCTTCGCCAATGTCGACCTGACCCGTCAGCCTTTGCCGGTGGTGCCGACGGTGCACTACAACATGGGCGGAATTCCCTGCAATTATCACGGCCAGGTCGTCACCATCAAGGATGGCGATCCCGATACCGTGGTCCCTGGCCTGTATGCGGTGGGTGAAGCGGCCTGCGTTTCGGTGCATGGCGCCAACCGTCTGGGTTCGAACTCGCTGATCGATCTGGTCGTGTTCGGCCGGGCAACTGGCCATCACCTGCGCGATACCATCAAGCCGGGCAGTGCGCATAAGGAGCTGCCCAAGGATTCGGCAGACCTGTCGCTGGCGCGTCTCGACCATTTCCGCCACGCCAAGGGCGGATCGCCGACCGCGGAAATCCGCTCGAACATGCAAAAGACGATGCAGAAGCACGCCGCGGTGTTCCGCGACACGCAGCTGCTGTCCGAAGGAACCGCGCTTATGCAGGCAGTCAACCAGCGGATGCAGGACGTCCACGTTTCGGATCGCTCGCTGATCTGGAACACCGACCTCATCGAAACGCTCGAGCTCGACAACCTGCTCAGCCAGGCCGTGTGCACCATCGAAAGCGCAGCAAACCGCAAGGAAAGCCGCGGCGCGCACATGCACGAAGATTACCCAGAGCGCGACGATGCCAACTTCATGAAGCACACCGTCAGCTGGTTCGAAGGCTGGGGCGGCAAGGGCGGCAAGGTCACCCTCGACTATCGCCCGGTGCACGAATACACGCTGAGCGAGGACATCGAGTACATCAAGCCGAAGAAGCGGGTGTATTGATCGGCTGAAATTGCCATCTGGCAATGGTTTAAGGTCGGGGGCGGGATCATGCTGAAAAGGCGTTATCCCGCCCCCGGTTTGAATCGGCTTGCCGGATTAAAGGTGGCGGTCAACATCCATGCGTTCGTGCAGGACGCGGATGACCTGCACTGTGCGCTCGTCGATCGTGTAGAAAACCAGATGGTGCCCGCTCGATAGCTTGCGGAATTCATGCCCGTCGCTGCTGCGATAGAGTGCATGACGCGTCGGAAAACTAGCCAGTGACTCAATATCGATGCGGAGTGCAGCGACATAGCGCTTAGCCTGTCGCACGCCCCATTGTTGTTTCGTGTAGGTGGCTATGGCTTCCAAGTCGCCGGCGGCAGCTGGACGTATTACGACCTTATGCGTCACCATTACTGCCGAAATGCCGACCCATGAATTCATCCCAATCGAACGGTTGAGCTGGCCCGCTCTCCAGGCCTTCCTTCAAGGCTGCATTCAGCGCATTTCGCCGTTCATCCTCCGCAATGAAGCGCCGCATGGCTTCGCGCACAACTTCACTGGTTGAGCCGAATTCTCCGGATTCTACCTTGCGACGGGCGAAGTCCTGAAAGGGCGCACCAAGCGCTATTGATGTGTTCTTGCTCATGTCCGAACATTACCAGATTTTGGTAGCGCACTCCAGCATCGCATCCCCATAAAAAACCGGCCGGAAGCGTGATGCTTCCAGCCGGTCTTTGTCGCGCTACGGGCTAACCCGCAATGCTAGCAGCGAACTGTTAGTCTCAGTTGTCGCCGGTGATGAAGTCGGGCAGGCCGGCGTCACCACCGGTGTTGCCGCCTTCGCCGCCTTCTGCGCGGCCGCGACCACGGCCACCGCCGGTGCGCTCGCCACCGCGATCACCGCCGCCGGAACGTTCGCCGCCACGACCACCGTCGCGACCACGTCCGCCATCGCCATCACGGCGGGGGCGACGGTCGCCGCGATCACCACGGTCGCCACGATCACCGCGCTCGCGCGGTTCACGGGCAGGGCGGGTGTCTTCGAGCTCTTCACCGGTTTCCTGATCGACGACGCGCATCGACAGGCGAACCTTGCCGCGCGGATCGATCTCGAGCACCTTGACCTTGACTTCCTGACCTTCGGTGAGGACGTCGGCGACCTTTTCGACCCGCTCGTTGCGGATTTCCGAAACGTGGACCAGACCGTCCTTGCCGCCCATGAAGTTCACGAACGCGCCGAAATCGACCATGTTGACGACCTTGCCGTCATAGACCTTGCCGACTTCCGCTTCCTGGGTGATGCCCAGGATCCACTTGCGTGCGGCTTCAATCTGGCTGACGTCGGACGAGCTGATCTTGATCAGGCCTTCGTCGTCGATGTCGACCTTGGCGCCGGTTTCAGCGACGATCTCGCGGATCACCTTGCCGCCGGTGCCGATGACTTCACGGATCTTCGACTTGTCGATCTGCAGCGTCTCGATACGCGGAGCATGCGCCGATAGCTCGGTGCGGGTGCTGTCGAGCGCCTTGGCCATTTCGCCCAGGATGTGCGCACGGCCTTCCTTGGCCTGTTCCAGGGCCTTGGCCATGATCTCGCGGGTGATGCCGGCGATCTTGATGTCCATCTGCATCGTGGTGATGCCTTCGGATGTGCCAGCCACCTTGAAGTCCATGTCGCCGAGGTGATCTTCATCGCCCAGGATGTCCGACAGGACAGCGAACTCGCTGCCTTCGAGGATCAGGCCCATCGCGATGCCCGACACCGGACGCTTGAGCGGAACGCCTGCATCCATCATCGAGAGCGAACCGCCGCAGACCGTTGCCATCGACGAGGAGCCGTTGGATTCGGTGATGTCGGACAGAACGCGGATCGTATAGGGGAACTCGTCCTTGGTCGGCAGCACGGGGTGTAGCGCACGCCATGCCAGCTTGCCATGACCCACTTCACGACGGCCCGGCGCGCCGAAGCGGCCGACTTCACCGACCGAATAGGGCGGGAAGTTGTAGTGCAGCATGAAGTTTTCGTAACTAAGCCCGGTCAGGCCGTCGATCATCTGCTCGCTGTCCTTGGTGCCCAAGGTGGTGGTGCAGATCGACTGCGTTTCACCGCGCGTGAACAGCGCCGAACCATGGGTGCGGGGCAGGAAGCCGACCATCGCTTCGATCGGACGGATCTGCGTGGTGGTGCGACCATCGATGCGGCTGCCGTCCTTGAGGATGGCACCGCGGACGATTTCCGCTTCCAGCTTCTTCATCAGCTTGTTCGCGGCCATTTGGTCCTGCGGGCTTGCGTCGGCAAATGCTGCCTTGGCCTTGGCGCGGGCTTCGTTGAGCGCGTTCGAGCGGGCCGACTTGTCGGTCAGCTTGTAGGCAGCGGCAATGTCGTCACCGATCAGACCGCGCAGCTTTTGCTTGGCAGCCGAGAGATCGGCCTGAGCGGCCATTTCCCAAGGTTCCTTGGCAGCCTGCTCGGCCAGCTTGATGATCGCGCCGACGATGTCGCGGCATGCATCATGCGCGAACTCGACGGCGCCGAGCATGATTTCCTCGGAAAGCTCCTTGGCTTCCGATTCGACCATCATCACCGCATCGTTGGTGGCCGCGACGACGAGATCGAGCTCGCCCGCCTTGACCTGCTCCATCGACGGGTTGAGCTGGTACTCGCCTTCGGCATAGCCGACGCGGACCGCGCCGATCGGGCCCATGAACGGCACGCCCGACAGCGTCAGCGCAGCCGATGCTGCGACCATCGCCACCATATCGGGCTCGGATTCGCCGTCAAACGACAGAACCTGACAAATCACGTTGATTTCGTTGTAGAAACCTTCGGGGAACAGCGGGCGGACAGGGCGGTCGATCAGGCGGCTGGTCAGCGTTTCCTTTTCGGTCGCGCCGCGCTCACGCTTGAAGAAGCCACCGGGGATGCGGCCTGCTGCGGAGAATTTTTCCTGATAGTGAACGGTCAGCGGGAAGAAATCCTGGCCTTCCTTCACCGATTTTGCGGCGGTCACGGCGCACAGCACCACGGTTTCGCCATAGGTGGCCAGCACAGCGCCGTCCGCCTGACGGGCGATACGGCCCGTTTCGAGCTTGAGGGTCTTTCCGCCCAACTCGATTTCTACAGTCTTTACGTCAAACATGGTATTTCCTTATCGAACCCGGTGCGCCCTATTGCGGACCGGGGCCTCTTGGTGTTGCCAGGCTGACCGGCCTGGCGCGGTTCGGGGCGCGTTTCGTGCCCCGGCTGAACCTTCCTGCCTCATTGCGGGAAAGGTCCGTTTGCTGCGCCCGGTTTTGCAGGGCGCAGATAAACGAACGGCCCCGCTGGGGGGCCGTTCGAGAATGCTTACTTGCGCAAACCCAGCTTGGCGATCAGGTCGCTGTAGCGGGTTGTGTCCTTCTTCTTCAGATAGTCCAGCAGCGAGCGCCGCTTGTTCACCATCATCAGCAGGCCACGACGCGAATGGTTGTCCTTGTGGTGCGCCTTGAAGTGGTCGGTCAGGTTGTTGATGCGCTCGGTCAGGATTGCAACCTGTACCTCGGGCGAACCGGTATCACCGGCTTCGCGCGCATGTTCCTTGATCACTTCTTCTTTGCGCTCTGCACTAATCGTCATAAATTCATGTGTCCTTCGAACATCTATCCAAGGTTGAAGCCGCGCACCACCCGAACCTCATGGTCCGAAAGCGAAACAAGAGCGAGCGGAGTGCCATCACTCCCCCGCGCCCAATATCGCCCATCGTGTGCGGCTATCCCGGTCACGACCTGCCCCCTTTGGAGCCGCCTTGCCTGATCGGGGGTGAGGTCTAGAGCCGGGATGTCGTCCAGCCCTGCCTCGAATGGCAAGATTATGTCTTCTGGGGCCGCGCCATGGCGGATTTGCTCCAGATTGTCCAGCGAAATCGCCCCTGCGAGCGTGAACGGCCCGGCCTGTGTGCGGCGCAGCATGGTGACATGGCCGACGGTTCCCAGCGCCTGCGCGATGTCGCGCGCGAGGCTGCGGATGTATGTGCCTTTGGAGACGGAAGCGGTGAGGGTGATGGCATTCAAATCCTCCCCGGCACGGGGAGGGGGACCATCCGCAGGATGGTGGAGGGGCAGCGGGGTAGAGCCCAAGCTCAGCTCGTTTGCACCCGCTTCCCCTCCACCGCTTCGCGGTCCCCCTCCCCGTGCCGGGGAGGATTTAAGCGCATGGATCGTAACCGCCCTTGACGCCAGTTCCACCTCCTCGCCGGCCCGCGCCAGATCATACGCGCGCTTGCCGTCCACCTTGAGCGCCGAGAACGCGGGCGGCACCTGCTCGATTGGCCCGGTAAAGCGTCCTAGCACCGTCTCGATCTGCTCCAGCGTTGGCCGCACGTCGCTGTGCGCCACCGGCTTGCCCTCGACGTCGAGCGTGTCGGTCTGCACCCCAAACGCAATCGTGAAGTCATAGGTCTTGTCGCCGTTGAGCATCTGGCCGGTGAGCTTGGTCGCCTCGCCCAGCGCGATCGGCAGCACGCCGGTCGCCAGCGGATCGAGCGTACCGCCATGGCCGACCTTGACCTTGCCGTGGCCACCAGCGCGAAACGCGCGCTTGACCGCGGTCACCGCGTCGGTTGATCCCATGCCATAGGGCTTGTCCAAAATGATCCATCCGTGCATCGTCAGCGCCGTTAGCAGCCTTGTGCCGCTTAACCAAATGCCAACGCGGCTTTGCTAGTGCTGAGGCCATGACCAACCGTCAGATCCTGTCGCTCGAACTCAACGAACTGTGCGCGCCCTTGCTGGACCGCTGGATGGCGGATGGATCGCTGCCCAATTTCCGCAGGCTGCACGGACAATCCCATGTGTTCGAGACGCAGGCCGATACGTATAGCCCCGACCAGCTGGAGCCGTGGATTCAGTGGTATTCGATCCACACGGGGCTGGCGTTCGATCAGCATCACGTCTTCCGGCTGACCGATGGGCGCGGCGCGGAGCATCGCGATATCTGGCAGGTGGTCGGTGAGGCGGGCAGTCCGGTGATGAACTTCGCCAGCATGAACGCGCGGCCATTCGCCAAGCCCGGATCGCTCTATGTCGGCGATCCTTGGAGCGAGCAAGGTGATGCCTTTCCACCCGAGCTCAATATCTACAACCGGTTCGTCGGGCACAACGTGCGCGAATATTCGAACGCCGACAACCGGCTGTCGGCAAACGATTACGCCGCGTTCCTGCGCTTTGCGCTGACCCACGGTCTGTCGGCGGCGACGGCGATGCGCATTACCTCGCAGCTCGCGGGCGAAAAGCTCGGCAAGACCGGCAGCCATGCCCGAGTCGCGATACTCGACGCGCTGCAGTACGACGTGTTCGCGCATTATTACCGCCGCATCCGTCCGCGCTTTGCCAGCTTCTTTGCCAATTCGGTGGCGCACCTGCAGCACAGCTATTGGCGGCATATGGACCCGTCCGCCTTCACGGTGAAACCGGAGGCGGGCGAAACCGCGCGTTATGGCAGTGCGATCTATGACGGCTATGTCGCGATGGATGCGATGGTCGGGCGGTTCCTCGATCTGGCGGCAAAGCACGATGCGCTGATCGTGTTCCAGACCGCGCTCAGCCAGCAGCCGTTTGCGCGGTACGAGAACCAGGGCGGCCAGCACTTCTTGCGGCTGCGCGATCACAAGGCGTTTCTGGCACAATGCGGGATCGTTTGCCGTTCGGCTGATCCGACGATGACCCATCAGTACATGCTGCGGTTCAACAGCGCTGCCGATCGCGCCGCTGCAAAGGCCCGGCTTGAGGCATTCACGCTTGCTGATGGCTATCAGGTCTTCGCTACCCGCGATGATGGCGATGCAGATGCGCTCTATTTCGGCTGCCAGGTCAGCTGGCAGATCGATGATGATACGCCGATGACCGACACCGCGAAAGGCAGAACGCTGACCATCGGATCGCTGCTGTATGCGATGGAAGGCGTCAAAAGCGGCTGCCACAGCCCGTCGGGATCGCTGTGGATCGCGACCGGCGAGCATGTGAAACATGGTGCGCCGGTGTCGATTCTCGATATCTACCCCACGATGCTCGACCTGATGGGGCTGCCAGCACCCGAAGCCGACCATCGCGGGCACAGTCTGGCAGCGTTGCTGAGCACACGCGCGGCGGCCTAACCGCGCGCTTCGGGCCAATCTTCGCGTAGCAGGCCGAATACGCAGGTATCGCGGACATAGCCTGTCCAAGTGATGCGGTTGCGCCGCAGCGTGCCTTCATGCACAGCGCCGAGCTTGAGTACTGCGGCCTGGCTGCGCTGGTTGCGGGTGTCGACGCGGAACTCGATCCGGGTAAAGCCGCAGGCGAAGGCGCGGTTTATCATCAGCCGCTTGACCACGGTATTGACCCCCGCAGCGCCCCGCGCCGATGGCTCGATATAGGTGCCGCCGATCTCGACGACGTGGTTGCGTTCGTCGGGCGCGATGTAGCAGCTCATCCCGACAAGCGTGCCGTTATGGATGACGGCAAACCGAACCCAATTGCTAGTGGCGTGGAACTCTTCCATCGCGCGGTCGAAATGTTCACCCAGCATCGAGACCGGATATATCTCCCAGATATCCGGGTCGCGCGCGCACGCTGCACGCAGGGGCTCGATATGGAGGTCGGCCAGCGGTTCAAGCCTGACGTCGCCATCGACCATCTCGATGCCCAAGGCGCTCATGCCATCTTCGCCATGAAATGCTTGCGGCACAG
Source organism: Blastomonas aquatica (assembly GCF_014639875.1). GTDB lineage: Bacteria > Pseudomonadota > Alphaproteobacteria > Sphingomonadales > Sphingomonadaceae > Blastomonas > Blastomonas aquatica. The sequence goes on along the minus strand of NZ_BMGD01000001.1, from coordinate 43,194 downwards.
CGCGATGTATCGATCATTGCCGCCGATTTCGGTCTGCGCGCCTGTCTTCACCGCTTGGCCGGTCTCATCGACGCGCAGGTTCATCGTCGCCTTGGCGCCACATTCGCACACCGCTTTGAGCTCGACCAGATGATCGGCGATCGCGAGCAATTGCGCGCTGCCGGGGAAGAGCTCGGCCTGGAAATCGGTGCGAAGGCCATAGCATAGGACCGGGATCTTGAGCTCGTCGCTGATCCGCGCGCACTGGAACACCTGCGCCTTGGTGAGGAACTGTGCCTCGTCCACCAGTACGCAATCAAGCGGCGCGGAGGCGAGATCGAGCGCGACGGCGGCAAAGATATCGGTCTGCGCCTCGAACAGATATGCTGGCGCATTGAGCCCGATCCGCGATGTGATCTGTCCGGTACCGAACCGATCGTCATGCGCCGCGGTCCACAGCATCGCGCGCATCCCCCGCTCTACGTAGTTGAACGCCGCCTGCAGCAGTGTCGAGGATTTACCCGCGTTCATCGAGGCGTAGTAGAAATAGAGCTTGGCCATCAGCGTGCCAGCTCGACTGTCACCGGTGCATGCGTTCCCGCCTGTGCCTCCAACTTTTTGTCAAATGTCGCAAACCGCTCAGCACCCATCGAATAAGCAAGGTGCAGCAGATCGGCCAGATCGGAGGCGGCTTCGGCATGCCGATTGAGAGCCCATCGAACCTCCGGTTCATTAGCGACACGTATGGTCTGAAGATCCAGCACCCCTGAAATCGCTTCTGAAATCGCACGCCGGTCGAGCCGGTAGATGGATTGAAGTGCCCAGGCTACTTCGACAAGCACAGTAGCAGGAATATAGGCGGGATGGTTCATCAACTCGCGGGCCACAGCAGCCTGATCGGGATCGTCTTCCATGATGGCCCGAAGAACTATATTCGTATCGAGGGCTCTCATTCAGCTTGCGGCTTACCGTATTTTTCTTTGATGGCACGTTCAATGCCCTCTCGAATTTCCTCGTCGGAAACATACGGACCATCATAGTGAACCGCCGCGCGAACGCGCGCCCAGGCTTCTTCCGCCGTTGCAGCCTTTTGTATTTTCGGGCGCTTCAACAATACGCCTTCAGGCGTCTCGACCATCTCCACCACCGCGCCGTTCACAAAGCGGTACCGTTCACGAACATCCTTGGGGATGACGATCTGACCTTTGGCCGAGAATTTGACGTTCGCGTTCATTGCATGAACATACGTCTTACCCGGTAAGACGTCAATCTGCGGCGTCGTCCTTGCCCAGATCCTGCGCCACTTTGGGTGCGCTCAGCAGCTTGTCGATATGGCTGCCGGTGTCGAAGCTGTCATCGGCGAGGAACTTGAGCTTGGCCGCATATTTGGTGCGGATCCGCGCTGCGACTTCCTTCTGGAAAAACGCGGTGTTGGTGCGCAACGCCTTGAGCACCGCCTCCTCGTCCCGCCCCAGCAGGGGTTTGACGAACACCGTGGCGTGGCGCAGGTCGGGTGACATGCGTACCTCGGTGATCGAGATGGTGGTCGCGGTCAGCACCTTGTCGTGCACTTCGTCGCGCGCGAGCAGCTCGGACAGCACGTGCCGCACCTGCTCGCCCACGCGGAGCACGCGGACCGAACGCCCTTCGGGGCTGATATCGTTATGCTTGGCCATAATGTCCTTTCACGACGCCCCACCATCCGTGATCGTAAAGATCAGCGGACGGCGGGGGTCACGAATTACAAGGTCCGGTCGCGCATTTCGACGTCGAACGTTTCCAGAATATCGCCCGGCTTGATGTCGTTCGTATCCTGCAACACCACGCCACATTCCAGACCGGTGCGCACTTCGGCGACATCGTCCTTGAACCGGCGCAGCGAGGCGATGACCGTCTTGCTGACGATGACATCGTCGCGCGTGATACGGGCATGCAGCCCCTTGCGCATGATGCCGTCGGTGACGAGCAGACCTGCTGCCTTGTCCTTCTTGCCCGCCGGGAAGATTTCCTTGATCTCGGCGCGGCCGACGATGGTTTCGATGCGCTCGGGGCCAAGGACCCCTGCCATCTCGCCGCGGATATCGTCGAGCAGATCGTAGATGATGTCGAAGTACTTGAACCGCACACCATCGCGCGTCGCCAGTGCCCGTGCCTGCGCGTTGGCGCGGACATTGAAGCCGATGATCGGCGCATTCGATGCCTTGGCCAAAGTCACGTCGGACTCGGTGATCGCACCCACGCCAGCGTGCAGCACGCGGGCCTTGATGTCATCGGTCGAGATCTTGTTGAGCGCGGTGACGATCGCTTCGACCGAACCCTGCACATCGCCCTTGACCAACACCGGATATTCCTTGGCGCGGTTGGCGGCGAGCGACGAGAACATCGTGTCGATGTTGGTCGGTGCCATCGTCGTGCGCTTTTCGAGCGCCTTCTGGCGGCGATAGTCGGCGACTTCACGCGCACGCTGCTCGTTCTCGACCACGGTGAGCTTGTCGCCCGCAGACGGCACGCCGGTGAGGCCCAGAACTTCGACAGGCTCGGAGGGACCAGCAGAGGGAACCTGCTTGCCCTTGTCGTTGATCAGCGCACGCACCTTGCCCGATTGCTCGCCCACGACGAAGATGTCGCCGCGCTTGAGCGTTCCGCGCTGCACCAGCACTGTTGCAACAGGGCCGCGGCCCTTGTCGAGCTTGGCCTCGATTACGACCGCCTCGGCGGCGCGATCGGGGTTAGCCTTCAATTCGAGAAGTTCAGCCTGCAGCAGGATCTTGTCGACCAGGCCTTCGAGGTTGATCTTCTTGAGCGCGGAGACTTCCACGTCCTGCACGTCGCCAGACATCGCTTCCACGATGACCTCGTGCTCGAGCAGGCGTTCGCGGATCTTCTGCGGGTTGGCCCCGTCCTTGTCGACCTTGTTGATCGCCACGATCATCGGCACGCCTGCTGCCTTGGTGTGGTTGATCGCCTCGATCGTCTGCGGCATCAGGCCGTCATCGGCCGCCACCACCAGGATGACGATATCGGTGACATTGGCACCACGTGCGCGCATTTCGGTAAAGGCCGAGTGGCCCGGGGTGTCGAGGAACGTGATCTTGTCACCCGATGCCACCTTCACCTGATAGGCTCCGATATGCTGGGTAATCCCGCCGGCTTCGCCCGCAACCACATCGGTGCCACGCAGGGCATCAAGCAGGCTGGTCTTGCCGTGATCGACATGGCCCATGATCGTCACCACCGGCGCGCGGGGCGACTGGGTTTCATCGGCATCGACATCAGCATCGTGATCGATTTCGATATCGGAATCGGACACGCGGGTGATCTTGTGGCCGAATTCCTCAACCAGCAGCTCTGCGGTATCCTGATCGATTGCCTCGTTGATGGTGACCATCATGCCCAGCTTGAACAGCGACTTGACCAGATCGGAACCCTTTTCGGCCATGCGATTGGCCAGTTCCTGGATCGTGATCACTTCCGGCACGACGACATCACGGACCTGCTTGGGCTGAGCCTCGCGGCTCTGGCCCGACATATGCGAACGACGTTCCTTGTCGCGCGCGCGTTTGAGCGCGGCGAGGCTGCGCGCACGCGCACCGCCATCACCTTCGTTGAGTGCCTTGCTGACGGTCAGCTTGCCCGACTGGCGACGGTTGTCGACAACCTTGGCGCCGGCGGTCTTCTTGGGCTTGATTTCGGGGCGCGGGGGCGATGCCACCGGCGTGAAGCGGCGCGGAGGAGGAACCACTGCAGGCTTGGCTTCTTCGGGGGCAGCGGCTTCAGTTGCAGCTGGCTCAGCCTTGGCTTCGACAGGTGCGCCTTCCGGCGGGGTGCTGGCAGCGACTGGCGCAGCAGGCGCGGCGTCGGCTGCTGGGGCAGGCGCAGGAGCTGGAACAGCAACTGGCTCGCTTTCGGCCTTCTTAACATCTTCGGCGCGACGGCGCGCCTCTTCGGCAGCGCGCTGCTTTTCCTCGGTTTCGCGGCGACGCGCTTCCTCGAGCGATGACAGGCGGGCTTCCTCGGCTTCGCGTAGGAGCTTTTCTTGCAGCTCGCGGCGGCTCAGCATCGATGACTGGGGCGGACGCGGGGGCGGCGGGGCTGCCGCCGGCGCAGGAGTGGGGGCAGGGGCCGGGGCGGGCGCGGGAGCAGGTGCGGCAACAGGCGCTTCGCCCGGCTTGCCGACCAGCTTGCGGCGCTTCACTTCGACCACGACCTTGTTGGTGCGACCGTGGCTGAAAGTCTGCTTGACTTCGCCAGCCTCGACAGAACGCTTTAGCCCCAGAGGCTTGCGACCCAGTGTCGGCTTGTTTTCGGTATCTTCACTCATCGAACAGACTCAATCCTCAATAAATACGTCACGTCGGGCGATGGGTTCAGCATCGCCGGTTCGCGTGGGGCGATCCACGCACGCCAATACGCGCTAGATCGTCATTCCGGGGGCAGGTTCGGCCCCCTCCCCTTTGAAATGCAGCAATCGGCCAAGAAACTGGTCAATGCGCGCGGCGGCGCGATGATCGGTCAGCGCAACGTGTACCGCGTTATCGCGCCCCAATGCCACAGACAGGCGGGTGCGGTCTACAGGCAATACTATGCCGCGTTCCCCGCTTCCCTCGGTTTCGTTGCCCACGCGCCAGGCTTGATCAAGCTTGCCGTTTCCGTCGGCTGCGGCATCGCTGGCGTGCAGCAGCATCATCACTTTGCCACGGCGTGCGGTCTCGGCAATCCGGTCGGATCCTGTCAAAAGCGTACCAGAACGTGCTTCGAGGCCCAGGCGATCGAGCAGCGCGCGAGTCAGCGCTTCCTCGATCGCTTGCGGAAGGTCGTCGGGGATGGTGATCGGTCCGGTCTTGAAAGCGCGGGCGAGGGCGCCTTTCAGCTTGCCCTTGACGATCGCCTCTTCAAGGCCGGTGCGGTCGACGCCAATCCAAGCGCCGCGCCCTGGTGCCTTGGCACGTACGTCGGGCGCGACTACGCCATCAGGGCTGATCGCCAGCCGTATCAGATGCGTGCGCTCATCCCGTTCGCCGCTGAGGATACAGCGGCGGATGGGACCTTCTGCGGTGTCGGCAGAGGGGGTAGGCGCGTCGGCTGCTAGATCAGCAACCGTGTCATTGGGAGGTTTCCGCATTCGCGTCCTCCCCAGCTTCTGGTGCAGCTTCAGCCGTGTCTTCGTCCTCGAACCAGTGCGCGCGCGCGGCCATGATGATCTCGTTGCCCTGCTCTTCGTTCAGACCATAGGTCGCCAGCACGCCGCCCTTGTCTTCGGGGCGCTTGTTCGACGGCGCCGAATTGTCACGGCGACGCTGCTCGACGCGCTTCTTGGCGATCAGCTCGTCGGTGGCCAGATCTGCCAGATCGTCGAGCGTTTTGATGCCGGCCTTGCCCAGCGTCACCAGCATAGCTTCGGTGAGGTGCGGCAGCTCGGCCAGCGCATCTTCGACACCCAGGCCGCGACGTTCCTCGCGCGACGCTTCTTCGCGACGATCGAGCGCTTCCTGCGCGCGGTTCTGCAGTTCGGCAGCCAACTCGTCGTCAAAGCCTTCGATGCTCGAAAGCTCGTCGGGCGACACATAAGCCACTTCCTCCAGCTCGCTGAAGCCTTCGGCGACCAGCAGCTGCGACAGCGTTTCATCGACGTCGAGTTCGTTCTGGAACAGCTCGGAGCGCTCGGTGAATTCCTTCTGGCGCTTCTCGCTGGATTCGGCCTCGGTCATGATGTCGATGGCCGAGCCGGTGAGCTGGCTGGCCAGACGCACGTTCTGGCCGCGACGACCGATGGCGAGCGACAACTGATCGTCGGGAACGACGACTTCGATGCGGCTTTCTTCCTCGTCGATCACCACGCGGCTGACGGTGGCGGGCTGGAGCGCGTTGACCACGAACGTCGCGGTGTCTTCGGACCAAGGGATGATGTCGATCTTTTCGCCCTGCATTTCCTGCACGACGGCCTGAACGCGGCTGCCCTTCATGCCGACGCAGGCGCCGACGGGGTCGATCGAGCTGTCATAGCTGATCACGCCGATCTTGGCGCGGCTGCCCGGATCGCGCGCAGCGGCCTTGATCTGGATGATGCCATCGTAGATTTCTGGCACTTCGAGTTCGAACAGCTTGCGCATGAAATCGGGGTGCGCGCGGCTGAGGAAAATCTGCGGCCCACGGTTTTCACGGCGGACGTTGAGGATGATCGCGCGGATGCGATCACCGACGCGGGCGACTTCGCGCGGGATCTGCTGTTCGCGGCGAATGACGCCTTCGGCGCGGCCCAGGTTGACGATGACATGGCCGAACTCGACCGACTTGACGACACCGGTGATGATCTCGCCGACGCGGTCCTTGAACTCTTCATGCTGGCGCTCGCGCTCGGCGTCGCGGACCTTCTGAAAGATCACCTGCTTGGCGGCCTGCGCATCGATGCGGCCCAGATCCACGGCAGGAAGCGGATCGACGATGAAATCGCCGACGACCGCGCCGTCCTGCAGCTTCTGCGCGGCCTTGACGTCGACCTGCTTGAAATAATCCTCGACCGTCTCGACCACCTCGACGACGCGCCACAGGCGAAGATCGCCGGTGTTGCCGTCAAGCTTGGCACGGATGTCGTTCTCGGCGCCATAACGGGCCCGGGCAGCGCGCTGGATCGCCTCTTCCATCGCTTCCAGCACGATGGATTTGTCGATCATCTTTTCGGTTGCCACCGAATTGGCGATGGCGAGAAGTTCAGCCTTGTTGGCGGAAATGGCGCTGGCCATGATCAGTCTTCCTGTTCTTCGAGAGATTCAGTTTCCGGGGTTTCGTCGAATTCTTCGATGTCATCCGCGCCGCTGGTATCGAGCGGGCGGGTCGCGGCAATCAATTTGTTGGTCAGCATCAATTTGGCGCTGATGACATTCGAATGCGGCACGGTGACCGCGCCGGTCTTCTTGTCCTGCACGGTGATCTGATCGCCTTCGAGGCTCAGCAGATCGCCGGTGAGTTGCTTGCGGCCCAGCGCGGGTTCATGCAGCACCAGCCGTGCTTCATGCCCCAGCCAGTTGCCGAAATCCTTGAGCCGGGTCAGAGGGCGGTCGATGCCGGGCGAGCTGACCTCGAGCCGGTAGGAACCGGGGACCGGGTCCTTGCCGGCTTCTTCGAGCGCATCGAACACTTCGGAGATGCGGCGCGACAGGCTGGCGCAATCGTCGATGTTGAGCTGGCCGGTGTCGGGCCGTTCGGCCATGATTTGCAGTGTCCGCTCGTCGCCCGCACCAAACAGATGCACGCGCACAAGATCAAAGCCGAGCGCGTTGGCTTCGGGTTCGATCAGGGCAGACACGGCAGGAAGGTCGGTCAAAAGCGAGGTCTCACAAATTGCTGGCACGGGTACAAATATCGTTCTGGCGGCAAAAGCGGTGTGGTGCCGGCCCCCAGCGGCGCCAGCCCGTCAAGCTTCAACAACCATGTCGGGATGGATCGCCATATAAGCGTGTGCACGTGCATTGGCAAGAATTATGTCGCCCGGCGCAGCACCCGCGCGGCATGGGCAATGGCGCCATCTGCCGCGTTAACCCGCCGGGCCTGCACCGTCCCGCCAGGGGACGGGCCCAAGCGGGCGCTGGCGATTCGGGGCCTTCGTGCGTAGGATCATTTCAACGCCGCACCCCTGCGGTGAATCGGCATCGACGAAGGACGCGACCATGGCAGCATACTGGCCCAAGGCAAGGCACCTCGCAGGCGCCGGGATGCTGGCATCGGCCGCATTGCTGGTCACCGCCGTGGTTACCAGCGCGCCGAGTGATGCGGCGATCAAGCCCGCCAGCGTGGCTGCGATCCCCGGTGCCGATGGCGCTGAAGGGCAGGTACCCGAAACCCGCACGCTGACCAAGGCAGAGGCTGCGGCGACCAGCCCCGAACAGATCGGCTATCCGATCAAAAGCGTGATGACCATCGATGGTCCGCTGGGCCATGGCAATTATTACTGGGACGAAAGCCGCGCGCCCGCCACCGGACCGATGCTGATCACGGTCGATCTGGAAGCGCAGACGCTCTCGGTGTTCCGCGACGGACACGAGATCGGCGTTGCGGTGATCCTGTATGGCACGCCGGAAAAGCCGACGCCGCTGGGCGCGTTCCCGATCACGCAAAAGAACGCCGATCACGTCTCGAACCTCTATGATGCGCCGATGCCATTCATGCTGCGGCTGACAAATGATGGCGTGGCGGTGCACGGTAGCGATGTCGAATGGGGCTATGGCACGCGCGGCTGCATCGGGGTTCCGACCGCATTCGCCCAGAAGCTGTTCGATCAGGTCAAGCTGGGCGATATCGTCATCATCACTGACGGTCAGCGCATCAACGTGGGCGATGCGGTGAGCGGTGTTTGAGCCTGATCCATCGGCATCTGTTCGCTGATGTTACCCCCGGGCGAATGCGCTTGACCTGACACGCTGTATTATGGCAGTGAGGCAGTGATGGCAGACAACAGCAAACCCGTATATCTCAAGTTGCGCGATATCATTGCAGCATCGATCCTTGATGGCGTTTATGCGGAGGGCGACATGCTTCCTTCGGTTCGCGCGTTCGCCGCCGAGCAGCAGGCCAACCCGCTGACCGTCGCTAAGGCCTATCAGATGTTTCAGGACCAGGGTCTGGTCGAAGTGCAGCGCGGGGTCGGCATGTATGTCGCCGATGGCGCGACCGAGAAACTGCGCACCATGGAGCGTGACGATTTCCTCGAGCACATCTGGCCCCCGGTGCTGCGGCAGATGCAGCGCATCGGCCTGTCACCAGCCACCTTGCTGGCTGACGAAAAGGCTTAAGGCCAAAGGCTTAGGGCCAGACGCTTAAGGCCAAACGCTTAGGGCCAAACGCTTAGGGCCAAACGCTTAGGGCCAAACGCTTAGGGATCGACCGCCCCTTCGGGCAGGTCCTCGACACGAGGCAGCAGACCTGCAAGCGCCGCATCGAACTGCTCCTTGTCGAGCCGTCCTTCCCATTTCGATACCACCACCGTCGCCACCGCATTGCCGATGAAGTTGGTCAGGCTGCGGCATTCGGACATGAACCGGTCGATCCCCAGGATCAGCGCCATTCCCGCCACCGGTACCGCAGGCACGATCGACAGCGTCGCGGCCAGCGTGATGAAGCCCGCGCCGGTCACGCCCGCCGCGCCCTTGGACGAGATCATCGCCACGCCCAGCAACAGCAATTGCTCGCCGAGCGACAACTCGACATTGCACGCCTGTGCGATGAACAGCGCCGCCAGCGTCATGTAGATGTTGGTGCCATCCAGGTTGAAGCTATAGCCGGTGGGAACGACAAGGCCCACGACCGTCTTGGGGCATCCGGCGCGCTCCATCTTCTCGATCAGCGAGGGCAATGCGCTTTCGGAGGACGACGTGCCCAGCACCAGCAGCAATTCGGCCTTGAGATAGCTGATCAGCTTGAGAATCGAAAAACCGCAGAACCGCGCGACAGCACCCAGCACCACCAGCACGAACAACAATGAGGTTGCATAGAAGGTCGCGACCAGTGCGGCGAGATTGGCGAGCGTGCCGATGCCATACTCGCCGATGGTGAACGCCATCGCGCCGAATGCGCCGATGGGCGCGGCCTTCATCACGATGCCGACCAGCTTGAAGAACGCGGTCGAGGCCTCTTCGAGCAGATCGAGCAATCGCGCGCCCTTTTCGCCGATCATCGCCAGCGAGACGCCGAACAGGATCGAGACAAACAGCACCTGGAGCAGGTTGCCCTCGCTGAGCGAAGACAGGAAGGTATCGGGAACGATCGATGTCAGAAACCCGGTAATGCTGGTGTCCTGCGCCTTGGCCGCAAATTCCTCGACCTTGCTGGTGTCGAGTGTGGCAGGGTCGATGTTCAGGCCATCCCCCGGGCGCACGACATTGGCGACGATCATCCCAATGAACAGGGCGAGCGTCGAAAAGAACAGGAAATAGGCAAACGCCTTGCCCGCCACGCGGCCGACGCTGGCGAGATCGCGCATCCCCGCAATCCCGGTGACGATGGTCAGGAAGATCACCGGCGCGATGACCATCTTGACGAGCTTGATGAACACATCGCCAAAGGGCTTCATCGCCGCGCCGGTCTCGGGCACGAAATGCCCCAAGGCCACGCCTGCGATGATTGCGACAAGCACCTGCAGGTAAAGCTGGGCATACCAGGCCTTGCGTGGAGGCGGCGATGTGGTGAGCGGTTCTGAGGGGTTGACTGAGATGATCATCGCGATGGCCTATCACCGTCGCGCGCCTGCTCCAACGGCGATAGTCCAAAAGCCCGCTTACCCAAAAGGCGCGTCGATCGCGACCTGCGGCTGGGTGAACCAGCGGGGGCCGTGTTCGGCCATGTAGAAGTGGTCCTCCAACCGTACGCCGAAGCGGTCGGGAATGACGATCATCGGTTCGTTGGAGAAGCACATTCCTGTGGCAAGCGGGGTCGTGTCACCACGCACTAGATAGCAAGGCTCGTGGATCGACAGGCCGATGCCATGCCCGGTGCGATGCGGCAGGCCGGGAAGGGCATAATCCGGGCCGAGGCCTGCGGCTTCGAGGGCATCACGGGCAGCCTGATCGACGGTTTCGCACGGGCGACCGGGCTGCGCGGCAGCAAAGGCTGCGGCCTGTGCTGCCTTTTCGAGGTCCCAGATCCGACGTTGCTCGTCGTTGGGCGTGCCAAAGACATAGCTGCGAGTGATATCCGAGTGATAGCCCTGCACCGTGGTTCCGGTGTCGATCAGCACCATGTCGCCCTCGCGCAGTTCGGGGTCACCGGGGACGCCATGTGGAAACGCGGTGCCGTGACCGAACTGGACCATGCAGAAGGTGCTGCCCGCGCCGCCGCCATTGATCGCGCGGTGCGCCTGGTCGATGAAGCGGATCACTTCGCTGGCGCGCATACCTTCGCGCAGCGTCAGCGCGGCGCGGCGGTGGACCTCGAGCGTCATCGATTTGGCCTGCTGCATCAGCGCGATTTCAGCAGGCGACTTAGTCATCCGGCAGCCATCGACCGCAGCTGCACCGCTGACCAGCGCAAGGCCGGGCGCATCAAGGGCAATCCGATCGACGAACAGGAAGGGCAGCGCCGGGTCGATCGCGAGCGTGGTTGCGCCCCGCGCCTTGCACGCATCGGCGACCAGCGCGGTGGGCGATTGATCCTCCTGCCACAGCCGGAATTCCGCCTTGATCTGCATTTCGGCCTCGAGCGAGCCCAGCTCGAAATACGGCGCGATGAGCACCGGGTCGCCGGTCACCGGGATCAGCAGCGCCACCAGCCGCTCGGTCGCCCCCCATGGTACGCCCGCGAAATAGCGCAGCGATGTGCCGGCACCGATGATCAGCGCATCGGCGCCACTGTCGCGGGTCAGCTGCCGCGCCTTTTCGATCCGCGCCAGACGTTCGTCGGTGCTGATCGGCGCGGCGATGTCGGTCCAGGGAGTGATCGCGGCCAATTGCTGCGCGGGGTTCGATCCGCCAATGCCTGTCATGTCGTGTCTCCAAATCGTGCCGGGTCGAAGGGGGTGAGATCGGCCACGGGTGGCCTGCCTGTGGCGAGCGCGGCAATCGCCTCGCCGGTGACTGCCGCCAATGTCATCCCCAGATGCTGATGTCCAAACGCGTATAGCAGATTGGCCGCGCGTCTGCTGCGTCCGATCGCAGGAAGGTAATCGGGCAGGGTGGGCCGCGCGCCGATCCATTCGCTTGCCGGTGCCTCGAATGGCAGGCCAAGCGCTGCGACATGCGCGCGCAACTTGCGCCATTTGCCCGGATCGGGCGGCGCATCGTGCGCGGAAAACTCGATGAAGCTTGCTGCGCGCAGGCCACCTGCAAAGCGGGTGACGATCATCGATCGGTCCTCGAACGCCACGGGGGGCATATCTTCGGGCCAACGACTATCCGGCGACTGGATGTGATAGCCGCGCTCGGCGATCAGCGGGATGCGTGCTCCCATCGGGCGCAAAAGGTCTGCCGACGCCGCGCCTGCGCTCAATACGATGTGGTCCGCGGTAAGCCGCTCGCTGCCGACCCTGCCGAATGCCGCGCCGCCCTCGATGTGCAGGCCTTCGATCTTCGCATGGCGAACCGTGCCGCCTGCATCCAACAGACCCTGGCGCATCGCTTGGGCAAGCGCGCCAAGGTCGGTGATCTGCCCTGATCCGCCAAAGCGCACCGCGCCGGCGATCCCGCTTTTGGGGGCAAGTGCGCGGATCGCGGCCAGTTCATCATAGGTCGCATCGCGAACAGTGGCGGTCCCGATGTCGGTCGACAGCCAGTGCGCACGGCCCTTGGCGGCGGTGGCCTCGCTTTCCCATGCGACGAAGTGTCCGTCCTGCCGCAACAGCAACGCTGTACCGGTCAGGTCGCACACCCGCTGCCACGCGGGCATGGCCTGGGCCAGCAGCGCGGACAGTGCCGTCGTCCCCGCGACAAAACGGGCAGGGGCACTCGCGCGCAGCAGCTTGAGCGCAAACGGGCCCCAGCTGCCGATCTGGCTGACTGGCAGCGCCAGCGCGCCATGCGGATACAACCGGCCGAGCGCACCTGCGATCATCGCCCGAGAGGCGAGCGGCTGAACCTGCTCGACCGCGATATGGCCCGCGTTGCCCCAGGATGCGCCTTGCGGCTTTTCTTGCGGCTCCAACACTGTCACACTCAACCCCGAACGTTGCAGGTGCAGCGCACACGAGAGGCCGACAAGGCCCCCGCCGATCACCAGTGCGGTCTGAGCAGAAGAGGATGAGCCGTTTTTCATCTTGTGAGCCAAATGATATACGGTATACGATATTGACCGCAACCGGAGTTTTCGTGTGACCAGCACTGCAACCAAGACACTGTGGCAGGGTGTCTATCCCGCCGCCACAACCCAGTTCACCGAATCGCTTGCGATCGATCACGATGCTACCCAGCGGGTGCAGACGGCTCTGGTCGACGATGGCGTCGATGGCCTGATCGTCCTGGGCACCTGCGGCGAGAACAACTCGCTCGAGGCTGATGAGAAGCTCGCGGTGCTGAAAGGCGCGGTCGAGGCGGTGGGCAACCGGGTGCCGCTGGTCGCAGGGGTATCCGAATTCACCACCGACCGCGCAATCAGATATGCGCAAGCTGCCGAAGCGATCGGCATCGACGCGCTGATGCTGCTGCCTGCGATGGTCTATGTGCCCAATCTCAACGAGCTCTACACCCATTTCCGCACGGTGGCAGAGGCGACCAGCCTGCCCATCATGCTCTACAACAACCCGCCGGCCTATCGCGTCAACGTCGATTTCGACACGCTGGCGCGGCTCGAGGAGGTGCCCAACATCGTCGCAATCAAGGAAAGCGCGCCCGATCCGCGCCGCTTCACCGATCTGTATAACCAGTTCGGCGATCGCTACACCTTGATGGCCGGGCTCGACGATGTCGCGCTGGAAGGCCTGATGCTGGGCGCGTCGGGCTGGGTTTCGGGGCTGACCAGCGCGTTTCCGCAGGAATCGGTGGCGCTAGTCGCGGCGCAGCGGCGCGGCGATTATGCCGAGGCGCTGCGGATCTATCGCTGGTTCATGCCGCTGCTCCACCTCGACGCCGAGCATGACCTGGTCCAGTCGATCAAGCTGGCCGAGCAGATCATGGGGCGCGGATCGGAGCGAGTGCGGATGCCGCGCATGCCGCTGTCGGGCCAGCGCCGCGCCGATGTCATTGCATGGGTGGAAGCATGCGCCGCCACCCGGCCGCTGACTGACATCGCCGACGCGGCCTGACGGCGCGCTCCCGCTGATGCGCCACACTTTCTTCTGCATCGACGGGCACACGGCGGGCAATCCGGTGCGCCTCGTGGTCGGCGGCGCGCCTCTGGTGCGCGGGTCTTCGATGGCCGAGCGGCGGATCGATTTCATCGAGCGGTTCGACTGGATCCGCACCGGACTGTGCTTCGAGCCGCGCGGGCACGACATGATGTCGGGCGGGTTCCTGTATCCGCCGACCAGACCCGAAAACGATATCGGCATATTGTTCATCGAGACATCGGGCTGTTTGCCGATGTGTGGCCATGGCACGATCGGCATCATCACCTTCGGGCTCGAGCATGGCTTGATCCAGCCGCAGGTCCCCGGACATTTGAAGGTCGAAGTACCCGCAGGCGAAATCGCCATAGATTACGAGCGCGAGGGCGACCGGGTGACATCGGTGCGAATCCGCAACGTTGCCTCGTTCGTCTCGGCGCAGGGCGTAGAGATCGACGTGCCAGGCCTGGGACCGCTCAGCATCGATATCGCCTATGGCGGCAATTTCTACGCGATCATCGAGCCGCAGCCGGGCTATCCGGGGCTCGACGCACTGGGCGCGGCGCGGTTGGTCGAGCTGTCGCGGACGATCCGCGCGCTGCTGCGCGAGCAGATAGAGCCGGTGCACCCGCTCGACGACCGCATCCGCGGTGTCAGCCACGTGCTCTGGGCCGATGTGCCCAAGGCCGCGGGTGTCGACGGGCGCAACGCGGTCTTCTACGGCGAGCGCGCGATCGACCGCTCTCCCTGCGGCACGGGAACGTCCGCACGGCTGGCGCATCTGGCGCACACCGGGCGCTTGCAGGTGGGCGAGAGCTTCGTCCACGAAAGCTATATCGGCAGCCGCTTCATCGGCCGCGTGGAAGAACGGATCGATCTGGGCGGGCATCCTGCGATCATTCCCTCGATCGAGGGCTCGGCGATCGCCACCGGATTCAACACCATCTGGATCGATGACAAAGACCCCTTCTGGCAGGGCTTCTGTGTGATATGAGGCTGTTATGACCATCATTATCCGCAATCTGTCCGAGCAATTGGTTGATCTTGTCCGCGAACGCATCCTCACCGGAGACGTATCCCCGGATCGCCCGATCCGGCAGGATGCGCTGGCGGCGGAATTCGGGGTCAGCAAAATCCCGCTGCGCGAGGCGCTGGCACGGCTTGAACAGGAAGGGCTGCTCGCCTCTCAGGCCAATCGCGGCTTTACCGTGCGCCCGCTCAACGCGCGCGAGGCCGAGGAGGTCTTCGCCTTGAGGCTGAAGCTCGAGCCCGACATGATCGCCCTGGCCGCCCGGACCGCCACTGCCGTCGATCAGCGCGCAGCTCTTGAGACGTTCGACAGGTTGCACCCGATGACGGATTCGCGCGGCGAAGGTGTCGGCGCATTCAACCGCGCGTTTCATCTCGCGCTGCTGCGGCCCGCCGCGCAGCCTGTGACGCTGACGATTCTGGAGCGATTGCATGTGCTGTCCGAGCGCTATGTCCGCAAGCACCTGGAACCTTTGGGCCGCGACGCGCGCGCCAAGGAAGAGCATCGCGAGATACTCGATGTCTGGATGGCGCGCGACGAACGTAGGATCGCGGCGTTGACCGTGGTGCACATCGGCAAGACGCTCGACGATCTGAGGGTTCAACTCAATGTCGAGCTGAACTGACTGCTGATGTCAGGGGCCAACGGGTTAAGCACCTGATAAAAAGCAACAAAGGGCGGGTGATATGGGGATATTGGGGCCGATAAAGCCTATCGTTCAGGCGGCCG
Organism: Blastomonas aquatica; assembly: GCF_014639875.1. Classification (GTDB taxonomy): domain Bacteria; phylum Pseudomonadota; class Alphaproteobacteria; order Sphingomonadales; family Sphingomonadaceae; genus Blastomonas; species Blastomonas aquatica. The sequence goes on along the minus strand of NZ_BMGD01000001.1, from coordinate 27,715 downwards.
ACGCGCCTGCGGGTAGCAGGCTCAAGCCGACATTGTCGTGGCCGCATCTGATTGCGCTGGGTGTCGGCGCGATCGTCGGCACAGGGATTTATACGCTGACGGGTGTCGGGGCAGAGCGCGCGGGGCCTGCGGTGATCCTGGCGTTCGCGATTGCGGGCGCCGTCTGTGCCTGCGCGGCATTGGCCTATGCCGAACTCGCCACGATGATCCCGACAGCGGGCTCGGCCTACACCTACACCTATTCGGTCGTCGGCGAGACGCTCGCATGGATGGTCGGGTGGAGCCTGATCCTCGAATACTCGCTCGCGTGCTCGACCGTCGCGGTCGGCTGGTCGGGCTATCTGGTGGGATGGCTGCAATCGGCCGGCGTTTCGCTGCCCGAGATGCTGCTCGCCGGGCCGCATGCAGGCGGGATCATCAACCTGCCTGCGGTGATCGTCTCGCTGGCAATCGCCGGCATGCTGATGGCAGGCACCCGCGAAAGCGCGACGCTCAACATCATTCTGGTGATCATCAAGCTGGCCGCGCTAACCGCGTTCATCGCGCTGGCCGCGCCCGCGTTCGATGCCGACAACCTGACCCCGTTCATGCCATATGGCTTTGGAAGCACGGTGCAGGATGGGTCGACCCGCGGGGTGATGGCGGCCGCCGCGATCGTGTTCTTCGCCTTCTATGGTTTCGACGCGGTGGCGACATCGGCCGAAGAGGCGCGCAATCCGGGGCGCGATCTGACCATCGGGATCATCGGATCAATGGCGGTGTGCACGATCATCTACATGGCGGTGGCTCTCTCGGCGATCGGCGCGATGTCCTATCTCGATCTTGGTAATTCGCCCGAGCCGCTGGCGCTTGTGCTTAGAACGCTTGGGCACCCGACCGCATCGTATCTGGTCGCGCTGGCTGCGTTGATTGCGCTGCCGTCGGTGATCCTGGTGATGATGTACGGGCAGAGCCGCGTCTTCTTCGTGATGGCGCGCGACGGGCTGTTGCCGCCGGTGCTGTCGCGGGTGTCCGCCAAGACTGGCGCGCCGGTACTGGTGACGGGCATCACCGGCGTCTTCGTGGCCGCGGTCGCGGGCTTCTTCCGGCTCGACGAAATCGCTGAACTCGCCAATGCAGGCACGCTGCTCGCGTTCATCGCGGTGGGTGGTTGCCTGATGGTGCTGCGCAAGCGCGCGCCCGAACTCAAGCGCGTGTTCAGGTGTCCGCAGCCCTATCTTGTGGGCACGCTGGCGATACTGGGCTGCCTGTACCTGATGATCAGCCTGCCCTCGCAGACTTTGGTGCGCTTTGCTTTATGGAACGTTGCGGGCCTTACCTTCTACTTCCTTTACAGCCGTTCGCGTAGCCAGGCGCTGCAGGACCAGACGGCAGCAGGGGCCTGACATCGACATCAAGGGAATAAGGGGAGCAAGGATCATGCGGATTGGGCGGACACTTCTGGGCGTGGCATCGGGGTTGGCGTTGGCCAGCGGGGTATCGACGCCGCTGCAGGCTCAGGCCTTGGGGCAGGCGCAGGCGCGCGAGGTGGCGGATCCCATCCCGCCGCGCACACTGGGCGAGGGGCCATGGGCCCGCACCGTGCTGCGCAACGCGATCTATGTCGATGGCACCGGCGCGCCCGCCCAGGGGCCCGTGGACATCGTCATCGAGAACGACCGGATCACCCGAATCGTCGCGATCGGTTCGCCCGGCGCGATCGAGGAAGCCCGGCGTCCTCCGCGCGGCGATCACGAGATCGATCTCACCGGACATTACGTGCTCCCCGGCTTCGTTGACGCGCACGTCCATCTGCACACGCTGAGCGACGGGCAGGGCGTGCCGTCCGACTATGTGCTCAAGCTCTGGCTTGCGCATGGCATCACCACCGCGCGCAATGTCGGATCGTCGGAGATGTCGATCGAAGAACAGGTCGCGATCAAGGGACGGCTGGCGCGCAACGAGATCGTCGGCCCTCGGCTCGATATCTATCCGATGTTCCAGCAGATCGGCCTGCCGATCCGCACCGCCGAAGAGGGACGACTGGCGGTTCGCGACGCCAAGCGGCGCGGGGCGGACGGAATCAAGTTCATCGGTGGAAGCGAGGCGGCACTGATCGCCGCAATCGAAGAGACCAAGAAGCTGGGCATGCATTCGACGATGCATCATGCGCAGGGTGTCGTCGCTTATGCCAACGTGCTGCGCACCAGCGAGGCTGGCCTTGAATCGATGGAGCACTGGTACGGCCTGCCCGAGGCGATGTTCACCGGCCAGAAGTTGCAGGACTGGCCCGCTGATTTCATCAACACCGACGAGCAGATGCGCTTTGGCGAAGCGGGCAGGCTGTGGAAGCAGACCGCAAAGCCGGGTTCGGACAAATGGAACGAGGTGATGGAGACGCTGCTCGAGCGCGGTTTCACGCTCGATCCCACCTTCACCGCATATCTTGCCAGCCGCGATCTGATGCGGATGAACCGCGCCTTCTGGCACAATGAATACACGATGCCCGCGCTTTGGGACTGGTACCGCCCCAGCAGGATCAACCACGGATCGTACTGGTTCGACTGGACCACCGAGCGCGAGATGGACTGGAAGGAAAATTACCGGCTGTGGATGAGCTTCGTCAACGAATACAAGAATCGCGGCGGCCGGGTCACCGTAGGTTCAGACGCGGGCTATATTTATAACACCTACGGATTTGGTTATATCCAGGAGATGGAGCTGCTACGCGAGGCCGGGTTCAGCCCGCTCGAGGTGATCAACTCCGCCACGCAACAGGGTGCGCGGCTGCTGGGGCATGATGCCGATATCGGCACGATTGAACCCGGCAAGAAGGCCGATCTTGTGATCGTGAAGGGCAATCCGATCGCCAATCTCAAGCTGCTCTTCGCGACCGGAACGCTCAAGCTCGATGATGCGACGGGTAAGGCGCAGCGGGTCGGCGGCATCGCCTGGACGGTGAAAGACGGCATCTTCTACGATGGCAAGGCGTTGAGAGCAGATATCCGCGCCATAGTCGCGCGATCGAAGGCCGAGCGCGGACTGCCGCCTGGCTACATGACAATCGAACAGGAAGATTTGACGCAATGACCAACGCCGCAACCCTCACGGGCAAGTTTTTCATCGCAGGCGAACGGCGCGGCAGCGGCGAAGTGTTCCATGCCTATGATCCTGCCGCCGGCGCCAGCATCGACGACATCGGCTTTTTCAGCGCCAGCGACGAGCACCTCAATGAGGCCTGCGCGGCAGCCGAGGCTGCCGCCATCGCTTACGCTGATCTGCCGCTAGAGACCCGCGCAGCATTTCTCGACGCGATCGCCGCCAACATCGAGGGCCTGGGCGATACTGTGATCGAACGCGCAGCGCGCGAATCCGGGCTTCCTGTTGCGCGCATCACCGGCGAGCGCGGACGCACCTGCGGCCAGCTGCGGCTGTTTGCCAGCGAAGTGCGCGATGGCCAGTGGCTCAAGCTGCGCATCGACCATGCCGATCCTGCGCGGACCCCGCCCAAGCCCGACCTGCGGTTGCGTATGGTCCCGCTGGGCCCGGTCGCAGTGTTCGGCGCGTCCAATTTTCCGCTCGCATTCTCGACCGCAGGCGGCGACACCGCCTCAGCGCTCGCCGCCGGATGCCCGGTGGTCGTCAAGGGTCACCCCGCGCATCCCGGAACGTCCGAGCTTATCGCAGGCGCCATCATGCAAGCCGCATCTGATACTGGTGTTCCCGCAGGCGTTTTCAGCCTGCTGAGCGGCACCGGACACAGTATCGGCGCGGCTTTGGTTGCCGATCCCCGCATCCAGGCAGTGGGCTTCACCGGCTCGCGCACCGGCGGCGAGGCGCTGATGCGGATTGCTGCGGCGCGGATCCAGCCAATTCCGGTGTTTGCCGAAATGTCCGCGATCAACCCCGTCATCCTGTTACCAGCAGCACTTTCGGCGCGCGGCAAGGCCTTGGCGGCAGGCTTTATCGGATCGCTGACCGTGGGATCGGGGCAGTTCTGCACCAATCCGGGGCTGTTGCTCGCGATCGAAGGGCCCGAGCTCGATGCGTTTCTGGCCGAAGCGGGCCAGGCGGTCGAAGCCCAGGCACCTCAGACGATGCTGACCGCCGGAATCCATGCAGCCTACGAGAAGGGCAGCGCCGCGCTCGCCGCAACCGCAGAGGTCAAAACCATCGCGCGCGGCGTCCACCCAACCGGCCCGCACGAAGGCCGCGCGGTCCTGTTCAGCGTGGGCGCGCAGGACTGGCTCTCCAACGGGGAGCTTCGTCATGAAGTGTTCGGCGCGGCATCGATCGTGGTGCGCTGCGCAGATCGCGCCGAGATGCTCGACGTGCTTGCCCGGCTCGAAGGTCAGTTGACCGCGACGCTGCACATGGATGATGCCGATCTGGATGATGCCCGCGCTTTGCTGCCGGTGCTCGAGCGCCGGGTCGGACGCATTCTGGCCAATGGCTGGCCAACCGGGGTCGAGGTGGGCCATGCGATCAACCATGGCGGGCCGTACCCCGCGACCTCCGATGGCCGGACGACCTCTGTCGGCACGCTGGCGATCGATCGGTTCCTGCGCCCCGTCAGCTATCAGGATCTGCCGTCCGCGCTGTTGCCCGCAGTGCTGCGCGAAGGCGGCCAGACGGGCACCGTGACACGGATTGACGGAGTTTGGACGTCTTGATCCATCTGTCGCGCGAGATTGCCGATTACGTCCTGCAAGGTTGCTCGGTGCGGACCGAGGCGGCGGTGATGGATCGGTTTGGCATCAGCTACAACACGCTGCGCAAGATCGAGCGGGGCGAGCCGATTCGCGCCTCGGTGGCGCAGCGTCTGCTCGCCCGGATCGAGGACGAACGCGTCGCCTGATCGGGGCTTATGGCCGGTTCGGGCTGAAATTGGTTGCAATTTACAACGCTGTCAGCATGGTATAGCTTGCCCTTAACGTAAAAGAGCCGCGCATCAGCGGCCTGTCATTGGAGAGCATTGCCATGAAGCACGAAAAGCCATCCGACCTCAAAGCTGCAACCCATCTCGACGTGCTGATCATCGGCGCAGGGATTTCCGGCATCGGCATGGCGGTGCATCTCAAGGAAAAATGCCCCGGGCGCAGCTTTGCGATCCTCGATCAGCGCAGCGACATCGGCGGGACCTGGAACCTGTTCCAGTACCCTGGCATCCGATCGGACAGTGACATGCATACGCTGGGTTTCGAATTCGAGCCTTGGCGCGAGCAGAAGGCGATCGCCGATGGCCCGTCGATCCTCAATTATCTGCGCCGCATCAAGGACGAGCGCGGGCTCAATGACCATATCCGTCTGGGCCACAAGGTGCTGTCGGCAAGTTGGTCGAGCAGCGAGGCACGCTGGACGATCGCGGCCGAGGTCGAAGGGCAGGGCGTCTGCCACCTGACCGCCGGATACCTGTTCATGGGCACGGGCTATTATGATTACGATCAGGGCTATGACCCTGCATTCGAGGGCCGCGAGAGCTTTGGGGGGCAGATCATCCATCCGCAGTTCTGGCCCAAGGATTTCGATTATGCGGGCAAGCGCGTTGTCGTGATCGGATCGGGCGCGACTGCTGTGACGATCGTGCCCTCGATGACCGACAAGGCCGCGCACGTCACCATGCTCCAGCGCACGCCGACCTGGTACTGGAGCCGCCCGGCCAAGGACTGGCTGGCCAATTCGCTGCGCAGCATCATGCCCGACACCTGGGCCTATCGCTTCATCCGCTTCAAGAACGTGCGGATGCAGCAGATGTCGTTCAAGCGCGCGCGCGAAAACCCCAAAAAGGTCGGCGACTATCTGCTCAAGCGGATCCGCAAGATCATGGGCACCAAGATGAACGAGCCCGATTTCCAGCCGCCTTACGGCCCCTGGGAACAGCGGCTGTGTCTCGTCCCCGATGGTGACATGTTCAAGGCGATCCGCGATGGCAAGGCCGATATCGTCACCGATCATATTGCGAAGTTCACGCCCACCGGGATCGATCTGAAATCAGGTCGGCATCTTGACGCCGATGTCATCATCACCGCCACCGGGCTCAAGCTGGCGATGGCGGGCAAGGTCGATTTCTCGGTCGATGGCCAGCCGATCGATTTCACCCAGCATTTCTACTACAAGGGCTGCATGTTTAGCGACGTGCCGAACATGGCGATCGTGTTTGGCTACCTCAACGCATCGTGGACGCTCAAGGTCGATATCGTCGCCGATTTCGTCTGCCGCACGCTCAACCACATGGCTGAGACGGGCAGCGAAGTTGCGGTGCCCGTGCTGGGCAGCGATGGCCCAGTCAACGAGGAGAACATCTTCGATTTCTCCTCGGGCTATGTCCAGCGCGCGCTCGATATCCTTCCCAAGCAGGGCGACCGCATGCCCTGGCGGCTCAACCAGGATTACCTGTTCGATCGCAAGGTGCTGCGTGAGGACGCGGTGGCCGATGGTGTGCTCGCCTTCCGCAAGGCAGATGTCATAGTTCAAGATGAAACCGCGATCGCTGCCGAATGAACAGGTCTAGCGTTCGCTGGCGATGAACGCACTTCGGTATTCGGATTTAACCTTGTCCAGCGTCGCTGTGGGAATGGCAATGCTGTTCTCGTAGGCGCCCTCGACATAGGGGCCGGCCACATAGGGTGCGGCAATGAACATGATCCGGTCGAACCCGCTGTCACCGCCCGCATATGGCACCAGCACCAGGTCCGAAAATGGCGGGCAGGCGTTGAAGATGTCATCAGCCTCGGCGACAAACTCACCGCGCCGTTCGCGGCGATCGGCATTCAGTGCGTCGCAATAGTCCTGACGCATCGGTTCGAGCGCTGCTGCCAGATCGGTAAATATTGCCTCAAGTGCGACCCGGCGGTTGCCCAATTTGTCCCAGATCAGCGCCTCATAGCCGGTGTTGCCATGCGCGCCGCCCGAATAGCTGCTGATCTCCGCCACCATCGCCAGCAGGACGTCGTTCTCTCCGGTGACCCTCCAGGTCACCCCCAGCATATGCGGGTTGAACGGATAGCCGTTGTCCGAAGCATCCTTCTGCGCTTCTGCCGTCTGCGTATCGAGATCGGACAATGCCTTGTCCCGCTCGGCATCGAGCATTGCCGCAAGCCCGGGTAGCGCTGCTGCCTGCGCGGGATAGGCATAAGTAAACGCAAAGCTCTTGGTTTCGCGCTCGAAGCTGACCGGCGCAGGTTGTGCGACCTTAGGGGCGGCAGCATCGGCCGTGTCCGGCACTGGCGCGGCTTGCTGGCACGCAGCGATGCCAGGCAAGGCGAGCGCTGCTAGCGCAAGGACAAGCATTGGCGCTGGTGTGCGAACGACCATATTTCTAACTCGCCCCCTGGCTGAAAAATGCTCTATGCACCGACCATGATAGATTTGTCCCACCTCGTCCAGCCAGACATTGGCCAGCCTGCCCGCCTGCTCCATCTCATCGACAAGGCGGGGTTGGCAGAATGGTTGGGATCGGCACCGCCGCGCATCCGCAACCACCTCACCGCGATGCGCTTTACCGCACGTCCGCACGAACTGGTCGTGGTTCCAGGCGATAATGCTGATGACTGGGCGGTGGTGCTGGGGGTCGCGGATGTCGCCAACATCCGCCCATGGTGCCTCGCCAAGGCGCCCGAGGTTCTGGCAGGTGGCACGTACCGGCTCGCAGGCGATGCGCGCCCCGGTGATGCCATTATCGGCTGGGCGTTGGCGCAGCACCGGCTCACCGCCTACAAAAAGCCCGACGAAAATCCGCAAGGACCCCGTGTGCTGCTGACAGGTGATCCGGCACGCCTTCCCGACCGCATCGCCGAGGCGGAGGGCACCGCGTGGGTGCGCGATCTGGTCAACACGCCCGCCGAAGACATGGGCCCGGGAAATCTGGAAGCTGCAGCCGAGGCGCTGGCCAAGCGCTATGGCGCAACGATCGAGGTGACTCGCGGCGATGCGCTCGCCAGCGGCTATCCGATGATTCACGCGGTCGGCAGAGCTGCCGCGCGCAGCCATGCACCGCGGCTGATCGAGCTGCATTGGGGACGCGAGGAGCATCCCCGCGTGGCGATCGTCGGCAAGGGCGTATGCTTCGACAGCGGCGGGCTGGACATCAAGTCGTCGACCGGGATGCTGTTGATGAAGAAGGACATGGGCGGCGCGGCGCATGCGCTGGCACTGGCGCAGCTGATCATGCGGTCAGGCCTGCCGGTGCGGCTGCATATGCTGGTCGGCGCAGTGGAAAATGCGATTTCCGGGAATGCCTTTCGTCCCGGTGACGTGCTCAAGAGCCGCAAGGGCATCACCGTCGAAATCGGCAACACCGATGCCGAAGGGAGGCTGGTGCTGGGCGATTGCCTGACCAGAGCCAGCGAGACTTCGCCCGATGTGATGATCGATTTCGCCACGCTCACCGGTGCCGCGCGGGTCGCGGTGGGGCCCGATCTGCCCGCTGTCTTCGCCAACAGCGATCCACTCGCCGATGGCCTTCTTGCGAGTGGCCAGACGGTGGGCGATCCGTGTTGGCGGCTGCCGTTGTGGGCGGGGTATGAGGACATGTATGTCAGCGATATCGCCGATGTGGGCAATAGCGGAGGCTCTTTTGCCGGTGCGATCACCGCGGCGCTGTTCCTGCAGCGCTTCGTCGGTGAGGGCTTGTCCTGGGCGCATTTCGATACCTATGCGTGGCGACCCGCTGCCCGGCCCGGCCAGCCCAAGGGTGGCGAGGCATTGGGCCTGCGCGCATCGTGGCATTATCTTCGTGGCCGCTACGGCGCGGCTGTCTGATTGAGCCGGGTTTGCATGGCAGCTTTACCCATATTGCGCCGGATCACCGGCAGTTTGGACAAATGATCGCAACTCGGCTATCTGCGCCGCCAGCCCGATGCCATGGACGGGCGGCACATCATGTCGTGGCACAGCTTTACGCGGGGGACCGGGTTTTTTGACACATTCGACACGTTCTTCGGCTGACTTGCTGGCGGGCGAACCGGCGGCGGGCCTGGCGGGCGGACCCGATAGCGTGGCTGCGCCGGTGCGGCAGTTCGTGCTGACCGGGCCGGTGGCCGATTACGACCCGCGCGTTACCCCGATCCGGGGTGATCTGGCGGATATCGCGCTGGCCGGCCGGTTTTTTGCGCCGCATTACGTTGCACCGCAGAATCACCGTGCCGCTTTCAGCGGTGCGATGCTGCGCAAGGCTCCGTCTGGCGATGCCGAAGCTGTCAGCCAGCTGTTGCCGGGCGAAGCGTTCGCGCTGCTCGATAGCACCGGCGAATGGGGCTGGGGATACAGCCTGCATGATGGCTATTGCGGCTATGCGCTGCTGAGCGAGATCGCGCCCGAAGGCGCCGAGCCAACCCATGTCGTACAGGTCCGGCGCGCGCTGGTGTTCGCCGAGCCCTCGATCAAGACGCCGATGATCGCGGCCTATCCGATGGGCGCGCAGATTGTCGTCGATGCTGCGAGCGAATGCGGCAAGTTCCTGTCTGTCGCAGGAGGATGGATGTCGGTGCGCCACGCGGTCGCGCTGGCCGAGCGGACCTGCGACCCCGTCGGCCGCGCGCTTCAGCTTGTTGGTGCACCCTATCTTTGGGGCGGGCGTGGTGGCGATGCGCTCGATTGCTCGGGCCTTGTTCAGCTCGTCCTGGGACTGGCGGGCATATCCGTGCCGCGTGACAGTGACCAGCAGATGGCCGCACTTGGCCGGGTGCTGGCAGACAATGAATCGCTGCAGCGCGGCGATCTGGTGTTCTTCCCAGGCCATGTCGGTCTGATGGCCGATGCCGAGACCCTGGTGCACGCCAATGCGCACTGGATGCAGGTGGTCGCAGAGCCGCTTGCCGATGTCATCGCTCGCTTTCCCGAAACCACACCCCAGCCGGTGCTGGCCCGCAAACGGATAATCTGATGCCCACGCTTTTCATCGATGGCGCCGCCGGAACCACTGGCCTTGAAATTGCCGAGCGGATGGCGGGGCGCGAAGAGTTCCGGATGATCACGCTCAGCGATGCCGACCGCAAGCAGGTTGCTGCGCGCGCTGCTGCGATCTGTGATGCCGATTTCGTCATCCTGTGCCTGCCTGATGCCGCCTCGCGTGAGGCTGTCGCGCTGGGCGAGGGCGCATCCACCCGGTTCATCGATGCCTCGAGCGCGCACCGTGTCGCCGATGGCTGGACCTATGGCTTTGCCGAATTGCGTGCAGGCCAGCGTGACGCGATCCGCAGTGCACGCGCGGTGAGCAATCCGGGGTGCTATCCCACCGGCTTCCTCGCGCTTGTCGCGCCGCTGGTGGCCGAAGCACTGCTGCCTGCCGACCATGGCTTTATCGTCAATGCGGTCAGCGGCTATTCGGGTGGCGGCAAGGAATTGATCGCGCGGATGCAGGTCGATGCGCCCGATATCGGCTTTCGCGCTTATGGCCTGAACCTCGAACACAAGCATCTGCCCGAGATGCAGGTGCATGCAGGGCTCAGCCGGTCGCCGCTGTTCGCGCCCGCCGTTGTCCGCGCGTTTCGCGGCATGCTGGTCGATGTGCCCTTGTTCCTCGATCCCGAGCTGGGCTTTGCCGATGCCAAGGCGCTACACGCGGCGCTGGCCGATCAGTACGCAGGCGAGGCCTTGGTCAATGTTGCGCCGATCGGTACTGCGCCCGGCGAATTGCTGTTGTCCGAGGGCGATACGCCCAGCGACTGCCTGAAGCTTTACGTGCTCCCCAGCGCAGACGGGTCGCAGGTGCGGCTGATTGCGATGCTCGATAATCTGGGCAAGGGCGCAAGCGGTGCTGCGGTGCAGAACCTCAACATCATGGCCGGCCTCGACGAATTGGCGGGGCTGCGCGCCTGAGGGCGCCAGCGGCCTGGCGGGGTTGGCGCCCTCAGGCGACCTACTGACCCGTCAGCGCGCGCGCTTGGCGACATACAGCGCCTGATCAGCGCGCAGGAACATGTCTTCGGCGTCGTAGGAAATGGCGTTCGGTGCCAGCGCCACGCCATGGCTGGCACCGGCTTCGAGCAGATGGCCGTTCCACGCCACCGGCATCCGCAGCAGTGCGATGGTCCCGGTAATCCTGCTTGCGAGCTGCTGAAGGTTGCGGTTGCTGGGCAGCAGAACCGCAAATTCATCGCCGCCGATCCGCGCAACCAGCAGCGCATCCGGGAAGGATTGGCAGATGCGCTGGCCGAACTGCACCAGACAGGCATCGCCCGCCGCATGACCATAATGATCGTTGATCTGCTTGAAGCCATCGACATCGAACAGCACCAGCGCGCCCAGCGGTCGGAACCCCAAGGTCGAGTGCGAGGAATCGAGAAAACGGCTCTGGAACACCGCACGGTTGGCAAGGCCGGTCAGGCCATCCTGCTCGGCAGACTGTTGCAGTGCGTCGCGTTCGAGGCGCTGGCGGGTGATGTCGATCTTGGTGCCGATCAGCCGCGCCGCGCGGCCACGTTCGCTCTCGACCTTCGCGACGATCTGGACCCAGCGGTCCCCCCCATCTGGGCGGGTGATCCGCGCATCGAGCGTGAACCCAGACTTGTGCGCGATCGCACGGCTACGCAACCGTGTCAGCGTCTCGCGCGATTCCTCGTCGTAAAGCGTAACGATCTCCTCGCGATGCGGCACAGAGGTGCGATCGATCCCGAAGATGTCGTAAACGTTGCGCGTCCATAGCAATGCTTCAGACCGCAGATCGCACTCGAACACGCCGATCCCAGCATGCGCTACGGCGCGCGCGATGCACTGGGTATCCGGCTCGGTCCGTGCGCGAGCCGGACCGACGAGCACAGGAAGGTCTGGTAGATCGAAATCATGCAATGCGCCCCCCATGCCGTGTTCCCATGCTCCCCAAAAGTGACAGAAGGACACGCTATGGGAGCCCAGTTAACGGCCCGTTACATTTCGTCAGGAGCGATGTTAAAATATCAGAAACGTTCAGAAAAACGCCTGGATGCCCGTTTGCGCGCGGCCCAGGATCAGCGCATGGACATCGTGCGCGCCTTCATAGGTGTTCACCGTTTCCAGGTTCACCATGTGGCGCATCACCTGATATTCCTCGCTGATGCCGTTGCCGCCGTGCATGTCACGTGCGGCACGGGCGATATCGAGCGCCTTGCCGCAGTTGTTGCGCTTGACGATCGAGATCATCTCGGGCGCGAACCGGCCCTCGTCCATCAGCCGCCCGACGCGCAAGCTCGCCTGCAACCCGAGAGCGATCTCGGTCTGCATGTCGGCGAGCTTCTTCTGGAACAGCTGGGTTGCAGCCAGGGGCTTGCCGAACTGGACCCGGTCCAGGCCGTATTGGCGCGCGGCGTGCCAGCAGAACTCTGCAGCCCCCATCGCGCCCCATGAAATGCCATAGCGGGCGCGGTTGAGGCATCCAAACGGACCCTTGAGCCCTTCGACATTGGGGAGCAGGTTCTCTTCGGGAACCTCCACCTCATCCATCTGGATCATGCCGGTGGTCGAGGCGCGCAGGCTAAGCTTGCCCTTGATCTTGGGCGCGGCGAGGCCTTTCATCCCCTTTTCGAGGATGAAGCCACGGATGGCGCCATCATGCGCGTCGGACTTGGCCCAGATGACGAACACATCGGCAAACGGGCTGTTCGAGATCCACGTCTTTGCACCCGAGATCACGTAACCGCCATCGACCTTCTTCGCGCGAGTCTTCATGCCGGCAGGGTCCGATCCGGCGTCGGGCTCGGTAAGGCCAAAGCAGCCGATCAGCGTGCCTGCGGTGAGGCCGGGCAGGTACTTGCGGCGCTGCTCATCGCTGCCATAAGCGTTGATCGGGTGGATCACGAGCGAGCTTTGCACCGACATCATCGAGCGATAGCCGCTGTCGACCCGTTCGACCTCGCGCGCAATCAGGCCATAGGCGACATAGCTTGCTTCCGCGCCGCCGAAATCCTCAGGCAATGTCGCACCAAGCAGGCCGGCTTCGCCCATCATCGGAAACAGTTCGGGAGCGTCGATCTCCTCGCGGAACGCATCGATCACGCGGGGTTGCAATACGTCCTGCGCAAAGCCGCGCGCGCTGGTCTGGATCAGCCGTTCCTCTTCGGTCAGCTGCTCGTCGATCAGAAAGGGGTCGTCCCAGGTGAAGGGGATCGTTTCGGCTTTGCGGATGGTGTCATGCTTCATGGCTGGCAGGTCTAGCGCAGCTTGAGGTCCGATCAAAACCGAAATTCGCGCTTCGGCTCGACGTTTGCGACAGGCGCAACAAACCAGCCTATGTCCGGTTCTGGTACAGCAGCAGGTTAACCATCATTCGCCGTGTCCAATGGTTAAAAATCCGTTAACATCCTTGGCATGCAGCGATTGACCTCCCTTTCCGTGCCGGCCCGACCCAACAGCTTCCGGGGCAGCCTTCCACCGCGTATTCTGGCGGCAACCCCGGTCGACGAGCCCGAGGTGCTGGCCAAGCGCAAGAAGGCGCATCGCAACGAGGAAATCCGGCTGTTCCTGCTCAGTTTCTCCGCGTTCTTCGTCGCGATCACCTCGTTTATCTGGTGAGCGTTTCAAGGAAGCGGGCAGCATCCGCGCGGATCGCTGCCTTGTCCTTGTCATCGCGCTTCGACCAATTGCGATAGACCATCGACAGCCGCTGGTTCTTGCCCAGCACCGGCTCGTTGCGGTCGAGAAAGTCCCAATAGAGCAGGTTGAACGGACAGGCCTTGGACCCGGTCTTGGCGTTGACGTCGTACCGGCAATGGCCGCAATAATCCGACATCTTGTTGATGTAGTTGCCGCTCGACGCATAGGGCTTGCTGGCGAGCAATCCGCCGTCGGCAAACTGGCTCATCCCCAACGTGTTGGGCAATTCGACCCATTCATAGGCATCGGCGTACACCTCAAGATACCATTGATGCACCGCGTGGGGATCGATTCCGGCGACCAGCGCGAAGTTGCCGGTGATCATCAGCCGCTGGATGTGGTGGGCATAGGCGTGTTCCATCGTCTGGCCGATCGCCTGCGCCATGCAGTGCATGTCGGTCTGGCCATCATAATAGAAGCCGGGCAGCGGGCGCTTGGCGTCCAGCGCGTTGCGCTGCGCGTATTCGGGCCCTTCGCGCCAGTAGATGCCGCGCACATATTCCCGCCAGCCGATGATCTGGCGGATAAACCCTTCGGCGGCGTTGATCGGCACCTTGCCCTTGCGGAACATCGCCTCGACCTCCTGGCACAAGGCCAGCGGGTCGAGCAGGCCGCAGTTGAGATAGGGCGAGAGAATCGAATGCCATAGAAACGGCTGCCCGGTGAGCATCGCGTCCTGATAATCACCGAAGCGTGCGAGCGCGTGTTTGATGAAATGCGCCTGTTGCGCCAACGCATCGTCGGCTCGGGTCGCGAAGGCGAAGTTCTCCAGGCTGCCGGGGTGGTCGGCAAAGCGCTTGGCGACCAGATCGAGTACCTCGCGGGTGATCGCATCGGGCTTGAAGACGAGCGGTTGCGGAATCAATAGCGGCTCGTTCGGCGGCGGCTTGCGGTTTTCGCTGTCGAAGTTCCATTCGCCGCCCTCGGGCTTGCCGTGCTCGTCGAGCAACAGGGCGGTCTTGCGGCGCATGTCGCGGTAGAAGAACTCCATCCGCAACTGCTTGCGCCCTGCGGCCCAGGTGTCGAATTCGGCATGGGTGCACACGAACCGGCTGTCCTCGCGCAGATCGATGGGTACATCGAACTTGTCGGCCCAGCCCTGCATAGCCGAAAGAACCCGCCATTCGCCCGGCTCGGTTGCAACAATGCAATCGGGGCAGTGACGTTCGATCGCACGGGCGACCTCGCCGGTGAACGAGCCGCTGTTGTCGGGATCGTCCAGCGTGACGTAATCGACCGTCCAGCCTTTTGCGCGCAGATCCGCGGCATGGTGCCGCATCGCGGAAAGGATGAAGGCGATCTTGGCTTTGTGGTGACGGACGTAGGTGGTTTCCTCGTCCACCTCCATCATCAGCAGGATGCAGGCTTCGGGATCGGCGCCATCCAGAGCGGAAAGATCGTGGCTGAGCTGGTCGCCCAGTATCGGGATAAGGGTTTTCATGGGGGTATTGTGTCCTGGACGGTGCAAGCCCCTATGATGGGGTGCGATGTCGCGTGTTCAATGTGCGCCGGGCCATGCGGGCATTAAGCTATGACATTGTCGGCCCCGATGCCTATCTGGGATAGGTGAGGGCCCCATTGTCCTTGTTCCAGGAAAGACCTGCCATGCCCGACTCAGCCAGCCCCGCTCCGATAGCGCCCCAAGAGGGAAACCAGAGCGCCGTTCAGGTGGCACTGCGCGGCATGCGCAACCATTGCCCGCGCTGCGACCACAAGCCGCTGTTCGCACGGTATCTGAAGCCGGTCGAACGCTGCGCGTGTTGCGGGCAGGACTGGACTTTGCACCAGGCGGATGATTTTCCGGCGTACATCTCGATCTTCGTCAGCGGGCACCTGCTCGCCCCGGTGCTGATTGCCGTCGGCAGCCGCGAGTTGCTGCCGATGGGCGTGCTGGCCGTTATCGCGATCGTGGGAGCGCTGCTGCTGACGATCGCGCTGCTGCAACCGGCCAAGGGCGCGGTGATCGCGCTGCAGTATCACTGGGGGATGCACGGTTTTGCCCCGGTGGTCGCACCGCGTGGCGGCCAGCCGGACTGACCGGCTGGTTTAGACCTGTCAGAGCTTGCGCCATACCTGCGACTTGCACAGCAGTCCGCCCAGAATGCAGCCGCTGATCTTGATGCGGTTGGCATCGAGTTGCCGGATCGTCGAATAATAGGTTTCACCCAGATCGGGAACGAAGACGTTGCCTTTCCAGTGGCCGGGCTTGGTTTCGCGATAGTTCCGCAGCAGGCTAGTGCCGATGAGCTGCGGAGTGCCTCCATCGGCAGCATCTTTTTTGGCGAGGTCGCTCGCCCAGCTAACCTTACCGCACAATTCGGTGCCACACGACTGGGTGACGACGCGGACGTCGCCGGTGGGGTTTTCCCATGTGCCGTGGATCGGCTCTGACGTCGCTGCCACAGCCGCAAAGCCTGTTGGCCCCAGCAAGGCCAGCGCAAGTCCTAATCCACGTAATGCCCCCAGATGCATCTGCATAAACCTTTTGCGACCTCTTATTGGCTTACCCTTGCCCCCGTTGTTTCGTTCCCCGGGCCGTCCGATAGTGCATGATCACTGGCCCAAGTCGAGCGACATTCGCGCAGGCCCCACCCATTTTGTCGCAAAAAGGGTTCGAACGCGGTCGGTGCATTTCCTTCACCGCTTGCTCACAAATATCGGTTAAGGGTCAGCCACCATGCCCAGCCCGTCAGCCACTCCGCATGATCCTTGCCCGCCAAGCGCCGTCAGCCATGGCGCAGGGCTGATCGGGCTTGTCGGGCTGTTCGGCTGGGTGGTTCTGGCACGGCAGAACGGCTGGAGCGGTCCCAATGCGGCATTGGTGTGCTGCGTCGCCACCGGCCTGCCGATGGTGCTCTGGTCGCTGTTGGTCGACAAGGTTCATCTGAGACCCAGCACCGGCCTGAACTGGTCCAATCCGCGCCCGGTCAAGGATGTTATCGATACCAGCCTGATCAAGCTGACTGGGCTGTGGATGACGTGGGCCGTGATCGCGGCAATCTATGCGACCGCGCGCTGGTACTGGACGGGCAACTACCAGTTCGCGATGAACGTGTTCATCTATGCTGCTCCGTTCCTGTTCTTTCTGTCGATCCCCTATGTGATCTGGGTCGAGCGCTATCTGAAAGACCAGCACGATGGGGCCTGGCACTTGGGCGCGATGATCTCGGGCCAGCCCGGCTGGGAGCGCGAGGCTATCTATCACCATCTGCGCGCCTGGGCGGTGAAGGGTTTCTTTCTCGCCTTCATGCTGTCGATCGTTCCCGGCGGCTATGCGCAGATCATCAACGCCAACGTCGCCGAAATCGCGACCAACCCGGTGTGGATCGCCAACTGGCTGATCATCACGATGTTCCTGGTCGACGTACAGTTCGCCACAGTCGGCTATGCGCTGACCTTGAAGCCGCTCGATTCGCACATCCGCACCGCCAACCCCTATATGGCGGGCTGGGCTGCGGCGCTGATCTGCTACCCGCCGTTCATTTTGATGGGGGACAACGGCCCGCTGAATTATCACATCAACACCGCCGATTGGGTCTACTGGTTTGAGGGCAACACGCCGCTGCTGGTCGCATGGGGCGCGTGGTTGGTGGTGTTGACGGGGATCTACGCGTGGGCGACCGTTGCCTTCGGCATCCGCTTTTCCAACCTCACCCATCGCGGGATCCTGACCCACGGGCCATATCGATGGACCAAACACCCCGCCTATCTTTCCAAGAATATCTATTGGTGGTTCGCAACAATGCCATTTCTGGTCACCAGCGGATCGTGGGTGGATGGCGTGCGCAATGCGGCTATCCTCGCCTGCGTGTCGGGCGTGTATTATTGGCGCGCGCGCACCGAGGAGCGGCATCTGATGGCCGACCCTGATTACGCCGCCTACGCGGCCTGGATGGACCGCCATGGGCCGGTGCCGCGTCTGATCGCGCTGATCACCGGACGCCGCGCGCACACCGCGCCGGTTCCCACCCCGGCGGAGTAATGCTGGCACCCTCTGCGTGTCGCGCGCTCAAGCGCTTGTAGTTTAAAGCCGCCGCACCGACTGGAAAAGGCCGTTGCATGGTCCCATATCCGCGCAACGCACGACGTTGCCCCGTTGGGCTCTGGGAGATCATATAGGTGAAAAAGTTTGTGGACGACCGCACGCTGACGATGGCGATGACAGGTTCCTTGCTGGCCAGCGCGTTGCTGACAGCAATGCCGGCCATGGCACAGGGCACAGCGGCGGCTGCCGGCGATCCCGTGCGCGGCGCGAAGGTCTATGCCAGCAACTGCACCGGTTGCCATGCCGCGGACACCAACGGCGTCGGCCCCGCGCATCGCGGCGTGTTCGGTCGCAAGGCTGGGGCCGCGCCCGGTTTTGCCTATTCGCCCGGGCTCAAGGCAGCCAAGTTTGCCTGGGATGCCGACAGGCTCGACAAATGGCTGACCAACCCGCAAGCCTTCATTCCCGGAGCCAGGATGGGGTTCCGGCTGGGCGATGCCCAGCGCCGTGCCGATGTGATCGCGTACCTCAAGAAAGAAAGCGCAAAGTAGAATTCCGCAGCGGCGGGCAAGGTATTTATCCTATGCCCCCTTTCGCCGGACCGCTGGACAAGGCATATTGCGAGCATGGACCAATTTTCAGACAGCATGGACCGGTTCTTTTCCCACAGTGCCACCAGCCATGGCATCACGGTGCGAGTCGCGGTCAGCTTTCTCCCCGACAGGTCGCGCGCCGACAGCGCCCGCTGGTTCTGGTCATATCACATCCGGATCGAGAACAATTCGGAAAGCCCCGTACAGCTGCTGACCCGCCACTGGGTGATCACCGATGGCCGCGGCGGGGTGCATCAGGTCGATGGCGAGGGTGTGGTCGGCGAACAGCCGGTAATCCTGCCCGGCAAGGCGCATGATTATGTCTCGGGATGCCCGCTCGATACGCCCACCGGTCGGATGGAAGGGATGTACCGGATGATGCGCAACGATGACGAGCTGATCGCGGTGGAAATCCCGCGTTTTGCGCTGGTCGCACCGGCCGTTGCCGATTAATCAACGTTTCGTATGAAACGGACCCATCTCCCGCTCAATGGTCTGCGCGTGCTCGATGCAGCGGCGCGGCACCTCAGCTTCACCCGCGCTGCCGATGAGCTCGCGGTAACGCCTGCTGCCGTAGGCCAGCAGATCCGCGCATTGGAGGATATGCTGGGCGTGGTGCTGTTCCGCCGCACCCCCAAGGGGCTTGAGCTGACCGATGAGGCCGGCGCCGGGCTCGATGCGCTGCGCGGCGGGTTCCTGCAGTTCGAGGAAGCCGTGCGCGCGATGCAGCAGGGCCAGTCGAGCTTCCGCCTGACCATTGCGGTGCCGCGCGACTTTGCCGCCAAATGGTTGCACCACCGGCTGATCGGCTATGCCGCCGCCAACCCGGAAATTCGCTACACGCTGGTATCGGGCGACAACGATATCGATTTTACCGAAGCCAACCTCGATTGCGCGATCCGGCTCGCCGACGGCCCGGCAGAGCTAGAAGGCGCGGTGATCGGCCCGGCGCAGTTCGTCACCGTGGCGGCGCCGGGCTATCAGGGCGATCGCCGGATCGAATGGCCCGGTTGCACGCGCGGCAAGGACGACACCGTTGCCGATGATAGCACGGTGATGCAGGTCGCCGATGCCGGGTTGGGGCTGGATGCTGCGATCGCGGGCTTTGGCAGCGTGACCGTGCCCTATCTGCTCGCCGAACGGGACCTGACCGAGGGCAGGCTGGTCGCCATCGACGAGGTTCGTCCCTCTCGCCGTGCCTATTGGGTCGTCGCACCGACCCCGCAATGGCGGCAGAAGAAGGTCCGCGCACTGGTCGAGGCACTGACGGCGGCATGACCACCGCGCCGATGCCCTTGCTGAAGAGCGAGCGACTGGTGCTACGCCAGATCCGCACCGATGATGCCGAGGCGCTGTTTGAAGTCCTGTCCGATGATGGTCTGATGACCTGGTGGTCATCCGGCCCGCACCGGTCGATCGAGGAAACCCGCGCCTATCTTGAACCCGCAGCAGTCGGCGAGTGGCGCAGCTGGGCGATCACGCGCGCAGGCGATGACATGGCGCTGGGCTGGGTCAACGCGCATGACCGGCGCGAGAATGTGTGCGAGCTGGGCTATATCCTCGCGCGGTCGTGCTGGGGGCAGGGAATTGCGCGCGAAGCGGTGGCGATGGTGCTCGATCAGCTGCTGATCACCGAAGGCCAGCGGCGGGTGTTTGCCGATGCCGATCCGGAGAACCTGCATTCGATATCGCTGCTGACCTCGATGGGGTTCGTTCAGGAGGGCCATCTGCGCGCCGAATGGGAAACCCATATCGGTGTGCGCGACAGCCTGATCTTCGGGTTGCTCAAGGACGAGTGGACGGCGCGTCGCGCGCTGTCAGCAGATCCAGCAGCCGTGCCATCAGTTGGATGAACCCCGGCTGATCGATGTCAGCGGCGGGATTGTTGACCACGGCAGACACGATGTAACGGTCGTTCTGCCGAGAACGGGCGAGGAAGCTCATCGCCATGATCCCCGGCTCCGATCCGCCCTTGTAGCCAAGATAAGCCCAGCGCGCCGCGTTGACCGGCGCAATGCCCGGATTGATCTTGAGGATCGCGCGGGTGGCTGGGTCTCCGTCGTCCTCGAGCATTGCCAGCAGCCTCGCGATGTCCTGCGGGCTGGCGAACCATTCGACCGTATCGATCTGGTTGGGGCCGGCGGTGTAGACCGACAGGTCGAGCCGGGGCAGCGTCAGCGCGTCGCCGACGTCTGCCAAAATCCGCGTCTGCCCGGCATCGTCGGCTGCAAGGAAGCGATCGCGCAGCGCTGCGTTGGCGGGCATCTTCAGGCCGGTCACCGCTTGCGTCGAGAGCAGCGGGATCATGTCCGACGGGCGCGCATGGCCGCTCGCGCGGATGATGGCCTCTAGCTTCTCTTGGCCGATCGCAGCGATCAGCGTATCGGTGGCGCTGTTGTCGCTGATCGAGATCATCAGCGTTGCCAGCGTCTGCAGCGTCATCGGAGCATTGTCCGGCCAATCCTGGGTAATCCCAGAGGGATGCGATTTTTGAGCGAGCGGCAGTACGTCACTCCATGTGCGCTCGCCGGCGCGCACAGCGCGGTCGATCTCGGTAAGCACATAGAGCTTGAACACCGAGGCGATGGCAAAGCGCTGGTCGGCGTTGTGGCTCGCGATTGTTTCTGAACCTTTGCCGGTCAGCCGTTGGACGATCAGCCCGCTGCGCCCGGGCAGCGCGGCGATATCGGTAGTAACCTGCTCCAGCGTATCGCCTTGCGTGCGCGATCCGGTGACGAACAGCCCCGACAACTTGCCGTCGAGCACGCCGATTGTGAACGTCACCACCGCCTTGTCGAAGCGGACATCGACCTTCGCAGATCGCACGTCCATCGGCTGGATTGCATCGATCGCGAGCGGCGCGCCGAACTGGTCGCGCAAGCCGCTGATCACCGCCGCCAGTTGGTCGGGCGGGACGGCGGTGAGGAAAGAAGGGGTGAAGATGCTTGCGGGCTCGGCGGTGCTTTGCAGCAGGGCGAGTACATCAAGCGCGGGCTTGTCGAAGGTGTTTTGCATTGCGGGGGCGGGGGGCGGCGTATCAGTCTGTGCGATGGCCTGGCTGCCAAAAGCGATCAACAAGATTGCCATCGCCCGATGAACCGTTTTCCGGCGAACGCCGGAATCCAGGGCGATGTTACGCAATCCAGCCCGGGATTCCGGCTTTCGCCGGAAAACAATATGCTCCATGAGCTTTCCCAGGCGAGTCCACCAAACCATGCCATTTTCGTCACCCCCGCGCAGGCGGGGGTCCCGCTTTCCCTTCTGGCCTTCCCGCGGAAGCGGGATTCCCGCCTTCGCGGGAATGACGGGAGGGGAGAGCGCGGCGCTAAGCGTCGATCGCTTCACGATCGACCTGCGCGGCGTGGTTCTGGATGAAGTTGAAGCGGTGCTCGGGGTTCTTGCCCATCAGCTCGCCGACCAGTTCCTTGACCGCCGAATACTGCTCGTAATTGGGTGGAAGGGTGACGCGCAGCAGCGAGCGCGATGTCCGGCTCATCGTCGTTTCGCGCAGCTGTCCGGGGTTCATCTCGCCCAGCCCCTTGAAGCGGCTGACCTCGACCTTCTTGCCCTTGAGGATCGTCCTTTCGAGCTCGGCACGATGGGCGTCATCGCGCGCGTACCAGCTCTTGGCGCCAACCACGAGCCGGTAGAGTGGCGGCTGCGCGAGATACAGGTGCCCCGCCTTCACGATCTCGGTCATTTCCTGGAAGAAGAACGTCATCAGCAGCGTCGCGATATGCGCGCCGTCGACATCGGCGTCGGTCATGATGATGATCCGGTCGTAGCGCAGCTGGCCCGGATCGCAGTGCTTGCCGGTGCCGCAACCCAGCGCCAGCGCCAGATCGGCGATTTCCTGGTTGGCACCGATCTTGGCGGTGTTGGCCGAGGCGACATTCAAAATCTTGCCGCGGATCGGCAGGATCGCCTGGGTCTTGCGGTCACGCGCCTGCTTGGCGGAACCACCCGCGCTGTCGCCCTCGACGATGAAGATCTCGGTCTCTGCGCCCTCCACCCCGGTGCCGTCGTTGCTGCAATCGGTCAGCTTGCCCGGCAGCCGCAGCTTGCGCGCGCTGGTCGCGGTCTTGCGCTTGACCTCGCGTTCGGCCTTGCGCTTGAGCCGTTCGTCCAGCCGCTCGAGCACCAGCCCGAGCAGCGCCTTGCCGCGCTCCATGTTGTCGGTCAGGAAATGGTCGACGTGATCGCGCACGGCGTTCTCGACCAACCGCGCCGCTTCGGGCGAGGTCAGCCGGTCCTTGGTCTGGCTTTGAAACTGCGGATCGCGGATGAACACCGAGAGCATCAGTTCGCTGCCGGTCATCACGTCCTCTGCGGTCAGCCCCGCTGCCTTCTTGTTGCCGATCAGCTCGCCAAAGCCGCGCAGCCCCTTGAGGATCGCGGCGCGAAGGCCCGCCTCGTGCGTGCCGCCATCGGGGGTGGGGATGGTGTTGCAATAATAGCTATAGCTGCCGTCGCTCCACAGCGGCCAGGCGACCGCCCATTCAACCCGGCCCTTGCCATCAGGGAAGTCCTGCCGCCCCGCAAAGAAGTCGGATGTCGCGCATTCACGCCCGCCCAGCTGCTCGCGCAGATGATCGGCGAGGCCACCGGGGAACTGGAACACCGCCTCTTGCGGAACCTTGTCGTCGGACAGTTCGGCATCGCATTTCCAGCGGATTTCGACCCCGGCATAGAGATACGCCTTGGACCGGGCGAGCGCGAACAGCCGTGCGGGCTTGAACTTCGCGCCTGCGCCGAAGATCTCGTCATCGGGAACGAAGCTTATCGTAGTGCCGCGCCGGTTGGGGGCTGCGCCAACCTTCTCGAGCGGACCCAGCGGCGCGCCGCGCGAATAATGTTGCGCGTACAATTCCTTGTTGCGCGCCACTTCGACCAGCAGTTCGCTCGACAGCGCATTGACCACCGACACGCCGACGCCGTGCAGACCGCCGCTGGTGGCATAGGCCTTGTCGGAGAACTTGCCGCCCGAGTGCAGCGTGGTGAGGATCACCTCGAGCGCCGACTTGCCCGGAAACTTGGGGTGTGGATCGACCGGGATGCCACGGCCGTTGTCGCTGATCGTCAGGTGGTTGCCGGGGCGCAAGGTCACCTCGATCCGGCTGGCATGGCCGGCGACGGCCTCGTCCATGCTGTTGTCGAGCACTTCGGCGGCCAGATGATGCAGCGCGCGCTCGTCGGTGCCGCCGATATACATTCCCGGCCTGCGCCGCACCGGCTCAAGCCCCTCGAGCACCTCGATCGCCGAGGCATCATAGGTTTCAACAGGGGTTTGCGATTTTGCGAACAGATCGTCGGACATGCCGCCTGCTATAGGGCGCAAAGCACCCGTCCGGCAAGCATGCCGCCCGACTTATCCGCCGCTATCCTCGGCTATCAGCGGACGCGAGGTCCGCCAAACGGCATCGGCGGGGGAGGGCGACGCGTGCCGCGCGGCAGCTGCGCCTGATAGGCCCGGCCGCAATGCTCGACGCAATATGGGAAGCCCGGATTGACCTGCTGCCCGCAGAAGTGGAAATCAGGCTCGCCCGGGTGACCCATCGGCCAGCGGCAGATGCGGTCGGTCAGATCGAGCAGCGTGGTCTTGTCGGCGATCTCCGCGCTAGGGCGGGCAGGGACCAGACGCCGCGGCGGAGCCGGCGGGATCGGGGCCTGCTGATCGCCGGGGCCCTGGCGCAGGAAGCCGCCGGGACCGACCGATACGATCCGTGGCTGCGGTTTAAGCTCGGGTGCTGCAACGACATCTGCGCTGTCGGCTACATCATTATCGTCATCATCCGCCACTGCGGCGGCTTCAACCGGGCGGGGGGCAGGTTGCGGAGCGGGCGTGGGCGCAGGCGCAGCGCGCAAGGGCTTGGCAGGCGCATCGGCCTTGAACGGCGGTGCGTCGGCGTCAGATTCGGACTCAACCTCGGCCTCGGGTTTCCTGGCCGGTTTGGGAGCATCAGCCTTTTTGGCGACCTTGGGCTTGGCTTCGCCTGCCTTGACCGGAGACGGGCGCGACTTCAGGCCAAGGCGATGCGCCTTGCCGATGACCGCATTGCGGCTGACCCCGCCCAGCTCTTCAGCGATCTGGCTGGCGGTGAGGCCCTTTTCCCACATGGTTTTGAGCTGATCGATCCGCTCGTCGGTCCATGACATGAACAGCAATTCCTTCTTGACCAATTGGGGCTTGCCCGGTCTGGTGTCCGCCGATAGGCGCAACCACCATGAACGATCAAGCACCAAATCCCCCCGTAGCCGTCGCGGCGCCGGGCAATAGACCCGAAATCGGAACCGGCCCTGCCTTTGCAGAGCCCGGCACCGTCCGGATCGGTGCGATCAACTGGGGAGGGTTGAAAGCCCTCTATATGAAAGAGGTGCGCCGGTTCTTCAAGGTCCAGTTGCAAACCATCTGGGCGCCGGCAATCACCACGATGCTGTATCTGGTGATTTTCACCGTCGCCTTGGGGCGCTCGGGCCGCACCGTTCTCGACGTGCCGTTTGCCGATTTCCTCGCGCCAGGCCTCATTGTGATGGCGATGATGCAGAACAGCTTTGCCAATTCCAGCTTCTCGCTGCTGGTTGGCAAGATCCAGGGGACGATCATCGATTATCTGATGCCGCCGCTGTCCGAACTCGAGGTGCTGGTGTCGCTGACGATTGCCGCGGTCACCCGCTCGATTCTCGTCGGCGCTGCTGTCTGGTTGGCAATGCTGCTGTGGCCGGGGATCGACGTAACGCCGCGCCATCCGCTGGCGATCCTCTGGTTCGGGCTGATGGGCGCGATGATGCTGGCGTTCATGGGCGTGCTGACATCGGTCTGGGCGGAAAAGTTCGATCATGCCGCCGCGATCACCAACTTCGTCGTGGCACCGCTGGCGCTGCTGTCGGGCACGTTCTACTCGGTCCAGGCGATGGCGCCCGCGTTCCGCACGCTCAGCCACGCCAACCCGTTCTTCTACGTGATCTCGGGTTTCCGCTATGGGTTCATCGGTTCCACCGATTCGCCGCTGTTGCTGGGCGCAGGTCTGCTGCTCGCGATCAATGTCGCGCTCGGCTTTGCCTGCTACGCATTGCTGCGCTCGGGATGGAAACTGCGCTCCTGATAAAACCCTGCCCGCGCCGAGTCCCCGGCGCAGCGCTCAGTGCCCGCGCGCAGCGCTTAGTGCCCGCGCGCAGCGCTTAGTGCATCGTGCGCAGACGATAGCGCCCGTCGCTGAATGGTCCGAATAGCTGCGGCACGGCAGGGTGATCGACCGGCTCGCCACTGTCATCGCCAACCAGATTCTGCTGGCTGACATAAGCGATATAACTGTTTTCCGCGTTCTCGGCGAACAGGTGATAGAACGGCTGGTCCTTGGCCGGGCGCAGTTCCTCGGGGATCGATTCGTACCAGTCGTCGCTGTTGGCGAAAACGGGATCGATATCGAACACCACACCGCGGAAATCGAAGATGCGGTGCCGCACGATATCGCCAATCGTGTAGCGCGCGCGCGAAACCCGCGGCATGATAACGCTGCTGGTGGAATCGGTGCCGGCTGCCTGGGTGCTACCCGCCGCATCGTCGTTGCCGCGTCGGAAGGAATTGTTGCTCATTGAACCAACTTAGTGTGTTGCAACGCAGCATACAAGCTTTCCGCCAACTGGCCGCAGGTTTCTGCTTGGCAAGTCGCAAAGCCTGCGCTAATGGCCCGCCTTCCCGCAGATCGACCACATCTTTCTGCGCTGCGGGAACCAGTTTGGGTCGCCGGGCATCGCCCTGGCCCCGCTAGGCCGGAGAGGTGGCAGAGTGGTCGAATGTACCGCACTCGAAATGCGGCGTGGGCGCGAGCTCACCGTGGGTTCGAATCCCACCCTCTCCGCCAGGTACTAATCCCACAAAATCCCTGATCAGCTCCGAAAGTCCAGCTTCCCTGAGGGGTTCGCTGGTGATTCGGATCCCTGAGTGTCCCACGTCGTCCAGACCGACATTTTTGCAAATGTGGGAATAAATTTTATGATCAGCTCCATGGAAACGACTTCGAACACCGGCCCGAAGACCAAGCCTCAGTCCAGCCGTCGTATCAGTTTTGGCGACGGCCTTTTTCGCTATGAGAGACCGGGAGGAACCAGCAGCTGGGTCTGCCGGGTACAGCACAAAGGCAACCGGAGAGATTTCGGCCTGGGCAGCTGCAAGACAGTGGGCCTGGATGAGGCTCGCGAGCGGGCGCAGGTCGTGCGCCGTCAGGTAGAGCAAGGCTACGACCCGCAGTTCGAGCGGCGCAAGGTCGAAGCTGTGCCCAACTTCAAGGACGCGGCACAGAAGGTCTTCGACATTCACTCGAAGACATGGCGCAACGGCAAGCATCATGGCCAGTGGATGCGCACCATGGAGATGTACGCCTTCCCGCAGCTGGGCAAGATGCGGGTTGATCGGATCACCGGCCCGATGATCCGCGACGTGCTGATGGAAATCTGGCTGGCCAAGCCCGAGACTGCGCGCCGGGTGCGCCAGCGGATCGGGATGGTGCTCGATTGGGCCTATGCGTCTGGCTACCGCGAGAACGAAGCCCCGATGCGGGCGATCACCAAGGGCCTGCCGCGTCAGCCGCGCCGTGATGGTCACTACCCGGCTATGCCTTACGAAAAGGTGCCGAAGTTCATCCAGAGGCTGCGCGCGCGGGAATCCTTCAGTCGCCTTGCTCTCGAATTTGCCATTTACACCGCCGCCAGATCGGGCGAGGTGCGTGGCATGACCTGGGATGAGGTTGACCTTGAAAGCGGCCTCTGGACGCTTCCCAAGGCGCGTATGAAGGCATTTCGCGAGCATGTGGTCCCGCTCAGCCCGCGACCGCTGCGGATCATCCGTCGCTGTGCCCAGCTGCGCCTTCGGGAATCGCCCTACGTGTTTCCCGGCTTCAAGAACAACAGGCCTCTGTCCGACATGACGCTGTCCAAGCTGATGAAGGAGATGCTTCAGCCCTATACCCCGCACGGGTTCCGATCATCGTTCCGCGACTGGGTGAGCGAAGAGACGAACCACCCCAGCGATGTGGCGGAAGCTGCCCTCGCCCATATGGTCGCCAACAAAACCGAAGCGGCCTACCGGCGCGGCAATCTATTGGAGAAACGCCGGGTGATGATGGCCGAATGGGCCGCATATTGCGACCGGGACAGTTGAGGAGCCCAGCCTGTGGCGCGCAGAGCGCAGTTGCTTGGCCGATATTCTTTCATGGACTTGACTAAGCAAGGCATCGCCCTAGCCGCAGCTCTCGCGCCTGCATGATCCGTTCGACCCGATTCAGGTCGCAGGAGATCCCATCGGCGAGCTGCGGGCACTGTAGGTCCGGCTCCTACAACATGGCTAGTTATGATCCTGGCGTCGGTCACCTCTTCGTCCGGGAAGCGCTGCGACGACGCACGGGAAAGCAAGGTATAAAAACCGGTTCGCGAGACACCGCGCGCCCCGCACCTCAATGCCACCGGCCAGATCCTTCGATGCTTCGCGATGAAGGCGAACCTCATATCGGCTCGTTCGCGATTCAGGCGACGGCTTCCTAAGAAACAGCCATATCAGGCTCCCTTGGGATTTCGTGAAGGGTGAAGCCGAAAGCCT